>NZ_JOII01000034.1 GCF_000719955.1 Streptomyces albidoflavus
TCCCCGCCCCCACCGCCCCGACCCCTGGCAGGTGACGCCGTGTCCGACAGGCAACCCCCGCGCCGCCGCGTCCCCGGCCCCGCCCGCCCGGCCGGCGGCTCCGGCAAGGCGGCCCGTTCCGGCGCGGCTGCCAGGGGCGGAGCCGCCAAGGGCACGGCCCGCAAGGCCGCCGAACGCCGCACCCCGCGCGCCGGGCAGGGCTCCGGCAGGCCCGCGCCCCGGCCCCGTACACCGGGGAACCCGCCGCGCCGGCCGGGTCTCAGGCTCGGCCGGCCCCGGCCGAGGCTGCGGCTTATCGGGTTCGCGCTGACGCTGGTGATGGCGGTCTTCGTCGGGCGGCTCCTCCAGCTCCAGGCCGTAGACCCCCAGGCGTACGGCGCTGCCGCCGCCGCCAGCCGCTCGTACAGCGGGGTGCTCGCCGCCGAGCGGGGCGCGATCACCGACCGCAACGGCGTCGAACTCGCCTCCAGCGTCGACGCGTACGACATCACCGCCGACCCCTCGATGTTCACGCCGGAGCGGACCGGCGTGAAGGACGCGCCGCTCCAGGCCGCGCAGATCCTCGCCCCGGTGCTCGGCGCCGAGGCCGAGGAGATCACCGCCAAGCTGCGGCGCGACGACACCCGGTACGTGGTGCTGGCCCGGCGTCAGACCCCGCAGGTGTGGAAGCAGATCAAGGACCTGAAGACCAGCTTCGCCGAGGAGTTCGACAAGAGCGGGCGCCGGTCCGCCGACCCGGAGACCAACAGCGTCCTGGCCGGCATCTTCCCCGCCGCCACCAGCAAGCGGGTCTACCCGGGCGGCGACCTCGCCGCCGGGATACTGGGCTGGGTCAACGCCGAGGGCAAGGGCGCCGGCGGCCTGGAGGCGCAGTGGGACAAGAAGCTGGCCGGCGAGGACGGCCGGATCAGCTACGCCCAGGCGGGCGGCCGCCAGGTGCCCACCGCCGGCAGCGAGGAGGACCCCGCGGTCCCCGGCTCCGGCCTGGAACTCACCATCGACCGCGACATCCAGTGGGCCGCCCAGAACGCCATCGCCGAACAGGTCACCAAGTCCAAGGCGGCCCGGGGCTACGTCATCGTCCAGGACACGGCCACCGGCGAGATCCTGGCCCTGGCCAACGCCCCCGGCTTCGACCCCAACGACCTCACCAGGGCCGCCGCCACCTCCCTGGGCAACGCCGCCGTCCAGGACGCCTACGAGCCCGGCTCCACCGCCAAGGTCATGTCGATGGCCGCCGTGCTGGAGGAGAACGCCGCCACCCCCGGCACCCACGTCACCGTCCCCAACCGGCTGCACCGGGGCGACCGCCTCTTCCAGGACGACGTCGACCACCCCACCTGGTACCTGACGCTCAACGGCGTCCTGGCCAAGTCCAGCAACATCGGCACCATCCTCGCCGTCGAACAGCTCGGCAAGACCCAGCCCGAGGCCAACAAGGTCCTCCACTCCTACCTCAGGAAGTTCGGCATCGGCCGCCCCACCGGCCTCGGCTTCCCCGGCGAGACCCCCGGCATCCTCGCCCCGCCCCAGGACTGGTCGACCTCGCAGCAGTACACGATCCCCTTCGGCCAGGGCGTCTCCATCAACGCCCTCCAGGCCGCCTCGGTCTACTCGACCATCGCCAACGGCGGCGTCCGCGTCGCCCCCACCCTGGTCCGCGGCACCCACGACGGCGAGGCGTTCACCCCCGCGCCCGAGGCGGAGAAGACCCGGGTGGTCAGCGAGAAGACCGCCAAGACCCTCTCCCTCATGCTGGAGTCGGTCGTCGACGACGAGGAGGGCACCGGCGTCAAGGCCCGCATCCCCGGCTACCGCGTCGCCGGCAAGACCGGCACCGCCAACCGCGTCGACCCCGAGACCGGCCGCTACAAGGGCTACACCTCGTCCTTCGCCGGCTTCGCCCCCTCCGACAAGCCCCGCGTCACCGTCTACTGCGCCATCCAGGACGCCACCCGGGGCAGCTACTTCGGCGGCCAGATCTGCGGCCCCGTCTACAAGCAGGTCATGGAGTTCGCCCTGAAGACCCTCCAGGTGCCGCCCAGCGGCGCCAAGCAGGCCCGGCTGCCCGTCACCTTCACCCCCGAGGACTGACCAGGAACCGCGTGGATACGATCACCCCCGAACCGGGGAACCACCGCCCGGAAGGCGACGACGCCACCGGACCCGCCGCCCCCTCATTTCGCGACCGGAGGGGTGCGCCCGGTACGCTCACCGCCGTGCCACACGCTGATCACTCCGAAACACCGCAGGCCGCACTGAAGGGTGCTCCCGTGACCTACCCGGGGCCTCCGCGCCCGCTCCAGGTTCCCGCCACCACGCTGGAGGAACTGGCCGATCAGCTCGGCGTCGACGCCCGAGGGGCCGAGACCCCCGCCGCCGTCGTGCTCAGCGGCATCACCCACGACTCCCGCGCCGTGCGCCCCGGCGACGTCTACGCCGCCCTGCCCGGCGCCCGCGTCCACGGCGCCGACTTCTCCGCCCAGGCCGCGAGCCTCGGCGCCGCCGCCATCCTCACCGACCCGGCCGGCGCGGGCCCCGCCCTCGCCACCGGGCTGCCGGTGCTGGTCGTCGGCGACCCGCGCGGCCGGATGGGCGAGGTCGCCGCCACCCTGTACGGGCACCCCGGCCGCGACCTGCTCCAGATCGGCATCACCGGCACCTCCGGCAAGACCACCACCGCCTACCTCATCGAGGGCGGCCTGCGCGCCGCCCAGGAGGCCCGGGCGAAGGAGACCGGCGAGGAGATCCCGCCCACCGGACTCATCGGCACCGTCGAGATGCGCATCGGCGACGAGCGCATCAAGTCCGAGCGCACCACCCCCGAGGCCACCGACCTCCAGGCGCTCTTCGCCGTCATGCGCGAACGCGGCGTCCGCGCCCTGGCCATGGAGGTCTCCAGCCACGCCCTGGTCCTCGGCCGCGTCGACGCCTGCGTCTTCGACGTCGCCGTCTTCAACAACCTCAGCCCGGAACACATGGAGTTCCACTCCGACATGGAGGACTACTTCCGGGCCAAGGCACAGCTCTTCACCAAAGCCCGCTCCAAACTCGGCGTCGTCAACCACGACGACGAGTACGGGCGCCGCCTGCTGACCGAGTCCGAGGTGCCCGTCATCTCCTTCTCGGCCGAGGGCCACCCCGACGCCGACTGGCGCGCCGAGGACGTGATCGTCGGCAGCCTCGACTCCACCTTCACCGCGGTCGGCCCCGAGGGCGAACGGATCAGCGCCCGTTCGCCGCTGGCCGGGCCCTTCAACGTCGCCAACACCCTGGCCGCCGTCGTCGCCCTGGCCGCCGCGGGCGTCGACCCGCAGACCGCCGCCGACGGCATCGCCGCCGTCCCCGGCGTCCCCGGCCGCCTGGAGCGCGTCGACGCCGGACAGCCCTACCTCGCGGTGGTCGACTACGCCCACAAGACCGACGCCGTCGAATCGGTGCTGCGCGCCCTGCGCAAGGTCACCGAGGGGCGGCTGTACATCGTGCTCGGCTGCGGCGGCGACCGGGACACCACCAAGCGCGGCCCGATGGGCGCCGCCGCCGCCCGCCTCGCCGACCTCGCCGTCCTCACCTCGGACAACCCGCGCTCCGAGGACCCCCTCGCGATCCTCTCCACCATGCTCGCCGGTGCCGCCGAGGTGCCCATCCACGAGCGGGGCGACGTCATCATCGACGCCGACCGGGCCGGAGCCATCGCCGAGGCCGTCGTCCGCGCCGAGGCCGGGGACACCGTCCTGGTCGCCGGCAAGGGCCACGAACAGGGCCAGGACATCAACGGCGTGGTCCGCCCCTTCGACGACCGGCTGGTGCTGCGTGCCGCCATCGAGCGGGCCGAGGCCCGCCGGGCCGCCGCGGACCTGCCGGGCACCACCCAGCAGGCCGCCGAGGCGGCCGCTGGCGCACAGGCAACCCCTCAGAAGAACGCGGGATGAACTTGTGATCGCCCTCTCCCTGGCCGAGATCAGCAGCATCGTCGGCGGGCAACCCGCCGACATACCGGACCTGGACGCCCAGGTCACCGGACCGGTCGTGATCGACTCCCGGCTCGCCGCCCCCGGCAGCCTCTTCGCCGCCTTCGCCGGTGAACGGGCCGACGGCCACGACTACGCGGCCACCGCCGTCGAGACCGGAGCCGTCGCCGTCCTCGCGACCCGGCCCGTCGGCGTGCCCGCCCTCGTCGTGGACGACGTGGAGCGCGCCCTCGGCGCGCTCGCACGCGCCGTCGTCGAGCGCCTGGGCACCACCGTCGTCGCCCTCACCGGCTCCGCGGGCAAGACCTCCACCAAGGACCTCGTCGCGCAGCTCCTGACGCGCGTCGCGCCCACGGTCTGGACGCCCGGCTCCCTCAACAACGAGATCGGGCTGCCGCTCACCGCGCTGCGCGCCGAAGCGGACACCCGCCACCTCGTCCTGGAGATGGGCGCCCGCGGCATCGGCCACATCCGCTACCTCACCGGCCTCACCCCGCCGCGGATCGGCGTCGTCCTCAACGTCGGCAGCGCCCACATCGGCGAGTTCGGCGGGCGCGAGCAGATCGCCCAGGCCAAGGGCGAACTGGTCGAGGCCCTCCCCGAGGACGGCGTCGCCATCCTCAACGCGGACGACGGTCACGTGCGTGACATGGCGTCACGTACCAAGGCACGGGTCGTCACCTTCGGCGAAGCGCCGGAAGCGGACATCCGCGCCGAGAATGTCCGTCTCACGGAGAACGGCCGCCCCGCCTTCACGCTGCACACACCCTCCGGGTGCGGCGACGTGACCATGCGCCTGTACGGTGAGCACCACGTGTCGAACGCGCTCGCCGCCGCCGCCGTCGCATCGGAACTGGGCATGCCCGTGGACGAGATCGCCCAAGCGCTCTCCGAGGCGGAGTCCCTGTCCCGGTGGCGGATGGAGGTCACCGAGCGCCCGGACGGTGTGACGATCGTCAACGACGCCTACAACGCGAACCCCGAATCCATGCGGGCCGCCCTGCGCGCGCTCGTGGCGATGGGCGGCGCCCGCCGCGGCGAGGGGGGCCGCACCTGGGCGGTGCTCGGACAGATGGCCGAGCTGGGGGACGAGGCGCTCACCGAACACGATGCCGTCGGGCGGCTCGCCGTCCGGCTGAACGTGAGCAAGCTCGTGGCAGTCGGCGGCAGGGAAGCGGCCTGGCTGCAGATGGGCGCATACAACGAGGGTTCGTGGGGTGAGGAGTCGGTGCACGTGTCCGACGCACAGGCGGCGGTCGACCTGCTGCGCAGCGAGCTGCGCCCGGGAGATGTCGTACTCGTGAAGGCTTCCCGGTCCGTGGGACTGGAGAAGGTCGCCGCCGCTCTGCTGGCGGACGGTACGGGCGAGGGTGAGGTCGCCGCCCGATGATGAAGCAGATCCTGCTCTCCGGCGTCATTGGACTGTTCCTGACGCTGATCGGCACACCACTGCTGATCAAGCTGCTGGCCAAGAAGGGCTACGGCCAGTACATCCGCGACGACGGTCCGCGCGAGCACCACTCCAAGCGCGGGACGCCGACGATGGGCGGTATCGCCTTCATCCTCGCGACGATCATCGCGTACTTCCTGTCCAAGCTGATCACCGGTTACTCGGTGACCTTCTCGGGTCTCCTGGTGCTCGGACTGATGGCGGGCATGGGCCTCGTCGGGTTCCTCGACGACTACATCAAGATCGTGAAGCGGCGTTCGCTGGGCCTGCGGGCCAAGGCGAAGATGGCCGGACAGCTCATCGTCGGCATCGCCTTCGCCGTGCTGGCGCTCCAGTTCCCCGACAACCGGGACCAGACGCCGGCCTCCACCCGCCTGTCGTTCATCACCGACTTCGGCTGGAAGATCGGCCCGGTGCTCTTCGTCATCTGGGCGCTCTTCATGATCCTCGCCATGTCGAACGGCGTGAACCTCACCGACGGCCTCGACGGCCTCGCCACCGGCGCCTCCGTCATGGTCTTCGGCGCGTACACCTTCATCGGCGTCTGGCAGTTCCAGGAGTCCTGCGCCAACGCGGAGGTCCTCACCAACCCGGCGGCCTGTTTCGAGGTACGAGATCCGCTCGACCTCGCCGTGGTGGCCTCCGCGCTGATGGGCGCCTGCTTCGGCTTCCTCTGGTGGAACACCTCGCCGGCCAAGATCTTCATGGGTGACACCGGTTCGCTCGCCCTCGGCGGCGCCCTCGCCGGTCTCGCCATCTGCTCCCGCACCGAGCTGCTGCTCGCCGTCCTCGGCGGCCTCTTCGTCCTCATCACCATGTCCGTGGTGATCCAGGTCGGCTCGTTCCGCCTCACCGGCAAGCGGGTGTTCCGGATGGCACCGCTCCAGCACCACTTCGAACTCAAGGGGTGGTCCGAAGTCCTTGTGGTGGTCCGCTTCTGGATCATCCAGGGCATGTGCGTCATCGTCGGCCTCGGCATCTTCTACGCAGGATGGGCAGCCATCAAGTGACCTGGCAGGACCAGCACATCACCGTGGCCGGCCTCGGGGTGAGCGGCATCAGCGCCGCTCGCGCCCTGGCCGGCCTCGGCGCGCACGTGACCGTCGTCGACGGCGGTGAGAGCGAACAGCACCTGGCGCGCGCCGCCCAGCTCGCCGCCGCCTTCGACGCCCCGGACACCCCCGGCACCGTCACCGTCCGCCTCGGCGACGCCGACACCCTCCCCGAGCCGACCGACCTGGTCGTCACCTCGCCCGGCTGGAAGCCGGACTCGCCGCTCTTCGCGGCCGCCGCCGAGGCGGGCGTCGAGGTCGTCGGCGACGTGGAGATCGCCTGGCGGCTGCGGCCCGAAGGTGCCGCCGACTGGCTCTGCGTCACCGGCACCAACGGCAAGACCACCACCACCCGGATGCTCGCCGCCATCCTCACCGCGGCCGGCCTGCGCACCGAGGCGGTCGGCAACATCGGCACCCCGCTGATCGACGTGGTCCTCGCCGCGGAGCCGTACGACGTCCTCGCCGTCGAACTCTCCAGCTACCAGCTGCACTGGACGCCCTCCCTGCGCGCCCACTCCGCGGCCGTCCTCAACCTCGCCCCCGACCACCTCGACTGGCACGGCTCCATGGAGGCGTACGCCGCCGACAAGGGCCGGATCTACGAGGGCAACCGGGTCGCCTGCGTCTACAACACCGCCGACCCGGCCACCGAGGCCCTGGTCCGCGCCGCCGACGTCGAGGAGGGCTGCCGCGCCGTCGGGTTCACCCTCGGGGCCCCCGGCCCCTCCGAACTGGGGGTCGTCGAAGGACTCCTGGTCGACCGGGCCTTCGTGCCCGACCGGCACCGGCAGGCCCAGGAACTGGCCGAGGTCGCCGACGTCGACCCGCCGGCCCCGCACAACATCGCCAACGCCCTCGCCGCCGCCGCCCTCGCCCGCGCCTACGGCGTCGAGGCCCGCGCCGTCCGCGACGGCCTGCGCGCCTTCGCCCCGGACCCGCACCGGATCGAGAAGGTGGCCGAGATCGACGGCGTCACCTACGTCGACGACTCCAAGGCCACCAACACCCACGCCGCCGAAGCCTCCCTCAACGCCCACCGGCCGATCGTCTGGATCGCCGGCGGGCTCGCCAAGGGCGCCGTCTTCGACGACCTGGTCACCTCCGCCGCCGACCGGCTGCGCGGCGTCGTCCTCATCGGCCAGGACCGCGCCCTGATCCGCGAGGCGCTCGCCCGACACGCCCCCGACGTCCCGGTCGTCGACCTGGACCGGACCGACACTGGGGCGATGTCCGCGGCGGTCACCGCCGCCCGGGACCTCGCCGAGGCGGGCGACACCGTGCTGCTGGCCCCGGCCTGTGCCTCGATGGACATGTTCACCAACTACAACCGGCGCGGCGAGGCGTTCGCCGAGGCCGTGCGGGCCCTGGCCACAGGCGCCTGACGCCCGCACCCCGCCCCCGGCCCGCCGCCGCCCGCCGAGGGCGGGGCGGGCCGGTGCGAGGAACCGCCGCGCCGGGGACGACTGGAGGGGACAGCGACCATGCCGGCCGACACCGACCGGAGCCGGCGCACCGCGCCGCGCCCGCGCACCACCGCGCCCCCGGCCGGGCGCCCCCTCGGCGCCCGCCTGCGCGACAACCCGGTCACCCGCTTCCGCCGCCGCGTGCAACGCGCCTGGGACCGGCCGCTGACCGCGTACTACGTCATCGCCGGCGCCAGTGTGCTCCTCATCGTGCTCGGGCTGATCATGGTGTACTCCTCCTCGATGGTGTACGCCATCAACCGGGGCCTGGGCAGCTCCTACTTCTTCTCCAAACAGCTCGTCGCCGCCCTCGTCGGCGGGGTGCTGCTGGTGATCGCCGCCCGGATGCCGGTCAAGCTCCACCGGGCGCTGGCCTACCCGATCATCGTCGGCTCGGTCGCGCTGATGGCCCTGGTCCAGGTCCCCGGGATCGGCCAGGAGATCAACGGCAACACCAACTGGATCTCGCTCGGCGGCCCCTTCCAGATCCAGCCCAGCGAGTTCGGCAAGCTCGCCCTGGTCCTCTGGGGCGCCGATCTCCTCGCGCGCAAGCAGGAGCGGCGGCTGCTGGCCCAGTGGAAGCACCTGCTGGTCCCGCTGGTCCCGGCCACCTTCATACTGCTCGGCCTGATCATGCTCGGCGGCGACATGGGCACCGCGGTGATCCTCACCGCGATCCTCTTCGGGCTGCTGTGGGTCGCCGGCGCCCCCACCCGGCTCTTCGCCTCGGTCCTCGCGGTCGCCGCCGCCATCGGCGCCCTGCTGATCTGGACCAGCCCCAACCGCATGGCGCGGCTCAGCTGCCTGGGCGCGACCGACGCCGGCCCCGCCGACATCTGCCTCCAGCCGCTGCACGGCAGCTACGCCCTCGCCTCCGGCGGATTCTTCGGTTCCGGTCTCGGCGCGGGTGTGGAAAAATGGGGTCAACTGCCGGAAGCGCACACCGACTTCATCTTCGCCGTCACCGGGGAGGAACTCGGCCTCGCCGGGACACTGTCGGTACTCGCGCTCTTCGCGGCTCTAGGCTATGCGGGTATCCGCGTGGCCGGACGCACGGAGGACCCCTTCGTGAGGTACGCCGCGGGAGGTGTGATCACCTGGATCATGGCGCAGGCCGTGATCAACGTCGGTGCGGTGCTCGGCCTGCTGCCGATCGCCGGTGTCCCGCTCCCGCTGTTCTCCTACGGTGGGTCCGCCCTGCTGCCGACCATGGCCGCCATCGGGCTGCTCATCGCGTTCGCGCGGGCGGACCCGGCCGCACGGGCGGCACTGGACATGAGACTGCCCGGCAGGAAGCGGGCAGCGGTGAGATGGAACACGATGCGACGGCGCGCCCGAGGGCGCTCGTCCGGAGAGCGGTGAATTTCGGTGCATGTCGTACTCGCCGGTGGGGGGACCGCCGGTCATATCGAGCCGGCGCTCGCCCTCGCGGACGCCCTGCGCAGGCAGGACCCGACCGTGGGGATCACGGCACTGGGCACGGAACGCGGCCTGGAGACCAGGCTCGTGCCGGAGCGCGGCTATGAACTGGCGCTGATCCCCGCCGTCCCCCTGCCCCGCAAGCCCACCCCCGAGCTGATCACCGTCCCCGGGCGGCTGCGCGGCACGATCAAGGCGGCCGAGCAGGTCCTGGAGCGCACCAAGGCCGACGCGGTCGTCGGCTTCGGCGGCTACGTGGCCCTCCCCGGCTACCTGGCGGCCAAGCGGCTCGGCGTGCCGATCGTCGTCCACGAGGCCAACGCCCGCCCGGGCCTGGCCAACAAGATCGGCTCCCGGTACGCCCACGGCGTCGCCGTCTCCACCCCGGACAGCAAGCTGCGCGACGCCCGCTACATCGGCATCCCGCTGCGCCGCGCCATCGCCACCCTGGACCGGGCCCGGGTCCGCCCCGAGGCGCGCGCCGCCTTCGGCCTCGACCCCAACCTGCCGACCCTGCTGGTCTCCGGCGGCTCCCAGGGCGCCCGCCGCCTCAACGAGGTCGTCCAGCAGACCGCCCCCTCGCTCCAGCGGGCGGGCATCCAGATCCTGCACGCGGTGGGCCCGAAGAACGAACTGCCGCACGTCGACAACATGCCCGGGATGCCGCCCTACATCCCGGTACCGTACGTGGACCGCATGGACCTCGCCTACGCGGCGGCGGACATGATGCTCTGCCGCGCCGGCGCCATGACCGTCGCCGAACTCTCCGCCGTCGGGCTCCCGGCCGCCTACGTCCCGCTGCCCATCGGCAACGGCGAACAGCGGCTCAACGCCCAGCCGGTGGTCAAGGCCGGCGGCGGACTCCTCGTCGACGACGCGGAACTGACGCCGGAGTGGGTGCAGCAGAATGTGCTGCCGGTCCTCGCGGACCCGCACCGGCTGTACGAAATGTCCCGCGCGGCCTCCGAGTTCGGCCGCCGGGACGCCGACGACCTGCTCGTCGGCATGGTGTACGAGGCGATCGCCGCACGGCGCGCCAACCACTGAGGGGGCGGCCCACGCCCCCCATGACGCAGGAGGCGACAGGGAGCGTGGCCGCAACGACGACCGCCCGGCGCGGGCGGAACTCCGGGACCGAGGAGCCGCCCGCGCGGTCCGCGAAAGCGCCGGGTCCCGGCCCGCGCCGCGGACGCCTCCTCCTGCTTCTCGCGGCCGCCGCCGCCCTGTTGGGCGGGGCGGCCGTCTGGGCTCTCTACGGCTCCTCGTGGCTGCGGGTCGAGTCCGTGACCGCCGAGGGGACCCGGGTACTGACCTCGGCCCAGGTCGAGAAGGCCGCCGCCGTGCCGAAGGGCGTCCCGCTGGCCTCCGTCGACACCGACGCCGTCGCCGCCCGGCTGCTGGCCGAACTGCCCCGCCTGCGCACCGCAGAGGTGGAGCGCTCCTGGCCCCACGGCATCGAGCTGCGGGTGAGCGAGCGGCGGCCCGTTCTGATCATCGCGAAGAACGGACAATATGGTGAAGTGGACCGGGAAGGCGTGCGGTTCGCGACGGTGGGTACGCGCCCGAAGGGTGTGCCCCTGCTGAAGCTGGACGCCGCCCGTTCCCCGAGCCTGAAGCGCTTTCCCGTGAGCAGGCTCCGGGCCGAGGCGGTCACCGCGGCCGCCGACGTCCCGGCGGCGGTCCGGGGGGAGCTGAGGGCCGTCCGGGTGCGTTCTTTCGACGCCATCTCGCTGGAGTTGAGCGGAAACCGCACGGTTGTCTGGGGAAGCGGTGAGAAGGGTGATACGAAGGCGAAGGCGCTCACCGCACTCCTGAAAGCGGCCCCGAAGGCCCGTCACTTCGACGTGAGCGTGCCCACCGCGCCTGCGGCGTCGGATGGTTGACGGAAGATCCGCAGGCCAGCACCCTGGTTGGCCCGTGCTACGGGTGATCACATAGGGTGAAAAGAAAAACGGGAGGTTCGGCGTGTTCGTTGAACGCGCGCCGCTTGTCGACTTAGTGTCCTGTCCGGAACAGTCCAGGAAACAGGCACACTGGTAACCCTGAACGTCAACGTTAGGGTTCGGGTCGGCGTTCGGACCGTCCCCATTCGACATCAGTCGTCCGCCGAGCGGCATCGCCCGGCGGCGACACGTAATCGAGGCGAGAGGCCTTCGACGTGGCAGCACCGCAGAACTACCTCGCAGTCATCAAAGTCATCGGTGTCGGCGGCGG
Organism: Streptomyces albidoflavus; assembly: GCF_000719955.1. Taxonomy (GTDB): domain Bacteria; phylum Actinomycetota; class Actinomycetes; order Streptomycetales; family Streptomycetaceae; genus Streptomyces; species Streptomyces albidoflavus. The sequence continues at coordinate 11,573 of NZ_JOII01000034.1, forward strand.
TGGTGTCAATGCCATCAACCGGATGATCGAGGTCGGTCTCAAGGGCGTCGAGTTCATCGCCATCAACACGGACGCCCAGGCGCTGTTGATGAGCGACGCCGACGTCAAGCTCGACGTCGGCCGGGAACTCACCCGCGGACTCGGCGCCGGAGCCAACCCGGCCGTCGGCCGCAAGGCGGCAGAGGACCACCGCGAGGAGATCGAGGAGGTCCTCAAGGGGGCCGACATGGTCTTCGTCACCGCGGGCGAAGGCGGCGGCACCGGCACCGGCGGCGCCCCCGTCGTGGCCAACATCGCGCGCTCGCTCGGCGCCCTCACGATCGGCGTGGTCACCCGCCCGTTCACCTTCGAGGGACGCCGCCGGGCCAACCAGGCGGAGGACGGCATCGCCGAACTCCGCGAAGAGGTCGACACCCTCATCGTCATCCCCAACGACCGTCTGCTGTCCATCTCGGACCGTCAGGTGAGCGTTCTCGACGCTTTCAAGTCCGCGGACCAGGTACTCCTCTCCGGAGTCCAGGGCATCACGGACCTCATCACCACCCCCGGCCTGATCAACCTCGACTTCGCCGACGTCAAGTCGGTCATGTCCGAGGCCGGTTCGGCCCTGATGGGGATCGGTTCCGCCCGCGGCGACGACCGCGCGGTGGCCGCGGCCGAGATGGCCATCTCCTCCCCCCTCCTGGAGGCGTCGATCGACGGCGCCCGCGGGGTCCTCCTCTCCATCTCCGGCGGTTCCGACCTCGGCCTGTTCGAGATCAACGAAGCCGCCCAGCTGGTCAGCGAGGCCGCCCACCCGGAGGCCAACATCATCTTCGGCGCCGTCATCGACGACGCCCTCGGCGACGAGGTACGGGTCACCGTCATCGCCGCCGGCTTCGACGGCGGCCAGCCGCCGGCCAAGCGGGACAACGTCCTCGGCTCCTCCTCCGCCAAGCGCGAGGAGCCGGCGCCGGCCGCCCGCCCGGCGGCGGGTGCCGAACCGGCCCGCCCGGCCTTCGGCAGTCTCGGCAGCGTGACCCCGCGCGAGGAGCCGGCCCAGCAGCCGGCCGCCGCCGAGCCCGAGCCCGCCCCGGCCACCGAGCTGCCCGCCACCCCGGTGGCGCCGCCGCAGGTTCCCCCGGCCCGGTACGACAGCCAGGCCGAGGAACTGGACGTGCCGGACTTCCTCAAGTGATATCGCCGGTGCCCGGACCCGCGTCCGGGGAGCACGGCACCGCGGGCGGCGCCCACTTCGCCTTCACCGACCGGTGGGGCGGAGTGAGCGCCGCTCCGTACGCGCAGCTCAACCTCGGCGGGGCCGTCGGTGACGACCCCGCCGCGGTGCGTGCCAACAGGGTGAGCGCCGCAGGGACTCTCGGCCTCGACGCCGCCGACGTCGTCTGGATGAACCAGGTGCACGGCCGGGACGTCGCCGTGGTCGAAGGCGCCTGGGGCGAGCGGCCCGTTCCCGAGGTGGACGCCGTGGTCACCGCCCGGCGCGGCCTCGCCCTCGCCGTCCTCACCGCCGACTGCGTCCCCGTCCTGCTGGCCGATCCCGTCGCCGGGATCTGCGCCGCGGCCCACGCCGGATGCCCCGGCATGGCGGCGGGCGTGGTCCCGGCCGCGGTCGAGGCGATGGTCCGGCTCGGCGCCGACCCCGCCCGGATCACCGCCCGTACCGGACCCGCCGTCTGCGGCCGGTGCTACGAGGTGCCCGAGGCGCTGCGCGCCGAGGTGGCCGCGGTGGAACCGGCGGCGTACGCCGAGACGAGCTGGGGTACGCCGGCGGTCGACGTGGTCGCCGGTGTCCACGCCCAGCTGGAGCGGCTCGGGGTGACGGACCGGCAGGCGTCGGCGATCTGCACCCTGGAGTCGGCGGACCACTTCTCGTACCGGCGCGAGGGGACCACGGGACGGCTCGCCGGCTATGTGTGGCTGGACCGATGAGCGTGGCGGGACTGGAAGAGATGACCGACCGAAAGACCGAACTCGCCGCCAACCTCGAGCGGGTGGAGCAGCGGATCGCCGGCGCCTGCGCGGCGGCCGGCCGGGACCGCGACGAGGTGACCCTGATCGTGGTCACCAAGACCTACCCGGCCTCCGACGTGCGGCTGCTGGCCGAACTGGGGGTCGGTCAGGTCGCCGAGAACCGCGACCAGGACGCCGCCCCGAAGGCGGCGGCCTGCGCGGACCTCGACCTCACCTGGCACTTCGTGGGCCAGTTGCAGACCAATAAAGCCCGTTCCGTGGCGGGTTACGCCGATTTCGTGCAGTCGGTCGACCGCGCGAAGCTGGTGACCTCTCTCTCCTCGGCCGCCGAGCGCGCCGGGCGCGAACTGGGCTGCCTGGTGCAGGTCGCCCTCGACGCGGAGGCCGGCGGCCGGGGCGACCGGGGCGGCGTGGCGCCGGACGGTGTCGAGGAGTTGGCCGGGCTGATCGAGGCGGCGCCCGGGCTCCGGCTCGGGGGAGTGATGACCGTCGCACCTCTGTCCGGCACGTACGCCGGGCGGCCCGCGGCGGCCTTCGAACGACTGAGGGAAATCTCAACCTCCCTGCGCGCGGCCTGGCCTGCTGCCACCATGGTTTCCGCGGGGATGAGCGGGGACCTCGAACACGCCGTGGCCGCCGGGGCGACACATGTACGCGTCGGCAGTGCGGTACTCGGAGTCCGACCCGCGCTCGGGTAACGTCGCGAAGCAAGTCGGACCACAGCAGAAAATATGGTCATTCCCGCAGTTCGGCGGGGTGACTTCGTGGATCGCGGGCACGTTTGACGTCAGTTGATCCACCACAGAGCGGAGGACTCAGAGCATGGCCGGCGCGATGCGCAAGATGGCGGTCTACCTCGGCCTCGTGGAGGACGATGGGTACGACGGCCCGGGGTTCGACCCCGACGACGAGTTCGAGCCCGAGCCGGAGCCCGAGCGCGACCGGCGCCGGCACGCTCCGGCGCACCAGGAGCAGGCCGAGGAGCCGGTCCGCGCCCCCCAGCCGCCGGCGCAGCGCGAGCGCGAACCCGTTCCGCTGCCGGCGGAATCCGGACGACCCGCCCGAATCGCCCCCGTGGCATCCATCACACCTGAACGTCAGAGCCTGGAGAAGAACGCCCCGGTGATCATGCCCAAGGTTGTCTCCGAGCGTGAGCCCTACCGCATCACGACTCTGCACCCCCGGACCTACAACGAAGCCCGTACCATCGGGGAACACTTCCGCGAGGGCACTCCGGTGATCATGAATCTCACGGAGATGGACGACACCGACGCGAAGCGACTTGTCGACTTTGCCGCCGGTTTGGTCTTCGGTCTTCATGGAAGCATTGAGCGGGTGACGCAGAAGGTGTTCCTGTTGTCGCCTGCTAACGTCGATGTCACGGCGGAGGACAAGGCTCGCATCGCAGAGGGCGGGTTCTTCAACCAGAGCTGAGACGCCGACGAGAAGACGGACAGCATGAGTCAGGGGAGAGGGCAGCGCGGCAATGAGCGTTTTCGGGGATGTGCTCTACATCGCGCTGATGTGTTTCCTCATCGTGCTGATCTTCCGTTTGGTCATGGACTACGTGTTCCAGTTCGCCCGCTCGTGGCAACCGGGCAAGGCGATGGTCGTGCTTCTGGAGGCGACCTACACTGTCACCGACCCACCGCTCAAGCTTCTGCGGCGGTTCATCCCGCCTCTCCGTCTCGGGGGCGTAGCGCTCGACCTGTCCTTCTTCGTACTGATGATCATCGTCTACATCTTGATCTCCGTCGTGAGTCTGCTGTGAGCGTGATGTCAGCTACGTTCTTGCCGAATGCCGACGACTACGTTGAGGTGAAGAGATGCCGTTGACCCCCGAGGACGTGCGGAACAAGCAGTTCACGACCGTCCGCCTCCGAGAAGGCTATGACGAGGACGAGGTCGATGCCTTCCTCGACGAGGTCGAGTCCGAACTGACGCGCCTGCTCCGTGAGAACGAGGACCTGCGCGCCAAACTCGCCGCCGCCACGCGGGCGGCCGCGCAGAACCAGCAGCAGCAGGGAATGCGCAAGCCGCAGGAGCAGCAGGATCGTCCCGGCGCTCCGGTGCCCGCCGCCATATCGGGCCCGCAGCCGGTGCCGCCCCAGCAGCAGCAGCAACAGCAGCAGCACATGGGTGGCCCGCCGCAGCTTCCGGGCGGTGCCCCGCAGCTTCCGGCAGGCCCCGGCGGCCACGGCCACGGTCCCGGCCCGCAGGGCCAGCACGGTCCTGGTCCCCAGGGCCAGCACGGCCCGGGCCCGATGGGTCAGCAGGGTCCCGGCCCCATGGGCCAGCAGGGCCCCGGCGGTCCGATGGGCCAGCAGGGTCCCGGCCCGATGGGCCAGGGCGGTCCGATGGGCGGCCCCATGGGCGGCCACGGCGGTCCGCAGCTGCCCCAGCCCGGTCAGGGTCCCGGTGGCGACAGCGCCGCCCGGGTGCTCTCGCTCGCCCAGCAGACGGCCGACCAGGCCATCGCCGAGGCGCGCTCCGAGGCCAACAAGATCGTCGGTGAGGCGCGCAGCCGTGCCGAGGGTCTGGAGCGGGACGCCCGTGCCAAGGCCGACGCCCTGGAGCGGGACGCGCAGGAGAAGCACCGCGTCGCGATGGGCTCCCTGGAGTCCGCCCGCGCCACGCTGGAGCGCAAGGTCGAGGACCTGCGCGGCTTCGAGCGCGAGTACCGCACCCGCCTGAAGTCGTACCTGGAGAGCCAGCTGCGTCAGCTGGAGACCCAGTCCGACGACTCGCTGGCGCCCCCGCGCACCCCTGCCGCGGCCTCGCTGCCGCCGGCCCCGCAGATGAGCGGGTCCATGGCAGGAGCCGGTGCGGGCGGCATGGGCGGTCACCCGAACCAGTCGATGGGCGGCAACCAGCAGCAGGGCGGCCCCTCCTACGGCGGCGGCCAGCAGCAGATGTCCCCGGCCATGACCCAGCCGATGGCTCCGGTCCGGCCGCAGGCTCCGGCTCCGATGCAGCAGGCTCCGGCCCCGATGCGCGGCTTCCTCATCGACGAGGACGACAACTGACGGCGCCCTAGGGTGTCCTAGGCATTCAGACGCGGGCCCGGCCCCCCTCGGTGGGGGCCGGGCCCGCGTCGTCGTACCCGGACCTGTGCGGCCGGTCCGTACAACAGCCGGGTACGGGACCGGGCGGAACGACGAAAGAGCCGGGCGGGCCTCCGGGGAGGGCCGCCCGGCTCTTTCGCCGGGAGCGGGGCCGGTCAGACGCGGCGCAGCTGGAAGGTGAGGGTCAGGGACTCGTCGGTGAAGGGCTCGCCGTACGACTCGTCACCCGTACCGGTGGCGAAGTCGGTGGCGAGGACCTCGTCGGCGATGAGCCCGGCGTGCTCGCCGAGCGCCTCGGCCACCGCCGGGTCGGCCGCGGTCCAGCGCAGCGCGATCCGGTCGGCGACGTCCAGGCCGCTGTTCTTCCGGGCCTCCTGGATCAGCCGGATCGCGTCGCGGGCGAGGCCCGCCCGGCGCAGCTCCTCGGTGATCTCCAGGTCGAGGGCGACGGTGGCGCCCGCGTCGGAGGCGACCGACCAGCCCTCGCGCGGCGTCTCGGTGACGATGACCTCCTCGGGAGCCAGGTCGATCACCTCGCCGTCCACGGTGACGGTGGCGTTCCCCTCGCGCAGGGCGAGCGAGAGCGCCGCCGCGTCGGCCTGGGCGACCGCCTTGGCGACCTCCTGGACGCGCTTGCCGAACCGCTTGCCGAGTGCCCGGAAGTTGGCCTTGGCGGTGGTGTCGACCAGCGAACCGCCGACCTCGGAGAGGGACGCGACGGAGGAGACGTTCAGCTCCTCGGTGATCTGCGCGCGCAGCTCCGCAGGCAGCTCGGCGAAGCCGGTCGCGCCGACCAGCGCGCGGGAGAGCGGCTGACGGGTCTTGACGCCCGACTCGGCGCGGGTGGCCCGGCCCAGCTCCACCAGGCGGCGGACCAGCGCCATCTGCCGGGACAGCTCCGGGTCGACGGCGGCGGTGTCGGCCTCGGGCCAGGCGGCGAGGTGGACCGACTCGGGGGCGTCCGGGGTGACCGGCACCACCAGGTCCTGCCAGACCCGCTCCGTGATGAACGGCACCAGCGGCGCCATCAGCCGCGTCACCGTGTCCACCACGTCGTGCAGGGTGCGCAGCGCGGCGGCGTCGCCCTGCCAGAAGCGGCGGCGCGAGCGGCGGACGTACCAGTTGGAGAGGTCGTCGACGAAGGCGGAGAGGAGCTTGCCGGCGCGCTGGGTGTCGTAGCTGTCCAGTGCCTCGGTGACGCCCTCGACCAGGGTGTTCAGCTCGCCGAGCAGCCAGCGGTCCAGGACGCTGCGGTCGGCCGGGGCCGGGTCGGCGGCGGACGGGGCCCAGCCGGCCGTACGCGCGTACAGGGCCTGGAAGGCGACGGTGTTCCAGTAGGTCAGCAGCGTCTTGCGGACGACCTCCTGGATGGTGCCGTGGCCGACCCGGCGGGCCGCCCAGGGGGAGCCGCCGGCCGCCATGAACCAGCGGACGGCGTCGGCGCCGTGCTGGTCCATCAGCGGGATGGGCTGGAGGATGTTGCCCAGGTGCTTGGACATCTTCCGGCCGTCCTCGGCCAGGATGTGGCCGAGGCAGACGACGTTCTCGTAGGCGGACTTGTCGAAGACCAGGGTGCCGACGGCCATCAGCGTGTAGAACCAGCCGCGGGTCTGGTCGATCGCCTCGGAGATGAACTGCGCCGGGTAGCGCTGCTCGAACAGCTCCTTGTTCCGGTGCGGGTAGCCCCACTGCGCGAACGGCATCGAGCCCGAGTCGTACCAGGCGTCGATGACCTCCGGCACCCGGTACGCCTCCAGCTGGCAGTTGGGGTGGGTGCAGGTGAAGGTGATCTCGTCGATGTACGGGCGGTGCGGGTCCAGCTCCGACTGGTCGGTGCCGGTCAGTTCGCTCAGCTCGGCCAGCGAGCCGACGCAGGTCAGGTGGGCTTCCTCACAGCGCCAGATGGGCAGCGGGGTGCCCCAGTAGCGGTTGCGGGAGAGTGCCCAGTCGACGTTGTTGTCGAGCCAGTCGCCGAACCGGCCGTGCTTGACCGAGTCGGGGAACCAGTTGGTCCGCTCGTTCTCCTCCAGCAGCCGGTCCTTGACCGCGGTGGTGCGGATGTACCAGGAGGGCTGCGCGTAGTAGAGCAGCGCGGTGTGGCAGCGCCAGCAGTGCGGGTAGCTGTGCTCGTACGGCACGTGGCGGAAGAGGACGCCGCGGGCGTCCAGGTCGGCGGTGAGCGCCTCGTCGGCCTTCTTGAAGAAGACCCCGCCGACCAGCGGCAGCTCCTCCTCGAAGGTGCCGTCCGGGCGGACCGGGTTGACCACCGGCAGGCCGTACGCCTTGCAGACCTGGAGGTCGTCCTCACCGAAGGCGGGGGACTGGTGGACCAGACCGGTGCCGTCCTCGGTGGTGACGTACTCGGCGTTGACGACGTAGTGCGCCTCGGCCGGGAACTCCACCAGCTCGAAGGGGCGCTGGTAGCTCCAGCGCTCCATCTCGCGGCCGGTGAAGGACTCACCCGTCGCCTCCCAGCCCTCGCCGAGCGCCTTCTCCAGCAGCGGCTCGGCGACGACCAGCTTCTCCCTGCCGTCGGTGGCGACCACGTACCGGACGTCCGGGTGGGCGGCGACGGCGGTGTTGGAGACCAGGGTCCACGGCGTCGTCGTCCAGACCAGCAGGGACGCCTGGCCGGCCAGTGGGCCCGAGGTGAGCGGGAAGCGGACGAAGACCGAGGGGTCGACGACCGTCTCGTACCCCTGGGCCAGCTCGTGGTCGGAGAGGCCGGTGCCGCAGCGCGGGCACCACGGGGCGACGCGGTGATCCTGGACCAGCAGCTCCTTCTCGAAGATCTGCTTCAGCGACCACCAGACCGACTGGACGTACGAGGAGTCCATGGTGCGGTAGGCGTCGTCCATGTCGACCCAGTAGCCCATGCGGGTGGTCAGCTCGGCGAAGGCGTCGGTGTGCCGGGTCACCGACTCGCGGCACTTGGCGTTGAACGCGGCGATGCCGTACGCCTCGATGTCCTTCTTGCCGTTGAAGCCCAGCTCCTTCTCCACCGCCAGCTCGACGGGGAGCCCGTGGCAGTCCCAGCCGGCCTTGCGGCCCACGTGGAAGCCGCGCATGGTGCGGAAGCGGGGGAAGACGTCCTTGAAGACCCGGGCCTCGATGTGGTGGGCGCCGGGCATGCCGTTCGCGGTCGGCGGGCCCTCGTAGAAGACCCACTCCGGGCGGCCCTCGGACTGCTCCAGGGTCTTGGCGAAGATCTTGTTCTCGCGCCAGAAGTCGAGGACCGCGTGCTCCAGTGCGGGCAGGTCGACCTGGGCGGGTACCTGGCGGTACCGGGGCGGGTTCACCGGGGCTGTCATCGAGGCGCTCCTCCAACGGACTGCTGCATTCCGTCGGAGGGACGACGCCCTTGCGGACCGCCGCGGTACCACCCTCCTTGGCCTGCGCCGTCGCCGGGACGGCGCCGCCCACTCATTGGGGGCGCGATGCCGGTTCTACTCACCCGGTCCGGGTTTTCCTCCGGCGGCTCCGGGGTGATCTTCACGTCGGGCGGACCCCCGGGCTTCCACCGTCCCCGGGTCGCTCACGGCCGCTGACGACGCTACTCGTCCCCATCGTCGCTTCTCGCTGCCGCCAGTGTACGGCGCGCGGGCGCCGGGGCCGACCGGGTTGTGCCCGGCGCGGGGCCCGCCGTCCGGGGCCGGTCCTCGGGCCGGGGGCATATCCGGCGCGTGGCGGGGGCACAAAGGACTTCGGGCGGCCGAGGGGCGTCCGGCGGGTGGCGGCGTGCCCCGTTGCCGACCGCCGGAAGTCGATTTATCGTCCCAGCACGACGTGCGAGCAGGTCACACCGGGTGGAGCGGGCCGGCGCGCGACGGTGGGAACGCGGGTGCGGGTGCCGCGGGCAGGACCCGGAGAGGACGGCCACGTCCCCGGGCAGGAGGGCCGCCGCCCCGGGCGCCGGCCGACGAGACGCAGGAGGCCGGCTCCGTGGTGGCGAAGAAGACGGGTACGGCGGAGAAGTCCGGGCCGGTGCCGCAGGCACGCGCCGGGGCCGAGGCGCTGGCGGTACGGCCGGGCGAGGACCCCTGGACCGAGGCCGAGGCCGAGGAGGCCCGCGCGGGACTGCGCGCCGACGCCGAGCGCATCCGCACCGAGATCGACGCGTCCGGCCAGGCGCTGGCCGGGCTGATGCGGGACAGCGGCGGCGGGGCCGGGGACGACGAGGCCGACACCGGCACCAAGAACATCACCCGCGAGCACGAACTCTCGCTCGCCGCCAACGCCCGCGAGATGCTCCGCCAGACCGAACAGGCACTGGTCCGGCTCGACGAGGGCACCTACGGCACCTGCGAGAACTGCGGCAACCCGATCGGCAAGGCCCGCCTCCAGGCGTTCCCCCGCGCCACCCTCTGCGTCGACTGCAAGCAGAAGCAGGAACGCCGGGGCTGAGCCGCCACCGCCGGGCACGGGCGCTCGCGGGCGCGCGTGCCCGGCCGCGCGTGCCCCCGCGGTGCTCCGGGGGCGTACTGGCGCCCGGGTGCGCCCGTCCGTGTCGTACCCTCGGGGCATCTATCCCATCGTCGAGGGACACACGTGGCAGAGGCGGAGCGCATCATCGGTATGCCTGAGACCCCTGAAGCGCGCGAGCCGGACCGGGCCGAGCCGCCGGAGCCGGGCGGGGACGAGCAGGAGGGCGGGGCCACCGCGGCCACGCCGCGCGGCCCGCGCCGGGTCGCCGTGCTCTTCACCGTCGCCGTCGTGGCCTACCTGCTGGACCTCGGCAGCAAGCTCCTGGTCGTCGCGAAGCTGGAGCACCACGCGCCCATCCAGGTCCTCGGCGACTGGTTCGAGCTGCGGGTCATCCGCAACGCGGGCGCGGCCTTCGGCTTCGGTGAGGCGTTCACCATCATCTTCACGGTCATCGCCGCCTCCGTGATCGTGGTCATCGCCCGGCTCGCCCGCAAGCTCTACAGCCTGCCGTGGGCCCTCGCGCTCGGCCTGCTGCTCGGCGGTGCCCTCGGCAACCTCACCGACCGCATCTTCCGGGCCCCCGGGGTCCTGGAGGGCGCCGTGGTCGACTTCCTCGCGCCGAAGAACTTCGCGGTCTTCAACCTCGCCGACTCCGCGATCGTCTGCGGCGGCATCCTGATCGTGATCCTCTCCTTCCGCGGACTCGACCCGGACGGCACCGTCCACAAGGACTGAACCGTCCGGTCCGCCCGGCCGCCGTCGCACCTCTGTCCGACGGCGGCGTCCGGCGCGCCGCCGCCGTCCGGCATACTCGACGGGTGAGCACGATTCCCGAGATCCGCACCCTGCCCGTGCCGGACGGCCTGGAGGGCGAGCGCGTGGACGCCGCCATCTCCCGGATGTTCGGCTTCTCCCGCACCAAGGCCGCCGAGCTGGCCGCAGCAGGCAAGGTGCTGGTCGACGGCGCCGCGGTCGGAAAGTCGGAGCGCGTGCACGGCGGCGCCTGGCTGGAGGTCGAGATGCCGGCCGCCCCCGCACCCGTCCAGATCGTCGCCGAGCCCGTCGAGGGCATGGAGATCGTCCATGACGACGACGACATCGTCGTCATCGTCAAGCCGGTCGGCGTCGCCGCGCACCCCAGCCCCGGCTGGACCGGCACCACCGTCATCGGCGGCCTCGCCGCCGCCGGCTACCGCATCTCCACCTCCGGCGCCGCCGAGCGCCAGGGCATCGTCCACCGCCTCGACGTCGGCACCTCGGGCCTGATGGTGGTCGCCAAGTCCGAGCGGGCGTACACGCTGCTCAAGCAGCAGTTCCGGGAGCGGACCGTCGACAAGCGCTACCACGCGCTCGTCCAGGGCCACCCCGACCCGATGAGCGGCACCATCGACGCCCCGATCGGGCGCCACCCCCAGCACGACTACAAGTGGGCCGTCACCGCCGAGGGCAAGCCCTCGGTCACCCACTACGACCTGATCGAGGCGTACCGCGCCGCCTCCCTGCTCGACATCAAGCTGGAGACCGGCCGCACCCACCAGATCCGGGTGCACATGTCGGCCCACCGCCACCCCTGCGTCGGTGACCTCACCTACGGCGCCGACCCCACCCTCGCCAAGCGGCTCGGCCTCACCCGGCAGTGGCTGCACGCGGTGCGGCTCGGCTTCGAGCACCCCGCCGACGGCAGCTGGGCGGAGTTCTCCAGCGAGTACCCGGCCGACCTCCAGCACGCCCTGGACACGGTGCGTGCCGAGAGCAACGCCTGACCTTTCCCGCCCCGACCGGCCAAGGAGAGCCCGCATGAGCCAGCCCACCCCAGCCGACGTGCGCGTACGAGTCGCCGAGGGCCCCGCCGACCGTGAGGCGTGCTTCGCGGTCCGCAAGGAGGTCTTCGTCGCCGAACAGGGCGTCGACGAGGCCATCGAGTACGACGCCTTCGACGCCCCGGAGAGCGACACCGTGCACGTCCTCGCCGAAGGCCCCGACGGTCCGCTCGGCACCGGGCGGCTGCTGCACGGCCCGGCGGCGGCCGGGGCGACCGGCGGCGAACCGGGCGTGGGCTCCCTCGGCCGGCTCGCCGTACGGCAGGCCGCGCGAGGACTCGGCGTCGGCGCGGCCCTGGTGCGCGGGCTGGAGGGGGCGGCGGCACAGCTCGGGCTGCGCGCGGTCGACCTGCACGCCCAGACCCACGCCCTCGGCTTCTACGAGCGGCTCGGATACCAGCCGTACGGACCGGAGTTCGAGGACGCGGGCATCGGGCACCGGGCGATGCGCCGAGAGCTGTGACAGCCCGACCGCGTACCCCCTGACCTGCGGTCCGGCCCTACCGGGCAGGGGGCCGGGGGACCGGCGGAAGCGGCGGCGTGGCAGAGTGGGGACGTTTTCCTGACGTACCGACCTTGCCGGAGGCCACACAGTGGACCAGTTGGCGCTGCTGCTTCTGCTCCTGCTCGGCGCCGTGATCACGGTGCCGCTGGGGGACCGACTGGGGCTGCCCGCCCCGGTGCTGATGACCCTCGGCGGGATCGTCCTCGCGCTGCTGCCGTTCGTGCCCAACGTGAACGTGCCGCCGGAGTACATCCTCCCGCTGGTCCTGCCACCCCTGCTCTACGCGGCCGTGCAACGGACCTCCTGGCGGCAGTTCACCGCCAACTACCGGCCCATCCTGCTGCTCGCCGTCGCCCTGGTCTTCGTCACCACCGCGGCCGTCGCGGGCGTCGCCAACGCCATCGTGCCCGGGCTGCCGCTGGCCGCCGCCGTGGCGCTCGGCGCGCTGGTCGCCCCGCCCGACCCGGTCGCCGCCACCGCCGTCGCCGGACAGCTCGGGCTGCCCCGGCGCCTGGTCTCCGTGCTGGAGGGCGAGGGGCTCTTCAACGACGTCACCGCGATCGTCCTGTACCACGTGGCGATCGCCGCGGCGGTCACCGGGACCTTCTCCTGGGGCGGGGCCGTCGGGCAGTTCTTCCTGTCGGCGGCGGTCGCCGTCGCGGTCGGGCTGGCGCTGGGCTGGGTCAGCAAGAAGATGATGTCGATGCTGGGCGACGCCACGCTCCAGACCGGGCTGACCCTGCTGGTGCCGTTCGCCAGCTACATCCTCGCCGAGGAGCTGCACGGCTCCGGCGTCCTCGCCGTCCTCACCACCGCGCTGCTGCTGGCCGGTACCGCCCTCGACGCCGACGACGTGCTCGGCCGCATCACCGGGCAGACCTTCTGGCACGTGGTCGACACCCTGGTCACCGGGATCGCCTTCGGCCTCATCGGGCTGGAGCTGCACACCGTCATCCGGGCCGCCGAGGGCCGCGAGGGGCAGATGATCGGCTGGGGCGTGGCGATCGTCGCCGTCGTCGTCGGCGTCCGCCTGCTGTGGCTGCTGCCGACCACCTGGCTCGCCCAGAAGATGCACAGCCTGCGCGACGAGAACGAGGAGATCCCCACCTCCTGGCGCGAGACGGTCGTCATGTGGTGGTCCGGGATGCGCGGGGTGGCCTCCGTCGCGCTGGCCCTCGCCATCCCCTTGACCACCGACGACGGGAAGCCCTTCCCGGCCCGTGACGAGATCATCTTCATCGCCTTCTGCGTGATCATGGCGACCCTGCTGGTGCAGGGGCTGACCCTGCCGTGGCTGGTGCGCAAGCTCGGGGTCACGGCCGACACCGACGCCGAGCACAAGCTCGAGCACGATCTGGCGATCCGGGCCGCCAAGGCCGCGCGGCGGCGGCTCAAGGAGATCGAGGCGACCGAGGAGCTGCCCGAGGACATCAGCGAGCGGTTGCAGCGCGGGGCGCTGGACATCGGGGTGCGGATCAGTCCCGATCTGCTCGACGACGAGCGGCGTGAGTGGTGGGTGCAGCGGGCCGAGCGGGTGGCCGCGATGTCGCGGGTGCAGCGGGAGATGATGTCCGCTGCGCGGCGTGAGGTGCTGTCCGCCCGGAACGAGCCCGGGGCTGATCCCGAGGTGGTGGACCGGGTGCTGCGGCAGCTCGATGTGCGGAGCCTTCGCTGAGCTCAGGCGTGGGGTCTGGATTCGGCTGGGGGCGGCCCCGGCTTGGCCGCGGTGGGGTGGCCTCAAACGCCGGCCGGGCTTGATCGGCCTCAAGCGCCGGCCGGGCTGAGGTGTGGCCTCAAACGCCGGCCGGGCTGTTTTCGGCGGCTGAGGCGGACTTTCGGCCGGCCTTGGGCGGTCGACGGGGGCCGTGGGGTGGCCTCAAGCGCCGGCCGGGCTGGATTTCTGCCGGGCTGGATTTCTGCCGTGCTGGTTGTTCCCGTGCTGGTTGTTCCCGGTCGGGCCGGGCTCGTCCGGGGGTGGGAGGATGCGGGTATGGAGATTTTGTTGATCCACTCCGTGTACGGGGTGCGGCCGGCGTTGGAGCAGGCGGCGGAGCGGTTGCGGGAGGCCGGGCACGAGGTGCATGTGCCTGATCTGTTCGAGGGGCTCAGTCCGGCGGACATGGAGGAAGGGCTGGCGCTGCGGGACGAGATCGGGACGGACGAGCTGCTGAAGCGGGCGGTGCGGGCCGCCGCGCCGTACTCGGACAAGGGGCTGGTCTACGCGGGGTTCTCGCTGGGCGGCGCCATCGCGCAGAACCTCGCCCTGGCCGACGAGAAGGCGCGTGGCCTGGTGCTGTTCTCCGGGACCTCGGACCTGCCGGACGACGCCAGTGCCGAGGACCTGCCGGTCCAGCTGCACGTCACCGAGAACGACCCCTTCGAGCCGCACGACTGGCTCAACGCCTGGTACCTGCGGATGCAGCGGGCCGGCGCCGACGTCGAGGTCTACCGGTACCCGGGCGCGGGCCACCTGTACACCGACCCCGAACTCCCCGACTACGACGCCGAGGCGGCCGAGGCCACCTGGCGGACGGTCCAGGGGTTCCTCGACTCGCTCTGACCGCGGCGGGCTAGGACCGGGTGCAGCGGCCCTTCGGGGAGGCCGCGGGCGGGTGGCAGATGGCGTCGGCGTCGGACCCGTCGTCGCTGAGGTAGCGGCCCACGCACTCGTTGCCGCTGGTCCGGCCCTTCTCGGCGCAGAACCGCAGGGCCGCCCGCCCGTCGTCGAACGGGCCGGGGACGTAGAAGACCCAGTAGCCGGGACGGAGCGAGGCGTAGTCGTCGCTGCGGAGGTAGCGGGCCTCGGGCACCTCGGCGCGTACGGCGGCCAGGCGGCGGTCGCGGGTGGCGGTGCCGGTGGAGACCGGCTCGGAGAAGAGCTGGGCGATCCACGAACCGCCCGAAGGGGGCTGGGGGGTGGCCGAGGGTGACGGGGAGTCGTCCTGGCCCGGCCGGTCGTCCTCCTTCTCCTGGTCTTCCTCGCCGTCTCCGTTCTTGTCCTCGTCGACCGGGTCCGTTCCGGTGCTGCCCGTGTCGGGGGAGGGCTTGGGGTCCTTCTCGCCGTCCGGGGACCGGGTCGCGGTCGGTGAGGGGGACGGGGACGGGGCGGCGTGGTTGTCGCTCTCCCAGGGGTTGAGGACCAGGACGGTGGCGGTGACCGCCACCGCGACCAGGGCGGCGGCGCCCGCGACCAGAGCGCCCGTGCGACGGCGGGGGCGCGCGACCGCCGTGGTGGGGGTGGGCAGCGGCGGCCGGTACGGGGCGGGTGCCGGGGTGCCTGCCGTCGGGGCGCCCGGCGGCGGGGTGGGTGGTCCGGGCGGGGGAGGGGTGACGGGGGCGGCCGGGACCGGGCGGGGGCCGGAGACGGTCGGCTCGGCCCAGGAGGGCGCGCTGCCCGAGGCGGCCTCGGTGAGGAGGCGGTCCAGGGTCGCGGCGTCGGGGCGGGCCTCGGGGTCGCGGACCAGCAGGGCGCCGAGGACGGCGGCGAGCGGGCCCGAACGGACCGGCGGCGGCACCGGCTCGTCGAGGACGGCGGCCAGGGTGGCGAGCGTGGTGGCCCGGCGCAGCGGGCTGTGCCCCTCCACGGCGACGTAGAGGACGAGGCCGAGCGACCACAGGTCGGAGGCGGGGTGGTCGTCGCGGCCCCGGACGCGTTCGGGGGCGATGTACTCGGGCGAGCCGATGAGGTCCCCGGTGGCGGTCAGCGCGGTGGAGCCCTGGAGCGCGGCGATGCCGAAGTCGGTGAGGACGGCGCTGGGCGGGCCGGGGACGCCGGGGTCGGTGCGGAGCAGGATGTTGGCGGGCTTCACGTCGCGGTGGTGGATGCCCGCGGCGTGCGCGGAGCGCAGCGCGGCGAGGAGCTGCCGGCCGAGGGTGGCCGCCTCCTGCGGCAGGAGCGGGCCGCGCTGGAGCCGGTCGGCGAGGCTCTCGCCGGGGACCAGCTCCATCACGATCCAGGGGTGCGTCCCCGCCCCGGCGTCCACGATCTGGTGGATGGTGACGACGTGCGGGTGGCTGAGCCGGGCCAGCGCGCGGGCCTCGCGCAGGACGCGTTCGCGCAGGGTGGCGGCGGCCTCGGGGCCGGTCATCGCCGGGTCGGGCGGCCGTACCTCCTTCAGCGCCACCTCGCGGTGGAGCACCTCGTCCCTGGCCCGCCAGACCGTGCCCATGCCGCCGCTGCCCAGCGGCGCCAGCAAGGTGAAACGGCCGCCGATCATCTCCCCCGGTGCACTCATGGGACCCAGCGTATAGAGGCGGCGGCGGGCGGTGACGGCCCCCTGACGGAACATCACATTCCGTGCGTGGTCCTCCGCCAGGGGGCCGGGCCGGGCCGGGGCGGCCGGGCGGCCGATCCCGGGTCAGGCGACCGGCGCGTCCGCCCGTTCGACCCGCTGGGTGCCGCGCCGGGTGCGGTACGAGCGGAGCCAGGAGGCCGTGGCGCCCGGGTCGGCCCGGTCGGAGAGCAGGTAGTAGTCCATCTGGGAGCGTTCGGCCGTCACGTCGAGGACGCCAAAGCCGTGCCCGTCCATGTCGAGCCACTTCACGTGCCGGTTGGCGGCCTTGATCGCGCCCTCGGCCACCGTCGACAGCGTGCCGGGGGCGACCTTCAGCAGGTCGTCGAGGTTGTCGGAGGTGACCGAGGTGACGACGAACTCGGTGGCCGCCGACTCCGAGAGCGGGTACGTCGCCGCCGTCACCGGCACGTCGTTGGCCCAGGCCATGTGGATGTCGCCGGTGAGGAAGACGGTGTCGCGGATGCCGGCGCTCCGCAGGTGGCGGATCAGCTCGGTGCGGTCGGCGGTGTAGCCGTCCCACTGGTCGACGTTGATCGCGAGGCCCTGAGTGGGCAGGCCGAGGAGTTCGGCGAGCGGCTTCAGCAGGTGGGCCGGGACGGAGCCGAAGGCGACCGGCGAGATCATCACCGAGGTGCCGACCAGCTGCCAGGCGGCCTGCGAGCCGGAGAGGCCCGCCTTGAGCCAGTCGAGCTGGGCGCGCCCGGTGATGCTGCGGTCCGGGGAGTCGACCGCGCCGTTGCCGATGAAGACCTGCTCGGAGCGGAAACTGCGCAGGTCCAGCAGGTGCAGGTCGGCGAGGTCGCCGAAGCGCAGCCGCCGGAAGACGGTGCCCTCGGTGGAGGCGCGGACCGGCATCCACTCGAAGTACGCCTGCCGGGCCGCCGCCGACCGCTCGCTCCACGCGCCCTCGGCGCCGGGCGTGTGGTTCTCCGCCCCGCCCGACCAGGCGTCGTTGGCGAACTCGTGGTCGTCCCAGATGGCGACGACCGGGTGGCGGGCGTGGAGGGCGGCCAGGTCGGGGTCGGTCTTGTAGGTGGCGTGGCGCAGCCGGTAGTCGGCGAGGGTGGTGATCTCGTGCGCCGGGCGGTGCGGGCGGACGGGCGTGGCCGGGTAGTCGCCGGTGGCGTACTCGTAGATGTAGTCACCCAGGTGCAGGACGGCGTCCAGGTCGCCGCGGGCCGCGAGGTGGCGGTAGGCGGAGAACCAGCCGGCCTCCCAGTTGGCGCAGGAGACCACGCCGAACCGCAGCCCGGCCGGGGAGGCCGAGGCGGCGGGGGCGGTACGGGTGCGGCCGGTGGGCGAGACGGTGGAGCCGGCCGTGAAGCGGAACCAGTAGCCGGTGGCCGGGGAGAGCCCGCGTACGTCGGCCTTGACGGTGTGGTCGGTGGCGGCCCGCGCGGTGACGGTGCCGCGGGCGACGACCGAGGAGAAGGCGGCGTCGGCGGCGACCTCCCAGCCGACCTCGGTGTCCGGGCCCGCGCCGGAGCCCGGCTGCGCCTCCTCGGTGGGGGTGACGCGGGTCCACAGCAGGACGCCGTCGGGCAGCGGGTCGCCCGAGGCCACGCCGTGCAGGAACCGCGGGGTGGCCGCGGCGGTGGCGGTGGTGGCCGCGCCCAGCGGGAGCAGGGCGCCGGTGGCGGCGGCCGCCAGGACGACGGTGCGGCGGCTGGGGGCCGCGGGTCTGGGGTGGTGCTCGGTTCGACTGGTCACGGCTGAGTACCGTAGACGCGCAGTGATGGCCCGTACACGCCAAAAATGGCCGGGCGGGGAAAGTTCGCCCGCTCGTCGGCCGGATGTCGCTCCCACGGCGCGGCGCGCCGTGGGAGCGGCCGGGTCAGCCCTTCAGCGCCTTGTCGACCGCGGCGTTGAACTGCTCGGGGGTCTGCGGGGCGTTGTCACTGCCCTCGGCGGTGACCTTCTTGCCGTCCATCACCAGCGACGGGGTGCCCTCGACGCCGTCCTTGTTGTCGTCGAAGACCTTCGACATCTCCAGCGCCCACTTGTCGTAGGTGCCGTTCTCCACGTCCTTCTTGAAGGCGCTGTTGCCCTTCAGCTCCGGCACCTGGTTGGCGATCTCGATCAGCTTGCCGTCCTTGGCGAACTCGTCCTTCGACTCCTCCGGGTGGTTCTCCGCCGAGAAGAGCGCCGACTTGTACGCCATGAACGCCTCGTCGCTGACGTTCAGCGCCGCGCCCAGCGCGCTCAGCGCGTTCTTGGAGCCCTCGCCGCCGAGACCCCGGTCGAGGAAGGAGGCCCCGACGAACTGGAGCTTGTACTTGCCGTCCTTGAGGTCCTGGTCGATCGTCTCGCCGACGTTCTGCTCGAAGGAGGCGCAGACCGGGCAGCGCGGGTCCTCGTAGATCTTCAGCGTCTTGGCGGCGTCGTCCTTGCCGATGACGACGGTGGTGCCCTGGGCGCCCGAGGTGTTGGCCGGCTTGACCAGCTTCTGGTCGGCCGCCTTCTCCCAGTAGCCCGGCTCGTTCGCCTTGACCACGGCGAAGCCGACGCCGCCGGCTATCGCCAGGACACCGACGACCGAACCGGCGACGATCAGCTGCCGCCGCGCCTTGTCCTTCTTCGCCTGCTTCTCGCGCTCGATCCGCAGCCGCTCGCGCGCCGCGCTCTTCGCCGCCTGGCTGTTCCGCTTGCTCATGTGGGTGTGCTCTCCGTGTGGGACGTGGCTTGGGGTGACCGGATGATGACCGGAAAGAGCCCCGCCGCGCCATGGGCCCGAGGGCCCCGCGTCAGGCGGGGAGGAGCCCGGCGGGCGGGCCCCGGCGGCCCACGGAGTGCGCGATCAGCAGCGCCGGGCGCCCGGCCGGGGCCGCCTCCGGGCGCGGCCGGGCGGTACGCGGTGCGTGCGGTGCCGGGACCCTGGCCACGGCCAGCGCCAGCGGGCGGAACGCCTGCCCGGCGGCGGCCCGCAGCAGCTGGGCGAGAGCCCGCTCGCCGTACCGCAGCCAGGCGGCGGCCAGCAGGCCCACGCCCACGTGGGCGCCGAGCAGGAGCCAGGCCAGCTCGGGCCTGGGGTGCGCCGTGAACGCCGCGGGGGACTCGGCGGGGGCTCCCAGCAGCCTGGCCAGGGGGGCGCCGAGGGCGCCGCCGCCGCAGAGCAGGTCCACGCCCACCGTGCGCAGGGGGCCCGCGACCGGGCCGCCCGTCGCGCCGTAGCAGACATGCTGGCCCGCCGTGAAGACCGTGTCCGCCGCCAGCTCCAGCGGGACCAGCAGGGCCGCGATACGGCCGAAGCCGCGTTCGCGGGCCGCGAGGGACCAGGCCAGGGCGAAGACGGTGGCGCCCACCAGGGCCACCGTGGGGAGGGGGAGCGGGGCTCCCGAGAGGAGGACGTGGGAGGTGGTGGACAGGGTGACCGCGAGCACGGTGAACAGCGCCGCGCGCAGGGCGCGGGGCGCTGTTTCGGCTATCGGGGTGTCCACCAGGGGGTGTTCCGTTTCGCGAGGCGATGCGCGCCGGGGCGCGCGGGTCTCCAGGGGCTGCGCCAGGGCGCACGTGTCACCAGCCCATTGTGCCTTCGAGTCTGCCACGGGCGCCGGTAAGGGGCGCCTAAAGCGCCCCTCGCCCCTGACTCTGCCCTCGCCCCGGCTGGGCTCCCTGGGCCGCCTGCCGTCCTGCCCGTGCCGGTCACCGATGGCCTCAATCGCCGGCCGGGCTGTCTTTCTGGGGCTGGGCTCCGCCCCGACCTGTCTCGCCTCCACCCTGCGGGTCACCGATTGGCCTCAATCGCCGGCCGGGCTGTGGGGTTCGCGGTTCGTTCGCCGGTTGGGTCGGGCGGGGCCGGGTCGGGGTACCTCCTCACAAACTGCAGGGTGCGGGGTCAGTCGCTTCAAGGCGGCCGTGTGTGCAGTTTGCTGCGGGGGCATGCTCCAATTGACCCCGCACCCTGCAGTTTGTGAGGAGGCGCCCCGGCGCGGCCCCGCCCCACCCCCGCACCGGAGGAACCGCGAACCCCTACAGCCCGGCCGGCGTTTGAGGCCATCTTTGACCGGCACGGCCACGGCCGGCAGGTTGGGGGGAGCCCAGCCGAAAACCAGCCGGGCCGGCGTTTGAGGCCGTCGGTGACCCGCAGGGGCACGGGGCGGGAGGCCGGGGCGGAGCCCAGCCCACCGCATCCCAGCCCGGCCGGCGTTTGAGGCCGTCTTTGACCGGTGCGGGCGGGACGGAGCCGGGCACAGACGAAAGCCCGGCCGGCGTTTGAGGCCCGCCCGGAGGCGTGTGCGGGCCGGGCGCGTGAGGGAGGGGCCCCGGTGGCGGCGGGCGCCGCGGGGTGTCGGCGGGGGGACGTAGACTCCGGAGCCGAAACCCCGACCATGCCGACGCCCCGGAGGCCACGTGTCTGCCACGTCCAAGCCGCCCTTCACGCACCTGCACGTCCACACGCAGTACTCCCTGCTGGACGGTGCCGCGCGGCTCAAGGACATGTTCGACGCGTGCAACGAGATGGGCATGACCCACATCGCCATGTCGGACCACGGCAACCTCCACGGCGCGTACGACTTCTTCCACAGCGCCGAGAAGGCGGGGGTCACGCCGATCATCGGCATCGAGGCGTACGTGGCCCCGGAGTCGCGGCGGACCAAGCGGAAGATCCAGTGGGGCCAGCCGCACCAGAAGCGCGACGACGTCTCGGGCTCCGGCGGTTACACCCACAAGACGATCTGGGCGGCCAACTCCACCGGCCTGCACAACCTCTTCCGGCTCTCCTCCGACGCGTACTCCGAGGGCTGGCTCCAGAAGTGGCCCCGGATGGACAAGGAGTCGATCTCGCAGTGGTCGGAGGGGCTGATCGCCTCCACCGGCTGCCCCTCCGGCGAGGTGCAGACCCGGCTGCGGCTGGGCCAGGAGGAGGAGGCGCTGCGGGCCGCCGCCGAGTACCAGGAGATCTTCGGCAAGGACCGGTACTTCCTGGAGCTGATGGACCACGGCATCGAGATCGAGCGCCGGGTCCGCCAGGGCCTGCTGGACATCGGCAAGAAGCTCGGCATCCCCCCGCTGGTCACCAACGACTCGCACTACACCTACTCCCACGAGTCGGTCGCCCACGACGCCCTGCTCTGCATCCAGACCGGCAAGAACCTCTCCGACCCGGACCGCTTCCGCTTCGACGGCACGGGCTACTACCTGAAGTCGACGGAGGAGATGTACGCCATCGACTCCTCCGACGCCTGGCAGGAGGGGTGCCGCAACACGCTGCTGGTCGCCGAGCAGATCGACACCACCGGCATGTTCGAGAAGCGCGACCTGATGCCGAAGTTCGACATCCCGGACGGCTTCACCGAGGTGACCTGGTTCCAGGAGGAGGTCCGCCGCGGCATGGCGCGCCGCTTCCCGGCCGGCGTCCCCGAGGACCGCCAGCGGCAGGCCGAGTACGAGATGGACGTCATCATCCAGATGGGGTTCCCGGGGTACTTCCTCGTCGTCGCCGACTTCATCATGTGGGCGAAGAACAACGGCATCGCGGTCGGCCCCGGCCGAGGCTCCGCGGCCGGTTCGATCGTCGCGTACGCCATGGGCATCACCGACCTCGACCCGATCGAGCACGGTCTGATCTTCGAGCGCTTCCTCAACCCGGAGCGCGTCTCCATGCCCGACGTCGACATCGACTTCGACGAGCGCAGGCGCGTCGAGGTGATCCGGTACGTCACGGAGAAGTACGGCGCCGACAAGGTCGCCATGATCGGCACCTACGGCAAGATCAAGGCGAAGAACGCCATCAAGGACTCGGCCCGCGTCCTCGGGTACCCGTACGCGATGGGCGACCGGCTCACCAAGGCGATGCCCGCCGACGTCCTCGGCAAGGGCATCGACCTCGACGGCATCACCAACCCGAAGCACCCGCGCTACAGCGAGGCGGGCGAGATCCGGGGGATGTACGAGAACGAGCCGGACGTGAAGAAGGTCATCGACACCGCCAAGGGCGTCGAGGGCCTGGTCCGGCAGATGGGTGTGCACGCGGCCGGCGTGATCATGTCCAGCGAGCCGATCGTCGACCACGCCCCGCTGTGGACCCGGCACACCGACGGCGTCACCATCACGCAGTGGGACTACCCGCAGTGCGAGTCGCTCGGCCTGCTGAAGATGGACTTCCTCGGCCTGCGCAACCTCACCATCATGGACGACGCGCGGAAGATGGTGGAGGCCAACAAGGGCATCGACCTCGACCTGCTCGCCCTGCCGCTGGACGACCCGAAGACCTTCGAACTTCTCTGCCGCGGTGACACCCTGGGCGTCTTCCAGTTCGACGGCGGACCCATGCGGTCCCTGCTGCGGCTGATGAAGCCCGACAACTTCGAGGACATTTCCGCCGTCTCGGCCCTGTACCGGCCGGGCCCGATGGGCATGAACTCGCACACCAACTACGC
Organism: Streptomyces albidoflavus; assembly: GCF_000719955.1. Lineage (GTDB taxonomy): Bacteria > Actinomycetota > Actinomycetes > Streptomycetales > Streptomycetaceae > Streptomyces > Streptomyces albidoflavus. Next base: position 34,034 of record NZ_JOII01000034.1, read on the forward strand.
CCTGCGCAAGAACGGCCAGCAGGAGATCACCCCGATCCACCCGGAGCTGGAGGAGCCCCTCAAGGAGATCCTCGGCCTCACCTACGGCCTCATCGTGTACCAGGAGCAGGTGCAGAAGGCCGCGCAGATCATCGCCGGCTACTCGCTCGGCGAGGCCGACATCCTGCGCCGCGTGATGGGCAAGAAGAAGCCCGAGGAGCTGGCGAAGAACTTCGTCCTCTTCCAGGAGGGCGCGAAGAAGAAGGGCTTCTCCGACGAGGCGATCCAGGCGCTCTGGGACGTCCTGGTGCCCTTCGCCGGCTACGCCTTCAACAAGGCGCACTCCTCCGCGTACGGCCTGGTCACCTACTGGACCGCGTACCTCAAGGCCAACTACCCGGCCGAGTACATGGCGGCGCTGCTCACCTCGGTCAAGGACGACAAGGACAAGTCGGCCGTCTACCTGAACGAGTGCCGGCGCATGAAGATCAAGGTGCTGCCGCCGGACGTCAACGAGTCGGTGCACAACTTCGCCGCCCAGAGCGACGACGTGATCCTCTTCGGCCTCGAAGCGGTCCGCAACGTCGGCACCAACGTGGTCGAGTCGATCATCCGCGCCCGCAAGGCGAAGGGGAAGTTCTCCTCCTTCCCCGACTACCTCGACAAGATCGAGGCGCAGGCGTGCAACAAGCGGACCACCGAGTCGCTGATCAAGGCCGGGGCCTTCGACGCGCTCGGCCACACCCGCAAGGGGCTCACCGCGCACTACGAGCCCATGATCGACAATGTGGTGGCGGTCAAGCGCAAGGAGGCCGAGGGGCAGTTCGACCTCTTCGGCGGCATGGGCGACGACAACGCCGACGAGCCGGGCTTCGGACTCGACATCGAGTTCACCGACGAGGAGTGGGACAAGACCTACCTCCTCGCCCAGGAGCGCGAGATGCTCGGCCTCTACGTCTCCGACCACCCGCTCTTCGGGCTGGAGCACGTCCTCTCCGACAAGGCCGACGCCGGGATCGGGCAGCTCACCGGCGGTGACTTCGGGGACGGCGCGGTCGTCACGGTCGGCGGCATCATCTCCGGTCTCCAGCGCAAGATGACCAAGCAGGGCAACGCCTGGGCCATCGCCACCGTCGAGGACCTCGCCGGTTCCATCGAGTGCATGTTCTTCCCCGCCACCTACCAGCTGGTCTCCACGCAACTCGTCGAGGACGCCGTCGTCTTCGTCAAGGGGCGCCTGGACAAGCGGGAGGACATCCCGCGGCTGGTCGCGATGGAGCTGCAGGTCCCCGACCTCTCCAACGCGGGCACCAACGCCCCGGTGATCATCACCATCCCGGCGGTCAAGGTGACCCCGCCGATGGTCAGCCGCCTCGGCGAGGTGCTCGACTCCCATCGCGGCAACTCCGAGGTGCGGATCAAGCTCCAGGGCCCCCGCAAGACCACGGTGCTCCGGCTCGACCGCCACCGGGTCCAGCCCGACCCCTCGCTCTTCGGCGACCTGAAGGTGCTGCTCGGCGCCTCCTGCCTGGCGGGCTGAGGCCGGCCGGTTCCTACGACGAAGGGGCGCACCCGCGGTGGCGGGTGCGCCCCTTCGTGTCACCTCGGCCGCCGGGGCCGTGGCCTCCGGATCAGTTGTGGCCGAACTTGCGCTGATGCTTGCGGGCGACGTCGGCGGGGTTGCCCTGCGCCGAGGACTGGATCGAGGAGATCGCCTCGGTCGACTTCTCCTTCGTCTGCTGCGACGCGGTCTCCGCCGCCTTACTGCCGCTCTGCTTGCGGTTCTTGTTCTTGGCCATGGAAATCTGCCTCCCGAAAAGGTGTGGGTCCGGGGCCGACTCCAGATTCACACGGCCGGACACTCCGCGCATGTCGGGCAATTACCGTCCGTAAGGGGGTATGTGGTACGTCCCTGGTCCGATACGCCACGCCGAAGATCGAGTTCGGGCCGTTAACGCCCACCGGGTCGGGCAGACTCGAAGGAAACCCGGCACCGGGCCCCCGCCCGACCCGGGACCGAGGGAATAGAGGTGGTACGCGTGGACCGCTGCGTCGTCCTGGTGGACGCCGGATACTTGCTGGGCGCCGCCGCGAGCCTGCTCGCCGGAGACCCCTCCCGCTCCCGTATCTCCGTCGACCACGCCACCCTCGTCCGGCAGCTGCGCGAACGCGCCGAGGCCGAGACCGCCCAGCCCCTGCTGCGCATCTACTGGTTCGACGGCGCCCCCGACCGCGTCCCCCAGCCCGAGCACCGCCGGCTGCGCGTCATGCCCCGGGTCACCGTCCGCCTCGGCGCCCTGACCCGCAGCGACGGGCGGTGGGCGCAGAAGGGCGTCGACGCCGCGATGCACGCCGAACTCACCGAACTGGCCCGCAACAAGGCCTGCTCCGACATCGTCCTGGTCACCGGCGACGGCGACCTGCTGCCCGGCATGACCGCCGCCAAGGAGCACGGCGTCGCCGTCCACCTCTGGGCCGTGCAGGCGGCAGGCGGCGACTACAACCAGTCCGAGGACCTCGTCGCCGAGGCCGACGAGCGGCGCCTGCTCGACCGGGCCTGGATCACCCGCGCCATCCGCGCCCGCGACACCGCCGGCCCCTGCGCCCCGCAGTCCGCGCCGGGCCCCGAGATCGCCGCCATCCTCTCCGCGCCGCTGCCCGACACCGCCGCCCGGCCCGCCCGCGACCCCGAGCCGGAGCACACCCCGGCCCCCGCCGAGACCAACGGCACCGGAGCGGGCGCCGCCCGCGCCGTCCCCACCCCCAAGGACCTGGCCGCCCTGCGCGCCGCCGACCGGCCCGCCCCCGTCAAGGAGCAGCCCGCCACCGCCACCCTGCGCTGGTCCTCCGACAAGGGCCTCGTCGAACGCCAGGGCCCCGCCGACTCGCCCGACGACGCCGCGCTGCCCACCCTCGCCCAGCTCACCACGGCCGAACAGCGGTGGGCCGACCGCGAGGAGGACATCACCACGGTCGGCGGTGACCCCTTCGAGGTCGGCCAGGTCTTCGCCCGCCGCTGGCTCTCCCGCCTCGGCGACCGCACCCTGCTGCCGCGCCTCGCCGCGCTCTACCCGCGCATCCCGCACCGCATCGACGGCGAGCTGCTGCGCTACGCCGCCCGGTTCGGCCTCCTCGCCCACAAGGACGACCAGATCGACGAACACGACCGGTACGCGATCCGGGCCGGGTTCTGGCGCGAGATCGACCTGCCCGCCACCGGCCAGCCCACCGCCGGGCAGCCCCTCCAGCCCGCCCGCCCGCTGACCTGACGCCGGCGCCACGCCGCCCGGGGCCCCGGACCCGGGCACAAAGCAGGCAACGCGACCCCGTAGGCTCGTCCCTCGTGAGCATGGACCGCACGGACCCCGCACCCGCCCCCGAGGGGGAAGCCGTCTGCGTCGTGCGTGACCTCGTGAAGACGTACCCGGCGACCCGGGGCAGACGCGGCGCCCCCGCGGTCCCCGAGGTTTGCGCCACCGACCACATCGACCTCGATGTGCGCGGCGGGGAGATCTTCGGTCTGCTCGGGCCGAACGGGGCCGGCAAGTCCACCCTCGTCCGGCAGCTCACCGGGCTGATGCGGCCCGACTCCGGCAGCGTCCGCCTCCTCGGCCACGACGTGGTCCGCCACCCCGAGCGCGCCGCCCGCCTCCTCGCCTACCTCGGCCAGGAGTCCACCGCGCTGGACGAGCTGACCGTCTCCCTCGCCGCCGAGACCACCGCCCGGCTGCGCGGCCTCGACGCCCCGGCCGCCCGCGCCCAGCGCGACGCCGTCCTCGACGAACTCGGCCTCGGCCCGCTCGCCTCCCGGCCGCTGAAGAAGCTCTCCGGCGGACAGCGCCGGCTCGCCTGCTTCGCCACCGCCCTGGTCGGCCGCCGGCCCCTGCTGGTCCTGGACGAGCCCACCACCGGCATGGACCCCGTCGCCCGCCGCGCCGTCTGGGCCGCCGTCGACCGGCGCCGGGCCGAGGAGGGCACCACGGTGCTGCTCGTCACCCACAACGTCATCGAGGCCGAGACCGTCCTCGACCGGGTCGCCGTCCTCGAACAGGGGCGCGTCATCGCCTGCGACACTCCCTCCGGGCTCAAGGCGCACGTCGCCCACGAGGTCCGGCTCGACCTGCTCTGGCGCGAGCGGCCGCCGCTCGACGTGCCCGAGGTCGCCGCCCTGCGGGACTCCGCCGCCGAGTCCGGGCGCCGCTGGGTGCTGCGGCTCGCCCCCGACGAGGCGCGCGCCGCGGTCGCCGCGGTCACCGGCGGCTCGGCCTTCGCGGCCCTGGACGACTTCACCCTGGCCACGCCGAGCCTCGAAGACGTCTACCTGGCACTCGGCGGCAGCGGAACGGGACTGGTGAAGACATGACAGGCGGCCCCGCGACCCCCACGACCGACCGCCGGGCCCCCGCGCCCGGCCGCGCCGCCCACGGAACGGGACCCGGCATGAGCACCACCGCCCGCACGGCCGCCCCCCGCGCCGTCGCCGCCCCCGCCGCCCTCGCCCCCCGGGCCAGGCTGCTGCCCGCCCTCGCCGCCGTCTACCGGGCCCAGCTCTCCCGGGCCCGGGTCGCCCGCATCCCGCTGCTCTTCGTCGCGACCTTCCAGTCGGTCGGCATCATGATCCTCATGCGCGGCGTGGTCGACGGCGGCACCGAGGCCCACGCGGTCGTCGCCGGCTCCAGCGTCCTGGTCGTCGCCTTCGTCGCCCTCAACCTCCTCGCCCAGTACTTCGGGCAGCTGCGCGCGGGCGGCGGCCTCGACCACTACGCGACGCTGCCCGTGCCGCCCGCCGCCGTCGTCCTGGGAGCCGCCGGGGCGTACGCCTCCTTCACCGTCCCCGGGACCCTGGTCACCGCGCTGGTCGGCTGCGTCCTCTTCCAGCTGCCGCTGGCCCAGCTCTGGGTGCTGATCGCGGTCATCCCGCTGGCGGGCGCCGCCCTCTCCGGCCTCGGCGCCGCCCTCGGCCTGCTCGCGCCCCGCCCGGAACTGGCCACCCTCCTCGGCCAGCTCGGCATGTCCGCCGCGCTCCTGCTCGGCGTGCTGCCGCCGGAGCGGCTGCCCGCCCTGCTGGTCCTCGCCCGCGACCTGCTGCCCTCCACCTACGGCGTGGAAGCCTTCGCCCGGACCTTCGCGCCGCACCCCGACTGGGCGGCGGTCCTCGTCGACCTCGGGGTCTGCGCGGGCGTCGGCGTGGTCTCGCTGACCCTCGCCACCTGGGCGTACCGCCGGGCCGCCGTCCGCTGACCGTACGTCGGACCACGATCGGCCCTCCCGGCCCGCGCGCCCGGGCCCGGGCCTGGCACGATGTCCGGGTGACCGCACCGCTGAACCCGCCCCCGCCGCCGCACGGACGCCCCGGGTACGACCCGTGGCAACTGCCCGAGGGGGCGCACCCGGACCACCCTCGCGGTACGGAGCGGGACGAGCCGCTCGGCCGGGAGATCCGGCGGGCCGCGCTGACCGGCCTCGCCGTGGTCGTCCTGGGGCTGCTGCTCGGCTTCCTCTGGTCCCGGCTGGCCCCGCACGTCCCGCTGGTCTCCGACGGTGAGGCCGTCTACCTCAAGGACACCGAGGGCGAGCAGGCCATCGGCGCCGACGGCACCTTCGCCCTCCTCGCCCTGGGCTTCGGCGTGGTCACCGGCCTCGCCGCCTTCCTGGTCCACCGCGCCGGCGGCATCGCCATGGTCTGCGGCCTCGCCCTCGGCTCGCTGGGCGGCGCCGCCGTCGCCTGGCAGCTCGGCATGGCCCTCGGCCCCAGCGGCGACGTGGTGGGCCACGCCCGCACCGCCGGCCAGGGTGTCACCTTCGACGCCCCCCTGGAACTGGGCGCCCTCGGTGTGCTGGTCGCCTGGCCCATCGCCGCCCTCCTGGTCCACCTGGGACTGACGGCGCTCTTCGGGCCCCGGGAGGAGCCGCGGGCGCACCACTGGCAGACGTACGAGGGCTGAGCGCCGGTCCCGTGGCGGCGTGAGGCCCCCGGGCCCTCAGCGGGCGATCGGTGCCGTGACGGCGCCGGTCAGCTCGGCCAGTACCGCCGGGGCCAGCTCCACCTCCAGGCCACGCCGGCCCGCCGAGACGCAGATCGTCGCGTGGCCGGTGGCCGAGGCGTCCAGGACGGTCGGCAGGGCCTTGCGCTGGCCCAGCGGGGAGATGCCGCCGCGGACGTACCCCGTGGTGCGCTCGGCGGCGGCCGGGTCGGCCATGGCGGCCTTCTTGCCGCCGGCGGCGGTGGCCAGGGCCTTGAGGTCGAGGCTGCCGGAGACGGGGACCACGGCGACGGTGAGCCGGCCGTCGACCTCGGCGACCAGGGTCTTGAAGACGCGGTCGGGGGAGACGCCCATGGCCTCGGCGGCCTCCTCGCCGTACGAGGGGTGCGCGGGGTCGTGCTCGTAGGCGTGGGTGGTGAAGGCGGCGCCGGCGGCGGTCAGGGCCACGGTCGCGGGCGTGCCGCCGGACTGCTTCTTCTGCTTCTTGGCCATGGGTGCCTGCTTCGGGCGGTCAGTTGAGGCTGGTGGGCGTGCGGGTCAGCTCGGCGGCGGGGAGCGACGGCAGGTGCCGGATGACCGCCGTCTCACGCCGCAGCAGCGCCAGTTCGTCCCGGAGCCGGGAGGCCGTGTCGGGGGCCTGGAGCAGGCGCTGCCGGGTGGGTACGTCCAGGACGGTGGCGGCGGCGACCAGGTAGGAGACGACGGAGGGCTCGTCGGGCAGGTCGGCGTTGGAGGTCAGGGTCAGCTCACGGGCCCCGGCCAGACGCTTCTGGTACGAGCGGAAGGCGCGCAGGACCCCCTCGGCGAGCGCGCCAGCCTCGTCGCCCGGGTCCTCGGGCAACTCCTCCGCCTCGGCGGTCAGGTACGGCCCCGAGGTGTCGATGGAGTGGAGGCGGACCCGGGTGGTGCCGGTGGCCAGGACCTCGTAGCCGCCGTCCTCGCGTTCGCGGATGGTGGCGGCGTCGGCGACGCAGCCGACGGCGTGCAGGGAGCGGGCCGGGTCGTCCCCGAAGCCCGTCATGGGCCCGGCCTCCGGGCGCCCGGCGTCGTCGGGCATCCCCGGTTCACTGGGCGCCACCTCGTGGCCGTCGCGGATGGCGACGACGACGAACTGGCAGGGCTCGTCGGACTCGGGATCCTCCGGGAGGGAGTCCAGGAGGTCGCGCATCATGGCGCGGTAACGCGCCTCGAAGACATTGAGCGGCAGCACGAGCCCCGGGAAGAGGACCGTGTTCAACGGGAAGAGCGGCAGCCGGACGGTGGTCACGACCGGCAAGCCTAATGGTCTCCGGCCTTCTCGCGCCGCCGCGTCCCCCGCAGGGGCAGGCTCGCGGCCACTTCGATACGCACGCCGTCGCGCGCCTGGAGGAACTGGCCGAGCGGATCGTCGCTGATCCGGTCCCACGGGAAGGAGGTGGCGCGGGTGCCGATGAGCCGGGCCTGCTCCAGTGCGTCCGCCCACCGTTCGAGCCGGATCAGCACGTAGAAGAGGACGTTGCGGACCTCGGCGGGCCACGGGTCGCCCGCCGGGTACTCGGCGGAGAGGGCGATGGCGGTGTCGGCGGCCGCGTCCAGCCGCTCGCGCAGAACGGGGCCGCCCCGCCCGGGCGCGTCGGGGCCCCGGTGCAGCGCCCCGAAGGCGGCCCGCACCGGCAGGCCGCGGACCAGGGAGCCGGGCAGCGCGTCCTCGGCGGCGCGCTCGGCGAAGGCGAAGGACTCGCGGTGCGAGCCGAACCAGGCGGCCGACAGGTACTGGAGGGCGGCCACGTGGCAGCCGTAGTGGTACGAGGAGCGGCGCACCGCCTGCTCCCAGCGTGCCTCGAACTCGGTGTGCGGGGCGCCGGTGCCCCGGGCGTGGTCGAGCGCGATCCGCCAGGGCACCGGGTCGGCGGGCTCGGCGCGGGCGGCGGCCGCGATGAGCGGGGTGACGTCGTGGAGGAGTTCGGCCCGGGCCGGTGACTCCCAGCCGCGCCGGACGGCGAGTTCGGCGCGGATCAGTGCCACGTCGGGGTCGTGCGGCGCCGCGTAGCTCCAGGCGTCGAACCACTCCGGCCGGTTGCGGGCGAAGGCGGCGAGCCGCTGGACCTGCCGGTCGCGGGTCTCCCAGGCGGCCGCCTCGCGGCTGGCGGCGAGCACCTCGGCGGCCGGGCGGTGGTCGCCGAGCCCCGCCGCCGCCAGGGCCGGGGCCAACCGGTCGTCGGGCAGGTCGAGGTAGACCTCCTCGTCGGGAGGCAGCCCGGTGGCGAGGCGGGTCGTGTGGGTCACCATCCGGGCCGTCCGGATCAGGGCTTGCAGCAAGGCCATCGTGCCGACCATTGAAAACCGCAGGTCGGGCCGGGGCCAGAGAGACCGGGTGACGCTTTCGTATCGGTCAAAGGGTTGCCTGGAGAAAGGTCAAGAGAAGGTAAAGAAGGGGGGTGTGGGGCGAGTTGAGGCACCCCGGGGGCGTGCGTACGCCCCGGGCGCCCCCGGCGTCAGCCGCGGCGCAGCAGCCGCGTCGCCCCCGCCGCCACCGTCGTGGCGAGAATCCAGCCGAGCAGGATCAGCAGGGCGGTCACCCACTGCCACCCGCCGTCCAGGTGCCAGTAGCCGGTCTGGCCCAGATCGATGACGGGCAGCAGCAGGTCGAGGGTGAAGAGCGAGGAGCTCCACGGCGGATGCTCGTCGTCCTTGATCGGCGCCGGGTCGATCTGGGCGAAGAGCAGGGCGCTGACCGCCCAGAGCACCGCCATCCACAGCGCCGCCCGCCCCGGCCGGTAGCCGTACGCCACCGTCCAGTCCTGGAGGTACCCCCAGACCGTCCCGGCGAGGCCGAGGGTCTCGCGGCGGCGGCGCTGCTTGGCGAGGAGCACCTCGCGGGCGTCCGCGTCCTCCCCGCCGGCCCGCAGCACGGCGGCCAGCAGCTCGTACGGCTCCGGGTTGTACTCGGGGGTGGCCGCCTCCACCCAGGTCAGCCGCTCGGCGAGGGTGAAGCGGCCGCGCGGGACCAGGTTGTCGTAGGTGAAGCCGCCCATCGCCAGGCCGCCGGGCCCCGGCCAGCTCGGCGTCTGGTCCATCAGGTTGCCGACCTTGGCGCCGGACAGCACCACCCGGCCCTGCGCCGGGCGTTCGCACAGGAACCGCAGCTCCGGCGTCTGCACCCGGCGCAGCGACAGCTCCTGGTACTCCTCCATCACGAACCGGGCCTGGTCCAGGTCGACCGCGTCGCCGACCCGGCCGTCGTCGAGGCGCACGCCGCCCCGGCACTCGAAGCGCTGCACGCGGGTGCCGCGCGCCGGGGTGGTGCCGCTGGTCAGCGCCGGGTTCCCGACGCCCGCCGGGGTCAGGTAGAGGGTGCGGCCCACGGTGAGCTGCGGGGCGTTGAGCGCGCGGCGGCCGTACGGGTTGGCCAGGCGGCTGCCGCGCAGGCTCAGCGAGACCCCGATCTGCGCGCCGCGCAGGCTCACCTCGCCGTGCGCCTCCATCATCTCCGCCTGGAAGTCCTGGCCCACCGAGAGGCCGTCGCCCAGCAGCGAGGTGCCCCGCCGGTCCCGGTGCACCACCGCCTGGTTCAGCAGCAGGTCGGTGCCGATCTGGGCGTCGGTCAGCCGCACCCCGCGGTGCACCCGGCAGCGGGGCAGGTGCAGATCGCCCTCGGTGGAGACCCGGGCCGCCTCCAGGCGCGGCAACGAGCAGTCGACCAGCCGCAGCGTGGTGAACCGCGCCTCGGGCAGCAGCACCTCCTTCTCGAACCGGCAGCCGATCAGCTCCACGTACGGCTCGACGGTGCCGCCCGCCAGGTCCAGCACGTCGGTGATCTGCACCCCGGCCAGCTTCAGCGAGGAGACCCGGCCGGGCAGCGGGTCGGGGCCGTGCAGCAGGAGCAGGCTGACGACGCGTGCCCGGACGCTGCGCTCCTCGCCCCACGGCAGCCCGCCGTGCGGATCGTCCAGCGCGGCCTCACCAGCCCGCAGGTCGTAGGTGCTGCCGTTGCGGAACGCCTGCCACATGCCGTATTCGGTGGCCGTCAGGCCCTCCGGCGGCTCACCGCCCTGTTCGGTGGACACGCCCCTGCCTCCCCGTGCTGTGCCGCGGACTCCTCGACGGGTGGGCCCGCCCCGAGCGCGGCGCCGACGGGGACGGGGCCCGTGTGCCCACCGGGGCGGGCTCCCACCCCGGTGATGCCCGCTGAGTGACGAATTGAACGCTCATCGTCACGGAATGTGTCCGCCGGTCGTATCAGACGGTGATACGGGGCGCCGGTGACACCGGGCGGTCTGAGAGAATTGCCGTGTGATCTCTCGAATCGACCTGCGCGGCGAGGCCCTCCCCGAGGGCCCCGCCCTGCGCGCTCTGCTGCCCCGTGCCGACTTCGACGTGACGGCCGCCCTGGAGAAGGTGCGGCCGATCTGCGAGGACGTGCACCATCGCGGCGACGCGGCGCTGATCGAGTACGCCCGGCGGTTCGACCAGGTCACCCTGGAGCAGGTCCGGGTCCCCGCCGAAGCCCTCACCGAGGCGCTCGCCGGGCTCACCGACGAGGTCCGCGCCGCGCTCGAGGAGTCCATCCGCCGCGCCCGCACCGTCCACCGCGCCCAGCGCCGCACCCCGCACACCACCCAGGTCGTCCCCGGCGGCACCGTCACCGAGAAGTGGGTCCCCGTCGACCGCGTCGGGCTCTACGCCCCCGGCGGCCGCTCGGTCTACCCCTCCTCCGTGATCATGAACGCGGTCCCGGCGCAGGAGGCCGGCGTCCCCTCCATCGCACTCGCCTCGCCGCCGCAGGTCGAGTTCGGCGGCCTGCCGCACCCGACGATCCTCGCCGCCTGCGCCCTCCTCGGCATCGACGAGGTCTACGCCGTGGGCGGCGCCACCGCCGTCGCGATGTTCGCGTACGGCACCGAGTCCTGCCCGCCGGCGCGCATGGTCACCGGCCCCGGCAACATCTGGGTGGCCGCCGCCAAGCGCTACTTCACCGGGCTCATCGGCATCGACACCGAGGCCGGGCCCACCGAGATCGCCGTCCTCGCCGACGACACCGCCGACCCGGTGCACGTTGCCGCCGACCTGATCAGCCAGGCCGAGCACGACCCGCTGGCCGCCGCCGTCCTGGTCACCGACTCCGACGCCCTCGCGGACGCCGTCGAGAAGGAACTGGCGGTCCAGGTCCCCGCCACCCGGCACGTCGAGGACCGCATCGCGCCCGCCCTCGCCGGACGCCAGTCCGCCCTGGTCCTCGTCGCGGACCTGGAGGACGGCCTCAAGGTCGTCGACGCCTACGGGGCCGAGCACCTGGAGATCCAGACCGCCGACGCCACCGCCGTCGCCGACCGGGTCCGCAACGCCGGCGCGGTCTTCGTCGGCCCGTGGGCCCCGGTCTCCCTCGGCGACTACTGCGCCGGCTCCAACCACGTGCTGCCCACCGGCGGCTGCGCCTGCCACTCCTCGGGCCTGTCCGTGCAGTCCTTCCTGCGCGGCATCCACATCGTGGACTACAGCCGCGACGCCCTCGCCGACGTCGCCCACCACGTCGTCACCCTCGCCGAGGCCGAGGACCTGCCCGCGCACGGCGCGGCGGTGAAGGCCCGGTTCGACTGGAAGGTCCCCCAGCAGTGAGCACCGCCCTGACCCTGGACCAGCTCCCCGTCCGCGAGGAGCTGCGCGGCAAGTCCCCGTACGGCGCCCCCCAGCTCGACGTGCCGGTCCGGCTCAACACCAACGAGAACCCCTACCCGCTGCCCGAGCCGCTGGTGGCGCGGATCGCCGAGCGGGTCGCCGAGGCCGCACGCGACCTCAACCGCTACCCGGACCGCGACGCCGTCGAGCTCCGCACCGAGCTGGCCCGCTACCTGACCCGCACCGGTGGCCACCCCGTCGCCTTCGAGCAGGTCTGGGCCGCCAACGGCTCCAACGAGGTGCTCCAGCAGCTCCTCCAGGCGTTCGGCGGCCCCGGCCGCACCGCCCTGGGCTTCGAGCCCTCGTACTCGATGCACAGCCTGATCGCGCGGGGGACCAACACCGGCTGGATCTCCGGGCCCCGTCGCGAGGACTTCACCATCGACGTCGTGGCGGCGCGGGAGGCTGTCGCCGAGCACCGGCCGGACGTGGTCTTCATCACCTCGCCCAACAACCCGACCGGCACCGCCGTCGACCGCGAGACGGTCCTCGCCCTCCACGACGCCGCCCAGGCCGTCAAGCCGACGATGGTCGTGGTGGACGAGGCGTACGTCGAGTTCAGCCACGGCGCCTCGCTGCTGCCGCTGCTGGAGGGCCGCCCCCACCTGGTGGTCTCCCGCACCATGTCGAAGGCGTTCGGCGCCGCGGGCCTCCGCCTGGGCTACCTCGCCGCCGACCCGGCCGTGGTCGACGCCCTCCAGCTGGTCCGCCTGCCGTACCACCTCTCCGCCGTCAACCAGGCCACCGCGCTCGCCGCCCTGGAGCACACCGACACGCTGCTCGGCTACGTCGACCGCCTCAAGGCTGAACGTGACCGCGTGGTCCAGGAGTTGCGCGCACTCGGCCTGGACGTCACCGACTCCGACGCCAACTTCGTCCAGTTCGGCCGCTTCGACGGCCCCGGCGGCCAGCACGCCGTCTGGCAGCGCCTCCTCGACCACGGAGTCCTGGTCCGCGACAACGGCGTCCCGGGCCGGCTGCGCGTCAGCACCGGAACCCCCGAAGAGAACACCGCTTTCCTCGAAGCGGTACGCGAGGTGGTCGGGTCGAGCCCCGACAAGCCTCGCGGTCTGAGCCAAAGGGGCGCGTCGGTGTCGAGAGACCCGTCGCGCGCAGGCCGCGAAGCGGTCGAGCACGTCGGGTCTCTCGACACCGACCCAGAGCGCCCCGGCGGCGAAGACCGCCCAGACAACAAGGAGCAGAAGGTATGAGCCGCGTCGGGCGCGTCGAGCGCACCACCAAGGAGACCTCGGTCCTGGTCGAGATCGACCTCGACGGCACCGGGCAGGTAGATGTCGCCACCGGCGTCGGCTTCTACGACCACATGCTCGACCAGCTCGGCCGCCACGGCCTCTTCGACCTGCGGGTCAAGACCGACGGCGACCTGCACATCGACACCCACCACACCATCGAGGACACCGCGCTGGCCCTCGGCGCCGCCTTCAAGCAGGCCCTCGGTGACAAGGTCGGCATCTACCGCTTCGGCAACTGCACGGTGCCGCTGGACGAGTCCCTCGCCCAGGTCACCGTCGACCTCTCCGGCCGCCCGTACCTCGTGCACACCGAGCCCGAGAACATCGCGCCGATGATCGGCTCCTACGACACCACGATGACCCGGCACATCCTGGAGTCCTTCGTCGCCCAGGCGCAGATCGCCCTGCACGTACACGTCCCGTACGGCCGCAACGCCCACCACATCGTGGAGTGCCAGTTCAAGGCGCTGGCCCGCGCCCTGCGGTACGCCAGCGAGCGCGACCCCCGCGCGGCCGGAATCCTCCCCTCCACGAAGGGTGCCCTCTAACCGTGAACGGTGTCTCCACCGCGCTGATCGTGCTCGGCCTGTTCTTCCTCGGCGGCGTCTACTCCTTCTACAAGCAGAAGCTGCCCACCGGCATCCTCGTGGTGCTGGGGATCGGCGCCGCCATGTCCCTCACGGCGGGCGTGCTCCGCCTGGACGTCTGGGGGTGACGTCATGACCACCAAGAACGTCGTCGTCCTCGACTACGGCTTCGGCAACGTCCGCTCCGCCGAGCGGGCGCTCGCCCGGACCGGCGCCGAGGTCGAGATCACCCGCGACTACGACCGCGCCATGAACGCCGACGGCCTGCTGGTCCCCGGCGTCGGCGCCTTCGCCTCCTGCATGGCCGGGCTCAAGGAGGCCCGCGGCGACTGGATCATCGGCCGCCGGCTCTCCGGCGGCCGCCCCGTCATGGGCATCTGCGTCGGCATGCAGGTCCTCTTCGAGCGCGGCATCGAGCACGGGGTCGAGACCGAGGGCCTGGACCAGTGGCCCGGCACGGTCGGGCCGCTGCAGGCCGAGGTCGTCCCCCACATGGGGTGGAACACCGTGCAGGCGTCCGCAGGTTCGCGCCTCTTCCAGGGCGTCGACCCCGAGGAGCGCTTCTACTTCGTCCACTCCTACGCGGTCCACGACTGGACGCTGGAGGTCACCAACCCGGCGATCCGCGCCCCGCACGTCAGCTGGTCCACCTACGGCGAGCCGTTCGTGGCCGCCGTGGAGAACGGCGCCCTGTGGGCCACCCAGTTCCACCCCGAGAAGTCCGGCGACGCCGGAGCCCAGCTCCTCACCAACTGGATCGAGACCCTCTGATCATGGCCAAGCAGCTCGAACTCCTCCCCGCCGTCGACGTCCGCGACGGCCAGGCCGTCCGCCTGGTCCACGGCGAGTCCGGTACGGAGACCTCCTACGGCTCGCCCCTGGAGGCCGCCCTCGCCTGGCAGCGCTCCGGCGCCGAGTGGCTGCACCTCGTCGACCTCGACGCCGCCTTCGGCACCGGCGACAACCGGCGGCTCATTGCCGAGGTCACCGACGCCATGGACATCAAGGTGGAACTCTCCGGCGGCATCCGCGACGACGACACCCTCGCCGCCGCCCTCGCCACCGGCTGCACCCGCGTCAACCTCGGCACCGCCGCCCTGGAGACCCCCGAGTGGGTTGCCAAGATCATCGCCGAGTACGGCGACCGCATCGCCGTCGGCCTCGACGTACGCGGCACCACCCTGCGCGGCCGCGGCTGGACCCGTGACGGCGGCGACCTCTACGAGACCCTGGCCCGCCTCGACTCCGAGGGCTGCGCCCGGTACGTCGTCACCGACATCGCCAAGGACGGCACCCTCCAGGGCCCCAACCTGGAGCTGCTGAAGAACGTCTGCGCCGCCACCGACCGGCCCGTCGTCGCCTCCGGCGGCGTCTCCTCCCTGGACGACCTGCGCGCGCTCGCCTCCCTGGTGGACGAGGGCGTCGAGGGCGCCATCGTCGGCAAGGCCCTCTACGCCAAGGCGTTCACCCTGGAAGAGGCCCTGCAGGCCGTGGCATGACCGAGGCGGAAGGCGGCCCGGAGGGAGGGATCTGCCGGATCTTCTCCGGACCGCCTTCCGCACCCGCATGTACCTCTCGCACGCCCTCGGCGCCGA
This sequence comes from Streptomyces albidoflavus, assembly GCF_000719955.1. Lineage (GTDB taxonomy): Bacteria > Actinomycetota > Actinomycetes > Streptomycetales > Streptomycetaceae > Streptomyces > Streptomyces albidoflavus. The sequence goes on from NZ_JOII01000034.1 coordinate 49,087, forward strand.
AGCCGTCGGGCGTGCCCACCACGAACTGTTCGACGCGGTGCGACCCGCCGCGTCCATGATCATCGTCTCCGGCTTCCTCGACCCCCGGCTGGTCGTCGGGGTCGAGGCCGAGGCGTACCGAGGAGCTGCCCGATGACCCTCGCGGTCCGAGTCATCCCCTGCCTGGACGTGGACAGCGGCCGCGTCGTCAAGGGCGTCAACTTCCAGAACCTGCGCGACGCGGGCGACCCCGTCGAGATGGCCAAGGTCTACGACGCCGAGGGCGCCGACGAGCTGACCTTCCTCGACATCACCGCCTCCTCCGGCAACCGGGAGACCACCTACGACGTGGTCCGCCGCACCGCCGAGCAGGTCTTCATCCCGCTCACCGTCGGCGGCGGCGTCCGCACCGCCGAGGACGTCGACAAGCTGCTGCGCGCCGGGGCCGACAAGGTGGGCGTCAACACCGCCGCCATCGCCCGTCCCGAGCTGATCCGCGAGATCGCCGAGCGGTTCGGCCGCCAGGTCCTCGTCCTCTCCGTCGACGCCCGCCGGGCCGAGGGCGGCGGCTTCGAGGTCACCACGCACGGCGGCCGCCGCGGCACCGGCATCGACGCCGTCGAGTGGGCCCACCGGGCCGCCGAACTCGGCGCCGGCGAGATCCTGCTCAACTCCATGGACGCCGACGGCACCAAGGACGGCTACGACCTGGAGATGATCACCGAGGTCCGCCGCCACGTCTCCGTCCCCGTCATCGCCTCCGGCGGCGCCGGCCGCGTCACCGACTTCGCCCCCGCCGTCGAGGCCGGCGCCGACGCGGTCCTCGCCGCCTCGGTCTTCCACTTCGGCGACCTGCGCATCGGCGACGTCAAGACCGCCCTGAAGGACGCGGGCCGCCCGGTGCGCTGAGCACGCCCCTCCCCGGGTCCCTTCCACGACCGCCCGTGCGGCCAGGAGATCCCGGGGGCGGACCTTGGGCCGCCCACCCACCTCGGGCCGCGGCCGGACCGACCCGGCCCGCCACCGTCGAAGGACGGGCCGGGGCCCGGTTCAGGAGGCGCCGTGGGCCTTCGCCACCGAGGTCACCAGCGCGGTCAGCGCCGGTACCGGGGTGCCCGAGCGGTCGGCCTGGCGGAGCAGGGCGCGGCCGATGGCCTCGATCTCCACCGGGCGGCCGGCGGCGGCGTCCCGCTGCATGGAGGAGCGCATCCCCTCCGGGGCGTTGTCGAACCGGTCCAGCAGCGCGGACGCCTGCGCCGGTACGCCGACGGTGGCCGCCAGGAGCTCCAACTCGTCCAGCACGGAGGTGAGTTCCTCGCGGTGCTCACTGCGTACGGTGCCGACCGGGGCGGCGTGCCGGGTGGTCAGCAGGGCGAACGGGGCGAGGAAGGTGAGCTTGTCCCAGAGCAGGGCCGTCTCGTCCTCGCGGACCAGGCCGCCCATGCCGGCGTCCTCCAGGAGCGCGCCGAGCGCGGCCACCCGGGCGGCCGGGGCGGCGGCACTCGCCAGCTCGATCCGGCAGAACGGCGTGGTGTGCTCGATGACGCCGGGCGCGGTCCGCGTCGACTCCGCCCAGATCACGGCGGGGACGACCTGCCCGGCCGGGTAGGTCTCCCGCAACAGGGCGACGTGCTCGAAGCCGTTGAGCAGCGGCAGGACCAGGCCGGAGCCGAGGGCCGCGGCCGGAACCCGCTGGAGCGCCTCGGCGAGGCCCGTCTCCTTGGTGGCGACCACGCACAGGTCGACCGGCTCGGTCAGCTCCGTGACCGCCTCGACGGGCAGGGTGCCGTCCCCGAACTGGCCGCTGCGCAGGGTCAGCCCCCGCTCGTCCAGCGTCCGGGCGGTCTGCTCGCCCGCCACCACGATCACCCGGTGTCCCCGGCGGGCCAGCAGCGAGGCCACCAGGCCGCCGATGCCGCCGGGGCCGAGGACCGCCACGGTCCACGGTGCGGGGTTCTGTTCCGTCGTCGCTCGTGTGTTCATGGGAGCAGGGTGCCAGAGGCCCCGCCCGCGCCCCCAGCGCGTCTCAGAAGCCGAGCTCCCTGGTGGCCCGGGCCTTGGCGACGGCGTCCTCCTCGCCGTCCAGCGCCACCTCGGCGTGCGCCTGGCGGCCCATCGCGAAGAGGGTCAGCTCGCCCGGCTCCCCGGTGACCGTGACCACCGGCGTCCCCCGGTGCGCCACCGCCGTCCGCCCGTCGGGGCGGCGCAGCACCAGCCCCACCGGCGCCTTGCGGCCCAGCCCCCGGGCCATCTTCTCCAGCCGGGACCAGAGCACGTCGGAGAAGACCGGGTCCAGCTCGCGGCCGGTCCACTCCGGCTGGGCCCGGCGGACGTCCTCGGCGTGCACGTAGAACTCGACCGTGTTGGCCGCCTCGTCGATCTGCTTGAGACCGAAGGGCGAGAAGCGCGGCGGGCCGGTACGGATGAGCTGGACCAGCTCGTCGTACGGCTTGGCGGTGAACTCGGCCTGCACCCGCTCCAGGCGGCCCGCCAGCGGCTTGACGAGCATGCCGCCCGCCGCGTCGGGGCGGCGCTCGCGGAGCACCACGTGGGCGGCGAGGTCCCTGGTCCGCCACCCTTCGCAGAGCGTCGGGGCGTCCGGGCCCGCGGACTCCAACAGATCGGCCAGGAGCAGGCGTTCACGCTTCGCATGAGTCGACATGGGCCAAGCCTACGGCGGCCCCCACCGCCTGGCCACGGCAGCCGCGCCCGCTCACCCTCACGGGCCCGGCACAATGGAGGCCATGAGCAGCAGCACGCCCGGCCCCTCGGCCGGACTCGACCCGGCCGTCGCGGCCCGCCTCAAGCGCACCGCCGACGGCCTGGTCCCCGCCATCGCCCAGCAGTACGACACCGGGGAGGTGCTGATGATGGGGTGGATGGACGACGAGGCCCTGCACCGCACCCTCACCACCGGCCGCTGCACCTACTGGTCCCGCAGCCGGGGCGAGTACTGGGTCAAGGGCGACACCTCGGGCCACGTCCAGCACGTCCGGTCCGTGGCCCTGGACTGCGACGGCGACACCCTGCTGGTCAAGGTCGACCAGGTCGGCGCGGCCTGCCACACCGGGGCCCGGACCTGCTTCGACGAGGACGTGCTGCTCCCCGCGTCCTAACGGGAGGTGTAGCGCAGGGTGATCGTCTCGCCGTCGCGGAAGACGATGCCGTCCGCGTCGCCCGCCCACGGCCGCCCGTCGACCCAGGCCAGCGGCGCCCCGAACCGGGTGTCCTCGCGGGGTGTGCCCCACTCGGTGAGGAGCTGGCCGAGGGTGAAGTCGCGCCACTCGGCCGACTCCACGTGGATGGTGCCGGTCTCGTCGTGGGTGTGCAGCGGGCTGTAGCGCGGGGCGGGGCCCGAGCGGTCGATGCCGATGTCGGCGGGGACCGTCACCTGCTCGCCGTCGGCGAACACCTCCAGCGTGGTGTGGATGTGCATGGCCAGCTGCTCGGTGTCGAGCATCGTCAGGCCGGCCTTCTCCACCTGGGCCGCCGTGTTCTTCGCCGCCGGCCACTCCACCCCGCCCGCCACGGCGGCGGCGGGCCCCGCGGCCAGCAGCAGCGCCAGCGAGGCCGCGCAGAGCGTACGGCGCACCAGCGGCAGCGCGCGGCGGGCGCCGACGGCGGGGGCGGAGGGAGCGGAGAGGGAGGCGGGGGAGTGCTGATCAGTCATGGACCATGTCTAGCGGCCCGAGGCCGCGCGCACGGTCCGCGACACGGAACGCGCCGTGAGCGCGTGGCGGTTGCCTCTATCCTTCCGCGCATGGATCTCGACACGTTCCGCAAGCTCGCCCAGGACCGCCGGGTCATCCCCGTGAGCCGCAAGCTCCTGGTGGACGGCGACACCCCGGTCGGCCTCTACCGCAAGCTCGCCGCCGAACGCCCCGGCACCTTCCTTCTGGAGTCCGCCGAGAACGGCCGGAGCTGGTCGCGGTACTCCTTCGTCGGGGTCCGCAGCGCCGCCACCCTCACCGCCCGCGACGGCGAGGCCCACTGGCTCGGCACCCCGCCCGTCGGCGTCCCCACCGACGGCGACCCGCTGGCCGCGCTCCGCGCCACCATCGAGATCCTGCACACCCCCGGCGACCTCGCCGAGGGCCTGCCGCCCTTCACCGGCGGCATGGTCGGCTACCTCGGCTACGACATCGTCCGCCGCCTGGAGAAGGTCGGCGACGGCGGCCGCGACGACCTGCGCGTCCCGGAGCTGACCATGCTCCTCACCTCCGACCTCGCCGTCCTCGACCACTGGGACGGCTCGGTCCTGCTGATCGCCAACGCCATCAACCACAACGACCTCGACACCGGCGTGGACGAGGCGTACGCGGACGCCGTCGCCCGGCTCGACGCCATGGAGGCCGACCTCGCCCGCCCCGTCCCGGCGCCGCCGCTGGCCCTGCCCGAGTCCGAGCTGCCCGCCTTCACCGGCGAGTGGGGCGGCGAGGCGTTCCGGGCCGCCGTCGAGGACATCAAGGAGCGCATCCGGGCCGGGGAGGCGTTCCAGGTCGTCCCCTCCCAGCGGTTCGAGACCCCCTGCACGGCCTCCGCCCTCGACGTGTACCGGGTGCTGCGCGCCACCAACCCCTCGCCGTACATGTACCTCTTCCGCCTCGACGGCTTCGACATCGTCGGCTCCAGCCCGGAGGCGCTGGTCAAGGTCGAGGACGGCCGCGCCATGGTCCACCCCATCGCCGGGACCCGGCCGCGCGGCGCCACCCCCCAGGCCGACCAGGCGCTGGCCGAGGAACTCCTCGCCGACCCCAAGGAGCGTGCCGAGCACCTGATGCTCGTCGACCTCGGCCGCAACGACCTCGGCCGGGTCTGCTCGCCCGGCAGCGTCGAGGTGGTCGACTTCATGTCGGTCGAGAAGTACTCGCACGTCATGCACATCGTCTCGACCGTCACCGGCGAGGTCGCCCCCGGCCGCACCGCCTTCGACGTGCTCACCGCCTGCTTCCCGGCCGGCACCCTCTCCGGCGCGCCCAAGCCCCGCGCCCTGCAGATCATCGACGAGCTGGAGCCGACCCGGCGCGGCCTGTACGGCGGCTGCGTCGGCTACCTCGACTTCGCCGGGAACTCCGACACCGCCATCGCCATCCGCACCGCCCTGCTCCGCGACGGCACCGCCCACGTCCAGGCCGGGGCCGGGGTGGTCGCCGACTCCGACCCGGCCGCCGAGGACACCGAGTGCCGCAACAAGGCCGCCGCCGTCCTGCGCGCGGTGCACACCGCCAACCGGCTGGGTACCTCCTGAGCGGGCCCCGCCCTCATCCGTACGCCCCCGCCCGGTCCGGCGGGGGCGTATGTGAGGGATAGTGGAGGGGTGACTTCAGCCGTACCCCAGCCCCGAACCGAAGCCGCACCGTCCGGCGAGCCCGCCGGACGCCGCGGTGCCCGGCGCAGCCTCGCCCTGGCGCTGCTGCTCGGCGCCGTCGGCGCTGCGGTCTCCCTGCTCGCCACCCGCCAGACCTGGGCGCGCGGCAGCGTCGCGGTGGCCGGCGGCGACTTCCCGCTCACCGCCACCGGCAGCGACGTCACCGGCGTCCCCGCCGCCCTGGCCGTCGTCGGCCTGGCCGCGCTCGTCGCCGTCTTCGCGGTCCGCCGCGCCGGCCGCTACCTGGTCTCCGGCCTCCTCGCCCTCTCCGGCGCCGGCACCGTCGCCGCGGCCCTGCTGGGCGTCGGCGACTCCGCCGCCCTGGACGAGAAGGCCGCCGAGACCAGCGGCGACACCGCCGCCGCCGTCACCGGCCTCACCCACACCGGATGGCCGTACGCGGCCGTCGCCGGCGGCGCCCTGCTGCTCGCCGCCGGACTGCTGGCCCTCTGGTTCGGCCGCCGCTGGCCCGCCATGTCCGGCCGCTACGAGCGGGACGGCTCCCCGCGTGCCCGCAAGGCGGCCCCGCCCGTCGACCCCGACCGGCCCGAGGACCTGTGGAAGGCCCTGGACCGCGGCGAGGACCCGACCCGCGAGAGTTGACCCGGGCCGCGCCGCACCCCGAGCGCGCCGCACCCGCCGCCGTACGGAACAATGAGCGCCGAGACCCGCCGTCACGACGCGGCGCCGGGATCACCCCGTACCCCTTTACAGCAACCGAGGAGCAAGACATGTCGGGCAGCAGCCACGGCCACACTCTGGCCGCATGGACCGGCGTCATCATCTCCTTCATCGGCTTCTGCGTGGCCGGTGTCTTCATGGTGATGGCCAACGTCGTCGGTTTCTGGGCCGGAATGGTCATCACCGTGGCCGGCGCCGTGGTCGGCGGCATCATGCACCTGATGGGCCTCGGCCAGAAGCGGATGGGCCGCGCCGCCGTCGAGCAGAAGACCGCCGGCGCCGCCTGAGCGGCCGCCGCACGCGCAGCGGGGCCCCGCCGGTACGTCCGGCGGGGCTCCCGCGCGTTCCGGCCCGTTCGGCCCAGCGCCGGGCGCGGCACGGTGGGCGCCGGGAGCGGCGCCGGGCCACAATGCCCGCGTGAGCGCTCCCGCCGACCCGGCCGCCCCGCCGCCCACCGCCGACGCCCCGAAGGCCCCCGGGCCCGCCCGCAGGCTCGCCGTGCCCGCCGGGGTGCTGGCCGCCACCGTCGCGGCCTTCGCCTACGTGGGCACCGTCGACCCCAACGAGCCCGGCCACTACCCGGCCTGCCCGCTGCTGACGTACGCCGGGATCTGGTGTCCCGGCTGCGGCGGGCTGCGCAGCGCCCACGCCGTCTGGCACGGCGAGCTGGCCACCGCGCTGACCGCCAACGCCCTCGCCGTCGCCGGGTACGCGCTCCTCGCCGCCGGCTGGCTGGTGTGGGCGGTGTGCGCGGCCCGCGGGCGGCCGTTCCGGCTCGCCTTCGGGCGGGTGCACGCCTGGGCCGCCGGGGTGGTCCTGCTGAGTTTCGGCGTGGCCCGAAACCTTCCCCAAGGGGCGTGGCTGCACCCCTGAACCGCCCCGGCACACCCCCGCTGAGCTGGGGTGCGATCCGGCGGCCCTGTCGCGTGGCCTGTCCACGGGATGGGACCGCGGACAACCGGATGCGCCTCTACCGCCCCCCGGCCGTTACCATCGCAGGTGCCTCCTCCTCCGCGGCGTCATGACCGGACGCGTCCGGATCGGGGCGGGGGGTCACCGAGACCACCAGCACTACCGTCCGGGAAAGGGGGCCGCTCGCGTGAGTGTGCTCGACGAGATCATCGACGGAGTCCGTGCCGACCTCGCGGAGCGGCAGGCGCGGGTCAGCCTCGACGAGCTCAAGGAGCGCGCGGCAGCCGCCCCCCAGGCCCGCGACGGCTACGCCGCGCTGCGCGGCGACGGCGTCAGCGTCATCTGCGAGGTCAAGCGGTCCAGCCCCTCCAAGGGCGCGCTGGCCGCCATCGCCGACCCGGCCGGCCTCGCCGCCGACTACGAGGCGGGCGGTGCCTCCGTCATCTCCGTCCTCACCGAGCAGCGCCGCTTCGGCGGCTCGCTCGCCGACCTGGAGGCGGTCCGCGCCAAGGTCGACATCCCCGTCCTGCGCAAGGACTTCATCGTCACCGCCTACCAGCTGTGGGAGGCCCGCGCGTACGGCGCCGACCTCGCCCTGCTGATCGTCGCCGCCCTCGACCAGCCCGCGCTGGTCTCCCTGATCGAGCGCGCCGAGTCCATCGGGCTCACCCCGCTCGTCGAGGTGCACGACGAGGAGGAGGCCGAGCGCGCCCTGGAGGCCGGCGCCCGCGTCATCGGCGTCAACGCCCGCAACCTCAAGACCCTCAAGGTCGACCGCGACACCTTCGAGCGCGTCGCCCCCGAGATCCCCGCCGACCGCGTCCGGATCGCCGAGTCGGGCGTCCGCGGCCCGCACGACCTCATCGCCTACGCCAACGCCGGCGCCGACGCCGTCCTGGTCGGCGAGTCGCTGGTCACCGGCCGCGACCCGAAGACCGCCGTGGCCGACCTGGTCGCCGCCGGCGCCCACCCGGCACTGCGGCACGGACGGAGCTGACCCGCCGATGCTCCCGGCCCGACCCCGGCGTGCCACGCCGGCCGCCTGCGGACCGCCGCGCCTGATGCGCGGCTGCCGTCCGCGAGGCTGCCGCGCGCCCGCCCGCCGGGTCCACGGGCGCCGGGTGCGGTACGTCATCGGGGACGAGCCCGGACAGGTCAACGGCATGCGATGGTGCCGCTGAGCGACAGCTCAGCGACCGCCCCCTCCTTCCGGCCCCGGCGCATCCGCGCGCCCCGGCCGCCGCGCGCCCTCGCGCGCCCGGAGGCGGTCCCACGCATCCCACCGATCCGTCCGCCTCGCTCAGGAGTTCCGTCATGCCCAGCGAGTACTTCCTTCCCGACCCCGAGGGGCTCAGCCCCGACGCCCGGGGCTACTTCGGCCCCTTCGGCGGCAAGTTCATCCCGGAGGCGCTGGTAGCCGCCGTGGACGAGGTCGCCGTCGAGTACGACAAGGCCAAGTCCGACCCGGCCTTCGCCGCCGAACTGGACGGCCTGCTCGTCCACTACACCGGGCGCCCCAGCCCCCTCACCGAGGTGCGGCGCTTCGCCGAGCACGCCGGGGGAGCCCGGGTCTTCCTCAAGCGCGAGGACCTCAACCACACCGGCTCGCACAAGATCAACAACGTGCTGGGCCAGGCGCTGCTGACCCGCCGTATGGGCAAGACCCGGGTCATCGCCGAGACCGGCGCCGGCCAGCACGGCGTGGCCACCGCCACCGCCTGCGCCCTCTTCGGCCTGGACTGCACCATCTACATGGGCGAGATCGACACCGAGCGCCAGGCGCTCAACGTCGCCCGGATGCGGATGCTCGGCGCCGAGGTGGTCGCCGTGAAGTCCGGCAGCCGCACCCTCAAGGACGCCATCAACGAGGCGTTCCGCGACTGGGTCGCCAACGTCGACTCCACCCACTACCTCTTCGGCACCGTCGCCGGGCCGCACCCCTTCCCCGCCATGGTCCGCGACTTCCACCGGGTCATCGGCGTCGAGGCCCGCCGCCAGGTCCTGGAGCGCGCCGGGCGGCTGCCCGACGCCGCCGTGGCCTGCGTCGGCGGCGGCTCCAACGCCATCGGCCTCTTCCACGCCTTCCTGCCCGACACCGGCGTCCGCCTCATCGGCTGCGAGCCCGCCGGGCACGGCGTGGAGACCGGCGAGCACGCCGCCACCCTCACCGCCGGCGAGCCCGGCATCCTGCACGGTTCCCGCTCCTACGTCCTCCAGGACGAGGAGGGCCAGATCACCGAGCCCTACTCGATCTCCGCCGGGCTCGACTACCCGGGCATCGGCCCCGAGCACGCCCACCTCAAGGACACCGGACGCGGCGAGTACCGGGCCGTCACCGACGCCGCCGCCATGGAGGCGCTGCGGCTGCTGTCGCGCACCGAGGGCATCATCCCGGCCATCGAGAGCGCCCACGCCCTCGCCGGCGCCCTGGACGTGGGCCGGGAACTCGGCCCCGAGGGCGTGATCGTCGTCAACCTCTCCGGACGCGGGGACAAGGACATGGACACCGCCGCCCGGTACTTCGGGCTGTACGACGTGGACGCCGAGGTCGCGGCCGACGAGGAGGGCACCAAGTGAGCGGGAACATCCAGCTGCTGGACGACACCCTGGCCCGGACCCGCGAGGAGGGCCGCGCCGCCCTCATCGCCTACCTCCCGGCCGGGTTCCCCACCGTCGAGGGCTCCATCGAGGCGATCAAGGCCGTCCTCGACGCGGGCGCCGACGTCGTCGAGGTCGGCCTGCCGCACAGCGACCCGGTCCTGGACGGGCCGGTCATCCAGACCGCCGACGACATCGCCCTGCGCGGCGGCCTGAAGATCGCCGACGTGCTCCGCACCGTCCGCGAGGCCCACCAGGCCACCGGCAAGCCCGTCCTCGTCATGACGTACTGGAACCCGGTCGACCGCTACGGCGTCGACCGGTTCGCCCAAGAGCTGGCGGAGGCCGGCGGTGCCGGGTGCATCCTGCCCGACCTGCCGGTGCAGGAGGCGGACCTGTGGCGGGAGCACGCGGCCAAGCACGGGCTCGCCACCGTCTTCGTCGTCGCCCCCAGCAGCCGCGACGCCCGGCTCGCGGAGATCACCGCGGCCGGCTCCGGCTTCGTCTACGCCGCCTCCCTGATGGGCGTCACCGGCACCCGCGACTCCGTCGGCGAGCAGGCCCGCGCCCTGGTGGAGCGGACCCGCGCCGCCGGGAAGCTGCCCGTCTGCGTCGGCATCGGTGTCTCCAGCGCGGCCCAGGCCGCCGAGGTCGCCGAGTTCGCCGACGGCGTCATCGTCGGCTCCGCCTTCGTCAAGCGGATGCTCGACGCCCCCGACGCCGCCGCCGGTGTCGAGGCCGTCCGCGCGCTCGCCGCCGAGCTGGCCGAAGGCGTCCGCCGCACCGGCTGAACCGGCACCCGGCGCGCCGGGGGGTGTTCGTACACCCGGCGCGCCCCTCACCCTTATGGGTGGACCTCGACCCGGACAGGCGCATACGCGCCGGTCTGGGTCGTTTGTCCGGGCGTGAGTGAGACGAACCGTGAGGGAAAGCGTGCCGCCCGCGAGCGGCTGAAGGCCGAGCGCGTCAAGGAAGAGGCGCGGACCAAGCGCCGCCGGGGCCTGGTGGTCGGCGGTGCCGTGGTGGGGGTGCTCGCCCTGGCCGCCGCCGTCGGCGTCATCGCGGCCAACACGGGCAAGAGCGAGAAGCAGGCCGGCCCGGTCGTCGCCCCCAAGGGCGCCACCGGCGAGGACGGCCTCGCCATCCCCGTCGGCGACGCCTCCGCCAAGTCCACCCTGGTCATCTGGGAGGACTTCCGCTGCCCGGCCTGCGCCAACTTCGAGAACGCCTACCGCTCGACCATCCACGAGCTGACCGACAAGGGGCTGCTGAAGGTCGAGTACCACCTCGCCACCCTCATCGACGGCAACATGCGCGGCGAGGGCTCGCACCGCGCCGCCAACGCCGCCGTCTGCGCCCAGGACTCCGGGAAGTTCCCCGAGTACCACGACGTCCTCTTCGCCAACCAGCCGCTGGAGACCGAGGACGACTTCGCCAGCACCGACCGGCTGCTGGAGCTGGCGGGCAAGGTCGACGGACTGGTCACCCCGGAGTTCCGCTCCTGCGTGCGGGACGGCGCGCACGACGCCTGGGTCGCCGAGTCCCACAAGGCGTTCCAGAAGGGCAACTTCCCCGGCACCCCGACCGTGCTGCTCAACGGCAAGAGCGTCTTCGGCGACCAGAAGGACCCGCTGACGCCCGCCAAGCTCAAGCAGCTCGTTCAGGAGAAGGCCGGGGCCTGACCCGGGACCGGAACCCGCGTTCCCCGGCGCCGCACGGGGGACGCGCCGGTCCCGTTATGGAGCCGTTGCCCGGCCGGGGACCCCGTCCCCGCGCCGGGCACGGTAGCGTCGGGTCTTGCCATGGACCTTGCCTATATCCCCAGCCCCTCGCACGGTGTGCTCTACCTGGGCCCCGTACCGTTGCGCGGCTACGCGTTCTGCATCATCATCGGCGTCTTCGTGGCCGTCTGGTACGGCAACCGGAGGTGGGTCGCCCGCGGCGGCCGCTCCGGCACCGTCGCCGACATCGCCGTGTGGGCGGTGCCCTTCGGCCTCGTCGGCGGACGCCTCTACCACGTCATCACCGACTACCAGCTGTACTTCGGTGAGGGCCGCGACTGGGTGGACGCCTTCAAGATCTGGGAGGGCGGCCTCGGCATCTGGGGCGCCATCGCGCTCGGCGCCGTCGGCGCCTGGATCGGCTGCCGCCGCCGAGGCATCCCGCTCCCGGCCTACGCCGACGCCCTCGCCCCCGGCATCGCCCTCGCCCAGGCCATCGGCCGCTGGGGCAACTGGTTCAACCAGGAGCTCTACGGCCGCGCCACCGACCTGCCCTGGGCGGTGAAGATCACCAGCGTCGACGGCGGCCGGGTCCCCGGCACCTACCACCCGACCTTCCTCTACGAGTCGCTGTGGTGCGTCGGCGTCGCCCTCCTGGTCATCTGGGCCGACCGCCGCTTCAAGCTCGGCCACGGCCGCGCCTTCGCCCTGTACGTCGCCGCCTACTGCGCCGGGCGCGCCTGGATCGAGTACATGCGCGTCGACGAGGCCCACCACATCCTCGGCCTGCGGCTCAACGTCTGGACGGCGATCATCGTCTTCGTCCTGGCCGTCGCCTACATCGTGGTCTCCGCCCGGCTGCGCCCCGGCCGCGAGGAGATCGTCGAACCGGCCGCCGCCGAGGACGACGGGATCACCGGCTCCGGCTCCGCCGACGCCGACTCCGCCGACGCCGGGTCCACGGACACCGCCGCCGCCGGCGCGGGCAGCGGCAAGGGCCTCCGCAAGAGCCCGGGCAAGACCGGCAAGGACTGACCCGGCCCGACCTGCCGAAGGCCGCCGCCTCCCCCGGGGAAGCGGCGGCCTCCGCCGTCGTACGGGCCCGCCCGGCTCAGCCCCGGCGCGCCCCCAGCGCCAGCGTGCGCCGGGCCGCCGCGACCACCGCCGCGTCCACGAACCGGCCGTCGGGAAGCGCCTGCGCCCCCGCCTCGGCGGCGGCCGCCGCGACGATCTCCTCGGCCGCCGCGACCTCCGCCGGCAGCGGCAGGTACGCCCGCTCGATCACCGGCAGCTGCCGCGGATGGATCGCCGCCCGCCCCAGGAACCCCAGCGCCCGCCCCCGCGCGCAGGAGGCCGCGAGCCCCGCCTCGTCCCGGACGTCCGGGTGGACCGACTGCACCGGCGCGTCCAGCCCCGCCGCCCGGCACGCCACCACCACCCGGCCGCGCGCCCAGTCCAGCCCCGCCTCCTCCCGCATCCCGAGGTCGGCCCGCAGATCGGCCTCGCCCAGCGCCAGCCCGCGCACCGCCGGATGGGCCCGGGCCACGGCGTAGGCGTGCTCGACGCCGAGCGCCGACTCCAGCAGCGCCCACAGCGGCGGCACCCGGTGCCCGGCGCCCGATCCGTCGGCCTCCCTCGGCAGCGCCGCCAGCTCCGCGTACGCCACCACGTCCCCCGGCGAGGCGACCTTCGGCAGCCGGAGCCCGCCCAGCCCCGGCAGCCCGGCCAGCGCCCGTACGTCCGCCCGGCCCCAGGCGCCGGACAACGGGTTGACCCGGACGTGGACCGGCACCGGCTGCGGCGCCGACAGCAGTTCGGCCGTGGCCCGGCGCGCGTACTCCTTGCGGCCGGGCGCGACCGCGTCCTCCAGGTCGACGAGGACCACGTCCGCGCCCGAGCGGAGCGCCTTCGCGACCGTGTCGGGCCGGTCCCCGGGGGCGTAGAGCCAGGTCAGCCAGGGCTCCGCCGGGCCGGCGCTCATACCGCCCCCGCCGCCCGCAGCGCCGCCACCTCGGCCGGGGCGTACCCGGCCTCGGCCAGCACCGTGTCGGTGTCGGCGCCGTGCGCCCGGCCGCTCCAGCGGATCGCGCCGGGCGTGCCGGTCAGCCGGAACAGCACGTTCTGCATCCGCAGCGGCCCCAGCTCCGGGTCGTCCACCTCGGCGAGGGTGCCCAGCGCCGCGTACTGCGGGTCGGTCATCACCTCCCGCACGTCCTGCACCGGAGCCACGGCCGCCTCCGCCTTGTCGAAGGCGGCCAGCACGTCGTCCCGGGTGTGCCGGGCGATCCACGAGCCGAGCGCCTCGTCCAGCTCGTCGGCGTGCGCTGCCCGGCCCGCGCCGTCCGCGAACCACGGCTCCTTGGCCAGAGCGGGCCGCCCGACCAGAGCCATCACCCGCTCGGCCACCGACTGGGCCGAGGTGGAGACGGCCACCCAGGAACCGTCGGCGGTGCGGTAGGTGTTGCGGGGCGCGTTGTTGACCGAGCGGTTGCCGGTCCGCGGCTGGACGTGGCCGAGCTGGTCGTACCAGAGGGGGTGCGGGCCGAGCGCGGTGAGGATCGGCTCGATCAGGGCGAGGTCCACCACCTGGCCCTCGCCGGTGCGGTCCCGCCCGGCGAGCGCCGCCATCACCGCGTAGGCGCAGGCGATGCCCGCGATCGAGTCGGCGAGGCCGAACGGCGGCAGCGTCGGCGGCCCGTCCGGCTCCCCGGTGATCGCCGCGAAGCCGCTCATCGCCTCCGCGAGCGTCCCGAACCCCGGCCGGTGCGCGTACGGCCCGAACTGGCCGAAGGCCGTCACCCGGGCCAGCACCAGCCGCGGGTTGGCCGCGCTCAGCTCCTCCCAGCCCAGCCCCCACCGCTCCAGGGTGCCGGGCCGGAAGTTCTCCACCACCACGTCGGCACCGGCCGCCAGCCGCAGCAGGGCCTCGCGGCCTCCGTCCGTCCTCAGGTCCAGTGTGAGGGTGCGCTTGTTGCGGCCGAGCAGCTTCCACCACAGGCCCTGGCCGTCCTTGGCCGGGCCGTGGCCGCGCGAGGGGTCGGGGCGGCGCGGGTGCTCGACCTTCACCACGTCCGCCCCGAAGTCCCCGAGCAGGGTGGCGGCGAGCGGACCGGCGAAGAGCGTGGCCAGGTCCAGCACCCGCAGCCCGGTCAGCGGGCCGTGCGCCGTACCCGCCGGCCGCCCCCCGGTCCCCGGCGCCGCCGTCACGAGGCCACCGCCGGGCAGGCCGCGTCGATCTCGGAGCGGTACGGCAGCGAGGCGGCCGCACCCGGCCGGGCCGCCGAGAGCGCGGCCGCCGCCGACGCCCACTCCAGCGCCCGCGCCGTCGGCCTCCCCTCGCAGAGCGCCACCGCGAGCGCGCCCGCGAAGGCGTCCCCGGCGCCCGTCGTGTCCACCGCCGCCGCCTCAGGGGCCGGCACCACCATCGGCTCCCCGCCGCGCGCCGCCCACAGACACCCCGCTGCCCCCAGCGTCACCACCGCCTCGGGGACCAGCTCCAGCAGCGCCCGCACCGACCGGTAGGGCTCGTGCCGTCCGGTCAGCGCCGCCGCCCCGTCCTCGTCCACCACCAACAGGCCGGTAGCCGCGAGCAGTTCGTCCGGCAGCGGGTCCGCCTGCGACGGGGCCAGCACGGTTCGCACCCCGCGTTCGCGGGCGGCCAGCGCCGCACTCGTCACCCCGGACGACGGCGTCCCGGACGACAGGAGCAGCGCGTCCCCGGTGCCGATCAGCGCCACGTCACCCGGGGTCGCCACGGTCAGCGCCGCGTTGGCGCCGGGTACCGCCACCACCGTGGGGGACCCCGCGGCGTCCACGGTGACCTGCGCGGTGCCGCTGGGCCCCGGCACCGTCCGCAGGAGGTCCACGTCGACGCCCTCCCGCACCAGCCCGGCCCGCAGCCGCTCGCCGTACGCGTCGGTGCCCACCGCCCCCGCCACCGAGACCGCCGCTCCCGCGCGGACCGCCGCCACCGCCTGGCGCCCGCCGCTGCCGCCGGGCACCGCGTGGAACTCCCGCCCGGACACGGCCTGTCCGGGGTCGGGCGCCCGCTCCGCGTGGGTGACGAGTTCCATCTGCACACTGCCGAACACCACGATGTGGGTCATACGGTCCTGGCCTCCTGGAGGGTGAGTGCCGCGAGGGTGTCGAAGCCGACGCCGTCGAATCCGGCGACGGCCGTGCTGAGCCGGTTCTTCAGGGGCGTGGTCCACCGCTCGCCCAGCGCGTCCGGGTGCCCGGCGAGCAGCCCGGCCACCGAACCGGCGGTGGCGCCGTTGGAGTCGGTGTCCCAGCCGCCGGAGACCGCCCGGGTCACCGCTCCGGCGAAGGCGCCGCCGGAGTGGGTCAGCGCCGCCGCGACCAGCGCCGCGTTCGGCACCACGTGCACCCAGTGGTACGCCCCGTACTCCTCGTGCAGCCGGTCCACCACCGCATCGAAGTCGCGCTCCACCGAGGCCAGTTCACGGCCGCGCCGGACCGCGCGGGCCAGCCGCGAGTCCGGCGGGACCACGCCGAGCCCCGCGTCGAGGCAGCCGTGCACGTCGCTGCGCCCGCCCGCCGCCTCGGCGATCACCGCCGCCGCGAACATCGCCCCGTAGACGCCGTTGCCGGTGTGGGTGAGGACCGCGTCCCGGTGCGCCTGCCCGGCCGCCCCCGCCGGATCGCCCGGCCGGGTCCAGCCGTGCACGTCGGCCCGGATCTGCGCCCCGATCCACTCGCGGAACGGGTTGCGCCGTCGCGCGGTGTCCGGCGGCTCCACCCCCGACAGCAGATTGCGGTACGCGGCCCGCTCGGCGGTGAAGGTCCGCCCGGCGGGCAGCTCGTCCAGCCAGAGCCGCGCCAGGTCCCCGGTGGTGAACTCCCGCCCGTGGCGCCGGATCAGCATCAGGGCCAGCAGGGCGTGGTCCAGGTCGTCGTCGGGCGGCATCCCGTCGATGTTCTCGGCCAGCGAGGTGGCGGCGCTGCGCCGGTTCCAGGGGTGGGCGCGGGCCAGTCCGGGCGGCAGCCCGCGGGCGGTGAAGTACCCGGTGAGCGGCCAGTTGCCGGTGGCCCGGGCCAGTTCCCGGATCGCGGACAGCTCCAGCTTCTCCACCGGCTTGCCGAGCAGGCACCCCGCCGCCCGCCCCAGCCACGCCGCGTGCAGCCGGTCGCCGAGTCCGGGCGCGACGCGCTCGGGGCCCCACGCGCCGGGCCACAGCGGGCAGGCGGCGCGGATCGCGGGGAAGGCGGTCGGCTCGCGCAGCTCGGTCGAGCGGGGCAACGCGTCGAGCTGGTCCAGGAGTTCGAGGGCGAGCGCCCGCAGCCTCGGCGAGGCCGGCACCGGGGAGGCGCCGCCCCGCTCGGGGACCTCGGGGCCGCCCGCCGCCACCCAGCGGGCCCGTGCCTCGGTGGTGTCGCGGCCCTCCTCGTCGCACTGGCGCAGCTCGTGCCCGATCAGGTCCTCCGGCTGCGTCCAGGTGACCCGCAGCGGCGCGCTCACGCCTGGGGCCCGCCGTCCGCGAGGCCCTCGCCGGCCAGCGCGGCGAACGCCTCGGCCTGTGCCCGGTTCCTGGCCCGGTCCCGGACGAAGATCTCCCGCGCCACCTCGGCCAGCCGGGCGGCCGGGCCGTGCAGGTCGAGCCGGCTCGCCTCGGCGACCTGTTTGGCCCACTCCCCGGGCACCGCCGCCGCCCCGCCGAGGGCGCCCGCGACGGCGCCGCCCATGGTGGCGATCGAGTCGCAGTCCCGCCCGTAGTTGACGGCGCCCAGCACGGTGCGCCGGTAGTCGCCCTCACCCACCACCAGCATGCCGAGCGCGACGGGCAGTTCCTCGATGGCGTGCAGCCGCGAGGGGCGCCGCGCGCCGAGCGAGGGGGCGCGGTAGTCGGCGCCGACCGTGTCGAAGGGGGCGACCGCCCGTCGCAGCGGCACGAGCGCGGTCTCGAAGTCCCGGTGCGCGGCGGCCACTTCGCAGACCGCCTCGATCGCGGCGCGGGTGCCGTCCTTGGCCAGCGCCAGGCAGGTGTCGACCACCGAGGTGACGCTCGCGCCGGGCGCGCAGGCCGCCGCCACCGCCGCCGCGAAGACCCCGGCCGCCTCCCGCCCGTACGAGGACTGGTGCGGTGCCGCCACCTCCAGCGCCTCGGCGTACGCGGCCTCCGGGCGGGCGGCGTTGACCAGCCCGACCGGCGCCATGTACATCGCCGCCCCGCAGTTGACGATGTTGCCCGCGCCCGCCTCACGCGGGTCGACGTGGCCGTAGTGCACCCGGGCCACCAGCCACTTCTCGGCGAGGAAGACCCGCTGGAGCGGCAGCGCCTCCGCCTCCAGCTCCGGGATCCACCGGGGTGCGCCGATCATCCGGGGCACCAGGTGCGCGGCGACGGCGTAGGCGTCGAGGTGGTCGCGGACCTCCTCGTACACCTCGATCAGCAGACGGGTCATCAAGGTGTCGTCGGTGACGTGCCCGTCGCCCTTGTGGTACGGCGCGATGGGCCGGGCGGTGCGCCACTCCTCGTGCCAGGGGCCGACGATGCCGTGGACCCGGCCGCCGTGGCGCAGGCTGATCTGCTCGGGCGTCCAGCCTTCGACGGGGCCGCCCAGCGCGTCGCCGACGGCCGCGCCGAGGAGGCTGCCCGTGATCCGGTCGTCCAGGGTCGATGTGAGCGTCATGCCCGAATCATCCCCCCGGGGTGCCCCCGTCCCCCGGCACGAGCCGCCCGGCGAGTTCCACCAGGTCGGTGCCGGCCAGCCACGGCAGCGCGCACCCCGACAGCGTCCGGCACGCCTGCCGCCAGCTCTCGGGCACGGCCGCCGGGCCACGGAGCGCCCCGGTCAGCGCGCCGGTCAGGGCGGGCGCCGAGTCGGCCACCCGGGAGAGGCAGGCCGCCGCGGGTACCGCCCCGGCGGGCGAGCCGCCGGCCGCCACCGCGAGGGCGAGCGCCACCGGCACCGTCTCGGCGGCGGCGATGCCGTAGCTGTAGACGTGGTCGACGATCCGGTGCTCCAGCAGCGGGACGAGGCCGAAGGCGCCGCCGTCGTCCCGGGCCCGCTCGGCGAGGTGCAGGGCCTGGCGGGCGTTGCGGCCGATCTCGGTGGCGGCGGGCAGCTGGGCGAGGGCGAGCCGGGCCGCCTCCTCGGGGCCGGCTCCGGCGAGGGCGCCCGCCAGGGCCGCCGCCATCGCCCGCGCGCCGTGCACGCCGTCGCCGTCCTGGGTGTAACGGGCGTCGAACTCGGCGAGACCGGCGGCGGCCGCCGGATCACCCGGATGGGCCAGGGCGAGGACACAGGCCCGCACGCAGGCGGCGTCGTCGAAGTAGTGCGGGTTGTCGTGGCCGGTGGCGGGCGGCCCGAGCCCCGCCGCGAGGTTGCCGAGCCCGGCCCGGACCGAGATGCGGGCCCGCAGCGGCAGCACCGCCGACTCGACCTCGGGGGCCTCGGCGGACGCCTCGGCCACCTCGGCGGCGAGCCGGCGCCAGGCGGCGTCGACGGCGGCCCGCACCCCGCCGGGCGCCCCCCACCCGGCCACCAGGGTCAGGGCGGTGAACGCGGCCCACTCGGCGTCGTCGGAGGGGCCGAGCCGGAGCGGTTCGGGCGGCTGGTTGAGGGCGATCGGCACCGGCAGGGTGGTGGTCGCGTTCTCCTCGGCGAAGGTGTCCAGCTCCCGGGTGAGCCGCCGGGTCCAGCGCGGCATCCGGGCCGCCCGGTGCCGGGCGGCGGGCCACCCCGCCGCGTCCCCGGCCGCCAGCCCCAGCAGCATCGCCTCGGCGCGGGCGGCCAGCTCCGGGGCGGCGGGGAGCAGGGTCGCCGAGGGAACGGTGGCGGTCGCCGAGGGCTCGCCGGAGACGGGGACGGGCCCCTCCAGCGGGCTCACCGGCGGGCTCCGGCCGCGTCGAGGCCGGCGGGGGTGTCCACGGCGCACTCCGGCGGGCCGCTCGCGCCGAGCCGCCGCAGCGCCGCCCCGGCCCGCCCGGCCGGGGCCTCCTCGGGCAGGTCGGGGCAGTACCCGGCGGGGGAGTGGCGGGCCGGTTCCTCCGGGTCCGGGGTGAGCAGGTCGGCGACGTCCAGGACGTGCAGGCCCGCCATGGACGGCAGGCAGGAGCCGCGTACCGGGC
The DNA here is from genome assembly GCF_000719955.1 of Streptomyces albidoflavus. GTDB lineage: Bacteria > Actinomycetota > Actinomycetes > Streptomycetales > Streptomycetaceae > Streptomyces > Streptomyces albidoflavus. The sequence goes on from NZ_JOII01000034.1 coordinate 68,439, forward strand.
CGATCCGCGCCGCCCACTCGGCGGGCACCGCGCCCTCCCCGCCCAGCGCCCCGGCGAGGGCCCCCGCGACGGCGGCGGTGGTGTCGGCGTCGCGGCCCATGTTGACGGCGGTCAGCACGGCGGCCGGGAAGACCCCGCGGGCGGCGGCCAGCGCCCCGAAGGCGAGGCCGACCGCCTCGGGGGCGAGGTCGGTCCACGGGTAGCCGCCGATGACGACGGCCGAGCGGACCGCTTTCTCGCCCCGGTCGGCCGCGGCCACCGCCCGCCTCAGGGAGCGCGCGGTCCAGGAGTCGGCGGGGATCACCGACAGGGCGGCGTCGACCACGCCGTCGGTGTGCGTGCCGCCCATCGCCGCGGCGACCCCGGCGGCGACGGCCTGGCCGCCGTAGATGCCCTCCCCGTCGTGGCTGACGGTGCCGTCGACCGCGACCAGCCGGGCCGCCTCCTCGGGGCGGCCCGCCGCGAAGACGCCGAACGGGGCGGCGCGCATCGCCAGCCCGTCGCTCCAGGCGTGCCGGTGCTGGGCGGTGATCGGGGCGGTCAGGCCGCGCCGCAGGTTCTCCAGCGTGCCCCGCTCGCTGAACCCGGCGCCCCGGAACGGGCCCTCGTCCAGGTCGGCGATCCACCGGTGCCAGGCCGCCTCCACCCGGGCGGTGGTCAGCCCCGAGCCGTACCGGGCCAGCAGCAGCCCGGAGAAGATCGCGTACTCGGTGTCGTCGGTCCCGGCCGGGTGCTCGGCGACGTACCCGGTGATGCGGCCCCAGCGGCGGCGGATCTCGGAGGGCTTGAGGTTCTCGGCGGGGGCGCCCAGCGCGTCGCCGACGGCGAGTCCGAGCAGGGCGCCCCGGCCGCGTGCGCGCAGGGCGGCGGGGAGCGGGAGGGTCGGGCGGGTCGGTGCCATCGCGGGCCTCTCTCGGACGGGCCGCGCGGACTCGGGGAGCGGGCGCGCGGAACGCGGGCTTCGTGGCCTTCGGGCGATGTCTGCCACGCGGGCGGTCCGACTGCCGCGCCGGAGACCGTTTTGTCACTCCTTCGACACCCTCCCAGGGGTGCGTACGGCCGGTCACCGGCTGCTCGCCGAGCGTGCGAAAGCGCAGGTAAGTACGGCCTTCCTTGCTGGCAGCGGCCGGTTTGGGGGCGTACTTTCGCACCCGTGAGGGCCGGGTCGCGAACAGCGCGTCCGGCCGGCGAGAGAGGGGCTCACGGCAGTGGCGTTCATCGACAACGAGGCACCGCTCCACGGGGCGCACCGGGACAACCACACCCACCGCGACGTCAACGGCGGCTGGCTGCGTCCCGCGGTGTTCGGCGCGATGGACGGCCTGGTCTCCAACCTCGCGCTGATCACCGGGGTCGCGGGCGGCTCGGTGGCGCAGCAGACGATCGTGCTGACCGGCCTCGCGGGGCTCGCGGCGGGCGCCTTCTCGATGGCCGCGGGGGAGTACACCTCGGTCGCCTCCCAGCGGGAGCTGGTCCAGGCGGAGGTGGCGGTGGAACGCCGTGAGCTGCGCAGGCACCCCCGCGACGAGGAGGCGGAACTGGCCGAGCTGTACGTCTCGCGCGGCGTCGAGCCGAAGCTCGCCCGCGAGGTGGCGCGGCAGCTGTCGGCCGACCCCGAGCAGGCGCTGGAGATACACGCCCGTGAGGAGCTGGGCGTCGACCCGGGCGACCTGCCCTCGCCGGTGGTGGCCGCCGTCTCCTCGTTCGGGGCGTTCGCGGTCGGCGCGCTGCTGCCGGTCCTGCCCTACCTGCTGGGCGCGCACGCGCTGTGGCCGTCGGTGGCCCTCGCGCTGGCCGGGCTGTTCGGCTGCGGGGCGTTGGTGGCGCGGGTGACGGCGCGCAGCTGGTGGTTCAGCGGGTTGCGGCAGTTGGCCCTGGGCGGTGCCGCCGCCGGTGTGACGTACCTCCTTGGCAGCCTTTTCGGCGCGAGCCTAGGATGATGGCTATGCAGGGGACCGCATAATATTTCGTTACCCGGCGGTTTCAATTGTTTGACGACGGGGCATGAGCCGTACGCGCCGCGGGCAACGAAGCCCCTCGCAGCCGGACCGAGGCGTCGCACCGCCGCGCGGGTCCCTCCCCGGACGCCCACCCCCGGCGTCCCGCATGCTGGAACGTGTTATCCGTTTACCGAGATGCGCTTCATCATGTAACTTGCTGGAAATTTCGCAGAGGGCCAACGTCGTCCCTCGGCACCTTGCATATGCCACTGACGACGACGGGAGAGCCGATGCGTACGCCGCGCCAGCCGTCCCAGGCTTCCGTGAACTCGGCCACCACCGAGTCCGCCTGGTCCCACATGGACGCTCGCCCTGCCCAGCAGGGCCTCTACGACCCGCGCAACGAGCACGACGCCTGCGGCGTCGGCTTCGTGGCCACGCTCACCGGTGAGCCGAGCCACACGCTGGTCGACCAGGCACTCACCGTTCTGCGGAACCTGGAACACCGCGGCGCCACCGGCTCCGAGCCCGACTCCGGCGACGGCGCGGGCATCCTCACCCAGGTCCCCGACGCCTTCCTCCGCGAGACCGCCGGCTTCGACCTCCCCGAGGCCGGCGCCTACGCCGTCGGCATCGCCTTCCTCCCCGAGGCCGGCACCGAGGAGGCCGCGGCCCGCATCGACGCCCTCGCCGCCGAGGAGGGCCTGACCGTCCTCGGCTGGCGCGAGGTCCCCGTCGCCCCCGCCCTGCTCGGCGCCACCGCCCGCGCCACCATGCCCGCCTTCCGGCAGCTCTTCGTCGCCGCCGAGAACGCCACCGGCATCGCGCTGGACCGCCTCGCCTTCGTGCTGCGCAAGCGCGCCGAGCGCGAGGCCGGCGTCTACTTCCCCTCGCTCTCCTCGCGGACCCTCGTCTACAAGGGCATGCTGACCACCGGCCAGCTGGAGCCGTTCTTCCCGGACCTCTCCGACCGCCGCTTCGCCAGCGCCATCGCCCTGGTCCACTCGCGGTTCTCCACCAACACCTTCCCGAGCTGGCCGCTCGCCCACCCGTACCGCTTCGTCGCCCACAACGGCGAGATCAACACGGTCAAGGGCAACCGCAACTGGATGCGCGCCCGCGAGTCCCAGCTCGCCTCGGAACTCTTCGGCGGCGGCGACAAGGACCTCTCCCGGGTCTTCCCCGTCTGCACCCCGGACGCCTCCGACTCCGCCTCCTTCGACGAGGTCCTCGAACTCCTCCACCTCGGCGGCCGCTCGCTCCCGCACAGCGTGCTCATGATGATCCCCGAGGCCTGGGAGAACCACGCCTCCATGGACGCCTCCCGGCGGGCGTTCTACCAGTACCACGCGGCGATGATGGAGCCCTGGGACGGCCCGGCCTGCGTCACCTTCACCGACGGCACCCAGGTCGGCGCGGTCCTCGACCGCAACGGCCTGCGCCCCGGCCGCTACTGGGTCACCGACGACGGACTCGTCGTCCTCGGCTCCGAGGTCGGCGTCCTCGACATCGACCCCGCCAAGGTCGTCCGCAAGGGCCGCCTCCAGCCCGGCCGCATGTTCCTCGTCGACACCGCCGAGCACCGCATCATCGAGGACGACGAGATCAAGGGCACGCTCGCCACCGAGCAGCCCTACGAGGAGTGGCTCGAGACCGGCACCATCGAGCTGCACGACCTGCCCGAGCGCGAGCACATCGTCCACACCCACGCCTCGGTCACCCGCCGCCAGCAGACCTTCGGGTACACCGAGGAGGAGCTGCGCGTCATCCTCGCGCCGATGGCCAAGGCCGGCGCCGAGCCGATCGGCTCCATGGGCACCGACACGCCCATCGCCGCGCTCTCCAAGCGCCCCCGGCTGCTCTTCGACTACTTCACCCAGCTGTTCGCGCAGGTCACCAACCCGCCGCTGGACGCCATCCGCGAAGAGCTGGTCACCTCGCTGTACTCGACGCTCGGCCCGCAGGGCAACCTGCTGGAGCCCACCGCGGCCTCCTGTCGCTCCGTCACCCTGCCGTTCCCGGTCATCGACAACGACGAGCTGGCCAAGCTCGTCCACATCAACGCCGACGGCGACATGCCCGGCATGAAGGCCGTCACCCTCTCCGGGCTCTACCGCGTCTCCGGCGGCGGCGAGGCCCTCGCCGAGCGCATCGAGGAGATCCGCGCCGAGGCCGACGCCGCCATCGAGGCCGGCGCCCGCCTCATCGTCCTCTCCGACCGGCACTCCGACGCCGAGCACGCGCCGATCCCCTCGCTGCTGCTCACCGCCGCCGTCCACCACCACCTCATCGGCACCAAGCAGCGCACCCAGGTCGGGCTGCTCGTCGAGGCCGGGGACGTCCGCGAGGTCCACCACGTCGCGCTGCTCATCGGCTACGGCGCCGCCGCGGTCAACCCCTACCTCGCCATGGAGTCCGTCGAGGACCTCGTCCGGGCCGGCACCTTCCTGCCCGGCATCGAGGCCGAGACCGCCATCCGCAACCTCATCCACGCCCTGGGCAAGGGCGTGCTGAAGGTCATGTCGAAGATGGGCATCTCCACCGTCGCCTCCTACCGCGGCGCCCAGGTCTTCGAAGCGGTCGGCCTCAAGGACGACTTCGTCCGCACCTACTTCTCCGGCACCACCTCCAAGATCGGCGGCGTCGGCATCGACGTCGTCGCCCGCGAGGTCGCCGCCCGCCACGCCAAGGCCTACCCGGCCACCGGCATCGCCCGCGCCCACCGCGCGCTGGAGATCGGCGGCGAGTACCAGTGGCGCCGCGAGGGCGAGCCGCACCTCTTCGACCCGGACACCGTCTTCCGCCTCCAGCACGCCACCCGCAACCGGCGCTACGACATCTTCAAGCAGTACACCGGCCGGGTGAACGAGCAGTCCGAGCGGCTCATGACGCTCCGCGGGCTCTTCGGCATCACGAGCGACCGACCCTCGGTCCCCGTCGAGGAGGTCGAGCCGGTCTCCGAGATCGTCAAGCGCTTCTCCACCGGCGCCATGTCGTACGGCTCCATCTCCCAGGAGGCGCACGAGACCCTCGCCATCGCCATGAACCAGCTGGGCGGCAAGTCCAACACCGGTGAGGGCGGCGAGGACGCCGAGCGGCTCTACGACCCCGCCCGCCGCTCCGCCATCAAGCAGGTCGCCTCCGGCCGCTTCGGCGTCACCAGCGAGTACCTGGTCAACGCCGACGACATCCAGATCAAGATGGCCCAGGGCGCCAAGCCCGGCGAGGGCGGCCAGCTCCCCGGCCACAAGGTCTACCCGTGGGTCGCCAAGACCCGGCACTCCACGCCCGGCGTCGGCCTCATCTCGCCGCCCCCGCACCACGACATCTACTCCATCGAGGATCTCGCCCAGCTGATCCACGACCTGAAGAACGCCAACCCGCAGGCCCGCATCCACGTGAAGCTGGTCTCCGAGGTCGGCGTCGGCACCGTCGCCGCCGGTGTCTCCAAGGCCCACGCCGACGTCGTGCTGGTCTCCGGCCACGACGGCGGCACCGGCGCCTCCCCGCTGACCTCCCTCAAGCACGCGGGCGGTCCCTGGGAGCTGGGCCTGGCCGAGACCCAGCAGACGCTGCTCCTCAACGGCCTGCGCGACCGCATCGTCGTGCAGACCGACGGCCAGCTCAAGACCGGCCGCGACGTGGTCGTCGCCGCCCTGCTGGGCGCCGAGGAGTTCGGCTTCGCCACCGCGCCGCTGGTCGTCTCCGGCTGCGTCATGATGCGCGTCTGCCACCTGGACACCTGCCCGGTCGGCATCGCCACCCAGAACCCGGTGCTGCGCGAGCGGTTCTCCGGCAAGGCCGAGTTCATCGTCAACTTCTTCGAGTTCATCGCCGAAGAGGTCCGCGAACTCCTCGCCGAACTGGGCTTCCGCTCCATCGAGGAGGCCGTCGGCCACGCCGAACTCCTCGACACCGAGCGGGCCGTCGCCCACTGGAAGGCCGAGGGCCTGGACCTGGAGCCGCTCTTCCACGTCCCCGACCTGCCCGAAGGCGCCGTCCGCCACCAGATCACCACCCAGGACCACGGCCTGGAGAAGGCGCTCGACAACGAGCTGATCAAGCTCGCCGCCGACGCCCTCGCCGCGCACACCGCCGAGGACGCCCAGCCGGTCCGCGCCCAGGTCGCCATCCGCAACATCAACCGCACCGTCGGCACCATGCTCGGCCACGAGGTGACGAAGAAGTTCGGCGGCGCCGGCCTGCCCGACGACACCATCGACCTCACCTTCACCGGCTCCGCCGGCCAGTCCTTCGGCGCCTTCGTCCCGCGCGGCGTCACCCTGCGCCTGGAGGGCGATGCCAACGACTACGTCGGCAAGGGCCTCTCCGGCGGCCGCATCGTGGTCCGCCCCGACCGCGCCGCCGACCACCTCGCCGAGTACTCGACCATCGCCGGTAACACCATCGGCTACGGCGCCACCGGCGGCGAGATCTACCTGCGCGGCCGGACCGGCGAGCGGTTCTGCGTCCGCAACTCCGGCGCCACCGTCGTCTCCGAGGGCGTCGGCGACCACGGCTGCGAGTACATGACCGGCGGCCACGCCGTGGTCCTCGGCGAGACCGGCCGCAACTTCGCGGCCGGCATGTCCGGCGGTATCGCCTACGTCATCGACCTCGACCCCGACCGGGTCAACGCGGGCAACGCCGCGGCCGTCGAGGGGCTGGACGACACCGACCGCCAGTGGCTGCACGACGTGGTGCGCCGCCACCAGGAGGAGACCGGCTCCACCGTCGCCGGGAAGCTCCTCGCCGACTGGGAGAACGCGCTGACCCGCTTCAGCAAGATCATCCCGACCACGTACAAGGCAGTGCTCGCCGCCAAGGACGCCGCCGAGCTGGCCGGTCTGACCGAGACCGAGACCACCGAGAAGATGATGGAGGCGGCGACCCATGGCTGACCCGAAGGGCTTTCTCACCACCGGCCGCGAGGTCGCGCAGTCCCGTCCCGTCGAGGAGCGGGTCCGCGACTTCAAGGAGGTCTACGTCCCCGGCTCCCTGCTGCCGATCATCTCCAAGCAGGCGTCCAGGTGCATGGACTGCGGCATCCCGTTCTGCCACAACGGCTGCCCGCTCGGGAACCTCATCCCCGAGTGGAACGACTACGCCTACCGCGAGGACTGGCAGGCCGCCGGCGAGCGGCTGCACGCGACCAACAACTTCCCGGAGTTCACCGGCCGCCTCTGCCCCGCCCCCTGCGAGTCGGCGTGCGTGCTCGGCATCAACCAGCCGGCCGTCACCATCAAGAACGTCGAAGTCTCGATCATCGACAAGGCGTGGGAGACCGGCAACGTCCTCCCGCAGGCCCCCGAGCGGCTCTCCGGCAAGACCGTCGCCGTGATCGGCTCCGGCCCGGCCGGACTCGCCGCCGCCCAGCAGCTCACCCGCGCCGGGCACACCGTCGCCGTCTACGAGCGCGCCGACCGGGTCGGCGGACTCCTGCGGTACGGCATCCCCGAGTTCAAGATGGAGAAGCGGCACATCAACCGCCGCATAGAGCAGATGCGCGCGGAGGGCACCAAGTTCCGCACCGGCGTGGAGATCGGCCGCGACCTGCCCGCCGACGCCCTGCGCCGCCGCTACGACGCGGTGGTCGTCGCCGCCGGCGCCACCACCGCCCGCGACCTGCCCGTCCCCGGCCGCGAGCTGAACGGCATCCACCAGGCGATGGAGTACCTGCCGCTCTCCAACAAGGTGCAGGAGGGCGACTACGTCACCCCGCCGATCACCGCCGAGGGCAAGCACGTCGTCGTCATCGGCGGCGGCGACACCGGCGCCGACTGCGTGGGCACCGCCCACCGCCAGGGCGCGGCCTCCGTCACCCAGCTGGAGATCATGCCCCGCCCGGGCGAGGAGCGGAACCCGGGCCAGCCCTGGCCGACCTTCCCCATGCTCTACAAGGTCACCTCGGCCCACGAGGAGGGCGGCGAGCGGGTCTACTCCGTCTCCACCACCCACTTCGAGGGCGACGAGGAGGGCAACGTCCAGTGGCTCCACCTCGCCGAGGTCGAGTTCAAGGACGGCAAGCTGGAACAGAAGCCCGGCACCGAGCGGAAGATCCCGGCCCAGCTGGTCACCCTCGCCATGGGCTTCACCGGCACCGACCAGGAGAACGGCCTCGTCTCCCAGTTCGGCCTGGAGCTGGACGCCCGCGGCAACATCGCCCGGGACGACCACTACGAGACCAACGTCCCCGGCGTTTTCGTCGCCGGCGACGCCGGCCGTGGCCAGTCGCTGATCGTCTGGGCCATCGCCGAGGGCCGCTCCGCCGCCCGCGGCGTGGACCGCTTCCTCACCGGCGCCAGCTCCCTGCACGCCCCGATCCGCCCGACCGACCGGTCGCTGACCGTCTGACCGGCCCGAGCGCGGACCGGCCCCCGCCGCCACCCCGGCGACGGGGGCCGGATAGCCTCCCCCAGGCACCCCTCGCGGTGCCCCCACCTGTTCCGTACAAAGGCGTGCGGATCTGAACGCGGCGCCCGCCCGTCCCCGACCGGACACCTGGCGGGCGCCGCGCTTTCGCGTCTCACCCGGGAAGGTGGAAGCGCTCCCCGTAGATCTCCCAGGTCAGCGGCGTCGACAGGGAGAGGTTGCCGTTCCGCAGGAAGACCCGCTGCGCGGAGTCGACGCGCGAGGTGTCCCGCTGGAACCGCTTCCCCTCCCGGATCACCGCCCGCCGCGCGTCGAGGAACGCCTCCAGGTACGCCCGCTCGTCGCCGCCCGCCGCCTTCGTCTCCGCCTTCTCCAGCGCGGCCGCGCGGATGCCGTAGAAGCTGTCGGCGCCCTTGCCGGGGCCGTGCAGCAGCATCGCGTCGTAGTAGACGAACTGGCCGAGCGTGCCCAGGCCGTCGATCTTCGCCATCCGCACCGCCGGGTCGAAGTACCGCTCGTCCCGCTCCCGCTCCTGCGCCTTGCGGAACGCCGGGACCTCCGCCTCGGCCTCCCACGCCTCGGGGAAGCCCTCCAGCCCCTCCAGGGAGTCCGAGCCGTCCACCTCGCGCAGCGCCGGCAGGTACGCGGCCAGGCCGTTGTCCGGGTGGGCCTCGCTGTACCGCTCGACCAGGCCCAGCAGGTCGTGGGTGCCGGTGCAGAAACCGGCGATGCCGGCCGTGTAGCCGCGCCCGTCCTGAAGGTCCTCGATGTAGCCGTAGAGGGTGCGCCACTTCAGCGTCGAGTTGTCGGCGCTCGCCGCCAGCTGGAGCGCCAGCTCCTTCTTCCCGGGCGCGGCGAGACCGGCGGGCATCTTCGCGATGCGCTCCTCGGTCTCCCGGTCGGCGTCGTCCGGGCCGCCGTCCCGGCCGCTCTCCGCCGCACCGTCCGCGGCGGCCGAGGACGAGGGGCCCGACTCGCCGGGTACCCGGTCCGCCTCGGGGTCCGGACCGAGGAGGAAGACGGCCGCCGTCGCCAGCGGGGCGAGGGCCAGCAGCACACAACCAACACGCTTCATTCGCCCAAGCGTACGGACCTTCACCCGCCCCTCCGGCCGCCCCGGGTGATCTTGACCGATCCGGTACGCGCCCCCCTCCCGGGCCTGCTCACGGCCTCCCGCCCCGCTCGCGGCGCTCCTCCGCGAGCGGAGGTGACCGTGTTAGGCTGAGAGACGTTGCAGTTGTGGTACCCATGATCTTTATGTGCGCCTGACGAGAACTCGCTCAGGCGCATTATTGTTTCCCGGCCCTCCGGCCTTGCCGGCTCTCCGGTGTGGGGCTCTTTTGTGACACTTCTTCCCGCGGACCCGCGGAAGGAATACCGGCCCCTCAACACCCCAGGGAGTGCATATGGCCACCGGAACCGTGAAGTGGTTCAACGCCGAAAAGGGCTTCGGCTTCATCGAGCAGGACGGCGGCGGCCCCGACGTCTTCGCCCACTACTCCAACATCGCCGGCCGGGGCTTCCGTGAGCTCCTGGAAGGCCAGAAGGTCACCTTCGACGTCACGCAGGGCCAGAAGGGCCTGCAGGCGGAGAACATCGTCGCCGGCTGATTCCAGCCCCGACGCGTACCTCCTGACCGGGGCCCGCACCACGCTCGGTGCGGGCCCCGGTTTGTGCTGTCCCCAGGAAGGCAGAGACCGCCCCATGACTCGATCCGAACGCCCCGACCGCCAGGCAGCGGGGAACCGCGCGGCCCAGGGGAACCCCCAGGCCCGCACCGGCCGCCGCCCCGGCCAGGACTCCGGCGGCAGCCGCCCCGGACGCTCCCGAGGGGGCCGACGGACCGGGCGCCCCACCACCTCCCGCACCCCCGCAGCCCCGCAGGGCGGCGACTTCGCCCTCCCCGAGACGCGCACCCCGGCCCTGCCGGCCGTCGCCGCCTTCGCCGAGCTGGAGCTGCCCGAGCCGCTGCTCACCGCGCTGGCCGCCGAGGGCATGGCCGAGCCGTTCCCCATCCAGGCCGCGACGCTCCCCAACTCGCTGGCCGGCCGCGACATCCTCGGCCGGGGCCGCACCGGCTCCGGCAAGACCCTCGCCTTCGGCCTCGCCCTGCTGGCCCGCACCGCCGGACGCCGCGCCGAGGCCGGGGCACCGCTCGCCCTGGTCCTCGTCCCGACCCGCGAACTGGCCCAGCAGGTCACCGACGCCCTCACTCCGTACGCCAAGGCCCTCGGGCTGCGCATGGCCACCGTCGTCGGCGGCCTCTCGCTGAACAAGCAGGCGAGCGCCCTGCGCCGGGGCACCGAAGTCGTCGTCGCCACGCCGGGGCGGCTCAAGGACCTCCTGGACCGGGGCGACTGCCGCCTCGACCAGGTGGCCGTCAGCGTCCTGGACGAGGCCGACCAGATGACCGACATGGGGTTCATGCCGCAGGTCACCGCCTTGCTGGACCGCACCGCCCCCGACGGGCAGCGGATGCTCTTCTCCGCCACCCTGGACCGCAACATCGACCGGCTGGTGCGCGGCTACCTCTCCGACCCGGTGGTGCACTCCGTCGACCCCTCGGCGGGCGCCGTCACGACCATGGAGCACCACGTGCTCTACGTCGCCGACGACACCGACAAGAAGGCGGTCGCCCTGCGCATCGCCGCCCGCGACGGCCGCGTGATCATGTTCGTGGACACCAAGCGCTCCGCCGACCGGTTCGCCAAGCGGCTCCTCGCCAACGGCGTCCGCGCCTCGGCGCTGCACGGCGGCCGCTCCCAGCCGCAGCGCAACCGCACCCTGGAGCAGTTCAAGAACGGCCAGGTCACCGCCCTGGTCGCGACCAACGTGGCGGCCCGCGGCATCCACGTCGACGACCTCGACCTGGTCGTCAACGTCGACCCGCCCACCGACCACAAGGACTATCTGCACCGCGGCGGCCGTACCGCCCGCGCGGGGGAGTCCGGCAGCGTCGTCACGCTCGTCCTCCCCGAGGAGAAGCGGGAGATGACCCGGCTGATGTCGGCGGCCCGCATCACGCCGCAGACCGCCCGGGTCAAGTCGAGCGACGAGGAACTCGCCCGCCTCACCGGCGCCCGCGAGCCCTCCGGCGTGCCCGTCACGGTGGAGATCCCGCAGCAGCCCACCCCGCCCAAGGCCAAGTCCGGCGGCCGTTCCCGCCGTGGCCGCTCCGGCGGCGGCCGCCCCTCGGCCACCGCCACCGGCCGCACCGCCACCCAGCCCGGCACCGGCGGCCGCACCGCGGCCGGCGCGGGCACGGCCCGGACCGGCGGCGGCGCCCGCACCGGCGGCACCGGCCGTGGGGGCGCGGGACGCGCGGGCGGCGGCACCGGCCGTGGCGCCGCCCCCGCCCGGGGCACCGGCGGCGGCCCGCGCCGCGCCCGGGGTGGCGGCCGCGGCTCCGGGGCAGCCGCCTGATGTGAGCGGGGGAGTGACGCCGACGCCGCCCGGGCTCCTGGCCCGGGCGGCGTCGGCGTTCCGCGCCACGGCCCCCGAACCGGGACACTGTGCCCGCAGGTCCGTCACCCCAGCGGCAGGACCCCCTCCAGCCGCCGCCGTACCGCAGGGTCGGTGAGCTGCTCCACCGTCTCCAGCGCCTTCTCCCGTACCGGCGAACCCTCCGGCTCCGTCGTCAGGAGCAGGCCCAGCGCCTCCTCGGCCCGCGCGCCCGCGCCCCGGCGGACCAGGCCCGCCGCCGCCTCGGCGGCCGTCGCGGGGTCCTCGTCGGCCAGCCGGGCCGCCAGCGCCTCATGGACCTCCCCGGTGTCCGAGGCCAGGGCGGCCAGCGCGGTCACCGCCCACTCCCGGACCCGGGGCCAGGCGTCCGCCGACAGCGCCACCAGGACCGCGACGCCCCGCGCGTCGTCGGCGGGGACCAGACCGAACAGCGCCCGGCCAGCCGCCTCACGGACCTCCGCCGAGGAATGGCCGGCCGCCTCGTACAGCTCCGGCAGCGCCCCGGGATCGCCGTGATGGCCCAGACCCCGGACCACCGCCGCCAGCAACTGCGCGTCGACCGCCTCCCGCGCCAACTCCCGCAGCAGCGGCACCACCCGGGGCGTCAGCCGCCCCACGCCGAGCCGCCCCAGCACCTCCACCGCGAAGAGCGCCTCCGGGGAGTCCGCCGCCTCCCCGAGCCGCGCGGCCGCCGCCGCGTACGTCTCCTCGTCGCCACGTGCGCCCAGCACCCGCACCGGCTCCCGCCAGTCGTCGTGCCAGGGCTCCCCGCGCCGCAGGGCCCGGGCGCTCAGCTCCTCGTACGAGGGGGTGCGCCCCAGCTCCTCCTCCAGCACCGTGGCGACGGCGGCGTGCGAGGTGAACCGCTCCTGGCTCTCGCCCGGGTCCCCGTCGCGCAGGACCACCGCCGCCAGCAGCGTCGTCGACCCGCGCCGCACCTCGCGGACGACCACCTCCACCTCGCCCGCCGCCTGTGCGCTCTCGCCTGCGCCCTCCAGCTCCTCGCGCAGCCGCTCCGCCAGCCCCACCGACCACCGCAGCGCCTCCTCCAGCGCCGCCTCCCGGCCTTCCGCCCCGTGCTCCAGCAGCACCCGGACCGTCTCCAGCGACCCCTGCCGCGCCGCCCGTACCAGCGGCGGGTCCCCCCGCCCGGCCACCGGCTCGGCGCCCGCCTCCAGCAGCGCCGCCGTCGCCCCGGCGTGCCCGCCCTGGGCCGCCCACACCAGCGCGGTGGGCCCCGGCTCGTCGGCGCCCCCGGGGTCGGCGCCCGCCGCGAGCAGCGCCCGTACCACCGCCGTGCGGCCCCAGCAGGCGGCGCCGCAGAGCGGCAGCTCGCCCTCGGCCGTACGCCGGTCCGGGTCGGCGCCGGCCGCCAGCAGCAGCCGGACGACGGCCGCGCGCCCGTCGACCGCCGCGCTGTGCAGCGCCGTGCCGCCCCCGCCGTCGTCGGCCTCGGGGCTCACCCCGGCGCCGAGCAGCGCGGCCACCAGGTCCTCGTCGGCCTCGTACAGCGCCGAGAAGAGTTCCTCGGCGGCGGCGTTCGCCGGGTCCGTGCCGTGTTCCGCGTGCGTCTCGCCCATAAGGCGACGATCCCCGCAGCGGGCCGGTGTCGCAACGCCAACAGCTGGTCACGGTCGGTACGGGTGAGGTGCCGTCCCACTCCTCGGGCATCCCTCCGGCGGCGGCGCGGGCCGCGTAGGCTGACCCACCATGACCCCCAGCAACACCGGAACGGGCCGCTCCGGAGCGGGCGACACGGCTGTCCTCGCCGAACTCCAGCGGCTGCGCGAGAGCATCGACAACATCGACGCCGCCGTCGTGCACATGCTCGCCGAGCGGTTCAAGTGCACCCAGCAGGTCGGCCACCTCAAGGCCGAGCACCAGCTGCCCCCGGCCGACCCGGACCGCGAGGCCCAGCAGATCGCCCGGCTGCGCGCCCTCGCCGAGAGCGCCCACCTGGACCCGGCGTTCGCCGAGAAGCTGCTCAATTTCATTGTGGCCGAGGTCATCCGCCACCACGAGCGCATCGCGGACGAGGTGGTGACCGGTGAGGGCGCCGGCACCGCCGGGGTGTCGCAGGCGGCCGGCTGACCCCGCCCGTACCCCCGGCACAGCGGTGAGGCCGGTCCCCGAGCGGGGGACCGGCCTCACCTCGTCCGTGCGCCAGGGGCGTCAGCGGTCGTCGCGCTTCATGGAGTCACCGACTCCCTTGGCGCGCTCGCGGAGCTGGTCCGCGGCGTCCTTGGCGTCGCCCTTCGCCTGGTCCGTCTTGCCCTCGGACTCGGCGCGGCGGTCACCGGTGACCTTGCCGACGGCCTCCTTGGCCTTGCCCTTCATCTTGTCCATCGCGGACTCGCCCATGGCGGACTTCCTCTCGTCAAGCGGGACATTCCACCTCCAGGGTGCGGTCGCCCGACCCGCACCGCACGGCGGAACGGGCCGCCCGGGTGCCAGGGGCAGGGGGTGCGGGCCGTGCGGGCGCGGCTCCCGGCCGCCTGCCCGCAGGCCCCTATGCTCGGCCCATGATCCGTGCGGTGGTCCTCGACGTCGGTGAGTGCCTGGTGGACGAGACCCGCCGGTACGCGGCGTGGGCCGACTGGCTGGGCGTCTCCCCGCACACCTTCTCGGCGGTCCTCGGCGCCGTCCTCGCCGCCGGGGGCGGCTTCGACGAGGCGTGCGCCGTGCTCCGGCCCGGCTTCGACGCGGCGGCGGAGCGGGCGGCCCGCGTCGAGGCGGGCGTACCCGAGGACACGTACACCGAGGCCGACCTGTACCCCGACGCCCGGCCCGCGCTCGCGGCGCTCCGGGCCGACGGGCTGGTGGTGGGGGTCGCGGGCAATCTGACGGCGCGCGGCGCGGACGTGCTGCGCGGGCTGCTCGCCGAGGAGACGGAGCTGGTCGCGGCCTCGGGGGAGTGGGGCGTGGCCAAGCCCGACCCGGCCTTCTTCCGGCGGCTGGCCGGGGCGCTGCCCTTCGCGCCGGGGGAGATCCTGCACGTCGGTGACAGGTGGGCGTACGACGTGCGGCCGGCCGCCGAGGCGGGGCTGCGTACCGCGCTGGTGCGGCGCGGGCCGTGGGCGGTGCTCGACTGGGAGTCCGAGGAGGCCCGCGCGCTGCCCGGCTTCCGGATCGGCGGGCTGCTGGAGCTCTCCGGGCTGATCCTCAACGCCAACGCCGGGACGGGGAAGGGCGACGGGGAGGCTTGATCGTCAACCAAGGGTTGACGATTCCAGGAGCGTCAACTTAAGGTTGACGCATGACGGAATTCAGCGCACCCTCCCGGTCCGTACGCCTCGACGACCTCATCGACGCCATCAAGAGCAGCCACACCGACCCCCTGGAGCGCCTCTCCGGAGCCGTCGTCGTCGCCGAACACCTCGGTGACGTCGCCGACCACCTCATCGGCCACTTCGTCGACCAGGCCCGCCGCTCCGGCGCCTCCTGGACCGAGATCGGCACCGGTCTCGGCGTCACCAAGCAGGCCGCCCAGAAGCGGTTCGTCCCCAAGGGCAGCGGCGACCTCGACCCCAAGGACGGCTTCAGCCGCTTCACCCCCCGCGCCCGCAACGCCGTCGTCGCCGCCCAGGAAGCCGCCCGCACCGCGGGCCAGCCCCACATCGCCCCCGGCCACCTCGCCCTCGGCCTCCTCGCCGACCCCGACTCCGTCGCCGCCCACCTCCTGACCGGCCAGGGCATCACCGCCGACGCGCTGCGCACCGCCGTCGCCGAAGGCGAACAGCCGCCCGCCGACACCCTCCCCGACCTCATCCCCTACGACGCCGCCGCCCGCAAGGCCCTCGAACTCACCTTCCGCGTCGCCCTGCGCCTCGGCCACAACTTCATCGGCACCGAACACCTCCTCCTCGCCCTCCTCGAACACGAGAACCTCAGCGGCGGCGGCCCCCTCACCACCCTCGGCGCCGACCCCGAGGCCGCCGAGACCGAAATCGTCCGCACCATCAGCGCCCTCCTCAACAACCCCACCGACGAACCCGGCTGACACCCCGGAACCCCCACCCCGCACCACCCCACGCCCCCGGAGG
>NZ_JOII01000035.1 GCF_000719955.1 Streptomyces albidoflavus
CCACCGTCGTCCTGACCGGGCCCGGCGGGGCCGTGGCCGCTGTCGACGTACGCGGCGGGGGCCCCCGGGCGCGGGAGACCGAAGCGCCCGAACCCCCCACCCCCGGCCCCCAAGACGCCCTCACCGACGTCCCCGGCCTCCAGGTCGGCCATGCCACCCGCCAGGGCGACGGCTGGCTCACCGGCACCACCGTCGTCCTGACCGGGCCCGGCGGGGCCGTGGCCGCTGTCGACGTACGCGGCGGGGGCCCCGGGACGCGGGAGACCGACGCGCTCGACCCCCGCAACCTGGTGGAGCGGGTCGAGGCAGTGGTGCTGACCGGTGGTTCGGCGTTCGGCCTGGACGCCGCTTCCGGGGTGACGGCCTGGCTGGAGGAGCAGGGCCGCGGGGTCCGGGTGGGCCCCGGTCCGCACCAGGTGGTCCCCGTCGTCCCCGCGGCCTGCCTCTTCGACCTGGGCCGGGGCGGCGACTGGCGGGCCCGACCGGGGGCGGAGCTGGGCCGGGAGGCAGTGGAACGGGCGGCCGCCGCAGGGCCGGTCGGCCAGGGCGTCGTGGGTGCGGGCACGGGAGCGGTCGCGGGTGGGCTGAAGGGCGGGGTGGGGACGGCGAGTCTGCGGCTGGCGTCGGGCCACACGGTGGCGGCGCTGGTCGTCGTGAACGCGGTGGGTTCGGTGTGCGATCCGGCCACGGGGGTGCTGTACGGCAGGTACTTCACCCAGCTCCCCGGCGCGCGTGGCCGGGCGGTGTGGCCGTCGCCCGAGACCCACGAGCGGGCCCAGGCACGCTGGGCGGCCGCGATGGCGGAGACCGAGCGGCGCGGTGCGCCCACGGTCCGCCCGGGAGCCGCGGAGCCCCCGTCACCCGGCGCCCCGGCACCCGGAGCCCCGCCCGCCGGCCAGCCCCCGCTGAACACGACGATCGCCGTGGTGGCCACCGATGCCGCGATGACCCGCGCCCAGGCGCAGAAGCTGGCGGGGACCTCGCACGACGGTCTGGCCCGTGCGGTGCGCCCCGTGCACCTGCTGCACGACGGGGACACGGTGTTCACCCTGGCCACCGGTGACAGGCCGGTCGAGGGCGCCGCCGTCAACGAGATCCTGGCGGCCGGTGCCGACGCGATGACCCGCGCCATCGTGAAGGCGGTCCTGTCGGCGGAGTCGGTGGAGACACCGGCGGGCGTGTTCCCCTCGTACCGCGAGCTGTACGGGGACCTCGCCCCGGAGCCCTGACCAAGGGGCGGTCACCACCTGCCCGGCGTCTTTGGCACCGCCGACGACGGCCCGTTCCAGCGGCGCCGGCCTTCTGCTCGAGGTTCCCTCGTTCCCTCACCGCCCACGGGGTGTTCCAGAAGGCGGACCCCGCCCGCGTGCCCGCCCCCTCCGCCCGCACGACCGGTTTTCGGTGACGCGCGTCACACATCCAGGCGGGTTCGAGGTCGTCGGCGCGAGGCGGGATGAACGGCCGGAAGAGGGGTACGGACACGCATGGGTGACGGGCCGTCGGGTAAGAAAAGGCTGCCCTTACTGCGGGAACTCCGACGGGGCGTCACGCGTTTTCCGTTTCCCGGGCACGATGTCCGAGCCAGGGGCTACGGTATGCACCCACCAGGTGACATGGAGCAACGCCGGGAGAAACCTTGAGCGTTCCGTACGAGACATGTGGGACCCACGAGGCATTCGAGTCGCCGGACGCCTGCCTTCAGCGACTCCTCGCCCGCACCCTCAACTCCTTCGAACTCCCCGACGAGACGCTGTCCCGGCTCGATACGGCGCTCGCCTACGACAGTTGCCTGCACTCCGCCGCGCACCACAGCGACGGCAGGCGCCGGGAGACGTACCGGCATGTGTGGCTGGTGGCCGACGGCAGCGCCGTCACCCTGTGGGAGCTGACGCACAACACGGGCCCGGACGGGCAGCTCCACCACGAGGTGTACACCGATCAGGAGGAGCTGCGGATCGCCACGGCGAGACTGCCGCTCCCGAGCGCCGAGCCCGAGGCGCTGGAGGGCGCGCCGCCGCTGGTGGTGGACGACCGCACGGCGCAGCCGCTGCCCGGGCGCGAATACGAGTGGGGCGACTCCCCCGACCACGCGCGGCGGGTGCTGCGCCGGGCGGAGAATGCCGACCGGCCCGGCGAGGAGGTGGCCGTGCTGCTGGCGGGCGCCTTCGCGCACCAGATCACCCAGGCGTTCGGCCGGCTCGACCCGTTGCGGGGCCGCCGCCCTGGGTTCTCCCTCTACGAGCACGCGTTCCTCCTCGCGGACGGCCGCGAGGTGAGCCTGTGGGAAGTGGAGCACACGGCGACGCCCGACGGGCGGCACATGTGCGAGGTCTACGAGACGGAGGACGCGGCCCAGTCCGCGATGGAGCGCAGGGCCGCCTCGCTCTGACGTCCGGCCCGTCCGGTCGGCCCTGCCTGTCGGACAGGCTGCCGGGTGGGGGCGGTGTCGGCGGCCCGGGAGGGCCGTCGGGGCGTCCGGGGTGGGGTGTGGGCCGCAGGATGCCCTCGTAAAGGAGGGTCCGGGCAGAGAGGGACCCCAGCACCCCGGGGGGGATGGAGTGCTGGGGCCGGGCCCCGGCACCAGGGGGGGCGGGTGCCGGGGGTTCAGGGGAGCCGGGTGGCTCAGGGGCCAGCCTGGCTCATGTGGGTCGAGCGTAGGGCGAGCCACGCCGGAGTGCAGGGCCAGGAGGGCCGATCGGGGGCCGGGCGGTCGCCCCGCCCCCGTCACGGCCCGGTCGGGCCGCCGAGGGATCAGGCCGCTGCGTCGAATCCGGTGTCGTGCGCCATGCGCTTGAGCTCCAGGAGCGCGTGCTTCTCTATCTGGCGGATGCGCTCGCGGGTCAGGCCGTGCTGCTTGCCGACCTCGGTGAGGGTGCGCTCGCGGCCGTCCTCGATGCCGTACCGCATCTTGATGATGGAGGCGGTGCGGTCGTCGAGCTGGCCGATGAGGTCGTCGAGCTCCTCGCTGCGCAGCAGGGTCAGGACGGACTGCTCGGGGGAGACCGCGGAGGTGTCCTCCAGGAGGTCGCCGAACTGGGTCTCGCCCTCGTCGTCCACCGACATGTTGAGCGAGACCGGGTCGCGGGCCCAGTCGAGGACGTCGGTGACGCGCTCGGGGGTGCTGCTCAGCTCGGCCGCGATCTCGGCGGGCTCGGGGTCCCGGCCGTTCTCGCGGTTGAACTCGCGCTGGACGCGGCGGATGCGGCCCAGCTCCTCCACGAGGTGGACGGGGAGCCGGATGGTGCGGGACTGGTCCGCGATGGAGCGGGTGATGGCCTGCCTGATCCACCAGGTGGCGTACGTGGAGAACTTGAAGCCCTTGGCGTAGTCGAACTTCTCGACGGCGCGGACCAGGCCGGCGTTCCCCTCCTGGATGAGGTCGAGCAGGGGGAGGCCGCTGCGTGGGTAGCGGCGGGCCACGGCGACGACGAGGCGGAGGTTGGACCGGATGAAGACGTCCTTGGCCCGCTCCCCCTCGGCGACGAGGGCTTCCAGCTCCTCGCGGGAAGCTCCGGCGGAGTCGCTGTCGACCTCGCCGTCGAGGATCTTCCCGGCGTAGACACCGGCCTCGATGGTCTGGGACAGCTCCACTTCCTTCGCGGCGTCCAGCAGCGGTGTGCGGGCGATCTCGTCGAGATACATGCCCACAAGGTCGCGGTCGGCGATCTCGCCGGTCGCGCGGACGCTGCCTGCCGCGCCGGTCTCGCCGGAGGCGGCGGGCTGACGACGGGCGACGGCACGGGTTGCCATGCGTGCTCCCTTGCGATGAGTGGTGGACGACCTGGCGGACTCCACATCCGGCGGCCCGGTTGCGGCATCCGTAGGAATCAACGATTGCAATCCGGACAGAATTCCCCACCTGCTCATTGTTTTTCCGGATCATGCAGTACCCTGTCCGGCCACAGGCGGGGAGGATGATCGGAATGACACCGCGCGGGACGGCGGAACCGCAGGTCAGGCCAGGGATAGCGGAGGACCTCACGGGCCTCACGAACCTCTACAACCACTACGTTCTCCGGACTCCGATCACCTTCGACACGGTGCCGCTTACCCCGGAGGGACGCATGCAGTGGTTCCTCTCCCACCCGAAGGACGGCCCGCACCGCCTGATGGTTGCCACCAAGCCCGCCCCGTCCGGCCCCGAGCGCCTGCTCGGCTACGCGACCAGCTCGCCCCTGCGCCCGAAGGCGGCGTACGCGACCTCGGTCGAGGTCAGCTTCTACTGCGCCCCCAACGCGGCGGGCCGCGGCGTGGGCACCGCCCTGTACACGGCCCTCTTCGACGCCCTGGCCGGCGAGGACCTGCACCGCGCCTACGCCGGCGTCACCCAGCCCAACGACGTCTCCCACCGCCTGCACACCCGCTTCGGCTTCCGCCCGATCGGGACGTACGGCCAGGTGGGCCGCAAGTTCGGGCGGTACTGGGACGTGCGGTGGTACGAGAAGGAGCTGGGCGGGGGCGGCGCCTGACGGCGGGGCCGGGCGCCTGGATCAGCCCGGCCGGCATGTGAGGCCCTAGCCGAACTGCACCGATCGCTTCGCGAGCCCCATCCAGAAGCCGTCGATGACGCTGCGCTGGGTGGCGAGGTCGCCGGCGGCGTCGGCGGCGCCGAGGGTGACGAAGAGGGGGGCGAAGTGTTCGGTGCGGGGGTGGGCGAGGGTGCCGGCGGGGGCAGCGTGGGTGAAGTCGAGGAGGGTGTCGATGTCGCCGCCGTCGAGGGCGGCGCGGCCCCAGTCGTCGAACTCGGCGGACCAGGAGGGGGTGCCGCCCTGCCGCAGCGCGGCCAGGTTGTGGGTGAAGAAGCCGGAGCCGACGATCAGGACGCCCTCGTCGCGCAGGGGCGCCAGTTTGCGGCCGATGTCCATGAGGCGGCGGGGGTCGAGGGTGGGCAGCGACATCTGGAGGACGGGGATGTCGGCGTCCGGGTACATCTCGACGAGGGGGACGTAGGCGCCGTGGTCCAGGCCGCGGTCGGGGATGTCCTGGACGGGGGTGCCGGGGGCGGCCAGGAGTTTGCGGACCGAGTCGGCGAGGGCGGGGGCGCCGGGGGCGGCGTACTGGACGCGGTAGTAGTGCTCGGGGAAGCCCCAGAAGTCGTAGACCAGGGGGAGGGTGCGGACGGCGCCGAGGGCGAGCGGGGCCTCCTCCCAGTGGGCGGAGACCATGAGGATCGCGGTGGGGCGGGGCAGCTCGGCGGACCAGGCGGCGAGCTGGCCGGGCCAGACGGGGTCGTCGGCGAGGGGCGGGGCGCCGTGGCTGAGGTAGAGGGCGGGCATCCGCTCGGCGGTGCTGTTCATGGCGACTCCACTCCTGGATACTGAACCCGATACTTGAACTCTCAAGTTCTACGCCGACCGTACCGCCGTTTTGTTCAACTTTCAAGGAGAGTTCCGTAGAGTGGATGACATGACCACCTATCCCGGCGACCGGCCCGGGCCACCGGAACCCCGCTGGCTCTCCGACGACGAACAGCGCACCTGGCAGGCGTACCTGCACGCGACGACCCTGCTGGAGGACCACCTCGACCGGCAGCTCCAGCGCGACGCCGGGATGCCGCACGTCTACTACGGGCTCCTGGTCCAGCTCTCGGAGGCGCCGGAGAAGCGGCTGCGGATGACCGAACTGGCCGAGGGCGCGAAGATCACCCGCTCGCGGCTCTCCCACGCGGTGGCACGGCTGGAGAAGAACGGCTGGGTACGGCGTGAGGAGTGCCCCTCCGACAAGCGCGGCCAGCTCGCGGTCCTGACCGAGGAGGGCGAGGCGATGCTGACCCGCAGCGCGCCCGGCCACGTCGCGGCGGTCCGCCAGGCCCTCTTCGACCGGCTCACCCCGGAACAGACCGAGTCCCTCGGCGCGATCATGGCGATCGTCGCCGAGGGACTCCAGCCCTCGGGCAGCGGGGCGGACCTGCCCTGGCGGCGCTGACGGCGCACCGCCCGCCGGCCCGCCCCGGCCGCGTCGGTCAGCCCAGGTGGACGGCGACCGGAGCCGCCTCGGCCTGCTCCCCGGCACCCTTGTCCCGCGCGTCCCCGGAGGCGGCGGCCGGGCCGCCGGGCCGTCCGGCGGTCACCAGGGTGACGGCCAGCGCGGCGGCGACGGCGAGGATGCCGACCGCCCACCAGATGGCCTGCGTGAACCCGGCCACCATCGCCTCGGCCTGGACCCGCCGGACCGCCTCGCCGGTGGCGGCGTGGGTGGCGAGGTAGGAGGCGGTCGCGGAGGCGGCGATGGTGTTCAGCAGCGCGGTGCCGATGGCGCCGCCGACCTGCTGCGAGGTGTTGACCATCGCAGAGGCGACCCCGGCGTCGCGCGGCGCGATGCCGTGCGTCGCCATCGACATGGCGGGCATGAACGCAGTACCGAGGCCGAGCCCCAGCAGCACCTGCGCGGGCAGGACGACGGCGGCGTACGAGCTGCCCACCTCCAGCTGGGTCAGGAGCAGCATGCCGACGGCGGCGGCGAGGAAGCCCGGGCCGAGCAGCAGCCGGGGCGGGACGCGGGTCATCAGCCGGGCGCCGATCTGCGTGGAGCCGATGATCATGCCCGCGCTCATCGGCAGGAAGGCGAACCCGGTCCTGACCGGCGAGTACCCCTGGACGACCTGGAGGTAGTAGGTCAGGAAGAGGAAGAGCCCGAACATCGCGATGACGGCGAGACCGAGGGAGAGGTAGACGCCGCCCCGGTTGCGGTCCATCAGCACGCGCAGCGGCAGCAGCGGCGCGGCCACCCGGCGCTCGACCAGGACGAAGGCGAGCAGCAGCACTCCGGCGGCGACGAACGAGCCGACGGTCAGCGAGTCGGACCAGCCGTGGGTCTCGGCGCGGGTGAAGCCGTGGACCAGGGAGACCAGGCCGGTGGTGGAGAGGACGACGCCGGGGATGTCCAGCGGCGCGCGGTCGCGGGCCCGGGCGGGCTCGCGGATCAGCAGGTAGGCGCCGATGAAGGCGACGGCGGCGATGGGGATGTTGACGAAGAAGGTCCAGCGCCAGTTCAGGTACTCGGTGAGGACGCCGCCGAGCAGCAGGCCGATCGCGCCGCCGGCACCGGCGATGGCGCCGTAGACGCCGAAGGCCTTGGCGCGCTCGCGGACGTCGGTGAAGGTGACGGCGAGCAGCGAGAGGGCGGCCGGGGCGAGCAGCGCGCCGAAGACTCCCTGGAGGGCGCGGGCGCCGAGCATCAGGGCCTGGCCGTCGGCGGCGCCGCCGAGCGCGGAGGCCAGCGCGAAGCCGACGAGGCCGGTGAGGAAGGTGCGCTTGCGTCCCCACAGGTCGGATATGCGGCCGCCGAAGAGGAGCAGGCCGCCGAAGGCGAGGGCGTAGGCGGTGATGACCCACTGGCGGTTGCCGTCGGTGATGCCGAGGTCCTGCTGGGCGGAGGGGAGCGCGATGTTCACGATGGTGGCGTCGAGGACGACCATCAGCTGGGCCAGCGCGATGAAGACGAGCGCCTTCCAGCGGCGTGGGTCGGGCGCGTCGGCAGCCTGGTCCGGCGGGAGGGCCCGGCCGGCGGGGGCGGAGGTGGTGGACATAGGGGTACCTGCGTTCTGGTGGATCGGGTGGGCCGCGGAC
This sequence comes from Streptomyces albidoflavus, assembly GCF_000719955.1. GTDB lineage: Bacteria > Actinomycetota > Actinomycetes > Streptomycetales > Streptomycetaceae > Streptomyces > Streptomyces albidoflavus. The sequence goes on from NZ_JOII01000035.1 coordinate 7,569, forward strand.
AGGAGCGGCGTTCCGGGGGAAACGGGGAGGAAAGGGTGCGCCCGAGGGGCGTGCGGGGGCGCGCCTCGGCGCCGGTGGCGGTCGGGGCGTGCGGGGAGCGCGGGGCGGGTCGGAGGGGGCGCCGTCAGCGGGCGGCGCGGAGGTCCTCCAGCGTGACGGCGCTGCCCTGGAGGGTGGAGCGGGCGGGGGCCCGCAGTCCGTCGAGGAGCAGCTGGATGTGGCGGTGGACGAAGCGGTCGTTGGCGGGGCAGGTGGTGCCGGGCAGGGGCCGGGTGAGCTGGGAGAGGGCGACCATGAGGTCGCCGGTCTCGCTGTCGGCGCGGAGCTGTCCGGTGTTGCGGGCCCGTTCCATGAGCGCGTCGACGGCGGTGTCGAAGCGTTCGCGGGCCTGGACGAGGTCGGGGTGGTAGGGGTCGAAGCCGGCGGAGAACATGGCGCAGAGGGCGCCGATCCGCTCGTCCACGGCCGTGTGGGCGAAGCGGCTGACCGCCTCGAAGGGGTCGCCCTCCTCGGCGGCGGCGCGTTCGGCGTGGCCGGTGGCGCGTTCGATGACGGAGAGGACGACCTGCCGCATCAGCGCGGAGCGGTCGTGGAAGTGCCGGTAGAGGGTGGCGTTGCCGACGCCGGCGCGGCGCGCGACCTCGTCGAGCGGGGCGTCGGCGCCGTACTGCACGGCGAGTTCGCGGGCGGCGTCGATGATCCGCTCGCGGTTGCGCAGCGCGTCGGCGCGCGGCCGGGGTCCCGCTGTGGTCGCGGTGGTGGTGCGGCCCACGGCAGTCTCCCTCTCGTACCGGGGAGCTGGTCCCCGTTTCGTCGGACATCGCTTCCAAACGGGGAGAGGGTCCCCGCTTATTTCCGCCGTCGGCCCCGGAAACGCCTTTGTGACCCACTTCACGAAGTGCCCGGGCAGGGACCCGTTCGGTCGCACCCAGCGAGCGTCCGTTCACCCTCCGGCAGAGGGTGAACGGACAGGCGCAGCCGGGCCGGTCGGCTGCCGCGACCGGAAGGGCCACCGCATGTCGCGCACCCGTCGGCGGATATCCGGAACCCGGCGCCACGTCCTGTTCGCCGGGGCCACCGCGCTCGCCCTCGCGGTCACCACCTCGGCGAGCACCGGCCGCCTGCTGGAGCAGCCGCCCACGGCGGGCCCGGCCGCGATGGCCAGGTCGACGATGCTGGGACCCTGCATGATCAGCGGCCCGCTGGGGGTCCAGATGTCCGAGGGGCTGCCGACCGCCCCCGGCTACACCCGCTCCACCGGCACCGTCCGCGCCCTCAACCTGATGATCGACTTCCCCGACGCCCCCGGCGAGGGGAGCGCCCAGGACCGGCTGGCGGAGTTCTTCCCGCAGACCACCGACTGGTTCCGCACCAGCTCCTACGGCCGCCTCGACTACCGCCCCGACGCCCCGATAGCCGACTGGCTGCGAATGCCCGCCCCCTTCGCCGCGTACGGGATAGACCGCGGCGCCCCCTTCGACCCGGGCTACCGGGAGCTGGTCCAGGACATCGTGGCCGAGGCCGATCCGGACGTGGACTTCAGCGAGTACGACCTGCTCAACATCCTCATCACGCCGAACGCCGGGCCCGACGCCCTGGAGACCGTGCTGTCGGTGACCTTCGCCGGGAACCAGGAGGCGCCCGTCGCCGACGGCGTCCCCGTCGCCAACGCCTCGTTCGTCTACAGCCGCCAGGACGACGGCTCGGGCAGCTACGAGCAGACCGGTTACCGCGTCCTGCCGCACGAGAACGGCCACGTCTTCGGCCTCCCCGACCTGTACACCGCCGACGGCGGGGCGGCGGTCGGCCACTGGGACATCATGAGTGAGGACTGGGGCGCCAACAACGACCTGCTCGGCTGGCACAAGTGGAAGCTCGGCTGGCTCGACGACGAGCAGGTCCGCTGCGCCTCGACCCCGGGCACCACCGAGCACCGCCTGCGCCCCCTCGCCGAGAAGGGCGGCACCAAGCTCGTCTTCATCCCCCTGTCCGGCTCCACCGGTTACGCCCTGGAGGTGCGCACCCAGGACGGCAACGACGAGGCGGTCTGCCGGCCGGGGGTGCTCGTCTACCGGGTGGATGCCGAGGTCGACACCGGGCTCGGCCCCGTCGAGGTGGTCGACGCCACCCGCGACAGCGGCGGCTGCACCCGGCGCCCCAACGTCCACGCGGAGCTCTCCGACGCCCCGTTCCGCCCGGGCGAGAGCTTCGACGCCGACGAGGACGGCGTCCGGGTCACCGTCGCCGGGGCCGACCTCGAAGGCACGTACACGGTGCGCGTCAGCCGCAAGTGAGCGGTGCGCGGCGCCCTCACACGGAAACGGGGGCACCGCCGCCCGGACGGCCCAGTGCGCGTGACCCGGTCGGCCCCCTGTCGTTGGCGTCTTCGTCCGCCGGCCTCGGCGGACACCCCGCGACACCCCCGACCTAGGAGCATCATGCGCAACCGCCGCACCGCCCGCGCCGCCACCCTCACCGTCCTGATGAGCGGCGCCGCGCTCGCCGCCGCGGGTACCGCGCAGGCCGACCCGGGCCAGTCCCCGCAGCCGGCCGGCCAGGGCGCCGCCGCGCAGGACACCCTCCAGGGCCTGCCGATCGTGGGCGACCTCGCCAAGGGCCTGCCCACCCAGGCGATCTCGGGACTGATCCCCGGCGGCCTCCCCACCGACCAGGTCCTGGGCAGCCTGCCGACCGACGCGATCACCGGGCAGCTGCCCGCCGCGGCCGACGCGGTCACCGGCGCCACCTCCCGGGCGCTGCCCGCCGACACGGCCGGCAACACCCTGCCCCTCGACGGCCTGCCCCTCAAGGGACTCCTCGGCGGTCTGCCGGTCGGCTGACCCCGCCCGCCACGGGCGCGGGGGCGCCGACGCTTCCCCCCGGGAGCGTCGGCGCCCCCGCGCCGTGGCCGTCGGTGCCCCGCCCCCGGCCCGGGCACCGGCCCGTACGCGACCCACCCTCCCCCCACACGGACGGAGCAGCACATGCCGACGCGGAAAGGCCGCCAGCAGAAGGCCCGCAAACAGAAGGGCCGCCGCCACCGCACCGTCAACCGCACCCCACGCCCCGTCACCCGGACCCGGCCCCCGGGCTCCGCCGGGCAGGGCACCGGCCCCGCCGCACCGACGGCCACCGCCCGCCAGGCCCCCGCACGCCCGGCCTCCGGCACGACGACGGCACCGCCCCCGGCGCAGGCGCGACCCCCCGCCGCCGAGGCGCCCCGGACCGGCTCCGCCCCGCTCCCCGAGGTCCCCGCCGAGGTCTTCGCCCCCGTGGGCGCGGGCGGGCTCGGGCGGACCGCCGAGCGGAGCTGGCGCCACCTGGCCGCCGCCGGCGCCCAGGGCGCCGCCCTCGACGAGGTGAGCGCCGCCGCCGGCTACCAGCCGGCCACCGTCACCCGCCATCTGGAGGGGCTCGCCGAGCGCGGGCTGGCCCGCCTGGACGGCGAGCGCTGGTACGCCGTGACCCCGCAGGGCGCGCCCGCCCCCGCCTGACGGGGCACCGGCCGCGCCCGTACCGCGCGGCACGCAAATAGAACTATTCGCGCCCTCCGTTACGTGCCCGGCGCGAGCGGCGTTGGGCACTGCGGTTCGTTCCCTGGCCGGGTCTGGGCGGCATCCAGCTGCCCCGGCCCGGCGCCGCAGCAGAAACCGTTCCTCAATTTCCGGCCGGCATCCGACACGGGCGTTCGGGTGGTGGAGGAAAACCGCCCGCATTTCCGCAGTTTCCTCACACCTTTCCGGTCGTTACCGATATCGACGGCGACGAAACGGGGCGTGACACCGACTCGTGCAGCGCGAAAGACGTGGCTGTGTAGGGCGTCGCCGCCGGAAAGGTACAACCGTGAAGTACATGAAGAGCGCCGCATTCCTCGCCGGTTCCCTGATGGCCGTCGGCGCGGCCACCCCGGCCCTGGCCGACGCCGGTGCCGGTGCCGCCGCCACCAACTCCCCCGGTGTCCTCTCGGGCAACGTGGTCCAGGTTCCGGTCCACATCCCCGTGAACCTGTGCGGCAACACCGTCAACGTCATCGGCCTGCTGAACCCGGCCTTCGGCAACAAGTGCGCCAACGTCTGACGGCGCCTTTCGGGCGCCTGGCGCCCGTACTCGTGGAACGGCCCGTGAGCGCACGCCATGCGTTCGGGGGCCGTTCCCCCAGCAGCACGGGCGGGCATCGGGCCCTCCCGACCTGAAAAGACAGGGAACGATCTAGTGCGACAGGTTATGAGCAGGAGCATGCTCGCCGCCGCGGCGGCGACCGGCCTCCTCTCGGTGACGGGCGGAGCCGCCTACGGCGACGCGGGCGCGGCGGGAGCCGCCGCGAACTCCCCGGGCGTCGCCTCCGGCAACACCGTGCAGGCCCCGGTCCACGTGCCGGTGAACCTCTGCGGCAACACCGTCAACGTCATCGCGCTCCTCAACCCGGCGTTCGGCAACGCGTGCGCCAACGTCGGCGACGGGGGCGCCGAAGCCGAGGGCGCGGCCACCAACTCCCCCGGCGTGGCCTCGGGCAACGCCGTCCAGGCCCCGGTCGACGTGCCGCTGAACGTCTGCGGCAACTCGGTCAACGTGGTCGGCCTGCTCAACCCGGTCTTCGGCAACGAGTGCGTCAACAGCGACGGCAAGCCGCCGACGAAGCCGCCGACCGAGGAGCCGCCCACGGAGCAGCCCCCGACCGAGGAGCCGCCTACGGAGGAGCCGCCCACCGAGGAGCCCCCGACGGAGGAGCCTCCGACCGAGGAGCCCCCCACGGAGGAGCCCCCGACGGAGGAGCCGCCCACGGAGGAGCCGCCCACGGAGCAGCCTCCGACCGAGGAGCCGCCCACCGAGGAGCCCCCGACCGAGCAGCCCCCCACGGAGCAGCCCCCGGCCGAGGAGCCCCCCACCGAGCGGGAGCAGCCCAAGGAGGAGCTGGCCGAGACCGGTGCCGGTGAGATCGGCACCGCTGCCGCCCTCTCCGCCGCCCTGCTCGGCGGTGGCCTGCTGATGGTCCGTCGCGGCAGGTCCGCGCGCCGCTGACCGTACGGGCCCCCGGGCCCCACCTCGTCCCGCCCGGCGACTCGCCGGGCGGGACGACTCGTTCCGGGCCGCCCCGCTTCAACGCGCGGGGCGGCCCGGGCGGCGTTCGGGCGGCGAACTCTCCGGAATTCCGCGGGACATGAGGGAAAACCTTTCGTCGTATTCACTCCGGGTGCGCGCGCCACGCGTCCGGGTGAATCCGGCGGCCGTGAGTGGTCCGCCGGGTTTCCCGGGCGGGGGCCTTTCGTTGAGCAGAGGCATTCACGCAGTCGAATTCACGCGGCCGTATGCGAGCAGTCGCCGGCGGGCGGATTCGACCGGAGCGCCGGGCCGTCTCCCGGCACGGAAGAAGGACGCACATGAACCGCAGGACCGTCTCCGCGCTCGCCGTCTCGATGCTGGCGGCCGGTGCCGCGGCCGCCGCCGCGACCCCCGCGCTCGCCGTCGACACCTCGGGGGTGCCGATGAGCCTCAACGCGGGCGCGGACAAGCTGACCGAGTCGCTGGAGACGCACCGCCTCGGCGGCCAGGTCACCGACCCGCTGCTGCGCGGCGCCGACAGCGCCGTGGACCAGGTGCGCGGCAGCGACCTCGGCAAGGCCGGGGAAGGCGTCAGCCAGGTCGCCGGCGGGGCCAAGACGCTGCTGGGCGGGGTGCCGCTGAAGGGCCTGCCGCTGAGCTGAGGCGCGTACCGGGCGGCCGGACGGACACGGCGGGGCGGCCCGCGCATCCGCTGGGCGCCCGTCCGGCCCCGGAAGACCGCTCGGTGTGCTGGCGGGGCGGCGCGGCACGCATAGAGCGGCGGCGGGCGGAGGTAGGGCTCCTGACGTCCCCATTTCCTCCGCACACAGGAGCAACCATGCGCAAGACGCTCGGCCGCACGGCAGCCGCCGCGGCCCTCGCCGCCGCCGCCCTCGTCCCGTTCGCCGGTGCCGCCTCGGCCGCGGACCAGCACGGCACGCCCGTCGGCAACCAGGCCGCCCTCCATGACGACCCGGGCAACGAGTACACCCAGAACCAGAACCAGGACAACGACCTCCTGGACCTGGACCAGGTGCTGAACGACGTGCTCGACCTCGACCTGCTCTGACCGGCGGTCGGCACCGGGAGTGATCCCGGGCACACGGGAAGGGGCTCCGCGCCGCACGGTGCGCGGGGCCCCTTCCGCGTGTGGTTTCCCGTCGGCCCCCGGATCGTCGCACGCGGTGCGATGATCACCCCGCCCGCGACGCGGCGCGGCGCGGCCGGATCCCCCGGCCGGCCCAGCCGGCCGGGTCAGCCGGCCGGGTCAGGCCGGGGCCGCCGCCCGCTCGTCGACGATGCGGCGGATCTTGCCGACGGAGCGTTCCAGCGTCTCGGGGTCGACGATCTCCACGGCGGCGGTGACGCCGACGCCGTCCTTGACCGCCTTGCCGATGGCGGCGGCGGCCCGCTCGCGCAGGGCGGCGTCGGCGGTGGGCCGGGCCTCGGCCCGTACCGTCAGGTGGTCCATGCGGCCGCGCTTGGTCAGGTGGAGCTGGAAGTGGGGGGCGACGCCCTCGGTGCGGAGCAGGATCTCCTCGATCTGGCTGGGGAAGAGGTTGACCCCGCGCAGGATGATCATGTCGTCGGAGCGGCCGCTGATCTTCTCCATGCGGCGCATGGCGGGGCGGGCGGTGCCGGGGAGCAGCCGGGTCAGGTCGCGGGTGCGGTAGCGGACGACCGGCATGGCCTCCTTGGTGAGGCTGGTGAGGACCAGTTCGCCGTGTTCTCCGTCGGGCAGGACCTCGCCGGTGACCGGGTCGACGATCTCCGGGTAGAAGTGGTCCTCCCACAGGTGGAGGCCGTCCTTGGTGTCGACGCACTCCTGGGCGACGCCGGGGCCCATGACCTCGGAGAGGCCGTAGATGTCGACGGCGTGGAGGTCCATGCGGTCCTCGATCTCGCGCCGCATCTCCTCGGTCCACGGCTCGGCGCCGAAGACCCCGGCGCGCAGCGAGGTGGTACGCGGGTCGATCCCCTGCCGCTCGAACTCGTCGAGGAGGGTGAGCAGGTAGGACGGGGTGACCATGATGATCTCGGGCTGGAAGTCCTGGATGATCTGGACCTGCCGGGCGGTCATGCCGCCGGAGGCGGGGATGACGGTGCAGCCGGCGCGCTCGACGCCGTAGTGGGCGCCTAGGCCGCCGGTGAAGAGGCCGTAGCCGTAGGCCACGTGGACCTTGTCGCCCCGGCGGGCGCCGGCGGCGCGCAGCGAGCGGGCGACGAGGTCGGCCCAGACGGAGAGGTCGTGGTCGGTGTAGCCGACGACGGTGGGGCGGCCGGTGGTGCCGCTGGAGGCGTGGATGCGGCGGATGTCGGCCTGCGGGACGGCGAACATGCCGAAGGGGTACGACTCGCGCAGGTCGCTCTTGGCGGTGAAGGGGAAGCGCGCGAGGTCGTCGAGGGTGCGGCAGTCGTCCGGGGTGACCTGGGCCTCCTCGAACTTGGCCCGGTACAGCGGCACGTTCTCGTAGGCGTGGCGCAGGCTCGCGCGCAGCCGCTCCAGCTGGAGGGTGCGCAGTTCGGGCACGGTGAGGCGCTCGGCGGGGTCCTTCAGCTCGTCGGGCAGCGGCTCGCCCAGCCGGGACGTCCCTGTCCCGGCCGCAGTGCTGTTCATGATCATCCTTCCACGGCTCGTATCACGCGGCTGTGGCCGCGGAACTCGGCGACGACCTGGTCGTCCCGGGTGATGCGGACGTCGTAGACCCCGCTGCGTCCGAAGCGGGTGCGTTCCACGGCGTGAGCGGTCAGTACGTCGCCCTCGCGGGCGGGGGCGACGAAGACGATGTCGGCGGCGGCCCCCACGGCTTGCGGACCGTAGCTGTTGCAGGCGCAGGCGAAGGCGGTGTCGGCGAGGGTGAAGAGGAAGCCGCCGTGGGCGTTGCCGTGGCCGTTGACCATGGCGCCGGTGACGGTCATGCCGACGCTCGCGGTGCCTTCGCCGACGGCCTGGAGGGTCATCCCGAGCCCCCGGGAGGCGGCGTCGGCGGCGAACATCCGGGCGGCGGGACCGTGCGCGCCGGCGGGGTCCGGCGTCACCCGGCCGGGCGTACCGCCCGTAGCGGCCGCGGCGGACCGGCCGGTGGTCCCGGTACCGGGCGACACCCCCGGAATCCCGGGCTCCGCCCGCTCCTGGAGCCCGGTGCGCGGGCCGGTCGTCACGTCCTCGCCACGTCCCATGTGGCCATCACCCCTTGCTGCCCGACCGAACATTCGGTTAGCTTGCGACCAGCTCAGTAATTCAGCATCCGATCTGCCTGTCAAGGGGTGCCCATGCCTTCTCCCGACGCCACCGCCACCACCGGTGCGGCCGACTTCTTCGCCCGCCACGAGACCCTGCTGAGCAGGGCTTCGGCCGAGATCACCGCCCGCGGGTACTGGTCGGCGTACCCGGAGTCGCCGAGCCGTTCCGTCTACGGCGACGGCGCGGCCGAGGCGGGCGAGGCGGCCTTCGAGGCGCGGCTCGGCCGCGCCTTCGAGCTGCCCGGCCACCCCGGCGAGGCGGGCGCCGTCGGCGGCGAGGTCTCCCCCTACGGCCGCACCCTCGGCGTGACCTACCCGCGCCTGGCCCCGGCCGACGCGGTGGCCGCCGCCAAGGCCGCCGGGCCCACCTGGCGCCGGGCCACCCCGGACCAGCGCGCCGGGGTCGCCGCCGAGATCCTGGCCCGGCTCAACGCGGCCTCCTTCGAGATCGGCCACGCCGTCCACCACACGACGGGCCAGCCCTTCGTGATGGCCTTCCAGGCGGGCGGCCCGAACGCGCAGGACCGGGGCCTGGAGGCGGTGGCGTACGCCTGGGCGGAGCAGAAGCGGCACCCGGCGGCGGCGCGGTGGGAGAAGCCCGCGCGCAAGGGTGAGCCGACGGTGCTGGAGAAGACGTTCACGCCGGTCGGCGCGGGTGTCTCGCTGCTGGTCGCCTGCAACACCTTCCCGACCTGGAACGGCTACCCGGGCCTGTTCGCCTCGCTGGTCACCGGCAACCCGGTGGTCGTCAAGCCGCACCCGGGCGCGATCCTGCCGCTGGCGATCACCGTCGGCATCGCCCGTGAGGTGCTGGCCGAGGCCGGGTTCGACCCGGACGTGGTGCTGCTCGCCGCCGAGGAGGCGGGCGGGCGCAGCGCCGCCGAGCTGGCCGTCCACCCGGACGTGCGGATCGTCGACTTCACCGGCTCCTCGGAGTTCGGCACCTGGCTGGAGCGCAACGCCCTGCAGGCCGCCGTCTTCACCGAGAAGGCCGGGCTCAACACGGTCGTCCTGGACTCCACCGACGACTACAAGGGCCTGCTGCGGAACCTCTCGTTCTCGCTCTCCCTCTACAGCGGCCAGATGTGCACCACCCCGCAGAACCTCTACGTCCCGCGTCAGGGTTTCGCCACCGACCAGGGCGTGAAGACCCCGGCCGAGTTCGGCGCGGACCTGGGCGCGGCCCTCGACAAGCTGCTCGGTGACCCGGAGCGGGCGGCCGGGACGCTGGGCGCGCTGGTCGGCGCGCCGGTGGTGGAGCGGGTCGAGCGGGCCGCGAAGCTGGGCGGCACCAGCTGGGGCGGGCAGGCCCTGGTCCACCCGTCCTCGGAGGCGGCGGTGCAGCGTTCGCCGCTGGTCACCCTGCTGGACGCCGACGCGGACGCGGAGACGTACCGCAGCGAGTGGTTCGGGCCCATCTCCTTCGTGGTCGCCACCGACTCCACCGACCACTCCCTGGCGCTCTTCCGGGAGACCGTCGGCGAGCACGGCGCGCTGACTGCCACCGTGCACTCCACCGACGAGGAGGTGCTGGAGCGGGCCCGGGAGGCGGCGCTGGACGCGGGCGTGCACCTGGCCGAGAACTTCACCGGCCCGGTCTTCGTCAACCAGTCGGCGGCCTTCTCCGACTTCCACGGCTCGGCCGCCAACCCGGCCGCCTCCGCCACCCTCACCGACCCGGCCTTCGTCACCGGCCGCTTCCACACCCTCCAGTCCCGCCGCCCGGCCCGTCCCGTCCAGGGGGCCTGAGGTGCCGGAGGAGGTCTACCTGATCGACGGGGCGCGCACCCCGCAGGGCAAGTACGGCGGGGCGCTCGCCCAGGTCCGCCCCGACGACCTGGCCGCGCTGGTCGTCGGCGAGGCGGTGCGGCGCGCCCGGGTGCCGGCCGACGCCGTCGACGAGGTGATCCTCGGCGCCGCCAACCAGGCGGGCGAGGACAACCGGGACGTCGCGCGGATGGCGGTGCTGCTGGCGGGGCTGCCGCACACGGTGCCCGGCTACACCGTCAACCGGCTCTGCGCCTCGGGCCTGACCGCCGTCGCCTCGGCCGCGCAGGCCGTCCGCTCCGGCGAGGCCGGGGTGGTGGTGGCGGGCGGCGTCGAGTCGATGACCCGGGCGCCGTGGGTGATGGCGAAGCCGGGCACGCCCTGGGCCAAGCCCGGCGAGGTCTTCGACACCTCGCTGGGGTGGCGGTTCACCAACCCGAGGTTCGCCGCGGCCGACCGGGCCCCGGCGCCCGGCGAGGGCCCGGTGACCCTCTCCATGGGCGAGACGGCCGAGGAGGTCGCCGCGCTCGACGGGATCACCCGCGAGCAGTCCGACGCCTTCGCGCTCCGCTCGCACCAGCGGGCGGTGGCGGCCCAGCGCGCCGGGCACTTCGACCGCGAGCTGGTCCCCGTCCCCGTCAAGGACGGCGAGGTCACGGCGGACGAGGGCCCGCGCCCCTCCACCACGCTGGAGAAGCTGGCCACGCTGCGGACCGTCTTCCGGGCCGACGGCATCGTCACCGCCGGCGCCTCCTCGCCGCTCTCGGACGGCGCCTCGGCGCTGGTCGTGGCGAGCGGCGCGGCCGTCGAGCGGTACGGGCTGACGCCCCGCGCCCGCGTCGTCACCTCCGCCTCGGCCGGGGTCGAGCCGCACCTGATGGGGCTCGGCCCGGTCCCCGCGACGCACAAGGCGCTGGAGCGGGCCGGGTGGACGGCGGCCGACGTGGAGGCCGCCGAGCTGAACGAGGCGTTCGCCGCGCAGGCCCTCGCCGTGATCGGCCGCCTGAAGCTCGACCCGGAGCGGGTCAACGCGGACGGCGGCGCCATCGCGCTCGGCCACCCGCTGGGCTCCTCGGGCTCCCGCATCCTGCTGACCCTGCTGGGCCGCCTGGAGCGCGAGGACGCCCGCCGGGGCCTGGCCACCCTCTGCGTCGGCGTCGGGCAGGGCGTCGCGATGCTGGTGGAACGCGTATGAGTACGGGGACGCGTACGGGCGCCTTCACCACCCTCGCCGTCGAGGAGCGGGACGACCGGGTCGTGGTGACCCTGGACCGGCCCGAGGCGCGGAACGCGATCAGCGCCCGCATGATCCGCGAGCTGCACACGGTCTGCGAGGCGCTGGAGGACGAGCCGCGCTTCCTGCTGCTGACCGGCGCCGGGCGGGTCTTCGCGGGCGGCGCCGACATCGCGGAGCTGCGCGAACGCGGCCGGGACCAGGCGCTCCAGGGCGTCAACAGCCGCCTCTTCGAGCGGGTCCGCCGGCTCCCGATGCCGACGGTGGCCGCCGTCGACGGCTGGGCGCTGGGCGGCGGCGCGGAGCTGGCGTACGCCTGCGACCTGCGGATCGCGGGGCCGGACGCGGTCTTCGGCAACCCGGAGCCCGGCCTCGGCATCCTCGCCGCCGCCGGGGCCTGCTGGCGGCTGCCGGAGCTGGTCGGCGAGTCGGTCGCCAAGCAGGTACTGCTGGCCGGCCGGCGGCTGGACGCCGAGGCGGCGCTCGCCTGCGGCCTCGTCGCCGACGTGGTCCCCGCCGAGGAGCTGACCGGCGCGGCCCACCGGCTGATCGACCGGATGGCCCGCCAGTCGGCGACCGCGCTCCGGCTGACCAAGCTCGTCGTGGACTCCCCCGGCGCCCACCCGGTCGCCGACGACCTCGCGCAGGCCGTCCTCTTTGAGGGCGCCGACAAGCGCGAGCGCATGACCGCCTTCCTGGAGCGCGGCTCCGCCCGCTCCACCACCCCCGCCCCCTCGGAGGCCCGCTCATGACCACCGGAACAGGACCGGCCCCCGCCCTTCCCCGCGGCGTCGCCGTGATCGGCGGCGGGCGGATGGGCGCGGGCATCGCCCAGTCCTTCGCGACGGCCGGGGCGCCGGTCACCGTGGTCGAGCAGAGCCGCGAGGCGGCCGAGGCGGTCCGCGAGCGGATCGCCGGGTCGCTGGAGCGGGCCGCCGGGCGCGGGCTGATCGACGCCGACCCGGCCGAGGTGCTGGACCGGATGGCCTTCGCCGACGCGGTGACCGGGCTGGACCCGGCGACCGAGCTGGTCGTGGAGGCCGTACCGGAGGACGCCGGGCTGAAGGCGAAGGTGCTGGCCGCCGCCGAGCAGGTGGTGGGTGAGACCACGGTGCTGGCGACCAACACCAGTTCGCTCTCGGTCACCGAGCTTGCGGCCGTGCTGGAGCGGCCCGCGCGCTTCCTCGGCCTGCACTTCTTCAACCCGGTCCCGGCCTCCGCGCTGATCGAGCTGGTCGTCGCCGAGTCCACCGGAGCGGACGTGGTGGACCGGGCGCTGGCCTGGACGGCGGCGCTCGGCAAGAAGGACGTCGTCGTCAGGGACTCGCCGGGCTTCGCCTCCAGCCGGCTCGGCGTGGCGCTCGGCCTGGAGGCCATCCGCATGGTCGAGGAGGGGGTGGCCTCCGCCGAGGCCATCGACGACGCCATGCGGCTCGGCTACAAGCACCCCATGGGCCCGCTGCGCCTGACCGACCTGGTCGGTCTCGACGTGCGCCTGGCCATCGCCGAGTACCTGCACGCCACCCTCGGCGAGCGGTTCGCGCCGCCGCGGCTGCTGCGGGACAAGGTGGCCCGGGGCGAGCTGGGGCGCTCCACCGGACAGGGATTCCACACGTGGGAGAAGCAGAGGTGAGCCAGATGACCGAGACCGAGGCGCCCGGCGCGGACGCGCTCCAGGAGTACTTCGACGCGACCATCGCCCGCGACCAGCGGGTGGAGCCGCGCGACTGGATGCCCGAGGGGTACCGCAAGACGCTGATCCGGCAGATCGCGCAGCACGCCCACTCCGAGATCATCGGGATGCAGCCGGAGGGCGACTGGATCACCCGCGCGCCCTCGCTGCGCCGCAAGTCGATCCTCTTCGCCAAGGTGCAGGACGAGGCGGGCCACGGGCTGTACCTGTACAGCGCGGCCGAGACGCTCGGCGCCGACCGCGACGACCTCACCGAGCGGCTGATCACCGGCCGCCAGAAGTACTCCTCGATCTTCAACTACCCGACGCCGACCTTCGCCGACGTCGGCGTCATCGGCTGGTTCGTGGACGGCGCCGCCATCTGCAACCAGGTCCCGCTCTGCCGCAGTTCGTACGGCCCGTACGCGCGGGCGATGGTGCGGGTCTGCAAGGAGGAGTCGTTCCACCAGCGGCAGGGTTACGAGCTGCTGATGACGATGATGTCCGGCACCGAGGGCCAGCGGGCGATGGTGCAGGACGCGGTGGACCGCTGGTGGTGGCCGTCGCTGATGATGTTCGGCCCGCCGGACGACAACTCGCCCAACTCCGAACGATCCATGGCCTGGAAGATCAAGCGGCACTCCAACGACGAACTGCGCCAGCGCTTCGTCGACATGACCGTCCCGCAGGCCGAACACCTGGGCGTCACCCTCCCCGACCCCGAGCTGAGGTGGAACGAGGAGCGCGGCCGGTACGACTTCGGCACGCCCGACTACGCCGAGCTGATGCGGGTCATCTCCGGCGACGGCCCGTGCAACGCCGAGCGCGTCACCCGCCGCCGCACCGCCCACGAGGACGGCGCCTGGGTCCGCGAGGCCGCCGCCGCCCACGCCGCCAAGCACACCGCCCGCCACACCGGGCCCGACCGGACGGAGGCCGCCGCATGAGCGAGACCCCTACCCCCGCCACCGGGAGCCCGCGCGGCTCCTGGCCGCTCTACGAGATCTTCGTCCGCGGCAAGCGCGGCCTCAACCACGTCCACGTCGGCTCGCTGCGCGCCGCCGACGACCGGATGGCCCTGCTCAACGCCCGGGACCTCTACACCCGCCGCAACGAGGGCGTCTCCATCTGGGCGGTCCGCTCCACCGACATCGCCGCCTCCGCCCCGGACGAGAAGGACCCCTTCTTCGCCCCCAGCGGCGACAAGGTCTACCGCCACCCGACGTTCTACGACATCCCCGAGGACGTCCCGCACATCTAGGCACGCCCCCACCCCACCTCACCCCGCGCAGCAGAGAACCACGGAACAAGGAGCACCCCCGATGAGTGACGAGCACCTCTCGGCGTCCCTGGCCGCCGGAGCAGAGGACGGCGAGGGCCGCTGGGCGTTCGGCACGGGCTTCGAGGACCCGCTGCACGGCGTGGACACCACCGTCCCCGACGGGGTCGACGCCGGCGCGCTGGCCGCGCTCTGCCTCGCCCTCGGCGACGACGCCCTGGTCGGCGCGCAGCGCCTGGCCCAGTGGACCACCGACGCCCCCGAGCTGGAGATCGAGCTGGCCCTCGCCAACATCGGCCTCGACCTCCTCGGCCAGGCCCGCCTGCTGTACGCCCGCACCGGGCAGGTGGACGGCACCGGGCGCGGGGAGGACGACTTCGCCTACTGGCGCGACGCGGACGCCTTCCGCAACGTCCGCCTCGCCGAACTCCCGCGCGGCGACTTCGCCTTCTCCATGGCGCGGCTGCTGGCCCTCTCGGCCTGGCGGCTCGCCCTCTTCCAGCGCCTGGCGGCCGCCCCGGACCCGGTGCTGGCCGCCATCGCCGCCAAGGGCGTCAAGGAACTGGCGTACCACCGCCAGTTCGCCGCCGACTGGATCGTGCGGCTCGGCGACGGCACCGAGGAGTCGGCCCGCCGGATGCAGGCCGGGTACGACGAGGCCGGGCCGTGGCTGGGCGAGCTGGCCGCCGACACCTCCGCCGACGCGCTCGGCGGCGACGCGGCGGGGGCCGCCGCCGAACTGCGGCAGGTGTGGGAGGAGACGGCGCGTGCGGCGGGGCTGACGGTGGGCGCGTACCCGGCGCACCCCGGCGCCGGCCGTTCCGGTGAGCGCACCGAGCACCTGGCGCCGCTCCTCGAAGAGCTCCAGTCGGTGGCCCGCGCCCACCCCGGGGCGGCGTGGTGACCCGGCCCGGCGCGGCGGTCACCGTCCCGGCCGCGCTCTTCGACGCCGGCCTCGACGCGGTCCTCGCCGAGGCGGCCCGCGACACCGGCGGCCCGGCCCTGCGCGCGGTCCCGGACGGCGGGCCGGCCGTCGCCTCGGACGCGGACGGAGACGGAGCCGGGGACGGCCTGGAACTGGCCCGTGCCGCCGCGTCCGCCGTCCGCGACCCCGAACTGCCCATGCTGACCCTGGCCGACCTCGGCGTGCTCCGCTCGGTGGCGTACGCGGCGGACGGCGCGGTCGAGGTGGCGCTGACCCCGACCTACTCGGGCTGCCCGGCCCTCGCCGAGATGCGCGCGGAGACCGTACGGGCCCTGCACGACGCGGGCTTCCCCGAGGTGCGGGTGGTCACCGTGCTGGACCCGCCGTGGTCGACGGACTGGATCAGCGAGGCCGGGCGCCGGGCCCTCGCCGCGCACCACATCGCGCCGCCCGGCCCCGCTCCGCGCCCCTCGGGCCCGGTGCCGCTCACGCTGTCGCCGACCCGCACGGCCGCGCCCGAAGTGGCGTGCCCGCTCTGCGGGTCGGGGCGGACGGAGGAGATCTCCCGGTTCTCCGCCACCTCCTGCCGGGCGCTGCGCCGCTGCCTCGCCTGCCGGGAACCCTTCGAGCACGTCAAGGAGATCTAGATGTCCGCGCCCACCTCGCCCGCCCCCGCCGCCCCGGCCCCGGCCCCCGCGCGCCGCAGGCCCCGGTTCCACGCGCTGCGGGTGGCCTCCGTGGAGCCGCTGTGCGAGGACGCCGCCGCCGTCACCTTCGAGGTGCCCGACGCCCTCGCGGAGGCCTTCGCCTTCGCCCCGGGCCAGTCCCTGACGGTCCGCCGCACCGTGGACGGCCGCGACGAGCGCCGCTCGTACTCGCTCTGCGCCCCGGTGGGCGCCGCGCCCCGCATCGGCGTGCGGGTGGTGCCGGACGGCCTCTTCTCGACCTGGCTGGTGCGCGAGGTGCGGCCCGGCGACGTGGTCGACGTGATGGAGCCGACCGGCCTGTTCACCCCGGCCCTCGGCGAGCCCGGGCACCACGTCCTGGTCGCCGCCGGCTCCGGCATCACCCCGATGCTCTCCATCGCCGCCTCGCTCCTCGCCGGCCACCCCGACGCCCGCGTGACCCTGCTCTACGGCAACCGCCGCTCGGGCACGGTGATGTTCGCCGACGAGCTGGCCGACCTGAAGGACCGGTACGCCGACCGCTTTCAGGTCGCGCACATCCTCTCCCGGGAGCCGCGCGAGGCCGAGATCCTCTCCGGCCGCCTGGACGCCGACCGCCTCGCCGCCCTGGTCCCCGCCCTGCTGGAGGTGGCCGACACCGACCACTGGTGGCTCTGCGGCCCGCACGGCATGGTCCGCGACGCGCAGGCGCTGCTGGAGCGGCTGGGGGTGCCGGGCGACCGGGTCCACCAGGAGCTGTTCTTCGCCGACGACCAGGAGGAGCCGGCCCCCGTCCGCCGCGACGAGAACGCGCTGCCCGAAGGCCCGGTCTCCGAGGTGACCCTGGTCCTGGACGGCCGCTCCTCCACCTTCCCGGCGAGCCGCGCCGAAACCGTCCTGGACGGCGCCCAGCGGGTCCGCCCCGACATGCCGTTCGCCTGCAAGGGCGGCGTCTGCGGCACCTGCCGCGCCAAGGTCACCTCCGGCGAGGCCGAGATGCGCCGCAACTTCGCCCTGGAGGAGGCCGAGGTCGAGCAGGGGTACGTCCTGACCTGCCAGACCCGGCCCGTCTCGGAGCAGGTCACGGTCGACTTCGACGTCTGAGCCGGAGCGCCCGTACACAGCACGAAGCCCCTGACACGTGGTCAGGGGCTTCGTCGCCGGTCGGCCGGTCACCGGCGGGGTCGCCCTCGGTGGCTCGGTGGGCTCGCGTCCGCTGCCGACGGGGATTGCGGCGCGGCGCCGGCCCGGGAGCCGGGCGGGGGGCGTCAGCTGTTGCCGGCGCCGTTGCCCGAGAGGATCGGGATGTTGCTCAGGAGGTGCGAGAGCGGCTCGTCACCCTTGGTCTGGGTGGAGTTCTCGACACACTGCTGCTGCTGCGGCGACGACAGGATCGGGATGTCCTGGACGGAGACCGGCACGAGGCCGACGAGCGAGCCGACGTTGGCGTCGGCGGGCAGGCCGATGCACGGCTTGTTGAACGAGCCCTGGATGAGGCCGATCTGCGGGCTCATGTCACCGGAGGTGGAGGAGTTGCCGTAGTACTGCTCCGCGCCGTTGCCGCTCAGCGAGGTGTGGCCGTTGTCGTCGCCGATGGCCATCGCCGGAGCGGCGGTGGCGGCCCCCATACCGATCGCGGAAGCGGCCACGGCCGCGGAGACCATCATCTTCTTCAGCATCTGCTTTTCCTCTTCGTCCGATGTGCACGGGTCGTGCTCCCCGCGCTCTCTGGACAACTCGCCACTCCGTCATTGGTGACGGCCGTTCACTCGAACGGAAGGGGCCGCGCACACCTTCTCCCCTTTTCCCGAATTCGGCCGCCGACTCCGATAATCACAGCATTCCACGCCCCCTCCCCCACCATTGGAGTGACACCGCCCGAACAGGCATAACCTCCCCGATGGCGACGAGTTGTTCAGAGCGCCTCATCCCCGGGGCACTCCATCGGAAAGAGGAATCACTGTGATCAAGAAGGTCATGGCTACCGCTGCCGTCGCCGTCTCCATCCTGGGTGCGGGCGCCGCCGCGGCCGCTCCGGCGATGGCCATCGGCGACGACGGCGGCCACACGTCGCTGAGCGGCAACGGTGCCGAGCAGACCTACGGCAACACCTCGATCGCCGGCGACCAGAGCCCCCAGCTCGGCCTGGTTCAGGGCTCCCTGAACAAGCCCTGCGTCGGCGTGCCGATCGACGCCAACGTCGGCTCGCTGGTCGGCCTCGTGCCGGTCACGGTCCAGGACCTGGACATCCTGTCGTCGCCGCAGCAGCAGCAGTGTGTCGAGAACTCCACCCAGACCAAGGGTGACGAGCCGCTCTCGCACATCCTGAGCAACATCCCGGTCCTCTCGGGCAACGGCGCCGGCAACAGCTGAGCCGTCCCCCGCTCGCCGGGACGCGACACCGGAGCAGACCCCGCCGCACGGCGGGGTCTGCTCTGCTTTTCCCACCCCGTTACGCGTGATTCCCCGCCCCCCCCTTTTCGCCGCGCCCCCGGCGAAATATGAGAACGGGAACGAGAACGGGACCGGGAACGAGAAATCGGCGCACCGGGAATTCCGGTGCGCCGACGAAAAGGTGCCGGGGGCGCGCGCTCAGCGCAGCGTGCTGACCGGTACCAGGCAGTGGGCCGAGGCCATGATCACGTCCTCGTCGCCGATGAACCCCTTCAGGGCCTCCTCCTCCACCGGCACCCCCGGCGCCGCCTGGGGCCAGGGCTTGGTGGTGAACATGAAGTACACCTGCCCCCGGGCGTGCGCGGCGTCGGTCCACTCCGGCGGCACCACGCAGTTGGCGTTGAGGTGCTGCACCGTCAGGGTCGCGCTGTTCCCGGTGACGAGGACCGACACGGGGACGCTGGAGGACGAGCCGTCGACGAGCCCGCCGCCGACCGGCAGTGCCGAGCGCTCCAGCAGGGCTGCCACGGCCACCTCGCCCGCCTCGGGGCCGGCCGCCCCGTCGCCGAGGGAGTAGGCCAGCAGGAAGGGCATGTCCTGACCGTCGTTGACGTTCTCACCGGCCCAGGCGATCACCGTGATGGTGCCGAGGTGGCTCGGGTCGAGCGGGGTTCCGGTGGCTGAGGTAGCAGAGGTCATAGCCCCGGACCCTAGGGGCGCCCGGACCTGCCGGACACCCCGCGTCACCCGAACGGCCCAGCGCCGGGCCGCCCTTGTAGCCCGTACGGGGACACCGGCGGGCGGAGCGTCACGCGGGCCAGCCGAGCACGAAGTACCTCAGCCAGACGTAGAACGCGGCCACGGCGATCGACAGGGCGGTCACCACGAGGCCGTACTTGCTGAACTTCCAGAAGGAGATGTGGTGTCCGTGGCGGGCGGCGATGCCGACCACCACGACGTTGGCGGAGGAGGCGATGATCGTGGCGTTGCCGGCGAGGTCGGCGCCGAGGGCGAAGGCCCACCACAGCACCCCGGCCTCGCCGGTGCCGCCGGAGGCGGCGACGATCTCCTCGACGATCGGGCTGACCGAGGCGACGAAGGGGATGTTGTCGATGACGGCGGAGGGCACCACCGAGCCGACCAGCAACACCATCGAGGTACTGAGCAGCTCGCCCCCGGCGGCGTCGGCGGCGGCCTTGCCGATGTCGGCGATGATCCCGGTCTGCACCATCGCGCCGACCATGACGAACAGGCCCGCGAAGAAGGCCAGCGTCTCCCACTCGACGTCCTTGACGACCTCGCCGGTGTCGAGCTTGGCGACGATCTGGAGCCGGGAGAGGCCCAGCAGCAGCAGACCGCCGGTGATGGCGACCACGGAGGGCTCCAGGTGGAGCCAGGTGTGCAGGACGAAGCAGGCCATCACGATCGTGATCACCACCCCGCAGACCCACAGCAGC
The DNA here is from genome assembly GCF_000719955.1 of Streptomyces albidoflavus. GTDB lineage: Bacteria > Actinomycetota > Actinomycetes > Streptomycetales > Streptomycetaceae > Streptomyces > Streptomyces albidoflavus. Next base: position 27,245 of record NZ_JOII01000035.1, read on the forward strand.
CGCGGGTTGCGGATCATCTCCTTCTCGTCCAGCTCCAGCGCGGCCCGCGCCCGTTCGGGGTCGTAGCGGAAGGCGGAGCGGAACAGGAAGCGGCTCAGGACGCAGAGCAGGGCGATCAGCACCACCACGATCGGCGTCATGTGGAACAGGAAGTCGTTGAACGACAGGCCGGCGCGGGCGCCGATGATGATGTTCGGCGGGTCGCCGATGAGGGTGGCGGCGCCGCCGATGTTGCAGGCCATCACCTCGGCGATGAGGAAGGGGATGACGGGGACGCCGAGCCGCTCGCAGATGAGGATGGTCACGGGCGCCATCAGCAGCACCGTGGTCACGTTGTCGAACCAGGGCGAGAGCACGGCCGTCGCCAGGATCAGCAGCACCATCAGCCGGTACGGCTTGCCCTTGGCGCGTTTGACGGCCCACACGGCGACGTACTCGAACATGCCGGTGCGTTTCAGCACGGCCACGATCAGCATCATGCCGAGCAGCAGGACAAGGACGTTCCAGTCGATGCCCTCGTGCTCCGAGAAGAAGGCGTGTTCAGGGCGGGTCGCCCCGATCAGCAGCATGATGACGGCGCCGCCCAGCGCCACCGTCACCCGGTGCACCTTCTCGGTTGCTATGAGTACGTAAGCACCGACGAACACCGCCACGGCCAGCCAGCTCGTGACCCCCACAACAGCACCCCCACCTGTTCTCCCGCTCCCCCCACCCCGACCAGAACGGAACAGGAACTGCCCAGCACGCCCGACGGAGGCGGAACGGGACATGCCCATGTCGGTGCCCCCCACACTCGCCCGCACCCCACGACCCGCACCATGGGTGCCAGCACCCATATCCCGGCCTCCGTCACCCCCAAACCCGGAGGCGGGGATACGGGGTGGGCCCCATGGATACCGAGCGCCGGTCCGGAGGGCGCACGCGCGGGCTGAGAGACGCACCGGCGCACGACACCTGGATACGATCGGGACCATGCCGCAGCCGGCCTCCCCCGACCCGTACGACGCCACCAGGCGCGCCCCCCGCTCTCCTGTCACCCGGAGGCGGGCGGTGGCGGGCGGGCAGCGGGGCGTGCTGGTCGCGATCCGCTCGGCGGTGGCGCTCCACCGGCTGCTGGACGTGCTGCCGGTCTTCGACGGCGACGACCGCGTCCGGGTCCGCTTCACGCTGGTCCCCGGCTCCCGCTTCGACGTCGACGCGCTGACCGCGCTGGACCGGACCGGGGCCCGCACGATGCCCTGGCAGGAGGCCATCTCCACCCGGCACGACCTGGTCCTCAGCGCCAGCCCCAAGGGCGACCTGCACCTGCTGCCCGGGCCCCGGGCGCTCCTGCCGCACGGCGCCGGGTTCGGCAAGGCACTCGGCGACGAGGGCTCGGCGGACGTGCCCTCGGGGCTGGACCCCGTCCACCTGCTGGCCGACGGCGAGCCCTGGGCCGACCTGCACGCCCTGGCCCACGAGGAGCAGGCGCTGCGGCTGGCCCGGTACTGTCCCGAGGCCCGCCCCGCCGTCGTCGTCGGCGACCCCACCGCCGACCGCCTGCTGCGCTCCCTGCCCGCCCGCGAGCAGTACCGCGCGGCCGTCGGCACCGGCCCGCGCCACCTGGTCGTCCTCTCCTCGACCTGGGGCCCCGAGTCACTGGTCGCCCGCCGCCCCGGGCTCGCCGCCGAGCTGCTCGCCCTCCTGCCCCACGACGCCTACCAGGTCGCGCTGGTCCTGCACCCCAACGCCCACAGCCGGACCGGCGGTTTCGACCTCGCCCGCTGGATGGCCCCGGCGCTGCGCGCGGGCCTGGTCCTGGCCCGCCCGCACGAGGAGTGGGCGGCCCTGCTGGTCGCCGCCGACGCGGTGGTCACCGACCACGGCTCGACCGGCCTGTACGCCGCCGCGCTGGGCCGCCCGGTCGTCGGCGCCTACGACGGCGGCCGCGAACTGGTCCCGCACAGCCCCATGGCCCGCCTGCTCGCCGAGACCCCCCACCTGGCGGCCGCCCGCGACCTGCCCGCCGCCCTGGAGGCGGCCCGCGCCACCGACCCGCGCGGCCCCGCCGCCCACGCCTTCGCCCACCAGGGCGAGGCGCTGACCCTGCTCCGCGGCCACCTCTACCGCCTGCTCGGCCTCCGCCCGCCCGCCACCCCGGTCGTCGACGCCCCCGCCTTCCCGGCGCCCACCACCACTCCCCGGCAGCCGGCCGCCCTCGCCGTACGCGCCGAGGTCTGCGGGGACCGCGTCACCGTGCACCGCTTCCCGCCGGACACTCCCGAGCGCGTCCATCACCTGGCCGCCGAACACCCCACGGCCGGGCCCGGCCCGCTCCAGAGCGCGGCGGTGCTGTGGCACCACGCGCGCACCCGGCCCCTGACCGGCCATCACGCGGCGTGGACGGCGTCCGGCTGGACGGCTTCGGCGCTGGACGAGATGCCCGGCTGCCGGACCGCCGCCGCGATCCTCACCCGGGACCGTCTCCTGCTCCGCCCGCGAGGCCGCGCCCCGCTCACCGTGACCATCGAGCCCGACCGGGAACAGGGCCGTTCCCGGCACGCCGACCCGACCGCCGTGGTCAGCGCCGTCCACGCCTGGCTGGCGGCCGGTCCGCCGCCCGGGGCGCGGGGGACCCTGCTCTGCGACACCGGTCCCGTGGCGGTCCGCGTCCATCTGGCGCCCGCCGAGGACCGGGACCTCGACTACGAGGTGTGAGGCGTGGGCAGCCCGCCCCGCAGCGCCACGATGCGGTCCGCCTCCGCCCGGTGCTCCTCGGCCCGCCCGGCCTCGCCCAGCGCGTCGGCCAGTTCGGCCAGCTCCCGCAGCGCGCGCACCTCGTCGGTGGCCGAACCACGCCGGCGGGCACTCTCCAGAGCCGCCGCCACCAGCGCGTCCGCCTCCTCGGGCCGGCCCACGGCCCGCAGGGCGCGCCCCAGCTCGAAGCCGGTGCGCGCGGCCATCCGCTCCCGCCCCTGCTCGACGGCGGCCGCGTGCGCCCGCTCCAGCAGCCCGACCGCCTCCTGGCTCTCCCCGCGCCGCAACGCCACCTTGCCCTCCTGGTGAGTCAGGAGCAGCACCCCGTAGGCGTTGCCGATCCGCGCGTGGATCTCCCGGGAGGCGGTGAAGTCGGTGACGGCGCCCGCCAGATCGCCCGTCTCCGCCTTCAGCAGCCCCTGGAACTCCAGGGCCGAGGCCCGCAGCCGGTCCTCCTCGAAGCTGGTGCCGAGGGCCTGCGCGGCGTGCACCGCCCGGTCGAGCTGGCGCGCCGCCTCCTCGTGCCGCCCCGCCTCCCACAGCGGCCGGGCCAGCTGGCACCGCATCCGCACCATCGCCGGCAGGAACTCCGTACGGTCGGCGGCCTCCACCCCGGTGCGGAAGGCGGCCAGGACCTCGCCCGGGTGCGGGTGGTCCAGGTAGTGCGTCCACAGCGGTTCGCACAGCCCCCACGCGTCCTCGTACCGCCCCGCGTCGAAGGCCAGCCGCACGCAGCCGAACAGCGCCGCCCGGTTCCGCTCCAGCCACCGCAGGGCGTGTGCCTTGTCCTCGAAGAGGAGGTCGGCGGGGCCGTCCCCGGCGGGGTCCGGCTGCGGGGCGAAGGTCATCCGGGGCCCGGCGGCGGTACGGTCCGCACGCGCCGCCTGCCGCCGGTACCAGCGGACCAGCGCGGCGAGCGCCCGGTCGCGCTCGGCGCCCGCCGGGTCGGCCTGGCCGAGCCGCCGCTCGGCGTGGCCGCGCAGCAGGTCGTGCATCCGCCAGCCGTCGACTCCCTCGTCCAGCAGCCCGGCGCGCTGCAACTCCTCCAGCAGGTCGGCCGCCTCGTCGTAGCCGCTGCCCAGCAGGGCCGCGGCCGGCTCCTCGCCGATCACGGGGGCCGGGAGCAGGGGCAGCAGGCGGTACAGCCGGGCGGCCTCGTCGTCCAGCCCCTCGTAGGCGGCGTCCCACACGGCCTCGACCATGGGCAGGCCCTTCTCGCGCAGCTCGGCGGTGAGTTCCCCGACCAGCCGCGACAGGGGCCGCCGCCGGTACTTGCGCACCCAGCGCCCGGCCACCAGCAGGGCGGCGGGCAGGCCGGCGCAGCCCTCGACGAGGTCGGCCAGGGCCTCCGGTTCGGCCGCCAGCCGGGGATCGTCCACCAGGTGGCGCAGCAGCTCCACCGCGTCCGGCGCCGGCAGCGGGCCGAGAGGCACCTCCACCGCCGCCACGTCCAGGTCGTAGAGGGTGCCCTGGCTGGTGACGAGGGCCAGGCTGCGGTCGGAGGCGGGCAGCAGGGGCGTGACCTCGCTGCCGAAGCGGGCGTTGTCGATGACCACGAGGAGCTGCTTGTCGCGGGTGAGGGTCCACAGCTGCTTGACGCGGGCGGCGAACGCACGCTCCCGCCAGTCCTTCTCCACCTTGAGCCCGGCCAGCATCTCGCCGACCGCCTCGGCCAGCTCGACGGCGCCCTCGCGGCGGTGGTCGTCGAGGTCGACGTGGAGGACGCCGTCCGGGTAGCGGTCGGCGAGGTGGCGGGCGACGTGGAAGCCGAGCGCGGTCTTGCCGACCCCGCCGATCCCGGTCAGCAGCGCCACCAGCGGCCCGGCCTGCGGCACGTGGTCCTCCACGGCCCGCCGGATCCGTTCCTGCTCCGCCACCCGGTTCGCGAACCGGTGCCCGGCGGGCGGAAGTTGGAACGGCACGGCCGCCTCCGCCTCCGGCCCGCCGCCGATGTGCTGGTGCAACTGCTCGATCCGGCCGCTCTGGACGACGACGTGAGCCCGCCCGTCCAGGTGGTTCCGCGTCTCGTCCGCCATGAACCCACAGTATTGCCTCGCCCACGGTCGGCCAGCAAGAAGCGCCAGGCCGGTCAGCCGGGCTGCCGGGGCGCGGCCTCCGCGGGCGGCTGGGCCGGTGCCGACGGCGCGGCGATGGAGGCCACCACCGGCGCCACGATCCGTACGTAGTCCGCCGTGGCCATGACCACCGACCGGTCCAGCCGCCCCGCGTTGAACGCGATCTCCTCGTGCCCGGCGAGGAACTCCTCGTCCACGACGACCGGCACCTCCGCCAGGAGCGGCAGCGGCGGAATGGCCCCGACCACACACCCGGTGAGCCGCTCGGCCAGCTCCGCCGGCGCGAACCCGCCCTTCCTGCCGCCCACCGCCGCCACGATCCTCTTCAGCTCCGCACGCCGGTCCCCCGCCAGCACAGCGAGCACCCCCGGCGCCTCGATCCCCTTCACCCGGCACACCAACGCCTTGGCCCCCTGCGACACACTCGTCCCCCGCACCGCCGCCACCTCCAGAGACCGCCCCTCGGCAGCATGCTCGACCACGCGGTACGCGGCCTCCTCACGGTCGAGAAGCGCGGTGATCTGCTCGAACGGGGTCAACTGGGGGCTCCTGGGGCATAGCGGTGTGTCACTGGTCGCCCGGCACGGTACGCCATACGGGCGGCCCTTACCCCGAAGTACCCCCATCCGCCGCCGTGTTGCACCTCCACGACCTGACCAGCACGACCGCCCCCACCCAGCTCACCAGTAACGAGGCGACCCCCGCAGCCTCGATCCGCTACGCTGTCAGCGGTCGGCGACGACCAGGGCGCACCCCTCACGGACGCGCCCCGCCTCCGTAGCTCAGGGGATAGAGCACCGCTCTCCTAAAGCGGGTGTCGCAGGTTCGAATCCTGCCGGGGGCACCAGGCGGAAGGCCCCGGACCGGTCTTGGTTCGGGGCCTTCGGTGTTTCTGCGTGGGCTCGTCGAGACCTACCCCCGCCCCTCGATCAGCGTCACCCTGTTCCCCTCCGGGTCGTGGAGGGCGGCGAAGCGGACCGTTCCGCCGGCGCCCTCCTGGGGGGTGTCTGCCTCCAGGCCCCGCTCGGCCAGTTCCGCCAGTGCGCTGTCCAGGTCCGGGACGCCGATGTTGATCAGGGTCGACCCGGCGTGTTCCGGTGAGTGGAAGAGCTGGAGCCAGGTGTCCGGGGTGAGCTGCCATTCCGCGAGGGAGGGCATGGGGTGGGTGTCGGCGGGGCGGCCGAGGAGGTGGGTGTACCAGGTGGTGGCGCGGGGGAGGTCGGTGACCGGGGCCACGGCGAGGAGGGTGGTGACGGGCAGCGGGGGGCCGGCGGCGGGGGTGCTCATGGGGGTGATGGGTACCGGAGGGCGACGCCCGGCAAACCCCCTGGGGGTCCCAGGAAACCTTCGAGGCTCCGAAAGCGACCGGCCCCGTCCCGCCCACCGGGCGGAACGGGGCCGGGGAGTCTCGGCGCTGCCTACGAAGCCACCCACCCGTGTACCCGGGCCAGTTCCGTCACCCGGGTGCGGATGCGCTTGATCTGGTCGGCGGTGAGGGTGTCGTCGGTGTCGAGGAGGAGGTCGGTGAGTTCGGTGCGGAGTTCGGCGACGGTGAGGGTGTCGGCCTCGTCCTGGTCGTCGTACTCGTCGAGTTCGGTCTCGGGCTCGTCGACGCCGGGGTTGGTGATGCGCGGGGCGTCGGGGCCGCCGGAGGAGAAGCCGACGGCGGGGGTGGAGCGGCGCGGGGAGGAGCGGTAGACGAGGCGGATCTGGGAGGCCTTGGGGCCCTTCTCGCCCATCTCCTCGAAGAACTCGACCTCGCGGCCGCTCTGGTACAGGTACTTCTCGTCGACAAGGTCGTTGGCGTGCATGAAGACGTCCTCGCCGCCTTCGTTGGGCACGATGAACCCGTAGCCGCGCACCTCGTCGAAGCGCAGGATCTTCCCGGTCTTCAGCACAACACCACACCTCCGCTGTATCTCGCACGCTGCCGGTGAACCGTTTCCGGCGTGCTGTGCGTGGCCGTCCCCTGGGCGCGGCCGTACCCGTCCGCGCCGCGTCCGCCTCCGGCGGCGCGGCGTCACTCGGCCGGATGATACGCGTCCCGGTGCGGCCGGGGGGAGCCGCCGGGGTTCCCGTGACACGGCCAGGACCGGCCGGGAGCGGGGGACGGTACAGTCGCGGGCGGCCTTCGGCCGAGGTACCGGGACCGGAACGGGGTGGTGTGGGTGAGCAAGAAGCAGGTCCGCGAGATGTTCGAGCTGATGGGGCACGGGCAGCCGGTCGTGTTGACGAGCCCGATGGCGTCGGTGAAGAAGCTGGCCAAACTGGCCTGCACGGCGCAGCTGTTCGGCTACGAGTACATCGACGTGCGGCAGGGCGGCGGGCGTAACACCGCGCTCCACATGTATCTCGCCCCCGACCCGAGCCCGGCGGCCCGGCAGCGTGCGGCGGCCAACTGGCAGCAGTACCCGCAGGCGGCCAACGACGGTCCGCTGCCGCCCTATCCCTCGGACATGTTCGAGCTGCTCAAGGCCCGCATCAACTTCGACCTGACCGGCCGGCTGACGGAGACCAACCGGCTCGTGATGGCGGGGCTCGGGCTGACGCTCGCCTCCGGCGTCCTCGCCCTGCGGGACCTGCCGACGGGCTTCGTGGTGGGCTTCTGGGTGGTGGCGATGGTGGCGCTCGGCATCAGCGTCGTGGTGCAGCGGCAGCGGAACGCCAAGTTCGCGGCGTACCTGGAGGGTTACGGCTTCCAGCGGGTCACCGACCAGGAGGGCCGCGCCCGCTATCTGCCGCCGGGGGCGCAGACCGGCTGGGGCGCGCCGGTGCAGCAGCCCGGCCCGTACGCCCAGCCGCAGCAGCCCCAGCCCGCGCAGTACGGCTACCCGCAGCAGGGACAACCCCAACAGCCCGCGGCGCCCTACGGATACCCGCAGCAGCCCCCGCAGCCGCAGCCGGGCCCGTACGGCTACCCGCAGCAGGGACAGCCGCAGCCCCCGCAGCCCGGTCAGTGGCAGCAGCCCGGCCCCTACGGGCAGCCGCCGAAGCAGTAGGCCGAAGCGGCAGGCCGAAGCAGCAGGCGGAGCCTTTCGGCGTCCTGCGGCCCCTTTTGGGGCTCTTTCGGCATGAGCCGGAACCCCTGGCCCGCCCACGTCCCGCCTGCCAGCATCGGTGCATGAGCAAGCACTTGGGCCCAGGAGCCGGCCCCTCCCACGTCGACCCGTCCCTGATACGACCCCGGCGGGGGGTGCTCGCGGGGGTGTGGGTGGCCGCGGGGCTGCTGCTGCTCGGCGCGGTCGCCGGGTTCGTGCTGACGCTCGTGTCGGCCGTCGACGCGATCGACCGCGACCAGGCGTTCCGCAGCGGCGGCAGTGCCCGGGTGGAGGTGACGGCCGGCGGCGAGCCGGCGGTGTACGGACAGGCGCCGGTGCCGGAGGGGGCCGAGTGCACGCTGGACGGGCCCGGCGAGGCGAAGTTCAGCGCCTACGGGGCCAGGTACACCGTGAAGCTCAACCGGACGACCTGGGTGCGGCTCCTCCGGATCGAGGCCGACACCCCGGGCACCTACACCCTGCGCTGCACCGACCCGGCGGGCTCGGCCACCTTCGCGCCGGGTGACGGCGCGGGGCTGGGTGCCCTCGCCAACACGCTGCTGCTCCGTTCCGCGCTGCCCGGCCTCGCGGGACTCGCGGTGGCCGGTGTCGCCATCGCCCTCATCGTCAAGCGCTCCCGCCACCGCAACCGCCTGGCCGCCGAGGCGCTGGGCCGCTCGGGCCCGCCCCCGCACGGCAACGGCCCTTCCTACGGTCCTGGTGGCCCCGCCGGTCCCCAGCACGACCCGTGGCAGTCGCCGCCCGGGGCGCCGCGCAAGGAGTGAAGCCGCGCAACGAGTGACGGAGTGGGCGCCGTCCGGCCCGGTCAGGCCGACCGGGCGACCCCGGCCCCGTCCCCTTCCGCCACGTCGTCCCCCGCCGCCAGCGCCGCCGCCCGGGCCAGTTCGTCCAGGGAGAGGCCGAGCGTGGTGGCGAGGGCGGCGACCGTGAAGAAGGCGGGGGTCGGGGCGCGGCCCGTCTCGATCTTGCGGAGGGTCTCGGCGGAGACGCCGGCGGCGGCCGCGACGTCGACCATGCTGCGGTCGCCGCGGGCCCGGCGGATGAGGGCACCGAAGTGTTCGCCGCGGGAGCGTTCCCAGGGGGTCAGAGCTGTTCGCACCATGACCGTGATACTAATACCGGTATAGAAATTGGATGCGCCGGGGAGGCGGCATGCCGTCCTCCGGCGCGCCCGCATGCCCGGAGACCGGAGTGAGGCGGGGCCAGGGCATGGTGGAGATCAAGACCGACGGCGAGCTGGACGCGATGCGGGAGGCGGGCCGGGTCGTGGCCCAGGCGCTGGCCGCCGTCCAGGAGGCGGCGGCCCCCGGCGTCTCGCTGCGCGAGCTGGACGAGGTGGCCCGGGGCGTGCTGGCCGGGGCCGGGGCGACCTCGCCGTTCCTCGGGTACCAGCCGGGGTTCGCGCCGATCCCCTTCCCTGCGGTGATCTGCGCCTCGGTCAACGACGCGGTGCAGCACGGCATCCCGACGGACCACCGGCTCCGGGACGGCGATCTGCTGAGCGTCGACTGCGGGGCCCGGCTGGACGGCTGGACCGGGGACGCCGCCACCACCTTCCCGGTCGGCACGCCCCGCCCCGAGGACGCCCGCCTGGTCGCCGACACCCGGGCCGCCCTGGAGGCGGGCATCGCGGCGGCCACCGTGGGCCACCGGATCGGCGACATCTCGCACGCGGTCGGCTCGGCCGCACGGCGCGGCGGGTACGGGGTCCCCGAGGACTTCGGCGGGCACGGCATCGGCCGCCGGATGCACGAGGACCCGCACATCCCCAACCGGGGCCGGCCGGGACGCGGCTTCGCGCTCCGGCCCGGTCTCGCCCTCGCCATCGAGCCGATGTTCCTCGCCGGCGGCTCGGACGCCTGCTGGACCGGCGAGGACGGCTGGACCATGTACACCGCCGACGGCAGCCGTGCCGCCCACATCGAGCACACCATCGCCGTGACGGAGGAGGGCCCGCGCCTCCTCACCGTCCTGTAGGGCCTCCCGCCGCCGGGGTCAGCGCAGCTCCTCGGGGCAGGCCGTCCCGCGCGGGATCTCGTACGGGGCCGCGATGCGGTACGTGCCGGCCTTCGGGGCGACCAGTTCGGTCCAGGTGGCGCCGGTGGCGTCGGGCTCGGTGGGGGCGAGGCAGCCGTGGCGGTTGGCGTACTCCTTGGGCCGGTCGGGGTCGGCCTCGGTGCGGGCCCGGGAGGCGGCGGTCTCCTCGGGGGCCCGCAGGGTGGAGCCCTCGGCGTCGACCAGGCCGAGCCACGGCGAGTACGGGAGGCGGACCAGGACGCGGCCGGGGCGCAGCACGTCGAGGGTGATGGCGCCCTGTTCGGCGCGGCGGACCAGGGCGGGCGGGTCGGCGATGGGGGTGGGGTTCTCGACGGCGTAGAGGCGCCAGTTGGCGTCGCTCCAGATCAGGTCGAGGTAGGGCATGCCGCGTTCGATGAGGGCGCGTTCGCGTTCGCCGCCGTCGCCGTCCAGGTTGCCGTGGGGCAGCACCACGTGGTGGACGGCCCAGCGGTCGAGCCAGGCGCGGTAGGTGGCGGCGTTGAGGGAGCCGTCGTAGAAGAGGGGGTTCCGGTCGACGTCGGCCTGGCGGTTCCAGCCGCGGGCGAGGTTGACGTAGGGGGCGAGGGCGGAGGCCTCGCGGTGGCTGCGGGAGGGGACGACCTCGACGCGGCCCTGGTCGGCGCCGGCCTGGTCGAGGTGGCTGACGAGGGGGGCCAGTTCGCGATTCCAGGAGGCGATGGGGGTGGTGTTGACGACGTCGTCGACGGACTTGACGCCGATCCACCCGGTGAAGAGGACGAGGGAGGCGACGAGGGCGTACCACTTGCGGCTGGCGCGGACGGTGAAGGGGAGGGCCGCCGCCAGTACGACGCCCGCGAAGAGCATCGGGAGGCGGGTGACGTTGGAGCCGATCTGCGAGTGGACCGCCCAGACCAGCAGCACGGCGAGGGCGTAGACGCCGCTGGTGAGGCGGACCGTCACCCAGTGCCGGGGCACCAGGACGCAGACCAGCACGCCGAAGACGAAGGGGAGCGCCGCCGAGCCCAGCGACATCGGCTGGGTGCCGGAGAAGGGGAAGAGCCAGGTGGAGACGGCGACGACGGCGACCGGGGCGAGCCCGAGGGCGTAGGCGGCGGGGCGGCGGCGGCTGACGAAGAGGGCGGCGGCGACGAAGCCGACGAAGAGCCCGGCCACCGGTGACCCGGCGGTGGCGAGCCCGGCGAGGACGGCGGCGACGGCGCCCTTGGTCCAGCGGCGGTGCCGCCAGCGGTGCGGCCAGCAGAAGAAGGCGGCGACGGCGGCCAGCCCGAACATCATGCCGAGGCCGAAGGTGACCCGGCCGGAGACGGCGTTGCAGAGCAGCCCGTACACACCCGCGAACGCGGGAAGCAGGGCGCGCCGCAGGGCCCCCGGCCCGCTCCCGGGCCTCGGCACCGCGCCGCTGCGGATCAGCAGCAGCGTGAGCAGCGCCGCCGAGACGGTGCCGACCAGCATCATCGTGGTGCGTACGCCCAGCACGTGCATGAGGTAGGGCGAGACGACGCTGTACGAGACGGGGTGCATCCCGCCGTACCAGGCGAGGTTGTACGCCGAACCGGGGTTGCGCCCGACGAACTCGGCCCACGCGTCCTGCGCCGCGAGATCGCCCCCGCTGTTCGCGAAGGTGAAGAACCACAGGACGTGGAGGGCGGCGGCCAGGGCGGTGGTGAGGGTGACCGGGTGGCGGAGCAGGCGGCGGGCGCGGGACTCGGCGGCGGGCGGCGCGGGCGGTATGGCCTCGGGCGGCGCGGGCGCGGGCGGCTCGGCGTGCCCGGTCTCGGCGGTGGTCACTGGCGGCTCTCCCCGTTCGTCCCCGGCCGGTGAGGCGCGGGTGCCGTGCAGCGCCGCCACGTCCGATTTGGTCCCGATGCCCGGGACGCTAACACGGCTCCGGCGGCGCTCCCCGGGTGGGGCAACGCCGCCGGAGCGGGTCCTGCGGCCGGGCTCAGCCGATGCGCTGGAGCTTGGCGCCGAAGGAGGGTTCGGCCAGGTCGCTCTGGAGGGCGACGGGCACCTCGACGGCGTCCCCGGTGCCGTCGCCGACGCTGAGCACGCCGACCTTGGTCCCGGCCTTCGCCTCGTGCGGCAGGGCCTTGCCGCCGTCGTCCAGGGCCAGCTTCACGGTGAGGCCGGGCCAGCCGACGGCCGGAACGTCCTTGGTGGCGACGACCGGCGTGGTCGAGCCGAGCCCGTCGTCGACGTGGCCGACGACGTCGCCCTTCCTCACCACCGGCTTGGAGGTGAGCAGCTCCTGGGTGCGCAGGATCAGGTCCTTGGAGCGGGCGGTGGCGGTGTCCAGGATGGGCGGCGCGTGCTGGCCGAAGACGGCGCCGATGATCAGCTGCTTCTCGCCGTCGACCACCTTCTCGGCGGCGAAGAGCAGGTTGCCGCCGGCCTTGGTGGTGGAGCCGGTCTTGATGCCGACGACGCCGTACATCGGGACGAGGAAGTTGTAGTTCTTCTCCCGCTGGCCCGAGGTGGTGGACTCGTAGTTCGGCAGCCGCACGACCGAGCTGAAGGTCTCGAACTCCATGACGGCCTTGCCGAGCTTCACCTGGTCCTCGGCGGAGGAGACGGTGGTCTCCTTGAGGCCGCTGGGGTCGGTGTAGGTGGTGTTCTCCATGCCCAGCTCGGCGGCGTACTTGTTCATCTTCTCGACGAAGGCCGCCTCGTCGCCGTCGCTGTCCCAACGGGCCAGCTGGCGGGCGATGTTGTTGGCGGAGGGCAGCATGATCGCCTCGATGGCCTCCTTGACGGAGATCTTCTGGCCCTCGGTGACCTTGACGGTCGACTCCTGCCCGGCGTTCTCGTAGTCCCGCTGGGCCTTGGCGTCGATGGTGAGCCGCTCGCCCTCGGTGCCCTTCTTGACCGGGTGCTCGCGCAGGATCGTGTACGCCGTCATGACCTTGGCGACCGAGCCGATCGGGATCGGCTTCTGCTCGCCGTACGAACCGAGCGAACCGATGCCGTCGACGGTGACCGTCGCCTGGCCCTCGGTCGGCCACGGCATGGCCGGCTCCTCGCCCTGGAAGGTGTACGTCTCCTCGGCGGTCAGCGCCAGCGTGCCCTCGGGCAGCGGCCGCACCGACTGGACCACCGCGAAGACGATGAGCAGCAGGATGACCAGCGGCGTCCAGATCTTCACCCGGCGCACGGCGGTGCGCAGCGGCGTCTCCGGCGGCGGCGGGGTGTTGGTCAGCTCGGCGAGCAGGTCCAGCGGCGGCAGCGGCTGCTGGGTGGTGCGCTCGGCGGCGGGCAGCGCGGCCGTCTCGTCGGCGGGCGCGGCGGGCGCCGGCACGGCGGCCTTGGCCTGCGGCGCCTCCTCCCCGGCCTCCGCCGGCTTCGCCTCGGCGGGCTTCGGCTTGACCGCCGCCGGCCCGTCCAGCCCGCGCAACGGCACGAACTTGCTGGTCCGCTCGGCCTCCGACTCACCCCCGACGGCGCCCTTACCGGCCTTCCCGCCCTTCTCGGCCTTCTCGTCCTTCCCGTCCTTCCCGTCCTCGTCCTCGGCCTTGGTCTCGCCGACCTTCAGCATGGTCGTCGGCTGGTCGACCTCGGGCCCGGACTTCGGCGCCCGGAACACGGCGGTCGGCTGGTCGACGCCCTCCCGCTTGCCGACCTTCCGGAGCTTCACCCCGGTGGACACGACAGCGGCGTCCTCCCCGTCCGCCGCCTCCTCGTCCCCGCCGTCGGCCTTCTCCGCCCCGCCCGCCGGCTTCCCGCCCTGCGCGGGCACCCCGCCGTCCGCGACATCCTTCTTTACGCCGGATTCGCCCGCACCGTCCGACTCCCCGCCCGCCGTCGCCGAGGACTCCTCCCCATCGGCCTCCGCCTCGGCAGGCTTGTCACCGGCGGCAGCGGCCCCGTCAGGCTTCGGCGCGTCGTCCTCGTCGACCCCGTCATCGTCCGAACCGTCCGCTTCCGCATCGCGCTCGGACTCGCGCTCAGACTCACGCTCGGGCTCGCTGTCGCCCGCCTCACGCGCCGCAGGCACCTTGGGGCCATCCGTACCCCGTACGGGCTCCTCGGGCGCCTCTGAAGCGCCTTCAGCCTCTTCCTCGCCCTCACCAGCGGCCTCGCCAGCGTCGGCATCGACGGAATCCGCCTCCACCTTGCCCGACTTGCCCTTTTCGTTGGCTTCTTCAGCTTCGTCGGCGTCGTCGGTGGCCACCCAGGCGGCGACGGCGTCCCGCAGCCGCCCGTCGGTACCGGCCTCGGTGCCGCTCTTCCCGGATACGGCGTCGGCGGCGTCGTCGGCAACCTCGTCACCCGCCACGTCCTTCTCGGCGGAACCGCCGGCCTCGCCGTCGGCGTCCTCACCCTTCGCGGAGCCGCCCGCCTCCCCGGCCGTACCGGCGCCCTCCGCACCGGAGTCGGACTCGGTGCCGGCCTCGGCGTCGCGAGCCTCCCCCGCGGCGCCGGCGTCGGCGTCGGCGTCGGCGGGCTTCACGCCCTCGCCCTTGCCCTCCGCGTCACCGTCATCATCGCCGCCGCCGCCACCATCGCGCCCCTCGTCCGTCCTCAGGACAGTCGTGGCGTGGTCGACGGGGTCCGGGGTCTCGCGGGCGACCGCGATCCGGGGGTCACGGTCGTCCGTGGCCGGGTCCGGAGCGTCGGTGGCCGGGGCCTCGGGCTCCCCCGCCGCCTTCTTCTGCTCCGACCTGTCGGGGATCTCGCCCGCCACCGATGCCTCCTCGATAAGCCGTCCGTCGTGCCGGACGACGTCGTGTCCGAACCATGTACCAGTGTCCTGTGTGACCCACGGGCCCTCTTGCCAGACGAGAACGACATACCTACTGGTTCCCGTACATAGCGCCCACGTGCTCTCGACAGACCAATGTGAGAGGGGTCACCCTGTCACTCATCCACGCGGGGAGGCATGGATGGGCAGGAGCCGCAGAACGATTCCGGAGGAGCTTCTGCTGCTCGCTCTGGACCCGGCCACGGGTACCACAGCGCAGCCGCAGTCGCTCGACCTCGGTCTGGCCGGAGCACAGCTAGTGGAGCTGGCGCTGGCCGGACGTATAGCCCCGGACGGGGATCGTATCGCCGTGGTCGTACCACGGCCGACCGGAGATCCGACACTGGACTCCGCACTGGAGCTGCTGCGCAGACGCGGCGCGCCGGTGCGGGCCGTGCACTGGATCGGCGGGCCCCGGCTGGGGCTGCGCCAGACCTATCTCTCGCATCTGGAACGGTGCGGCATGGTGCATGCCGTCGAGGGCCAGATGTGCGGGGTGCTGCCGACGACGCGCTACCAGGCGACGGAGTCGGCGGTCAGCCGGGAGATCAGAGCCCGGCTGGACAACGCGATCCGCACCGGCGTCCCGCCGGACCCGCGGACCGCGGCGCTCGCCGCACTGGCCCACGCGGTCGGTCTCGGCAAGCACCTGTACCCGGGGAACGAGGGGCGCTCCTCGCGCTCCCGCCTCCGGGACCTCATCAGGCACGACCCGATGGGCGGACTCGTGGCGCACGCCGTGATGGACGTCCAGAACGGCGCGGCGACCCCGCCACGCCGCGGGGGTGCTCCGGCGGTGCGCCCGGCCCACGGGCCACGCACCCCGGAACCGGCGGCCGGCCCCGGGCACCACGCCCCGGTCCAGCCTCACCGCTCGACGATGGCCCGCGCCGCGGCCCACTGAGAGCGACAGCGCACCGAGCACCACAACCGAAGAGCAGGACCCCAGTGCGCCGTACCGCCACGCCGCCGCCCGACCCGGTCGGGCGGCGGCCCCTGAACCGGTCCGGGAGCCGCGAGGTGGCCGCGCGGGGTGGCGGGAGGACGTCCGGACGACGCCTCCGACCGTCACCCCGCGCGGCCGTGCGCGCGAGGGGGCCGGAGCATACCGGCCGGGGGCCGGACGGACACGCTGGGCCACCGTACGGATACGGCATCGGCCATTTCCCAGCGCTGGCCGGGCCGTTGGTGGCACTCTGCTGAACAGCAGATAAGCAGAACCCGCCAGGCCCTGCCCCGCAGGGCCCGCAGCCGGAGGTGCACGTATCCGTGGCGTCCAGTGTCAACCCCACCGTCAGGCGCCGCCGCCTGGGTCAGGAGCTGCGCAGGCTCCGCGAGCTCAAGGGCATGACCGCCGAGCAGGTCGCCGAACGCCTCCTGGTCTCGCAGTCGAAGATCAGCCGCCTGGAGAACGGCCGCCGCTCGATCAGCCAGCGTGACGTACGTGACCTCTGCGGCGTCTACGAGGTCGAGGACCACCGCATCGTCGACTCGCTGATGCAGATGGCCAAGGACTCGCGCCAGCAGGGCTGGTGGCACAGTTTCGGCGACATCCCCTACAGCGTCTACATCGGGCTGGAGACCGACGCGGCCTCGCTGCGCGCTTACGACCCGCAGGTCGTACCGGGTCTGCTCCAGACCCGGCCGTACGCGGAGGCGCTGATCCGGGGTGCCATCCCGGAGATCAGCCCGGCCGACGCGGAGAAGCGCGTCCAGGTGCGGATGCGCCGCCAGGACCGGGTCTCCTCGCCGGAGAACCCGCTGCGGCTGTGGACGGTGATGGACGAGGCGGCGCTGCACCGGGCGGTGGGCACGCCGGAGGTCATGAAGGAGCAGCTGGAACATCTCGTGCAGATGTCGGAGCTGCCGCACGTGACCGTCCAGGTCATTCCGTTCTCGACCGGCGCCCATCCCGGACTCAACGGCCAATACGCGATTCTGGAGTTCCCGGACTCGACCGATTCCAGCGTCGTCTACATCGAAGGCGTCACCAGCGATCTGTACCTGGAGAAGTCGAACGACGTGCAGAAGTACAGCGTCATGTACGAACATCTGCGGGCACAGGCACTGAACCCGGAAGACTCGCGCGACTACATCGCGAAGATGGCCCGCGAGCACGGCGGCTGACCGCGAACTCCGCTCGCCCCCGCCACTTTCTCGGCCGTTTCCCGAACCGTTTACCGCACGCCGTCCGGCAGGTACGCATCTGCCGGGCGGCGTCGGCGTGTTCGCGGGTGTCGCCGCAGGCGGGAACGGGTGCCGGGGCGGCTCTTCCCAGTGGCCTGAATTACCCTGTCGGCAGAAACCAGGGTTTATTCCGCGGTTTCGCTCAAATGCGCGTACCCGCGAAGTGTGCGCACGGACGATACACGTTCCTTCACCTCTCCCGGCGGTGAACCGGGTAAATTGCCTTCAGTCGGGTGACTGGCTTCTGCTCCGGACGATGTCGGCGAGTAGCGTCAACGACGTCATCGGGACCGGTGACACTCCCCGGCCACTCGGCCGGCGGAACTGCACATCCACCGCCTGAACCGGAGCAATCATGGCTATTCACCAGGGTGCGACCACCGACTGGACCAAGTCCTCCTACTCCACCGGGAACGGCGCCTGCGTCGAGGTGAAGTCCCCCGTCGTGGCGTCCATCGCCGTGCGTGACTCGAAGGTCGTCCAGGGACCGGCGATCGGCTTCGCCGCGAACTCCTGGAACGCCTTCGTCGCCGGGGTCGGCCGGGGGAACTTCGACCTCGTGTGACCCGGCCGCCCACGTGCGGCACCTACGGCCCTCTCGACTGGATCGCCGTCCCGGCCGAGGGGGCTTTCCCCTGCCCCGGCCCGGAACCCCGCGCCCGTCACGCCCGCGGGTACCGGGTGAGCCAGCCGGGCGAGGCGCCCTCGGGCCCGTGCAGGGCGGCGCCGTGGGTCATCTCCAGCGCGAAGTCGTCGGCCAGCTCCAGCACGGTGGCCCGTCCCTCCAGCTCGGCCAGCCAGGCCGGCGGCAGCGCCGTCTCGCCGTGCAGCGCGCCGAGCAGCCCGCCGCAGACCGCCCCGACCGCCGGCGAGGGCCCGCCGTGGCGCACCGCGAGCCGCAGCCCCTGGGAGACGTCCTCGCAGACCAGGGCCGCGTACAGGGCGGCCGCGAGGACCCCTTCGGCCCCGCCGCCCCCGGCCAGCTCCTCGACCAAGGCGGGGTCGGGCGGCCCCTGGCGCACCCCGTGGACGGCGGCGCGCAGCGCCTCGCCGACCTCCTCGCCGCCGGGCTGTTCGGCGGCGAGGGCCAGCACCCGGCCGGTCGCGGTCTCCAGGGGTTCGCCGCGGGCCGCGCCGTGCACCAGCAGGGCGTACGCCCCGGCCGCGAGCCGGGCCGCCGGGTGCCCGTGGCTCTGCGCGGCGCACTCCAGGGCCAGTTGGAGGACGAGCCCCGGGTCCCAGCCGACCAGCAGCCCGAACGGCGCCGACCGGGTCAGCGCCCCCGGCCCGCGCTCCCCCGGATTCCGTACGGCCTCCAGAGTGCCCATCCCCCGGTCCCCGAACCCGGAGAGGCAGCTGCGCTCCGGCCCGCGCCTGCTGTACAGCCACTCCTGCCGCGCCAGCCAGCCGTCACCGGTACGCCGTTCGTCGGGGCCCCAGTCGGACTGGGTGGCGGCCCAGCGCCGGTAGGCGAGGTGGACGTCGGTCGGCGGGTGCCAGGCTCCGGTGTCGCGGCGTACCTGGGCGCGGATCAGGCCGTCCACGGTGAAGAGGCTGAGCTGCGTGTGAGCGGTGACGGCCCCCCGCCGCCCGTACGCCTCCCCGGGCCCGGCCGGACCCTCGTCGCCGCAGGCCTCCCGTACCGCCGCGGCGCCGAGCCCGGCGAGCGGCGCCCCGAGGGCGTCGCCGAGCGCCGCGCCGAGCAGCGTCCCGCGCACCCGGCTCCGGAAGTCCTGCTGCTCCGCCCGCCCCCAGACGGTCCCGACAGCCGTGCCCACGGCATCCCTCCCGTCCACCGTCCTACCGTTCCGCTTACGCCTCGTCCCGCACTGTAATTGACCGGAGGTGAGCGGACGGGGGCGAAAGCGGTATGTGAACGGTCGTCCTGGTGGCGGGGTTTGAGGGGGTGGGGGTGGGTCTGGGGTGCCGGGGGCTGGGCCGGTTCACCAGCCCGCGCTGGTCCCCCCGTGGCCCCAGGAGCTGTCGCTGCGCCCCCAGGAGGTGGCGTCCGGGGTCTCCGGCGCCGGGGCGGTCTGCTCCCCCTCACTCGCGGCCTCGTACGCGCGGGCCCACTCCTCGGCCAGCTCCCGGACCCGCTCGTCGTCCGGCTCGATCCGCAGCGCCCGGTCGAAGTCCTGGAGCGCGCGCTCGGACTCCCCGTGGGCGGCACGGGCCTGGGCCCGCAGGACGTACGGCCGCGCCAGCCGGCCCCCGGTGGCCGCGACCGCCTCGTCGTACTCCGCGAACTCCGCCTCGCACGCGCCCTGTTCGTGGTGGATCTCGGCCAGCCGCAGCCGGGCCCAGAGGTAGTCGGGCTTGCCGCTCAGGGCGTGGCGGAGGTCGGCGACGGCGGCTTCGGTGTCGCCGAGGGCGTGGTGGGCCATGGCGCGGCCCCCGTACGCCCAGAGGTAGCCGGGGTCGGCGGCGATGGCGTCGCCGAAGGCGGCGACGGCGGCGGTGTGCTCGCCCGCCCTGCGGTGGATCTCGGCGCGTTCGCCGATGACGACGGCCGGGTCCTGGGCGAGTTCGGCGGCGCGGGCGAGGTCGGCGAGGGCGGCTTCGCGGTCGCCCAGGGAGTCGTGGGCGCGGGCCCGCTTGAGGAGCGCCCAGAAGTGGCCGGGGCGGGCACCGAGCGCCTGGTCGAGGTCGGCGACGGCCGCCTCGGGCAGGCCGAGGGAGAGGTGCGCGGAGGCGCGCGAGACGAGGGTGCCCGGGTCGCCGGGGGCGAGGCCGAGGGCCTGGCCGAGCAGGGTGACGGCCTCCTCGAACTGGCCGAGGTGGCGGCGGGTCTCCCCGCGTTCGCGGGTCAGCCGGGCGAGCGAAGGCGTGTCGGGTTCCGCCTCGGCGGCGGCGAGGCGGGTCTCGGCCTCGTCGAGGTGGGCGAGGGCCGCCGCGTAGGCGCCGGTCTGGCGGTGGGCGACGGCGCGTTCCATGGCGGTCCGCCAGTCGCCCGGACGCAGGGCGTCGAGCCGGTCGTAGTCGGCGAGGGCCTTGGCGAGCGCCCCGGCCTCGCGGTGCAGCGCCGCCCGCGCGTGCAGCGCCTCGGCGCGGGCCTGTTCGCCGAGGCCCGGCCGGTCGACCAGCAGCCCGGCGAGGCGGGCCCGGCCCTTGGGCCCGTCGTCCTCGTCCAGGACGGCGAGGCAGTCCGCGCCCCAGCCCCGGGTCGCCGCGTCGCCGTTGTCGCGGCCCGCGTCGGCGAGGGTGCGGGCCCAGCGGCGGGCGGGGGCGGCGCCGAGACGGGCGGCCGTGGCGCCCTCGGCCAGCAGCTCCGGCAGGGCGGTGGCGGGGTGGGCGCAGAGCCGGTGGTAGGCGGCCTCCAGGCGGGCGTGGAGCCGGGCCGGGTCGGCCTCGTCGCGCCCGCCGGCCCCGCCCGCCGGCGCGCCGCCCGCCAGTTCCTCGTACCGCCGTTCGTGGAGCGCGGCGAGGCGCAGGTGGGCGGCGCGCCAGCGGGCGGGGGCGGTGGTGCGGCGCAGGTGGAGCATGGGGGCGCGGACCACGTCGTGGTAGCGCGGGGCGCCCTCGCGGCCGGAGACGAACGGCAGGGCGGTCAGGTGCGCGAAGAGGGCGGCGGGGTCGCCGGGTTCCTCGGTGGCGGCGGCGCAGACGTCCTCGTCGAGGGTGCGCGGCAGGGCGCAGGCGAGGGCCGCCTCGCGCTGCTCGGGCGGGGCGTCGCGGCCGAGGAAGCGGTCGACGGCGGTGGCGCCCGCGAGGACGGTGTCGCCCGGATGGTCGGCCAGGGTCGTGACCAGCACGGGCAGCCCGGCCGACCCCTCCCAGACGGCGCGCCGGGCGTCCTCGTCACGGATGCCCCGCGCGTCGAGCAGGCGTCCCGTCTCGTTCTCGGTGAGCGGTTCGAGGGCCAGGTGGGCGGCGAGGTCGGGATGGTCGCCCCAGAGCACGGGGTCGGGCCGGTTCCGCCCGGCGAGGGTCAGCACCAGATTGCCCGGCGCCTCGCCGTACCGGTCGGTGGTGGTCAGGTCGCGCAGCCACGCGTCGAGGAACGGCGCGGTGTTCTCGTACGTGTCGAAGAACAGGGCGGTCCACGGCACCTCCTCGGCCACCCGCCCCAGCTCGGCGAGGAAGACCGGGCTCAGCGCCGGCAACGGGTCGAGCACCAGCCGCACATCGTCCTGGTCCCGGAACCGCGCGCTGAGCGAGGCCGCGAACCGGTCCGCCCCGCGCGCCAGCCGCTCCCCGTCCACCACCGGCGCGAACGCCCCCACCACCGGCAGCATCCCGGCCCCCACCAGCCCCGCCCGTACCGCCGCGGAACTGACCACCGAGGCCCCGTCCCCCTCCCCGCCGCCCGCGTCGGCCCCGCTCGCCGCCAACGCCTCGTGCACCCTGCGCCGATGCGCCTCCAGCCGCTTCTCCAGCGCCTTCAACGGCCGCCCCTGCCGGGCGAACTGCTCCGCGACCACCGCCATCACCTCGGGCACGCTGTGCACCGAGTCGTCCACGTACGCCGTGAGCGCCCCCCGCCCGACCGCCAGCCGCTCCCACTCCCGCACCAGCGTCGACTTCCCGACCCCACCGACCCCGTGCACGTGGAAGAGAAACCGGTGCGTGGGATCGGAGGGCGCCCCGTCCAGATTCCGCGCGAACAGCTCGATCTCCTGCTCCCGCCCGACGAAGGCACCTTGCCTGCGCCGACGGATGAGGTCCTGGAGGGAGGGGCGGGACATGGGTGGGGTCCCCCTGGGGGTTGGGTGGGTGTGGGATGGGCTGGGGGTCAGTATGGGCGTTCGGAGAGTGGAGTGGCAGTGGTGTTAAGGGAGTTGGGGGCTTGGTGGGCGGGGGGGGCGGGGTGCGTGAGAACGGCTGCGGCGGGGACCACCGAGAACTGAAGCCCATCCCCGAACCCCCCACCCCGAAATCCACTGGCCACCCCACCCCCCGCCCCCGCACCCTCTCCCCATGACCAACCTGACCAACCCGACCAACCTCCCCCGCCCCACCCACCAGATCCGCGCCCGCCAAACCCCCACCACCGTCACCGTCTACCAGGCGTACCCCCCGTCCATAGCCCTCCCCGCCGCCCGGGACCAGCGCTTCCCGGCGGCCTGGAAGCGGGACCGGATGACGTGGATCAAGCCGTCGTTCCTCTGGATGATGTATCGCTCGGGCTGGTCCCGGAAGGAGGGTCAGGAGCGGGTGCTGGCCGTCGAGATCAGCCGGGCGGGGTTCGACTGGGCGCTGGGGCACGCCTGTCTCTCGGCGTATCACCCGGGTGTCCATACCGGTCGCGACGGCTGGCGGGAGGCGCTGCGTGGTGCGCCTGCCCGGGTGCAGTGGGATCCCGAGCGGGACTGGCGGCTGCGGCCGTTGCCCTGGCGGGCGTTGCAGCTCGGGCTGAGCGGGGAGGCGGTGCGGCGGTACGCGGAGGAGTGGCTGGTTTCCGTCGTCGATGTGACGGGGCTGGCGCACGCCGTGCAGGAGCGGGTGCAGGCCGGGGACGAAGCGGGGGCGTGGGAGCTGCTGCCGGAGGAGCGTGTGTACGTGCCGGAGGGCGGGCTGCCCCCGTCGTTGGTGGGGTGACGGGGTGACGGGGTGTTGGGCCGGATGGTGGGGAGGGAGGTTTCCCGCACTCGTATGAATTTCTGACGACTTGCCGCCGGGGTGGCGGGCTGCCCGGGTGGGGCCGTGTGCGATGGGCCGACGAGAGCCGGACGGGCGAGTCGAGTGGAGGCGTACGGGTGCGTGTGAGGAGTGTGGTGGCCGTCCGTGAGCGGGCCGGGCAAAGAGGGCGGCGCGGGGCGGCGCGGTGGTGGGGGGTGGCGGCGGCCGTGCTGCTGGCGGTGCCGGCGGGCGGGCCCGCGGGCGGGGCGGCGGCGCAGCCGGTGGCGGTGGCCGCGGACCGGCCGCTGTCGATCACGTACGTGGCGCGGGACTGCCCGCAGTACTCGGACATCATGGCCAACAAGGCCCGTAACAACATCCAGGAGTCCCTGCGGGACCTGGGGCCGGACTCCAACTACAGCTCCTCCGAGGCGGTCTCGGCTCAGAAGGAGGCGGCGGGCACCCCGCTGCCGCCGTGCGAGCCGCTGACGGACTGGACGTTCTCCACCGGTACGGGCTACACCGGCCGGACGCCGGCGACGGAGAACCTCTCCACGGTCACCGGCCCGATCCGCCAGGACATCACCACGGGCGCCGGGACGCCGGAGCTGGACGCGCAGGGCGAGCCGACCGGCCGTACGCTCCAGGGCGCCGTCACCGTCGAGCTGACCGCCGCCGAGCAGCAGGCGCTGGCCGCCAACCGGCTCTCCGTGCAGGGCGGCACGCCCGGCGCGCCGCTCAACGGCAAGCAGCAGCAGTACGGCTTCGGCGCGTTGCGCTGCGCGCAGGACTCCCTCAACGGCGACAACGTCGAACGGGTCACCTTCCCCTCCGGCGCCCGTCACGTCTTCTGCTACTACTACGCGGTCACCCCGCCGCCGGGCGCGGGCACCATCCGCGTCGTCAAGCACATCGACGGCGCCGGCCAGGGCGACTTCCGCTACGACGGCAACCTGTCGTACGCCGACACCAACAACGATGGGGTCAACGACTTCGTCCTCTCCGCCCGCTCCGGCCAGGACGCCTCGCAGAGCTTCATCCGCGGCGAGTCGGACATCGACACGAACCCGTGGGTGTTCAAGGAGTACGTGCCGCCGGGAAGCGGCTGGGAGCGGGAGAACCCCATCGTGTGCGCGGCGGTCTCGGCCTCGGGCGGCGCCGGGTCGAGCCAGATCCGCACCGACTCCGCCGGTGAGGTGCGGGTGGGCCTCGTCGAGGGCGAGACGGTGACCTGTACGTACACCAACCGGCGCACCGGCGGGCCGGGGGTCCTGGCCAAGCAGACGCTCGGTTCCACGGGCACCTTCGACATCGGGCTGGAGACTCCGCCAGGGGCGCCGCCGGCCGAGCCGGGACCCACCACGACCACCGAAGAGGGCGTTCCGGTGCAGGTGGTCGGGTCGCAGGACACGCCGGTCGGTACGTACACCGCGGTGGAGCGGAAGCCCGCTCCCGACGGGCGCGGCACCTGGGAGCTGACCAGCGCGGTCTGCGACGGCCAGGACGTGCCGGTCGTCGACGCGGGTGACAGCTGGCGCGCCTCGCACGAGGTGACGGGCGGGGAGAACCCGCAGTGCCTGCTGACCGACACCTTCACCCCGGGCGGCGCCATCAGCGTCGAGAAGACCACCGAGGGAGCCACCGGCACCTTCGGGTACGCGGTGGTGCCGCACCCGGCGACGCGGGGCCCGGCCGACGGTGACACGGAGTACCGGGGCACCGCGGTCACCACGGAGCAGGACACCGCGACGCCCGCCGTCCGCGAGGACGGTGCCGCGGGTCCGCTCGCGACCGGGCTGGAGGTCGACGACGCGATGCGGTACACGGTTCAGGAGTTCCTGCCGCCCGACACCGCCGAGGGCAGGTGGCAGGCGACCGGGGTGGAGTGCGAGGGAGCCGAAACGGGGGACATGACGCCGGGTTCCACCAGCGTGGAGCTTCGTCTCACCCCCGAGAACCCCACGCCCACCTGCCGCTTCACCAACGTCTACGTGCCGGCCGGGACCCTCGACGTGGTCAAGACGACCAGCGGGGACCAGGAGCTGCGCCCGGACGCCGCCCGGGTCGAGCTGGAGTGCGCGGACGGCACCGAGGAGACCTGGGAGATCGCCCCCGGGCAGACGGAGGCCGCGCTCCCCCGCCGCGCCTTCAACGCCGACACGACGTGCACGGTCACCGAGCCGGCCGACGGGGCCGCCGAGGACGCGACGGTCACCACGACGGCGCAGCTGTCGGTGGACGGCGGGGACCCCGTGCCCGTCACCCTCGGCCGGCCCTTCCCGGTCCGCACGGGCCAGTCCGCCGTCGTGACGGTCACCAACACCTTCACGGGCCCGAGCCCGAGCCCGACGCCGACACCTACGCCTACGCCTACGCCTACGCCCACACCGAGCCCCACCGAGACGCCGACGCCTACGCCGAGCCCCACGGAGACGCCGACGCCGAGCCCGTCGCCGACGGAGACGCCCACTCCCACACCGACACCCACCCCGACCCCGTCGCACACCACCCCTCCCC
>NZ_JOII01000036.1 GCF_000719955.1 Streptomyces albidoflavus
CTCTCTGGTCTCGTGGGCTCGGAGATGTGTATAAGAGACAGGTGTGGGGCTGCGTTTGTGGGGAGGCCGGCGTAGTGCGTGTTCCGGGGTGCGTCTGGGGTGTTGAGCGGGGCGTCGGCGTCGGCGTCGGTCTCGGTGGAGTCGCCGGTGGGCGTGCTCGGGGAGTCACCTGCGGGGTCACCTGCGGCCGCGTTCGCGGCGAGGCCGTCGGTGGGCGGGCCGGCGTGGCCGTGCGTGGTGGTGATGGGGGTGGCGGGTGGGGTCGGGGGAGGGGTCGGGTGCCCGGCTGCCGTGGTGCTCGCTGAGAGCGCTTCGGTCGGGGCCGGACGGGGGGAGGGGGAGGCGGGGGCGGGGCGGGGGGAGGGGGCCCCCGGGGAAGCCGAACCGGCCAGAGGCAAAGCCGCATCGGCCAAGACCGAAGCCGAATCGGCCGAGCCGAAAGCCGCACTCGGCAAGGAAACGAAGCTCACTGCCAGTCCTCCGGGCGTTCGATCTGTTCCAGCCTCAGCGCCTGCCCCGAGCGGCTGTAGCGACGCATCAGGGGGAGCGGCGGGTAGTAGGCGTGCACCGAGACGGCGTGGGTGTGGTCGGCGGTGTTGAGCACCTGGTGGACGTGGTGCGGGCCGAAGGCGCGTCCCTGGGGCGGGCTCAACTCCCTTGTGCGGTCGATGCCTTCGGGGAGTTCCAGGGTCGTGCCGGTTCTGCCGTCGGTGGGCAGCCGGTGGGCGAGGGAGTCCTCGCGGAGGCTGCCCGCCGCCGTGGCGAACGCGCCGTACGAGCCGCCGTGGTCGTGCCAGCCGGTGCCGGTCCCGGGCGGCCAGCCGATCAGCCAGGCCTCGCTGCCGCCCGGCCCGTCGAGGCGGAGCCAGGTGCGGCCCTCCGGGTCGAGGGGGAGGGTGGCGACGAGGGCGGTGTCGGCGGCGGCGCGGCGGACGAATGCGAGCAGTTCGGCCTGGCCGGGGCCCTCGGCGGTGTGGGCCGCGGGCGTCTCGGGGGTGGGGGAGGGGAGAACCGGAGCGCCGGCGGGGGCGACCGGGGGAGGGAGAGGGGACACGTGTGCCGTCCTGAGGTTCGCTGAGGACGTACGGGCGGCGGCGCGCGGACCACGGGAAGAGCCGTGTGCGCCGGGCGATGGCCACGGGGGCGCGGCGGCCTCGTACGAGGAGAAGGGGGCGAAGTCAGCAGCAGGGGCGACACACGCAGCCCGCGTAGCGGACGAGGTCCATATGGACCCTCCGCCACAGGCGCGTCTCGGTGTCGGTCACGTTCCGGAGTAGACCATGGGGGCGGACCATGGTCAACCGGGTGTCCAGGGGCCGGCCGGGGCGCGCCCCGCGCGCTCGGCTCCGGTGGAAGACCGAGCGTCCAACGCACGTACGGCGTAGGGACCTTGGGCGATACGCCTCGTAGCGGCCCGGCAGGACCGCGCAGGTGTACGCCGGTGATGCCGCCCCCTCCGCCTCTCAGCGTGCCGCCCGGGCCGCCTCCTCCCGGGTGCCCGCGTCCGCCCCGCACACGGTGCGTGCCGCCGCGCGGAGCTGGGACTCGTCGACGCCGCTCAGGGCGAGGGCGAGGTGGCCGTCGGGGCGGACCAGCAGGACGGTGTGGGCGGCGGCGCCGGGATAGGTCTCGGCGACGAGGAGTTCGGCGGGCTGGGGGAGGCCGGCGACGGCCTCGGCGAGGCGCGGCATGACCCCGGCCGTCATCCAGTGCCGCCGGTCCCAGACCCCCGTGCCGGGCGCGACCAGGACCACCAGCAGGGCGGTGCGTCCCAGGCGGTCGCGGAGCCGCACCGTCGAGCCGTCCTCGGCGGTGACGGGCACGTTGGTGACGAGGTCGCCCACGCCCGCGTCGGCGCTGGTGCGCGGGTGGGGCGGTGTCGGGGTGAGCGGCGAGTGGAGGTGGGCGGGGGGCGCGCCGAGCGGCCCCCGGCCGAGGTGGCCGTCGCTGTGCAGCGCCTCGTGGCCGCGTGCGGAACCGGGCAGCAGGGGGCGCAGCGGGGAGCCGCCCCGCAGTATCGGCAGCGACTGGTCGGCCGCGCGCAGCCGGGAGGCGACCACGGCGCGGCGCTCCTCCTGGTAGCTGTCGAGGAGTTCCTTCGCGGCGTGGCCGTGGCGGACCAGGGCCAGTTTCCAGGCGAGGTTGTCGATGTCCCGCAGTCCCTCGTCGACGGCGGGAGTGCCGAGGGCGCCCAGCAGGTGCGCGGCGTCCCCGGCGAGCAGGACCCGGCCCGCGCGCCAGCGCCGGGCGAGGCGGTGGTGGACGGTGTACACGCCGGTGTCGAGGAGGTCGTAGGGCGGTGTGGTGCCGTCGGTCCAGCCGGCCAGGGTGGCGCGTACCCGTGCCACCAGTGCCTCGGGGGTGACGAGTTCGTCGCCGGGCGGCAGCAGCCAGTCGATGCGCCAGCGCTCGCCGGGGAGCGGCCGGGCAGTGACCTCGGCGCCGGAGCCGCGCCACGGCGGGGTGCGGTGCAGGATCGCCTCGCCGGCGAACGGCAGGGTGCAGCGGACCGCGGCGACGGCGTGCCGTTCCACGGCGGTGCGGCCGGGGAAGCGGATGTCGAGGAGTTTGCGGACGGTGGAGCGGGGGCCGTCGCAGCCGATCAGGTGGCTGCCTCGCCACGTCGACCCGCCGGACGCGGCCGCCGCGCCGCCGGTGCCGGCCGGGCTGGTGTGCGCGGTGACTCCGCCGCTGTCCTGCTCCAGGCGGTCCAGGCGGGTGCCGCGGATCAGGCGGGCGAGGGGCTGGCGGTCGAGGGCGTCGCGCAGGGCTCGGGTGAGGGTGTGCTGCGGCAGGTGGAGCGGGGCGGGCAGCGCCTCGTCGAAGGTGTGGGCGGCGACCTCCTGGCGGCGGCGCAGGGAGCGTACGCCGGTCAGCCGGGTGCCGCTCTGCGTGAAGCCGGTGCCCGCGAGGCGGGCCGCGAGTGCCGCCGTGTCCTCGCGCAGGACGACGGTGCGGGCGAAGCGTTCCTCGTCCTCGCCGGTGGACTGGTCGAGGAGGAGGGTGGGGACCTCGTGGCGGGCGAGCGCCAGCGACAGGGCGAGCCCGGCGGGTCCCGCCCCGACGATGATCACCGGGTCCACGGGGTCGCCTCCCGGGGTGCCTCAGGGGCAGGTGAGAGGGGTGGGGCGGGGCGGGAACTGGCAGCTGGAGCCCGGTGCGCGATCACAGAACGTATGCAACCCATTGCCGCTGTCCGCGTCAAGCGACGAAAGGCGGCGACATGATCGTCGCCGCCTTTCGCGGGGCCGGGAGGGTGTCCCTGGGGCCGA
This sequence comes from Streptomyces albidoflavus, assembly GCF_000719955.1. Taxonomy (GTDB): domain Bacteria; phylum Actinomycetota; class Actinomycetes; order Streptomycetales; family Streptomycetaceae; genus Streptomyces; species Streptomyces albidoflavus. The sequence continues at coordinate 3,273 of NZ_JOII01000036.1, forward strand.
ACGGCCCCGGGCGGGCCGTTACCGGGCGCCGCCGTCGGTGTTCGCCTTGGCGCCCACCGTCTTGGCGTCCTCGATGGCCGCCGCGCCAAGTACGGCGCCGCTCGACTTCTTCCTGCTGCGCAGCCACTTCTCCAGCCACGAGGCGAAGGTGGTGAGGATCAGGTTGAGCACCACGAAGATCACGGCCACCACGATGAAGCTCGGGATGGTGTTGCCGTAGAAGGCGCTCATGGTGCCGCGCGAGCGGAGCAGCTCGGTGAAGCCGATCATGGCGCCGCCGAGCGCGGTGTCCTTCACGATGACGACCAGCTGGCTGACGATGGCGGGGAGCATCGCGGTGACCGCCTGCGGCAGCAGGATGAACCGCATCGTCTGGCTCTTGCGCAGGCCGATCGCCCGGCCCGCCTCGGCCTGTCCGCTGGGCAGCGAGAGGATGCCGGCCCGGACGATCTCCGCGAGCACCGAGGCGTTGTAGAGCACGAGGCCGGTGACGACCGCGTACAGCGGGCGGACGTCCGGCTCGACGGAGCCCGAGTACAGCTCGTTGGCGAAGACCATCAGGATGAGGACCGGGATGGCGCGGAAGAACTCCACGACGGTGCCGGCGGGAATCCGCACCCACGCGTGGTCGGAGAGCCGGGCTATGCCGAAGACCGCGCCCAGGGGCAGGGCGATGATCATCGACAGGGCGGCGGCCTTCAGGGTGTTGCCGAGGCCCGGCAGGAGGTACACGGTCCACGACGAGGACTCGGTGAAGGGCTTCCACTTCGCCCATTCGAGGTGGCCCTTGTCGCCGAGGGCGGAGACCAGCCACCAGACGCCCGCCGCCAGCGCGACGGCGAAGACGACGGAGACGATCAGGTTGCGCGCCTTGGCGCGCGGTCCCGGGGTGTCGTACAGAACGGAGCTCATCGCTTCACCGCCAGCCGCTTGCCCAGCCATCCCAGCAGGAGGCCGGTGGGAAGTGTCAGGATCACGAAGCCGAGGGCGAAGACAGCGGTGATCAGCACCAGTTGCGCCTCGTTCTCGACCATCTCCTTCATCAGGAGGGAGGCCTCGCCGACGCCGATCGCCGCCGCGACCGTGGTGTTCTTGGTCAGCGCGATCAGGACGTTGGCCAGCGGGCCGATCACCGTGCGGAACGCCTGCGGCAGCACGATGAGGGTGAGCACCTGGGTGAAGTTCAGCCCGAGCGCGCGGGCCGCCTCGGCCTGGCCCACGGGGACGGTGTTGATGCCGGAGCGCACCGACTCGCAGACGAACGCGGCGGTGTAGGTGCTCAGTCCGAGCACCGCCATCCGGAAGGCGACCTCCTTGACGCCCTCGCCGCCGAGGGTGAGCCGGAAGGTGTCGGCCAGGCCCAGCGAGGTGAACACGATGATGACCGTCAGCGGAATGTTCCGGACGATGTTCACGTACGCCGTGGCGAAGCCACGCATGAGGGGCACGGGACTGACCCGCATCGCGGCCAGCACGGTGCCCAGGACGAGGGAACCGGCGCCCGAGAGGAGGGTGAGCTTCACCGTCACCCAGAAGGCCCCGAGCAAGTCATAGTCTTGAAGAAAGTCGAACACGATCTCCCGCGCTCTCGCATGGTGGGCGGCGCGGCACGCCGCCCGCGTCGGGGCGGCGTGCCGGCAGGACTTCGGTCAGTGGGACCCGGGGGTCACTTGACGATGTCGCCGATCTTCGGGGCGGGCTCGTTCTTGTAGTTGGCCGGGCCGAAGTTGGCCTCGACGGCCTTGTCCCAGCTGCCGTCCTCGACCATCTTCTCGAGCGCCTTGTTGATCTTGTCCTTGAGGGCGGAGCCCTCCTTGACGCCGATGCCGTAGTTCTCGTTGGACAGGCTCAGGCCGGACAGCTTGAACTTGCCCTTGTACTGCTCCTGCGAGGCGTAGCCGGCGAGGATCGAGTCGTCGGTGGTCAGCGCGTCGACGGCACCGGTCTGCAGACCCTCCAGGCACTCGGAGTACGTGCCGTACTCCTTGAGCTGGGCACCCTTGGCGAACTTCTCCTTGACGTTCTGCGCGGAGGTCGAACCGGCCACCGAGCAGAGGGTCTTGCCGTCCAGCTCCTCGGCCTTGCTGATCTTGTCGTCGGCGCGGATCAGCAGGTCCTGGTGGGCCAGCAGGTACGGGCCGGCGAAGTCGACCTTGGCCTCGCGCTCGTCGTTGATCGAGTACGAGGCGGCGATGAACTCGACGTCGCCGCGCGAGAGGGCGTTCTCGCGGTCGGCGCTCGGGGTCTCCTTGAACTCGATCTGCTTCTCGGTGTAGCCGAGCTCCTTGGCCACGTAGGTCGCGACGTCCACGTCGAAACCGGTGAAGGTGCCCTGCGGCGTCTTCTGGCCGATGCCGGGCTGGTCGAACTTGATGCCGACCTTGATCGTCTTGCCGTCGTTCTTGCCGCCGTCCTCGGACTCGCCGGACCCGCAGGCCGTGGCGGTCAGGGCGAGGGCGAGGACGGCGGCCGAGGCGGCCGAAACCTTGCGGAGGTTCATCGTGGACATCCTTTGCGTAGTCAGAGGGTGCGACAGCGTGTACGCCGGCGGGTGCGGGGCCCTCCCGGAGGGGAGTGGGGTGTCGGCCCGTGGGGAAGGGCGGCCGTGGGCCCCCGGAACAGGTCCCGGGGGCCGTGGGGCCGGTCTCCTCGGGGGAGGCTCAGTGGTGCAGGATCTTCGAGAGGAAGTCCTTCGCCCGGTCGCTGCGCGGGTTGGTGAAGAACTGCTCGGGGGTCGCCTGCTCGACGATCTGGCCGTCCGCCATGAAGACCACGCGGTTGGCCGCGGAGCGGGCGAAGCCCATCTCGTGCGTCACGACGACCATCGTCATGCCGTCCCGGGCGAGCTGCTGCATGACCTCCAGCACCTCGTTGATCATCTCCGGGTCGAGCGCGGAGGTCGGCTCGTCGAAGAGCATCACCTTCGGCTCCATCGCCAGCGCGCGGGCGATGGCCACCCGCTGCTGCTGGCCGCCGGAGAGCTGGGCCGGGTACTTGTCGGCCTGGTTGGCCACGCCCACCCGGTCGAGCAGGGCACGGGCCGACTGCTCGGCCTCGGCCTTGTCCTTCTTGCGGACCTTGATCTGGCCCAGCATCACGTTCTCGAGCACCGTCTTGTGCGCGAAGAGGTTGAAGGACTGGAAGACCATGCCCACGTCGGCGCGGAGCCGGGCCAGTTCCCGGCCCTCGGCCGGGAGCGGCTTCCCGTCCAGGGTGATGCTGCCGGAGTCGACCGACTCCAGGCGGTTGATCGTGCGGCACAGCGTGGACTTGCCCGAACCCGAAGGGCCGATGACGACCACGACCTCGCCCCGGGCGATGGTCAGATCGATGTCCTGGAGCACGTGCAGCGCACCGAAGTGCTTGTTCACATTGCTGAGCGCGACCAGTGCGTCTGCCTCTGCCGCGGGAATGGTGTCCTTGGTCACCGATACGTCACTCATCGGGGTCTTGCTCCATCCTCCTCGGTTGGGGAGGACAGTAGTCACGCAGTGCGATCACCGTCATTACATCTGAGCGGAAATTGAGCATAACGATCCGGCTTCAACCGGACACAGGCCGTGAACGGGACGGTCTCCTCGCGTACCGGGTGGATAACGGAACAAGCCCGTGACCCGCAGGCTCTTGACGCGCACCCCCGCGATCCGCGTGGATGCTCAGTACCCCCAGGCGCGGCGCCGGCCGCCGAGGACACGACCCAGAGCTACCGAGGAGGCCGGCCGTGAGACTGCTGCTTGTCGAGGACGACAACCACGTCGCGGGCGCCCTCTCCGCGATCCTCTCCCGCCACGGCTTCCAGGTGACCCACGCCCGCAGCGGCGAGGAGGCGCTCAAGGCCCTGCTCCCCGCCGGCGGCCCGCCGTTCGGCGTCGTCCTGCTCGACCTCGGCCTGCCCGACCAGGACGGCTACGAGGTCTGCGGCAAGATCCGCGCCCGCACCTCCGTGCCGGTCATCATGGTCACCGCCCGCGCCGACGTCCGCTCGCGCATACACGGGCTCAACCTCGGCGCCGACGACTACGTGGTCAAGCCGTACGACACCGGGGAACTCCTCGCCCGTATCCACGCCGTGGCCCGGCGCAACCAGCCGGGGGACGCCGAGGGCGCGGCCACCCCCGCACCGGGCGCGCTGGTCATCGGCGCCGTCCAGGTCGAGCTGCCCACCCGGCGCGTCAGCGTCGACGGTGAGGTCGTCGCGCTGACCCGCAAGGAGTTCGACCTGCTCGCCCTGCTGGTGCAGCGCCCCGGGGTGGTCTTCCGCCGGGAGCAGATCATCAGCGAGGTCTGGCGCACCAGTTGGGAGGGGACCGGCCGGACGCTGGAGGTGCACGTCGCCTCGCTCCGCTCCAAGCTGCGCCGCCCCGCCCTGATCGAGACGGTCCGCGGCGTCGGCTACCGCCTCGTCGACCCCGGCGCGTAGCCGCCCGTGCGTACCCGCCTGCTCCAGCTCCTCATCACCCTGCTCGCCGTGGTGCTGGTCATGCTGGGCGTGCCCCTCGGGCAGAACGTGGCCGCCGCCGAGCAGCAGAAGGTGGTCGTCGACCGCATCGACGACACCGCCCGCTTCGCCTCCCTCGCCCAGTACGTCACCAAGCGCACCACCGGCTCCGCCCCGCTCATCGGCAAGGACGAGCGCCGCGAGACCCTCCAGCAGGAACTCTCCCGCTACCACGCCGTGTACGGCATCAAGGCGGGCGTCTTCTACCGCAACGGCGAACCCATGGCCCGCGCCCCGGAGAACTGGGAGATCCCCGAGACCGGTGACACCCGGGAGGCGTTCACCACCTCGCTGATGTCCCGCCGCAGCCACGACCCCGGCCAGGTCTGGCCCTGGCAGGACGGCCGGATCGTCGTCGCCTCGCCGGTGATCCGCGACGGCGACGTGATCGCGGTCGTCGTCACCGACTCGCCGACCGGCGAGATGCGCTCCCGCATCCAGCACGGCCTGCTCCTCATCGCCGCCGGTGAGGCGCTCGCCATGCTCGTCGCCGTCGCCTTCGCGCTGCGCCTGACCGGCTGGGTCCTCACCCCCGTCCGGGTCCTCGACGCCACCACCCACGACATCGCCACGGGCCGGCTCAAGTCCCGCGTCGCCCCCGCCGGCGGACCGCCCGAGCTGCGCCGCCTGGCCCGCTCCTTCAACGAGATGGCCGACCACGTCCAGGACGTCCTCGAACAGCAGCGGGCCTTCGTCGCCGACGCCTCCCACCAGCTGCGCAACCCCCTCTCCGCACTGCTGCTCCGCATCGAGCTGCTCGCCCTGGAGCTCCCCGAGGGCAACGAGGAGATCGCCTCCGTACGCGCCGAGGGCAAGCGCCTGGCCCGGGTCCTGGACGACCTGCTGGACCTGGCCCTCGCCGAGCACGCCGCCCCCGACCTGCACCTCACCGACCTCGGCCAGCTCGCCGAGGAACGCGCCGCCGCCTGGCGCCCGCTCGCCGAGGAGCACGGCATCCGCCTGGAGGCACACTGCCCGGCCGTCACCGGCTGGGCCGACCCGGTCGCCTTCTCCAGCGCGCTGGACGCCGTCATCGACAACGCCCTGAAGTTCACGCCCGGCGGGGAGCGGGTCACCGTGCGCGCCGCCTCCTCGGGGGCGTACACCACCGTCGAGGTGGCCGACGCGGGGCCCGGCCTCACCGACGAGGAGCTGGAGCGGATCGGCGACCGGTTCTGGCGCAGCGGGCGCCACCAGAACGTCCGGGGCTCGGGGCTCGGCCTCTCCATCTCCCGCGCCCTGCTCGGCACCGGCGGCGGCAGCCTGGCGTACGCCCGGGCCGCCACCGGCGGCCTGGAGGTCACGCTGACGGTGCCCCGGCACGCGCCGGAGGAGCCGGCGGAGGGCCTGGTCCAGTGAGCCCCGTCAGGGCTTGACCGAGCGGAAGTAGCGGCGCGCGCCGTCGTGCAGCTCCAGCGGGTCGGTGTAGATCGCGGTGCGCACGTCGACCAGCTGCGCCGCGTGCACCTGGGCGCCGATGTGGTCGCGGCTGCCGATCACGGTACGGGTGATCCGCTCCGCCAGGTCGTCGTCCATCCGGTCGGTGGTGACGAGGATGTTGGCCACCGCCAGGGTGGGCACGTCGGAGCCGCGCTGCGCCAGCGGATAGGCGTCGGCGGGCATCACGGCGGTCCGGTAGTAGCTGGAGGAGCCGCCGCCGTGGTGGAGCCGGTCGATCAGGGAGCTGAGCGGCAGCAGCCGGATCTCGTGGCTCTTCGACAGGTCCCGCACCGCCTGCGTGGTCAGCCCGCCGGACCAGAAGAAGGCGTCGATCCGGCCCTCGCGCAGGGCCTTCGGCGTCTCCCCGATGCCCGCGGGCGAGGCGACGATGTCCTTCTCCGCGTCCAGCCCCGCGGCCCGCAGCACCCGCTCGGCCACCAGCCGCACCCCCGAGGCGACCTGGCCGATCGCGACCCGCTTGCCCCGCAGGTCGGCGACCTCGTGGAAGTCGGAGTCCTCGTCCACGACCACCTGGATGTAGTCGTCGTAGAGCCGCGCGCTGCTGCGCAGCCGGTCCGCGTCGGGGCCGCCCTCGGCGCGGTACTGCTCCACGGCGTCGGCGGTGGCGATGGTGAAGTCGGACTCCCCGGTCGCCACCCGCCGCACGTTCTCCTGCGAGCCCTCGCTGGGCCGCAGCGTCAGGTCGATCTCGGGGACGTCCTTGTCGAGGGCCTTGCGCAGCAGCGTGCCGTACTTGGCGTAGACCCCCGTGCTCACCCCGGTGCTCATGGTGAGCGGGGTGCGCGGCGGCGGCTCGCCGAACGGCGACAGCCACCACAGCAGCAGGGAGAGCGCCACCACCGCCGCGCCCGCGGCGGTCAGGGCGCGCCCGCGCGTACGGAGGGAAACCGGGACCATGCGGGTGATCCTGCCAGCCCGGGCCCCCGCTGACCAGGGGCGGCCGCCCACCGGACGGAGCGCTCCGCCCCAGCCCTTACTCTGGACGGATGAGCGGGAACAACGTGGCGGGCGAAGTGGTGGACGGCGAGCAGACGCACGCGGGCGGCGTGAAGACGTACGAGGTGCGCACCTACGGGTGCCAGATGAACGTCCACGACTCCGAACGGCTCGCCGGGCTGCTGGAGGGCGCCGGGTACGTCCGGTCCCCCGAGGGCACCGAGGAGGGCGACGCGGACGTCGTCGTCTTCAACACCTGCGCCGTCCGGGAGAACGCCGACAACCGCCTCTACGGCAACCTCGGCCGGCTCGCCCCGATGAAGACCCGGCGGCCCGGCATGCAGATCGCCGTCGGCGGCTGCCTCGCCCAGAAGGACCGCGACACCATCACCAAGCGCGCCCCCTGGGTCGACGTGGTCTTCGGCACCCACAACATCGGCAAGCTGCCCGTCCTGCTGGAGCGCGCCCGCGTCCAGGAGGAGGCGCAGGTCGAGATCGCCGAGTCGCTGGAAGCCTTCCCCTCCACGCTGCCGACCCGCCGGGAGAGTGCCTACGCCGCCTGGGTCTCGGTCTCCGTCGGCTGCAACAACACCTGCACCTTCTGCATCGTCCCCGCCCTGCGCGGCAAGGAGAAGGACCGCCGGACCGGCGACATCCTCGCCGAGGTGGAGGCGCTGGTCGCCGAGGGCGTCAGCGAGATCACCCTGCTCGGCCAGAACGTCAACGCCTACGGCAGCGACATCGGCGACCGCCAGGCGTTCTCCAAGCTGCTCCGCGCCTGCGGGAAGATCGAGGGCCTGGAGCGGGTCCGCTTCACCTCGCCGCACCCGCGCGACTTCACCGACGACGTGATCGCCGCGATGGCCGAGACGCCCAACGTCATGCCGCAGCTGCACATGCCGCTCCAGTCCGGCTCCGACACCGTGCTGCGGGCGATGCGCCGCTCCTACCGCCAGGAGCGGTTCCTCTCCATCATCGAGAAGGTCCGCGCCGCCATCCCGGACGCCGCGATCACCACCGACATCATCGTGGGCTTCCCCGGCGAGACCGAGGAGGACTTCCAGCAGACCCTGCACACGGTCCGCGAGGCCCGCTTCGCCCAGGCGTTCACCTTCCAGTACTCCAAGCGTCCCGGCACCCCCGCCGCCGAGATGGACGGGCAGATCCCCAAGGAGGTCGTCCAGGAGCGGTACATGCGCCTGGTCGCGCTCCAGGAGGAGATCTCCTGGGAGGAGAACAAGAAGCAGACCGGCCGCGTCCTGGAGGTCATGGTCGCCGAGGGCGAGGGCCGCAAGGACGGCGCCACCCGGCGCCTCTCCGGCCGCGCCCCCGACAACCGCCTCGTCCACTTCACCAAGCCGGACGAGGAGGTCCGCCCCGGCGACGTGGTCACCGTGGAGATCACCTACGCCGCCCCGCACCACCTGCTCGCCGAGGGCGCCCCGCTCGCCGTCCGCCGCACCCGCGCCGGCGACGCCTGGGCGCGCCGCAACGCCGCCCCCGCCCCGGCCCCCGGCGTCATGCTCGGCCTCCCCACCGTCGGCGCCCCCGCCCCCCAGCCGGCCCCGGCGGGCGGCTGCTCCACCTGCTGACCCGAGACGCCCCCGGGCCGGGCCACGCGCCGCCCGGCCCGGCCCCGCGGCCGGCTCCCGGGGCCGGGGGTTAGGCTCCGGGCATGCTTGCCGCCGCCGCCGTCTGCCCCTGCCCGCCCCTGCTCCAGCCGCAGGTCGCGGCCGGGGCCGCCGCCGAACTGGCCGCCCTGCGGGAGAGCTGTGCCGCCGCCCTCGACACCCTCGCCGAGGCCCGCCCCGACCGCCTGGTCGTCCTCGGTCCGGGCGCGGGCGCGGAGCCCACGCCGTACCCGTCGGGGACCCCGGGCTCCTTCCGGGGCTTCGGCGCCGCCGTCGACGTCGTCCTCGGCTCCGGCACTCCCGCCCCCGGCGCCGCCCCGCTGCCCGCCTCCCTCGCCGTCGGCGCCTGGCTGCTGGCCGACCACGGCTGGGCCGCCTGCCCCGTCGAAGGGCTCGCGGTGGGCACCGGATGCCCGCCCGCGCGGTGTGCGGAACTGGGCGCCGGGCTGGCCGCCGGACCGGCCCGCACCGCGCTGCTGGTCCTCGGCGACGGCAGCGCCTGCCGCACCGTGAAGGCGCCGGGCTACCTCGACGAGCGGGCCGCCCCCTTCGACGCCCTGGCCGCCGAGGCCCTCGGCACGGCCGACACCGCCGCCCTGGCCGGACTCGACCCCGTCCTCGCCGAGGAACTCGGGGCCGCCGGACGCGCCCCGTGGCAGGTGCTGGCCGGCGCCGCGGCCGGGGCGGGCCTGGCCGGGAAGCTGCTGTACGACGAGGCCCCCTACGGGGTCGGCTACTTCGTCGCCGCCTGGAGCTGAGCCGGCCCGCATGCCCGACCCCGCCCGGGGCACGAGCCCGGGCAGCCGAGAGGAGCACTTCCGTGACCGAGAACGCCACCGCGTCCCGCCCCGTGATCGTCGCCGGGGTCGACGGCTCGCCGACCTCCCGTGAGGCGCTGCGCTGGGCCGCCGAGGAGGCCCGGCTGCGCACCGCCACCCTGCGGGTGGTCTGCGGCTGGGAGTGGTCGAGCCCGTTCAACCTGATCGGCCCGGCCCTGGAGTACGCCGCGCCCGACGCCGACACGCCCTCCATGGAGGAGCTGACCCGTGCCAAGGTCGAGGAGCTGCTCACCGGGACGCTGGGCGAGGAGCCCGGCGTCCCCGTCGAGGTACGCGTGGTCCAGGGACCCGCCACCCGTGTCCTGGTGGACGCCTCCGAGGGCGCGACGCTGATCGTCGTCGGCACCCGGGGCCACAGTGGCATCAAGGGCGCCGTGCTCGGCTCGGTCAGCCGCCACGTCACCCAGCACGCCCGCTGCAACGTCGTGGTCGTCCGCGACAGCCGGGACCTGGCCGCGGGGGAGTAGCGGGGAGGGGCGGGCCTGACCGCGCGCCCGCCCCGGGCCCGCCCGGTCAGGAGCCGGCGGGGCCTTCACCCTCCGGCTTGCGGGCGCCCGTCTCGGGGTGCTGCGGGCGCGTGGCGTCCTCGCGGGCGCCGGGGGCCTGCCCGCCCTTCTCGGGCCCGCCCTTCTGGGTGCCGTCCTGGTTCAGCTGGTCCAGGGCGCTCTTCGCCTTGTCGGTGCCGGTGCGGATCTTGTCGCTGTACTTGCCCTTGGTGCGGCTGTCCACGGCCTGCGCGGCCTTGTCCAGACCCTGGTCGATCTTGTCGCCGTGCTGCCGGGTCAGGTCCGCGACCTTCTCCTTGGCGGGGGCGATCTTTGCCTTGAGGTTGTCCAGGAAGCTCATGACCTCAAGTTTTCCCCATCCGGCCGTTCTCCACCCCTTGAGACCCCTCGGCACCCCTCGGCACCCCTCGGCGCCGCGCCCCCGCCCGCCGTTTGCGAGACTGGGACGGTGAGCAGCGCACCCCTTGCACCCCGGGTCATCGCCGTCGTCGGCCCGACCGCCGCCGGCAAGTCGGACCTGGGCGTCTTCCTCGCCCAGCACCTCGGCGGCGAGGTCGTCAACGCCGACTCCATGCAGCTCTACCGGGGCATGGACATCGGCACCGCCAAACTCACCGAGGCCGAGCGCGGCGGTGTCCCGCACCGGCTGCTCGACATCTGGCCGGTCACCGAGACCGCCAGCGTCGCCGAGTACCAGCGCCTGGCCCGCGCCGAGATCGACCGGCTCCTCGCCGAGGGCCGCACCCCCGTCCTCGTCGGCGGCTCCGGCCTCTACGTGCGCGGCGCCGTCGACCACCTCGACTTCCCCGGCACCGACCCCGAGGTCCGCGCCCGTCTGGAGGAGGAGCTGGCCGCGCACGGCCCCGGCCCGCTCCATACCCGGCTCGCCGCCGCCGACCCCGAGGCCGCCACCGCGATCCTGCCGAGCAACGGCCGGCGCATCGTGCGCGCCTTGGAGGTCATCGAGATCACCGGCCGCCCCTTCACCGCCAACCTGCCGCGCCACGACTCCGTCTACGACACCGTCCAGATCGGCGTCGACGTGGGCCGCCCGGAGCTGGACGCCCGCATCGCCGACCGGGTCGACCGGATGTGGGCGGCCGGGCTGGTCGACGAGGTCCGCGCGCTGGAGGCCGAGGGGCTGCGCGAGGGGCGTACCGCCTCCCGCGCCCTCGGCTACCAGCAGGTGCTCGCCGCCCTCGCGGGGGAGTGCACCGACCAGGAGGCACGCGCCGAGACGGTCCGCGCCACCAAACGGTTCGCCCGCCGCCAGGACTCCTGGTTCCGCCGCGACCCGCGCGTCCACTGGCTCAGCGGTGCCGCCGCCGACCGGGCGGAACTCCCCGGCTGGGCCCTGTCGTTGCTCGAACGAGCGGTCACAGCCTGATCACGTGATGGCATCGGGACGCTCCACCCGTCATCGGGGCACCTGACGGCGTGCCATCATCGACCATCGATCGACCAGTGAAGTCCGAGTTGGGAGGGCGCGTGGCGATGGAGGCCGGCCCTCGCGACACCACACACAGCAGACCGGAAGCGCTCACCGCGGACGGTCCCGCGCAGGACGAAGGCGACGGCCTGGAGCAGCCAGCCGAGCCGCCCCAGGAGGTCGAGGTCGAGCTGCGTCCGCAGCGCCGTCTGAGGCTGTGGCAGCTCGCGCCGATCGTCGGCCTCGCCGCGATGGGCTCGCTGATGTTCGCCTTCCCGCTCGCCTTCGGCACGGGGGACGGCGGCGCCGTCATCGCCATGCTGGGCCTGCTCATCAGCTTCTGCGCGGCCGGCTGGGGCATGATGGCCGCCCGCCGGGTCGGCCACACCTGGCCCGGCCTGCCCGCCCGGGGCTCCGGCGGCCGCCCGGACTGGCGGGTGGTCCTCGCCTACGCGGTGGTCGTCGCCGCCCTCGTCGTCCTCGCCGTCTGGCGCGTCGACCGCCTGCGCTGATCGCGGGCGCACCCGTCCGCCGGGCGCCGTACGATCGAAACCATGAGCACGCGGATCGCCTTCCTCAAGGGGCACGGGACCGAGAACGACTTCGTCATCGTCCCCGACCCGGACAACGCCCTGGACCTCTCGCCCCGGACCGTCGCCGCCCTCTGCGACCGGCGCGCCGGGATCGGCGCTGACGGCGTCCTGCACGTGGTGCGCTCCGCGGCCCACCCCGAGGCCCGCCACCTCGCCGACGAGGCCGAGTGGTTCATGGACTACCGCAACGCCGACGGCTCCGTCGCCGAGATGTGCGGCAACGGCGTCCGCGTCTTCGCCCGCTACCTCCAGCGCGCCGGCCACGCCGGCGAGGGCGACCTGCCCATCGCCACCCGCGGCGGGGTCAAGCACGCCCACCTCGCCAAGGACGAGCCCGGTGCCGAACCCGGCACCGGCCCCGTCACCGTCGCGATGGGCCGCGCCGTGCTCCCCGGCGGGGACGTCACCGTGGCCACCGCCCACGGCACCGCCCCCGCCCTCCACGTCAACATGGGCAACCCGCACGCCGTCGCCTTCGTCGCCGCCCTCGCCGACGCCGGGGAACTGCTCTCCGCGCCCGCCGTCACCCCGGCCGGCGCCTACCCCGACGGGGTCAACGTCGAGTACGTCGTGGACCGGGGCCCCGGCCACGTCGCCATGCGCGTCCACGAGCGGGGCTCCGGCGAGACCCGCTCCTGCGGCACCGGCGCCTGCGCCGTGGCCGTCGCCGCCGCCCGCCGCGACGGGGCCGACCCGGCCGTCACCGGCAGCCCCGTCACGTACACCGTGGACCTGCCCGGCGGGCGGCTGGTGATCACCGAGTACCCGGACGGGTCGGTCGACATGACCGGGCCCGCCGTGATCGTCGCCGAGGGCGAGATCGACGCCGAATGGCTCGCCGGGGTCAGCTGACCCGCCGGCTCCGGGAGGGTGACGTCGGTCACCCTCCGGGCCGGGCATACGAGCCCCGCCGGGCGTGTTGACGCCTCCACACGGCGGCGCTCTCCGGCGGGGGCGCGGCCGCGCGCACCACCCCTTACGGCCGGTACGCACCACGCGGTGCACGCCACGCCGGGGTCCCGGGGACGGTCGCTCGAATGGGTGATCCGTTTCACGCTCGGCGGGAGCGGGACTTCGGGCCGTGGTCGGCTCGGTAGCATCAAGCACCGGCCCACACGGGGGAGACCGACAGCCCCTCCAGCCCACCGCGTCCTGGAGGGAACCCCAGCCCGCCGGTCGACGCAGCCGGAGGTGCCCATGAGTGCAGAGGCCACGAACCCTGCGACGACGCCTGCCATCCCCCCGGAGCTGCTGCCGCCGGCGGCCTCCCCGGGCGCCCGCCCCACCGCGCCCGCCGCCCGCAAGCGTCCCCGCCACCGCATCGACCTGCGCCGGCTCGGCCGCGCCGCCCTGCTCGGGCCCACCTCCCGCGACCGGCTCCCCGACGCCATCGCCCACGTCGCCGAGGCGCACCGCGCCCACCATCCCGAGGCCGACCCGGAGGCGCTGCGCCGCGCCTACGTCCTCGCCGAGGCGTCCCACCGCGGGCAGATGCGCAAGAGCGGCGAGCCGTACATCACCCACCCGCTCGCCGTCACCCTGATCCTCGCCGAGCTGGGCGCCGAGACCACCACGCTGGTCGCCGCCCTCCTCCACGACACCGTCGAGGACACCGACGTCACCCTCACCCAGGTCCTCGACGAGTTCGGGCCCGAGGTCGCCTATCTCGTCGACGGCGTCACCAAGCTGGAGAAGGTCGACTACGGCGCCGCCGCCGAGCCCGAGACCTTCCGCAAGATGCTCGTCGCCACCGGCAACGACGTCCGCGTCATGTCGATCAAACTCGCCGACCGCCTGCACAACATGCGCACCCTCGGCGTGATGCGCCCCGAGAAACAGGTACGCATCGCCAAGGTCACCCACGACGTGCTGATCCCGCTCGCCGAGCGGCTCGGCGTGCAGGCCCTCAAGACCGAGCTGGAGGACCTGGTCTTCGCCATCCTCCACCCCGAGGAGTACGCCGCCGCCCGCGAGATCGCCGCCGCCCACGAGAACGCGGCCGCCCCCGGCCCGCTCGCCGAGACCGCCGGACGCTTCCGCACCGTGCTCCGCGAGGCCGGCATCACCGCCGACGTGGAGATCCGCCCCCGCCACATGGTCTCCCTGCACCGGGTCCGCGGGAAGCGCGGCGAGCTGCGCGGCGTCGACCTCGGCCGGCTCCTGGTGACGGTCCAGGAGGACGCGGACTGTTACGCCGTCCTCGGTGAGCTGCACACCTGTTTCACCCCGGTCGTCTCGGAGTTCAAGGACTTCATCGCCGTCCCGAAGTTCAACCTCTACCAGTCGCTGCACACCGCGGTCGCCCGCGCCGACGGCGAGGTCGTCGAGGTCCTCATCCGCACCCGCCAGATGCACCAGGTCGCCGAGGCCGGCGTGGTCGCCCTCGGCAACCCGTACGCCCCCGGCGCCACCGGCGTCGAGGACCCGCACGAGGGCGAGCGGGCCGACCCGACCCGCCCCGGCTGGCTCTCCCGCCTCCTCGACTGGCAGCGCGCCGCCCCCGACGCCGACACCTTCTGGTCCACCCTGCGCGAGGACCTCGCCCAGGACGGCGAGATCACCGTCTTCCGCACCGACGGCGGCACCCTCTCCCTGCCCGGCGGCGCCAGCTGCGTCGACGCCGCCTACGCCCAGTACGGCGAGGGCGCCCACGCCTGCATCGGCGCCCGGGTCAACGGCCGCCTCGCCACCCTCAGCACCGTCCTGCAGGACGGCGACACCGTCCACCCGCTGCTCGCCGCCGCCGGGGACGACGCCAGCCCGTCCCCCGACTGGCTGGAGCACGCCCGCACCCCCGCCGCCCGCATCGCCATCCGCCGCTGGCTGCACGCCCACCCCGACCGGCCCGCGCCCGGCCCCGGCACCCGCAAGCCCCCGCTCACCGGCGCCGCCCCCACCCCCGCCGACGAGACGCCGGAGGCCGCCGTCACCGACCTGCCCGGCGCCACGGTGCGCCTGGCCCGCTGCTGCACGCCGGTCCCGCCGGACGAGATCACCGGCTTCGCGGTACGCGGCGGCGTCGTCACAGTCCACCGCTCGGCGTGTCCCTCGGTGGCCCGGATGGCCGCCTCCGGCCGGGACCCCGTCGGGGTCCGCTGGGGCGAGAACACCGAGTTCCGGGTCACCCTCTTCGCCGAGTCCTTCGGCCGCCCGCACCTCCTCGCCGACCTCACCGAGGCGATCGCCGCCGAGGGCGTCGCCGTCATCTCCGCCACCGTCGAACCCCCCGCCGAGCAGCGGGTCCGCCACACCTACACCCTCCAGCTCCCCGACGCCGCCGGCCTGCCCGACCTGATGCGCGCCATGCGCGACGTCCCCGGCGTCTATGACGTCAGCCGCGCCCAGCGCTCCGCCGACGCCCGCCGCTGAGGGCCGCCCGTCACCCCGCCGCGCCCGGTCCCCTCGTACGGGTGGCCCGGACGCGCGCCGCCGACCGGGCGGCGGTGGCCGCTGGTAGCGGTGGGGGATGCTGCTCTCCGCCCGGCTCAAGGCCGCCCTGCTCGCCACCGCCTCGCTGACCCTGCTGGGCGCCGCCCCGCCCCCGCAGCCGCTCGGCATCGGCGACCCGCTCTTCCCGCACCTGGGCAACCCGGGCTACGACGTCACCGCGTACGACATCTCGCTCGCCTACTCGGGCGACAACACGGCGCCGCTGGACGCCGTCACCGTCATCGACGCGCGCTCCACCGCCCGGCTGGAGCGGATCAACCTCGACTTCGCGCACGGCGAGGCCACCTCGGTCACCGTCGACGGCGCGCCCGCCCGCTTCGCCCCGGCCGGGGAGGACCTGGTGGTGACCCCGGCGGCGCCGGTCCCCGCCGGGTCGCCGCTGCGGATCACCGTGCGCCACACCTCCGACCCGGCCGACCCCGCCGACGGCCAGGGCGGCTGGGTGCGGACCCGCGACGGGCTGGCCATGGCCAACCAGGCCGACGCCGCCCACCGCGTCTTCCCCTGCAACGACCACCCCGCCGACAAGGCCGCCTTCACCTTCCGCGTCACCACCCCGAAGCGGCTCACCGCCGTCGCCACCGGGCTGCCCGCCGGCAAGCCGGTCACCCGGGGCGCCACCACCACCTGGACCTACCGCACCGCCCACCCCATGGCCACCGAACTGGCCCAGGTCGGCATCGGCGACCTCGCCGTGGTCCGCCGCGAGGGCCCCGGCGGGCTGCCCCTGCGCGACGTCGTCCCCACCGCCGACCGCGAGGCGCTGGAGCCCTGGCTGGACCGCACCCCCGGCCACCTCGCCTGGCTCCAGGACCGCCTGGGCCCCTACCCCTTCGAGACCTACGGGCTGCTGGTGGCCGACGCCGAGACCGGGTTCGCGCTGGAGACGCAGACGCTCTCCCTCTTCGAGAAGAACGTCTTCACCCACGGCGAGGCCGACCGCGCCGGCACCGAGTCGATCATGGTGCACGAACTGGCCCACCAGTGGTTCGGCGACAGCGTCTCGCCCGCCGCCTGGTCCGACCTGTGGATCAGCGAGGCCCACGCCACCTGGTACGAGGCGCTCTGGGCCGCGGAGCACGGCGGGCCCGCGCTGGAGGAACGGATGCGCCGCGCCTACCGCGACTCCGACGGCTGGCGCGCGGCCGGCGGCCCGCCGGCCCGCCCGAAGGCCCCCGAGCCCGGCGAGAAGATCAGCCTCTTCCGCCCGGTCGTCTACGACGGCTCCGCCCTGGTCCTCTACGCGCTCCGCCAGGAGATCGGCGAGGCCGCCTTCGGCCGGCTCCAGCGGGCGTGGGTCCGCGAGCACCGCGACACCAGCGCCTCCACCACCGACTTCGTCACCCTCGCCTCCCGCACCGCCGGACGCGACCTCTCCGCCTTCTTCCAGGGCTGGCTGTACGGCGAGCGGACCCCGGCCGTCCCCGGCCACCCGGACTGGCGCTCCGACGCCCCCTGAGCCGCCGGCGCCGCCACGCGGGGGACCACCCGGCGGCGTACGGGAAAGTCGGGTGACGCGGTGCCCGGCCGGGTGGGAACATCTTCCTGTCGCGACGGAGCGGGCGGCGGGAATCTCCCGGGCCTCTCGTGCGTTGGGACACATACGGCGACCTCCGTCCATCTGGCCGGAACGCCCTCCACCGGATCGACGTAAGGACCCAATGACCTCCTCTTCCTCCCCTTCCCAGGACGTGCACGACATGCAGCACCCGCACGACGCGACCGGCCCCGCCGACGAGTCGCACGCCGAGAGCCTTCGGGCCGATGCCCTGATGGAAGAGGACGTCGCCTGGAGCCACACCGTCGACGGTGAGCGTGACGGGGACCAGTACGACCGTTCCGAGCGGGCGGCCCTGCGCCGCGTGGCGGGTCTCTCCACCGAGCTGGAGGACGTCACCGAGGTCGAGTACCGCCAGCTGCGGCTGGAGCGGGTCGTCCTGGTCGGCGTCTGGACCTCCGGCACCGCCGAGGACGCGGACCGCTCCCTGGCCGAGCTGGCCGCCCTCGCCGAGACCGCCGGCGCCCTCGTCCTCGACGGGGTCGTGCAGCGCCGCGACAAGCCCGACCCGGCGACGTACATCGGCTCCGGCAAGGCGCAGGAGCTGTACGACATCGTCCGCGACTCCGGTGCCGACACCGTGGTCTGCGACGGTGAGCTGAGCCCCGGCCAGCTCATCCACCTGGAGGACGTCGTCAAGGTCAAGGTGGTCGACCGGACCGCCCTGATCCTCGACATCTTCGCCCAGCACGCCAAGTCCCGTGAGGGCAAGGCCCAGGTCTCGCTGGCCCAGATGCAGTACATGCTGCCGAGGCTGCGCGGCTGGGGTCAGTCGCTCTCCCGGCAGATGGGTGGCGGTGGCACCAGCGGGGGCGGCGGGATGGCGACCCGTGGTCCCGGTGAGACCAAGATCGAGACGGACCGGCGGCGCATCCGCGAGAAGATGGCGAAGATGCGCCGGGAGATCGCGGCGATGAAGACCGGCCGCGAGCTCAAGCGCCAGGAACGCCGGCGCAACAAGGTCCCCTCGGTGGCCATCGCCGGCTACACCAACGCCGGCAAGTCCTCCCTGCTCAACCGCCTCACCGGCGCCGGAGTCCTGGTGGAGAACGCCCTGTTCGCCACCCTGGACCCCACCGTCCGCCGCGCGGAGACGCCCAGCGGGCGGCTCTACACCCTGGCGGACACCGTCGGCTTCGTCCGGCACCTGCCGCACCACCTGGTCGAGGCGTTCCGCTCCACCATGGAGGAGGTCGGCGACTCCGACCTGATCCTCCACGTGGTGGACGGCGCGCACCCCGCCCCGGAGGAGCAGCTGGCCGCCGTCCGCGAGGTCATCCGCGACGTCGGCGCGGTGAACGTCCCGGAGATCGTCGTGGTCAACAAGGCCGACGCGGCCGACCCGCTGGTCCTCCAGCGGCTGCTGCGGGTCGAGAAGCACGCCATCGCGGTGTCGGCGCGGACCGGCGCGGGCATCGGCGAGCTGCTCGGCATGATCGACGAGATCCTGCCCCGCCCCGAGGTGGAGCTGGAGGCGCTGATCCCGTACACCCAGGGTCAGCTCGTCGCCCGGGCGCACGCCGAGGGCGAGGTGCTCTCCGAGGAGCACACCGCCGAGGGCACCGTGCTCAAGGTGCGCGTCCACCGCGAACTGGCGTCGGAACTCTCGACGTTCGAACTCGCCGCGAGCTGACCGCACACGAAGGCCCGCCCCCCTGCCGCCGAGCGGTGCGGGGGGCGGGCCTTCGGCGTGCCCGGGGCGGGCCGGGTCAGCCGCCGCCGTACTTCTGGCTCATCATGTCGAAGAGCCGCTCGGCCTGGCGGCCCAGCTGCGGGCCGGCGAGCCAGGTGTTGTCGGCCGGGCCGATGGAGGTGTTGGAGACCAGCAGGCTCTTCTTCCCCTCCTGCCGGAACCAGCCGCCGCCGGAGGAGCCGCCGGTCATCGTGCAGCCGATGCGGTACATCGTCGGCTGTCCGGGCGCGAGCGAGAGGCGCCCGGGCCGGTCGGCGCACCGGTGCATCAGCAGCCCGTCGTAGGGCGGCCCCGCCGGGTACCCCCAGGCGCCCAGCGTGCCGATCCGCTCCGTGCCGGGTGCGCGGAAGTCGACCTCCAGGGCGTTGCCGACGGTCTCCTCCAGCGACTTGCCGCCGCTCTCCGGCTTCACGTGCAGCACCGCGTAGTCGTACGGGGCGCCCGCGCCGCCCGATCCGGCGCCCTGGCCGATCCACTCGTTGGAGGTCGCGGCCCAGTCGGCCCACCAGGTGCCGTACGGGGCGGATTCGTGGGGCGCGGCGGCGGCGAGGCCGGACGCGTCCTTGCCGAGGTCGTTGTAGGAGGGGACGAAGGCGATGTTGCGGTACCAGCCGCCCTCGGCGCCGGCGTGGACGCAGTGCCCCGCGGTCCAGACGAGGTTGGACTTCCCGGGGTTGCGGGGGTCCTTGACGACGGTGGCCGAGCAGACCATCGACCCGGCGGGGGCGTCGAAGAAGACCTTGCCGACGGGGGCCGCGTGGTCGTGGTACGGCGTCTTCTCGCGCTCGGCGGGGACGGCGCGCGGGGCGGGGTCGGTCTGCCCCTGGTCGGCGGTGGTGTCCTTGGTGGTGACGGTCTTGCCGGGGTCCTCGGCGCCGCGCATCCGCTCGGGCTTCCACAGCCCCTGGATCACCGGGTTGACGAAGTCCTTCGCCTCGCGCAGCCAGTCGTCGCGCGACCAGTCCTTCCAGGCGCCGTCCTTCCACTGCTCGGCGTCGATGCCGTGCTTCTTCAGCCGGTCGGCGAGGTCCTTGGCGGCCTGGGCGCGGTCGCCGGACTCCTTGCCGCCCTCCTCGGCTGCCCCCGACTCCTGCCCGCCGGCGGAGGGCTTCGGGTCGGCGGCCGGTGTCCCGCCGCCGCAGGCGGTCAGGGTCAGGGCGAGCGCGGCGGTGAGGGAGGCGGCGGCGAGCAGCGGGCGCGACGGCCCGCGCAGGGAACGCATGGTGTGGTGGTACCCCCGTGTGCGGCGGGGAGCGGCTCCCCGG
The DNA here is from genome assembly GCF_000719955.1 of Streptomyces albidoflavus. Taxonomy (GTDB): domain Bacteria; phylum Actinomycetota; class Actinomycetes; order Streptomycetales; family Streptomycetaceae; genus Streptomyces; species Streptomyces albidoflavus. The sequence goes on from NZ_JOII01000036.1 coordinate 23,132, forward strand.
TGGTGGCAGATGTCATGTGCGTGTCATGTGTGGCTCCGGGGGAGCCGCCGTCACGCGTACGGGGGCGGGCCCGGAGCGGGCGGGCGCCCGGGGGAGTTCCCCGGGCGCCCGGACATCACTTGTCGGCGAACTTCTTGCTGACCGCCGTGTAGATGCCCTCGGCCTCCTTGCCCAGCCGGGGACCGGCCAGCCATCCGGCGTTCACCGGGCCGATGGAGGTGTTGGAGACCAGCGCCGGCTTGCCGTCGGCCCCCTCGGCGACCCAGCCGCCGCCCGACGAGCCGCCCGTCATGGTGCAGCCGATCCGGTGCATCGTCGGGTCGTCCTTGGTCACCGAGAGCCGGCCCGGCTCGTCCTGGCACTGGAACATCTTCTGGCCGTCGAAGGGCGGCGCCGCCGGGTACCCGGTCGCCGTCATCGAGGCGATCTTGTCCGCGGCCGGCGCGTTGAAGTTCACCGGGAGCGCCGAACCGACGGTCTCCTCCAGCGACTTGCCCCCGCCGTCCTGCGGGGTCACGTGCAGCACCGCGAAGTCGTACGAGGCGCCGTCGCCGCCGGTCTGGCCGCCCTGCTCGATCCACTGGTCCGAGGTCTGCGCCCAGTCGCTCCACCAGACGCCGTACGGGGCGACCTGCTCCTGTGTGGCGCTCTGGAGCTGCTCGGTGGAGAGCGCGCCGTCGTTGTAGGAGGGGACGAAGATGATGTTCCGGTACCAGCCGCCCTCCTTGCCCGCGTGGACGCAGTGCCCGGCGGTCCACACCAGGTTGGACTTGCCCGGGTTGGCCGGGTCGGCGATGACGGTGGCCGAGCAGACCATCGAGCCCTTGGGGCCGTCGAAGAGGAGCTTGCCCGCCTCCGGCGCCTGGTCGTGGTACTTGGCGGGGACCGAGGCGGCGTCCACCGGCTGCGGCGTCGGGTCGGTCACACCCTGGTCGCCGGAGATGTCCTCCTCGTCGACCTCCTGCTCGGTCGGGTCGTCCGCCTCACGCATCCGGTCCGGGTCCCACAGGTCCGCGATGACCGGGTTGATGAAGTCCTCGGCCTCGCGCAGCCAGTCGTCGCGCGACCAGTCCTTCCAGGCGCCGTCCTTCCACTCGTCCAGGTCGAGGCCGTGCTCCTTGAGCCGGTCCTTGAGACTGTCCGGGATGCGGATCTTGCCGTCGGACTCCGCGGAGGCCGAGGCCGACGGGTCACCCCCGGCGTTGTCCTCCTCGGGCCCGCAGGCGGTCGCGGTCAGGGCCAGCGCCGCGCACAGGGCCACCGCGGAAACCGCACCGGACCGGCCGCGCGCTCCCCTCCGGCGTCCGGGACGAAGTGGGCGTATGGGTCGCATGTCGGATTCCCCCTGGATTCGGACGTGAATCCGCCCTCGTGGGCGGCGGGTTGTGGCCCCCCAGACTATGCGGGTGCTCTGGGGGACGATCCACGGGGCGGCAACGGTTCCGTCACGGGACCGCCGCCCGGGGGCGCGGCCGAAGGATCTTCTCCGCGCCCGTGTTCCTTTCGCCGCACGGTCGTTGGTAGGTGCGGGGGGCCCGCGCCGTGCGCGGAACCACCGCACGACGCACCTGCTACCACGGGAGGAACCACACCTGTGGCCGTGACCGAGCAAGCCCAGGCGCCCGCCACCGCGACCACCGCGCACCTGGGCATCCTGCGCCGCCAGGCGTCCCGCGAGTCGGCCGCGCGCACCTACGCGCGCTCCCTGCCCATCGTCCCCGTCCGCGCCCGCGGCGTGACGATCGAGGGCGCCGACGGCCGCCGCTACCTCGACTGCCTCTCCGGCGCCGGCACCCTCGCTCTCGGCCACAACCACCCGGTGGTCCTCGAAGCCATCCGCAAGGTCCTCGACTCCGGCGCCCCGCTCCACGTGCTCGACCTCGCCACCCCGGTCAAGGACGCCTTCACCACCGAACTGTTCGCGACCCTGCCTCCGGCCCTCGCCGCACGCGCCCGCATCCAGTTCTGCGGCCCGGCCGGCACCGACGCCGTCGAGGCCGCGCTGACACTGACCCGTACCGCCACCGGCCGCTCCGGCGTCCTCGCCTTCACCGGCGCGTACCACGGCATGACCGCCGGGGCCCTGGCCGCCTCCGGCGGCGGGCGTGAAGGGCGCGTCACCCGGCTGCCGTTCCCGCAGGAGTACCGCTGCCCCTTCGGTGTCGGCGGTGAGCAGGGCGCCGAACTCGCCGCCCGCTGGACCGAGTCGCTGCTCGACGACACCAAGTCCGGCGTCCCCGAGGCCTCCTGCCTGCTGGTCGAGCCGGTGCAGGGCGAAGGCGGCGTCAACCCGGCGCCCGACGCCTGGCTCCGCCGCATTCGGAAGCTCACCGAGGACCGCTCGATCCCGCTGATCGCCGACGAGGTGCAGACCGGGGTGGGACGCACCGGACGGTTCTGGGGCGTCGACCACAGCGGGATCGTCCCGGACGTGATGGTCCTCTCCAAGGCCATCGGCGGCAGCCTCCCGCTCGCCGTCCTCGTCTACCGCGACGACCTCGACGTCTGGCGGCCCGGCGCCCACGCCGGCACCTTCCGCGGCAACCAGCTCGCCATGGCCGCCGGCGCCGCCACCCTCGCCCACGTCCGGGAGAACGGCCTGGCCGACCGCGCGGACACCCTCGGCGCCCGCATGCTCGGCCGGCTGCGGGAGTTCGCCGCCGGGCACCCCTTCGTCGGCGACGTGCGCGGCCGCGGCCTGATGATCGGCGTCGAACTGGTCGACCCCGCCGCCGACACCCCCGCCGGTACGCCGCCACCCCCCGCTCCCCGGATCGCCACCGCCGTGCAGCGCGCGTGCCTGGACCGGGGCCTCATCGTCGAGCTGGGCGGACGCCGCAGTGCCGTCGTCCGCCTGCTGCCGCCGCTGACCCTCACCGACGAGCAGGCCGACGCGGTGCTCGACCGCCTGACCGACGCCCTCACGGCTGCGGCCAGGGACTTCCCCGGATGACCCCACCCGGTGCCGCCCCCGCTGAGCCGGCCGGCGCACGGAATCCGCTCCACGCCCCAAGGAAGCACTCTTGAACGTCACCCCCGCACCCGACGGCGGCCGCCACTCCTCCCCGCGCGGCACCTCCGCCACGCGCGAGATCCCGGCCGACGGGGCGACCGTACCCCGCCAGCCCGGCGGCGTCGGGACCCTCCGGTTCCCCGGCGGCGGCACCGACCTGCTCGAACACCCCGACGCCCGGATCGCCGCCGAGGCCGCCGCGCTGGAGAGCCTGCTGCGCTGCTGGGTCCGCGAGACCTCCCCGCCCGCCCCCACCCACGGGGTGCTCCGCGTCCCGCTGCCCGCCAGCGGCACCGCGCTGCTCGTCCCGGTCCGGCACTGGTCGCTCGCGGGCTGGCACCGGTTCGGGCCGCCGGTGCGCGAGGACGCCCCCGCCGGGGCCTCGCCGCTGCTCGACGTGGCCGCCGTCGCCGAACTCCTGGAGCGCGAGTCGGCCACCGAGGCCCACGACGGGGACCTGCTGGAGCGGGTCGGCGACTCCGCCCGGCGCACCGCCCTCTTCCTCGCCGAGCGCCGCGCCCGGGCCCAGGAGGAGCCGGACCGCTTCCTCGCCGCCGAACAGTCCCTCGTCCTCGGCCACCCGCTGCACCCCACCCCCAAGAGCCGCGAGGGGCTGACCGAGGCCGAGTCCCGCGCCTACTCGCCGGAGCTGGGCGGATCGTTCCCGCTGCACTGGCTCGCCGTCGACCGTTCGGTCCTCGCCCAGGACTCCGCCTGGCACGAGGACGGCGCCCCCGTCCCCGCCGAACAGCTCACCGCGCGCCTCGCCGGGCCCGGCCTGCGGCTGCCCGAGGGCACCGCCGCCCTGCCCGTCCACCCCTGGCAGATCCGCGAACTGCGCCGCCGCCCCGAGGCCGCCGCCCTCCTCGACGCCGGCGCCCTGCGCGACCTCGGCCCGTGCGGCGAACCCTGGTACCCCACCTCCTCGGTGCGCACCGTCTACCGCCCGGGCGCCCCCGCCATGCTCAAGCTCTCGCTCGGCCTGCGCATCACCAACTCCCGCCGGGAGAACCTCCGCAAGGAACTGGCCCGGGGCGCCGAGGTGCACCGGCTGCTGCGGACCGGGCTCGGCGCGCGCTGGCAGGAGGCCCACCCCGGCTTCGACATCGTGCGCGACCCGGCGTGGCTCGCCGTCGACGGGCCCGACGGCACCCCCGTCACCGGCCTCGACGTGATGATCCGGGACAACCCCTTCACCCCGGACGACGACGTGACCTGCGTCGCCGGACTGGTCTCGCCCCGCCCCGCAGGCGACGCCCGCACCGGCGGCCGCCTCGGGATGCGCTCCCGCCTCGGCGAACTCGTCACCCGGATCGCCGGACGCGAGGGCCGCACCCGCGGCGCCGTCTCCACCGAGTGGTTCGCCCGCTACCTCAAGCGGGTCGTCGCCCCCGTGCTCTGGCTCGACGGCCACGCCGGGATCGCCCTGGAGGCCCACCAGCAGAACACCCTGGTCCTCCTCGACGCCGACGGCTGGCCCACCGGCGGCCGCTACCGCGACAACCAGGGCTACTACTTCCGCACCTCGCACCGCGACGCCCTCCAGGCCCGGCTGCCCGGCGCGGGCGAGGCCAGCGACACCTTCGTCGCCGACGCCGTCACCGACGAGCGGTTCGCCTACTACCTCGGCATCAACAACATCCTCGGCCTGATCGGGGCCTTCGGCTCCCAGCGCCTCGCCGACGAGCGGCTGCTGCTGACCGTGCTGCGCCGCTTCCTCGCCGAGGAGGCCGCCCGCCCCGGCCCCGTCTCCCCGCTGCCCGGCCTGCTCCTGGACTCCCCGGTCCTGCGCTGCAAGGCCAACCTCCTCACCCGCCTGCACGGCCTGGACGAACTGGTCGGACCGGTCGACACCCAGTCCGTCTACGTCACGATCGCCAACCCGCTGCACACCGCCGGGGCCTGAGTACCCCCGCCCGGAAGGAGCCCCGCGTGCCCCCAGCCGCCACCCCGCCCCACGGACCCGCCGCCCCCACCGCCGGGGCCCGCCCCGGCGTGCCCGCGCCCGCGCCCGCCCGGCGGGACCACGGCCAGGCCGGGCCGCCGGGCTCCGCCGGGGCGGGGGCGGCCCGGGACACCGAGGCCCCCGACACCGCCGCCGAGGCTCCCGCCGGGCCCGGCGGCGACGGGGGGACCCTGCTCGACCGGGTCGGCCGGTGGGCCCCCGCCGCCACCCCGTTCGGCATATTCCGGCTCGCCCCCCTCACCCCAGGCGACGACCTCGCCCTCCTCACCGCCTGGATGAACGACCCGGCAGTCGCCGCCTTCTGGGAACTGGCCGGGCCCCCCGCGACCACCGCGGCCCACGTCCACGCCCAGCTCTCCGGCGACGGACGCAGCGTCCCCTGCCTCGGCCTCCTCGACGGGCGCCCGATGAGCTACTGGGAGCTGTACCGCGCCGACCTCGACCCGCTGGCCCGCCACTACCCGGCCCGGCCTCACGACACCGGCGTCCACCTGCTGCTGGGCGGCGCCGCCGACCGGGGCCGGGGCCTGGGCACCGCCCTGCTCCGCGCGGTCACCTGCCTGGTCCTCGCCCACCGCCCCCGCTGCGCCCGCGTCGTCGCCGAACCCGACGTCCGCAACGCCCCCTCGGTCGCCGCCTTCCGCCGCGCCGGCTTCCACCTCGACGCCGAGATCGACCTCCCGGACAAGCGCGCGGCCCTGATGGTCCGCAGGAGAACCACCCCGACGGAACCGGCACCCGCACGCCGGTGACCGCGGGGCAGGGGACCGCAACGCGCGGTCCCTCACTCCGGGCCCATCCCGCCTCACCCACCCCGGCGCGGCCAGGCCGCGCCCTACGCCGCTGCGACAGCGTGCCTCCCCGCGCCGGTGGGACGCCGGTGCTCCCCGAGGGCACGGACCGAACGGCACGCGGGCAACTGCCGCCCCCGGCCACCGGTTCCACCACGCGTCCGAGCCCGGGTCCGGGACGCCGGGACCGCACCCCACCCCGGGCCTCGCGCACGCCCCTGGACGCGCCCCTCACCCGCGTGCCCCCACCGAACCCAGCCCCCGACCGGCTGCTTCCCAAGGGGGCGTACGCCCCCGCGTGCGGCCGTGGGTCGTGCGCCGGGCCCTGTTCCCTCGTGGCCCGATCACTGCGACCGTTCCGCTCCGGGCGTCGGCGAGCGACGTCCGGCCGTTCCGATCCGGTTCCCTACCGAGGAGTCCCCGTGCCGCATTCCCCCGCAGACCAGCCCCGGCCCGAAGGCCACGCCCTCCACGCCCCGCCCGAACTGACCGCCGACGCCTGGCGGCGGGCTGAGCGACGGCTGCTGGCCAAGATGCTCGGCGAGTTCGCCTACGAGGAGATCATCGAGCCCCACCCGCTGACCCCGCCCGGACCCGGCGGCGCCGCGTACGCCCTGCCGCTCGGCGGCCCCGGCGAGGCCGAACTGCGGTTCCGGGCGCGCCGCTGGGCGTACGGGCACTGGCAGGTCGAGGCGGAGAGCGTCACGCTCGCCGAGGGCGGGGGCGAGCCGGGGCCGTTCGGTGATCCGCTGGACTTCCTGGTGCGGGCCAGGCCGCTGCTGGGGCTCGACGGCGACACGCTCGGCCACGTCCTGCGCGAACTCACCCGCACCCTCGCCGCCGACACCCGCCTCGACGCGACCGCGCTGACCGCCGCCGAACTGGCCGGCCTCGACTACGCCGCTCTCGAAGGCCACCAGACCGGGCACCCCTGGCTCGTCCTCAACAAGGGGCGAATCGGTTTCTCGGCCGAGGACAGCGCGCGGTGGGCGCCGGAGGCCCGCCGTCCGGCGCGGCTGCCCTGGATCGCCGTCCACACCTCCCTCGCCGCCTACCGGGGCATCCCCGGACTCGACGCCGACCGGCTCTACGAGGAGGAACTGGACGAGGCGACCCGCGAACTCTTCGCCGCCACCCTGCGCGAGCGCGGCCTGGACCCGGACGCCTACCTCTGCCTGCCCGTCCACCCCTGGCAGTGGGACGACACGGTGGTGCCGCTCTTCGCCCCGGCCGTCGCCGACGGGCGCATCGTGCCGCTCACCGCCGACCCCGACGAGCGGCTTCCCCAGCAGTCCATCCGCACCTTCCTCAACCTCAGCCACCCCCACCGCCGCACCGTCAAACTCCCGCTCTCCATCCTCAACACCCTCGTCTGGCGCGGCCTGCCGACCGAACGCACCCTCGCCGCCCCGGCCGTCACCCACTGGGTCCACCGCCTGCGCGACCAGGACCCCTACCTGCGCGACGAGTGCCGCGTCATCCTCCTCGGCGAGGTCGCCTCCGTCACCGTCCTCCACCCCGTCTACGACCGGCTGCCGGAAGTCCCGTACCAGTTCAAGGAGTTGCTGGGCGCCATCTGGCGTGAGCCGCTCGCCGGCCACCTCGACCCGGGGGAGCGCGCCCGCACCCTCGCCTCCCTGATCCACACCGACCGCGACGGCCGCGCCTTCACCGCCGAACTCGTCGCCCGCTCCGGCCTCGCCCCCCGCGACTGGCTGCGCCACCTCTTCGCCGCCCTGCTCCCGCCGCTGCTGCACTTCCTCCACCAGTACGGCACCGTCTTCTCGCCGCACGGGGAGAACGCCATCGTCGTCTTCGACGAGCACGACATCCCCACCCGGCTCGCGGTCAAGGACTTCGTCGACGACGTCAACATCAGCTCCGAGCCGCTCCCCGAGCACGCGGAGATGCCCGAGGCGGTCCGCGAGGTCCTGCTGACCGAGACCCCGGACTTCCTGCCGCAGTTCATCCACTCCGGCCTGTTCATCGGCGTCTTCCGCTACCTGGCACCGCTCTGCGCCACCCAGCTCGACGTCCCCGAGAACGACTTCTGGCAGCTGGTCCGCGCCGAGATCGTCCGCCACCAGACGCGCTTCCCCCACCTCAAGGAGCGGTACGAGCTCTTCGACCTCTTCGCCCCCGAGATCGAGCGGCTCTGCCTCAACCGCAACCGGCTCCACCTCGACGGCTACCGGGACCGCGCCGCCCGCCCGCACGCCGCCGTCCACGGCACGGTCCCCAACCCCCTGCACGCGGAGCCGCCGCACCCCCTCACACCGGAATGAGCAGGGGCGCGCGCCGGGGGCGTACGCGCGGCCGGGCGGCGGAACGGGACGGGGCTGTCGGTGGCGCACCGTAGGCTGGAGCGGCTATGACGAAGCCCTCACTCACCGAGCTCCTGCACGCCGCCGTCGCCGCCGTGGGCGGCACCGAGCGGCCCGGGCAGGTGGCCATGGCCGAAGCCGTCGCCTCGGCCATCGACGACTCCTCCCATCTGCTCGTCCAGGCGGGCACCGGCACCGGTAAGTCGCTCGGCTACCTCGTGCCCGCCCTGGCCCACGGGGAGCGGGTCGTCGTCGCCACGGCGACGCTGGCCCTCCAGCGCCAGCTGGTCGAGCGGGACCTGCCGCGCACGGTGGAGGCGCTCCATCCGGTGCTGCGCCGCCGCCCCGAGTTCGCCATGCTCAAGGGCCGGTCGAACTACCTCTGCCTGCACCGGCTGCACGAGGGCGTCCCGCAGGAGGAGGAAGAGGGCCTCTTCGACCCGTTCGAGGCGGCCACCCCCACCAGCAAGCTCGGCACCGACCTGCTGCGGCTGCGCGACTGGTCCGACGAGACGGAGACCGGCGACCGGGACGACCTGACCCCCGGCGTCTCCGACCGCGCCTGGTCGCAGGTCTCCGTCTCCTCCCGCGAGTGCCTCGGCGCCAGCCGCTGCGCCTACGGCCAGGAGTGCTTCGCCGAGCTGGCCAAGGAGCGGGCCCGCCTCGCCGACGTGGTCGTCACCAACCACGCCCTGCTCGCCATCGACGCCATCGAGGGCGCCCCGATCCTCCCCTCGCACGAGGTGCTGATCGTCGACGAGGCCCACGAACTGGTCTCCCGGGTCACCGGCGTCGCCACCGGCGAGCTGACCCCGGGCCAGGTCAACCGCGCCGTCCGCCGCGCCGCCAAGCTGGTCAACGAGAAGGCGGCCGACGCCCTCCAGACCGCCTCCGAGACCTTCGAGGGGCTGATGGAGCTGGCCCTCCCGGGCCGCCTGGAGACCATCCCGGAGGACCTGGAGTACGCCCTGGCCGCCCTGCGCGACGCCGCCCGTACGGTGATCTCTGCCATCGGCGCCACCCGCGACAAGTCGGTGCAGGACGAGGACGCCGTCCGCAAGCAGGCCCTCGCCTCCGTCGAGTCGATCCACACCGTCGCCGAGCGCATCACCCAGCGCTCCGAGTACGACGTGGTCTGGTACGAGCGGCACGACCGCTTCGGCGCCTCCCTGCGGGTCGCGCCGCTCTCCGTCTCGGGGCTGCTGCGCGAGAAGCTCTTCGCCGACCGCTCGGTCACCCTGACCTCCGCCACCCTCAAGCTCGGCGGCGACTTCAACGGCGTCGGCGCCTCGCTGGGTCTCGCCCCCGAGGGCACCGCCGGAGTCGACGGCACCCCCGGCGCCGACCTCCCGGTCTGGAAGGGCGTCGACGTCGGCTCCCCCTTCGACTACCCGAAGCAGGGCATCCTCTACGTCGCCCGCCACCTGAACAACCCCGGCCGCGAGGGCACCCGCGCCGACATGACCGACGAGCTGGCCGAACTGGTGGAGGCGGCCGGCGGCCGCACCCTGGGGCTCTTCTCCTCGATGCGCGCGGCCCGCGCCGCCGCCGAGGAGCTGCGCGGGCGCCTGGACGTGCCGATCCTGCTCCAGGGCGAGGAGACCCTGGGCGAGCTGATCAAGAACTTCGCGGCCGACCCCCGCACCTGCCTCTTCGGCACGCTCTCCCTCTGGCAGGGCGTGGACGTGCCGGGGCCCAGCTGCCAGCTGGTGGTGATGGACCGCATCCCGTTCCCGCGCCCCGACGACCCGCTGATGTCGGCCCGCCAGAAGGCGGTGGAGGAGGCCGGGGGCAACGGCTTCATGGCGGTCGCCGCCACCCACTCCGCGCTGCTCATGGCGCAGGGCGCCGGCCGCCTGGTCCGCGCCACCGGGGACCGGGGCGTCGTGGCCGTCCTCGACCCGCGCCTCGCCACCGCCCGCTACGGCAGCTACCTCCGCGCCTCGCTGCCGGACTTCTGGTACACCACCGACCGGAACCAGGTCCGCCGCTCGCTGGCCGCGATCGACGAGGCGGCCCGCGCGGAGGGGAAGTAAGGGAAGAGGAGACGGAGAAGAAGGGGAGCGGGCAGAGAAGAGTCCCGGAACCGGCGCAGAGGTTCCGGGACTCGCCAGGGGGTACCGGCGGGGGTCAGACCCGCCGCAGGACCGCGACGACCTTGCCGAGGATGGTGGCCTCGTCGCCGGGGATCGGCTGGTAGGCCGCGTTGTGCGGGAGGAGCCAGATGTGGTTGTCCTCGCGCTTGAACCGCTTCACGGTGGCCTCGCCGTCCAGCATCGCGGCGACGATGTCGCCGTTCTCCGCGACGGGCTGGCGGCGGACGGTGACCCAGTCGCCGTCGCAGATCGCCGCCTCGATCATGGAGTCACCGACGACCTTGAGCACGAAGAGCTCACCGTCGCCGACCAGCTGGCGGGGGAGGGGGAAGACGTCCTCGACCGACTCCTCGGCGAGGATCGGCCCGCCGGCCGCGATCCGGCCGACCAGCGGCACGTAGGAGGCGGCGGGCTTGCCCGTGGTGTCCGCGGGCTGCGCGCTCGGCTGGTCGGAGCCGCGCACCTCGTACGCCCGGGGGCGGTGCGGGTCGCGGCGGAGGAAGCCCTTGCGCTCCAGGGCCATCAGCTGGTGGGCCACCGAGGAGGTGCTGGAGAGGCCGACGGCCTGCCCGATCTCCCGCATCGACGGCGGGTAGCCGCGGCGCTGCACCGAGTCGCGGATGACCTCGATCACGCGGCGCTGCCGGTCGGTCAGTCCTGAGCTGTCCGCGCGGATGCCCGGAGGTCGTCCGGGGAGCGAGCGGGCGGGCTTCGCCCCCTCCTGGGGCGAGGCGGGCTCATTCATGGCGTGCACCGACTCCCGTCGTCCCTGGGACCGGCCCTGGGCGGTGATGGTGGCGCTGTCTGCGGTCGTGGTCACGTCGGCCCCTCTCGGTGTGTACTCCCTGGATAGCCAACGGTAGTTGCTTTCGAAAGGTTGCGCCAAACACACGTTCGAGTGAAAAACCGCAGTTCAGCTGACGTGCGTAGGCGTTCGGGTGTATAGAGCGAGGCCGGTCGTGGCGGGGTGCCCCGCCCGGGCCGGGCCCGTGTCGAGCGGCTGTGCGGTAACCTCCACCGCCGTGGCCGGATGCCGGAGGCGGGGCGAACCGCTCCCGGCGAGGTCACAGTCTGCCATCCGGGACCGGGCGGCGGACTCACCGGCCCCCTTCGCGGGCGCGTGCGCGGGCGCTCCGTATGCTGCACAACCGTCCCCGTCGTCCGCGAACCGCTCCGGTTCGCCGGGCCGGGGCGTGCCCGCGCGAGGCCGCGGGCCGGCCCCCGTGGGAGGCGGTTCGCGCGGCTTGTCCCGGCGACACGCCAATAGGGGCAACTTCCGCCCCAGACACCAGATCTAGTGGTGGGACGGAAGAGAGAGCCCACAAGTTGTGGTGCCGGTGATTCGGGCGGTGGTTCATCGCCTATGCTGGAGCCTGCTTCGAGGGGACCACGCGGTCCCGGCGAGCCACTGAGTCGTGCTGTGAAGGAGGGTTCGGAGTCTCGTGCACTGCCCCTTCTGCAGGCACCCCGACAGCCGTGTCGTGGACAGCCGCACCACCGACGACGGAACGTCGATCAGACGTCGCCGTCAGTGCCCCGACTGCTCCCGGCGCTTCACCACCGTGGAGTCCTGCTCCCTGATGGTCGTCAAGCGCAGCGGCGTGACCGAGCCCTTCAGCCGGGCCAAGGTCATCAGCGGCGTCCGCAAGGCGTGCCAGGGCCGGCCGGTCACCGAGGACGCGCTCGCGCAGCTCGGCCAGCGGGTCGAGGAGGCGCTGCGCGCCACCGGCAGCGCCGAGCTGGCCACGCACGACGTGGGCCTCGCCATACTGGGCCCGCTCCAGGAGCTGGACCTCGTGGCCTACCTGCGGTTCGCCTCGGTCTACCGGGCGTTCGACTCGCTGGACGACTTCGAGGCCGCCATCACCGAGCTGCGGGCGCGTGAGCGCGGCGGGACGCGGGCCGGCGAGGAGCAGGAGCCGGGAATCCCGGCCCCCGCCACGTCCACGGACTGAGTGGGCCGGGCCGTCGCCCCGGGCGGCGGAAGAAGGATGTGACCGGGCGCTGCGGCGGCGCCCGGAAGACAAGACAGACCGTGCTGCAGGGAAGCTCTGCGCACTTTTGGGTGTTTCACCCACATATGGGAGGCGGCATGACAGAGACGGCGAGCGGCCCGGCACGAGGTTCCCGTACGAAGGGTTCCAAGGCCAAGGGTCTGCGTATCGAGCGCATCCACACGACGCCCGGCGTGCACCCGTACGACGAGGTCCAGTGGGAGCTTCGTGACGTCGTCATGACCAACTGGCGCGACGGCTCGGTCAACTTCGAGCAGCGTGGCGTCGAGTTCCCCGACTTCTGGTCGGTGAACGCGGTCAACATCGTCACCAGCAAGTACTTCCGCGGGGCAGTCGGTACCCCGCAGCGCGAGACGGGGCTCAAGCAGCTCATCGACCGCATCGTGAAGACGTACCGCAAGGCCGGTGAGGAGAACAACTACTTCGCCTCGCCCGCCGATGCGGAGATCTTCGAGCACGAGCTGGCCTACGCGCTGCTGCACCAGATCTTCAGCTTCAACTCCCCGGTGTGGTTCAACGTCGGCACGCCCCAGCCCCAGCAGGTCTCGGCCTGCTTCATCCTCTCCGTCGACGACTCCATGGAGTCGATCCTCGACTGGTACAAGGAAGAGGGGATGATCTTCAAGGGCGGCTCCGGTGCCGGCCTGAACCTCTCCCGCATCCGCTCCTCCAAGGAGCTGCTCTCCTCCGGCGGCAACGCCTCCGGCCCGGTCTCCTTCATGCGCGGCGCCGACGCCTCCGCAGGAACGATCAAGTCCGGTGGCGCCACCCGCCGCGCGGCCAAGATGGTCATCCTCGACGTCGACCACCCCGACATCGAGGACTTCATCCAGACCAAGGTCAGCGAGGAGGAGAAGATCCGCGCCCTGCGTGACGCGGGCTTCGACATGGACCTGGGCGGCGACGACATCACGTCCGTCCAGTACCAGAACGCCAACAACTCGGTCCGCGTGAACGACGAGTTCATGAAGGCCGTCGAGTCCGGCTCCACCTTCGGGCTGCGGGCCCGCATGACCGGCGAGGTCATCGAGGAGGTCGACGCCAAGTCCCTCTTCCGCAAGATGGCCGAGGCCGCCTGGGCCTGCGCCGACCCCGGCATCCAGTACGACGACACCATCAACGCCTGGCACACCTGCCCGGAGTCCGGCCGCATCAACGGCTCGAACCCGTGCAGCGAGTACATGCACCTGGACAACACCTCGTGCAACCTCGCCTCGCTCAACCTCATGAAGTTCCTCAAGGACGACGGCAAGGGCAACCAGTCCTTCGAGTCCGAGCGGTTCTCCAAGGTCGTCGAGCTGGTCATCACCGCGATGGACATCTCCATCTGCTTCGCCGACTTCCCCACCCAGAAGATCGGTGAGAACACCCGCGCCTTCCGCCAGCTGGGCATCGGCTACGCCAACCTCGGCGCCCTGCTCATGGCGACGGGCCACGCCTACGACTCCGACGGCGGCCGCGCGCTGGCCGGTGCCATCACCTCGCTGATGACCGGCACCTCCTACCGACGCTCCGCCGAGCTGGCGGCCGTGGTCGGCCCGTACGACGGGTACGCCCGCAACGCCGAGCCGCACCAGCGGGTCATGAAGCAGCACGCCGACGCCAACGCCAAGGCCGTGCGCACCGACGACCTGGACAACCCGATCTGGGCCGCCGCCACCGAGGCGTGGCAGGACGTGGTGCGCCTCGGCGCGAAGAACGGCTTCCGCAACGCCCAGGCGTCCGTCATCGCCCCGACCGGCACCATCGGTCTCGCGATGTCCTGCGACACCACCGGCCTGGAGCCCGACCTCGCCCTGGTCAAGTTCAAGAAGCTGGTCGGCGGCGGCTCCATGCAGATCGTCAACGGCACCGTGCCGCAGGCGCTGCGCCGCATGAACTACTCCGAGGAGCAGATCGAGGCGATCGTCGCCCACATCGCCGAGCACGGCAACGTGATCGACGCCCCCGCGCTCAAGCCCGAGCACTACGAGGTCTTCGACTGCGCCATGGGCGAGCGCTCCATCTCCGCGATGGGCCACGTCCGGATGATGGCCGCGATCCAGCCCTGGATCTCCGGCGCCCTCTCCAAGACGGTCAACCTCCCCGAGACCGCCACCGTCGAGGACGTCGAGGAGGTCTACTTCGAGGCATGGAAGCTCGGCGTCAAGGCCCTCGCGATCTACCGCGACAACTGCAAGGTCGGCCAGCCCCTCTCCGCCAAGAAGAAGGAGGAGGAGAAGGCCGAGATCACCGAGCAGGCCGAGGAGACCATCCGCGCCGCCGTGGAGAAGGTCGTCGAGTACCGCCCGGTCCGCAAGCGTCTCCCCAAGGGCCGCCCCGGCATCACCACCTCCTTCACGGTGGGCGGCGCCGAGGGCTACATGACGGCCAACTCCTACCCGGACGACGGTCTCGGCGAGGTCTTCCTGAAGATGTCCAAGCAGGGCTCCACCCTCGCGGGCATGATGGACGCCTTCTCCATCGCCGTCTCGGTCGGCCTCCAGTACGGCGTGCCGCTGGAGACGTACGTCTCGAAGTTCACCAACATGCGCTTCGAGCCGGCCGGTATGACCGACGACCCGGACGTGCGGATGGCGCAGTCGATCGTCGACTACATCTTCCGCCGCCTGGCGCTGGACTTCCTGCCCTTCGAGACCCGCTCGGCCCTCGGCATCCACTCCGCCGACGAGCGCCGCCGCCACCTGGAGACCGGCTCCTACGAGCCCGCCGAGGAGGAGCAGGCCGAGCCGGCCGCGTCCGCCCCGGAGATCTCCGCCCCGGCGACCGGCACGGAGATCCCGCAGGCCAAGCCGGAGCAGCAGGCCCACACCTCGGCCGAACTGGTCGAGATGCAGCTCGGCATCAGCGCCGACGCCCCGCTCTGCTTCTCCTGCGGCACCAAGATGCAGCGCGCCGGCTCCTGCTACATCTGCGAGGGCTGCGGCTCCACCAGCGGGTGCAGCTGAGCCGACAGGTGAACGCCGGGCGGCCGATGCCTCTGAGCACCGGCCGCCCGGGCCGCTGACCTGCACGTGAGAGAGGGAGCCGACCTACGGGCCGGCTCCCTCTTCGCCGTCCACGGCCGCTCCCGCGCCCCGGAACACCCCCGAACGGATGCCCCCGTTCCGCCTCCGCCCGCCTGCCGCAGCCGGTAGGAAGGGCGGATGACGCGCACCCGGGAAGTCACCAGGTCCCACACCGGGCAGGACGGCCTGCTCTTCCTGCCCGCCGGCGAGGTCGTCCTGCGCGACGAGGCCGCGAAGACCGAGCGGACCGTCGCCGTGACCGCCTTCGAACTCGGCGCCTGTCCGGTCACCCGGGAGCGGTACGAGGCGGTCACCGGCACGGTCCCGGCGGGCCCCGGAGGCCCGGACGCCCCGGTCACCGAGGTCTCCTGGGCCGACGCCCTGCGCTACTGCAACCTGCTGTCGCAGGCACTGGGCCTGCGCCCCTGCTACCGCCTCGGCGACGACCCGGACGCCCGCGCCACCCGCTGGGACCAGGACGCCGACGGCTTCCGCCTGCCGACCGAGGCCGAGTGGGAGTACGCCTGCCGCGCCGGTTCGCCGGAGGTCCGCTACGGACCGCTGGACGCCGTCGCCCGCCACCGGGGCAACTCCGGCGGCCGCCTCCACCCCGTGGCCACCAGGCAGCCCAACGCCTTCGGCCTGTACGACATGCTCGGCAACGTCTGGGAGTGGTGCTGGGACCTGTACGACCCCGGGGTCTACGGGCCGTACCGGGTCTTCCGGGGCGGCGGCTGGCAGGACGAGCCGCGTGGCGTCCGCGCCGCCTGCCGCCGCAAGAGCCATCCGACACTGCGCATCGACGACCTCGGGTTCCGCCTCGCCCGGTCGGTCTGAGCCGGGGCCGTGCCCCCGCCCGCGCCGCCGTGCTCGGCGGATCGGCGGCCGGGGGCAGGTTCACCGCCCGCAGCGACCTGGACACCGACCTCACCGAGGACCCGGCCCCGGCGGCCCCGGCACCGCCGGAGGCTGACCGGGGCCCTGTGGTGGGCTCAGACGGAGACGCCGCCCATGAGCTGCGCGAAGGCGTCCGGGTCGGCGTCGGTGAAGCCTCGCACGGCGCGTTCCAGCTGCCAGGCGCCGGACTCCGTGCGCCGGAAGACCGCGATGGTCGCCGCCGTGGCGTCGCCGACCTCCGAGAAGTCGTAGGTGGCGAGGGTGTCGTACTCCTCGACGATCTCCGCCTCCGTGCCGGGGATGCCGGAGAAGGTCTTGGTGCCGGTGCGCTGCTGTATGGCGACGCCGATGACGATGCGGTCCAGCCGCTCCGACATCCGCTCGAACTCCAGGCTCATCACCTCGTCGAAGCCGAGCCCCTGACCGGTGCGGCTCTCCCGCTGGAGGTGGATGGTGCCGTCGGGGGAGCGGGCGTCGAAGTGGACCAGGTGGTCGGGGGCGCCGTGCGGGTCCTCGACGGAGAAGGCGGCCGCGATCAGGTCGAGGTCGTGGGCGGCCTCGCCGAGCGGGCTCGGGTCCCACTTCAGCCGGATCTCGATCGTCCCCAGATTCTTGTTGGGCGTGCTCATCGCGGTCCTTCCCCCTGTGACATACCCCGACGGCCCTCGTCAGGGCCGGAAATCCCATCCTGCCACGCCGTTCTGACACGGCGTCGGAGATCCCTATGCCCCGCTTCCCCGGACGGGAAGCCTCCACGCCGGCGAACGGATGCGCGAGGCGCGGAAGTTCGGCCACCCGTGCTTCGTGCGCGGGGGCCCTGCGCGGGCGCCCCGGCCCGTACGATGGCGCGGTGCTGGTCAAGTGGACGCGTTGCACCGTGAAGGACCGCCGGGGGTTCGAGCGGGGGCAGCGCAAGTGGGCGGGGCTCCCGGGGGAGCCGGGGTTCCTGGGACAGGGGGGCGGGTGGAGCCGGTCACGGCCCGACGTGGTCCACCTCTTCACCCTCTGGGAGAGCCGTGCCTTCTACGACTCCTTCATGGCCCGTTCCCACGACCGCCTCGCCGCCTCGCAGGCCGGGACGTTCACGGGCGCGCGGGTGCGCCTCTTCTCCCACCGCTTCGACGTGAAGACCGGGTTCGAGCCGCGCTTCACCGACGTGGACGTGGTGCGGGTCGCCCACTGCCGGGTACGGCCCGACCGCGTCGAGAACTTCGCCCTGATGCAGGAGAAGGTCTGGAACCCGGCGATGGCCGGATCACCCGGCATGGTCCGGGGGCTCTTCGGTGAGGCACCGGGCGACGAGTTCCTGATCCTCTCCATGTGGCGGGCGGCCGCCGAGCACGGCAAGTACCGCACCGAGCGCATCGAGCGGCTCTCCCTGCGGGCCCGCACCGCCGCCGACGTCGCCGCCCTGACCGGCGCCGTCGTCGACCTCGAACCCTCCTGGACGGTCTGAGCCGCCGCCCGCGACGCGCCCGCACGCCCCGGCCGCCGCCGCCCGGCGCGGCCGAACTAGGGTTTGCCCATGGTCCGACCGCGACGCATCGTCCTCGTGAGGCACGGCGAATCGGTGGGCAACGCCGACGACAGCGTGTACGAGCGCCAGCCCGACCACGCGCTGCCGCTCACCGCGGCCGGCCGCGCCCAGGCCGTCCAGGCGGGCGGGCGGCTGCGCGAACTCTTCGGCCGCGAACGCGTCAGCGTCTACGTCTCGCCCTACCGCCGCACCCACCAGACCCTCGCCCACCTGGGCCTCGACCCGCAGGTCGTCCGCATCCGCGAGGAGCCCCGCCTGCGCGAGCAGGACTGGGGGAACTGGCAGGACCGCGAGGACGTCCGCCGCCAGAAGGCGTACCGCGACGCGTACGGGCACTTCTTCTACCGGTTCGCCCAGGGCGAGTCCGGCGCCGACGTGTACGACCGGGTGGGGGCGTTCCTGGAGAGTCTCTACCGCAGCTTCGAGTCGCCCGACCACCCGCCCAACGTGCTGCTGGTCACCCACGGCCTCACCATGCGGCTCTTCTGCATGCGCTGGTTCCACTGGACCGTCGCCGAGTTCGAGTCGCTCTCCAACCCGGACAACGGCGAGGTGCGCGTCCTGGAGCTGGGCGAGGACGGCCACTACCGCCTCGACCGGCCCTTCGAGCGCTGGCGGGAACCCGAGCCGTACGGCCGCACCGGCTAGAGTGAACAGCGCGATGACCGCTGACACGAACCCCGACCCGCGCGTCGCCCGCGCCCTGGCCTCCCTCCGCGGACTGGCCGTCGGCGACGCCCTCGGCGCCCAGTTCTCCCACCCCGGCAGCCATCCCCTCCTGCGCCGCCGCCGACTGCCCGACGGGCCCTGGCGGTGGACCGACGACACCGAGATGGCCTCCTCCGTGGTCGCCGCCCTCGCCGCCGACCACCGCGTCGACCAGGACCGCCTGGTCGCCGCCTTCGCCCGCCGCCACGACTCCGCACGCGGCTACGGCCGGGGCACCGACTGGCTCCTCGCGCAGGTCAGGGCCGGTGGGGACTGGCGGGACCTGTCGGTCGGCATGTTCAAGGGCCACGGCTCCTGGGGCAACGGCGCCGCCATGCGCGTCGCCCCGCTGGGTGCCTGGTACGCCGGCGACGCCGAGCAGGCCACCCACCAGGCGGAGATCTCCGCCTACCCCACCCACCAGCACCGGGAGGCCGTCGTCGGCGCCATGGCGGTGGCCGCCGCCGCCGCGCTCGCCGCCTCCCCGGCCGGGCCGCCCACCGGGCGCGCCCTGCTCGACGGGGTGCTGGAACTGGTCCCGCGCAGCGCCGTCGAGGCGGGGCTGCGGCGCGCCCGCGACATGCTCGACTACCGCGACGCCGGCACGGTCGCCGCCGTCCTCGGGTGCGGGCGGCGCTCCACCGCGCACGACACGGTGCCCTTCGCCCTCTGGTCGGCGGCGCGCGGCCTCGACGACTACGAGGCCACGTTCTGGCGGACCGCCCAGGCCGGCGGTGACATCGACACCACCTGCGCCATCGTCGGCGGCATCCTCGCCGCGGCCGGCACCGCGCCGCCCGCCGCGTGGACCGAGCAGACCGAACCGCTCCCCGCGTGGCTGGACGAGGCCCTCACGGCGTGACCTCACGGCCTGACCTGGGTCGGCTGACCCGCCGCCGACGGCCGGGAAGTGTCACGGTCATGCCACAACGCGCCGCTCGCCGGGGCCGAGGTCCCGCCCCTGGCTAGCCTGCCCTCACGCGCCCGGACGATCACGCCGGGAGCGACGAACGATCGCCGGTCCCGCCACGCCCCGTCCTCCCTCGCCTCCCGCGCCGGAGCCGAACGCGGCCTGCCCGGGCCGGCCGGGAGGGGGTCCCGTGTCGGACGGGGTCGAGGGGAACGACGAGAGACGCCGCACCGGGGACGCGGCGGGTCCGGAGCCGCAGGGGGTGCCCGAGCCCCGGCCCGGCGAACCGGAACCCGCCGCGCAGCCGGATCCGGCCCCCCTGGTGAAGGCGGGAACCGCCGGCCGCACCGAGGCCCGGGCAGGCGCGAAGACGGACGAGCCGGCCATCGGCGAGGCCGATGACGCCGCCCCCGACGCCCCCGACGCCTCCGGAACACCGGCCGACGCCCCGCCGGACAGCACGGACACCCCCGATGACCCGGAAGCCCCGGACGAGGCCGGCGACGGCCTCCGCTACGAGCGGCTCCCCGACGCGCCCCCGCCGATCCTGGACGGGGTCCGCGCCCGCCCTCCCGCCCCGCCCGGCCTCGCCACCCTGGTCGCCGCCGCCGTCACCGCCCTGCTGAGCGGGCTCCTGCTCGGCGACGGCCTCGCCGTCAACGCCCTGATCCTCGCCCTCCCGCTCGCCGCCGGGGCCTGTTTCGCCGCCCGGCAGGCAGGGCGGCGCCCGCGCCGGTCCTCGCTCTGCTGGGGCGCCGGCGGGCTGGCACTGCTCGCCGTACCGGTGTGGAGCGACGCGGAGTGGCCCACGCTGCTCGCGGTCCTCGCCGCGGCCGGGCTCGGCGCGCTCGCGCTGCACGGCTGCCGGAAGTGGTCCGGGGTGCTGCTGGCGCCCCTCGGGCCGGTCCTCGCCGTGCGGCGGGCGCTCGTCTGGGGCTGGCGCGGGGCGCGCGAACGGACCGCCGGCGGGGAGAAGGACCTCGGCCCGCTGCTGCGGTCGGTGCTGGTCGCCGTCGTCCTGCTGGTGGTCTTCGGCGGCCTCTTCGCCGCCGCCGACCGGGCCTTCGCCGATCTCCTCGGCAGCCTCGTCCCGGACGTCGACGGCGGATCCGGAGTGCCCTGGCGACTCTTCCTCGCCGTCCTGGGGCTGGCCGCCGCGCTCGCCGTCGCCCACACGGCCGCCGCCCCGACCCGCTGGGACGGTCTCGGCCCCGGGCCGGGACGCCCACGGGGACGCGTCGAATGGGCGCTGCCGCTGGTCCTCCTCGACCTGCTCTTCGCCGCCTTCGTCGCCGTCCAGGCCGCCGTCCTGCTGCGCGGCGAGGACGTGGTCCGCGCCAGCAACGGCCTCACCTACTCCGAGTACGCCCGGGAAGGGTTCTGGCAGCTTCTCTTCGCCACCGTGCTGACCCTCGCCGTCATCTCGGTGGCCGTCCGCGTCGCGCCCCGCTCGGGCCCGCGCGACCAGCTCCTGGTCCGCGCCGTCCTCGGCACGCTCTGCCTGCTCACCCTGGTCGTGGTCGCCTCCGCGGTCCGCCGCATGGACCTGTACATGGGCGAGTACGGGCTCACCCGCCTCAGGCTCTCCGTCGTCGCCATGGAACTGTGGCTCGGCGCGGTGGTCCTGCTGATCCTCGCCGCCGGGGTGTTCGGCGCCCGGCTGCTGCCCCGCGCCGTGCTCGCCTCGGGCGCGGTGGCGGTCCTCGCCTTCGGACTGGCCTCGCCCGACAAGCTGATCGCCGAGAGCAACCTCGACGCGCACCGCGACGGCCGCACCCTCGACCTCCGCTACCTCGCCGGTCTCTCCGCCGACGCCGTCCCGGCCCTCGACCGCCTCGACGAACCCCTGCGCTCCTGCGCCCTGCGCTCGATCGCCGTACCCGACGCCCCCTGGTACGCGACCAGTCTCAGCCAGGCCCGAGCCCACGACATCCTGACGGCCCGCCCCGTCCGCCACCACCCCTGCCGCGACCTCCTCACCGACGACATCTCCCCGTCCGTCCGCTGACCCACCTGCTCCCCCTTCGCATACGCAACCACCGCACCCCCGACGAACCGCCCCGCCTCACCCCACCACCCCCAGCCCGCCGAGACGTCCCGCGAACTCCCCGGAGAGCGGCGGCAGGACGCGTCAACCGACCTGCCCTGCCGCCACTCTCCCGACCGGCGATAAGCCTTCCGGGCGGCGCTGCCACGCCCCCACCCCTCGCCGTCCTGGCAGGGCCCGCTCCGCCCGCAGTACCCTTTCTGTGCGGAAGCGAACGCCATGACGGACGCGGGACGGTACGAGCCGACGGGTGTGCCCGCTGCCCGCGCCGGGGTGCGCGGGCAGCGGGCCGAGAGCCCCGGACACCCGCGATCCGGACAAGGGGAGGAGCCGGGGTGTCCTCCCCGAACCGGGCCGCGTACGCTGTCTGGCGCCATGCCGTACGAATCACCCACGCACACCGTCGAGCGGTCCTTGCGCGCCACGACCGGAGCCAAGATCGTTGCCGGTGTCGACGAAGTGGGACGCGGGGCCTGGGCCGGCCCGGTCTCCGTCTGTGCCGCCGTCACCGGACTGCGCCGGGCGCCCGAAGGCCTCACGGACTCCAAGCTCCTCGCTCCCAAGCGGCGCACCGCGCTCGCCGGTGAGCTGGAGGGCTGGGTCACCGCCTACGCCTTCGGCCACTCCTCGCCCGAGGAGATCGACGACCTGGGCATGACCGCCGCCCTCCGCCTCGCCGCCGTGCGGGCCCTGGAGGGACTGCCGGTCCGCCCGGACGCCGTGATCCTGGACGGGAAGCACGACTACCTCGGTGCGCCCTGGAAGGTCCGTACGGTCATCAAGGGAGACCAGTCCTGTGTCTGCGTCGCCGCCGCCTCGGTACTCGCCAAGGTGCGCAGGGACGCGATGATGGCGGAACTGGGCGTCGGCCACGAGGACTTCTGCTTCGCGGACAACGCCGGATACCCCTCGCCCGCGCACCAGGCGGCGCTCGCCGAGCGGGGACCCACCCCTTACCACCGGCTCTCCTGGGCGTATCTTGACGCGCTGCCCCAGTGGCAGCACCTCAAGAAGGTCCGTGTGCCGGTACGCGGGAACGTCACGGAGATCGAGGGACAACTCGGTTTCGATTTCTGATCTTTTCCGCACTTGCGTGCCACCCCCCTTTATGTCCCGTGTCGACGTTTGATAAATGTCGTCCTTATGCCTCCCTTTCCCGAGGAGCCTCAGATTTCCGAGAGTGCCCAGGGTCCCCGCACCACGCCGGCCAGCAGCCGCGTGACGCCGACCCCTCGCCCCGTACCCGGACCCCGTTCCGCGGTATCGCCCCGTCCCGGCCCCCGCCCCGCGCCGCCCGCTCCGCGGGCCGCCGGAGCCAAGCCCGGTCCGGCCCCCGCGTCCAAGCCCTCCGCCGCATCCCCCGGTGACCAGGGCGCCCCGCAGATCCAGCTCATCCCGGCCCCGGCCGACGGTGCCCTGGACGCCGCCGACGAGGCGGTCGACCTGCTCCTCGACTCCGGCCGCGCCCCGGCCGAGGTGCTGGTCCTGACCACCGGCGACCCCCACCCGTGGACCGCGCACGAGCGGTCCTTCGGTGAGGACGCCTACTGGCGGCAGCAGGACGCGGCCGACGACGTCTTCTACGCCGACGGCGCCTCGGCCGACCAGGCCAAGCCCCGCCCGGTGGTGGTGGTCGCGGCCAACGGCGGCGACGACACCGTCAAGACCGTGCTCCCCACCGCGCTCGCCCGGGCCCAGGCCCTGCTGATCGTCTGCGGCGACCCGCAGCAGATCAACTCCGTGCTGGGCGCGGGCGTCTGACGCCGAGCCCGGCGCCGGACCTCCGGCGCCGGGGCGGCGCAGTCGCACCGCACACGGCACCTCCCAGGGTCCGCCCCGGGGTGTGCCGTCTCCGGATCTCGCGGGCCGGTCTCAGCCCGCCCGCACCGCGCCCCGGGCCGCCGGCAGCTCCCAACTGCCCTGGTCCACCGGCGCGGAGGATGCCGGCCCGACACGGGGCCGGCGCCCGCTCCGGTCCTCCCCCAGGACCTGCCAGCCGGACCCAGTCAGCGTGATGTAGGCCCCGCAGCGCAGACCGTGCAGCGTGCACGCGTCCCGCAGCCCCCACATCCAGGCGCCGTCCTCCTCGGTCCAGCGGCCCTCCCCGTCACGGCAGTGCAGCAGCACCGCCGTCCGCGTGGGCGAGCGCCGCCGCAGGTCGTGCGGGACCACCCGGCGCAACTGGGCCAGCAGCGCGTTCCGGTGGACCCAGCCGTCGGCCGAGGTGGTCCCCCGGGCGAACGAGGCGCTGGCGCACACCCGCTCGTCACGGTCCAGCACCGCCACGACAGCCGTCGACACGGTCGGCCGGTGCAAGGCGTGCAGCGCGCTCACCACCTCCCGGGGATCACGCAGCAGGGGAATGCCCGCCGCCGCCCACTGGGCGGGCACCAGCATCCGGGCCAGCCGGTCGGACGCACCGGCGGGTATCAGCGGTCGGGACGTCGAAGCCGTCGCGGACGGAGCCAATCCGAAG
This sequence comes from Streptomyces albidoflavus, assembly GCF_000719955.1. Classification (GTDB taxonomy): domain Bacteria; phylum Actinomycetota; class Actinomycetes; order Streptomycetales; family Streptomycetaceae; genus Streptomyces; species Streptomyces albidoflavus. The sequence continues at coordinate 46,920 of NZ_JOII01000036.1, forward strand.
GTCACGGTCCTCCCTTCGGGTACACGCCCACACGCGGGCGAGGAGGTGACGAGGAGAGAGCGCACCGCGGCAGAGCCCTGCCGGACCACCGGAGCCGCGGGGAGCGAAACCCATTCTTGCCCCCGCACCGGCCCGCGGCAACGAGCAATCGGGCGGCCGACCGGTATCCGCCGATACGCCTTTCCCTCAGTCTTCCCAGCGCACGGCCCACTGACGCCCCGCTCAGCCCTCCACGGCCAGGACCAGCGGCAACACCGCCTGCGCCCCGGCCCGCCGGAGCAGCCGCGCCGAGACCGCCAGCGTCCACCCGCTCTCCGTGGTGTCGTCCACCAGCAGCACCGGACCCGGCGTCGCCGCCAGCGCCCCGGCCAGCTCCGCGGGCACCGTCAGCGCCCCCTCCAACGCGCGCAGCCGCTGGGCGCTGTTGCTCCGCGACGGCATCCGCTCCGCCGCCTCCGGCGTCAGCTCCAGCGAACCGAGCAGCGGCATCCGCCCGATCTCGGCGATCCGCGCACCGAGCGCGCCGACCAGCCGCGGCCGGCGACGCGAAGGCACCGTCACCACCCCCACCGGGCGCGCCGGGGCGCCCGCGTCACCCGACGCCCAGCCCCCGGGACCCTTCGCCCAGTCGGCCAGCACCCCGACCACCGCACGCGTCACCTCCTCGGACACCGGCTCGTCCGGAGCGTCCGGGGCCAGCAGGGGACGGAGCCTGTTCCCCCAGCCGATGTCCGAGAGGCGGCCCAGTGCCCGGCCCGGCGCGGCCTGCTCGCCCGGCGGAATGCGCCCCTTCAGGTCCAGGCCGACGGAGGCGAGCCCGGTGGGCCACATCCGGCGGGGCTCCACCTCCACACCCGCCCGGCGCAGCTCGCCGGTGGCCGCCTCCAGCGAGGTGGTGGAGACGTCCCCGCCGAACCGGGGGCCCGCGCAGTTGTCGCAGCGGCCGCAGGGCGCCGCCTCCTCGTCGTCCAGCAGCCGGCGCAGGAACTCCATCCGGCACCCGCCGGTCCCCGCGTACTCACGCATCGCCTGCTGCTCCGCCGCCCGCTGCTTCGCTACCCAGGCGTACCGCTCGCTGTCGTACGACCACGGCTCGCCGGTCGACACCCAGCCGCCGCGCACCCGGCGTACCGCCCCGTCCACGTCCAGGACCTTCAGCATCGTCTCCAGCCGGGACCGGCGCAGCTCCACCAGAGGCTCCAGTGCCGGCAGCGAGAGCGGCCGCTCGGCCGCCGCCAGCACGTCGAGGGTGCGGCGCACCTGCTCCTCCGGCGGGAAGGCCAGCGAGGCGAAGTACGTCCAGATCGCCTCGTCCTCCCGGCCGGGCAGCAGCAGCACCTCGGCGTGGTCCACGCCGCGTCCGGCGCGGCCGACCTGCTGGTAGTAGGCGATGGGAGAGGACGGCGAGCCGAGATGGACGACGAAGCCGAGGTCCGGCTTGTCGAACCCCATCCCCAGTGCGGAGGTGGCGACGAGCGCCTTCACCCGGTTCGCCAGGAGATCGTCCTCCGCCTGCTGGCGGTCGGCGTTCTCGGTCCGGCCCGTGTACGAGGCGACGGTGTGGCCCCGCTGGCGCAGGAAGGCGGTGACCTCCTCGGCGGTGGCGACCGTCAGCGTGTAGATGATCCCCGACCCCGGCAACTCGTCGAGGTGCTCGGCCAGCCACGCCAGCCGGTGTGCCGAGTCGGGCAGCCGCAGCACACCGAGGCTGAGGCTCTCCCGGTCCAGCGGCCCGCGCAGCACCAGCGCGTCCGAGCCCGAACCGGTGCCCAGTTGCTCGGCGACGTCGGCCGTCACCCGGGCGTTGGCCGTCGCCGTGGTGGCGAGGACCGGGACGCCCGCCGGCAGCTCCGCCAGCATGGAACGCAGCCGCCGGTAGTCCGGCCGGAAGTCGTGGCCCCAGTCCGAGATGCAGTGCGCCTCGTCCACCACCAGCAGCCCGGTGGCGGCCGAGAGCTTCGGCAGGACGTTGTCCCGGAAGTCCGGGTTGTTGAGCCGCTCGGGGCTGACCAGCAGGACGTCCACCTCGCCCGCCGCGACCTGGGCCTGGACCTCGTCCCACTCCTCGGGATTGGCCGAGTTGATGGTGCGCGCGGAGATCCCCGCGCGGGCGGCCGCCTCGACCTGGTTGCGCATGAGGGCCAGCAGCGGTGAGACGATCACCGTCGGCCCGGCGCCCCGGGCCCGCAGCAGCGCCGTCGCCACGAAGTACACCGCCGACTTGCCCCAGCCCGTCCGCTGCACGACCAGCGCCCGGCGGCCCTCGGCGACCAGCGCCTCGATGGCGAGCCACTGGTCCTCGCGCAGCCGGGCGGAGCCCGTCGGGTCGCCCACCAGCCGGGCGAGGACGGAGTCGGCCGTGGTCCGCAGCTCTTCGTTGCTCATGGCCTCCATGCAACCCGATGGGTCGGACAAACCGCGAACGGGCCCGGCCACCTGTGGACAACCACCCCGATGTGGACAACCCGGCACTTGTGGACAACTCCGTCACCCGGCTCTGTCCACAGGCTCCAGCAGCCTCGCCGGAACCCGGCGAGAGTCGGCGGCATGAGCGAACACACCAACACCACGCCCACCGATTCCGACGAGCCCGGCGTCACCGTCCGCACCCACACCGAGCTGGCCGACGCCCTGCCGTACCTCCTCGGCTTCCAGCCCGACGAGAGCCTCGTCCTCGTCGCCGTCCACGGATCCCGGGGCCGCTTCGGCGGCCGGGTCACGGTCGGCATCCCCACCGACCCCGCCGACTGGGCGGTGGTGGCGGACGCCGTCACCGACGCCCTCGTGACGGGCAGCACCCGCCGCCAGGGCCTGCCGGAGGGCATCGTGGCCTTCCTCTGCCGTGAACCCGGCCCCGGCGAGAACGGCACCACCGTCATGGAGTACCTCCGCCCCCTCGCCCAGCACGTCCGGCTGGCCGCCGGAGCACGCGACGTACCGGTGGTGGACGCCCTCTGCCTCTGCGACCACCGCTGCTGGTCGTACTGCTGCCCCGATCCGGCCTGCTGCCCACCGGAAGGGAACGCGCAGAAACCGCCGGGCACCTCCGCCGTCGCCGCGGCGGCGGCCTACGCGGGCATGACCGTTCGCGGCAGCCTGCGCGCCATGCAACGCCGGCTGCTCCCGCCGGACGACGGCGGCGACCCGAGGTGGACCACCGCCCTCGACACGGCCTGCGCCAACCTGCTGCCCCGGCTCGTGGACGAACGCGAGGCGGCGGAGGTCGCCGACCTGACCCTCACGACCACCGCCGACCTCCTCACCCGGCTCCACCGCCTGCCCCAGGTGCGGGACCTGAAGGCGGCCGACGCCTGCGACGACCGCGCGATCGGCATCGAGGAGGCAGCCACCGTCATCGTCGGCCTCCAGGACCGGGAAACGAGGGACCGCGCCGCCGAATGGATGGAGGGACCACTCGCCCCGCCCGCCCTGCGCCTCTGGCGCGCCCTCGCCCGCCGCTGCACCGGCGCCTACGACGAATACGCGGCCGCTCCGCTCGCCCTCGCCGGGTGGGTGGCCTGGTCCAGCGGCGACCGCACCGAGGCCCGCGTCGCCCTCGCCCTCGCACTGCGAGCCGACCCCGACTACCTCTTCGCCCTCCTCCTCCACCACGCCTGCGACGAGGGGCTGGCCGCCGAGTCGATCCGCCGCGTGCTGCGCAGGGCCGGGAAGGACCGGGGCCGTGAGGTGGTCGCTGGGGGAGCCGGAACGGCGGGGGAAGCGGATGCGCCCGGTTGGGGAGGAGGCGGGGAGGCCGAGGGAGCGTCCTCCTCGCGGCGGCGGAGGGTTCCGCTGCCCTCGGCGCTGAGGGCGGCTGGATGGCGGGGCGGGACGGCCGGTTTGGCTCGGCCCTCGGGGGCGGGAGGTCCGGCCGGCCGGGCGGGGAGGCCGGCGGGTGCTGGGCGGCCGCCTCTGCCTGTTCGCCCGCGGGGCGGGCGGCCTGGGGCTGGGCCGGGCGGGTCGCGGGCGCCGTACGGGGCGGGGCTCGGTCCGGGGCCGAGCGGACAGTTGCCGTTGCGGAGCTCCAGGCACGGTCGGCGGTCGCAGGGCGGGCGGGGGGCGAACGGGCGGGGGTAGCGGCTGGGGTGACGGGGCTGATGTCTGGGGGTGGGTGAGGGAGTGCTGGAGGGGGCTGGCTGAGGTGGGTTCCATGAAGGGGTGAGCAGGGGAGCTGGGTGCGAGGAGAGGGAGGGGCGGAGGAGAAGTGCCGGAAGAGGAGTGCTGGAGGAGAGCAGCCGACGGGCGTAACCAGACAGGGAGTGAGCGGAGAGCGGTCAGAGGGTGAGTGAGAGGAGCGAAGTGATGTAGCTGGGGGCGGTCGGCGGAGGCGGTCGGGCTGTGAGAGCTGGGCTGCTAGTGGTCGCCGGCTTCGGCGAGTCGAACAGTGGACGCTGCGGTCGGCGTCGGGGTTGTCGCGCAGCCCCGACGCCGGGTGCCGGGTAGGTGTGCCGGCTGAGCGCCGTGTGCCGTGTGCCGTGTGCCGTGTGCCGTGCGCTGAGCGCTGAGCGCCGAGCGCCGAGCGCCGAGCGAGTGTCGGCACGGTGTCGGCCCAGCGTCGAGGGGGTGGGGTGGGAGGGGGGGGGG
>NZ_JOII01000037.1 GCF_000719955.1 Streptomyces albidoflavus
GACTTTTAGCACGCTGTTGAGTTCTCAAGGAACGGACGCTTCCTTTGTACTCACCCTCTCGGGCTTTCCTCCGGGCGCTTCCCTTCGGTATTTCGTGTTTCCAACCTTACCAGATCGTTTTTCCGTTCCGTTTCCGGTGCGGAATTCATCTCCGGTGGCCGTTGGAGGGCCTTTGCCTTTCGGCTGGGCACTACGTTAGCGGATTCTCTTCGCACCTCATAATCGAGGTATTCGGGATTTCATTCGGAGCATGCCGAAAGAAGCCCGGTGAAGGGATGTTGCTGGAGTAGTGGGTGCCGCCTCGGCCCGCAGAAGTGCGGAACCGTGTTCAGCGGCTCGGGCCACGTTATACCTCCGCCAGGGACGAGTCAAGTTCGTGGCCGGCGCCGGGGTGCGTGGGCCCGGTAGGGGCTGACCGTGCGGTCCTCGGCCTGCCAGTAGCGCCAGGGCCGGATGCCTCCTTCTCCGGCCACTCCCGTGCGGGGGCCGGTGCGGACCTGGTCGGCGGGGACCGGGCGGCCGGTGAGGATGCGCAGCGGTGCCGAGGGCGGGCCGCAGGCGTCGGCGCCGTCGAGCGCCCGGTCGATGGCGAGGGCCGTGGCGAGGCGGGCCGGGCCCTTCGCCAGTTCACGGTCGTGCCGGGCCGCCGGGCGCCGCGGCCGGGCCAGTTCGGCGCCGCGCACCACCTCCCCCGCGCGGAGCAGTACGGCTCCGGGGTCGCCGTCCTGGCCGCAGACCAGGTTGACGCAGTGCCACATCCCGTACGTGAAGTAGACGTAGACGTGGCCCGGCGGGCCGAACATGACGTCGTTGCGGGCGGTGCGGCCACGGTAGGCGTGCGAGCCCGGGTCGGTGGGGCCCGCGTACGCCTCCACCTCGGTGAGGCGGAGTTCGACGGGGCCGGCCTCGGTGGTGCGGACGAGGAGACGGCCCAGGAGTTCGGGGGCGACCTCCTGTACGGGCCGGTCGAAGAAGGACCTGCTGAGGGGCGTACGGTCAAGGGCCGCGATCATGGCGACCGAGCGTAGTCCAGGCTTCTCCCGCGCGCCGTGTGCCGTGCGGGCGGCGGCCGTTCGGGGTGCGTACGGAACCGGGCGGGCGCGGATCGCGTTCTGTCCGGCAGGAAGAAGACGACACCACAGGCGGGGCCTGGGGGAGGAGCGGGACATGGCTTTCAAGCGGCTGCTGGCGAGTCTGGGCGCGGGGGGTGCCTCCGTGGAGACGGTGCTGACGGAGGTGAACGTCGTACCGGGCGGTGTCGTCCAGGGCGAGGTGCACATCCAGGGCGGCTCCGTCGACCAGCGGATCGAAGGGCTCTCCGTGGGGCTCCAGGCCCGTGTCGAGGTGGAGAGCGGGGACCAGGAGTACAAGCGGGACATCGAGTTCACCAAGATGCGGCTGGGCGGTGAGTTCCAGCTGGAGGCCGAGGCGATGCACACGGTGCCGTTCGGGCTGGAGATCCCCTGGGAGACGCCGATCACCGTCTTCTCCGGGCACCAGCTGCCGGGGATGAACATCGGGGTGACCACGGAGCTGGCCATCGCCCGTGCCGTGGACTCCGGCGACCTCGACCCGGTGAACGTGCACCCGCTGCCGGCGCAGCAGGCGATCATCGACGCCTTCGGCCAGCTCGGGTTCCGTTTCAAGCACGCCGACATGGAGCAGGGGCACATCAGGGGGACGCGTCAGCGGCTCCCCTTCTACCAGGAGATCGAGTTCTACCCGCCGGCCCAGTACCGCGGGCTGAACCAGGTGGAGCTCAGCTTCGTCGCCGACGACCGCGCCATGGACGTCGTCCTGGAGATGGACAAGAAGGGCGGGCTCTTCAGCGAGGGCAGCGACACCTTCCGCTCCTTCCAGGTGGGCCTGCACGACTTCCAGAACACCGACTGGGCGGGATACCTCAACCAGTGGCTGTCGGAGGTCGGAAGCCGGCGCAACTGGTTCTAGGCTCGGCGGCGGCAGAGAGAACGACAGCCGTACTTGGAGGTACGCACGTGAGTGACCCGAGGCCCCCGCTCCCCCATGACTTCCTGCCCGAGGTCGCGTCGTTCACCGTGGTGAGCGACGAGGTGAAGCCGGGCGCGACGCTGGACGACGCGCAGGTGCAGGCGGCCGGGAACCGGTCGCCGCAGCTGCGCTGGGAGGGCTTCCCGGCCGGGACGAAGAGTTTCGCCGTGACCTGCTTCGACCCGGACGCGCCCACCGGCAGCGGGTTCTGGCACTGGGTGCTCTTCGACATCCCGGCCTCGGTGACCGAGCTGCCCGCGGGCGCCGGGTCGCCCGGTTTCGCCGGGCTGCCCGAGGGCGCCGTGCACGCGCGGAACGACTACGGCACGCGGGAGTTCGTCGGTGCCGCGCCGCCGCCCGGGGACGGCTCGCACCGCTACGTCTTCACCGTCTACGCGGTCGACACCGAGCACCTGGACGCCGACGCGGACTCCTCGCCGGCGGTGGTCGGCTTCAACCTGCGGTTCCACGCGCTGGGCCGCGCCCAGCTCGTCGGTGAGTACGAGGTGCCCGCCGAGGGCTGAGCCCTCCGCCCCGCTCCGCGTCCGCGCGGAGGTGTTTTCCCGATTGCTGCCCGCCCGTGGTCTGAATGTGGCCACGGGCGGGCAGCTTTCTTGCGTCGGGTGGCCGCCGTGCCCACGGCCGCCCGGTGCGCCGGCCTCGATATTGCGTTGTCCGCCGCGCCGCGCCCGGCCAGAGTTGTAGCGGTCCGCCAGGGGGCGGGCGGCGCACGGGAGGTGGGCTGGACATGCGGGACACGCTGGTGCTGAACGCGAGCTTCGAGCCGCTGTCGACGGTGACGTGGAACCGGGCCGTGGTGCTGGTCCTCCAGGACAAGGCCGTCGTGGAGATGGTCCACCCGGATCAGCGTGTGCGGGCCGCGCTGGTGGACATACCGGTGCCGCGGGTGATCAGGCTCTGCCGGTACGTACGGGTGCCGTTCCGAAGACGGGCGCCGTGGTCGCGGCGCGGGGTGCTCGTACGGGACCAGCACCGGTGCGCGTACTGCGGCGGGCGCGGGACGACGGTGGACCACGTGGTGCCCAGGTCGAAGGGCGGGGCGGACTCGTGGCTGAACACCGTGGCGTGCTGCGCCGCCGACAACCACCGCAAGGCCAACCGGACGCCGGAGGAGGCCGGGATGCCGCTGCTGCGGCAGCCGTTCGAGCCGACGCCCTCGGACGCGATGCTGCTTGCGCTGGGCCGGGGCGGCACCGAGGAACTGCCGGAGTGGCTGGCGCTCCCCGCCGCCTGATCCCGCCGCGTACGGCGAAGGGCCGCATCCCTGGTGCCAGGGGTGCGGCCCTTCGCCGTAGGCCGGCGTGCGGTCAGTCGATGGTGGGCTTCTCCATGCGCTCGCGGCCCGGTGCCTGAGGCGCCGCCGGGGCCGGGGCGCCGCCCAGTCCGCCGAGGTTGCCGAAGGCGCCGCCGAGGCCCTTGAGGGCGTCGCCGATCTCGCTGGGCACGATCCAGAGCTTGTTGGCGTCGCCCTCGGCGATCTTCGGCAGCATCTGGAGGTACTGGTAGGAGAGGAGCTTCTGGTCCGGGTCTCCGGCGTGGATGGACTCGAAGACCGTACGGATGGCCTGGGCCTCGCCTTCCGCGCGGAGGGCGGCGGCGCGCGCCTCACCTTCGGCGCGGAGGATCGCGGACTGCTTCTCACCCTCGGCCCGCAGGATCTCGGACTGGCGGACACCTTCGGCCTGGAGGATGGCGGCGCGCTTGTCGCGGTCGGCGCGCATCTGCTTCTCCATCGAGTCCTGGATGGAGGTGGGCGGCTCGATCGCCTTCAGCTCGACGCGGTTGACGCGGATGCCCCACTTGCCGGTGGCCTCGTCGAGGACGCCGCGCAGCGCCGCGTTGATCTCCTCGCGGGAGGTCAGCGTCCGCTCCAGGTCCATGCCGCCGATGATGTTGCGGAGGGTGGTGACGGTGAGCTGCTCGATGGCCTGGATGTAGCTGGCCACCTCGTAGGTGGCGGCCCGGGCGTCGGTCACCTGGTAGTAGATGACGGTGTCGATGTTGACGACCAGGTTGTCCTGGGTGATGACGGGCTGCGGGGGGAACGGCACGACCTGCTCGCGGAGGTCGATGCGGTTGCGGATCGTGTCGATGAAGGGGACGACGATGTTGAGGCCCGCGTTGAGGGTGCGGGTGTAGCGGCCGAAGCGCTCGACGATGGCGGCGCTGGCCTGCGGGATGACCTGGATCGTCTTGATCAGGGCGATGAAGACGAGCACCACCAGAATGATCAGGACGATGATGATCGGTTCCATCGCGGCTCCCCGTGCCTTTCGTGCCTTCGCGGGCTGGTGTTCCCTCCCGCCGGACGTGCGGGAGGATCTTGGTGGCCGAGTCTGTCAGACCTCGGCGGTGCGTGGGACCGATCCGGTCACATGACGACGGCCGTGGCCCCGTCGATGTCCACGACGTCGACCTCGCGGCCCGGTTCGTACGCCTGGTCCGCGTCGAGGGCGCGGGCCGACCAGATCTCGCCGGCCAGTTTGATGCGGCCGCCGGAGCCGTCCACCCGCTCGACCACGACGGCCTGTCTGCCCTTGAGGGCCTCGACGCCGGTGACCGTGCCCGGTGAATGGGCGCGGTTGCGCGCCGCTATGGGGCGGACCACGGCGATCAACGCCACCGAGACCACCACGAAGACCAGTACCTGGGCGACGATGCCGCCGCCGAGCCCCGCCGTGATCGCCGCGGCGACCGCTCCGACGGCGAACATGCCGAACTCCGGCATGGCCGTCATCACGAGCGGAATGCCGAGGGCGACCGCGCCGACAAGCCACCACACCCACGCGTCGATGTCCACGTGTTCATGGTAGGTGCGGGGGCCGCCCGGGGACAGGGCCCTTTCGGGCCCCTGTCTGACGGAAGGTCAGCGCATCGGGAGACCGCGGGCGGTCCAGCGGTCGTCCTGCTGCTCGACCACGAGGGGCAGGCCGAAGCAGCGGGAGAGGTTACGCGAGGTCAGTTCCAGCTCCAGCGGTCCGGCGGCGAGCACCTGGCCCTGGCGGATCATGAGGACGTGGGTGAAGCCGGGGGCGATCTCCTCGACGTGGTGGGTCACCATGATCATCGAGGGGGCGATCGGGTCGCGGGCCAGCCGGCCGAGGCGGCGGACCAGGTCCTCGCGGCCGCCGAGGTCGAGGCCGGCGGCGGGCTCGTCGAGGAGGAGCAGCTCGGGGTCGGTCATCAGGGCGCGGGCGATCAGGGTGCGCTTGCGCTCGCCCTCGGAGAGGGTGCCGAACCTGCGGTCCAGGTGCTCGTTCATCCCGAGGCGGTCGAGGAAGGCGAGGGCGCGGTCGCGGTCGACGTCCTCGTAGTCCTCGTGCCAGGCGGCGGTCATGCCGTAGGCGGCGGTGAGCACGGTCTGCAGGACGGTCTGGCGCTTGGGGAGCTTTTCGGCCAGGGCGATACCGGCGACGCCGATGCGCGGGCGGAGTTCGAAGACGTCCGTGCCGGGCTTGCCGAGCTGCTCGCCGAGGATCGAGACGGTGCCGGTGCTCGGGAAGAGGTAGCTGGAGGCGAGGTTGAGCAAGGTGGTCTTGCCGGCGCCGTTGGGCCCGAGGATGACCCAGCGCTCCCCCTCCTTGACCGACCAGGAGACCTGGTCCACCAGAGCCCGGCCCTCGCGGACCACGGATACGTCCACCAGCTCCAGCACATCGCTCATGAGCGCGTTGTCTCCCATTGCAGTCTCGGTGTTCGGCCGCGCCCCCGGACCTCCGGGACGCGGGCCCCCGTACAAACCTACGCCACCCGCCGAGCAGTGCCGTCCCCCCTCCTGTCCTTAGGGTGGGGGGATGCTCACGGAACCGCGTTCAGGACTGTTGGCGGCATGGGGAAATGCCCTACTTGCCGGATTGGTGTCCCCTGATGACGCCGCGTCGGCCATCGTCGGGGAGGACGCGCGCCATCGCGTCGTCGGGCTGCCGGACTGGCCGGAGCCGGCCGGGCTGACCCTCGCGCTCGGGCGGCTGCGGTCGCTCGGGGCGACCGGGTTCCGGGTGGCGCTGCCGGTGCCGGGCCACCCGCTGGGGCTGAGCGGGCCCCCGGAGTTCAACGAGCGGGCGATGGAGGCCGAGGAGGCCGTGGTGACGGTCGGGGCCGGGCTCGGTCTCGTACCGGAGGTGGCAGTGGCCGGGCCCGAGGGGGATGTGCACGTGGAGGTGGTGTGGCACTGCCTGCCGGTGCGGGAGGCGCCGCCGGCCGACGTGCCCTCGCTCGGGGAGGCGGAGCGGGAGCTGGCGCAGGCACTGCGGGAGGCGACCGAGGTGCTGGCCCGGCTCGACGTGGCCGGTTCGGGTCCGGTGGCGGAGGCGGCGCTCGACGCCTACCGGGCGCGGGCGCACGCCGGGGCGAAGGACGCGCTGGCGCCGGGGTACCCGCAGCGGGCGGTGCGGGTGCTGGAGCTGGCCGACCGGGTGGCGCTGCTGGTGGAGCTGGCGGGCAGCAGTGGCCACGGGGGGGCGGTGAGCGCGGCGGAGATGGCGGCGCGGGCCGAGGCGCTGCGGCCGGTGGAGCGGACCGCACGGCGGGCGAAGGTGGCGGCGTACGGGGCGGCGACCGAGGGCTGAGCCCCCACCCGCCCGTCCGCGCGGGGCGACGGCCCCTCGGGGGGAGCCGGGGGGCCGTCGCGGCAGGGTGGTGCGGGTCAGCCGTTGAGGCCGAGGTTGCCGAAGGCGGGGTTGAGGAGCCCGACGACGTTCACGGTGTTGCCGACGACGTTGACCGGGACGTGCACGGGGACCTGGACGGCGTTGCCCGAGCCGACGCCGGGCGAGTGGAGGGCGGCGCCGTCTGCCTGGGCACCGCCGGTGGCGGAGGCCGCGCCCGCGCCGGCGGCGAGGATGCCGCCCGCGATCATGGTGACGGCGGCGGCCTTCTGGAACTTCTTCACTGCTTACTCCTCGTACGGGGGACAGGTGCCGTGGCCGGCCGCCACGGCATGCCCCAGGAACGGGGTGCGCCGCCGCCCGGATACGCCGTCCGGGTGACATCCACCCGACAGTATGAATCTCATCCCGGCCGGGAACCGGGCCCTCCCACCGCCACGTACGCGCCGTTTCCGCAGGTCGTCAGCGCGCCATTCCGTGGCGTACGGCCCACAGGGCGGCCTGGGTGCGGTCGGCGAGGTCGAGTTTCATCAGGATGTTCGAGACGTGGGTCTTCACCGTCTTCTCGGAGAGGACGAGGGCGCGGGCGATCTCGCGGTTGGAGCGGCCGTCGGCGATCAGGCCGAGCACCTCGCGTTCGCGTTCGGTCAGGGAGCCGCCGCGCCCCTGGCCCTGGCCGTGCTCGTCCTGGCTGAGGAGGGCGCCGGCGACCTCGGGCTGGAGGAGGACGTGGCCGGCGTGGACGGAGCGGATGGCGCGGGCCAGCGCCTCGGGGTCGACGTCCTTGTAGACGTATCCCCCGGCGCCGGCGCGCAGGGCGGGGACCACGGTGCGCTGCTCGGTGAAGCTGGTGACGACCAGGACGCGGGCGGGGTTGGCCAGTTCCCGCAGGCGGCGCAGGGCCTCGACGCCGTCCATGCCGGGCATCTTGACGTCCATCAGGACGACGTCGGGCTGGAGCTCCTCGGCGCGGGCCACGCCTTCGGCTCCGTCGCCGGCCTCGCCGACCACCTCGATGTCGTCCTGGACCTCCAGGAAGGTGCGCAGGCCGCGGCGGACCACCTGGTGGTCGTCGACGAGGAGGACCCGGATGACCTGGGTGTGCCGTTCCTCGCGCTCGGTGTCAGCCACCGGGTACCTCCATCTCGATCGTGGTGCCCCTGCCGGGCTCCGCGTGCACGGTGAGGCGGCCGCCCACGCCGCCGGCCCGGTCCCGCATGGAGACCAGGCCCAGATGCCGTCCGGCTTCCCGGGTGGCGTCGGGGTCGAACCCGCTGCCGTCGTCGCGGACGGTCAGGACGGCGCCACTCCCCTTCTTCTCCAGGGCCACGTCGACGTGGGCGCCGCCGGAGTGGCGCAGCGCGTTGTGGAGCGCCTCCTGGGCGACCCGGAGCAGGGCCTCCTCCTGGGCGGCGGGGAGCGCGCGGACGCCGGTCGAGGTGAAGGTGACGCGGGCGGCGTGGGCCCGGTCGAGGACCTGGACCTGGGTGCGCAGGGTGGCAACGAGGCCGTCCTCGTCGAGGGCGGCGGGGCGCAGCTCGACGACGGCGGCGCGGAGTTCCTCGGCGGCCTCGGCGGCCAGCGCGGCGACCTGGTGCAGCTCCTCCTTGGCGCGGTGCGGGTCGCGGTCGACCAGGGCGGTCGCGGCCTGGGCGGTGAGGCGGAGCGAGAAGAGCTTCTGGCTGACGGCGTCGTGGAGCTCGTGGGCGAGGCGGGAGCGTTCCTCGGCGATGGTCAGCTCGCGGCTGCGCTCGTAGAGGCGGGCGTTGGTGAGGGCGATGGCGGCGTGCTGGGCGAGGATCGACAGAAGTTCCTCGTCGGCCTCGGTGAAGCCGCAGCTGCCCTCGGGCTTGGGGCAGCGCTTGTTGGCGAGGTAGAGGGCGCCGATGGTGCGGTCGCCGTCGCGGATGGGCAGGCCCAGGAAGTCGGACATCTCCGGGTGGGCGTCGGGCCAGCCACCGAAGCGGGGGTCCTCGCGGACGTCGGCGAGGCGTTGCGGGTGGTCGTCGTGGAGCATCGCGGCGAGGATGCCGTGCTGGCGCGGGAGCGGCCCGATCGCCTTCCACTGGGCGTCGCTGACGCCGTCCACCACGAACTGGGCGAAGCCGCCATGGTCGTCGGGGACGCCGAGGGCGGCGTACTCGGCGTCGAGGAGTTCGCGGGCGGAGGCGACGATCGTCTTGAGGACGTCGCGGACCTCCAGGGGGCGGCTCATCGCGAGCAGCGCGGAACTCACCGCGAGGAGCCCGGCGCCGGACGGCCGGCCGCCGGTCCTGGCGGGGCTCGTGGGGTCGGTCATGCGGTCACGCTACCGGCGGGCGGGGGCGGGTGTATCGGTCCCGGGGTCCGGGTGGCCGGGGCCGTGGGCCTAGGCCCCGGCGGGGTGCGGCCTAGGGCGAAGTGCCCCGGGGGCGTGGGGCGGGTGGCGGAGGCGGTGACGGGCGTCACCTTCCTACGGTGGGCGGGCCGGTGACGGTGACGGCCCGTGAGGGGCCACTCACGTCGTGCCGCCGGCGCCGGGGCGCGGCCGGTGCCCCGCGACGCGAGAGACAACGAGGGACAAGGGGAGAGCCATGCCGGTGGCGGTCGTCACAGGGGGTTCGAAGGGGCTGGGGCGGGCGCTGGCCCTGGCGCTGGCGGAGCGGGGCTGGTCGCTGGTGCTCACGGCGCGCGGTGCCGGGGAGCTGGCGGAGGCGGGGCGCGCCGCCGAGGGGCTGGGCGGCGTGGTGCGGACGGTGGCGGGGGACGTGGCCGACGCCGGGCACCGCGGTGCGGTGGTGGCGGCCGCGCGGGCGCTGGGCGGGGTGGATCTGCTGGTCAACAACGCCAGTGCGCTCGGGGCGTCCCCGCTGGTGGCCCTGGCCGGGCTGGACACGGCGGGGCTGCGGGAGGCGCTGGAGACCAATGTGGTGGCGGCGCACGGGCTGGTGCGCCAGGCGCTGCCGTTGCTGCGGGCGGCCCCGGCGGGCGCGGTGGTCTCGGTGAGTTCGGACGCGGCCGTGGAGGCGTACCCCACCTGGGGCGGGTACGGGGCGTCGAAGGCGGCACTGGACCACTGGTCGGCGGTGCTGGGGGTGGAGGAGCCGGGGCTGCGGGTGTGGGCGGTGGACCCGGGGGACCTGCGGACGGAGCTGTACCGGGCGGCGGTGCCGGACGACCCGGACGAGGCGGGGCGGCCGGAGCCGGAGTCGGTCGTACCGGCGTTCCTGCGGCTGCTGGACGAGCGGCCGGCGAGCGGGCGGTACACGGCGGCGGCGCTGCTGGAGGCGGCGGTGGACGGGGCGGGCCGGTGAGCGCCCGGGCCGTGGTGGGCCGGGTGCCCGGGGAGCTGTCGGCGCGGGTGCCGGTGGAGGAGCGGGAGCCGGGCCGGGGGCGGGACGGGGTGCGGCTGCTGGTCTCGGCCGGGGAGCGGGAGCCGAGGGTGGGGTGGTTCACGGAGCTGCCCGGGCTGCTGCGGGCCGGGGACCTGCTGGTGGTCAACACCTCGGCCACGCTGCCCGCGGCGGCCGACGGGCGCCTCGGCGGTGAGCCGGTGGTCGTCCACTTCTCCACGCGTGCGGACGGGACGGGACCCGGCGAGCGGTGGGCGGTCGAGCTGCGCTCGCCGGACGGGCGCGGGACGACGGTGCCGCGCCCCGGGGGTCCCGCCGGGGCCGTGGTGACGCTGGCGGACGGGGCGCGGCTGGAGCTGGTGGAGCCGCTGGCTCCGGGGGCCGAGCGGCTGTGGTGGGCGCGGGCCGGGGGGTTCGGGGCGGCCGACGGGTCCGGGTCGGCGGTGGTGGCGTGGCTGCGCCGGCACGGGCGGCCGATCCGGTACGCGTACACGGAGCGGGACCAGCCCCTCGCGGCGTACCGGACGGTCTTCGCGGCGGCCGGGGAGGACGGCGGCGGTTCGGCGGAGATGCCGAGCGCGGGCCGCCCGTTCACCGCGCGGACGGTCACGGAGCTGCTCCGGGCCGGGGTGCAGTTCGCGCCGGTGACGCTGCACACCGGGGTGGCCTCGGCGGAGGCGCACGAGCCGCCCTACCCCGAGCGGTACACGGTGTCGCCGCACGCGGCATGGCTGGTCAACGCGGTACGGGCCGGGGGCGGGCGGGTGATCGCGGTGGGCACGACGGCGGTGCGGGCGCTGGAGTCGGCGGTGGGCCCGGACGGGCGGGTGCGGGCCGCCTCCGGCTGGACGGGCCTGGTGGTGACCCCCGAGCGCGGGGTGCGCGTCGTGGACGGCCTGCTGACCGGCCTGCACGAACCGGAGGCCTCGCACCTGCTGATGCTGGAGGCGGTCGCGGGGGCGGCGGCCGTGGAGCGCGGCTACGCGGCGGCGGTACGGGCCCGGCTGCTGTGGCACGAGTTCGGGGACGTGCACCTGCTGACGCGGAGGGGGTGAGGGGCGGAGGCGCCGGAGGAGAGGGGCGGGCATGGGGCCGTGGGTCCTGGGCAGGCGCGGGACAGGACGGTTCAGACCCTGCGGAAACGCCCACTCCTCCGGAACTCCCTCGAAATCGGTCACGGAATGCGTTGCAGTGGCAACGGAGCGCGAGATCGAGGGGGGTGCCCTGTGAGGCCCGGCATAGGGCCCAGGTCACGTACGAAGCCGGTTAGTGGACCCGAAAAGCCTGGTTTGGCGAGGCGTAAAAGGGACAAGCGAGGAGTCTTCGCGTCCGGCGTCCACTATCCGGCTTCGTACGTCACATGATTGCCACGCATTTTTGCGGCCGCTAACAATGGCTCACGTCGCTCGGCGCTGCGACGGGCCAACCGCCCCGCAGCGTTAGTGCCGGAACATCGCAACTGTCCCCGCCGAGCCGAGAGCGACCTCCGCTACACGAAGAGGTCCTTCCCCATGACGCAGTCCCGCATTCTCGGTCTGAACACGCTGACCCGAAACCAGAAGATCACCATCGGTGGTGTCGCCACCGCAGGCATCGCCGCCCTGACGGTCTCCCTCGTTCCGGGCTCGTCCTCGACCGGGATCGAGCCTGTCGCCGCCTCCCACTCCGCCGTGGCCCCCGCGTGGTCGACCGCCAAGCAGTGGGAGCAGAGCTCCGAGCTGAGCGACCACGTCGCCCAGCAGCAGGTCGTCGCCTACCAGGGCGCGAAGTCCGCCGCCGCCGAGGCCAAGAAGGCCGAGGCCGCGAAGAAGGCCGAAGCCGTCAAGAAGGCCGAGGCCGAGAAGCAGGCCGCCAACGAGCGCAAGGCCGAGGAGTCGGCCAGCCGCTCCGCCGAGCGCTCGAAGCCGGCCTACGCCAACAACCTCGACGGCTGGATCAACGAGGCCCTCGACATCATGAAGGACAAGGGCATCCCCGGGTCCTACGAGGGTCTGCACCGCAACATCATGCGTGAGTCGTCGGGCAACCCGAACGCGATCAACAACTGGGACATCAACGCCATCAACGGCGTCCCGTCCAAGGGTCTGCTCCAGGTCATCCAGCCGACCTTCGACGCCTACCACGTCGCCGGCACCAAGCACGACCTGTACGACCCGGTCGCCAACATCACCGCCGCGGCCAACTACGCGGCCGACCGTTACGGCACCATCGACAACGTCGACAGCGCGTACTGATCGAAACCTCTCGCGGAGGTGTGTTCCGCACACGAGGACAGCAGTGAGGGCGGCACCCGGACCGGGTGCCGCCCTCGCGGCGTGTCAGCGGCGCCGGGTCAGTTGCGCATGACCTCGGGCTCGTGGCGGCGCAGCAGCCGGGCCACGGCGAAGCCGCAGATGGCGGCCATCACCAGGAGCACGGCGACGTTGATCCCCCACTGGGCGACCGTGGACTCCCAGAGCGGGTCGAGGTCGGTCGGGTTCTCGCGGTCCCACGGCGGCATGAGGTGGGCGAGGTCCAGGGTGGTGGCCGCACCGGCCATCGCCCAGCGCGAGGGCATCAGCCAGGCGACCTGCTCCAGGCCCGGCGAACCGAAGACCTTGAAGAGGACGCCGGTGAAGACGACCTGGACGATCGCGAACATGACCAGCAGCGGCATGGTCTTCTCGGAGGTCTTGACCAGCGAGGAGATGACCAGGCCGAACATCATCGACGTGAAGCCCAGCGCGATGACGACCAGGCACAGCTCGAGGGCCGGCGGCATCATCAGGCCCTCTTCGGGCAGCTCGCGCGGGATGAAGCCGATGGCGCAGATGATGACGCCCTGCACCGCGGTGATCACGCCGAGGACGATGACCTTCGACATCAGGTACGCCGAGCGGGAGAGGCCGGTGGCCCGTTCCCGTTCGTAGATGACGCGTTCCTTGATCAGCTCGCGGACCGAGTTGGCGGCGCCGGAGAAGCACATGCCGACCATGATGATGAGCATGATCGTTCCGGCGGTGCTGTTGAAGGTCGCCGGCGGGGTCGGCGGGGCCAGGCCGAAGTCGGCCGGGATCACCGTGGAGACCACGCCGAGCACGGCCGGCAGGGCCAGCATCAGCCCCATGAACCCCTTGTCGGAGGCGATCACCGAGGCGTATCTGCGGATCAGCGTCATCAGCTGGGAGCCCCACGCCTGCGGCTTGGGCGGGCGGATCGACTCGGCGGGCGGGACCGCGCTGGGCTGCGAGGCGACGGCGTCGATGTCGGCCGCGTACATCTGGAAGTGCTGCGAGCCCTTCCAGCGGCCCGCCCAGTCGTAGTCGCGGTAGTTCTCGAAGGCGGAGAAGACGTCGGCCCAGGTCTGGTAGCCGAAGAAGTTCAGCGCCTCCTCGGGCGGGCCGAAGTACGCCACGGAGCCGCCCGGCGCCATCACCAGGAGCTTGTCGCAGAGAGCCAGCTCGGCCACCGAGTGGGTGACGACCAGCACGGTGCGGCCGTCGTCGGCGAGGCCGCGCAGCAGCTGCATGACGTCGCGGTCCATGCCCGGGTCGAGGCCGGAGGTCGGCTCGTCGAGGAAGATCAGGGAGGGCTTGGTCAGCAGCTCCAGGGCGACCGAGACGCGCTTGCGCTGGCCGCCGGAGAGGGAGGTGACCTTCTTCTCCTTGTGGATGTCGAGCTTCAGCTCGCCGAGGACCTCGTCGATCCGGGACTGCCGCTCGGCCTCCGTGGTGTCCGCGGGGAAGCGGAGCTTGGCCGCGTACTTGAGGGCCTTCTTGACGGTCAGCTCCTTGTGCAGGATGTCGTCCTGCGGGACCAGACCGATGCGCTGCCGCAGCTCGGCGAACTGCTTGTAGAGGTTCCGGTTGTCGTAGAGGACGTCGCCCTGGTCGGCGGGGCGGTAGCCGGTGAGCGCCTTGAGCAGCGTCGACTTGCCGGAGCCGGAGGGGCCGATCACCGCGATGACCGACTTCTCCGGGACGCCGAAGGTGACGTCCTTGAGGATCTGCTTGCCGCCGTCGACGGTGACCGTGAGGTGGCGGGCGGAGAAGGAGACCTCGCCGGTGTCGACGAACTCCTCCAGCCGGTCCCCCACCAGCCGGAAGGTCGAGTGGCCGACACCGACGATGTCGTTCGGCCCGATCAGCGCGGTGCCCGACTTCGGTATCGGCTGGCCGTTGAGGTACGTGCCGTTGTGCGAGCCGAGGTCGCGCAGCTCGAACCGGCCGTCGGGCGTCGCGGTGAACTCCGCGTGCAGCCGCGAGACCTGGAGGTCGGAGACGACCAGCTCGTTCTCCAGCGCACGGCCGATCCGCATCTTGCGGCCCAGGGCGACCTGGTGGAACGTGGTCGGGCTGCGGTCGCCGTGGACCGGCCCGCCGCCCTGCTGCTGCCCGCCCTGCGGCGGCACCTGCGCCTGCGCCGCGTGGCCCTGGTGGGGCACCTGCTGCTGCGGCTGCTGGTGCTGCTGCCACTCCTGCTGCGCGTACTGCTGCTGGGCGTACGGGTCCTGCGCGTACGGCGCGGGCGCGGGCTGCTGCTCGGGCGCCGGGGCCTGAGCCGCCCAGCCTCCCGCCTGCTGCTGCGCGGGCGCCTGCTGCTGTGCCTGCGGTGCGGCCGCCTGCGTGGCGGCGCTGAGGTTCAGGCGCGGTCCGTCGGTGGCGTTGCCGAGATTGACGGCCGAGCCGGGACCGATCTCCTGCTGCTGGACGCGGCGCCCTTCGACGAAGGTGCCGTTGGTGGAGCCGTGGTCCTCGATGACCCAGCTGCCGCCCCTCCAGCTGATCGACGCGTGCCGCCAGGAGACCCTGGCGTCGTCGAGTGCGATATCCCCTTGCGGATCACGTCCGAGGGTGTATGGCCGGGACGCGTCGAGCGTCCAGGTCCGTCCGTTCACTTCCAGTACGAGTTCCGGCACTCCAGCCCCACTGAGTTGTCCCCCGATTAGCCCCCGTGGACGGGGAGTCTGAGGATGTCGAACATCGAGGCCGAACTATTCCAGGCCGGGCCCCAAGACCGAAAGTCGGGCCGCGGTGAAGACCTCGTGGCCGGGCCCGCGTTCGCCTCGCGCACGCCGGGCAAACAGCCCCGAAGCGGAGCATCGGCCCCACCGGCGGGAGCCGGTTTTCGGCCACCGGGCACCGCGCTGTCCACTCCTCGGCCTCGGGGACCGCGCGGTGCGGAAGCCGGATACGGTGGGACGCACCATGAGCGCATCGCAGCCCCCAGAGACCAACGGCGCACCGGCCGCCGACGTCCCCACTCTGCTCGTCAAGATCTTCGGCAAGGACCGGCCGGGCATCACCGCGGGCCTGTTCGACACACTCGCGGCCTTCTCCGTCGACGTGGTCGACATCGAGCAGGTCGTGACCCGGGGGCGCATCGTGCTGTGCGCCCTGGTGACGGAGCCGGCGGGGGTGAGCGAGGGAGAGCTGCGGGCGACCGTGCACGGCTGGGCCGAGTCGCTGAAGCTCCAGGCCGAGATCATCTCCGGTACGGGCGACAACCGGCCGCGCGGCGTCGGCCGCTCCCACGTCACCGTCCTCGGCAACCCGCTGACCTCCGAGTCGGCCGCCGCCATAGCGGCCCGGATCACCGAGACCGGCGGCAACATCGACCGCATCTTCCGGCTCGCCAAGTACCCCGTGACGGCCGTGGAGTTCGCCGTCTCCGGCGCGGAGACCGAGGCGCTGCGGACCGCGCTGGCCACCCAGGCGGCGGCGCTCGGTGTGGACGTCGCCGTGATGGCCTCCGGCCTCGGGCGCCGCGCGCAGCGGCTGGTGGTGATGGACGTCGACTCCACGCTGATCCAGGACGAGGTCATCGAGCTGTTCGCGGCCCACGCCGGGTGCGAGGAGCAGGTGGCCGAGGTGACGGCCGCGGCGATGCGCGGCGAGCTGGACTTCGAGCAGTCGCTGCACGCCCGGGTGGCGCTGCTGGCGGGGCTCGACGCCTCCGTGATCGAGAAGGTGCGCGGCGAGGTGCGGCTGACGCCCGGCGCCCGCACGCTGATCCGCACGCTGAAGCGGCTCGGCTACCAGGTCGGGGTGGTCTCCGGCGGCTTCACCCAGGTCACCGACGACCTCAAGGAACGGCTCGGGCTGGACTTCGCCCAGGCCAACACCTTGGAGATCGTCGACGGGAAGCTGACCGGCCGGGTCACCGGGGAGATCGTGGACCGGGCGGGCAAGGCGCGGCTGCTGCGCCGGTTCGCGGCCGAGGCGGGGCTGCCGCTCAACCAGACGGTGGCGATCGGGGACGGCGCCAACGACCTCGACATGCTGAACGCGGCCGGCCTCGGCGTGGCCTTCAACGCCAAGCCGGTGGTCCGCGAGGCCGCCCACACCGCGGTCAACGTGCCCTTCCTGGACACCGTGCTGTACCTGCTGGGCATCACCCGCGAGGAGGTCGAGGCGGCCGACGCCCTCGACTCCTGACCAGCCTCCCGCCGCACGCTTACGCGCCATGGGCCGGCCCCCCGAGGAGGGGGACCGGCCCATGGCGCGTACCGGGGTCCGTGCCGGGCGGGTCAGCCCGGGTGCGGGGTCCAGAACTCGGTGAGGGTGGCCGAGCCGGGCTCCAGGCTCTTCCAGGGGCCGGTGAAGGTCAGCAGGGCGACGGCGGCGGTGGGGAAGCCGCGGCGGCCGACGAGGGCGGCGGCCTCCGGCTCGGCGCTGCCGGCGAGGATCTCGGTGATGCCCTGGACCCCCGGGTTGTGGCCGATCAGGACGAGGTCCTGGACGTCGTCGTCGACCTCGTTGAGCACGGCGATCAGCTCGCCGGGCGAGGCCTCGTAGACCCGCTCCTCGTAGACGGTCCTCGGGCGCCGGGGCAGTTCGGCGACGGCCAGGCGCCAGGTCTCGCGGGTGCGGGTGGCGGTGGAGCAGAGGGCCAGGCCGAAGGGGAGGCCGGTGGCGGCGAGCCGGCTGCCGGCGGCGGGGGCGTCGAGGCGGCCCCGGTCGGTCAGCGGGCGCTCGTGGTCGCTGCTGTCGGACCATTCGGCCTTGGCGTGGCGGACGACGGCGATGGTGCGGACGGGGGACGGTCCGGGGGTGGTCCCGGTGGACGACTCAGCGGCACTCATGATTCCCAGCTTCGCACGAAACGGGGGGTGCGGCGCAGGGAGTTGGCCCCTCGCTCCCCTTCCGGGTAACGGTGTTCCCCAAGATCAGCCGGGGTGGTGGCCGAGGCTCTGCTGGACCCGCTCCAGCAGCTGCGGCAGGACGGGGTCGCCGCTCGCGGAGGCGGCGGTGGGCCCGAAGGCGAGCAGCAGCAGCACGGCGAAGGTGAGCGCGGGCAGGACCAGGGCCCACCAGGGCAGACCGGCGTGGGCGGAGGACGGGGCGGGGGTCCCGAGGGGCTCGGTCGTCGGGGCCTGCATGGCGCCTCCTGGCAGCGGTCGCACGCGTACATGACGGTGTGCGACGCCGGCGAGGGGGCCTGCGGAGCCCCGGTGCGGCCGCACGCTTCGAACGTACGCAGGTGAGGGTGCCGGGCCCATCAGGCGTTCCACCCAGTCGCCCCTGACGCTCGCCCCCTAGGGGACGGTGGGGCTGGCCCCACCCCCGCCGGAGACGGGGGCGGGGCGGTGGCCCCCGCGCCTCAGGGTGAGGCGATGGTGGCGATGATGCCGATGATCACGCTGATGCCGAGTATCAGGCTGAGCAGGCCGAGAAACTTGCGCTGCCCGTTCGGAGGGTTCGGTTCCAGTACGCCCATGGCCCCATTGTCGCAGCGCCGCCCGTCCCCGGTGGACCCGGGTCAGGCCCGTGCGGCGGCCTCGTCCTCGATGACGCGGTTCTTGCCCGCGAGGATGCCGGCGACGATCTGCGGCACCATCAGGGCGGCCATCAGCGCGATGGGCAGGCCCCAGCCGCCGCTGTGCTGGTAGAGGACGCCGACCAGGAGCGGGCCGGGGATGGAGATGAGGTAGCCGGTGCTCTGGGCGAAGGCGGAGAGCGAGGCGACCCCGGGGCCGGTCCTGGCGCGCATGCCGATCATGGTCAGGGCGAGCGGGAAGGCGCAGTTGGAGATGCCGAGCAGCACGGCCCAGAGCCAGGCACCGCCGACCGGCCAGAGGTAGAGCCCGGCGTAGCCGATGAGGCCGCAGGTGCCGAGGACGACCACGACCGGGCCCTGGCGGGGCAGGCGGGAGGCGACGCGGGGGATGACGAAGGCGAGCGGGATGCCCATGGCCATGGTGACGGCGAGCAGGATGCCGGCGGTGCCGGCGGCGACCCCGGCGTCGCGGAAGATCTGCGCCATCCACCCCATGGTGATGTAGGCACCGGTGGCCTGGAGGCCGAAGAAGACGGCGAGGGCCCAGGCGGTGGGGCTGCGGACCATGCTGAGCCTGGCGGCGGGCGCCCCGCCGGTGGGGGCGGGGGCGGCCTGTTCCTGCCGCTCGCGGACGAAGAGCAGCCAGGGCAGGACGGCGGCGACGCCGAGGGCGGCCCAGACCAGCAGGCCGAAGCGCCAGTCGTCGCCGAGGGCGCGGGTCAGCGGCACGGTGACGGCGGCCGCGGCGGAGGTGCCGACGGCCAGCGCCATGGAGTAGAGGCCGGTCATGGTGCCGACGCGGTCGGGGAACCAGCGCTTGACGATGACCGGCATCAGGACGTTGCTGACCGCGATGCCCATCAGGGCCAGCGCGCTGAAGAGCAGGAACGCCGGGGTGGTCCCGGTGAAGGGGCGGACCAGCAGGCCGGTCGCGATGGCGGCCATGCCGGCGCAGACCACGGCGGGCGGGCCGAAGCGGCGGGCCAGCCGGGGCGCCATGACGCCGAAGAGGGCGAAGCAGAGCGGGGGCACGGAGGTGAGGAGTCCGGCGACGCTGCCGCTCATGCCGAGCCCGTCGCGGACCTCTTCGAGGAGGGCGCCGAGGCTGGTGATGGCGGGGCGGAGGTTGAGCGCGGCGAGGACGACGGCGAGCGGCATGAGCCGCATCGCCCAGGTGCGCGCCGCGGGGGGTGCGGCGGGCTGCTGCTCGGTGGGTGCGGGCCGCTGGGGGGCGGGGGCCGTCCTCGTCTCGGTGTCGGTGTCCTCACGTGCCATGAGAGCCATCATAGATTCATGGGATGATTGGTTGTCCAATCGTCGTACGGTGCCTCCGGTCACCCGTGCCGCCCGCACGGCCCGGCCTCCGGCCGCCTTTCGATACCGTCTGTCTCCGCACCCCCTTCCGCCCCCGGCCGCCGCGACACCCCTCCGGCGCCGGGGCCCGACCGCACGAAGGTCCGACATGCCGCTGACTTCGCCCCGCCGCTCGGCCCTGTCCGAGCAGGTCATCGCCGAGCTGCGCCAGCAGATCACCTCCGGCGAGTGGCCGGTCGGCTCCCGCATCCCCACCGAGCCGGAGCTGGTCGAGCAGCTCGGGGTGGCCCGGAACACGGTGCGTGAGGCGGTGCGGGCCCTCGCCCACAACGGCCTGCTCGACATCCGGCAGGGCTCGGGGACCTACGTGGTCGCCGCCAGCGAACTGGCCGGGGTGATGCACCGCAGGTTCGCCGACGCCGACCCCCGGCACATCGCCGAACTGCGGGCCACCCTGGAGTCGACCGGCGCCGAGCTGGCCGCGGTCCGGCGTACCGAGAAGGACCTCAAACAGCTCGACGCGCTGCTGGGCCGCCGGGAGGACGCCTGGGAGTCGGGGGACGCGGAGCGGTTCGTGCAGGCGGACGCCACCTTCCACCTCGCGGTGGTCTCGGCCTCCCACAACGACGTGCTGACCGCGCTCTACGCCGACCTCGGCGAGGTGCTGCGGCACTGGCTGCGCGGCGACATCGGCGACCAGCTCCAGCCGGAGAACCACATGGACCACGACCGCCTGGTCGACGCGATCCGCGAGGGCGACGCGGAGCGGGCCGGGGCCGAGGCGGCCACCTACCCGCTGATGTGCCGGCCCGGACGGCTCTGGCAGCGCTGAGCCCGCCCGGGCCGCTCAGCGGGCGTGGCTGACCCAGGCGGTGTCGACCGCCTGCCAGCAGCGGCCGGTCAGCTTCACCGTGCGGGCGGGGCCGATCTCCCGGGCCGGACCGTCGGTGTCCAGGTCCCACCAGGCCGCGCACCGCAGGTGGAGCCGGACCTGGTCGGATTCGGGATACGGGTTGTGGCAGACGCCGGTGACCTCGGAGTCCTCGGTGATCACCCGGCAGTGGGCGCCGAAGGCGCGCGGGGGCGGGTCCTCGTCGGCCGCGTGCGCGGGGACGGCGGTCAGCAGCGGCAGGAGCAGCGCGAGCGCGGCCGCCACGGCGCGGGGACGACGGGCGGCGGGGCGGGGCGGGCTCGGGGACGCGTACACGGGAGGGACCTCCTCGGCCGTACTGCGCCCGGGCCCGGTGGGGCCGGGGCGCTGCTGCACCACAAGGGGTTACTCGTGCTCCACCCTGCGGCCCGGCCCCTCGCGCCGCCCGCCGGGCCACCCGAACGGGCGACGCCCCGCCACCCGCCGAGGTGCGGGGACGGGGCGTCGTCAGGGCGCCTACGCCGAGGTCAGGCTCCGATGGCGTGGAGGCCGCCGTCGACGTGGACGATCTCGCCGGTGGTCTTCGGGAACCAGTCGGAGAGCAGCGCCACGACACCGCGGGCGGCGGGCTCCGGGTCGCTCAGCTCCCAGGCGAGCGGGGAGCGCTCGTCCCAGACGGTGGCGAGGTCCTCGAAGCCGGGGATGGACTTGGCGGCCATGGAGCCGAGCGGTCCGGCGGAGACGAGGTTGCAGCGGATGTTCTTCGGGCCGAGGTCGCGGGCGAGGTAGCGGCTGGTGGACTCCAGGGCGGCCTTGGCGACACCCATCCAGTCGTACTTCGGCCAGGCGAGGGTGGCGTCGAAGGTGAGGCCGACGACCGAGCCGCCGCGCTTCTCCAGGAGCGGCAGCACCGCCATGGTGAGCGACTTCAGGGAGTACGCCGAGACGTGGACGGCGGTGCCGACCGACTCCCAGGGCGTGTTGAGGAAGTTGCCGCCCAGGGCGTCCTGCGGGGCGAAGCCGATGGAGTGCACGACGCCGTCGATCCCGGCGTCGTCGCCGTAGTGCTCGGCGACCTTGTCGGCGAGGGAGGCGAGCTGCTCCTCGTTCTGCACGTCCAGCTCGATGACGGGGACGGGCTTGGGGAGGCGCTTGGCGATGCGCTCCACCAGGGAGAGGCGGCCGAAGCCGGTGAGGACGACGTCGGCGCCCTCGTCCTGGGCGAGGCGGGCGACGTGGAAGGCGATCGACGCCTGGGTGATGACGCCGGTGACGATGATGCGCTTGCCTGCGAGAAGTCCACTCATGGCGATCAGTGACCCATGCCCAATCCGCCGTCAACGGGGATGACGGCTCCAGTGATGTACGCGGCGTCGTCGGAGGCGAGGAACCGGACGGCGGCGGCGATCTCCGCGGGCTGCGCGTAGCGGCCCAGCGGGACCTGTCCGACGATCCCGGCGCGCTGCTCGTCGGTGAGGACCTTGGTCATGTCCGTGTCGACGAAGCCCGGGGCGACGACGTTGAAGGTGATGTTGCGCGAGCCCAGCTCCCTGGCGAGGGAACGGGCGAAGCCGACCAGGCCGGCCTTGGAGGCGGCGTAGTTGGCCTGTCCGGCGGAGCCGAGGAGGCCCACGACGGAGGAGATCAGCACGACGCGTCCCTTGCGGGCGCGGAGCATCGCGCGGTTGGCGCGCTTGACCACGCGGAAGGTGCCGGTGAGGTTGGTGTCGAGGACGGAGGTGAAGTCCTCCTCGGACATCCGCATCAGCAGCTGGTCCTTGGTGACGCCGGCGTTGGCCACCAGTACCTCCACGGGCCCCTGCTTCTCCTCGATCTCCTTGTAGGCCTGCTCCACCTGTTCGGCGTCGGTGATGTCGCACCGGACGGCGAGGAAACCGGCGGGGGGCTCACCGGAGCGGTAGGTGATGGCGACGTTGTCGCCTGCGTCGGCGAAGGCCTGGGCGATGGCGAGGCCGATGCCCCGGTTGCCTCCGGTGACGAGTACCGAGCGGCTCAACGGACCACCCTTTCGGTTGCGGTTGTGCGGGCGCGACTACAGCCGAAAACCTATCGGTACGGACAGTGAACCGAAGAATCGGTCACCGACAGGGGCGTGCGGGCGGCACTGTCGGGTCTCTACAGTCCGGGCCGCGGTCCCGCCCGCGCGGGCGGTGGCGGCTCCACCGCGCTCCGGGGCGCCCATACACTGGCCGGGGGGTCGTGATTCCCCCTTCACCATCGTTCAAGGAGACAGTGGATCGTGACGGACATCGTCGACGAGCTGAAGTGGCGCGGGCTGTTCGCCCAGTCCACCGATGAAGACGCTCTGCGCAAGGCTCTCGCGGACGGGCCCGTCACCTTCTATTGCGGGTTCGACCCGACCGCGGCCAGCCTGCACGTCGGCCACCTGGTGCAGGTGCTGACCATGCGGCGGCTCCAGCAGGCCGGGCTCAGGCCGCTGGCGCTGGTCGGCGGCGCGACGGGCCAGATCGGCGACCCGCGCCCGACCGCCGAGCGCACGCTGAACTCCCCCGAGACCGTCGCGGAGTGGGTGAACCGGCTGCGCGACCAGATCGAGCCCTTCCTCGACTTCGACGCCTCGCTGCCCAACGCCGCCCGCATGGTCAACAACCTCGACTGGACCGCGAACCTCTCGGCCATCGAGTTCCTGCGGGACATCGGCAAGCACTTCCGGGTCAACAAGATGCTCACCAAGGAGTCGGTGGCCCGCCGCCTGGAGTCGCAGGAGGGCATCAGCTACACCGAGTTCAGCTACCAGCTCCTGCAGGGCATGGACTTCCTCCAGCTCTACCGGAACTACGGCTGCACCCTCCAGCAGGGCGGCAGCGACCAGTGGGGCAACCTCACGGCGGGCATCGACCTGATCCACCGCCTGGAGCCGGACGCCCAGGTGCACGCCCTGGCGACGCCGCTGATGACCAAGGCGGACGGCACCAAGTTCGGCAAGTCGGAGGGCGGCGCCATCTGGCTGAACGCCTCGATGACCACGCCGTACGCCTTCTACCAGTTCTGGCTCAACACCGACGACCGGGACGTCTCGCGGTACCTGCGCATCCTGTCGTTCCGCAGCCGCGAGGAGCTGGAGGAGCTGGAGAAGGTCACCGAGGAGCGGCCGCAGGCGCGGACCGCGCAGCGGGCGCTGGCCGAGGAGCTGACCACGCTGGTCCACGGCGAGGACGAGTGCCGGGCCGTGATCGCGGCCTCCAAGGCGCTCTTCGGCCAGGGCGAGCTGGCGGACCTCGACGCGGCGACGCTGGAGGCGGCCCTGTACGAGCTGCCGCACGTGCGGGCCGACGGCTTCGCCCCGGTGGTCGACCTGCTCGCCGAGACCGGCCTGGTGGCCAGCAAGTCGGCGGCGCGCCGGACGGTGAAGGAGGGCGGCGCCTACGTGAACAACGTCAAGGTGACCGCCGAGGACGCCGTCCCGGGCCCCGAGGACCTGCTGCACGGCCGGTGGCTGGTGGTGCGGCGCGGCAAGAAGAACCTGGCCGCCGTCGAGATCACCGGCTGACCCCGGGCGTACGCCTGCTGCCCCGGTCCCCTCGGAAGGGGGCCGGGGCAGCGGCGCCTGGGGGGCCGGGTCAGGTGCGTGGCCTGCCCTTGACCTTGGCCCAGAACATGTCGCCGATCCAGACGATGAGGACGGCACCGGCCAGCTGGAGCACGTGCCTGATCCAGTCGATGCCCTTGGTGTCCCCGACGCCGAGTCCGCTCGCCACGGAATTGCCGATGATGCTGCCGATGATTCCGCAGATCACCGTCAGCCAGATGGGGATCTGCTGCTTCCCGGGCAGGATCGCCTTGGCGAGCAGACCCAGGATCAGGCCGACGATGATGGCCCACAACCAGCTCATGTCTCCTCCTCGGGGAGGCGTACTGTCGCCCCAGTCTCCGCCCGGCGGGCGTTCGGCGCATGTCGGACATGGCCAACGGGCCACCCGCCGGTGCCCGCGCGGGCGGGCGGGCGTAATCTGAGGGCCGCCGGGGCGGTCTGGCTCCGGCGGACGGACCTGTTTCTCCCCGGGCCCCCGATGGAGCGAGGAAGGATGGCGGAGCGGATGCGGAAGCAACGCGGAGCCGAGGTCTTCCGGATCACCGGGGCCCGGCAGTCCCTCGCGGACGACGTGCGGGGCCGCCAGCGGCGCTATGTGATCGCGATGCTGGTGCGCACCCTGTCGGTGATCGCGGCGGCGGCCCTGTGGAACGTCGAGCGGTACGTGGCGGTCGTCGCCCTCGTCCTCGGCGTCCTCCTCCCCTACGTGGCGGTGGTGATCGCCAACGCCGGCCGGGAGAACGCGCCGGGGCTGCCCGACGCGTACGTACCCTCGGGCCTCAAGGCGCTGCCCTCGGGGTCCTACGAGCTGCCCCCGGCGGCCGGGCGGGAGTCCGCAGGGGCACGGAGCGAGGGCACAGCCCCCTCCGCCTGAGCGCGACCCGGGTGTGGACACCGGCAGACACCGGCTCTGATCAGGGGCGTTACCGGCTCTCCTGATCCGCTTCCCGGAAACCTCAAGAAAAGCTCAGATCAATCATGTTGTTCCGGTGCACCGCACCGGGTACCCCGTGACATACTTCGAAAGCGCTCCGCATCCCCCGTCGGAGCGACGGACCGACGCCGGGCAGCTCCCCCCGTGGCTGCCCGGCGTCGTTTTCCTTTCCCCCTCACCTCGGCTGACGACGCGTCAGGTGAGCGCCTCCGGAAGCTCCATCGGGACGGCGCGCAGGCTGCGGCCCCGCCGGTCGAGGACCCGTCCGACGTTCTTCTCGGTGCGCAGCACCATCACCCGGTCGTCGACGCGGAAGCGCAAGTGGGCCAGTTCCTGGACGAGATGGGCCTCCAGGGTGTGCACCTCGGGGACGCCGCGCAGCCACACGTCGAGGATCAGGTTGTGCGGACCGGCGGTGACGGTGCAGAGCCGCAGTTCGGGCAGGGTGCGCAGGGAGGCGGTGGCCGCGTCGAGGTGCTCGGCCGGGACCGAGGCGAAGTAGACCACCGAGACGGGCCAGCCGGTGAGCGGGCGGGCGAGGCTGCACCGCAGCACGAACTGGCCGCTGCCCACCAGCCGCCGCACCCGCCGGCCGACGGTGGCGACGCTGGTCCCCGCCCGTCGGGCCAGTTCGGCCAGCGGCATCCGCCCGTCCTCGCCGAGGGCGACCGCGATCCGCCGGTCGACGGCGGTGACCGGCTCGGGCCTGGCCGGGGCGGCGGGCGGGGCGAGCCGGGCGCGCTGCCCGGCCGACAGACTCCGCAGCCGCCAGCGGCTCCCCTCGAAGGGGGCGCCGGTGATGACGTGGGTACGGGTGAGGCGGACGCCGGGCAGGCCCGCGATCCGGCCGCCGATGTAGTCGACCAGCCCGTCCATGTCGTACGCCCAGACGATGGCGAGGAGGTCGCGGGCGCCGGAGGTGTGCTTGACGCTCATCGTCTCCGGGTCGTGGGCGATGATCCGGCCGATCTCCCAGGAGCGGTCGGCCTCGGTGACGATCTCGACCTGGGCGCGGACCTGCCCGTCGTCGGCGGGCGGCCAGTAGCCGTCGACCCAGGCGGTGCCGGAGTCGCTGAGCCGCTTCCAGCGGCGGGCCACCGTGGCGGCGTCGACGCCCAGCACCTCGCCGACCAGGGACCAGGGGGCGCGCGGCTGGATCTGGAGGGCGTTGACGACGGCGAGGTCCAGCTCGGTGAGGGCTGGCAGCGGCGCGTCGGCCGGTCCGGGCGGCGCGGCGGGCCTTGGCCAGAGCCTCTCCGGGGCCGCCCACGGCTGATCGGTCTGCCGCTCCCGGGAGCCCGGGCTGATCGATTCCTGCATTGGATCTCTTCCTGTGACCGGATCAGGCGATTACACCGTGTCGTGACCCTGGCGTTCCAGCGTGCTCCGTCACACGCACGTTCCGGCGTGGAGGCGAGGACCGCTCCTTTTCGCGGCCGTCGCCTTCCCCCACCGGCTGGAGAAGGAGTCACCTGTGACCACCGCCACCCCCCTCAGGATTACCGGCGCCCGCATCGTGGACGGCACCGGCGCCGCCCCCGTCACCGACGGGGTGGTGTGCGCGGACGCGGACGGCGTGCTGCGGTACGTCGGTCCGGCGGCGGGGGCGCCCGCGGCGGCCCCCGGCGACCGGGTCGTGGACGTCGCCGGGCGGACCGTGCTGCCCGGCTTCATCGACTGCCACGTCCACCTCGGCGTGGAGACCGCCAAGGACCTGGGCAACCGGGTACGGCTCGATCCGACGGTGGAGGTCTTCCGGACCGCCGAGCGGATGCGGCGCACCCTGGAGGCGGGCATCACCACCGTGCGCGACCTGGGCGGCCTGCCCGCCGGGTACCGCACGGCCGTCGAGACGGGGCTGGCCGTCGGCCCGCGCATCCGGACCGCCGTGCGGCTGCTCGGGCACACCGGCGGCCACTCGGACTTCACCCTGCCCGGCGGCTTCGACCCCTCGGCGGGGCTGAGCGAGATCGCCGACTCCCCCGACGAGGTGCGGGTGGCGGTGCGGCGGCTGCTGCGGGACGGCGCGGACGTGATCAAGCTCTGCGCCACCGGCGGCATGAGCAGCCCGCACGACCACCCCGACGACGAGGGGCTCAGCGAGGAGGAGATCCGCACCGTCGTCGACGAGGTCTCCCGGCACGGCGGCCGGCCGGTGGCCGCGCACGCGCAGGGCACGGCGGGCATCCTCAACGCCATCCGCGGCGGCGTCACCAGCGTCGAGCACGGCTACGGCCTGGACGCGCACGCCCGGGAACTGGCGGGCGAGCGCGGCACGTACGTGGTGCCGACCCTCTCCACGGTCTTCGACGGCATCGACCGCAGCCGGATGGAGCCCTCGCACTACGAGAAGAAGGTCCGCTGGTCGGGGGTGACCAAGGAGAACATCTCGGCGGCCATCGCCGACGGCGTGAGGATCGCCCTGGGCACCGACTCCGCGATGGTCCCGCACGGCCGGAACCTGCGGGAGCTGATGCACCTGGTGGCGCTCGGCATGTCCCCCGCGGACGCCATCGCCGCCGGGACCCGCGTCGCCGCCGAACTGCTCGGCGTCCAGGACCGCGCCGGGACGCTGGAGGCCGGCAAGGAGGCCGACCTCGTGGTCTGCGACGGCGACCCGCTGGCCGACGTCGCCGCGCTCGCCGACCCCGCCTCGGTCCGCCTGGTCGCCCAGTCCGGCGTGATCCGCAAGGACACCCTGCCGCGCGGCTGACCCCCTGAACGGGGCGCCGGGTGCGGCAGGGAACCGCCCGCCGCACCCGGCCGCCCACCACCCGCACCACGACCAGCCCGCACCGCTGTCACCCCGCTGTCACCCCCACCCCCGTCCCCGACCTCGAAAGGCCGCCGCAGTGCAGGACACCGCCACCGCGCCCGACACCCGGGCCGGACGCCTACTCGACCGGCTGATGACCGGCCTGGAGCGCTTCGGCAACAAGCTGCCCCACCCCTTCTACCTCTTCACCGTCCTCTTCCTGGTGCTCGGTGTCGTCTCCACCGTCCTGGCCGCCACCGGCGCCGGGGTCACGGTGCCCGGCACCGAGGAGCGCCTGGAGGTGAAGGGGCTCTTCTCCGGCGCCGGGATCAGCTGGCTGCTGGAGAACGCGCTGGTCAACTTCACCGGCTTCCCGCCGCTCGGCACCGTGCTGCTGATGATGATGGCGGTCGGCGTGGCCGAGCGGGCCGGTCTGCTGGAGACCGCCGTCCGCGCCACCATCGCCCGCGCCCCGGTCCGCGTGCTGCCGTACGTGGTGGCGTTCGTCGCCTGCCAGGCGCACGTGATGAGCGACATCGCGATGCTCGTCATCCCGCCGCTGGCCGCCCTCGCCTTCCGGGCCGCCGGGCGCAACCCGGTGGCGGGGCTGATCGGCGCGTTCGCCTGCGTCTGCGCCGGTTACGCGGCCGGCTTCACCGTCGGCGCGCTGGACGCGCTCTACGTGGGCATCACCGAGAAGGCCGCCCAGGTGCTGCCGATGGGCGCCGAGATGGCCACCCATCTGCTGGTGAACTACTTCTTCACCGCCTCGGCCAGCCTCCTGCTGGCGCTGGTCGGCGGGCTGCTGATCACCAAGGTGCTGGAGCCGCGGCTGCCGCAGCCGACCGGCGACGGTTCGGCCCCGGAGGGCGAGGAGGAGCACTCGGGCGAGGTCACCCCGCTCCAGATGCGCGCGCTGCTGGCGGCGGGCGCCGCCGTCGCCCTCTACGCGGCGGTCGTGCTGACGGTGTGGCTGATGCCGGGCAGCCCGCTGCGCGGGGAGGGCGGAGCACTGGTCCCCTCCCCCGTGCTGACCGGTGTGGTGCCGCTGCTCTTCGGCGCCTTCCTGATCGGCGGCGTGGTCTACGGCGTGGTGGCCCGCACGGTGAAGCAGGCGGCGGACGTGCCGCGGATGATGGCCGAGTCGGTGACCGGCATGGCCTCGTACATCGTGCTGATCCTGGTGATCGCGCAGTTCATCGCGGTCTTCAACTGGTCGAACGTCGGCACGCTGCTGGCCGTGGAGAGCGCGGAGCTGCTGGAGTCGGTGGGGCTGACCGGCTTCACCGCGGTGGTCCTCTTCGTCCTGCTGGTGACGGTGCTGAACCTCTTCATCACCTCGGGTTCGGCCCTGTGGTCGCTGATGGCGCCGGTCTTCGTGCCGACCTTCATGCTGCTCGGCATGGAGCCGGCCTTCACCCAGGCCGCGTTCCGCATCGCCGACTCCGCGACGCAGATGATCACCCCGCTCAACCCGTACCTCTTCCTCGCCCTCGCGCTGCTGAAGCGGTACGAGCCCAGCGCGCAGCTCGGCACGCTGATGTCCCGGCTCGCCATCTTCGTGGTGCCGTTCCTGGTGACCTGGCTGGCGGTGCTGGGGCTCTTCTACGCCTTCGACCTGCCACTGGGGCCGGGGGCGGGAATTCACCTGGAGTAGGAGAGTTAGGGTCGCGGGTGTGAATCTCCCCGACTTTCCCGGGCCCCTCGGCGGCGCCCGGCAGCCCGACGCCGTGATCTGTTCGGCGAAGGGGTGCCGGGCCGCCGCCGTCTGGGTGCTGGCCTGGAACAACCCGAAGCTGCACACCCCCGAGCGCCGCAAGACCTGGCTGGCCTGCGAGGAGCACCGCGAGCACCTCTCGCAGTTCCTGGGGGTGCGCGGCTTCCTCAAGGACGTGGTGCCGCTCGCCGACTGGGAGGCGCCGGACCAGGGGGTGTCAGACACCCCCTAGCGCTGAGTCAGCCGCCGATGGCGGACATGGGGCGCTGGGGCTGGAGGAAGGAAGGGTCGTCGAGACCCGAGCCGGCCTTCTTGCCCCACATCGCCTGCCGCCAGATTCGGGCCAGTTCCTCGTCGGGGGCGCCCGAGCGCAGCGCGGCCCGCAGGTCGGTCTCCTCGGAGGCGAAGAGGCAGGTGCGGATCTGGCCGTCGGCGGTGAGCCGGGTGCGGTCGCAGGCGGCGCAGAACGGCCGGGTGACCGAGCCGATGACGCCGACGCGGTGCGGGCCGCCGTCGACCAGCCAGCGTTCGGCGGGGGCGGAGCCGCGCTCGCCGGCCTCCTCCTCGGTGAGGGTGAAGCGGGTGCGCAGCGAGGCGAGGATGTCCCCGGCGGTGATCATGCCCTCGCGCTTCCAGCCGTGCTGGGCGTCGAGCGGCATCTGCTCGATGAAGCGCAGCTCGTAGTCGTGCGCGACGGCCCAGGCGAGCAGGTCGGGGGCCTCGTCGGCGTTGTGGCCGGGCATGAGGACGGAGTTGACCTTGACGGGGGTCAGGCCGGCCTCGTGGGCGGCGGCGAGTCCGGCGAGGACGTCCTTGTGGCGGTCGCGCCGGGTGAGGGTCTTGAAGACCTCGGGCCGCAGGGTGTCCAGGGAGACGTTGACCCGGTCGAGGCCGGCCTCCTTCAGCGCGGCCGCGGTGCGGCCGAGGCCGATGCCGTTGGTGGTGAGGGAGAGCTGCGGCCGGGGTTCGAGGGCGGCGCACTCCTGGACGATGCCGACCAGGCCGGGGCGGAGCAGCGGCTCGCCGCCGGTGAAGCGGACCTCGGTGACGCCGAGGGCGGTGACCGCGACGCGGACCAGCCGCACGATCTCCTCGTCGGTCAGCAGATCGGGCTTGGCCAGCCAGCTGAGTCCCTCCTCCGGCATGCAGTACGTGCAGCGGAGGTTGCACCGGTCGGTGAGGGAGACGCGCAGGTCGGTGGCGACTCGGCCGTAGGTGTCGATGAGCATCTGCCGCGCCAGCTCCCGTGATCGTCGTTCGGTTACTTCCTGGCGAGCGTACGCGAGCCGGGGCCGAACGGCAGAGGCCCGATTCGCACGAGAAGGGGGCACGCACGGGGCGGCCGGGTCGTGGGGATCTCCACGACCCGGCCGCCCGGGGGTGTCACGTCCCGGCGCCGGTCACCGGCCGTGGGGGCCGGTGGGCGCGCCGGGGGCGGGTCAGTGCGCGCCGGTACCGGTCAGCGAGCGGACCTCCAGCTCGGCGTACTTCTCCTTGTCCGGGGTCTCCTTCGACAGCATCGTGCCGAGCCAGCCGAGCAGGAAGCCCAGCGGGATGGAGATGAGGCCGGGGTTCTCCAGCGGGAACCAGGCGAAGTCGACGCCCGGGAACATCGAGGTCTCCTTGCCGGAGACGACCGGCGAGAAGAGGACCAGCAGCACCGAGGAGGCGAGGCCGCCGTAGATCGACCACAGCGCGCCCTGGGTGGTGAAGCGCTTCCAGAAGAGGCTGTAGAGGATCGTCGGGAGGTTGGCCGAGGCGGCGACCGCGAAGGCGAGGGCGACCAGTCCGGCGACGTTGAGGTCGCGGGCGAGGGCGCCGAGCGCGATGGAGACGATGCCGATGGCGACGGTGGCCCAGCGCGCGGCGCGGACCTCCTCCTTGTCGGTGGCCTCGCCCTTGCGGATGACGTTGGCGTAGATGTCGTGGGCGAACGACGAGGACGAGGCGAGGGTGAGCCCGGCGACCACCGCGAGGATGGTGGCGAAGGCGACCGCGGAGATGGTGGCGAGCAGGATCGCGCCCCACGTCGAGTCGACGCCGCCGATGTGCAGGGCGAGCAGGGGCGCGGCCGTGTTGCCCGCCTTGTTGGAGCTGGTGATCTCCTCGGGCGAGATGAGCGCGGCGGCGCCGAAGCCGAGGGCGATGGTCATCAGGTAGAAGGCGCCGATGATGCCGATGGCCCAGTTGACCGACTTCCGGGCGGCCTTGGCGGTCGGCACCGTGTAGAAGCGGATCAGGATGTGCGGCAGGCCGGCGGTGCCGAGGACCAGGGCGATGCCGAGCGAGAGGAAGTCCAGCTTCGAGGTGGGCGTGAGGCCGTACTTGAGGCCGGGTTCCAGGAAGGCGGCGCCGTGGCCGCTGTTCTCGGCGGCCGTGCCCAGGAGGTCGGAGATGTTGAAGTTGAACTTCAGCAGGACCAGGAAGGTGATGAGCAGGGTGCCGAAGATGAGCAGGACGGCCTTGACCATCTGCACCCAGGTGGTGCCCTTCATGCCGCCGATCGTCACGTAGACGATCATCAGGACGCCGACCAGGGCGACGATGAGGATCTTGCCGCTGTCGCTGGTGATGCCGAGGAGCAGCGAGACGAGGACGCCGGCGCCGGCCATCTGGGCGAGCAGGTAGAAGATCGAGACGACGATGGTCGAGGTGCCGGCGGCGGTGCGGACCGGGCGCTGGCGCATCCGGTAGGCGAGGACGTCACCCATCGTGTAGCGGCCGGAGTTGCGCAGCGGTTCGGCGACCAGCAGCAGCGCCACCAGCCAGGCGACGAGGAAGCCGATGGAGTAGAGGAAGCCGTCGTAGCCGAAGAGGGCGATGGCGCCGGCGATGCCGAGGAACGAGGCGGCCGACATGTAGTCGCCGGAGACGGCGAGGCCGTTCTGGAAGCCGGTGAACTGGCGGCCGCCGGCGTAGAAGTCGGAGGCGTTCTTGGTCTGGCGGCCGGCCCACACGGTGATGAAGAGGGTGGCGACGACGAAGAGGCCGAAGAGGGTGATGATCAGCGGGCGGTGCTGGCTGGCCTCGTTGGCGGCCAGGTCGACCGCTCCTGCCGCGAGCGTGGTCGTGGTGCTCATGCGTCGCCCTCCAGACGGGCCTTGATCGCCTCGGCGCGCGGGTCGAGCTTCTTCGCGGCGTGCTGGGAGTACCACCAGGCGATGAGGAAGGTGGTGGCGAACTGGCCGAGTCCGAGGACGAGGGCCACGTTGATGTTGCCGAAGAGCTTGGTGCCCATGAAGCCGCCCGCGTAGTTCGAGAGCAGCACGTAGAGCAGGTACCACAGGACGAAGGCGATCGTCAGGGGGAAGGCGAAGGAGCGGTGGGCCCGGCGGAGTTCGCCGAACTCCGCGCTTTCCTGCGCCTCCACGAACGCCGCCGTCGAGGGCATGGCAGGGGGCTTGTCGGGCGCTTCGCCCTTCGACGGGGGAGAGGCTTCGGTAGCCACGGAATCTCCTCGCGGTGCGGGTGCGGTGGTCGGTGACGGGTCCACCGGGCCGGTCGGTTCTGTCGGGACCGAGGGGCCCGGCAGCCCGGTCGTGCCGGACGGAAGGGGTCGTTCAGCGGGGGTGGGCATGGTGGTGCGCGGACCTCGCAGTGATGTGGATCACGCGACGGTTGGCGATGCTAGGTGGCCGGGGCGTGATCCGTAAGGGGTTGGACCAGGGGCTTTCCTCGAAGCGGCGAGACGGGCCGCCGAGAACACCTCTGGCTCTTGTCCCCTGCACAACGTCACGGCGGCGCGGCCGAAGTGGTTCACGGCGAAGTTGATTTCTTCCTGAAGACCATTGCTGGCCGCGCGCCTTGGTGATTGGCTGCGTTCTGCACACGCGTCATGTACCTGCCCAGGCGCCGCGATTCGGCATGCCGGGCGGTCGGTCCACGGTGCACGAACGCCGGGTCCTCCGCACGACTCCGGTCGACCGGGGGGTCCACGCGTCCTGGCGGCCGGGTGGTGCGCCCTCCTTACAGAATTCGGAGAGCCTCATGACCGCTTCCTCCGCACGCGCACGCCGCGCGTTCGCCCTCCCGATGGGACTGGCGGTGGCCTCGTCCCTCGTCCTGGTCCCCGTCACGACGGCCACGGCCGCCGAGGCCGCGCCGGTCGCCACCACGGCCACCACCGCCGCCGGGGGCGAGCAGACCAGCTACGTGGTGAACATCCTCCCCGGCAAGCTCGCCGCGGCCCTCGCCGAGAGAGCGATAACCAAGGCCGGCGGCACCGTCGTCAAGGCGTACGAGAAGATCGGCGTCGTCGTGGTGCACTCGGCCCGGGCCGACTTCGCCGAGAAGATCCGCAAGGTGCCCGGCGTGCAGAGCGCGGGCGCGACCCGGACCACGCCGCTCGCCGCCCAGTCCACCGACGACATGGGCGCCCCGGTGGAGCTGAGCGAGAAGCAGCTGGACGCCGCGTCCGCCAAGGCCGAGGGCGACGAGGACCCGCTGCAGGGCCTCCAGTGGGACCTGCCGGCCATCAAGGCCGACAAGGCGCACCAGAAGTCGCTCGGTTCGAGCAAGGTGACCGTCGCCGTCATCGACACCGGCGTGGACGACACCCACCCGGACCTGGCCCCCAACTTCGACCGTGCGGCCTCGGTCAACTGCGTCGGCGGCGTGCCGGACACCACGGACGGCGCCTGGCGCCCGCAGCCCGGCGAGAGCGCGCACGGCACGCACGTGGCGGGCGAGATCGCCGCGGCCAAGAACGGCATCGGCATGACCGGGGTCGCCCCGGGCGTGAAGGTCTCCGGCATCAAGGTGTCGCAGCCCGACGGCTACTTCTACACCGAGGCCGTGGTCTGCGGCTTCATGTGGGCGGCCGAGCACGGCGTCGACGTCACCAACAACAGCTATTACACCGACCCGTGGATGTTCAACTGCACGGACGACCCGGACCAGAAGGCGCTGGTCCACGCGGTCGGCCGGGCCACCGCGTACGCGGAGCTGAAGGGCGCGGTCAACATCGCCTCGGCCGGCAACTCCAAGCTGGACCTGGCCGCCGACACGCTGCCGGACGCCACCAGCCCCAACGACTCGACCCCGGTCGACCGTGAGATCGACCCGAGCACCTGCCTGGACATCCCGGCCCAGCTGCCCGGCGTCGTGACGGTCTCCGCCACCGGTGCGAAGAACCTCAAGTCGTCGTACTCCAACTACGGCAAGGGCGTCATCGACATCACCGCCCCCGGCGGCGACTCGACCGCCCGCCAGGCCCCCGAGGCCCCGGCCGTCGACGGCCGCATCCTCGGCACCCTGCCGGGCGGCGGCTACGGCTACATGATGGGCACCTCGATGGCGGGCCCGCACGTCGCGGGCGTCGCCGCGCTGATCAAGTCGACCCACCCGAAGGCCCCGGCCTTCCAGGTCAAGGCGCTGCTGAAGGCCCAGGCCGACACGCTGGCCTGCCCGGAGCCGTACGACCTCGACGGTGACGGCGTCAACGACGCGGTCTGCGAGGGCGGCAAGTCCGGTGCCGGCTTCTACGGCGCGGGCATGGCCGACGCGCTGGACGCGGTCACCAAGCGCTGAGCCGGGCGCCGGGCCGACACCCGGCGCTCACCCCGGTCAGGGCCTGGGCCCGGGCGGCGGGAGCGGGACGACGGCGGCGACGCCGGAGTCCCGCCCCTCCCCCGGGCCTTCGCACGCCCGCGCGGCAGGATGGCCGCATGACCGACGACGACCTGGTACGTGAGCTGTGGGCGGCGCTCGACGGCCCGCCCGACGCGCCGGAGCGGATCACCCGGGACCGCGCGCCGACCGCGCTGGACCGGGCCGCGCTGCCCGCCGCCGCGCTGGCCCGCGCCACCGTGGCCGTCTGCTCGCTCGCCGCGGCCGAGCTGGCGGCGGCCCGGAGCGGCGGCCCCGTGCCCCGGGTGCGGGTGTCCGACCGGGCGGTGGACGGCGCGTTCCGCAGCGACCGGCTGGTGCGGCTGGACGACCGCGCGCCCGTCACCTTCGCCCCGCTCTCCGGTTTCTGGCGGGCCGCCGACGGCTGGGTCCGCACCCACGCCAACTACCCGCACCACCGTGCCCGGCTCCTCGGCGCGCTCGGGCTGCCCCAGAGCGCCGGGCCGTCCGAGCTGGCCGCCGTACTCGCCGGACGGGACGCCGCCGCCACCGAGGAGGCGGTGTACGCGGCGGGCGGCCTCGCCGTCGCCCTCCGGGACCGCGACACCTGGGCCCGCCACCCGCAGGGCGTGGCCGCGGCCGCCCAGCCCCTGGCCGGGCGCCGGCCGCTCGCGCCGGGCGGCGCGCCGCTGCCGCCGCCGGGCCGGGAGCCGGGGTACGCGGCGGCCGGGCTGCGGGTGCTGGACCTCACCCGGGTGCTGGCCGGGCCCGTCGCCACCCGCACCCT
Source organism: Streptomyces albidoflavus (assembly GCF_000719955.1). GTDB lineage: Bacteria > Actinomycetota > Actinomycetes > Streptomycetales > Streptomycetaceae > Streptomyces > Streptomyces albidoflavus. The sequence goes on from NZ_JOII01000037.1 coordinate 35,249, forward strand.
GGCGCTGCTCGGCGCGGAGGTGCTGCGGCTGGACGCGCCGTGGCTGCCGGAGAGCCAGGACGCGCTGGACGACACCGGGATGGGCAAGCGCTCGGCCCGCCTCGACCTGGCCACCGCCGACGGCCGGGCGGCCTTCGGCCGTCTGCTGGAGAGGGCCGACGTGGTCGTCACCGGCTACCGGCCCGGCGCCCTGGAGGCGCTGGAGGGGATGGCCCCGGAGGAACTGGCGGCGGGCAGGCCGGGGCTGGTGATGGCCCAGCTCTCCGCGTGGGGGCGGACCGGCCCCTGGGCCGGGCGGCGGGGCTTCGACAGCCTGGTGCAGGCGGCGAGCGGCGTCGCCCTGGCCGAGCGGGCCGCCGGCCCGGCGGACACCCCGCCCGGCGCCCTGCCCGCCCAGGCCCTCGACCACGGCACCGGCTACCTCCTGGCGGCGGCGGTGCTGCGCGCCCTGACCCGGCGCCACCGCACCGGCGAGGGCTCCCTGCTGCGCCTGAGCCTGGCCCGCACCGCCCACACCCTGCTCCACACGGACGTACCGGTCCAGGCGCCGCCCCCGGTGCCGTACGTGGAACCGGTGCTGCGCGAGGCGGTCACCGGGCGGGGGCGGCTGCGGTACGCGCCGTCGCCGGTGGAGTTCGCGGACGGTCCCCGCGACTGGTCCCGGACACCGGGCCTGTGGGGAGCGGACGCGCCGTGCTGGGAGGAGCCGCCGCACTGAGCCGGAAGGGGGTCCTCCTGTTGAGCGCCGCGACTTGCCGTCCTCGCGCGGGCCCGGTGAAGATCCGGTGATGAGCTTCATACGCCCGCCCGCCGACGGCCCCGTCGGCACGTCCCGCCCCGCCGAGGGCGCCGCGCCGGCGCCCGGGGAGCACGGTGTCCGGCCCGGCCGGGTGGTCGCCCTGCCGTCGGCGACGGGGGCGGCGCGTGCGCTGGCCGTGGTGGGTCTGCTGACGCTCGGCGCGCTGATCCCGCTGCTCGGTCCCGGGGCGGCGCTGGAGGGGACCGGGGAGGCCCTCGCCCCGGCGGCCCGGCCGGTCGGGGTGTTGCGGACGGTGCTCTTCGCCGCCCTCTGCGTCCAGGCGGGCGAAATGTGGGTGGCGCGGATGGTCCCGGCGGTCCGGGGTGCCCCGGCCGGGCTGCTGCCGCGCGCCTGGTCGCCGGTGGCCGCCTGCTGCGGCCTTCTCGCGGCGGTGGCCCTCTCCGCGATCGTCGCCAACGGCAACATCTGGCCGCGCACCTGGTCCGAACTGCGCTTCGGCGAGCTGTACGGCACCGGGGACGGCGTGCTCGCCCTGCTGGAGATCAACGCCTTCGCGGCGGCCTGGCTGCTGGCGCTCTCCAGGCGGCCCGGACTCGCCGCGCTGCCGCTGGCGGTGCTGGTGGTGGCCGAGGCGGTGCGCGCCCACCCCGAGATCGAGACACCGCTGCTCGGCTCGGCCCTGACCCTGGTCCACCTGACGTGCGGCGCCCTGTGGGCGGGCGGCCTCCTCCAGGTGCTGCGCGTGCTGCGCCTCTGGCAGGGCCACGGCCTGCGGCAGCAGGGGGCGGCCCTGCTGGCCCGCTACGCCCGCGCCGCCGCCTGGCTCTTCGCGGCGGTCACCGTCACCGGCACCCTCTCCACGCTGCGCCGGATGGAGCCGCACACCGTGCTGGAACAACTCACGACGACCGGCTACGGGCGGACCCTGCTGGCCAAGCTGCTGCTCCTCGCCGTCGTCGCGGTGCTGGCGCTGCGGGCCCGGCGCCGCGCGGTCGCCGCCGGCGACCCGGGGGCGGTGTTCGCCCCGGGCCGCGCGGAGGTGGCACTGCTCGGCCTGGTGGTGGCGGTGTCGGCGCTGCTCACCGCCCTGCCCGTACCGATCCGCTGGTGAGCCCTCAGGCGTCCACCGCCGGCCGGTTCTCCTCGGGCACCGCCCCGGCACCCGGCGTCCGGGCGGCCCGGAGCACGCCCGTCACCAGCAGGTACTGCGCGGCCAGGTAGGTCGACATCACCCAGAAGTCGTGCGGGGCCGGGGTGTTCCACTCGGCGATGTTCATGGCGATCAGGGCGTCCGAGAGCAGGAAGAGCAGCCCGCCGGCGGCGGTGGCGGCGCCGAGCCGCAGCGCGCCGAAGGCCATCGCGGTGAGCAGCAGGCTGTACGCGGCGACCGGTATCCGCAGTCCGGCGGGGAGGTCGGGCCAGAGCAGCGCCACGAGCAGGACGAGGACGGCGGCGTAGGCGGCCCCGAGCGGCAGGACGTGGCGGGGCGTGGTGCCGTACCGGCGGAAGAGGAGCAGGTAGCAGACGTGGCCGAGGGCGAAGGAGCCCATGCCGAGGAGGAAGGCGGTGTCGTCCTCGAAGCGGAGCAGGGTGTCGCCGCCCCAGCCGAAGGCGGCGGCGGCGATGAGCAGCGGGGGGCCGCCGCGCACGGCGACCCAGGCGGCGAGGACGGAGAGCAGCAGCGGTTTGACCGTCAGATGCAGCTCCGGGTACCCGGCGAGCAGGCCGCCGAGGTCCAGGGCGACGACCACGGCGAAGGCGGCGAGCAGCAGGCGCGCGGCGTGGGCGCGGCGCGGGGTCAGCTGGGGCAGTGGGGTCGTCGTGTTCATCGGGTGGCCTCCGGGGCGAGGGGCGCGGCGGCCGGGGCGGGCGCGGCGGGCGGGTCGGGTGACCAGCCGGGGCCCCGGAAGACGCGGCCGGCCCGCTCGCGCCAGGTGGTGGCGGCGCGGACGTCCCGGGCGATGGCGGCGTACTCGTGGGTGGCGACGCGCAGCGGGTTGTAGGTCTCGATGTTCTTGGTGAGGCCGTAGACGGGGCGGACGGTCTCGGCGGCGAAGGAGCCGAAGAGGCGGTCCCAGACGATGAGGATGCCGCCGAAGTTGCGGTCCAGGTAGCCGCCCTGGGAGGCGTGGTGGACCCGGTGGTGGGAGGGGGTGTTGAAGAGGAACTCGACCGGGCGCGGCAGGCGGCCGATCCGCTCGGTGTGGATCCCGAACTGGTAGACGAGGTTGACCGAGGAGCAGAAGGCGAGCACCGCCGGGTGGACGCCGAGCAGGATCAGCGGCAGGTAGAAGGGCCAGGAGGTGAGGCTGGTCCAGGGCTGGCGGAGCGCGGTGGTGAGGTTGAACCGGCGGCTGGAGTGGTGCACCACGTGGCAGGCCCACAGGATGCGGATGACGTGGTGGCCCCGGTGCGACCAGTAGTAGAAGAAGTCCTGGGCGAGCAGGACCAGCGGCACCGTCCACCAGAGCACCGGGACGCGCAGCGGGGTCAGCTCGTACGCCAGGGTGTAGACGGCGACGACCGGGATCTTCCAGAGGAAGTCGAAGCCGAGGCTGCCGATCCCCATCGTGACGCTGGTGGCGGCGTCCTTGGTGTCGTACCCGGCCTGCTCCTCGTCGGGATGGAGGCGTACGGTCACGATCTCGACGACGGTCAGCAGGACGAAGGCGGGTATGGACCAGAGCACCACGTCGGGCAGGTTCGGCATGACCGCACGGTAAGGCGGCGCGCCGCCCGGCGGGAGGGGTCCGGCACGACAACTCTTACCGCAGGTAAGGGCGCTCCGGTTGGCGGATTCCACCAAGTACGCGCCCCCGCGTGCGCCCGCCTGACACTCCGTCCGCTCCGGTCTGTCGGCCGTACCCCGTATTCTCTACGACCATGCTCGAAGACCACACGCCCGCATCCGCCTGGCCGGCCACCTACCCGACGGGTTACGCCGTGGTCGACGTCGAGACCACCGGTCTGGCCAGGGACGACCGCATCGTCTCGGCCGGTGTCTACCAACTCGACGCGCTGGGGCGGGTGGAGGACCACTGGTACACGCTGGTCAACCCGGAGCGCGACCCGGGCCCGGTGTGGATCCACGGGCTGACCACCGGCGTCCTCAAGGACGCCCCGCTCTTCAAGGACATCTCGGACGAACTGTCGGCGCGCCTCGCCGACCGGGTCCTGGTCGCCCACAACGCCGCCTTCGACTGGTCGATGCTGGCGCGCGAGTACGCCCGCGCCGAACGGATCGCCCCGGTCCGCCAGCGGCTGTGCACCATCGCCCTCTCCAAGGAGCTGGGGCTGCCGCTGCCCAACCACAAGCTGGAGTCGCTCGCCGCGCACTTCGGGGTCGTCCAGGAGCGCGCCCACCACGCGCTGGACGACGCCCGGGTGCTGGCCGAGGCGTTCCGCCCGAGCCTCGTGGCGGCGGCCGGCGGCGGGGTGCGGCTGCCGCTGCTGGAGTGCCGCCCGCTCACCGAGTGGTCCGAGCCGCCCGCCACCCCGAGGATCGGCCGCCAGCCCTCGTACGGCGGCCCGTCCTCCTGGCGCCCGGCCCGCAAGCGGCCCGCCTGCCCCTACCCGAACCCGGGACGGTACGAGCCGGGCGGGCGGCTGGTGCAGGGGATGCGGATCGCCTTCTCCGGGGACACCTCGACCGAGCGGGACCTCCTGGAGGACCGGGCCACCGAGGCGGGGCTGCACGTGGCGACCAGCCTCTCGCGGCTGACCAGCCTGCTGGTGACCAACGACCCGGACTCGGGGACGTCCAAGACGGTCAAGGCCCGCCAGTTCGGCACGCCGGTGGTGGACGAGGCCGCCTTCGGCCAGCTGCTCCAGGACGTGGCGCCCGCACCGGGCGGCTGAACCGCCCGCCGGGGCACGGGACGAAAGGGGCGGGCCCGCCCTGAGGGGCCCGGGGGCAGCCAGGTACCGTCAAGGCGTGTACCGCTTCCTGTTGTCCCGGCAGTGGGTGATCGTGACGCTGCTGTTCGTGCTCCTGATCCCCGTCATGATCGAGCTGGGTTTCTGGCAACTGCACCGCCACGAGCACCGCGTCGAGCAGAACGCGCGCATCGAGCGGTCGGTCAAGGCCGACCCCGTGCCGGTGCGGGAGCTGACCGGGCCCGGCGGCTCGGTGGCCGAGGGCGACCGGTGGCGGCGGGTCACCGCCGAGGGCACCTTCGACCCGGAGCACGAGGTCGTGGTGCGCCGCCGCACCAACTCCGACGACAAGGTCGGCGTCCACGTGCTGACCCCCTTCCGGCTGGGCGACGGCACGGTCCTGCTGGTCAACCGGGGCTGGATCCCCTCCGACGGACCGCAGACCTCGCTGCCGGAGATCCCCGCCCCGCCCTCCGGCGAGATCACCCTGACCGGCCGGCTGATGCCGGACGAGACCACCGCCGCCAGCGGCATCAAGGACCTCGAAGGACTGCCCGACCGGCAGATCATGCTGATCAGCAGCGGCCAGCAGGCCGACGCACTCGGCGTGCCGGTCCTCGGCGGCTACGTCGAACAGGTCGCCCCCGACCCCGGCGCGGACGGCCCCGAGCTGATCAAGGGCCCCGACTACGGCGGCATCGGCCCGCACATGGCGTACGCCGTGCAGTGGTGGCTCTTCGCGGCGGCGGTCCCGGTCGGCTGGGTGATCCTGGTCCGCCGCGACCTGCGCGACCGGCGCGAGGCCGCCGCCGAGGAGGCCGCGAGCGGTGCGGGCGGCGACGGCGGCACGCCCGAGCAGGAGCCCGCCACCGTCGGCGGCTGAGCGCTGCCGGAATCCGCGCCACCCCCCACCTCGCCTCCCGCCGCCCCCGCACGGCAGGATGTGCGCCATGGATCTTGGACTGAAGGACCGCGTCTACGTCGTCACCGGCGCCACCCGTGGCCTCGGCAACGCCACCGCCCGCGCGCTGGCCGCCGACGGCGCGAAGGTCGTCGTCAGCGGGCGTGACCAGGGCACCGCCGAGCAGGCCGCTGAGGCGATCGGCCCGAACGCCGTCGGCATCGGTGCCGACAACGCCGACCCCGAGGCGGCCGGTCGCCTGCTGGCCGCCGCCCGGGAGCGCTTCGGCCGCCTCGACGGCATCCTCATCAGCGTCGGCGGGCCGCCGCCCGGCTCCGCCGCCTCCACCACCGACGAGCAGTGGGAGGCCGGGTTCGCCTCGGTCTTCCTGGGCGCGGTGCGCCTCGCCCGGGCGGCCGCCGCCGAGCTGGGCGAGGGCGGCGTCATCGGCTTCGTGCTCTCCGGCTCCGTCCACGAGCCGATCACCGGCCTGACCGTCTCCAACGGGCTGCGCCCGGGCCTCGCCGGCTTCGCCAAGTCGCTGGCGAACGAGGTCGGCCCGCGCGGCATCCGGGTGGTCGGCGTGCTGCCCGGCAAGATCGACACCGACCGCATCCGGGAGATCGACGGCTTCGCCGAGGACCCGGCCGCCGCCCGCGCCGCCGCCGAGGCGTCCATCCCGCTCAAGCGGTACGGCCGCCCGGAGGAGTTCGGCCGCACCGCCGCCTTCCTCCTCTCCCCCGCCGCCTCCTACCTCACCGGCGTCATGGTCCCGGTCGACGGCGGCGTACGGCACGGCTTCTGACCGGCCGCACGGCACGCACGAGAAGGGGCCCGGCACGCCGCCGGGCCCCTTCTCTCTTCGTACGCCGGGTCAGGAGACCCGTTCCGCCTTGTGCCGGGCGGCCTTGAGGACCACCTCGGCGGGGAGTTCGTCGCGGCCCAGGGAGCCCCGGGCGTTGCGCAGCCCCTGGCCCACCAGACGTTCCAGCGTCTCGCGCGGCCCGGCGGCGGGCTCCAGCCGCAGCCCGGCCCGCACCTCGGGAGAGTCCCGCCGGCCGCGCAGGAGCACGCGGGCGCGGTCCACTCCGGGCAGCCGCTCGGCCTCGTCGCCCAGGGCGTCCTCCACCGCGCGCCCGCGCACCTCGGCGCCGTCCCCGTCGCCGGTGTCGACGGCGAGCGCGGCGAGGCGGTGGCGGCGCAGTTCGGCCGAGAGCCACCACAGGGCGAGCAGCAGGAGCACCGCGAGGACGGCGATCACCACCGGCCACCACCAGCCCTCGTCGCGCCAGCGGGTGCGGTTGGCCTCGGTGAGCAGCACCTCGTGGCGGTCGTCGTAGATCCACCAGGAGGGCGGCTTCACGCCCAGGCCGACGGCGAGGGTGGCACCGCCCGCCACGACCAGCAGGAGGCCGGCGAGGGTGAGCAGGACACGGTTGACCTTGGTTCGCACGCCGGTCACCCCTTTCGCCGAGGACGGACGACCTTGACCGAGACCTTCGGCGGGCGGGCGAGGCCGAGGTCCTCGACGGCCCGCCCGGAGGCGGAGCGCAGATCGGTGCGCACCTCGTCCACGTCCCGGAAGTGCGCGACCGCCCGCACCTTGGCCTTACGCCGCTTCAGCCGCACCTTGGCGCTCTGCACGCCGGGCACCTCCATCGCCCGGTCCCGCAGGACGAGGGCGGCGGCCTTGCGGTGCAGCACCGCGCGGACGTCCGGGTGGACCTTGTTCATCTGCAGCAGGCGGCGCCGGCCGGGGGTGAGGGCGAGCAGCAGCAGCCACAGGCCCAGCGCGGCGGCGACCCCGGCGCCGACCAGCGTCCAGGTGTCGTCCAGCGGGCGCGAGGCCAGTTCCCGGGCGAGGGTGCGGCGCCAGGCCATCGCCCGGTGCCCGGCCCGGACCGCGACCACGTCGTACAGCAGCAGCCCGCTGGCGCCGAGGAGGACCAGGGCGGTGAGGGCGGCGGGGATGCGGCGGGCCGACCAGAAGCGGTGGGCGCGGCCGCCGGGGGCCAGTCCCGGTCCCCGCTCGGGCGGGGTGGGGTCGAGCACGCGCGGGTCCTTCTCCAGCACCCCGCCGCTGCCGGCGCGGGTGGCGCCGTTCTGCTCGGGGGTCTCGCTCATCGGGCCCTCCCTTGCTTCCCGGCCACGCGCAACTTCTCGACCTGGACGGCGACCTCGGGCACGGTCATGCCGGTGAGCCCTTCGACGCGTTCGGTGACCCGGCGGCGTACGGCGCCGCACTGGCGGCCGATGTCGGTGGGGTAGCCGAGTTCGACGCTCACCCGGACCCGGGCGTGGTCCTGGTGGATGCTGACGGTGGCGCGGGGCGGGTCGGCGTCACGCTGGTTGCCGCGCAGGGCCTCCCGCGCGGCCTGCCCGGCGATCCTGGCGACGACCCGGTCCGCGATGCGGGTCTCGCCGCGCTCCGCGGGGGCGACCGGTCTGCTGGTCACCGGCGTCACCGGCGCCCGGAGTCACGTCCGCGCGGGCGGAAGAAGTCGCCGGGCTCCAGGTCCCCGTCGGCGATCCGGCCGGCGAGGAATCCGACCGCGCCGAGCGCCGCCACCAGGACGAAGGCACCGAACCCGCCGAAGTATCCGGCGAAGCCCAGCGCCAGACCGGCCACCAGGCCGATCAGGGCCATGCTCATCTCGTACTCCTTCCGGCCGGCCGGAGCCGGCCGCTGGGGCCCGGGTGCGCGGGCCGAGGCGGGCGGGTCACTGGAGGTTGCGGCCGTCGCCGCCGTCGTCCTGGTCGTCGTCCTCGTCGGGCAGCTTGACGTCGCTGACGGCGATGTTGACCTCGACGACCTCCAGGCCGGTCATCCGCTCGACCGCGTTCACCACGTTCTCCCGCACGGAGCGGGCCACGTCGGCGATCGACACGCCGTATTCGACGACGATCTCCAGGTCGAGGGCGGTCTGCACCTCGCCGACCTCGGCGCTCACGCCCCGGGTGACGGACTTGCCGCCGCCGGGCACCCGGTCGCGCATCGCGCCGAGGGTCCGGGAGATCCCGCTGCCCATGGCGTGCACGCCGTCGACATCCCGGGCGGCGAGGCCCGCGATCTTCTCCACCACGCCGTCGGCGATGGTGGTCTTCCCCCGGGTGCCCGGGCCGCCGTGGCTCCGGCGGCCTCCCAGCTCGCCCTGGCTCTCGCGCTGTGTGGGCTCGGTCATCGCGGCACTTCCCTTCCGCACGGTGATCCACTCGTGGCGCCCACGTTATGCCGGGTTGCCCCGGTTCGCGCCCTGGATACGGCAGTCTGGGGTCATGAGTACGGACGGGTGGACCGAAGCGGTACGGCATCAACTGGGTCTCGGCAGGCTGTTGCCGATGGGAGGGGCGCGGGACGGCGCGTGGTTGACGGAGGCGGCGGCGCGCCCGGTGCTGCGCCAAGCGGCGGACACGGTGCCCGGGGCGCGCCTGGGAGCGCTGCGGATCGGCCCCGTGGACGGCGCCCCGACCGAGGAGCCCGGGGTGCCACCACCCCCGAGCGCCCTGTGGCCGGGCCCCCTGCGGATCGGCGCGGAGTTCGCGGCGACCCGCCTGGAGCCCTTCCCGGCCCTGGCCGACCGCCTCCGCGCGACCCTCTCCGAGGCGGCCACGCACCGCCTGGGCCTGCACGTCACCGAGGTGGACCTGCGCATCACCGGCGTGGACCGGCCGGGCGAGGCGTCCGAGGCGGAATCACCCGCCTCCCCCGCCGCCCCCGGCTCCTCCCCCGCCGAGAGCCGCCCGCCGCACGAGGACACCCCCGAGGCGCGGGCCGCCACGGCCGCCCTCGCGGTCCCGGGAGTGGCCCGCCTCGCCGGCGCCTTCGGCGGCCGCACCGGCGCGGTCCGCATGGACCACCCCGCCCCCGGCCGGCCCGGCCACGTCCGCCTGGAACTGGCGGTCTCCCCCGGCCACCGCCCCCTGGAGGTGGCCCGCGCGGTCCGACAGGCGGTCAGCGAGGCCCTGCCGGACCGTCCTTCGGTGGCGGTGCTGGTGACCGAGGTGGGGTGAGCGGGGAGCGGGTCACGGGCTCTGCCGCGCCCCGCTCCCGGCCGCTACGCCGGCCGCGTGACGGTGACCTCGGTGACCGTCACGCCCGGGGCGAGCAGGCCGACGGTCCTGGACGGAACCGGTCGCGGTCAGCGACCTCTCGGGGGGGCGGCGTCGAGGAAGCCTGGAGGATGGCGGTGAATCAGTCGCCCTGGCCCACCAGGTCGCGCAGGCGGCGGCCCTGGGCGGCGCGCTCGGCGGCGCGCTGCTCGTCGAGGCCACGGCCGACGGCGCCCTGGAGCAGGACCTTGGTCTCCACGACGGCGTCCCGGGGAGCGGCGAGCAGGGCGGCGGCCAGGTCGGCAACGGCCGCGTCGAGCTGCTCGGCGGGGACGACGAGGTTGGCGAGGCCGGTGCGCTCGGCCTCCTCGGCGTGGACGAAGCGGCCGGTGGCGCAGATCTCCAGGGCACGGGCGTAGCCGACCAGGTGGACCAGCGGCTGGGTGCCGGTCAGGTCGGGCACCAGGCCGAGGCTGGTCTCGCGCATGGCGAACTGCACGTCCTCGGCGACCACCCGCAGGTCGCAGGCGAGCGCCAGCTGGAACCCGGCGCCGATCGCGTGCCCCTGCACGGCGGCGATGGTGATCAGGTCGCTCCGCCGCCACCAGGTGAACGCCTCCTGGTACGAGGCGATGATGGCGTCCATCTCCTCGGCCGGGCCCTTGCCCATGTCGACGAAGGAGGGCTCACCCTCGAACCCTTCCGGCGTGAACGCCTGCCGGTCCAGCCCCGCGGAGAAGGACTTGCCCTCGCCCCGGATCACGGCGATCCGCACGGAACCGGGCAGCAGCCGGCCCGCCTCGGCGAGGCTGCGCCACAGGGCCGGGCTCTGCGCGTTGCGCTTCGCCGGGTTGGTCAGCGTCACCGTGGCGGTCGCCCCGTCCACGGTGAGGCGGACGCCGTCCTGGTCGAGCAGCGGGGTTGCGGGATCGGTCGCGGCCATGGCCTGCCTCCGTGCGGTCGGTGCGGGCGCGCGGAAGCGCCCGTAAGTGACTGCACAGTAACCACCCGGCCGACCGGATGACCGACCGGGTGGTACGCGAGCAGGTGAGGGATTGCGGGCCGCGGGCCGGGGTCAGTCCGACGAGGGCTTCTTGCCTCTGGTCGCGCCGCCGCGTCCGCGCAGTGTGACACCGGATTCGCTGAGCATCCGGTGGACGAACCCGTAGGAACGTCCGGTTTCCTCCGCCAGCGCACGAATGCTCGCGCCGTCGTCGTACTTCCTCTTCAGGTCGGCGGCGAGCTTGTCGCGCGCCGCGCCGGTCACCCGGCTGCCCTTCTTCAGAGTCTCGGCCACCCGTGCCTCCTCATGCGAAGTGCGCTCTTGTCTCTCATGATCACCCCTCCCGGCCTTCCTGGCCACCCATTCGGCAAGGTCGGCGGGAGCGGGTTTTGCCAGGGAAATGGGCCATGGCCAGTGGAATCAAGCATTCCGCACGGTTCGGCGCACTGCCGCCGAACGGGTGTCGCGGGGAAGCGGCTGGTCAGCGTGGCGGAGCGGCAGAGCCCAAGCGGCACAAGGGCTGCAGGGAGGAAGACGCGGCCCGGTCGGCGCCTGTCGACGGCCGCGGAGCGCGGGGGTGAGAGCCGCTCACGCAGATGACGGATCAGGACTGGGCCGAATGATCCATCCGAGGACGATCTCCGCGCTCCGTTCCCACCCACGGGGGAACGCGCCGGCCGGCGCACACGCCGGAGCCGCCCGCCCCGGGCAGGGCGGACGGCTCCGAGGGTGCGTGTGCGGTCAGGCCAGGGTGACCAGGTCGAGGTAGTCCGCGCCCCAGAGGTCCTCGACCCCGTCGGGGAGCAGGATGATCCGCTCGGGCTGGAGCGCGTCGACGGCACCCTCGTCGTGGGTGACGAGGACGACGGCGCCCTTGTACGTCTTGAGCGCGCCGAGGATCTCCTCGCGGCTGGCCGGGTCGAGGTTGTTGGTGGGCTCGTCCAGGAGCAGCACGTTGGCCGAGGAGACGACCAGGGTGGCCAGGGCCAGCCGGGTCTTCTCGCCGCCGGAGAGGACCCCGGCCGGCTTGTCGACGTCGTCGCCGGAGAAGAGGAACGAGCCGAGCGTCTTGCGGACCTCGACCAGGTCCAGGTCGGGCGCGGCCGAGCGCATGTTCTCCAGGACGGTGCGGTCGGGGTCGAGCGTCTCGTGCTCCTGGGCGTAGTAGCCGAGCTTGAGGCCGTGGCCCTCGACGACGCTGCCGGTGTCGGGCTTCTCGGTGCCGGCGAGCAGCCGCAGCAGGGTGGTCTTGCCGGCGCCGTTGAGGCCGAGGATGACGACCCGGGAGCCCTTGTCGATGGCGAGGCTGACGTCGGTGAAGATCTCCAGCGAGCCGTACGACTTGGAGAGGCCCTCGGCGGTGAGCGGGGTCTTGCCGCAGGGGGCGGGCTCGGGGAAGCGCAGCTTGGCGACCTTGTCGCTGACCCGCTCGGCCTCCAGGCCGGAGAGCAGCCGCTCGGCGCGGCGGGCCATGTTCTGCGCGGCGACCGTCTTGGTGGCCTTGGCGCGCATCTTGTCGGCCTGGGCGTTGAGGGTCGCGGCCTTCTTCTCGGCGTTCTGGCGCTCGCGCCTGCGGCGCTTCTCGTCGGCCTCGCGCTGCTGCTGGTAGAGCTTCCAGCCCATGTTGTAGATGTCGATCTGGGCGCGGTTGGCGTCCAGGTAGAAGACCTTGTTGACGACGGTCTCGACCAGGTCGACGTCGTGGGAGATCACGATGAAGCCGCCGCGGTAGGTCTTCAGGTAGTCGCGCAGCCAGGCGATGGAGTCCGCGTCGAGGTGGTTGGTGGGCTCGTCCAGGAGCAGCACGTCGGCGTCGGAGAAGAGGATGCGGGCCAGTTCGATCCGGCGCCGCTGACCGCCCGAGAGGGTGTGCAGGGGCTGGCCGAGCACCCGGTCGGGGAGGTTGAGCGCGGCGGCGATGGTGGCGGCCTCGGCCTCGGCGGCGTACCCGCCCTTGGTGAGGAACTCCGTCTCCAGCCGCTCGTACTTGCGCATCGCCTTCTCGCGGGTGGCGCCCTGGCCGGTGGCCATCCGCTGCTCGTTCTCCCGCATCTTCTTGATCAGGGTGTCGAGGCCGCGGGCGGAGAGGATGCGGTCGCGGGCGAGGACGTCGAGGTCGCCGGTGCGGGGGTCCTGCGGGAGGTAGCCGACCTCGCCGGAGGAGGTGATGGTGCCGGCGGCGGGCTGGCCCTGGCCGGCGAGGCACTTGGTGAGGGTGGTCTTCCCCGCGCCGTTGCGGCCGACGAGGCCGATGCGGTCGCCCTTGGCGATACGGAAGGTGGCGGACTCGATGAGGACGCGGGCGCCGGCGCGCAGCTCGACACCGGAGGCGGTGATCACGGACAGACTCCTGGGCAGGAATGGAACGGACGGCGGACTGAAGAGAACGGTCGACGCCGTCTAATGCGTGAGGAGAATGGCCATACGGCGATTCTACCGGCGGCGGTCAACCGCTTTTCGCCCCGCGGGCGGCGCACTCCCCGGGGGCGCGGGGGCAGGAACCGGCAGATACTCGGCACCGGGGCCGGCCGGCGCCCCTCCCACCGGTGAGCGGAATCACCCGTACCGGCCCCGGAGACCCGAGGAGTGCATGCCATGGCCGCCACGGCGAGCGGACCCCCCACCGTCTTCCCGACCGTCCTCTACGCGGACGCCCGGGCGGCCGTACGGACCCTGACCGAGGCGTTCGGCTTCGCCCCGGCGGCGGTCCACGAGACGGCGGACGGGCGGATCGCCCACGCCGAGCTGTCGCTGGGCAACGGCGCGGTGATGATCGGCCCCAAGGGCACCGGCAGTGCCTACGACCGGGCGATGGCGGAGGGCGGACCGGTCGGCGTCTACGTCGTCGTCGCCGACGTGGACGCCCACCACGCCCGGGCCGCCGCCCACGAGGGCGTCGAGATCCTCGTCCCGCCGACCGACCAGGAGTACGGCTCCCGCGACTACATGGCGCGGGACGCCGAGGGCAACATCTGGAGCTTCGGTACGTACGGTCCCGAGCTGCCCGCCTGACGCGGCGGCCGGGGCCCGGCGGCGGGCCGGGCCCCGGTCCGCTCAGGCGCCGCCGGTGTGGACCTGGAACGCGGCCCGGCGCACGGCCTTGGCGAGCGCCGGGTCCGGGTGGGCGGCGGCCAACGCCACCAGCACCTGGACGGTGCGGGGGTGGCCGACCGCGCGCACGTCCGCGAGGAGCGCGGGCACCGTCGGCTGCACGGCGGCCTCCAGGTGCCGGACGAGCAGCGGGGCCTCGCCGTGGTCGGCGACGGCGGCGGCCGTGTCGACCCAGAGCCAGGTGGCCTCCTGGCGGCTGAGGACCAGCGGCGCGTCCTCGGGGTCGGTGCCGTCGTGCTCGGCGAGCCAGAGCAGGGCGTAGGGCCGCAGCAGGGCGTCCTCGGCGGCGGCGCGTACCTCGGCCTCGGCGGGGGCGCCCACGACGCGGAGCGCCTCGAAGGCGAGGCTGCGGACCATGGCGTCCTCGCCCCGGGCCGCCTCCAGCAGCTCGGCCACAGCGCTGCCGACGGGGCGGGCGGCGAGCCAGGCGCGGTACTCGGAGCGGGCCGACTGCGGGCGCAGCCGGGCGCAGCCGCGCAGCATCTCCTCGGCGGGCTGCTCGATGTTGCCCGCCGGGCTCTGGGCGGCCACGCAGATCTGCTCCAGCCGCACCCACACCGCCCAGCTGCCGAGCGGGGTCAGCGTGGCGTGGCCGTCGGCGTAGGTGAGGGCGCCGACGGCGGCGAGGCCGTGCAGGGCCCAGTCGAGCAGGGTGGCCAGCGGAACGTCCTCGGCCGGCTCGGCCGCCGGTTCGGTCCGGGGGCCGTACGGGATCTCGCAGCGCTGGGTGCGCAGTTCCTCCACGCGCTGTTCGAGGAGGTCCAGGAGCTGGGTGACCGGGACGGGGCCGTCCGAGAGCTGGAGCAGGGTCAGCAGCTGCGGGACCGCCTCGATCACCTCGGCGCCCGCGGCGGGGGTCAGCTCGTCGGGGCCGGGGTGGACCAGCGACCAGGCGTCGAAGAGGGCCACCCAGCCGCGCAGCACGGCGGAGTCGTCCCGGTCCCAGGCGCGCAGGCGCCAGCCGGGACGGGCCACGCCGCCGTGCACCTCGACCAGACCGGCGAGGCGGGCGGTGTCCCAGTCGGCACGGACTTTGGCCGGGGTCAGCCCCAGCTCACCCGCGGCGCGGGCGGCGGTCGCCTCGGAGAGCGTGCCCTCCCCGTCGGCGGGTGCGGCCGGCCGGGCCGCCGGGCCACCACGTGGCAGGGCCGCCTCGGCCCAGCGGGCGACCCGGACGGCGTCGGCCAGGCCCTCCCTCGCCATGGCGGCGAGCCGGGCCCGGGGCGGGGTGCCCTCGGGCGGACGGGGGGCGGGCCTGCGGGCCCGGCGTTCGGCGACCGCGGCCGGGGCGGCGGCGAGGGGTCGTGGGCGGACGATTCTGAGCCTGGAGTCGCGCGGGATACGGGACGTCACAGGGGCAGTCTTCCGGGTGAAACCCGGAAATCCCAAACGGAAGCGGGGGCGGGGCTGCTATGGGCGGCTCGGAGCGAAATGTTCCAGCCGCTTTGTCCCCTCCCGGGTGGGGCTTGGGGTTGGGCTCTGCCCGGGCTGGGCCCGTTTCTCGGGGCGCGGGGTTTGCGCCGCCCTCACTTGTGGCCTCATGCGCCGGCCGGGCTGGGTTGCGTCGTGGGCTGGGCTCCGCCCCGGCCTTCCGCGCCTCGACCCTGCGGGTCACCGACTGGCCTCAGTCGCCGGCCGGGCTGTTGGGTGCCGGGCTCCGTCTCGACCGTGCCGGTCAAAGATGGCCTCAAACGCCGGCCGGGCTGTCAGGTTCGCGGTTCCTCCGGCACGTGGGTGGGGCGGGGCCGCGCCGGGGTACCTCCTCACAAACTGCATGGTGCGGGGTGAGTTGGAGCATGGCTGCCTCGTGTGCAGTTTGCTGCGGGGGCACCCCGACACGACCCCACCCCACGGTC
>NZ_JOII01000038.1 GCF_000719955.1 Streptomyces albidoflavus
GGGGCGGGCGGGATGGTGGCGGGTGCGGGGGTGGCGGGCATGGCGGGCTCCTGACGGGCCGGGGCGGGGAGGAACACGGGGCCGGGGCGGGGGCGCGTACGCTCCCCGCCCGGACCGGGAGGACCGGTGCCTGCGCGGCGGTCAGGTGCGGTCGGACCAGCGGAAGGTCTTCAGCGCGACGGCCGTGAAGACGACGGCGAAGCCCGCGAGGACGGCGCAGGAGAACAGGATGTCGCCGGTGGTGCCGGAGCCGGTGAGGGAGGCCGAGACACCGTCGTTGAGGTAACGCAGCGGCAGGACACGGGAGATGGCCTGCATCCAGTCGGGCATGGCGTCGAGCGGGAAGAAGGAGCCGGAGAGGAAGGCCATCGGCAGCATCACGCAGTTGGCGACGGCGGCGACCGCCTCCGGGGTGCGGGTGAAGGAGCCGACGATGACGCCGAGGGCGAGGAAGGCGGTGACGCCGACGACCAGCATGAGGAAGGCGTACGGCCAGCCGGAGGAGAGTTCCAGGCCGAACGGCGGCAGCATGGCGACGGCGACGAAGAGAACCGCCTGGACGGCGCCGATGCCGAGCGCCAGCACGTAACGGGAGGCCAGCACGGCGGAGGTGGGGGTGGGGGTCATCCGGATGAGGCGGAGGATGTCGTCGCGCCGCCACTGCATGAGGACGAAGCCGACGCCGAAGACGGCCGCGTTGCCCAGGCCCCAGGAGAGGACGCCGGGGGCGATGTAGCTGATGTAGGGGCGGCCGGACTGCTCGACCTCCTGGCCGCTGAAGATGAGGCCGAAGACGACGAGGAAGATCAGCGGGAAGGCGAAGGTGAAGAAGAGGGTGGTCTTGTCGCGGGTGTAGGCCCGGTATCCGGCCTGGCTGAGGGCGGCGTAGGCGCTCATGGGGTTCTCCGTGGGTGTGGTGCGGGGTGGGGGGGCGCGGGGCCGGTCAGCTCTCGGCGGGGGCCGGGTCGGGGGCGGGGGACGCCTCGCCGGTGAGGGAGAGGTAGACGTCCTCCAGGCTGGGGGTGCGGGTCTGCACGCCGTGCAGGCCGCCCTGGGCGTCGACGGCGGCGAGGACCGGGCCGGAGTCCTCGGTCTCCAGGACCGTCATGTCGCCGTCGGCGGTGGCGCGCAGCACGCCGGGCAGGGCGGCGCCCTGTTCGGGGGTGAGCCGGTCGGCGGGGACCAGCAGGCGGGTGGTGCCGCTGCTGGCGGCGATCAGGCGGCCGGGGCTGTCGAGGGCGCGGACGGCGCCGCCGACCAGGATGGCGACCCGGTCGCAGAGCGCCTCGGCCTCGTCCAGGTGGTGGGTGGTGTAGACGATGGTGCGGCCCGCGCCCTTGAGGTCCCGGAGCACCTTCCACAGGTCGCGGCGGGCCTGCGGGTCGAGGGCGGCGGTCGGCTCGTCCAGGAAGATCAGCTCGGGCTCGTGGACGAGGGCCGAGGCGATGGCCAGGCGCTGGCGCTGGCCGCCGGAGAGGTCGTCGACCCGCACGTCGCCGTGGTCGGTGAGGCCGACCAGGGCGAGCGCCTTCTCGGCGGCCTCGCGGCCGACCCGGTAGAGGGCGGCGACGGTGGTGAGGTGTTCGCGGGCGGTGAGGCGGACGAAGAAGGCGCTGGACTGGGTCTGCACGCCGATGCGCGGGAGCAGCGCGGTGTCCCGGGGCCAGGGGTGGTGGCCGAGCACGGTGACCGTCCCGGCGTCGGCCTTGCGCTGGCCCTCCATGATCTCCACGAGGGTGGTCTTGCCGGCGCCGTTGGGCCCGAGCAGCCCGAAGAACTCGCCACGGGCGACGGTGAGCGTCACCCCGGCGACGGCCTCGGTCCGCCCGTACGTCTTGCGGACACCGTCGAGGACGACGGCGCCGTCGTGGTCGGTGGGCTGGGGGGTCATGTGGTGCTCCTCGATCGGGGTGTGCGGGGTGTACGTCCGGGAGGCTGGGGGTCAGCTCCCGGTCAGCAGATGGCGGGCGGCGGCCCACAGGGCCAGGCCGATCCCCGCGAGGACCAGCAGCACGGCCGCCGGATACGCCACATAGGCGCGGCAGGCCGGGGCGGGGTAGGCGCGGGCGGCCGCATCGCGGCGCAGGGCGAGCCCGAGATAGGTGCGGCTGGCGGTGAACAGGCCCAGGGTGCGGGTGAGCTGCCCGGCGATCTGGTACCCGTCGAGCGGCGGCAGCGGGATCAGCATGGCGAGGGCCTGCACGGTGCCGAGCAGGACGAGGGCGGCGCAGGCGTCGCGGGTGGCGTCGTCGGGCGGGGCGAGGAGCCAGAGCGCGCCGAACGGCAGCAGGAAGAGCAGGTTCATGACGGCTCCGGCGACGGCCGTCGCGATGCGGGCCCAACGGGTCGGAAGGTACGGGTAGTTGTCGACTGTGCAGTACATGATGACCACGGGCAGCCGCCACCGCAGTCCGATCTCGGCCACCGTGCCGCCGTAGTGGCGGGCCACCACGCCGTGGGCCAGTTCGTGCAGGGCGGTGGAGAGCCAGAGCAGGGTGGCGGCGGCGACCAGGAGCACCGGGTTGCGGAAGAGCGCCCAGGTGGCGTCGAGCGCCTCCCCGGCGCGCACCACCAGGGCCGCCTGGAGCGCGAGGACCAGCAGGAGCAGCGGGACGAGCGCGGCCGGGTGGAGCAGGGGGCGCAGCACCCGGTGGAGCCGGGCGGTGGTGGCGTCGGCGTCGGCCACCAGGCGCAGGGTGCCGCGCCACAGGGTGCGCGGCCCGGCCGCCGCCGAGGCCGCGGCCTCGGCGGCGGCCGGGCGGGGCGCGCCGTCGAGCAGGCCGCGGGTGCCGAGCAGGGCGAGGAGCTGGCGCCACTGGGCCTCGCCGAGCCGCTTGCCGTGGGCGGCGGCGTACTCGGTGCCCAGCTCGTCCAGGGCGCGGGTGCCGTCCATCCGGGCCAGCAGGAACGCCTCGCGCGGGCCGACCTTGAAGGCGTGGCCGGTGCCGGTGTCCTTAACCAGGTGGACGGTGGCCGGGCCGTCGTACAGGGGCCCGCCGACGAGCACGCCCGCGCGCAGGGCGGGCCGGTAGGAGCCGGGGACGGCGGCCCGTTCGGCGGGCGCGCTCACGCGGCGCCCTCGCGCAGCACCCGGCCCAGCACGTGCGAGAGGTACGCCTCGTCGCGGATGGTGACGTGCAGCCGGTTGTTGGTCATGTGCATGTACGGGGAGAGCAGCAGCGGCAGTGCGACGGCCGGGTCGGTGACCTGCTCGTCCCGGGTGCCGTCCCAGGAGCGGAAGACCAGGTCCCCGTCGAGCGTCAGCCTCTCCGCATTCTCCCTGAGTTCGGCGCAGTGCTCGGCCCAGCCCGCGAGGAAGCCGGGCAGCCGGGGCTTGTCGGCCTCCTCGGTGGCGGGGTCGGTGGCGGCGCGGACGCGGGCGAAGCGCTCCCCCAGGCCGGGGGCGAGGGCGGCGTAGTTGCGGTCGTACTCGTCGGTGCCGATGAAGTTGGTGCCGGGGAAGGCGCGGTGCCAGAACTCGTAGTAGCTGTCGAGGTAGCCGTTGAGTTCGGCCTTGTCCGGGAGGAAGGTCGCGGCCATCACCATCATCAGCTGGGCGGAGGTGCCGAGCAGCACGGTGCGCAGGTGGAGGTTGATGGTGGCGAAGGCGTCGATGACCAGGTCGGAGGAGTGCCGGAAGTGCCACTCGGCCAGCTCGATCCCGGCGGGCCCGCCGTACTTGCCGTACTCGGGCTCGTACGGTTCGGCGCTGCGGCTGTTGTTGGGGCGGATGTTCATCCGGCCGTCGGCGCCGGTGTAGTGGCCGCGTTCGGCGCCGGGGAACTCGATGTCGAAGAGGGTGTTGTAGAAGTCGTTGAGGAAGCCGGCGTCCACCTCGTAGAGCGCGGGGCGTTCGCGCAGGAAGGTGTCGACGGCCTCCTCGGTGCGGCGGCGGACCTCGGCCTCCGCCTGGGGGGTGGCGGGCTTGAGGCGGAGCCGGACGTGCGGGCCCTCCAGCCAGTAGTTGATGAAGAAGTAGCCGCTGATCAGCCCCTGTGCCTCCAGCTCGGCGACGAGCGGGCGCACGCAGGTGAGCAGGAACGGGCGGGGGTTGGCGGCGTAGAAGACGTGGGTGGCCTGCCAGGCGCCGGACTTGGTGGCGGCCCGGGTGCCGGTGAGGGTCAGGTCGGTCATGGCGCGGTCCTCGCGGGGGTCGGGGCGGGCAGGGTCTCCACGGCCAGTTCGGTGACGTGCCGGCCGCGCGGCGAGGCGGCGTGCAGCCCGTCCTCGTCGGGCAGCGCCTCACGGAAGACGGCGCGGGCCTTGTCGGTACGGAGCAGCGCCTCGAAGGCGGCGAGCGAGAGCGGGCTGTCGAGGTCGAGGTAGCTCGGCTTGGCGCCGGTCGCGCCGCGCGCCCCGCTGTCGGAGACGGTGGCGTAGACCCTCGCGGGCAGGCCGTGGGCCCGGCGGAAGCGGTGCCAGCCGAGGAACCAGGCGGCCTCGTCGGTGCCGGGCGCGCGCAACGGCAGGTCGCGGGCGTCCACGCCCCAGCTGCGGCGGGCGAGGACCAGGCTGCCGTGGCGGACCCGGGGCCGGTGGGTGACCCCGTCGACGGGCGGGCGGTCGGGGACGCCGCCCCAGACGTTGAGCGGGGACATGGAGGTCGGGGAGAGCAGCAGCAGGGTGCGCGGGAGTTCGGGCAGGGCGAGCGGGACGAGGTAGCCGAGGTAGACCGGGATCACCTCGCGCTCCAGGCGGGCGGAGCGCAGGACGAGGCGGTCCTGCTCCTCGTCGTGGACGAGGAAGAGGTCGTCCAGGCCGAGCCGGAACTCCGGCTCCAGGGTGCCGGCCTCGCCGGGGCCGACGATCTCGTACTCGGTGAGGCGGGCGTGCAGGTTGAGGTTGGAGGTGACGGGGCCGCCGGTGACCTCGGCGAGGACGGCGCCGGGCGGCGCGGCCTGGGCCCCGGCGGCGAGCAGCCGCTCGTCCAGGCCCTCGAAGAGGTGGGTGAAGCGGCTGAAGGGGAAGGAGAGGCCGCCGTAGGAGCGGTTGAGGACGGCGAGCGGGCCTTCGGGGCGGTCGGCGAGCTGGACGTGGTGGCTCATCGGAGCGAAGGCGGGCGCGAGGGGGGCGAGCGGGGCGGCGGTGGCGTCGAGGAGGGCGTCGTCGAGGACGAGGTCGCCGTCGCCCTCGTGGGCGCCCCAGCGTTCCCGCATCCCGGCCAGGAAGGTGGCGCGGGCGGCGTCCAGGGACTTCAGCTCGGGCAGGCCGAGCCAGTTCTCCTCGGGGTTGGGGTCGCCGTCGGGGCCGAAGGCGGGGCGCTGGGCGGTGAAGGAGAGGTACTGGTCGAAGAAGTCCTCGTGGAAGTCGTGGACCAGCTTGACCAGGTCGTCGCAGCGCCCGCCGCGCCCGAACCGGGCGGTGAAGAACCCCTTGAAGGTAAGCCGGTGCGGCAGGGTCAGGTCGAAGGCGGGCAGCACCCGCTCCAGCCGGGAGAGCGGCTCCCCGGCCACCTCGGCCCAGCGGTCGGCGGAGAGGGTGAGGCCGGTGGGCCCGTCGGCCGGGACCGCGCAGTCCTCGTAGAGCACGGTCTGCGGGACGCGGTGCTGCTCGGCGCCGAGCGACCGCTGCACGGCGGCGAGTTCGCCCCTCAGCTGTTCCAGGAGGAGCCGTCTGCGGTCCGGTTCGGCGGCGGCGAACTTGTCGACGCAGGCCGCGGCGGGCTCCAGCCGGTCGGCGAGGCGGTCGGCCCACGGGCGGCCCACGCCGCGCAGGGCCGACTGGAAGGCGCGCAGCGGGTCGGTGTCGTGGACGGTGACGTCGAGGCAGGGCACCCGGACCAGGCCGAGGGCGAGCAGCGCGTCCAGGTACTGGGCGACGTCGGCCTCGGTGGCGTCCCGGTCGGCGGCGAGCCAGGCGGAGAGGGCGCCGTACCGCAGGGTGCCGTGCTCCTCGAAGTGGCCGAGGAGGCGGTCGAGGGTGCCGCTGCGGCGGAGGTAGAAGAGGCGGTCCTTGACGGAGTCGAAGGTGACGGCGGTGGCCTCGTCGCCCTCGGTGACCCAGCGCCGCACGTACCGCACCCGGTCGGCCTCGCGCCCCCACCCGGAGGCGACGGTGACGGGCAGGTCGGCGCGGCGGCCCGGGTCGGCCAGGACGGTGGCGGCGAGCCGGCCGACGGCGGCGGTGTTGAGCCGGGCGGCGGTCGGCCAGGCGTCGGCGACGGCCAGCGGGAAGGCGCCGGGGCCCGCGTGCGGCTCCCCGTCGGTGAAGGTGCCGAGCCCGACCCCGGTGAAGGTGGAGAAGGGGCTCGTCTTGCAGGCGGTCCGGTACAGGTAGGACAGCAGCGACCGTTCGATCTTGCGGTGCTTCTTGTCCGGGGTGGCGGCCGGGTCGGCGGCGGTGCGCCGGACGTATGCGTCGAGCCCGGCGTCCAGGGTCGGCGAGGCGAGCAGCAGGCCCCTGCGGAGCCGGTCCTGGCCGGCCGCCGCGCAGAGGGCGGCGCGGGCGCGGGCCGTCTCGGAGGCGAGCAGCCCGGCGCCCTCGGCCTCGCGGGCGGCCAGCGCGGCCCGCCGCTCCAGCCAGCCGGCCAGCGCCTCGGCGGCGCGCGGGTCGCGGGCGGCGACCAGGGCGCGGGCGGCCTCGGGGTCCTTGGGGAGCCGGTTGTTGAAGACCTCGCGGCGGAGTTTCAGCAGGGCCCGGCGTTCGGCCTCGTCCTCCAGCCCGCCGATCAGCGGGTGGAGAAGGTCGCCGAGGGCCTCGCCGTCGGCGGTGAGGCGGGCGGCGGCGTCGAGCACGTCGTCGGCCCAGCGGCGGGCGCCCGGGGCGCGCAGCGGGCGGACCGTCTCGACGGGCAGCCCGGCGGTGCGCAGGACGAAGGCTTCCCTGGGGCGGCCGGGGCGCGGGCCGGGGGCGTCGGGTGCGGGCATGACGGCGGGGGTGCCCCTTCCGGAGGTCACGTCAGCTCGTGGCGGTAGTCGGCGGGGGCGGGCCGTTCGTGGCCGGCCATCATGATCAGCAGCGGGGCCTCGCCGGTGGCCTCCAGGCCCAGTTCCTCGATGTACGAGATGTTGTCGAAGCCGAGCGCCACCCCGCAGCCCACGTCGAGCGCGGCGGCGGCGGTGTAGACGGACTGGGCGACGGCGCCGATGGTGGCGTTGACCAGCCGGTACCCCCGGTCGCCGACCGCGTCGAGCACGGCGGTGGTGCGCACGGTCGGCACCAGCACCACCCCGGCCTGCTCCAGGTTGTAGTTGGAGAGGAAGTAGTTCTTCTGGAGGAAGGGCCCGGGGGCGCCCTCCTTGACCAGGCGCAGGGTGCCCGCCCCGGGGTCGTAGGCGTACGCGCCGGGGGCGACGTCCTCGGCGTGGTTGACGAAGACGTACAGCCCGGCGAGGCGTTCGCCCCCGGCGCCGGTGCCGGTGTCCCCGCCGAGGTACGAACCGTCGGTGGCGGCCCGGCAGAGGGCGGCGAGGTCGGCGGCGGCGAGCGGGCGGGAGGCGTCGAACCGGCCGAAGCTGCTGCGGCGCCGGCGCAGGGCGGTCCGCACGTCGGTGGTGAGCGGGGTCGCGGCCGGCAGCGGCGCCTCGGGCAGGGCCGGGCCGGCCGGGTGGGCGGCGGCCGGGGCGAGGGCGCCGGGGGCGGGCCGGTCGAGGGCGCCTTCGGCGGTGGCGGCCTGCATGGCGGTGACGGCCTCGAAGGTGAGGACGGTGCGGGAGCGCTCCACGTCCCGGTGGCGCACGGCGAACGGGGTGGCCGGGGCCGCGGCGGCCCCGGTGGCCCCCTGCCACCGCAGTGGCACCACGGCGAAGATCCCCTCCTCCTCGGTCCGCACCCCGAGCAGCCGCGCGAGGCGCTCCTCGTCGAACCAGAGCGCGGGCTCCACGTCGAGCCCGCGCGCCCGGGCCCACAGCCGCCAGGTCTGCACGCAGGCACCGAGGTCCATGGAGACGGCGTGGAAGGAGAAGCTGTTGTACTTGAAGGCGTTCTGCCAGTACTTGATGGAGAGGACCAGGTACTGGTCGGTGGCGTCGGCCCCGTCCGGCGCGCCCGGCCCGGCGGCGTCCAGGGCGGCGCGGACCTCGCCGGTGGCGTCGCCGGTGAGCAGGCGGCGCATGGCGTGGTGGCGGGTGGCGTAGTGGTGGACGCCGGGCGGCAGGGGCGCGGAGGGGCCGGAGACCCAGTAGACGCTGACCGGGTAGAGGCCGCCGCCGGAGGCCGAGCCGCGGGAGAAGTTGGCGAGCGGGTAGTGCGGGAGGGCGTCGAGGTCGGTGTTGGCCTGGACGCCGAGGCGGCGGCCGGTCAGGCCGTAGGAGTCGCGGAGCATCCCGGAGAGCGCGGCGAGGTCGAAGTGGCCCGGCCCGTCGAGGGGTTCGGGGTCCAGGCCCTGGTCGAGGGCGGCGTCCGCCGGGTAGCCGGAGTCGGGCAGCGGCAGCAGGTCGGTGTCCGGGTAGTGCTTGGTCTTGCGCGGGCCGTCGGCCCAGTTCGGCACGTGGTCGACCGGCTCCATGTGGACCCGGCCGCGCCGCATGATGGCGGCGGCGTAGTCGTAGGCGTACCCCACGGAAGGCTCCCTGGCTTGTCGGGGCGGCTGGCTGGTGGCGTCGGGTTCCCGGTCAGGGGAAGGGGTGCGGGGCGGGGTTGAGGTCGGCGTCGGTGAGGTCGCGGCCGGCGAGGCCCGCCTCGCGCAGGGCGGTGCGCAGGCGGGGCATGCCGAGGGCGCGCTGGCGGGTCCAGCCGAAGTCGATGGGGAGCAGGCCGGGGACGAGGACGCTGACGGTCCTCAGGCCCAGCGCCCGCTGTTCGGGCATGGTCTGGTCGACGACGACCACGTCGAAGCCGGCGCCGGTGACGGCGTCCACGCACCGGGCGAGGTCGTCCCGCAGGTCGTCGGAGACGGGCGGCAGCGAGCCGTCGCCGTACAGCTCGGCGACGGAGCGCTTCGGCGGGCGCGGGGTGCCGGGGGCGCCGAGGAGGAAGTCGGCGTGGTCGCCCATCTCGGGGATGCCGTAGGCGAGCGGGTGGTCGTGGAGCGCCTCGACGCGGTGGAAGTCGGTGGCCATGGCGCGCAGCCGGGCCTCGTCGCGCCGGGTGCGGCCGGGCAGGTTGACGGCGTCGGTGGCGATCTCGCAGAGGGCGCCCGCGACGGCCGCCTCGGGGTCGAGCCCGGCCCCCGCGCCGAAGCACATCCGGCCCGGCCCGCCGTCGGGGCGGACGGCGACGCCGGTGACGACCGGGATCGGGAAGGTGATCCGGGTGTCGAAGAACCGGGCCTCGTAGCCGTACATCGCGAGCCGGTCGACCATGTGCCGGGTGGCGGCGCTGGTGCTGGTCGCGGGGTCGATCTCGGGCAGGGCGGCCCGCCCGTACCAGGCGAGCAGGAAGGCGTCCCGCTCGACGACCTCCATGAGCCCGCAGTAGACGGCCTCCTCCAGGCAGCCGCCGGTGGCGCAGCCGTTGGAGGACTCCTGGACGAACCGGTTCTCCAGCCCGGGGGCGTGGTAGTAGGTGAGCACCTCGGGGACGAGGACCGGGCGTTCGTCGCGCAGCGAGTACCCCCACACCCAGGGGATCTCGCGGCCGGTGGTGAAGGGCGGCACGTGCGGGTTGGCGGCGTGGAACGCCTCGTCGTACAGCCCCACCACGCGCGGGTCCACCACCTGCTCCCCGCGTGCCACGAGCTGGTCGAGCGAGGCCCGGACCTCGGCCTTCTTCGCCCGCGACCGCATCCCGGCGTACCGCTCCAGGCCCTCCAGGACGCCGATGCGCAGGCTCTGCCCGAAGGTGTCGGCGTGGCCGCCC
This sequence comes from Streptomyces albidoflavus, assembly GCF_000719955.1. Classification (GTDB taxonomy): domain Bacteria; phylum Actinomycetota; class Actinomycetes; order Streptomycetales; family Streptomycetaceae; genus Streptomyces; species Streptomyces albidoflavus. Next base: position 9,739 of record NZ_JOII01000038.1, read on the forward strand.
CAGAAGGTCTCGCGGAGGTAGTCGCCGGAGCGCATCGAGAAGCAGCCCACCGTGGCGGAGGTCGACCCGGAGGAGACGTCCTGCACGACGGAGGGCCCGAGCGAGCCGCAGAGCGGGTTGGCGTACGGCTGGATCGGCAGCTCGTAGGTGGCGAGGTCGCGGACGCGGAAGCTGCCGGGCCGGTGCTTGGGCGCGGGCCCCAGGGTGAGCGTGGCTGCCTCGGCGGTGTCCTCCTCGGCGACCGAGCAGCGCGGGCACTCCGGGTCGGGGACGAGCGGGTAGTGCCGGGTCCGCAGCGTCTGGAGGTCGACCAGGTGCACGGCGGCGAACGCCCCCGTCTCCGGTCCGCGCCCGCCGAGCCGGGCCGCGATCAGCCCGGCCACCGCCTCGGCCCCGAACACCGTCAGGTACGGGTTCTCCCCCGCCGCCCGCGTCCCGGACCCCAGCTCCAGCGCCTCCCGCAGCGTCACACTGCGCACCGCCTGCCACCGCCGCTCCAGGCAGCGGGCGCAGGGCTGTTCCCACTCCCCGGGGAAGGGCCCGACCACGGCCTGCCGCCCGTAGAGCCGCACCGGCACGGCCCCCGCCTCGGACGCGGCGAGCGGCGCCCGGAAGGCGTCGTGGACGCCGAGCGGGGCGAGGTCGAGGGGGACGGGCGTGGCGTGGGCGGCCAGCGCCCGGTGCAGCCGGGCGGCGAAGGCGGCGACCGGGTCGGCGGCGGCGTGGCCGGGCGCTCCGGCCGCCTGGTCGAGGGTGTCAGCGGGCATCGGTGCCGTCCTCGGCGGGGGCGGCCACGGTCAGCAGGACCCGGGCGGTGGCAAGCCGGCCGGTGGCGAGGTCGGCCGGGGTGGTGTCCAGGTACAGGGCATCCCGGCCGGCCTCCCCGAGGCGGGCCAGGATCTCGGGGAAGGTGGTGGCGGCGTCGAGCGGGCCGCCCGGCTCCCCGGCGAGGGCGAGCGCGGCGGGCGCCAGGTCGGTGACGAAGGGGTCGCCGGAGTCGGGCTCCTGGCCGGTCTCGGCGGCGAGCTGGGCGTCGCCCAGCAGGTCGCGCAGGGCGGCGCGGGCCGCCTCGCGCCGGGTGAGGTCGGCGGCGACGGCCCAGCGGCCGCCGGGCTCGCGGGCGAGGACGACGGGGGCGGGCCCGTCGCCGGTCAGGTCGAGCAGTTCCACGCCGAGGCCGAGCGCGGCGGCGGTCTTGTGCAGGAACTCCAGCTCGGCGTCGCCCGCCGCGTCCTGGGCGAGCGGCACGGCCGCCCTGCCCCGGACGGCGTCCAGCACGGCGGTGTGGGCGAGGGCGGCGAGCAGCGCGGCCCCGGCCGCCTCGGCGGCCGAACTCCCGGCGCCCGCACCGGCGGTGGCGGCCAGGTGCGTCCGGAGCCGGTTGTGCGGGCCGAAGGGCCGGGCGGCCGGGACGGGCACGCGGTGCGGCTCACCGGTACGCAGCGAGAGCGCGGGGGTCCAGGCGGTGGCCGGGGTGGCGTCGGTCCCGCCGAAGGTGGCGAGGGAGGCCGGTGCGACGGGTGCGCCGTGCTCCTCCCCCGCCGGCGGCGCCGGCACGGTGTGGTCGACGTACAGGACGGCGGCCCGGTGCAGGGCGCGGGTCCGGGCCCCGGCGAGGTGGTGGATGTCGGCGGCGGTCACGGCGCGCACCGTGCCGTCGGGCAGGGCGAGTTCGACGCGGCTGACCTTGAGCGGGGTCTGGGTGAGGTCGTCGTCGTCGAAGCGGGTGAAGACCCCGGTGTGCGGGCGGACCAGCGCGCTCGCGGTGGCGTTGAGCGCGTCCACCACCTCCTGGGCCTCCTCGGCCCCGGCCACACTCGGCGTACGGGGGACCTCCGGGGTCCCGGGCGAGGTCACCGGGACTCCGGAGGGGGCGCAGTGGCGGCAGCGCGGGTGCGGGGGCACGGGTTCGGCGAGGACGTCCAGCGAGGAGAGGTCCTGGATGAGCACCTGCCCGCGCGTCTCGGCCGGCTGCACCCCGCTGGTCAGCCGGAACACCTCGTACGCGAGGAGGTTGCCGGCCATCGCGGCGACCGGCCCGGTCAGCGGCCCCGGCGCGCCCGCGTCCAGGCTCCGGGCGCCGCCCGCCACCTCGCTCCACAGGGCGGCGGCGGTGCCCGCGTCGACGTTCGCGCCGAGGCGGAGCAGTGCACAGGACCAGCAGCCGCCGGTGGCGCTCGCGGCGTCGGCGCCGGTGGTGAGCGGGCCCATGACCAGCCGCTCGCCGAAGGCCCAGGCCGGCAGCAGGGTGCGGCCCTCGGGGACGCCCTCGGTGAGCAGGCGGTGGGTGAGCCCGGCCGCGCCGGGTCCGGTGACCACGACGACCTCGTACCCGTCCAGCGCCGCCCAGCCGGGCCCCTCGGCGGGGTCGGGCAGCCGGTTCAGGCTCACCGGGCAGCCCTCTTCGGCGAGTTGGTCGGCCTCACCGGTCACGTCGGGGAAGTCGGCGGCCAGCCCGACCGTTCCGCAGCCGTTGCGGACCAGGCCGAGGGCGACCCAGCGGGCGGTCTCGTCGGTGCCGAGGACGGCGACGCGGGCGGCCCGGTAGCGGGCGAACCGGTCGGGGGCCGCGTCGGTGTAGTGGTCGATGTAGGCGATCTGCGCGGCGAACCGCTGCCCGGCGGCGTCCTCCGGCGCCGGTCTCAGCGCGTCGGCCTCGGGGATGTCGCGGGCGAAGTCGCGGGCGTAGAGGGTGCGGACCAGTTCGGCGGCCATCGCCCGCTGGGCCGGGCCGAACCCGGCGCACACCTCGTCGAGCCGGTGGCGCCCGGTCAGGTGCGGCAGGACGAGGGCGGCGAACCGGTAGGCGGTGCGGCCGGTGAGGTGGAAGCCGCCGTCGGCGTTGTGGAAGAGGACCCCGCCGGGGGTCTGGGTGAAGAGCACGTCGCGGCGGACCCGGGGCCGGGTGGCGGCGAGCGCGTCGAAGGCGTCGGCGGCGGGGGCGGTCGCCGGGGCGGGTTCGGTGGTGGAGTCGGCCATCAGGGGTCACACCTTCTCTGCGGGGCGCGGGAGTTCAGGGCGGTGCGCGCGGGCGGTACGGCAGTGGGGGCACCGCCCGGTGTGGGCGGGGTCGGGGCTTTGCGGGTGCGAGGCGGACGTGGTGGGGGCGCGGCCCCGCCCGCGCGCCCAGGCCCGCAGCAGCGGCAGCGTGCGGTACGGGCCGGGCGGTCCCTCCTCCAGGAACCCGGCGTCGGCGAGCCGGTCGAGGAGCTGTTCGGTCTCGGCCTCACCGAGCCCGAGCGCGGGTGCGGCCTCCTCGGCCCCGCAGGCCGGCCCGAGCGCGGCGACCCGCGGGAAGGCGTCGGCGAGCGGGGGGTCGAGCCGGGCCAGCGCCTCCCCCAGCACCTCGGGCACGGAGAGCCCGGGGGCGTCGGTGAGGGCGAGCCGTCCGGCCTGGTCGGGGCCGAGCCAGCGGGCGGAGTCGGCGAGGCCGAGCCCGGGGCGGGTCAGCAGCCGGGCCGTCATGATGCGCAGGGCCAGCGGGTGGTGGCCGCACCCCTCGGCGATACGGCGGGCCTCGTCCGGTTCGGCGTCGACGCGTTCGGCGCCGAGGACGGAGCGGAGCAGGGCGTGCGACTCGGCCGGGCGGAACGGCCCGAGCCGCACCACGCGCCCGCCGTGGGTGGCGACCAGCCCGGCGAGGCCGCGCCGGCTGGTGACCACGACGGCCCCGCCCGTACAGGCGGCGAGCAGCGGCCGTACCTGGTCGGCGCCGGCCGCGTCGTCCAGGACCAGCAGGGTGGGGCTGCCGGGCGGGCGGTCCGCCAGGGCGCGGGTGAGCTGTCCGGCGACGGTCTGCGGGTCGTAGGGACGCCCGTCCGGGCCGGTCAGGCGGATCAGCAGCCGGCCGCCGGGGAAGCGGTCGGCGAGCTGGGTGGCGACGTGCCGGGCCAGCGCCGACTTGCCGATGCCGGGGGCGCCGGAGAGGACGACGGTGAGCGGGCCGCCGGGCCGGTGGGCGGTGTCGGCGGTGAGGTGGGAGGTGAGCGCGGCCACCTCGGCGGCGCGCCCGGTGAAGTCGGGGACCGGGGTGAGCGGGGTGACCAGGCCGGGCTCCTCGGGTCCGGGCGCGGCGGGCGCCTCCGGGAGCGCGGCCGGGCGGCCGTCCTCCTCCCCGGCGGGCCCGGCGTCGAGGGTGTCGCCGCGCAGGATGGCCAGTTCGAGCCGCTGGAGGGCGGCGCCCGGGTCGACCCCGAGTTCCTGGAGCAGGTACTCCTTGACGCGCCGGTACTCGGCGAGCGCCTCGGCCTGGCGGCCGGTCCGGTACAGCGCCTCGACCAGCTGCTCGTGGAACCGCTCGTGGCCGGGGTGGGCGCGGGTCACCTCCCACAGGTCGCCCAGCGCCTCCCCGCACCGCCCGAGCCGCAGGTGGAGGCCGCAGAGCCGTTCCACGGCGCGCAGCCGTTCCTCGGCGAGGCGGGGCACCTCGTCGCGGTGGAGCAGGTCGGAGCGGACGTTGGCGAGGAGCGGGCCCTGCCAGAGCGCCAGCGCGTCGCGCAGGGCGGCCAGTTCGGCCTGCGGGTCGTGGGTGAGGGCGGCGGCCCGCCGGACCCGCTCCCGGAACCCGATGAGGTCCAGGGTGTGCGGACCGGCGGTGATGCGGTAGCCGCCGGGGACGGCCTCGATCGGTGTCTCGGTGACCCCGTGCTTGGTGAAGAGCCGCCGGAGCCTGAGGACACAGGTCTGGAGGGCGGCCTTGGCGGTGGCCGGCTGCTCCTCCCCCCAGATGGCCCGCTGGAGGTAGTCGGCGGAGACCACGGAGTTGGCGTGCAGGAGCAGCGCGGTCAGCAGGACGGTGGGCTTGGCGGGCTGGAGGACGACCGACTCGGGGCCGTCGTGCAGCGAGAGCGGGCCGAGCAGCTGGAACCGCATGCCGGCGCCTAGTCCCAGCCGTTGACCAGCTTGCCGTACCCGGGATCGGCGGGAGCGCTGTCCCAGCCGTTGACCAGCGGGCTCACCGGAACGGGAGCGGCCTCCGGCGCCTGGGCGACGGCCTGCCCGGCCCCGAGGGCGAGCACGGCGACGGCCCCGGCGAGGGCGGCGACCGCCCTCGCCCGGCGGGGGCGGACGGAGGAGGCGGGGTGCGGACAGTGGGCGTTACGGTTCCCGGACACGGTTCTCCCTGGAGAGTCTGGTCATGGCTCATGGGCAACTGCGCGAACAGGGCTCGCCGGTGTGCGGCACGGCGCCCCGGGGCTGGGCCGGAGAGAGAGGGGAAAGGGTGGGGGGTGGCTCGGTACGGCGGTGGGGCGTGGCTCTGTACGAAGCGGGGCGGGACGCCGTGGTCACGGGCGCCCGCCTGACGGGCCGTCGGGCGGTGTTGACCCGACCATGCCAGCATTGACTTCTGCCGTGGTGGACGCGCGTTGACAGCTTGTTGCAGCCGCTCCGGCAGCATCGTGCAACCAGGATCGGCATTCGGCGCGTTCCGCCCGAACCGGCTCCGTCCGGCGCCGCCCCGCGCCCGTTCGGGCGCCTGCCCGCCTGCCGGACGCCCTCCCCGCCGGCGCCCCGCCGATGAGAAGGTGTCCCGGAATCGGTGTAGGGGGAACGGAGTCGCCGCCTCCCGCACGTGAGGAGAGGACGACCGTGAACGAGGGCCCCGCATCCGGCACGCCCGACCTGCCCCGCCCGCGCGGCCCCCGCCCCGGGGAGCCCGGGGCCACTCCGCCCGCAGCCCCGGCCCCGGACGCCCGGCGCGGCGCCGTCGTCGCCGCCCTCATGCTCTCCATGGCGCTGGCGGCGCTGGACGGCACCATCGTCTCCACCGCCGTCCCGCAGATCGTCGGCGACCTCGGCGGCTTCTCGTACTTCTCCTGGCTCTTCGCCGGCTACCTGCTCGCCGTCACCGTGACCCTCCCGGTCTACGGCAAGCTCTCCGACACCCTCGGCCGCAAGCCGGTCCTCATCATGGGCTCGGTCCTCTTCCTCCTCGGCTCGCTGCTCTGCGCGCTCGCCTGGGACATGACCTCGCTGATCGCCTTCCGCGTCGTCCAGGGGCTGGGCGGCGGCGCCCTCCAGGGCACGGTGCAGACCCTCGCCGCCGACCTGTACCCGCTCAAGGAACGCCCCAAGATCCAGGCGCGGCTCTCCACCGTCTGGGCGCTCTCCGCCGTCGCGGGCCCCGGCCTCGGCGGGCTCCTCGCCACCTACGCCGACTGGCGGTGGATCTTCCTCGTCAACCTGCCCGTCGGCGCCGTCGCCCTCTGGCTCATCGTCCGCCACCTGCACGAACCCCTCCGCGAGCGGACCGGGCCGCGCCCCCGGATCGACTGGGCGGGCGCGCTCTCCATCTTCTGCTGCGGCGCCGTGCTGCTCACCGCGCTGGTCCAGGGCGGCGTCGCCTGGGGCTGGCTCTCGCCGCCCTCCCTCGCCCTCTTCGGTACCGGAGCCGTGCTGGCCGCCGCCACGGTCCTGATCGAACGCCGGGCCGCCGACCCGGTCCTCCCCGGCTGGGTCTGGCGCCGCCGCACCATCGCCGCCGTCAACCTCGCCCTCGGCTGCCTCGGCCTGCTGATGGTCGCCCCGACCGTCTTCCTCCCGACGTACGCCCAGTCCGTCCTCGGCCTCGCGCCGGTCGCCGCCGGGTTCGTCCTCTCCGTGATGACGCTCTCCTGGCCGCTGGCGGCCGCCCTCAGCCAGCACGTCTACCGGCGCATCGGCTTCCGCGACACCGCCCTCGTCGGCGTCGGCGGGGCCACCCTCGTCCTGCTGGCCTTCCCGCTGCTGCCGTACCCGGGCAGCGGCTGGCAGCCCGCCCTGCTGATGCTGGCGCTCGGCGCCGCCCTCGGCCTCTTCCAGCTGCCGCTGATCGTCGGCGTCCAGTCCACCGTGGGCTGGGAGGAGCGCGGCACCACCACCGCCTCGGTCCTCTTCTGCCGCCAGATCGGCCAGACCCTCGGCGCCGCCCTCTTCGGCGCCGTCGCCAACGCCGTCCTCACCGCCCGCCTCGGCAACTCCTCCGGCGACCTCGACGCGGTCGCCCGCGCCCTGGACGAGCCGGGCGCCATGGACGCCGCGACCGCCGACACCCTGCGCCGCGCCGTCGCCTCGGCCGTCGAGACGGTCCACCTCGGCGCGGCCTGCGCGGGCGCCGCCGCCTTCGTCCTCCTGCTCACCCTGGCCCCGCGCCGCTTCCCGGTACGCGAGGAGCACACCGGCCCCGCCTCCGCCGAACGGGCCTGACCCCCGCCCGCCCGTCCGGTCAGCCGGCCGCCAGCCCCGCCAGGTAGCCGTCGACCAGCGCGACCTGCCGGACGGGCGGGAACTCCTCCGGCGCGAACAGGGCCTGCACGACCAGCCCCAGCACGAAACTCTGCGCGGCCGCCGCCACGTCCCCGGCGTCCGGCCCGGCGGGCAGCTCCCCCGCCCGCTGGGCCTCGGCGACGTACCCGGCCATCCGCTCCCGGGCCCGCCGGTACCGCGCCGCGTGCTCCGCCGCCAGCTCCGGATCGGCCAGTGCCACATCCCAGGAGCCGACCCAGATCCGGTTGTTCGCCGCCCCCGGCCCGTCGAGCGGCAGCACGTCGAGCAGCACCGCCCGCAGCCGCACCAGCCCCGACGCCTGTCCCACCCGCTCCTCCGCCGGACGCGGCCGCCCGGCCGACCGCCGGTCCAGCACCTCCAGCGCGTGCCGCACCAGCGCCCGCTTGCTCGGGAAGTAATGCGTGACCAGCCCCGTCGTGGCCCCCATCTCGCCCGCCACCGCCCGCAGCGTCAGCCCCCCGAACCCCCGCGCGGCCAGCACCCGCCACACCGCCTCGGAAACATCCTCCCGGCGTGCGTCATGGTCCCCACGAGCTGGCGTCATACCCGGTACGGTACATACCCAACGCTTGTTACGTACCACTCGCCCCCTAGCCCCAGGACCCGCCGTGTACGCCATACCCCTCGCCCCCGGCGCCGAGCTGCGCCCCCTGGAACCCTGGCAGGCCCCCGAGTTCCTGGCCCACATCGACCGGGCCCGCGCCCACACCGACCCGTGGATCCCCTGGGCCACCTACTCCACCGACCTCGACTCGGCCCGCGCCACCCTCCAGTCGTACGCCGACAAGCAGGCGGCGGACCGGGGCCGCATCTTCGGCATCTGGCGCGAGGGGACCCTGGTCGGCGGCGTGATGTTCGTCCACTTCGACGCCGCCGCCGGCACCTGCGAGATCGGCGTCTGGTCGGAGCCGGCGGGCGAGGGCCACGGCCTCGTCACCGCCGCCGCCCGCCACCTCCTGGCCCACGCCTTCACCACCCGCGGCCTGCACCGCGCGGAATGGAGGACCACCCCCCGCAACACCCGCAGCCGCGCCGCCGCCCAGCGCCTCGGCATGACCCTCGACGGCACGCTGCGCGAAAGCTCCTCGTACCGGGGGGAGCGCCTCGACATCGAGGTGTGGTCGGTGCTGGCGTGGGAGTGGGAGGCGCGGGCGGGAACGCACTGACGATGCACGCCGAGCAGAGAGCGGACCGAAAGAGCCGGGGGGCGCCGCCTCAGCGACGCCCCCCGATCCGCTTCGCCTCACGAAGCGAGGGCGGACAACACCTTGCTCCGGTTCGCGGCCGAGCCGGCCGCGATCGAAAGGCGCCCGTCCGTACCGCTCACCCGCACGGACACCGCCCCCTCGTGCCGCACGCCTTCGGCCGCACCGGCGGGCAGATACCGGACGGCGGCGACATCCTTCCCGCAGGAAAGCTCCGCCCACGCGCGGTCTTCACCCGAGCCGTACCCCGACGTCCTCATGTAGGGCCCGCCCGGCAGCACGCCACTCCCCTCGCCTTCGGCCTTCGGCCATGCGCTCAGAAGCTGCAGCGACACCTGCCCCGCCTCCGCTTCCTTCTCGGGGAGAGCCACCAGGCCGCACTTGCGCCCTTGGGTGTAGAGGATGATCCTCTCCCCGTCGGCGATCACCTCGCCGATGATGCGCCTGGCGGGTTCAGGCGTGGTGACATCCATTCCCGAGAAGGGATCACCCGCCACATCGACCTCGGGCAGTCGCGCCAGCTCGCCGGGATCGGCAGCACTGGAGGAACGGACAGGTTCCGCCTCGGGCGTCGCACAAGCCGCACACGCCAGACCCAGCGTGACACCGGCGGCCAGGAGCCGCATCATCCGGGCCATCAGCTTCCCTCTGATCTCGTCGCCCTTATTCCGTCCACTGGTTGAAGCATACGCCGACCGGCTTCATGGCCCAGCTGGCCCCCTTGTTCTTTCCGTCCTTGTAGACATTGAAGGTCCACATGTCGTAAAGGGGGTATGCCTCGATGTACCCGTACTTCCCCTTGGGAACTTCATACCGCGTCTGATCCTCGACGCCGTAGGTGCTGGTCACCTTGAATCCGAGCTTCCCGGAAACGAACTTCGCATCGACGGACACCTCGGCGCTCAACTCGGCGGAAACGGACTTCGAGACGGTCATCACCAGGGTCGTCTTACCGGCCCCACTGGTCTTCTGCAGCTTGGTCGTCCCGCAGACTTCGCCTGGACCACTGACATTCTTCAAGGCGTACCCGCTCGCCGCGGGGCCGATCTCACCCGGCTGCTCAGGCAGTGGCGTCTCCCCACCGGACCGCATCACCACGGTGCTCTCCGCGGGCTTGAAGAACCCGTCCGGAACATAGCCGGAGGGCTTCGCGTCAGAGGGCACGGACCCCGGCGCGGCAGACGCGATTCCGGCACCCGCGAGCAGAATTGCCGCAGCACCCATGAGCGAGCAGGACTTTATTACGCGATTCACATTTCCCCCGGATCTCATCAGCCCACTGGTCAGGCAGGCCGTTCGTTACTCGAAAAACTACGTGCGGACCACACGCAAGGTCAAGCAATCCCGGGACCACTGAGCTTCATTTGAGCTGGCGATGAGCACATGAGGGAAATTACTCGACCCTGCACCAGCATTTCGCATTTGCCTCTTTCCGCCGCCTTCTCTCGGCGGACGCCTGCTGAGAGAAGCCACGCGACCCATGCGCGCCTGCCGCGTCCGACACCCGGCGCGCATCACCGAGTGCCGGACGCGGCAGCAGGCGCCCCCTCAGGCGTACGGGTCGAAGTCGATCCCCGAGGGCTTCGCCTTCTCCAGGTGGGAGCCGAAACTGGCGTCCTTCAGGCCGAAGTTGGCGCTGCCCCAGTCGTGCTGGCTCAGCTTGTCGCGCAGCCCGGCGGGGTAGCCCTCCCAGCCGACGAGGGCCGGGTACTGCCAGGTGCCCTGGTGGTTCTCCGGCGGCTCGTCGTTGCCGTTGGCGGCGCGGAAGCAGTGGGTGCTGGCGCCGTCCTTGTGGTAGACGATCTTCGGGTGGCTGCCGTCCCAGCGGATCGCGTCGCGGTCGTGCACCGTGAAGCCGCCGTGCGCCGAGGTGGCCACGTACCGGGCCTCGCCGCCGTTGACCCAGACCACCACGTGCTCCCAGTCGTGCCGGTGCCCGCCGAGCCCGCTCCCCGCGACCGCCTGGTCCTTCTCGAAGTACGAGCCGTAGAGGATCGCGCACCAGTCGCCGTCGCACTTGGCGCGGGAGTAGGTGTTGGTGTTGTCGAGGTCCCAGGCGTCCCGGCACTGCCCGTTGAGGGCGCCGGAGGGGTTGAGGCCGCCGTTGAGGGTGCCGTCGGGGCCGATGGCGGGGGTGGCGTAGCAGCCGTCGGTGTCGTAGTCGTAGGCCGGCTGGTACGTCTGCTCCAGCGCGTCGGCACTGGCCGGCAGTGCGGCGGGCGGGTCGGCGTGCGCGCTGCCGGCCAGGGCGAGGACGAGCCCGGTGGCGGCGGTGAGGGTGAACGCGGCTCTGCGGATGCGGGAACCCGTATTCAAGACGTCCTCCTGAGGACGGTGGGGGGATGACACACGGACACAAGCAGCTTTGACATGCCCAACTCACCCTCCCCGAACCACGGGAGCGGGGGGTGACCGGAGGGACACAACTGGGCGTGCGGGAAGGGAAGATGGGAAGTCCCCCGACAAAAGAGAACTCGCAGGAGGCCGGTCCCGTGCGCACTCTGTACGTCGTCACCCACCCGGAGGCGACCCACCACGTCGAAGGCGTCGTCGGCGGCTGGCACGACTCGGAGTTGACCGGTGCGGGCACCCGTGCGGCAGCCCGCGCCGCCCGCGCCCTGCGCTCCCGGATTCCCCCGGAGGCCGAGGTCGAGCTGTACTCCTCGGACCTGCGACGCTGCCGGCAGACCGCCGAGCCGGTGGCCTCACTCCTCGGCCTGCGACCGGTCTGGGATTCGCGCCTGCGGGAGAAGTCCTACGGCGAGGCGGAGGGCAGGCCGCAGGCGTGGCTGGACCGGCGCTTCGTCCCGCCCCCGGCCACCGGGGAACGGATGGACCACGACGAGGGCGTACCGGGCGCGGAGACCAAGGCGGCCTGTGCCCGGCGCGTCCACGCGGCCATGGACGACATCCTGAGCAGCCCCGCCGAGCACCAGATCATCGTGACCCACGGCGGCTCCCTGACCTTCGTGGTGACCGCCTGGATCAAGTTCCCCCTCGAAGCGGCCGGTCACGCCGCTTTCGGCGCGGCTCCCGGCAGCATCACGACGCTCCACGAGGACGACTACTTCCACAACCGCCGCCTGGCCGCCCTGGGCGACACCCGCCACCTGGACATCCCCTAGAACGGCGCCCCCGCGTACCCCCGCCCCCGCACCTCCTCGTGGATCCGCCGCAGCCAGGGTTCGTGGAAGGCGGGCAGCCGGGACAGGGTCCGCAGGAAGACGTCGAGGTCGGCCCGGAAGAGCGTCAGGGGCCGCAGGGGCAGCGGCTCGTCCCGGTGGACCCCGGCGGGGACCCGCCCGGCCGCAGGGTGAGGCAGTTCGTCCGGCCCCTGCGCCACGTGGAGCCAGACCGCCGCGTCCAGCGGCACCCCGTCGACCCCGCCGGGACAGGGCCACACCTCGCCGGTCCGGGGATGGACCGGTACGAGGGCCAGGGCGCGCGGGTCCTCCGGCACCGGCAGCCCGGGCCCGGCCGGGAGCACGGTCCGTCCGGGCGGGCCCGGCGGCAGCAGGGCGTCCACCGCACGGCCGAGGGTCACCGCGAGCGGCCCGGGCTCCACGGCCACGGGCCTGCCGCCGGACAGCGCCACCACCCCGGCCAGCGCGGCCCCGACCGCCGCGGCCCAGCGCGGGTCCCACCATCCTTCCGGCGCGACGGGCGGCAGCGGCGCACACTCCTCGGCCAAATCCGCCCAGCGTGAGGGGACTTCGGCGTCCGCCCCCGGGACGACCCGGGTGGCCCCCGGATCGCACCACACCTCCTGCCAGTACCCGCAGTCGTCGACCCGGGTGGCCACCGGCAGCCCGCAGCGCGCGCAGGCCAGGTTGGGGCCGTCACCGCCGGCCGAACCGCAGCAGCCGTCGCAGCGTTCGGGGAGCAGCACGGTCCCGCGCAGATCACCGGGGGCGAGCACCGCCGCGCCGGCCGGACCGCCCGGCTCCGGGTCCACGGCGTACGTACCGGACTCCATCAGCACCGGCATCAGCGAGTGCCCCCACCGCTGCCGGGCGTGGACGGGCAACGCCACCCGCGCCACGGGCGCCGACAGCACGGCTTCGCACCCCGCACAGACGAAGACGTCCAACCCCTGCCCCTCCCGCCGCCGCGCGCTGCGCGCATTCTTGCCAAGCGCGGGGCCCCGGCCAACCGGATTGTTCCGCTCCCCGGCGCCGGCCGCCCCTCCAAGGCCGGGCACGCCCACAGCCAGGAACGCCGGGGCAGGAGCGATGGCACAATCCCACCCCATGCCCACCTTCACCGCCCCCGACGGCACCCCTCTCGCCTACCACGCCGCTGGTGAGGGTCCGCCCCTCGTCTGCCTGCCCGGCGGGCCGTTCCACCCGGCCGCCTACCTCGGTGACCTCGGCGGGCTCACCGCCCGCCGGCGGCTGACCGGGCTGGACCTGCGCGGCACCGGCGCCTCCGGGGTTCCGGCCGATCCCGGCTCGTACCGCTGTGACCGGCTCGTCGCGGACGTGGAGGCGCTCCGGCGCCACCTCGGTGTGGACCGGGTCGACCTGCTGGGGCACTCCGCCGGGGCCAACCTGGCCGTCCGCTACGCCGAGCGGCACCCGGACCGCGTCGACCGGCTGGTCCTGGTCACCCCGAGCACCTTCGCGGTCGACGTGGACGTCCCCGGGCCCGTACGCGCGAAGACGGCCCGGCTGCGCGAGGGCGAGCCGTGGTTCCCGGAGGCGTACGCGGCGCTGCAGGAGGTGGCGGCGGGTCGCGCCACCTCCGCGTCCTGGGAGGCCATGGCACCGTTCATGTACGCCCGCTGGGACGACGAGGCCCGCGCCCACCGCGCCCTCGGCACCCCCTGGCGCGGCACCGAGGCCGCCGCCACCTACGGCTCCGAGGGCGCCTTCGACCCGCCGGCCACCCGCGCCGCCCTGGCCGCCTTCGCCCGCCCGGCCCTCCTCGTCGCGGGCGAACTCGACCTGAACTCGCCCCCCGAGGCCGTCACTTCGTACGCCGCCCTCTTCCCGGACGCCCGGCTGACGGTCCTGCCGGGGGTCAGCCACTTCCCGTGGGTGGACGATCCGCGGGGGTTCGCCTCGGCGGTGGCGGGGTTCCTGGGGCGGCGCGCGTCCTGAACCGGCGGCACGGCCTCCCGGGTCACCCGCCCCGCCGCCGCACGCTACGGGGCGGCGAGCCGCTCAGGGCAGGGGGGGACTCAGGGCCCCTGCCCCTGCCCCGCCCCGCCTCACGCCACGTCCGGCTCCGCCCCGTCGCCCGGCTGCTCGCGCCGTGCCCCGGGGAGCACGGGCGGGGCGTCGGAGGTGGCGTCCTCGGTCTCCGGAGCCGCCGGCAGCCCGACGACGCCGCGCCCGGTGAGGGCGGCCAGGGCTGTCCGGATGTGTTCCATGCGGGCGCGGAGTGCCTCGCGCTGCTCCTCGTGGTCGCGGACGAGGCGTTCGGCCTCGGTGGCGACGCGGTCGGCGGTGGCCTGGGCCCGCTGGAGGAGTTCGGCGGCCTGGGTCTGGGCCTCCTGGTCGGTGCGGCGTACCGTTTCCTCGGCCTCGGCGTGGCGGCGGCGGGCGTCGGCGAGGACGGCGTCGCCGTGGTCGTCGAGGGCGCCCTCGTGGCCGCGTGCCACGGTGTCCCGCTCGTCCAGCTCGCGCTCGGCCTCGGCCTCCCGGGCGGCGAGGTCGCGCTCCTGGCCGGCGAGGGTACGGGCGGTCAGCTGCCGGGCCTCGTCGAGGGCGGCTTCCGCCGCCGCCCGCTCGGCCTGGGCCTCGGCGCGGGCGTCGGTGAGCAGCTGGTGGGCCTCGGCGCGGGCGGCGGCGAGGCGGTCGTCGGCCTGCCGCTCGGCCTCGGCGCGGGTCTCGGCGGCGTACCGGCGGGCGGCCTCGCGCAGGTCGGCGGCGGCCTGCTCGGCGGCGGCGGTGAGGGCGGCGGCCTCGGCCCGGCCGGCCGCGTCCAGGGCCTCGGACTGCTCCTGGACGAGGGCGTAGAGGCGCTGGGCGCGCTCGCCGAGGTTGTCGTAGGTGGGTTCGGGGAGGGTGGCGACGGTCTCGGCGAGGGTGGCGGCCTCGGCGCCGAGCCCTTCGGCGAGGGCGGTGAGCCGTTCGGCCTCCGCGTACGCCTCGTCGCGCTCCCGTTCCAGGGCGGCGACGTACTGGTCGGCCTGGGCCGGGCGGTAGCCGCGTCCCCGTACCGTCGCGAAGCCGTGCGGCGACGCCGGTGTACTGCTCATCGTCCGATTCCTCCCGGTCCGCCCGGAACCGCTCGTGCCACGCCGCGCCGCCCGCCCGGCCTCCCGGGCCGGCCGCCGCGCGACGGCCACGGCACCACCGTGGGCACCGTATCCACATCCTTTCGCTCAAGGATGCGTCATTTCAGGTCAGAAGTCGGAATCGGGCGATCTTCGCGGAGTGCCGCGAAGAGCTCCCCGGCTCTCCGGCGGTCCCAGACGACCACGTCCCCGGCGCCCGGGACCTCCCCCTCGGACTGGAGCGGGACGGTCAGCGCCCGCCCTGTGCCCTCGGGGCCGTCGGCCGCGCCCCGCAGCCCCCGCCCGAGCCGGAAGAGGTCGCGCACGTCGGCCCCACGGTCGACGGTGACGGCGTCGAGGGAGGCGGAGAGGAAGGGGCCGGCCCGCCACGGGTTGAGCGCCACCGCCGGGCTCGACGCCTTCTCGGCCACGGCCGAGACCAGCTGCCGCTGGCGCCGCACCCGGCCGAGGTCGCCTTCGGGGTCGCTGTAGCGGGCCCGTACGTAGGAGAGCGCCTGGACGCCGTCCATCTCCTGGCAGCCGGCCGTGAAGTCCGCCCCCGACCGCTCGTCGCGCTGCCCGCCCGCCGGTACGCAGATCCGCACCCCGCCGAGCGCGTCCACCACGTCGACGAAGCCGAGGAAGTCGACCTCGGCGAAGTGGTCCAGCCGCAGCCCCGTCGCCTGCTCGACGGTGCGGGTCAGCAGCTTCGGCCCGCCCAGCGCGAAGGCCGAGTTGATCTTGCCCTGCCCGTGCCCGGGGATCGCCACGTAGGAGTCGCGGGGCAGCGAGACCATGGTCGTGCCGCGGTCCCCCTGGTGGACGATCATGAGGGTGTCGGTGTTGCGCACCTCGTTCGAGCCGACGTGCAGCTCGCGGCGCTGCTCCGGGGTGAGTGTGGCGCGGCTGTCCGAGCCGATCAGCAGCCAGTCGGTGCCCTTCCCGGCCTTCGGCCGTCCCGCGTACTCCCCGAAGGCCTCCGTGGTCCGCACCCGCCCGTCGGCCCAGAAGTACACCGCCGTCCCCGCCCCGGCCACCACCACGGCCAGCGCCACCACCGTCCACAGCACCACCCACGGCCACCGCCGCCGTCGCCCGCGCCCGCCGCCCGGCCCCGGCCCGTGCGTGGTGGGCGGGGACCAGCCGCCCGCCGCTCCCGCTCCTGCCTCACCAGCGCCCGTCATGTCGGCATGATCCGGCGGCCCGGGGTGGGGCGCAGGGCGGGACGGGCAGATGGCCTACGCCCGCCCCCGCGCCGCCGCGCCGGGTCACGTCCCCCGCAGCACCCGGGCCAGCCCCTGGTTGCTGTGGAGGATGCCGCCGTCCACGGGCAGCGTGATCCCGGTGATCCAGGCGGCGTCCCGCGAGGCGAGGAAGGCCACGGCCGCCGCGACGTCCTCGGGCCGGCCGATCCGGCCCAGCGGATAGTGCCCCGCCGCCGCTTCGAGGGACGCCTCCCGCCCGGCCCACGCCGGGGTGGCGATCGTCCCCGGGGCGACCAGGTTGACCCGCACCCCGCGCGGTCCCGCGTGCCCCGCCAGCGTCCGGGTCAGGCCGGCGAGCCCGGCCTTGGCGGCGCTGTACGCGTGGCCGCCGAAGTCCTGCTCCCCGTTGACCGAGCCGATACTGACCACGGCCCCGCGCCCGTCCGGGGCGGCCGCGAGGTGGGGCAGGGCGGCGCGGGCGCAGCGGTAGGCGCCGGTGAGGGTGATGTCCAGGTCCCGTTCCCAGACCTCGTCGCTGCCGTCCTCGAAGAGCGGGGTGTCCTGCCCGGCCGAGCAGGCGTTGTTGACCAGCACGTCGAGCCCGCCGAAGCTCTCGACCGCGTACGCCACGGCCGCCTCGACCGCCGTCCGGTCCGCGACGTCGCAGGCGAGTGCCCGCGCCTGGCCTCCCTCCCCGCGCAGTGCGGCCGCCACCTTCCGGGCCCGCTCGCCGTCCCGGTCGGTGACGAGCACCCGCGCGCCCTCACCGGCCAGCCGCCGCGCGACGGCCTCCCCGATCCCCTGTCCGGCGCCGGTGACCAGCGCCCCGTATCCCTCGAATCGCCTCATGGGCCGGGGGCTACCCACCTCCGGCGCCCTTATCCGTTTCCGCCGCGGGCGCCCCTCGTGGAACGGTGTCACCATGACCGGCTTCGCCACCCCTGAAGAGCTCGCCCGCCGCACCGCCTCCGCCGTGGACGCCGCCGTCGCCGCGGGCCGCGCCCTCGGCCTGACCGTGACCGGGCCGAGGGTTCTGCACGACCTCTTCTCGGTCGTCGTCCACCTCGCCCCCTCGCCCGTCGTCGCCCGCGTCCCCGTCGTCCTGCCGCCGGCCGAGACACCGGAAGCGCTCGCCCGCCGCCAGCAGGCGGAACTCGACGTGGCCCACTGGCTCGACGCCCAGGGCACCCCGGTCATCCCGCCCAGCCCGCTCGTCCCGCGCCGCCCCGTCACCCGCGACGGCTTCCCCCTCACCTTCTGGCAGTACGTCGAGGAGGACCGCGACCGGGTCCCCGACTACGCCGCCAACTCCCACCGCACCGCCGCCCTCCACGCCGCGCTGCGGACCTACCCCGGCGACCTCTCCTTCCTCTCCACCGCCGACCCCGACTCCCTCTCCGCCTCCCTCGGCCTCCTCGCCACCCGCCCCGACCTCCTCGCCCCGGACGACGTGGACCGCGCCCGCCGCGAATGGCAGCTCCTGGAACCCCTGGTCCGCTCCCGCACCGCCTTCGAGGCCGCCTTCCCCGGCATCGAACTCCAGCCGGTCCACGGCGACTGCCCGCCCGCCAACCTCTTCCACGGCACCGCCGGAGACCTGTACGCCGACTTCGAACTCCTCACCCTGGGCCCGGTGGAGTGGGACCTGGCCACGCTCGGCCCCGAACTCTGCGCGGCGTACGACCAAGGCGCGGCGGAGGCGGGTATCCGCCGCCTCGACGAGCGGGTGCTGCGCTTCGCCGACGCCGTGGGCCGGCTGCGCGAGATCACGGCGCTGGCCCTGGCGCCCCGGCTTCCCGTGCTGGTGGAGTACCTGACACCGCTGGTGGAGACGTGGCGGCAGACGCCGTTCGCGGGCGGGGTGGAGCGATGACGGGCTCCGGGCAGCCGACGGCTCGCCGGAGCTGGTCCCCCGGCGACTCCGTCGCCGCCGCCGTCGAGGGCGAACTCGCCCTGCTCACGCCCGGGGTCCGCGCCGATCCCGCCGAGGCGGCCCGCCTCCTCGACCCCGAGTTCACCGAGATCGGCGCCTCCGGCACCCTCTGGACCCGCGACGCCGTCCTGGCCGCCCTGCCCACCTTCGAGGACGCCGGCACCCCGGGCGCCGAGGTCCTGGAGATGACCGGCACGCTGCTCGCCCCCGGCTGGGTCCAGCTCCGGTTCGTGACGGTGCGCGGGCAGCGCCGGGCCCGGCGCACCTCGCTGTGGCGGCTGGCGGAGGACGGGGAGCGCTGGCGGATGTACTTCCACCAGGGCACACCGGCCTCGGACACCTGAGGCCGGACGCGGCCGCCCCCCTCAGGCCACGAGCAGGCGGAGGCCGAGATCGGCCGCGTCGAGGGAGGCGAGGTCGCCGTTGCGCTCGGCCCACCGGCCGGACCGCAGGTCGTCCCCGAGGCGCCGCACCGCCCGCCGCTCGGCCTCGGGCCCGACCCTCGTCCACACCGACACCGCCCGGCGTACACGCTCCTCCAGGTACGCCTCGGGGCGGCGCCAGTACGCCTCGAAGAGGCCGTCGGCGCAGTCCCACGGGACGGGCACCGGCTCGGCCCGGGCGCCGCCGATCGCCTCGGCCATCCCGCGCAGCGAGGGGAAGTCCGCGAGCACGGCGGCGAACTCGGGCAGGTAGTCCCGGGTGAGCCAGAACCGGTCCCGCCACCCCGGCTCGTCGGTCTCGAAGGTCAGCACCACCACGCGCCGGGCCACGCGCCGCATCTCGCGCAGCCCCGCCACCGGGTCCTCCCAGTGGTGCACGGTGGAGACGGCCATCGCGACATCGAAGGCGTGGTCGGCGAACGGCAGGCGCTCCGCGGCGGCGGCCACGCACGGCGCCGAACCGGCGGGCCGCTGCGCGCGCATGACCGCCGAGGGCTCCACCGCCGTCACCTCCCGGCCGGCGGGCTCGTAGGAGCCGGTGCCGGCCCCGACGTTCACCACCGTCCGGGCGTCCCCCAGCGCCTCCCCGATCTGCGCGGCGAACCTCGGCTCAGTACGCCGGGTCGCCAGGTAGGCGCCGCCGATCGCGTCGTACAGCCGGGCTCCCAGCAGACCCAGTTGCTCCTCGGGGGTCACCGTCACGCCCTCCGCCCGCGCCGCGATCTCCCGGTCGATGGCGGTCACCATGGCGTCGGCGAGGTCGCGCCGCTCCCGCAGCAGGCCCCGCAGGCGGCGCAGGTGGGCGAGGGCGTCGGCGGACGGGTCGTCGACCAGTTCCGCGACCTCCCGCAGCCCGAACCCCAGCCGCCGGTAGGCCAGCACCTCCCGCAGCCGCTCCATGTCGCCCGCCCGGTAGGCCCGGTACCCGGCCGGGGTCCGCGCCGAGGGACGGACGAGTCCGATCCTGTCGTAGTGATGCAGCGTGCGGACGCTCACGCCGGCCAGCTCGGCGACGCGTCCCACGGTCCAGTGTTCCTCCACGCCTGCCACGGTGCCGCCTGACGTCACGTCAGGGTCAAGCGCGGGCCCCCGTACGCGGTGCGCGTACGGGGGCCTGGGCGGGTTCAGCGGCGGGCCGGGGTCAGAAGAGCCCGTCCCACATCTGCTCCAGGACCACCGACCACCAGTTCTCCGGCGAGCCGAGCGCCGCCGGGTCGAGGGCGGCCAGCTGGGCCTGGAAGTCGACCGTCCAGCGGCCGGCCTGTTCCTGGTTGAGGCCGAAGCGCAGCCGCCACATGCGGGCCAGCAGGGCCAGGCAGCGGACGAACTCAGGCAGCCCGGTGTTGACGAACTGCGGCGGCACGGGCGCCCCGCCGGGCCCCGCCTCCACCGGCACCGCCACGATGTGCGCGGTGCCGTACTGGACGCAGAGCGCCTTGCCGAAGTCGCTCCCCATCACCAGGTACGACCCGGCGTCGGAGGCGGGCTGCACGCCGCGCTCCTGGGCCAGTTCGGCGAGAGTCGGGACGGGGCGGCCGGGCTGGGCCTGGGCCCAGAAGAACGGGCCGAGGTCCAGCGGCAGCCCCGCCCAGACCAGGGTGTGCGCGACGACGTCCGGGACGCCCTGCCGGGAGACGGCGTGCTGGTCGAAGCGGAAGACGCCCTGCGGGCCGAGGGCACCGGCCAGCTCCTGGGCGATGACGTCCGGGCCGACCTGCGGCGCCGGCGGCACCGGCGGCAGCGGCGCACGCACCGGCGCCGGACGCGCGGGACCGTCCGCGACCTGGTGCAACTCCCCCTGGTGCTCCAGCAGTTGACGCATACCTTCCTGGCGGGAGGCGTGGTCGCGGCCGTACGGGGCGATGGAGGTGATCCGGGCCTGCGGGAAGGTCTCGCGGATCATCCGGGCGCAGTAGGCGCCGGGCAGTTCGCAGGACTCCAGCTCGGTGTGGAGCTCCAGCACCTGCTGCGGCGGTACGCCCATCGCCCGCAGCTCGTGCAGCATCTGCCACTCGGGGTGCGGGGTGCCGGGCGCGGAGCGGCGGATGAGCTGCTGCTCGGAACCGTCCTGGGCGCGGTAGCGCAGCACCGCCTGGTAGCCGGGGCCCACGGTGGGCAGGCCGACGGGCTGCTGGGGGTAGCCGTAGCCGGCGCCGGGAGCCTGCGGCGGGGGTCCGGGCGGGCCGGGGGGCTGCGGGACGTTGCCGCCCTGGCCCGGGTTGGGCCCGGCCAGCATCGTCGCGGCGTGGTGGACCCCGCCGGGCGGGGTGCCGGGGGCGGCCGGGGGCGGCGGGGTGCCGGTACCGGGGGCCCCGGGCGGGCCTGGAGGCTGCGGGACGTTGCCGCTCTGGCCCGGGTTGGGGCCGGCCAGCATCGTCGCGGCGTGGTGGACCCCGCCGGGCGGGGTGCCCGGGGCGCCGGGCGGGGGCGGCGGGGTGCCGGTGCCGGGGGCTCCGGGCGGGCCGGGCGGCTGCGGCACATTGCCGCCCTGGCCCGGGTTGGGCCCGGCCAGCATCGTCGCCGCGTGGTGGACGCCGCCCGGAGGCGTGCCCGGGGCGCCGGGCGGGGCCGGGGGCGGCGGGGTGCCGGGGCCGCCGGACGTGCCGGAGGCGGCCGACTCCGGCAGCTGGGAGGCGAGTTGCGTCGGCAGGTAGGCCGCGCCGCCGCCCTGCGACTCGGCTCCGCCCTGCGCACCGGGGGCGCCGGGCGGGCCGGGCGGCGGGGGCGGGGTGGCACCGGTGTTGCGGGGGCCGCGCGGGGCGGCCTGGGCCTTGCTGGTGGCGGCGTCCGCGATGTCCTCGGCGCCGGGCGGGACCGGGCGGCCCGGCTCGGGCGCGGGCGGGGCGGCGGGCGCCGAGGGGACGCCGGCCGGCGGGGCGGCCGGGATGTCCTGGGCGGGGACGACGGCGGTGGACGGCAGGGCGGAGCCGCCGGAGATCAGCGCCGTCTTGGCCTCCGGGGAGACCCCGGGCGGCGGGGTGCGCTCGTCGTCGTCGCCGCTGAGCGGCGGGGCGAAGACGGTGGCGGGCGCGGGCACGGCCCGGTCGTCGTCGGCCTCACTGGTGTCCGTACCGGCCCACGGGGTCGCCTCGGCGGACGCACCGTCCACCTGGGCGGCGGCGGGCCACGGCGTACCGCCACCCGGCGTGCCCCCGGGCGGGGCGGGCTCGGCGGGCGGCTGGGGAGCGGGGGGCGCGGCGGGAACGCCCGCACCCGTGCCCGTGCCCGAACCCCCGCCCGTGCCGGCGGACTCCGCGCGGTGGTCCGGGATGCCGAGCTTGTCGGCGGCCTCCTGGAGCCATTCGGGCGGGCTCAGCAGGAAGGAGGTCTGTTCGAGGTCGTTGCTGCGCGGCGGGGCGGGCGGCTCGTCGGCCTGTCCGGCGCGGCCGTACTCCTCCTCGTAGCGGCGGATCACCTCGCCGACCGGCAGGCCCGGCCAGAGGGTGGTGTCGCCGCTGTCGCGGGCGATGACCAGGCGCTGGCGGCCGCCGTCCGAGACGGGCCCGCCCGCGCGGTCCTCGGCCCACACCACGAACCCCAGGTCGAACTCGCGGACCTGGACCTCGCGGTGCTGGTACGCGGGCAGGTCGGCGTTGATCCATGCGTCGGCGCGCTCCTGCGCCTGTGCGAAGGTCACCATCGGGCTCACCCCTCCACCGGGACGGCCTCGGCGAAGCCGCCGTCCACCATCAGGTTGGCCACGGTCTCCAGCTCCGGCGGGCTGCCCGCCAGCCGGTCCAGGAACGCGTCGAAGTCGTCACCGCAGGGCAGCAGCAGCCGCTCCACACGGTCCTGCACCGACCAGCCGTCCTGGTCGCGTGCGTCGTCGTAGGCGCAGAACCACACCGAACCGGTGCGCTCCCCGCGCACCTTCACCGCGAGCAGGCCGCCCTGGACGAAGGCGACGCCCAGGTAGTCCTTGGTGAGGTGGTCGCGCAGGCACTTGTTGGCGTACACCAGGTCGTTGGCGGCGGCCTGGTCGCGCAGGGTCAGGAAGGGCTGGTCGACGAGGAGACCCAGCTCCGCGTCGAGCGCCACCCCGGCGGGGGCGCAGCCGCCCGCCGCCTTGAGGAAGTCGCGGTAGGCGCCGGGCAGCCGGTAGCCGAGGTCCTCCTCGGCGGCCAGCACCTGCTGCTCGCTGACGGCCGTGGCCCCCTTGGGCAGGGCGAAGTGGGCGGGCCGGGTCTCCTGGAGCGGGCGGGTGCCGCGCTTGCCGTGGTCGACGGCGGTGGTGGCGAGCCCCGCGTGGTGCCGCAGCAGCGCCTTGACCTCGACCGGGACCAGCTGGAGGCGCCGGGTGCGCGCGACGTGGTGCCAGGTCCAGCCGTGCGGGGTGGCGACGGCCGGCAGGGTCTCCCACAGTTCGTGACCGGCGGCGGCGAGTGCCGCGTTGGCCGACACGTAGTCCGTCAGTCGCAGTTCGTCCACGCCGAAGCCCTCGGGCGGATCGGCGATCTCCACGGCCGCACGCGCGTACGGCGTGAAGTCCGGGTAGCCGTCACCGTCGACGCGTACCCCGGCGGGGTGGCGCTTCGCGCGGACCGGGTCCGGGAAGTGCACGACCTGCCCGGCGTAGGCCGCGTTCGGCGGCGCGGCCTGCTGCCCGAGCCGACCTGTCGTCATGGCGGTTGCCCCCTGCGGCACTGTGTTTGATTCGCGGACAGCGACAGCCTATGCGGTGGTACCGGGCCGGGTCACCGGCCGCCCGCCCCCGTCACAAGCGGTGGCACGGCCGTCACGGCAGCCCCCGCCCACCCGCGCGGGGACCACCCCTGAGTGCGACGCCCACCCTCCTGACACCGGTTGCACCCCCTTCGTACGCGCTTGCGCCCCCACCTCCCTCCGTGGGACCCGCGCACCCCTCCCCCACCCCATCCACCCACCTCCCCACGAAAGCCACATCACCGCCCCAACCAGCACCAACACCCGATCCGCGTACGCCTCTTGACCGCGGACCGGTCGTGCGCCCCGAGCGCGCGGCGTGTCCCCGCACCGCCACAACCTCGCGACACGTACGCCGCAACCCGGCCCCAGCTTCGCCCCGGGCCCCCCGATTTGGCAGGCTGGACCCGCAAACCGGGGGCGTGACACCCGTGGCGGCGACCACGGGCACGGGAGGGACGAGCAGCACGATGCGTACCGCTAGGCGCAGTACCGACGACCAGACACCGGCCGGCCGGACCGGCAGACCCGGCCCGGCCCCCGGCCGCACACCGGGCCTCGACCACACCGGCGTACGCCCCGGGCACACCGGCCACCTCGCCGCGCCCCCGAACCCCGGCGCGGCCACCCGCCCCCGCACCACCGACCGGCCCTTCGGCTTCACCGCCCCGGCACCGGTCCGCCCGGCCGCCCGCTTCGGCGGCGGCACCGGGGACCCGGCCACGCCCCCGGCCGGCGGCCCCACCCTCACCCTCACCGCCGGCACCGCCGCCGAACCGGCCGCCGGCGCCCCCGGCGTCCCGGCCCCGGCGCCCTCCCCGGAGGCGTCGGGCGACCCCCGGGTCGGCTGGAGCAGCACCGCGCCGGTCCCGGTCCTGCGCCACCGCAGGGACGGCATCCTGCCCGCGGTCGCCGCCGCGCTCTCCTGCCGCGGACTCACCCTGACGGCGACGGCGGGCCGCGCCGACCGGGCCCCCGAGCTGCACCCGCTGGTCGAGGACTTCCTCGCCACCCTCACCAGCGACCGGCGGGAACGGTTCACCGGACGGTGTGCTGAAACGATCCTCATCTCGCGCCGCATCACCGGCGCCGACGAGACGCGCTCCAAGCGGGCCGCCCGTAAGCCGATGACGGTCGGCGAGGCCCGCAAGGCCCTCAAGCACGCCAAACTCACCACCCGCCGCATCCGCGAGGACGGCGATCCCCAGCACGGCGCCTTCGCCCCGCCCTGCCGCAGCTGCGCCGCGCTCGCCGCGCACTTCGGCGTCCACGTCGTCGACCCCACCCCGGACCAGCCCTGATGCCGAACCGCACCTCCACGACCCGGTTCCCGATCACCGTGGACGCCGCCCTGCGCGCCGCCGGCTGGCAGCCCGGCCGCTGGGACATCAAGCAGGCCGAGATCTGGGCCGACACCCTCCGCGCCCACACCACCCCCGGCGGCCACGAGCACACCGTCTCCCCCGCCGCCGTCGAGTCCTGGGCGGAGTTCGGCGGCCTGCGCATCGCCCCCAAGGGCCCCGGCCGCCAGCTCACCCCCAGCACCTTCCGCATCGACCCCCTGGCCGGCCTCCACATGGCCCGCACCCTCGCCGACCTCGGCCGCGCCCTGGAAACCGAACTCTGCCCCCTCGGCGAGGAGACCACCGCCGACACCACCGCCCCCCAGTCCCTCCTCGCCATCGACACCGAGGGCCGCGTCTACGCCATCGACCACACCGGCGACTGGTACCTGGGCCCCGACATCGACGCCGCCCTCACCACCCTGCTCTCGGGAGCACCCCCGATACGACTGACAGCGGGATGAGGGGTCACCCCCAGCCCAAACGCAGCCTGGCCGACCCATACGGCAGCCCGGCCGGCGCTTGAGGCCAATCAGTAACGGAGACGTTCGCGCCGAGCCCCAGCCCAAATCCAGCCCGTCCGGCGCTTGAGGACACTCCCCGTCCGGCGTGAGGACACACTTCAGCCCGGCCGGCGCCTGAGGCCGACAAAGCCCGGCCGCGCCCGAGGCCGATCAAGCCCGCCCGGCGCCTGAGGGCCCAGGCTGCGCCGGCAGCACAGCCGAAACCCGGAACCCCCCAGCCTCGGTCTCCCCGGAGACGAACACCCCACCGAGCGCCAACACCCGCTCCCGCATCCCCACCAGCCCGTTGCCCCCACTGGGCAACATCGCACCCCCACCCCGCACAGGCGGCGCCCCGTTCTCCACCTGCATGGCCACCTCCCCTTCCCGGTGCGCCACACGCACCATCGCCCCGGCCCCGGCGGCGTGCTTGTGCACGTTGGTCAACGCCTCCTGCACCACCCGGTAGGCGGTCTGCTCGACCTCCGGCGCGTACCCCCGCGCCTCCCCCTGGACGGACAGCTCGACCTTCATCCCGGCGGCCCGCGACTGCCCCAGCAGCTCCTCCAGCTCGGCGAGCGAGGGCCCGTCCTCGGCGGCCCCGGCCCGCGTCGCGGCGGCGGCGGCGGCCACCCCGACGGCGGCCAGCGGCACGGCGCCCCGTACGGAGTTGCCGAGCGCCTCCCCGGCCCGCAGCACCCCGAGCATCTCGCGCAGCTCGGTGAGGGCCTGGCGCCCCATGTCCCCGACGAGCGCGGCGTTCTTCACGGCCTTCTGCGGGTCCTTGAGCGCGACCGCCTGCACGGCGGCGGCGTGCACCACCATGAGGCTGACCCGGTGGGCCACCACGTCGTGCATCTCGCGGGCGATCCGGGTCCGCTCCTCGCCGCGCGCCCAGTCGGCCCGCTCCTCGGCCCGCTCGGCCAGCAGCTGCAACTCGGTCTCCAGGCTGTCCGCCCGGTCCCGCAGGCTCTCCATCAGCCGGCGCCGCGCCCCCACGTACAGCCCGAGCAGCACGGGCGGCGCGGTCATCGCCACCGAGGCCAGTACGGACATCAGCGGCAGGAACCACACGTCGATCCGGGAGCCGGCGATGTCGCCCACGCCCTGGTGGGTCCGCATCAGCGTGACGATCAGCGTCGCGGCCAGCGACATGCCGGTGGTGACGCCGATGATCCGGCGCGGCACCTGCGAGGCGGCCAGGGTGTAGAGGCCGACCGTCGCCAGCAGGAACCCCATCTCGGCCGGGGTGATCGCGATGGCGACCAGCACCACCGCCACGGGCCACCGCCGCCGGACCACCAGCACCGACCCGGCGACGACGCCGAGCAGCACCCCGATCCCCACCGGCAGCCCGGCGCCCTCGGCGAACCCCACCCCCTCGACTGCGCACTCCAGGGCCGACCCCAGGGCCAGCCCCCCGTCCAGCACGGCGCTTCGCCGCCGCTCCCACCACCACGGCCCCCCGGCCGCGCGGTGCTCTTCCCCCGTCGTGGTCATACGCACCAGCGTACGGGTGCGGCCTGCGACAATTCCGGCGAGTGCCGCGCCCCGCGCCGCACCCGCGCCACCCCGGCCCCGGGCGGCACCCGGCCCTCCCGGCGGGCCCGCGGGGCCGCCGCGTACCGGCGGCGGCGCCCGGCTCGGGCGGATCGTCGCGCCGAGGCCGGACGTTGGGGCATAGTGGTGTCGCGCGTCAAGGGGCCGATCATGGATGGGCCCTCGTGCGGGCGTACCTTCCCGGGTCGTCTAATGGCAGGACAAATGGTTTTGGTCCATTGAATGAGGGTTCGATTCCTTCCCCGGGAGCACGTCGGCTCCGCCCTCGGAGCACCCCAGCGGGTCCCGGCCACCTCGGCCGGGACCCGCTGCGCGTTCGGCCCGCCCGGCCGCCCTGAGGGCTCCCCGGTATCCTTCGGGTGACCATCACCCGAAGCCGAAGGGCACATCCGTGAGCGCCATCCGCCCGGCAGCCGTCATCGTCCTCGCAGCGGGTGAAGGCACCCGTATGAAGTCGGCCACCCCCAAGGTCCTGCACGAGATCTCCGGCCGTTCCCTGGTGGGCCATGTGCTGACCGCCGCCCGCGAGCTGGACCCGGCCGAGCTGGTCGTCGTCGTCGGCCACGCCCGCGAGCGGGTCACCGCCCACCTCGCCGAGGCCCACCCCGGCGTCCGCACCGCCCACCAGCAGGAGCAGAACGGCACCGGCCACGCCGTCCGTACCGCCCTCGCCGAGCTCGGCGGCTCCGTCGACGGCACCGTGGTCGTGGTCTGCGGCGACACCCCGCTGCTCACCGGCGCCACGCTGACCGCGCTGGCCGAGGGCCACGCCAAGGACCAGAACGCCGTCACCGTGCTGACCGCCGAGGTCCCCGACGCCACCGGCTACGGCCGGATCGTCCGGGACGCCGACGACGCGGTCACCGCGATCGTCGAGCACAAGGACGCCACCCCCGAGCAGCGCGCCCTCCGCGAGATCAACTCCGGCGTCTTCGCCTTCGACGGCCGCCTCCTCGCCGAGGCCCTGGCCGCCGTACGCACCGACAACAGCCAGGGCGAGGAGTACCTCACCGACGTCCTCGGCATCCTGCGCGGCGCGGGCCACCGGGTGGGCGCCTCGCTCGCCGCCGACCACCGCGAGATCGCCGGCATCAACAACCGCGTGCAGCTCGCCGCCGCCCGCCGCGTCCTCAACGACCGCCTGCTGGAGCAGGCCATGCTGGCCGGCGTCACGGTCGTCGACCCGGCCTCCACCCTGATCGACGCGACGGTCACTTTCGGCCAGGACGCCCTGGTCCACCCGGGCACCCAGCTGCTGGGCACCACCCACGTCGCCGAGGGCGCCGAGGTCGGCCCGAACTCCCGGCTGACCGACACCGCCGTCGGCGAGGGCGCCCGCGTCGACAACACGGTCGCCCTGAAGGCCGAGATCGGCCCCGAGGCCACCGTCGGCCCCTTCGCCTACCTCCGCCCCGGCACCCGCCTGGGCCGCGCCGCGAAGGCCGGTACGTACGTGGAGATGAAGAACGCCACGATCGGCGAGGGCACCAAGGTCCCCCACCTGAGCTACGTGGGCGACGCCACCATCGGCGACCACAGCAACATCGGCGCCGCCAGCGTCTTCGTCAACTACGACGGGGTCAACAAGCACCACACCACGATCGGCAGCCACTGCCGCACCGGATCGGACAACATGTTTGTGGCACCGGTCACGCTCGGGGACGGGGTCTACACCGCCGCCGGCTCGGTGATCACCAAGGACGTGCCGTCGGGCGCTCTCGCCGTAGCCCGGGGCCAGCAAAGGAATATCGACGGCTGGGTGGCCCGCAAGCGACCCGGAAGCGCCGCCGCGAAGGCCGCGGAGAGCGGCTCGGAGGAGGCACCGGCCGAAAGCTGACCGGAAACGGCTGCGCCGGACACGGCGTACCGTGATAGATGCACGCGATTTGGCTGGCTCGCTGTTCCAAGGTCTGGCACGTCAGGGGTGTCCGGAACCGGGGCGGGTGCAGCGGCGGAAGATTCGTCTGAGGAGACAAGTGCTGTGACCGGGATCAAGACGACCGGCGAGAAGAAGCTGATGCTCTTCTCCGGCCGCGCCCACCCCGAGCTTGCCGAGGAGGTCGCCCACCAGCTGGGGGTCGGTCTCGTACCGACCAAGGCATTCGATTTCGCCAACGGTGAGATCTACGTGCGGTTCCAGGAGTCGGCGCGCGGCGCGGACTGCTTCCTGATGCAGAGCCACACCGCCCCGATCAACAAGTGGATCATGGAACAGCTGATCATGATCGATGCTCTGAAGCGGGCCTCCGCCCGGAGCATCACCGTGATCGTCCCGTTCTACGGCTACGCCCGCCAGGACAAGAAGCACCGCGGCCGCGAGCCCATCTCGGCCCGCCTCGTCGCGGACCTGCTGAAGACGGCGGGTGCCGACCGCATCCTCACCGTCGACCTGCACACCGACCAGATCCAGGGCTTCTTCAACGGCCCCGTCGACCACCTCTTCGCCCTCCCCATCCTCGCGGACTACGTGGGCGCCAAGGTCGACCGCTCCAAGCTCACCATCGTCTCCCCCGACGCCGGCCGCGTCCGCGTGGCCGACCGCTGGTGCGACCGGCTCGGCGCCCCGCTGGCCATCGTCCACAAGCGGCGCGACAAGGACGTGGCCAACCAGGTCACCGTCCACGAGGTCGTCGGTGACGTCGAGGGCCGCGTCTGCGTCCTGGTCGACGACATGATCGACACCGGCGGCACCATCTGCGCCGCCGCCGACGCCCTGTACGCGCACGGCGCCGAGGACGTCATCGTCACCGCCACCCACGGCGTCCTCTCCGGCCCCGCCGCCGACCGCCTCAAGAACTCCAAGGTCAGCGAGTTCGTCCTCACCAACACCCTCCCCACCCCCAACGAGCTGGAACTGGACAAGATCACCGTCCTCTCCATCGCCCCGATGATCGCCCGCGCGGTCCGCGAGGTCTTCGAGGACGGCTCGGTCACCAGCCTGTTCGAGGAGGAGTAACCACTCCTCACGCGGAGGCGATCCACCCCGCACCACGCGGGAAGCCCCGCAGGAACGCTTCTGCACCCGCAGCACACCCGCGTAAGGCCCGGCACCTCCCCAGGTACCGGGCCTTACGCCTGTCCGCCCGCCCCCCCTGCTACGAGGACGACCCCGTGGACGACGACGCCCGACGCGCCTGGTCGCGGACCGTGGCCTACTTCCGCTCCCTGGACGAACACGCCACCCACCGCCACCACTTCCGCCACTCCGACGAGGACGGCAACCACTGGTACTTCGAGGCCGTCCCCGACCGCGACGAACTGGTCGTGATCAAGCAGGCGGAGGTCACCGGGTCCGGCCGCCTCCTCCGCTACAGCTGGCAACACCTGGAGGACGCACACGGCTTCCTGACGGACCAGCCGATCGACCCCGCCGAAGACCCCGTCGAGACCGTCACGGCCGAGGAGTTCGGGCGCGTCTGGGCCGGGTGAGCGGGGTGCGACACCCGCTTTAGGAGAGCGGTGCTCTGGCCCGCCCCGCCCTGATCCCGTCGGCGCCACCCCGACCGCCCTCCGCGCCCACCCCGATGCGCGACGGCCTGCCCCCTCCCGCACGGAGGCGACCGCGACGGCATCCGGCTCGCCGAGGGACGAGAGCAGGCAGGGTCAGGGGCTGCGGACGTCGATGCCCCACCCGGGTGAACGGGACGGCTCCACGGCGCGAGCGGAGCCGCGCACGGGGGCCACCTGGCGGCCCGGTGCGCCGCCGGCAGAGCGCCGGTTACGCCCAGATCGTACTAAAAGGGAAGAATTCGCGTCCGCCCCGGGAGCCGGAGATGCCGTCACCGTCCACGCACAGCACCCTGCTCGGCACGCTTCTGATCGCGTTCATCGTGGCCGTCGGCACCGCCAACGCCGTCACTCCCGAAGACGTCCGCCTCACCCTGCTCAGCGGCGCGGCGCCCGTCTTCGCCGGGCTCTACACCACGCGGGGCTGGACGTGGGCGGTCACCGGCGTGTACCTCGCCAACATCCTGCTGAACTACCTCGGCCCCCACGACTACATCGCCCCGGTCGCGGGCGTGGGGATCTTCGGCGGTCTGGTCCTGGCCACCGCGGCGCTCCTGCTCAACCACTACCTGCGCGTCTCCCGCGACGCCGAGCACTCCACCGCCGACTTCGCCGAGACGCTCACCCGGGCCGTGCAGCCCCACCTGCCCATCGAAGACGAGGGCGTGCGGATCTGCGGCTTCTACGTGGCCGCCACCGAGGGCGGGCGCATCGGCGGCGACTTCTACGACGCGGTCCCCACCCCGTACGGCTACCGCGTCATGATCGGGGACGTGCAGGGCAAGGGGCTCCCGGCGATCTCCGCCAGCCGCCAGATCGCCGCCGCGTTCCACGAGGCGGCCCACTACGCCGAGAGCCTTCCCGAGGTCGCGTACCGCATGGAGCAGGCCCTGCTGCGGGACAACGCGCGGTCCCGGCGGGACGAGCAGAGCAGTGACCTGCCGGCCTTCGCCACCGCGCTGCTCATCGAGGGCCACGCGGACGGCACCTTCGACTACCTGTCCGCCGGACACGTCCCCTTCTACCGCCTGCGGGACGGCCGGGTGACCGAACTGGCCGCCACCGAGCCCGGCCTGCCGCTGGGACTGGGCACCCTGGACGACACCCCGCGTGTCACCGTCCGCGACACCTACCGGCGCCAGGACGCCTACCTGCTGGTCACCGACGGCGTGGACGAGGCCCGCGACCGTACCGGCGCCTTCTTCCCGCTCTCCGAGCGGCTGGCCGAACTCGCCCGGCTGGGGCTGCCCGCGGAGACGCTGGTCGAGCGGCTGGACGAACAGCTGCGGGCGCACGTGCGGGGGACGACGGTACGTGACGACACCACCGCCCTCGTGGCTCACTTCCCCGGGGCCCCCTGCGCCGCCCACGGGCCCACGAGCCCCTGAGCACGGTGCGGACCGTACGCCGTCACGGCGTCGGCCGTGCCACGTTCCCCGGCCTCCCCGGCCCGGAGATCTCCCTCACAACGCCCCCTTGGCCTCCCGCACCAGCCCGGCTATCCCCTCCCGTGTCCGCTCCCGCCCCTCGTCCAGCTCCGCCCGGCTCTCCGCCTTGTGCAGTTCGGAGACCTCGTCCAGGAGGCGGGAGCCGGCCCGGCCCAGTGCCTCGTCCGCCGTGAGCATCTGGACGCGGAAGAGGGACTCCTGGGCGCGGGTGCGCAGGTCGTAGCTGCGGATGCGGACCTCGTCGGGGTTCTCCGGGGGTGGGGACTCGTGGAGGCAGAACCAGAGGTGGATGAGGCAGCGGCGGTAGTCGACCAGGGCACCGGCGTAGGTGACGTAGGCGTCGAGGCGTTCCTGGCGGAGCTTTTCGTCGCGGGTGAAGCGGTGGCCGCGTTCGGCGGTGCCGCGCTGGATGGCGAGGGTGGCGACGGAGCCAAGTAGCGTGCCCAGGACGGCTATTGCGCTGGCGATGACGGATTCCAGCCGGACAGACGATCACAGTTGCGGCGCCCTGTCGCCGGTCCGCCCCCGTCCTGGCCCGATCAGGCCGCCCGGTGATCGATTTCCGCCGGTTCCCCGCCCCCGGGTACACTCCCCCACGTTGCTCGGCGAGGGACGCCAGCCCGGTTCTCCGGCTCGTGGTCCGTTATCGACGCGCTCTTCGTAGCAGGCCGGTCGTGTCAGTCGTGGCCGAGTGACCACCACCGTCCGTACCGCTATACGAGGAGTGCACATGTCCGAGGTGAAGATCTCCGCGGAGACCCGTTCCGAGTTCGGCAAGGGTGCCGCCCGCCGGATCCGTCGTGAGTCCAAGGTTCCCGGTGTGGTCTACGGCCACGGCGCCGAGCCCGCGCACATCGTCCTGCCCGGCCACGAGCTGATGATGGCGCTCAAGACGTCCAACGTCCTGATCTCGCTCGACCTCGACGGCAAGTCCGAGCTGGTCATCCCCAAGGCCGTCCAGCGTGACGCGCTCAAGGGCCACCTGGTCCACATCGACCTGCTCACCGTCAAGCGCGGCGAGAAGGTCCAGGTCGAGATCCCGGTCGTCGCCGAGGGTGACCTCGCCCCGGGCGCCAACCTGCTGGAGCACGTCCTCTCCGCCCTGCCGGTCGAGGCCGAGGCCACCAACATCCCCGAGTCGCTGACCGTCTCCGTCGCCGGTCTGGACGCGGGCGACTCCGTCCTCGCCAAGGACATCAAGCTCCCCAAGGGTGTCTCCCTGGACGTCGAGGACGACACCGTCGTCCTCCAGGTCCTGGCCGCGCAGGCCGAGGAGCCCGCCGCCGACGCCGAGGGCGCCGAGGAAGGCGCCGAGGCCTGAGCCCTTCCGGCACCGCAGTACCCCGCAGCACCGCACCGCCGTCCCGCGCGCCCGCCGCGCCGGGACGGCGGTTCGCTGTACGGCATCCCGCCCCTCCCCCGCTCCGAGGAGAACGTCAGTGACGGACGACAGCCCCTGGCTCGTGGTGGGCCTCGGCAACCCGGGCCCCGAGTACGCGGCCAACCGCCACAACGTCGGCTTCATGGTCGCCGATCTGCTCGCCTCGCGGGCGGGCGGCAAGTTCAAGGCGCACAAGTCCCGCGCGCAGGTGCTGGAGGCGCGGATCGGCGCGCCCGGCCCCGGCAGCCGCCGGATCGTCCTGGCGAAGCCCCAGTCGTACATGAACCTCTCCGGCGGCCCGGTCACCGCGCTCCGGGACTTCTACAAGGTGCCCACCGAGCGGATCGTCGCGGTCCACGACGAGCTGGACATCGACTACGGCGCGCTGCGGCTCAAGCTCGGCGGCGGCGACAACGGGCACAACGGCCTCAAGTCGATGACCAAGTCGCTCGGCCCCGACTACCACCGGGTGCGGTTCGGCATCGGCCGGCCGCCCGGGCGGATGCAGGTCGCCGACTTCGTGCTGAAGGACTTCTCCTCCACCGAGCGCAAGGAGCTGGACTACTTCGTGGACCGCGCCGCCGACGCCGTGGAGGCCCTGGTGGTGGCGGGCCTGGAGCGCGCGCAGAGCTCCTACAACGCGTAGGACCGCCCGCAGCCGCGCCTGTCGCGTACCTCCCCGGTCGTCACCGAACGTCCACAGGGGCGAAGGTTGGCCGGAAGATTGACCGGCCCGGGGGCTACGGCCCAGTATCCCGCCATGCCCTCGTCAGCCAAGGCCCCGTCCGCGAAGAAGCCCCGGCGCAGCCGTACGCGCCGTGCCGGGGAGAGCGCCTACGGGCTGATGCTGCTCGGCGGGCGGGCCCTGATGGGCCTCCTCGCCCTGCTGCTGCTGGTCGCGGGGGCCTGGGCCTCGTGGCCCGCCGCCCAGCACGTGATGTTCCCGCAGAGCCGCGAGCACGGCACGATGACCGTCGCCCGGTGCGGGGCGGAACACTGCACGGGCCCGTTCGCGCCGGTCTCCGACAACGCCACCCGCCGCAGCAAGGTCACCATCGAACGCTCGGTCGCCGCCGACGAGGGCGCCGAACTCCCCGTCGTCCTCAAGCCCGGCACCACCGCCGTGGTCCGCTCCGGCTTCCCCGGCCTCCTCCACGCCTGGATCCCCCTCGGCGGCGCCCTCCTCCTCGCCTCCGTGGTCGTCGCCGGCGGCATGCGCATGCGCCGCACGGCCTGGGGGCTGGCGGGGGCGGGGGCGCTGCTGCTGACGGGGGCGTTCGTGCTGCTGTGACCCGCGTACACCCGCCTGCGCATGACGGCGCCCGCCCCCACCCGCACCGGGAGGGGACGGGCGCCGTCGTCCGTGGTACGTCCCGCCGTCAGCCGGTGTTGCGGAGGCCCGCCGCCACGCCGTTGACCGTGAGGAGGAGGGCGCGGGAGAGGAGCGGGTCGGGGTCCTCGCCGCGTTCGGCGGCGGCGCGCTGGCGGGCGAGGAGGGAGACCTGGAGGTAGGAGATGGGGTCGAGGTAGGCGTCGCGGATGGCGAAGGTCTGCTGGAGGACGGGGTTGGAGTCGAGCAGTTCCTCGCCGCCGGTGACGCGGAGGATCTCGGCGACGGTGAGCGCGTGCTCGGCCTCGATGAGGTCGAAGACATGGCGCAGCTCGTCGGGGACGAGGGTGTCGACGTAGTGGCGGGCGATCCGCAGGTCGGTCTTGGCCAGCGTCATCTCGACGTTGGAGACGAAGTTGCGGAAGAAGTGCCAGTGCTCGTACATCTCGCTGAGCACGCCGTCCAGCCCGGCCTCGCGCAGCGCCTTCAGGCCGGAGCCGACGCCGAACCAGCCGGGCACGATCTGCCGCGACTGGGTCCAGCCGAAGACCCACGGGATGGCGCGCAGCCCGTCGAGCGAGACGCCCGAGCCGGGGCGGCGCGAGGGACGCGAGCCCAGGTGCAGCTCGGCGAGCTGGTCGACGGGCGTCGACGCGAGGAAGTACGAGGGCAGGTCCGGGTCCTCGACGAGCTTGCGGTAGGCGGTGTGGGCCGCCTCGCTCACCGTGTCCATGGCGGCGTCCCAGCGGGCCAGCGCCTCGACCGACTGGCGGGGCGCGGTGTGCAGGGCGGACGCCTGGAGGGTGGCCGCGACGGTCAGCTCCAGGTTCTCCCTGGCCAGGGAGGGAACGAGGTACTTGTCGGAGATGACCTCGCCCTGCTCGGTCACCTTGATCTCGCCCTCCAGGGTGCCCCAGGGCTGGGCGAGGATCGCGTCGTGCGAGGGGCCGCCGCCACGGCCGACGGTGCCGCCGCGGCCGTGGAAGAGCCGCAGCCGTACGCCGTACCGGTGGGCGACGTCGCGCAGCCGGCGCTGGGCGCGGTGGATCTCCCACTGGGAGGTGGTGATGCCGCCGAACTTCGAGGAGTCGGAGTAGCCGAGCATGACCTCCTGGACGTCGCCGCGGAGCGAGACGAGCAGGCGGTAGGAGGGGTCGGCGAGCATCTCGTCGAGGATGACGTCGGCGGCGCGCAGCTCGTCGGTGGTCTCCAGGAGCGGCACGATGCCGATCTTGGCCCAGCCGGCGTGCAGGTCGATCAGCCCGGCCTCGCGGGCGAGGACGGCGGCGGCGAAGACGTCGTCGGCGCCCTGGCACATCGAGATGATGTACGACTCGACGACCTCGGGCCCGAAGACGGCCAGCGCCCGCCTGACCGTGTGGAAGACGTTCAGCGTCTTCTCGCCGGCGGCGTCGAGCGGGGCCGGGCTCGGGGCGAGCGGGCGGCGCGAGCGGAGTTCCTTGGCCAGCAGCCGGGTGCGGTAGTCGCGCGGCATGTCCGCGTACCGCCAGGACTCCTCGCCGAGCCGGTCGAAGAGCTGGCCGAGGGCGTGGTGGTGGGCGTCGGCGTGCTCGCGGACGTCCATGGTGGCGAGCTGGAGGCCGAAGGCGGCCAGGGTGCGGATGGTGCGGTTCATCCGGCCGTCGGCGAAGAGGCCGCCGCGGTGCTCGCGCAGCGAGTCCTGGATGAGGGTGAGGTCGGTGAGGAGTTCGGCGGTGCCGAGGTAGTCGCGGCCGGGCTGGTGGGCGGTGCCCTGGGCCAGCCGCTCCTTGGTGTTCTCCAGCTTCTGGCGGACGCAGGTGGCCTTGAGCCGGTAGGGCTCCTCGGCGTTGAGCCGCTTGTAGCGGGGGCTGATCTCGGGGAGGTGGTCGAGGTCGGCCTGGAGGGAGGCGAGGAGTTCCTCGGTGGCGCCGGTGTAGCGGATGGAGTTGGAGAGGAATCCGCGCAGCTCGTCGACGACTTCGAGGGCGTCGTTGATGCCGTGCTCGTGCTGGAGGATCAGCACGTCCCAGGTGACCTCGGGGGTGACGTTCGGGTTGCCGTCGCGGTCGCCGCCGATCCAGGTGCCGAAGGTCAGCGGGCGGGAGTTCTCGGGCAGCTCGAAGCCGACCCGGGCCAGCTCGGCGGTGAGGTCCTCCAGGACGTCGCCGACGGCGCCGGCGTGCAGCTCGTCCAGGTAGTAGACGGCGTTGCGGGCCTCGTCGGCCGGTTCGGGGCGGACCACGCGGAGTTCGTCGGTCTGCCAGACGAGGTCGATGTTCTCGGCGAGCCGGGTGTCGTGGCGGCGCCGGTCGGCCTCGATGACCGGGGTCTCCAGCAGCTCGGCGATGCGGCGGAGCTTGCCGAGGACCGAGCGGCGGGCGGCCTCGGTGGGGTGGGCGGTGAAGACCGGCCGCACGTTGAGGTTCTGGACGGTGGCCCGCAGGTGCTCGGGGTCGGCGTCCTTGAGCCGGTCGGCGGTGCGGGCCAGCAGCCCGCCCTCCTCGGCGCGGCGGGCGCGCAGCTCGCGGCCCCGGTGGACCTGCTCGGTGACGTTGGCGAGGTGGAAGTAGGTGGAGAAGGCGCGGACCAGCTTGGCCGCGATCTCCAGTTCGAGGCCGCCGAGGAGTTCGGCGGCGGCTTCCCCGTCCGTACGCGTCAGCGCGCGGACGCGCTCGACGAGGTCGAGGAGTTCGTGCCCCTCCTGGCGGACCAGGGCCTCGCCCAGCAGATCACCCAGCCGGCGGATGTCGGCGCGGAGTTCGGGGCTGGTGGTGCGGGCGGGTTCAGGGGTCTCGGTGGGCCCAGGGCGGCCGGTGGCGCTGGTCGTGGTGGCCTGGGCGTCGGCACTGCTCACAGGTGCGGCTCCTTGCAGTGTGTCGAGCACGTTCTGGAGGTGGCGGACCGCGCTGTCCGACCGGTCAAGGATAGGTCGGCCGCGCGGCCGGCAGGAGACACCCCCGTTCGGGGCCTCTTGCCGAGGGGCCGGTCGCTGCCATACTTACGTCACCGTAGGTTACGGAACCGTAGGCGGCCGATGCCCTCCTCTTTCCCGGTTCCTCGGCCACCGACCGCATTCCCTCAACCCTCAGGGGCGCCCATGACCTCGACCTCCGAAATGATCGACGAAGAGCCGCGGACCTCCCCACCGGATTCCGCTCCCACCCCCTCCGCCACGCTGGGTGGCGACCGCAAGGGCACGGTGGAGCAGCTCGCCCTCCTCCTGTTCATCGTGGTGCCGTTCGTGGCGCTGCTGGCGGCGGTGCCGCTGGCCTGGGGCTGGGGGGTGAGCTGGCTGGATCTCGGGCTGATGGTCTTCTTCTACTTCCTGGGGTGCCACGGCATCACCATCGGCTTCCACCGGTACTTCACCCACGGCTCCTTCAAGGCGAAGCGCCCGCTGCGGATCGCGCTGGCCGTCGCCGGGTCGATGGCGGTGGAGGGCCCGCTGGTCCGCTGGGTGGCCGACCACCGCAAGCACCACCGCTTCTCCGACGCGGAGGGCGACCCGCACAGCCCGTGGAAGTACGGGGAGACGGTGCCGGCTCTGCTGAAGGGCCTGTGGTGGGCGCACATGGCGTGGATGTTCGACGAGGAGCAGACGCCGCAGCAGAAGTACGCGCCGGACCTGATCAAGGACCCGGCGATCCGCCGGATCTCGCGGCAGTTCGTGCTGTGGACGCTCGTCTCGCTGGGGCTGCCGCCGCTGATCGGCGGCCTGGTGACGATGTCGTGGTGGGGCGCCTTCACGGCGTTCTTCTGGGCGTCCCTCGTCCGGGTGGCGCTGCTGCACCACGTCACCTGGTCGATCAACTCGATCTGCCACGCGGTCGGCAAGCGCCCGTTCAAGTCCCGGGACCGCTCGGGCAACGTCTGGTGGCTGGCCGTCCTCTCCTGCGGCGAGTCGTGGCACAACCTGCACCACGCCGACCCGACCTCGGCCCGGCACGGCGTCCAGCGCGGCCAGATCGACTCCTCGGCGCGGATCATCCGCTGGTGCGAGCAGCTGGGGTGGGCCTACGACGTGCGGTGGCCCTCGGCGGAGCGCATCGACGCCCGCCGTCAGCCGAAAAGTGCCGACGCGGCATGATGGAGGGCGTGGCGACCGACTCGAGCACCAGTACCAGCAGTGACAAACCCCGCCGGACCCGGCGGACCCGGATGACGGGCGCCGAGCGGCGTGAGCAACTGCTGGACATCGGTCGCACGCTGTTCGCCGCCAAGGGCTTCGAGGGCACCTCGGTGGAGGAGATCGCGGCGAAGGCCGGGGTCTCCAAGCCGGTGGTCTACGAGCACTTCGGCGGCAAGGAGGGGCTGTACGCGGTCGTGGTCGACCGGGAGATGCGCCAGCTGCTCGACATGGTGACGGGCGCGCTCACCGCCGGTCACCCGCGTGAACTCCTCGAACAGGCCGCTTTCGCCCTCCTCGACTACATCGAGGTGTACACCGACGGCTTCCGCATCCTCGTACGGGACTCCCCCGTCGCCCAGTCGACGGGCACCTTCGCCTCGCTCATCAGCGACATCGCCACCCAGGTCGAGGACATCCTCGGCACCGAGTTCAAGAACCGCGGCTTCGACGCGAAGCTGGCGCCGCTGTACGCGCAGGCGCTGGTGGGGATGGTGGCGCTGACCGGCCAGTGGTGGCTGGACGCCCGCAAGCCGAAGAAGTCCGAGGTCGCCGCCCACCTGGTGAACCTGGCCTGGCACGGCCTGGACGGCATGGAGCAGAAGCCCCGCCTGATAGGCCACCGCAAGAACTGAACCACCGCCGTACGTGACGAGGGCGGGCGGGCACCCCACGGTGCCCGCCCGCCCTCGTCACGTACGGCGCGCCCCGCTCACGCCTCCGCCGCCGCGTCGGGCTCCAGGAACTCCAGACGGTTGCCGGCCGGGTCCTGGGCGTAGAAGCGGCGGTGGCCCGGCAGGTTGTCGTCCCAGGTGACCTCGACGCCGTGCGAGGCGAGGCGGGCGGCGAACGCGTCGATGCCGGCGACACGCAGGCCCGGGTGGGCCTTGGGCGAGGGCCGGTGACCGGGGTCGACGCCCAGGTGGAGCTGGACGCCCCCGGCCGCGAACCAGCAGCCGCCCCGCGCGGCGAGCACCGGCGGCTTGGGGATCTCGGTCATGCCGAGCGCGTCGGCGTAGAAGCGGCGCAGGGTGTCCTCGGTGCCGGGCAGGGCGGCGAGCTGGACGTGGTCGACGGCTACGAGCATCAGGGGCCCTCCTGGGCGGCAGGGGTGGTGGGCACGGTGGTGACCGCGAAGACGCGGCGGAAGGGGAACGGGGTGGTGCCGTCCGCCGTCACCGGGTACGCCTCCCGCAGCAGGTCGCGGTAGGCGTCGGTGAAGGCGGTACGGGCTGCCCGGTCGTCGGCCAGGGCGTCCAGGACGGGCCGCAGACCGGTCCCGGTCACCCAGTCCAGGACGGCGTCCGAGCCCGTCAGCAGGTGCAGGTAGGTGGTCTCCCACAGGTCCGTGGTGCGGCCCGGCCCGGTGAGGTACGGCAGGTAGCCGGCCGGGTCCAGTACGGCGTCGGCGCCGCACAGGACGCCGTCCAGCCGCTTCCGCCACGGTCCCTCGCTCGCGGCGAGGCGGCGCATCAGGGCATGGCTCGGGGCGTCGAAGTTGCCCGGGACCTGGAAGGCGAGGGTGCCGCCCGGGGCGAGGGCGGCGGTCCAGTCGGCCAGGCGGTGCGGGTGGCCGGGGACCCACTGGAGGGTGGCGTTGGAGGCGATGACGTCGTACGGCTCGTCCGGCGTCCAGGTGCGGAGGTCGGCGTGGGCGAAGTCGGCGCCGGTGTCCGCGAGGTCGGTGCGGGCGCGGGCCAGCATCGCCTCCGAGTGGTCGTAGCCGGTGACGCGGGCCGCGGGCCAGCGCTCGGTGAGCAGGCGGGTGGAGTTGCCCGGGCCGCAGCCGAGGTCGGCGACGCGCAGGGGGCGGTCCTTCGGCACCCGCGGTTCCGGGACCCGGGCCAGGAGGTCGGCGAAGGCGCGGGTGCGGTGGTCGGCGTGGCGGAGGTACTGGGCGGGGTCCCAGGTGGGCATGGGGTGCCTCCTCGGCGGGGTTCGGGAGGCTGGCCTCCCCCGGCGTGCCCATCCTCACCCGCGTTTATCTTGACGTCAAGAGACTTCACGTCGACAGACCTACTACACTGATCCGCATGGAGGACGAGGTCGATCGGCTGGTCGCAGCGTGGCGCCGGGAGCGCCCGGACCTCGACGTGGAGCCGCTGGAAGTGCTCAGCCGCGTCAGCAGGCTGGCGCGGCATCTTGACCGGGCCCGGAGGATCGCGTTCGCGGAGCATCAGCTCGAACCCTGGGAGTTCGATGTGCTGACCGCCTTGCGGCGGTCGGGGGTGCCGTATCAGTTGTCGCCCGGGCAGTTGCTGACGCAGACGTTGGTCACGTCCGGGACGATGACCAACCGGATCGACCGGCTGGCCAAGAAGGGGCTTGTCGAGCGGTTGCCCGATCCCAGTGACCGGCGGGGTGTGCTTGTGCGTCTCACCGACGAGGGGTGCGATCGGGCTGACCGGTCGCTGGCGGGGCTGCTCGCGCAGGAGCGGGCCATCCTGGCCGAGCTGGCGCCCACCCAGCGCGCCGAACTGGCCCGTCTCCTTCGGGCGCTCACGGCCCCCTTCGACAACATCCCCGGCTGAGCGGGACGAGGCTCGCCTTTCGGCGGGGGTTGCCTCGCGGCTGGGGGTGCCTTTCGGCTGGGGTTGCCTTTCGGCTGGG
Source organism: Streptomyces albidoflavus (assembly GCF_000719955.1). Lineage (GTDB taxonomy): Bacteria > Actinomycetota > Actinomycetes > Streptomycetales > Streptomycetaceae > Streptomyces > Streptomyces albidoflavus. Next base: position 50,466 of record NZ_JOII01000038.1, read on the forward strand.
CTGGTCCGGCCGTCTGCCGGTCTTGCCCGTGCCGAGTCACTGATGGCCTCAATCGCCGGCCGGGCTGTCGGGTGCCCGGCTCCGTCTCAACCGTGCCGGTCAAAGACTGGCCTCAATCGCCGGCCGGGCTGTCAGGTTCGCGGTTCCTCCGGCACGGGGGTGGGGCGGGGCCGCGCCGGGGTACCTCCTCACAAACTGCAGGGTGCGGGGTCAGTCCGGCGGGACGACGCCGACGAGACGGGAGGGCGGGGTCGTGCCGGGGTGCCCCCGCAGCAAACTGCCGTGCTCGGCCGCCTTGAAGCGACTGACCCCGCACCTGGCAGTTTGTGAGGAGGTACCCCCGCATCCCAGCCCGGCCGGCGCATGAGGCCAGTCCCTGACCGGGCACGGGCACAAGGCACCCCAAGTCGCGGCGCAGCCGCATCCCGGCCGGGGCGGGCCCCAGGAGTCGGGGTGGGTCAGCCGGCGCGGACCCCGTTCGAGGGTGGGGCCAGGTCGGCGGGGCCGACGCCGGCGCGGCGGGCCAGGGCCACGGCGGCGAGGGTGGAGTGGACGCCGAGCTTGCCGAGGACGTTCTGCATGTGGGTGCGGACCGTGTGCGGGGAGAGGAAAAGACGCTCGGCGACAGCCTTGCGCCCGAGCCCGGCGACCATGCAGCGCAGCACTTCCCGCTCCCGCGGCGTGAGCGACTCGACGAGGCGCTCACTGTCGCTGCGGTGCTTCCGCGCAGCGGTGAGCTCGCGCAGGACCCCGGTGAGCAGAGCCGGAGGCAGATGCGTCTCCTCCCGCAGCACCCCGCGCACAACAGTGAGCAGCCGCGAGAGCGAACAGTCCTTGGCGACCCAGCCGACGGCCCCGGCCTGGAGGGCGAGCGCCGCCCGTCGCGGATCGTCCCGCTCGGCCAGGACGACGGTCCGCACCCCGGGCTGCACCGCCCGCACCCCCGCGACCAGCGCGATCCCGTCGACAGGCGCCCCCACAGGGGCCCCCACGCCCGCCGCCGCCTCGCGCAGGGGCGCGGGCTGCGGCGGGCGGCCCGCGCCGAGGTCGGCGTCGACCAGCAGCACGTCGTAGGGGCGGGACTCGGCGGCGCCACGTTCCAGGCAGCGCAGGGCGGCCGGGCCGCTGCCGGCGGCGGAGACGTCCACGTCGGGCTCGGCGGTGAGCGCCGCCGCCAGGGACTCGGCGAAGATGCGATGGTCGTCGACGACCAGGACTCGGATACGGACCACGTTGCGATACCCCCACTGGCCGGGGGAACGGACGGTCACGGTCGCGGTGCCCGGCGCGGCCCCCGCCCGTGGGCGGAGGGGTGCGGGCCACCCGGCCGCCGCCCGGTCCCCGTCCCGCTCCGGGGCGCCGGACCCGATCGGTCTCGCCCCCTGAACGGCACCGGCCCCCACCGGCGCTGCTCTCAGAGTACGGACGGGGCCCGGGGGCGGAAGTGGATTTGCAGAACTGGCCACCAACCGACCGGTGGAGACCGGGACGGGTGTGGTCCGGGGGACGGAAGGGACCGGAGTGCGCCCACTCCGGTCACCTTTGGGCCCGCCGGGCCCTTCTCAGCTGAGGCGGCGCGCGCCCGCCGAGGGCAGCGCCGGGAAGATCCTCGGCTCGGGGTGGCCGGCGGCGGCGAAGGCGGCGCGGATCGCGTCGCCGGTGTGTTCGGCCGCGTCGGCCTCGGTGAGGACGACGGCGGAGCCGCCGAAGCCGCCGCCGGTCATCCGGGCACCCAGCGCGCCCGCCGCGAGCGCGGATTCGACCACGAGGTCGAGTTCGGCGCAGGAGACCCGCAGGTCGTCGCGGAGGGAGTGGTGGCCCTCGGTGAGGACGGGGCCGACCGCGCGGACGTCGCCCGCGTCGAGCAGGTCGATGACCTCGCCGACGCGGTGGTTGTCGGTGACGATGTGGCGGACGTAGCGGACGACGTGCTCGCCGGCGTCGGCCAGCCGCTCCAGGGCGGCCGGGAGTTCGGCGTGCGGCACGTCCCGCAGGTGGCTCACGCCCAGGCGGCGCGCGCCCTCCTCGCATCCCGCGCGCCGCTCGGCGTACGCCCCGTCGCCCAGCGCGTGCTGCACGCGGGTGTCGACGACGAGCAGGGCGAGGCCGTCGTCGGCGGGGGCGAAGGGGACCTGGCGCAGGGAGAGGTCGCGGGTGTCGAGGTGGAGGGCGTGGCCCTCGGTGCAGCAGGCGGCGGCCATCTGGTCCATGACGCCGCAGGGGACGCCGACGAACTCGTTCTCGGCGCGCTGGGCGAGCCGGGCCAGTTCGGCGCGGCCGAGCCCCAGGTCGTACAGGTCGTTGAGGGCGAGGGCGGTGACCACCTCCAGGGCCGCCGAGGAGGAGAGACCGGCGCCGGTCGGCACGGTGGAGGCGAGGTGGAGGTCGGCGCCGCCGACGGCGTGGCCGGCGGTCCGCAGGGCGTACACGACCCCGGCCGGGTAGGCGGCCCAGGAGGTGTCGCAGCCGGGGGTCAGTTCGTCGACGCGGAGTTCGGTGACGGGGGACGGGAGGTCGGCGGAGTGGACGCGCAGGACGCCGTCCTCGCGGCGGGCGACGGCGGCGACGGCGGTGTGCGGGAGGGCGAGCGGCATGACGAAGCCGTCGTTGAAGTCGGTGTACTCGCCGATGAGGTTGACCCGGCCCGGCGCGGCCCAGACGCCCTCGGGGTCGCGGCCGTACAGCGCGCGGAACCCTTCGGCGACGGCCTCGGCCCGGCGCGTCTCGTCCTCGGGCGCGGCGGCGGCCCCCGCGCGGGCGGCGGCGCTCACGCTCCACCCCCGGCGACGGTGACCGTCTCGGCGCCTCGGGCGCTGCCGTGGCGGGCGAAGTCCCAGGCGTCCTGGACGATGCGGTCCAGGCCGGGGCGGGTGGGCGTCCAGCCGAGGCGGGTGCGGGCGGCGTCGGCGGAGGCGACGAGGACGGCCGGGTCACCGGCGCGGCGCGCGGCGGCCACCTCGGGGACGGGATGGCCGGTGACCTTTCGGACCGTCTCGATGACCTCGCGGACGGAGAAGCCGTTGCCGTTGCCGAGGTTGCAGACGAGGTGGTCGCCGGGGGTGACGGCGTCCAGGGCGAGGAGGTGGGCCTCGGCGAGGTCGGCGACGTGGATGTAGTCGCGGACGCAGGTGCCGTCGGGGGTCGGGTAGTCCTCGCCGTAGACGGAGATGGCCTCGCGGCGGCCCTGGGCGACCTGGAGGACGAGCGGGATCAGGTGCGACTCGGGGTCGTGGCGCTCGCCGCAGCCGCCGTAGGCGCCGGCCACGTTGAAGTACCGCAGCGAGGCGGCGGCCAGGCCGTGGGCGTGGCACTCGCCGCTGATCATGTGGTCGACGGCGAGCTTGGAGGCGCCGTAGGGGCTGGTCGGCGCGGTCGGGTCGGTCTCGGTCAGGGGGACGGAGACCGGCTCGCCGTAGGTGGCGGCGGTGGAGGAGAAGACCAGGCGGCGCACCCCGGCCTCGCGCATGGCGGCGAGCAGGGCGGTGGTGCCGCCGACGTTGTTGACCCAGTACTTCTCGGGGTCCACGACGGACTCGCCGACCTGGGAGAAGGCGGCGAAGTGGAGCACGCCGTCGTAGGTGGGGTCCAGCCAGCGGGCGGCGTCCTGGATGCGGCCCTCGATGAACTCGGCGCCCGCGGGGACGCCTTCGCGGAAGCCGGTGGAGAGGTCGTCCAGGACGACCACCTGGTGGCCGGCCTCCAGCAGGTGCTGGGCGACGACGCTGCCGACGTAGCCGGCGCCTCCGGTGACCAGGTACTTCCCTACGCTCATGAACTCGCTACCTCTCGCAGTCGCCGCGCCGCGGCCTCCGGCGGCACATCGTTGATGAACACACTCATGCCGGACTCCGAACCGGCGAGGAACTTCAGCTTTCCCTCGGTGCGTCGCACGGTGAAGAGTTCCAGGTGGAGGGCGAACTCCTCGCGCGCCACGTCCGGCTCGCCGGGCCGGGGCTCCCCGAAGGGTGCCTGGTGCCAGCCGGAGATGTACGGCGTGGGCGGCCGCCCCTCACCGAAGATCCGGTCGAAGCGGCGCAGCAGCTCCAGGTAGACCCCGGGGAACTCGGCCCGCGCTGCCTCGTCCAGCGCGACCAGGTCGGGGACCCGGCGGCGGGGGTAGAGGTGGATCTCGTAGGGCCAGTGGGCGGCGTACGGGACGAAGGCGGTCCAGTGCTCAGTTTCGAGGACGATCCGCTCGCCGTCCTTGCGTTCGCGGGCGACCAGGTCGTCGAAGAGGTTGCGGCCGGTGGTGGCGCGGTGCTCGGCGAGGGACTGGAGCATGAGCCGGGTCCGGGGGGTGACCTCGGGGTAGCCGTAGATCTGGCCGTGCGGGTGGCCGAGGGTGACGCCGATCTCGACGCCCCGGTTCTCAAAGCAGTAGACCTGGCGGACCGCCTCCAGCCGGGAGAGCTCCGCGGTGCGGTCGCGCCAGGCTTCGAGGACGAGGCGGGCGGAGTCCTCGTCGAGGCCGGCGAAGGAGGTGTCGTGGTCGGAGGTGAAGCAGACGACCTCGCAGCGGCCGGTGGGGCCGGAGAGCGAGGGGAAGCGGTTCTCGAAGACCACCACGTCGTAGTCGCTGTCCGGGATCTCGCCCTGGTGGCCGCCGGGCCGGGCCGGGCAGAGCGGGCAGGCGTCGGCGGGCGGCAGGTGGGTGCGGCCCTGGCGGTGCGAGGCGATGGCGACGAAGTCGCCGAGCAGCGGGTCCCGGCGGACCTCGGAGGCGGTGGCCACCTGGTCGGCCGGGCGCGGGTCGGGGGCGTCGCGCTCCCTGCTGTCGTCCCGGTCGTAGTAGACGAGCTCGCGGCCGTCGGACAGCCGGGTCGAGGTCTTCTTCACGCGAGCACCCTCACACACCCCTATCAATCAACATAACCGAACACAACCAATCACAGCGCAACAGCACCGTCAACCCGTCGGGCGCCGCCGGAAAAGCACGCGAAACCGGGAGGAAGCACCCGGCTCCATCACGATCAAACAAAGAAAATCAACAAAACTGTTCAGATCTTGACGCTTAGCGCGTAGGTTCCCGTCTCGTTCAGTTCGCGCAACGAAGCGAGTTCCCCCCATGCTCCATCTCGCCGAGGGGCTCCGGCTCCCGACCAACGGGCTCGATTACACGATCCTGGCGATCTACTTCGCCGTGGTCCTGGGCATCGGCTTCGCCGCCAGGCGCTCCGTCAAGACCAGCCTCGACTTCTTCCTGTCGGGACGTTCCCTGCCGGCCTGGGTGACCGGGCTCGCGTTCGTCGCGGCCAACCTCGGCGCCACCGAGATCCTCGGCATGGCGGCCAACGGCGTGCAGTACGGCGCGTACACCGTGCACTGGTACTGGATCGGCGCCATCCCCGCCATGGTCTTCCTGGGCCTGGTGATGATGCCGTTCTACTACGGGTCGAAGGTCAGGTCGGTCCCCGAGTTCCTGCTCCACCGGTTCGGTCCCTCCTCGCACCTCCTCTCCTCCGTGATCTTCGCCGTCTCCTCGGTGCTGATCGCGGGCGTCAACCTCTACGCCATGGCGATCGTGCTGGAGGCGCTGCTCGGCTGGCCCGAGTGGGTCGCCATCGTCGTCGCCGGCTTCTTCGTCCTCGCCTACATCACGATCGGCGGGCTCTCCTCGGCGATCTACAACGAGGTCCTCCAGTTCTTCGTGATCCTGGCGGCGCTGATCCCGCTCACCATCGTCGGCCTCAAGCGGGTCGGCGGCTGGGACGGCATCACCTCCTCGCTCTCCGCCTCCCAGGGCGGCGACTTCCTCACCGCCTGGGACGGCACCGGCATCGGCGAGGCCAACCCGCTGGGCGCCAACTGGCTGACCATCGTGCTCGGCCTCGGCTTCGTCATGAGCTTCGGCTACTGGACGACCAACTTCGCCGAGGTGCAGCGCGCGCTCTCCGCCAAGAACCTGTCGGCCGCCAAGCGCACCCCGCTGATCGCCGCCTTCCCGAAGATCCTCATCCCGATGGTCGTCGTGGTGCCCGGCTTCATCGCGCTGGTCATGGAGCCGACCATCGGCCAGGCCGGCAGCGGGCTCGACTACAACGACGCCATCCCCGTCCTCATGCGCGACCTGCTGCCCAACGGTGTCCTCGGCATCGCGGTGACCGGTCTGCTCGCCGCCTTCATGGCGGGCATGGCGGCCAACGTCTCCTCCTTCAACACGGTCTTCACCAACGACATCTGGGCCGCGTACCTGAAGAAGGGCCGGGAGGACGGCTACTACCTGAAGGTCGGCCGGGTCGTCACGGCCGTGGGTGTGCTGATCGGCATGGGGACCGCGTTCATCGCGGCCGGGTTCAGCAACATCATGAACTACCTGCAGACGCTCTTCTCGTTCTTCAACGTCCCGCTCTTCGTGGTCTTCATCATCGGCATGTTCTGGAAGCGCACCACCCCGGCCGCCGGCTTCTGGGGCCTGCTCTCCGGCACGGCCGCCGCCATGGTGAACTACTTCTGGCTGTACCAGCAGGGCATCATCGACATCCCGAGCGACCAGGGCGCCAACTTCGTCTCCTCGATCGTCGCGTTCGTCGTCGGTGGCATCGTCATGGTGGTGGTCACCCTGGTGACGAAGCCGAAGCCGGTCGAGCAGCTGGCCGGCCTCGTCTACGGCACCAAGTCGCCCGGCCTCGACCTGGAGGGCGCCGAGGAGGGTGACGAGGTCTGGTACCGCAAGCCGGCCCTGCTGGGCTGGGGCGCGATCATCCTCGCCGCCATCTGCTACGTGCCGTTCTCCTTCTGACCCGGCCCGAACCACGCCAAGGACGCCCCACCATGACCGAGAAGCAGAATCCGCCCGCGGAGGGCCACGCCTTCCAGGACGAGGTCACCGAGCTGGAGGCCAAATCGGCCACGGCCGCCCGGCTCTTCGACATTCGCCGCATCATCGGCGCGCTCTTCGTCGTCTACGGCCTGATCGTCGGCGCCGCCGGGATCTTCGCCACCGACGCCGACCTGGAGAAGGCCCAGGACATCAACATCAACCTGTGGACCGGGCTGGGCATGCTCGCCCTCGGCCTGTTCTTCCTGGTCTGGGTCAAGCTCCGGCCGACCGTCCCGCCCACCCCGCCGCTGCCCCAGGAGGCGCTCGACGCCGCCGAGGGCGAGGGCGGCCCGGCCGGACGCGGCTGACCTACGCCGGGGCCCGGCCGGGTCCCACGGCACGCACCCCGCGGGGGCGGCGGTTCTTCACGGGGACCGCCGCCCCCGCGGCCTTTCCGCGACCGCCTCGGAGGCGGAGCGCTGACCGGGGACGACCGGCGCCGCCCGGTCCAGCAGACCGGTACGGGCGGCGAGGGCGGCGGCCTCCAGCCGGGAGCCGACCCCCAGCTTCATCAGCACCCGCTGCACATGGGTCCGGGCGGTGCTCGGCGCGATCCCCATCCCGGCGGCGATCACCCGGGTGTCCTCGCCCTCGGCGACCCGGACCAGCACCTCGACCTCGCGCGGGGTGAGCAGGGCGAGCAGCCGCTGGCCCTCGTCGTCGGGCTGGACCGCCGGGTTGAGCAGTTCCGCGAAGGCGCCCGCGAGGAGCTGGGGCGCCACCACGGCCTCGCCCTTGCAGGCCCGGACGATGGCGCGCTCCACGCCCTCTATCCGCTCGTCGTGCCGGACGTAGCCGCAGGCCCCGGCGGCGAAGGCGGCGGCGATGCCGCGCGGGCTCGGCACCGGGCCGAGGACCACCACGGCGACCTGCGGGGCCTCGGCGCGGATGCGGACGACCGGGTCGAAGATGCCCGGTTCGGCGGGGGTGGCGGTGCCGATCAGGCAGACCTCGGGGGCGCGGGCCACCACCAGGTCGGCGGCGCCGGCGGCCGGGGCGGCCGCCGCGAGGACCCGGTGGCCGCGCAGTTTCAGCGCCGAGGCCAGTGCCTCGGCCAGCAGCCGGTGATCGTCCACCACCATCACCCGCACGCCCATCCGGCCGCCCTCCACGCAGTCCCCCGCCCCGGCCCACCGGCCGTACGTCTCCCGGAAGTTACACGCTCCCTCGTGGGCGTGGCCCGGTTTCCCGGCATTCACCGCCCGTCCGCCGGACCCCGCCGCCCCCAACCTCTCCACCTGCCCCCGGCCCTCAAACGCGACCGGGCCCGCGCCCTCCTACGCGTCGGTCCACGCCATCGCGCTCATCCGCCAGCCGTCCGGGGTGCGGACGAACTGGGTGGTCTTGCGGCCGCCGCCCTCGAACCAGGTGCCGTCGCGCCGCCCGGACTTGCCGTACGCGCTGTACCGGTGGGCGACCGAACCGAAGATCTCGGTGCGCTCGGCGGTCTCCCACTCGGAGAACTCCGTCAGCGTCCCGTCGGTCAGCAGCGCCTGCCGGGGCGCGAGGAAGGTGTCGAGGTCGTACACCACCGGCCCCTCCGGCAGGTTCATGATGATCAGGCCCTGCGGGATGAAGACCTCCCGGACGGCGTGCAGGCGCGGCGGCCGGCCCCCGGTGTTGGTGAACGCGTCCATGAAGGACCCCATCAGCGCGTCGAGTTCGGCCTTGGCGGCGGCCTCGGCGGCGTGCTCCGCTCCGTGCCCGGACATGGTTCCCCTTCCGTCGACGGCGCTGCCCCGCCCCCGGCGGTACCGGGGACGGGGCAGAACCAGGATGTGCGGCCCTGTCGACGGGCCGCCGGATCAGCTCACTTCGTGCCGAAGGCGATGGCCAGGTACTCCGGCTCCTTCGTCACCTTGCTGGGCTCGCGGACGTACAGCGAGGACATGAAGAGGCGGCCGTCGCCGTAGATGACCTCGCCGAACTCCGGGAGGAAGTTCCGCTCGACGTTGCGGACGGCTTCGGTGGCCGGGTTCTCCACCAGGACCGTCTGCTTGCCGCTGGGGTCGATGGAGACGATCTGCCCGCCCTTGTCGTACGGCGGCGCCTTGTAGGCGAGGACGTTCTTGCCGTCCATCCGCAGCGGGTAGATCTTGTACTTGCCGCCCGCGTCGAAGCGGTCGCCGGTCTGCTTGCCGGTCTTCAGGTCGAAGGAGAGGATCTCGTTGGTCCGGCCGTACTCCTCGCCCTTGGCGTCGTGCTCGGCGGTGGGGACGAAGAGCTTGCCGTTGCCCGCGAAGATCTGCCGGCAGTCGTGCACCTTGTTGACGCCGCAGTCGTGCTGGTACTTGCCGTCCTCCAGCGCGAAACGGCTCTGCAGGCCGCCCTTGTCGTCGAGGGTGAAGACGTCGGTGACGCCGGAGGCGGTGATGTCCTGCGAGTCGGTGCCGAAGACGACCGGGTCGACCGAGATGACCTTGGCGTTGTCGAGCCCGGCGGGGAGCTTGTAGCTCCACTGCGGGGTGCCGTCGGAGGCGTCGAGGAGTTGCACCTCCATCTTCGGGTTGTCGTAGCTGCCGCACTTGCGGACCGCCACGAGCGCCTCGCCGCCGCGGTAGCCGACGTCCTCGCAGGCGTCGCCGTTCTGCGGCTTCCACAGCTCCTTGCCGGACTTCAGGTCGAAGGCGGCGCCGCCGTCGGTGCCGCCGCCGACCGCCACCGTGCTGCCGCTGATGGAGACCTCGTCGTACCGCGCGGGCCGCGAGCCGACCTCGACCGACTCGGTCCACAGGATCTTGCCGGTGGCCAGGTCGATCGCGGAGATCTTGTCGCAGCCCGGGTACTTGTCCTCCGCCGTGGGCTTGGCGTTCTGGTAGACGACCGCGGCGATGTCGCCGTCGCCGACCTCCGGCGAGGAGGCGCAGTGCTGGCCCGAGAGCGGCGTCGTCCAGGTGACCTTGCCGGAGTCGAGGTCGTAGCCGTTGATCTCGGAGAGGCCGGGCTTGGCGAAGACCTTGCTGGTCAGCCAGGAGCCCTTCACCGGGTAGCTGCTGTCCCCCTTGACCTTGGGCGCGGGGAGCTGGAAGAGCACCTTGGAGTTGGGGTCGGCGGGGACCTTCTCGTCGCCGCCGCCGGAGCCGGCCGGGGCCTCGCCGGAGCCGCCCTTGCCCTCGCCGGTCTCGCTGCTCCCGCCGCCGCCGGCGGTGGTCTCGCTGTCCTGCGAGGACTTGTACCAGAGGCCGCCGCCGACGATCAGCGCGATGACCACCACGGCCGCCGTGACGATCATGGCCTGCGGGCCGAACTTCCGGCCGCCGCCCGGGGAACCCGGGGCGTTCATCGGCACGGTGGTCGGCTGCGGGTAGCCGTAGGGCTGCGGCGGCTGGCCGTACGGCGGCTGCGGGGGCTGGCCCGGGTAGCCGTAGCCGGGGGCGCCCTGCGGCGGCTGGGGCGGCTGCTGCGGGAAGCCGTAGCCGGGGGCCGTCTGCGGGGGCCGGCCGGGCTGCTGCGGGTAGCCGTAGCCGGGCTGGGACGGGGGCGGGGTCTGCGGGTAGCCGTAGCCGGGCTGCTGCTGCGGGGGCTGGGGCGGCTGCTGGGGCTGGTCGCCTCCGGCGGCGGGGCCGTCCTTCTTGTCGAGGGACGGGGGCTGGGCCGGTGGCGGCGCGCCGAATCCGCCGGGCGGCGGGTCCTGCGGGGCGCCGAAACCGCCCTGGGGCGGCTCGTTGGGCGGCTGGGACGGCGGCTGTGTCATGGCGTGGGTACCTCGGTGCGCGTGGGGACGTGGGAAGAGACGTCGGGGAGCGGAGGAGCGGGGGGCGCCGCGCGGGCCGTGGCCCGGCGCGGACGCCCCCGGTGGGTCACTTGGCGTAGGCCAGCATCAGCTTCTCCGCCGCGTCGTCCTTGCCGTTGAGGCGGGTGGTGGAGATGTAGAAGCGTCCGTCGACGTAGTCGACGGCCCGGGAGTAGAAGCCGCGCTCGATCGCCGCGGTCCCCTCGGGCAGCTTCAGGAGCGTGGTCGGCTTGCCGCCGGAGGTGGGGATGGAGACGATCTCCCCGCCCTTGCTGTAGGAGGCCTCGACGTAGGCGAGGAGCTTGCCGTCCTCCATCTTCAGGGGCAGCATCGACCGGCCCTCGGGCGCCTGGACGGACCACTTCTTCTTGCCGGTGGCCAGGCTGGTGGCGACGACCTCGTTGGAGCCGCTCTTGGCCTCGGTCGGCAGGTAGAGGGTGGAGTCGTCGGCGACGGCGCCCACGCAGCCGCGCAGGGCGCGGGACATGATCGACCAGCCGCACTGCGGGCTGAAGGAGACCTCGGACTCGACCTGGGTGGTGATCTTCCCGTTCTCGACGCGGGAGATGTTCCAGGCGTCCTTGTCCTTGTTGGTCGAGTAGATGACCAGCGGGTCCATCGAGTAGACCTTCTCGACGCGCCACCCCTTGGCCACGGCGAGGGTGGACTTGACCTTGCCGGTGGCCGGGTCGAGGACGCTGACCTCGTCGTGCTCGGCGGGCTTGGTCGCGGCGCAGGAGGAGACCATGACGAGGTGGTCGTCCTCGCCGGCCCAGGCGCCGGGGAAGCAGGACTGGCCGTACTTCTTCTTGGTGTACAGCTCCTTGCCGTCGCTCAGCCGGAAGGCGACGCCCGACATGTCGCGCCCGGCGACGACGGTCTCCCCGGCGATGACGACGTCGAGCTGGAGGGTGCTGTCGAACAGGGCGCCCTCGTCGAGGGTGTTGGTCCAGCCGGTCTCACCGGTGGCGAGGTCCAGCTGCATCAGCTGGTTGCACTTGGACTTGTCGGTGTTGCCGTTCTTGTGGGCGATGACGACCTTGCCGTCGACCGCCTGCTTGCTCGCGGCGCAGACCGGGCCGTCCAGTTCGACCTCGTCCCAGCTGGGCTTGCCGCTCTCGATGTCCCAGGCGAGGACGGAGCGGTAGGCCGCCTTGACGGCGGTGGTGTCGGTGACCCACATGCCGGGGGCGTCGGCGCCGCGGCCGGGCGCGTCCGGCGCCTCCTTGTACCAGAGGACCTTCGCCTCGCCTTCCTGGCGGCCCGCGTTGAGGTCCTCCTTCTCGCCGTTGCGGTCGCCCTTGCCGTCGCCCGGGTTGTCCGGGGCGGAGGGGGCGGCGCCGCTGGCGGAGGGAGCCTTGGAGGGGGCGGCGACGGGGTCCTTCTCGTCGTCGCCCCCGGTCAGCGTGACGATGCCGACCACGGCCAGCACCGCCACCGCCACCGCACCGCCGACGATCGCCGCGGTCTTCCCCTTGAACGGGCCGCCTCCGCCGCCGGGTCCTCCGGGACCGGGCTGGCCGGGATAGGTCGGGGGCTGCCCCGGGTACCCGTACCCCTGCTGCGGCTGGCCGTAGGGGCCGGGCTGGCCGTACGGTCCCGGCTGCTGCGGGGCGCCGTACGGGCCGGGCTGCTGGGGCTGGCCGTAGGGGCCGGGCTGCTGGGGCTGGCCGTACGGACCCGGCTGCTGCGGGTAGCCGTAGCCGGGCTGGGCCGGGGGCGGGGTCTGGGGCGGCCGGCTGGGGGGCTGCGGGGGCTGGGCGGGCGGCTGTCCGCCGTCCTGCCCGGGCCCGGGCTCCGGTGGTGGCCCGAAACCGCCCTGCGGCGGCTGCGGAGGCTGGTTGGGCGGCTGACTCATCAGCGGCTCCCCCTCTTCACTGATATTTCGGCACGCCAGTGCTGGCCCACTTTTCTACCACTCGAACAACTGGGCGCGCCGAAGCGGTCCAGCCCTTGTTCCCAAGGGAGGACCGCTCCGTGATGCCTCCGTTACGCCGTCGCCCGGACGCTACCCGGCGTCCTCCGCCAGCTCCAGCCAGCGCATTTCCAACTCGTCCCGCTCCCCGGAGAGTTGGCGCAGCTCCGCGTCGAGTTCGGCCACCTTCGCGAAGTCTGTGGCGTTCTCGGCGATCTGCGTGTGGAGCTTCTGCTCCCGTGTGGAGATCTTGTCGAGCTGCCGTTCCAGCCGCTGGAGTTCCTTCTTGGCGGCCCGCTGGTCGGCGGCCGGCTTCTCCTTGCGCTCGGCCTGCTGGGCGGGGACCGGGGCGCTCGGCCCGTCGGTCTCGGCCATCCGGCGGCGGCGCTCCAGGTACTCGTCCACGCCGCGCGGCAGCATCCTCAGGGCGCCGTCGCCGAGGAGGGCGAAGACCCGGTCGGTGGTGCGCTCGACGAAGAAGCGGTCGTGGGAGATGACGATCATCGAGCCGGGCCAGCCGTCGAGGAGGTCCTCCAGCTGGGTCAGGGTCTCGATGTCCAGGTCGTTGGTGGGCTCGTCGAGGAAGAGGACGTTGGGCTCGTCCATGAGGAGCCGCAGGATCTGGAGCCGGCGGCGCTCACCGCCGGAGAGGTCGCCGACCGGCGTCCACTGCTTCTCCTTGGTGAAGCCGAACTTCTCGCAGAGCTGCCCGGCCGTCATCTCCCGGCCCTTGCCGAGGTCGACCCGGTCCCTGACCTGCTGGACGGCCTCCAGGACCCGGGTGGCCGGGTCGAGTTCGGCGACCTCCTGGGAGAGGTGGGCGAGCTTGACGGTCTTGCCGACGACCACCTTGCCCGCGACCGGCTGGGCCTCGCCGCCGGTGCGGGCCGCCTCGGTGAGGGTGCGCAGCAGGGAGGTCTTGCCGGCGCCGTTGACGCCGACCAGGCCGATGCGGTCGCCGGGGCCGAGCTGCCAGGTCAGGTGCTGGAGCAGCACCTTGGGCCCGGCCTGGACGGTGACGTCCTCCAGGTCGAAGACGGTCTTGCCGAGCCGGGCGGAGGCGAACTTCATCAGCTCGCTGGTGTCGCGCGGCGGGGGCACGTCGGCGATCAGCTCGTTGGCCGCCTCGATGCGGTAGCGGGGCTTGGAGGTGCGGGCCGGGGCGCCGCGGCGCAGCCAGGCCAGCTCCTTGCGCATGAGGTTCTGCCGCTTGGTCTCCTCGGTGGCGGCGCGCCGCTCGCGCTCGGCCCGGGCGAAGACGTAGTCGCTGTAGCCGCCCTCGTACTCGTGGACGTCGCCGCGCTGCACGTCCCACATGCGGGTGCAGACCTGGTCGAGGAACCAGCGGTCGTGGGTGACGCAGACGAGGGCGGAGCGGCGGGCCCGCAGGTGTCCGGCGAGCCAGGAGATGCCCTCGACGTCGAGGTGGTTGGTGGGCTCGTCCAGGATGATCAGGTCGGGCTCGCCGATGAGCAGCTTGGCCAGGGCGATGCGGCGGCGCTCGCCGCCGGAGAGCGGGCCGATGACGGTCTCCAGGCCCTGCGGGAAGCCGGGCAGGTCCAGGCCGCCGAAGAGGCCGGTGAGGACGTCGCGGATCTTGGCGTTGCCCGCCCACTCGTGGTCGGCGAGGTCGCCGATGATCTCCTGGCGGACGGTGGCGGCCGGGTCCAGCGAGTCGTGCTGGGTGAGGACGCCGAGCCGCAGCCCGCCGCTGTGGGTGACGCGTCCGGTGTCGGCCTCCTCCAGCTTGGCGAGCATCCGGATGAGGGTGGTCTTGCCGTCGCCGTTGCGGCCGACGACGCCGATCCGGTCGCCCTCGGAGACCCCGAGCGACACCCCGTCGAGCAGGGCACGGGTGCCGTAGACCTTGCTGACGGCCTCGACGTTGACCAGATTGACGGCCATTTCACTCCTGTACGGGGATGGGTGCGGCCTCCAGCGTAAACGCGGCCGGCGTGGTGCGGTCGGGGCGTCTCAGCCCTGGTCGGCGCGGGCGGCGACGGTGTCGCGGCCCGGCTCCGGGTCCTGGCCGACGACGGTGGCGCCGGCGGCCGGGGAGGCGGCGACGCGGGCGCTGCGGCAGGTGCCGGAGGCGGCGAGGGCCTCGGCGATGCGGGCGGCGGCGGGGGCGTCCTCGGCGAGGAAGGCGGTGGTGGGGCCGGAGCCGGAGACCAGGGCGGCGAGGGCACCGGCCTCGGTGCCGGCGGCGAGGGTGGCGGCGAGCGCCGGGTTGAGGGAGAGGGCGGCGGCCTGGAGGTCGTTGTCGACGGTGGCGGCGAGCGCGTGCGGGTCGCCGTCGCGCAGAGCGGCCAGCAGCTCCGGGGAGGCGGTGGGCGCGGGCACCTCGCGGCCCTCGCAGAGCCGGTCGAACTCGCGGTAGACCGCCGGGGTGGACAGCCCGCAGTCGGCGGCGGCGAAGACCCAGTGGAAGGTGCCCCCGACCGGGAGCGGCTCCAGCTTCTCGCCCCGCCCGGTGCCCAGCGCGGCCTCGCCGACCAGGCTGAACGGCACGTCGCTGCCGAGGTCGGCGCAGATGCTGAGCAGCACCTCGCGCGGGGTGGCGAGGCCCCACAGGGCGTCGCAGGCGACCAGGGCGGCGGCGGCGTCGGCGCTGCCCCCGGCCATGCCGCCGGCCACCGGGATGTCCTTGGCGATGTGCAGGTGGACGTCGGCGGTGCGCCCGGCCCGCTCGGCCAGCGCCAGGGCGGCGCGGGCGGCGAGGTTGGAGCCGTCCAGCGGGACCTGGGCGGCGTCGGGGCCGGTGACGGTCAGCCGCAGGCCGTCGGCGGGGGTCGCGGTGACCGTGTCGTAGAGGCCGACGGCGAGGAAGACGTTGGCCAGGTCGTGGTAGCCGTCGGGGCGCGGGGCGCCCACCGCGAGCTGGACGTTGACCTTGGCGGGGACGCGGACCGTGATGCTCACTGGGGAGTGGGCCTTCCGGGAGGGGTCGGGGTGGGGGTGCGGCGTGCGGACCGGGTCAGCGGGCCGGGGCGTGCTCGGCGATGGCGGCGAACTCCTCGACCGTCAGCGACTCGCCCCTGGCCTGCGGGGAGACCCCGGCGGCGACCAGCGCGGCCTCGGCGGCGGCGGCCGATCCGGCCCAGCCGGAGAGGGCGGCCCGCAGCGTCTTGCGGCGCTGGGCGAAGGCGGCGTCGACCACGGCGAAGACCTGTTCGCGGGTGGCCGTGGTGGCCGGGGGCCCGTCGCGGCGGACCAGGGAGACCAGGCCGCTGTCGACGTTGGGCGCGGGCCAGAAGACGTTCCGGCCGATGGCACCGGCGCGCTTGACCTCGGCGTACCAGTTGGCCTTGACCGAGGGCACGCCGTACACCTTCGAGCCGGGGGCGGCGGCGAGGCGGTCGGCGACCTCGGACTGCACCATGACGAGCGTGCGCTCGATGGTGGGGAAGTGCTCCAGCATGTGGAGGAGGACCGGGACGGCGACGTTGTACGGGAGGTTGGCCACCAGGGCGGTCGGGGCGGGGCCCGGGAGTTCGGTGACGCGGAGGGCGTCGGAGTGGACCAGCGCGAAATGCGCCGCGCGGGCGGGGAGGCGGGCCTCCACCGTGGCCGGGAGGGCTGCCGCGAGGGTGTCGTCGATCTCGACGGCGGTGACGTGCTGTGCCGTCTCCAGGAGGCCCAGGGTCAGGGAGCCGAGGCCCGGGCCCACCTCCACCACCACGTCGTCGGCGCGGACGTCCGCGGTGCGGATGATGCGGCGGACGGTGTTCGCGTCGATGACGAAGTTCTGGCCGCGCTGCTTAGTTGGGCGGACGCCCAACGCTGTAGCTAGCTCGCGGATGTCGCTGGGGCCCAGGAGGGCGTCCTGTCCGGGGGACAGGGGGTTCTCCGGCGGCTGGGGGTCAGTGGGGCTGCTGGTCACCGGTCAAGCGTACGGGGCTCCGGGGCTGGGGGTGCCTCCGGCGGTGGTGGGGGGCCTCCGGCGGTGGTGGGGGGCCTCCGGCGGTGGTGGGGGGCCTCCGGCGGTGGTG
>NZ_JOII01000039.1 GCF_000719955.1 Streptomyces albidoflavus
GACCGTGGGGTGGGGTCGTGTCGGGGTGCCCCCGCAGCAAACTGCACACGAGGCAGCCATGCTCCAACTCACCCCGCACCATGCAGTTTGTGAGGAGGTGCCCCGGCGCGGCCCCGCCCCACCCCCGTGCCGGAGGAACCGCGAATCCCTATAGCCCGGCCGGCGTTTGAGGCCAGTCAGTGACCGGCACGGTCGGGACGGAGCCCGGCAACCAACAGCCCGGCCGGCGCTTGAGGCCAGTTCGTGACCGGCGCGGGCGGCGCGAAGTCCAGGCCGGTTTCGCGCCACCTGGCGAACCGGGCGCCCTTTCGCCCCAGGCGGCCCCTGCGCAGACTGGCGACGGCCGAGCGCACGCAAGGCGGGGACGGGGGACGACGCATGGCGACGAAGCGCGGGGCCCGACGCCCGGCACAACGGCGCCCCGCGCAGCGGAGGCCGGCCCGGAGGGGCACAGCCCGGCGGGGCGCAGCCCGGAGGCGCCCGGCACGCCGGGCAGCCCCGCAGACCAGGACCAGGCTCGCCGCAGCTGCCGCCACGGCAGCCCTGCTGGCGACGACCTGGTCGACAATCTGGCCGTACGTCCTGGTGGCGGCCGCCACGGGAGCCTCGGCCACAGCCCTGTGGTGGCTCCACCACACGGACCGCCTCCCCCGGCGCGGCAAGCCCCACCCCCACGAACCCACGGCGCTCCGCGCCGCGAGCCTCGCCGAGGTCGACGCCCTGAGCTGGCGGGAGTTCGAGCACCACGTGGCCGCGCTCTGCCGCCGGGACGGCTGCCGCGACGTGGTCGTCACCGGCGGCGCCGGCGACCTGGGCGCCGACGTCACCGCGACCCTCCCGGACGGCCGCCGCCTGGTGATCCAGTGCAAGCACTACGCCCCGCACCGGTACGTGCCCAGCGGTGACATGCAGAAGTTCCTCGGCACGGCCTGGCTCCACCACCGCGCGGACGTCGCCGTCTTCGCGGCCACCTGCCCGTTCGGCAAGGCCGCCCTCGCCCTCGCCGCGGAACACCGCATCACCGCCGTCCACCGCGACCTGCTCGGCCTGTGGAACTCCGGCACCCCGCTGACCGCCCTCCTCGCCGTCGGCGGCGCGGGCCAGGGCGACGCCGCCCACCGGCGCCGGTGGCGCGAGACGTACGGGCGCGGGTGAGGCGGCGGACCGCCCCGCCCGCGCCCGACGCGCCTATCCCCGCTTCTTGCGCCGGGGCCGCTGCCGGGGCGTCCACGTACCCCGGTGCAGCTGGCAGCGGGAGTAGCCGATCATGGCCGGTCTCCCGCAGGGTCTGCCTGTCGTCGTCTGCGTCGAGCCGCACTTCATCTGCTTGCCCACGCCTTCCGTCCTCCCTGTGCCGGTGTCGGGTGGATGTACCGGACCAGCCTGGTCCGAGGCCGGGCCCCGGGGCGGCGTAATCCACCAACCCGGCTGCATATCACCGCTGTTGGGCCGATACCGTCCGTACCCGCACAACCGGAGCCATCTGCTCCCCCGGCGCCCCCACTCCCGCCGTGGCATCATCCGAAGAATGAGCACCAGCCCGCCCCCGGCGCCCCACCTGGGCGACCTCGCGCTCCTGCGGCGCGTCCGCGACCGGATCGACCGGGAGTACGCGCGGCCGCTGGACGTGGAGGCGCTGGCCCGGGGTGTGAACATGTCGGCGGGCCACCTCAGCCGGCAGTTCCGGCTGGCCTACGGCGAGCCGCCGTACTCGTACCTCATGACCCGGCGGATCGAGCGGGCGATGGCCCTGCTCCGGCGGGGCGACCTCAGTGTCACCGAGGTCTGCTTCGCGGTCGGCTGTTCCTCGCTCGGGACCTTCAGCAGCCGCTTCACCGAGCTGGTCGGGGTCCCGCCCAGCGTCTTCCGGGAGCGGCAGGACCTGGCCGGGCAGAACATCGAGGGGATGCCCGCGTGCGTGGCGAAGCAGGTGACCCGGCCGGTCAGGAAGGCCAGGCCGCCCCGGGGGAGCGCCCCCGGCGGGGAGGCGGCGGGCGGCGCGGAACCGGTCAGGAATCGAGAAGCGTGCACCGGGCGGCCCGCCTAGCGTGAGTTCCATGAGCGCCGAGAACCCCATGCACCTCACCGTCCACGCGAGCTTCCTCCCGCACAACGACCCGGAGGCCGCCCTCGCCTTCTACCGCGACCTCCTCGGCCTGGAGGTCCGCGACGACGTCGGCTACGGCGGCATGCGCTGGATCACCGTCGGCCCGCCCGGAGGCGCCGGTTCCGCCATCGTCCTGCTGCCGCCGGGCGCCGACCCGGGCGTCACCGAGGACGAGCGCCGCACCATCGACGCGATGATGGCCAAGGGCACCTATGGCGGCATCCTCCTGGCCACCCCCGACCTCACCACCACCTTCGAGAAGCTGGTCGCGGGCGACGCCGAGATCGTCCAGGAGCCCACCGACCAGCCCTACGGCGTCCGCGACTGCGCCGTACGCGACCCCGCGGGCAACCTCATCCGCATCCAGGAACGCCGCTGACCGGCCGCCCGTACCGCCAGCTCCGCATCGCCAGCCAGGGGAGAGACCAGACGATGACCAGGGCCACGAGGCAGGACGCGCCGCCGGCCGCGCCGCACGCCGCCGACCACCACGACCTGATCCGCGTGCACGGCGCGCGGGAGAACAACCTCAAGGACGTCAGCATCGAGATCCCCAAGCGCCGGCTCACGGTGTTCACGGGCGTCTCCGGTTCGGGCAAGAGCTCCCTGGTCTTCGACACCATCGCCGCCGAGTCGCAGCGGCTGATCAACGAGACGTACAGCGCCTTCCTGCAAGGCTTCATGCCGACGCTGGCCCGCCCCGAGGTCGACGTCCTGGAAGGGCTGACCACCGCGATCATCGTCGACCAGCAGCGGCTCGGCGCCGACCCCCGCTCCACCGTCGGCACCGCCACCGACGCCAACGCGATGCTGCGCATCCTCTTCAGCCGCCTCGGCGACCCGCACATCGGCTCGCCCAACGCCTACTCCTTCAACGTCCCCTCGGTCCGCGCCCACGGCGCCATCACGGTCGAGCGCGGCAACGCCAAGACCGTCCGGCAGAGCTTCACCCGCACCGGCGGCATGTGCCCGCACTGCGAGGGCCGCGGCACCGTCTCCGACATCGACCTCACCCAGCTCTACGACGACTCCAAGTCGATCAGCGAGGGCGCCTTCACCATCCCCGGCTGGAAGTCCGACAGCTGGTGGACGGTCCGCCTCTACGCCGACTCCGGCTTCCTCGACCCCGACAAGCCCATCCGCGACTTCACCGAGCAGGAGATGCGGGACTTCCTGTACCGCGAGCCGACCAAGGTGAAGGTCGAGGGCACCAACCTCACCTACGAGGGGCTCATCCCCAAGATCCAGAAGTCCTTCCTCTCCAAGGACCGCGAGGGGATGCAGCCGCACATCCGCGCCTTCGTGGACCGGGCCGTCACCTTCACCGCCTGCCCCGAGTGCCAGGGCACCCGCCTCAGCGAGGCCGCCCGCTCCTCCCGAATCGGCGAGCTGAACATCGCCGACGCCTGCGCCCTGCAGATCACCGACCTCGCCGACTGGGTCGCCACCCTGGACGAACCCTCGGTCGCGCCGCTGCTGGCCGCCCTGCGCCACACCCTCGACTCCTTCGTGGAGATCGGCCTCGGCTACCTCTCGCTCGACCGGCCCGCCGGCACCCTCTCGGGCGGCGAGGCCCAGCGCGTCAAGATGATCCGCCACCTCGGCTCGTCCCTCACCGACGTCACGTACGTCTTCGACGAGCCCACCATCGGCCTCCACCCGCACGACATCGAGCGCATGAACGGCCTGCTGCTGCGGCTGCGCGACAAGGGCAACACCGTCCTCGTCGTCGAGCACAAGCCGGAGACCATCGCCATCGCCGACCACGTGGTCGACCTCGGCCCGGGGGCCGGCACCGGCGGCGGCACCATCTCCTTCGAGGGCACCGTCGCGGGGCTGCGCGCCTCCGACACCCTCACCGGCCGCCACCTCGACGACCGCGCCACCCTGAAGAAGCAGGTACGCAAGCCCACCGGAACCCTGGAGATCCGCGGCGCCGACCGCCACAACCTCCAGGACGTCGACGTCGACATCCCGCTCGGCGTCCTGACCGTGGTCACCGGCGTCGCCGGCTCCGGCAAGAGCAGCCTCATCCACGGCTCGATCCCCAGGAGCGACGAGGTCGTCTCCGTCGACCAGAGCCCCATCCGCGGCTCCCGCCGCTCCAACCCGGCCACCTACACCGGCCTCCTCGACCCGATCCGCAAGGCGTTCGCCAAGGCCAACGGCGTCAAGCCCGCCCTCTTCAGCGCCAACTCCGAGGGCGCCTGCCCCAACTGCAAGGGCGCCGGCGTCGTCTACACCGACCTCGGCATGATGGCCGGGGTCTCCGCCACCTGCGAGGAGTGCGACGGCAAGCGGTTCGAGGCGTCCGTCCTCGAACACCACCTCGGCGGCAAGGACATCAGCGAGGTCCTCGCCATGCCCGTCACCGAGGCCGAGGAGTTCTTCCGCGAGGGCGAGGCCCGCACCCCCGCCGCCCACCGCGTCCTCACCCGCCTCGCCGACGTCGGCCTCGGCTACCTCACCCTCGGCCAGCCCCTGACCACCCTCTCCGGCGGCGAACGCCAGCGCCTCAAGCTCGCCACCCACATGGCCGACAAGGGCGGCACCTACGTCCTGGACGAGCCCACCACCGGCCTCCACCTCGCCGATGTCGACCAGCTCCTCGCCCTCCTCGACCGCCTCGTCGACTCCGGCAAGTCCGTCATCGTCATCGAACACCACCAGGCCGTCATGGCCCACGCCGACTGGATCATCGACCTGGGCCCCGGCGCCGGCCACGACGGCGGCCGCGTGGTCTTCGAAGGCACCCCGGCCGACCTGACCGAGAACCGCGGGACGGTCACGGGGGAGCATCTGGCGGCGTACGTCGGGGGGTGAGGCGCAGGGAGGCGCCCGGTGCGGTCCGGGGCGGTCCGGGTCCGCCCGGTGTCTTCCCATCGACCCCTCCCGCAGGCCCAACTCCCTTTTGCACCAAGGCCGTCCGGTCTTGGTGCAAAAGGGCTTTCAACGGCGCTCTCCCGGAGTACGATCCCGGAAAAATCGCTCCGCTGAGAGGCTCATGTGGCCGGTACGCACAATCAGCAGGTTCTCGCCGAGCACAAGGCGAGGTTCGAGAACAGGGTCAGCGGAGGGCGGCAGTTCAACAAGCTGCTCCGCGAAATGGGAGCAGAGCCCAACAGGTTCGTCGAGGACCCGAGGGACGGGCGACGGTGGTGGATCTACATCACCATGCCCGAGAACGTCCGCGACACCTTCGACCTGCACCTCGAGGTGCTGTGCCTGTCCGCGTCCTACGACCGGGTGGAGCCCCGCACGCTGGACACCATCGCCGAACGTCTGAGGAAGGGCGAAGCGCGCCTCGATCCGGATTTCGCGATCCTGCTCACCCCTGACGCAGGAGCGGAGAACCTGGTCCGCCGTCGGCGCGGCCAACTGCCCATCCTGACCATCGACTCCTCGGAACTGCTGGGACACGGCGCCAGGATCGGTCTGAGGCAGCGCATCGCCCGGATCATGGTGACCCAGGATCACTACGATCTGACCAAGCCCATCACCGAGCCCGCGGCCTTCTACGGGCGCCGTACCGAGGTGCGCGACATCGATTTCGCCCTGGACCGGGGGCAGTCGGTGGGCATCTTCGGCCTGCGCAAGGCCGGCAAGACCTCCCTGCTCAACTTCGTGGAGAACCACCGCGCGGACAAGGACAGGCCCGTCGTCCGCCTGGACATAAGCGGCCTGACGGCAGAGATGTTCCAGCTCAATCTGCTGCAGAAGTGCCACGAACTGCTGCGGGCCGGCGGGGCGCCGGCACCGCGCCTGGCGACGCTCACCCGGGACGGCCGGCCCAACACCGCGGCGAGCCTCTCCACGTACTGGCTCAACGACCTGGACGCGCTGCTGGACGGGCTGCCCGGCCGGCTGGAGCTGTTCGTCGACGAGATCGACCAGGCATGGCCCGGCCGCTCCAACCTGGAGGAGGACGAGGCGAGGGCGCTCATGCGCTGCCTCATCCAGCTACGCGGGGTGGTGCAGCGTCGTGAGGCGGGAGGCAAGGAAGGGATCGGGCTCGTCTGCGCCGGTGTGGACCCGGCGATATTCGAGCGGCCGCTGCTGGACGGCAAGGACAACCTCCTCTACAAGTTCGTCCGCCTCTCCTTCCTGTCGCCCATGAAGAAGGACGAGATGCAGGAGATGGTCCGCAGCCTCGGCAAGCGGATGGGGCTGCGCTACCGGGACCACGAGACCATCGACTTCCTCTACCACGAGTTCGGCGGCCACCCCCTGCTCACCCGTAAAGCGTGCTCGGCCGCGACGCGGAAGCGCCCCACGGACGAGATCCCCTGGCACGTCACCCTCGAAGCGCTGCGGGAAGCCCTGGAGCAGAGGGGGCCCAACACCCCCCGGACGGAGGTGTCGGACGTCCTGGACTCGTTCACCGACTGGTTCGGGGACGAGGCGGCCATGCTGCCGCTGCTGTGGTCGAAGGACGAGAACGAGCAGCGTGACGCCCGCGAGTGGGCGGAGAGCGAGCCCGAGATGGCCGCCCACCTGGTGCTTTACGGCATCACCGACGAGAAGTGGGCACCCCGCATCAACGCCATGCGTGACCTGGTGCTGAAGTGAGCGCCGGGGGGCTGCTGCCCGCCCAGCGGAGCTGGGTGGCTCAGGTGTGCGAGCGGCTGACCGACGGTCAGACGGTGATCGTCCGGGGGATACCGGGGTCCGGCAAGACCGTGCTGCTGCAGGCGGTCGCCCGCGAACTGGGGCCGACCGGCGTGCTCACCTTCGGGCGCGACTACACCCCGGACAACCAGGCGGACCGGACGGCCACCTTCCAGGAAGGCGTCCTCCACTCCCTGAGCCGGTACGGGTCGGCTCAGCTGCTCTTCGACGACTACGCACACGCGCTGCGCAACCCCGAGGGCCTGCGCCTTCAACGGCAGTTGCTCCAGTTGCTGGTCGACGGCGAGTACGCGCTCGACATGGGAGCTTTACTCACCGGCCGCTGGGGGCGCAGCATGCACCTGGTCTCCAGGGGGTCGCCCTTGGTGGCACGCGCCCGGGTGGTGGCGCTGCCCCACCCCGGGAGCGCGGACTTCGAGGCGGTCGGCTGTGCCGGTTCGGCGGAGGCCGCGGAGGCGGTGGGCGGTAACGCGGCACTCCTGGCCAAAGTCGTCCCGGTTCTGGGCCGGGCCGCCCTGCACCAGGTGCGGGACTCCGCCCAGGCGCTCGTGGCCAAGTGGGTGGACGACGTGCCCTGGGAGGCGGTGGCCTGGATCAAAGGGGTGGTGCGCGACGGCCCGGCGGCGCTGCCCGAGGACGACTCCGCGCTCGAGGCGCTGGCACCCTTGCTGGTGCCGGCCGCACGGCAGCCGGACGGGCTGCCACGCTACGGCGTGGTGGAAGCCTTGCGGACGGACGAGGGCCGGGCCGCGCTGGACGGTCGCGCGCCCACCTGGCCTTCGCGGCGGCAGGACTCCGTGAAGGCGTTCTGCGCGTACCTGTCGGGAGTCCCGGAGGCGGTATGGGTCGACCGTTACATGGCGGTGAAGCCGGCGGACCTCCTGCGCTTCGTCCAGGAAGTCCGGGGCGCCTGCTCCACGCGGTTGCGGCTGCTGGTCGCCAAGAACCGCAACGACATGTCGTTCACCGAGGCCGAAGCCGCCGCCTTCGCCCGTCACGACTGCACGGTCAGGGTCATGCTCCCGGGTGACCGCAGACTCCTCCACGACCGGCAGCTGGTCTTTCTCGGGAGCCTGGAGGGAGGAGTGGTGCTTCCGACAGCGCGGGTGCTGATGGGCCAGGACCTGCCGGGCTCCGCGGTCGCCGTGCGGGCCCGGAACCTCGATCGGAAACTGATCCTCAACGTCTGGGAACGGGCCCGTCCCGTGAGCTGAGGCGCCACCCGGGTGGAAGCCGCCGCCGGCCGGTCCCCGCGCCGCATCACGCCACCGCATCACGCCACCGGGTCACGCCGGTGGCGAGCCGGCCTCCGATGTCCGACGCTGAGCGGGCCGGATCCCCGCGTACCGGACAGGACACCTGGAGGGGTCATCGCCGCCGAGCCTCAGTCCACAGAGCCCCAGTCCACCGAACCGCAGTACATCGACGCCCCGCTGAGCGCGGCCGCCGGCTTCCTCGTCCTGGTCGTGAAGGACGGGGAGGAGGCGGTGGCGACGGTCCGGTCCGTGGTCGCCGGTACCGACGACCTGATCAAGGACATCACCATCCGCGCCAACGGGGCGATGTTCACCTGCAACGTCGGCATCTCCCACCACGGCTGGCCGCGGCTGACCGGGAAGCCGCCGCCGAAGGAACTGCGGCCGTTCCGGGAGATCAAGGGGGAGAAGCACACCGCCGTCGCCACCCCGGGCGACCTGCTGTACCACCTGCGCGCCGCCTCCCCCGACCTGATCGTCGAGTTCGAGAAGATCCTCCTCGAAGCCTTCGGCGACTCGGTGACCGCCGTGGACGACGTCACCGGCTTCCGCTACTTCGACGGCCGTGACCTGCTCGAATTCGCCGACGGCACCGCCAACCCGGACGGCGCCGCCCTCCCCGCCGCCACCCTCGTCGGCGACGAGGACCCGGCGTACGCGGGCGGCAGCTACGTCGTCGTCCAGAAGTACCTGCACGACCTCTCCGCCTGGCGCGCCCAGACCACCGGCACCCAGGAGGAGATCATCGGCCGCACCAAGTTCGACAACGTCGAGAAACCCGACGCCACCGAGGGCCAGAAGTCCCACAAGACCCTCTGCACCATCCAGGACGCCGACGGCGAACACGACATCCTCCGCGACAACATGCCCTTCGCCCACCCCGGCACCGGCGAGTACGGCACCTACTTCATCGGCTACTCCCGCCACCTCTGGGTCACCGAGAAGATGCTGGAGCGCATGTTCCTGGGCGATCCGCCCCCGCTCCACGACCGCATCCTCGACTACTCGCGAGCGGTGACGGGAGCGACGTTCTTCTGCCCGGCCCGCGCCTTCCTGGCGGCCCTGGGCGACTGAACGTCCGCGGGCTCAGCGGCCGCCGGTCCCCCGCGCGTCGAAGACGGTACGGATCGCGGTGATCCGCTCCCCGTCCACCCGCAGCCAGGTCACGGTCGGCCGCCCCGGCCCGCCGCCGGCCCGCACGGTCGACCAGGTCAGCACGTTCCCGCCGTCGGCCAGCCGCACCTCGACGTGGTCCCCGGAGATCATCTTCCCCATCTCCACCAGCCCCGCGACGCACTCCGCGACCCCGGACGCGGTGGCCACCGGCCCCTCGAACGTCACCTCGTCCGCCAGCACCCCCCGCAGCCCGTCCGCGTCCGCCGCCGTCAACGCCGCGTGAAACCGCTCCGCGACCTGCTCCGTGCTGGCCATGTTCTTCCTCGTCCCGCTCGCCGGTCGAAAGTCCCGAGCATGGCACGGGGGATGCGAGATGTGCCGTAATCGGCGCTGATGGTGTGTTTGTCGCGAGCCGGGAATCAACGAATTGCGAAATTAAGCAATTCGCTACATGCTGTGTGCGCTGTCTTGGGGAGGTCCCGGGCGGCCGGGGTGACGAAGGTCGAAAGGGGTGCGTGACAGTGCCGATTCCGCCGCGCCAGGCCGAGGTTCCGGCGTCGTGAGCCCGCTGCCTGCCCAGGTGTGGACCCGCGTGCGGTCCCTGCTGCCCACCCGCGCGGACTTCGCCGCCATGACGCGCGACCCGCGCCGCGACCTGCTCGCCGGCCTCACCGTGGCGATCGTGGCGTTGCCGCTCGCGCTCGGCTTCGGGGTCTCCTCCGGCCTGGGCGCCGAGGCGGGACTGGCCACCGCCGTCGTCGCGGGGGCGCTCGCGGCGCTGTTCGGCGGCTCCAGTCTCCAGGTCTCCGGGCCGACCGGCGCGATGACGGTGGTGCTGGTGCCGATCGTCGCCCAGTACGGCCCGGGCGGGGTGCTGACGGTCGGCCTGCTGGCCGGCGTCCTGCTGCTCGCGCTGGCCGTGCTGAAGGCCGGCCGGTACATGCGGTACGTCCCGGCGCCGGTGGTGGAGGGCTTCACCCTCGGCATCGCCTGCGTGATCGGGCTGCAACAGGTCCCGAACGCCCTCGGGGTCACCGCTCCCGAGGGCGACTCGGTCCTGATGGTGACCTGGCGCGCCGTCGAGGAGTTCGTACGCACCCCGAACTGGACCGCGACCGGCCTCGCCCTCGGCGTGGCGGCGGTGATGCTGCTCGGCGCCCGTTGGCGGCCCGCCGTGCCTTTCTCGATCGTGGCCGTCGTCGCGGCGACGGCGGCCGCCCAGTTCTTCCACCTGGACGGGGCGGCCCCGATCGGCGCTCTGCCGTCCGGGCTCCCCGCGCCCTCGCTGGACTTCCTCGAACTGTCCGCACTGGGCTCGCTGCTCGCCCCGGCGCTGGCGGTCGCCGCGCTGGCCGCGCTGGAGTCACTGCTGTCGGCCACGGTCGCGGACGGCATGACGACGGGCCAGAAGCACGACCCCGACCGCGAACTCTTCGGGCAGGGCGTGGCCAACCTGGCCGCCCCGCTGTTCGGCGGCGTACCCGCCACCGCGGCCATCGCCCGTACCGCCGTCAACGTCCGCAGCGGCGCCGGCTCCCGCCTGGCCGCCCTGACCCACGCGGCCGTCCTCGCGGTGATCGTCTTCGCCGCCGCCCCCCTCGTCTCCAAGATCCCGCTGGCCGCGCTCGCCGGGGTGCTGATCGCCACCGCGGTCCGCATGGTGGAGGCCGGCGCGCTGCGGGCGATGGTCCGGTCGACCCGCTCGGACGCCGTCGTCCTGGTGCTGACCGCCGTCGCCACCCTCGTCCTCGACCTCGTCCTCGCGGTGGTCATCGGCCTGGTCGTCGCGGGAGCCCTGGCCCTGAGGGCGGTCGCCGTCCAGGCCCGGATCGACCGGACCGACGCCCCCTCCGAGCCGCCGGCCGTCCACGGCGACGCGGAACACGTCCCGCCGAGCGAGCACATCGCCACCTACCGCGTCGACGGCCCGCTGTTCTTCGCCGGCGCCCACCGGGTCCTCCTGGAGCTCTCCGAGGTCGCCAGTGTCCGCGTGGTGATCCTTCGCATGGCGCGCGTCACGACGATGGACGCCACCGGGGCCCTGGCGCTCAAGGAGGCCGTCGAGGACCTGAGCCGGCGCGGAATCGCCGTGCTGGCCTGCGGCATCCGCCCCGCCCACCGCCGGACCCTCGCCTCGGTCGGGGCGCTGGAAGCGCTGCGGGACCGCGAGTACGCGACTGGGCCCGAGGCCCTGGCCGCCGCCCACGCCCACCTCGGCCGCACCGGCCCTCTGCCCGCCGGTACGGCCTGACCCTCACCGGCCCGCCGTTGCTAACCTTGGCGATTTCCGAGCCCCAGGCCAAAAGTTCCGAGGTGGACGCGATGCACGGCCCTCGCACGAAGGCAGCCGTCCGGTGAGCACACCGCTGTACCAGCTGAAGGCGGAGTTCTTCAAAACCCTCGGCCACCCGGTCCGCATCCGCGTCCTGGAACTCCTCAGCCGCCGCGAACACGCCGTCTCCGAGCTCCTCTCCGACATCGGCGTCGAGCCGGCCCACCTCTCCCAACAACTGGCCGTCCTGCGCCGCGCCAACCTGGTCGTCCCCCGCCGCGAGGGCTCCGCCGTCCACTACTCCCTGACCAACCCCGACGTGGCCGAACTCCTCCGCGTGGCCCGCACCATCCTCTCCGGGGTCCTGACGGACCAGGCGGAACTGCTGGCGGGGCTACGGGCCGACGAGTCCTGAGGCGGCTCGCAGGAGCGCGGGGCCGGGGGCGTGCGCGGCCGGACAGACCGTTCTCCAGTCCGGAGAACGCCCCTACCCGGGCGCCGTTGAGGCGGTAGAGGCAGACAACGTCGAAGGGCCCCACCTTGCGGTGGGGCCCTTCGACGTATTGCCCGGTGAGAGCAATGGCGGAGGATACGAGATTCGAACTCGTGAGGGGTTGCCCCCAACACGCTTTCCAAGCGTGCGCCCTAGGCCTCTAGGCGAATCCTCCGCGTCAAACATTACATGACCGCGAGGAGTGCTTGCGAACTCGTATCCGGAGGCGGGATCGGGTACCTTGTGCGGAGCCCCTCACGTGGCGCTATCTGACTGAACTCCCCCAGGGCCGGAAGGCAGCAAGGGTAGGTTGGCTCTGGCGGGTGCGTGGGGGGCGCTTGCGTTTCCCGGTGTGTGGGTGGTCGCCAGTACGCTCGTAGGTGTGTCGTCTCTCGCGCTGTACCGCCGTTATCGCCCGGAGTCGTTCGCCGAGGTCATCGGGCAGGAACATGTCACCGACCCGCTGCAGCAGGCGCTGCGGAACAACCGGGTCAACCACGCGTACCTGTTCAGCGGACCGCGCGGCTGCGGCAAGACCACCAGTGCCCGGATTCTCGCGCGCTGCCTGAACTGTGAGCAGGGTCCCACCCCGGACCCCTGCGGGACCTGCCAGTCCTGCCAGGACCTGGCGCGGAACGGGCCCGGCTCGATCGACGTGATCGAGATCGACGCCGCCTCGCACGGTGGCGTGGACGATGCCCGTGACCTGCGGGAGAAGGCGTTCTTCGGGCCCGCCTCCAGCCGGTACAAGATCTACATCATCGACGAGGCGCACATGGTGACCTCGGCGGGGTTCAACGCCCTGCTGAAGGTCGTCGAGGAGCCGCCGGAGCATCTCAAGTTCATCTTCGCGACGACCGAGCCCGAGAAGGTCATCGGGACGATCCGCTCGCGTACGCACCACTACCCGTTCCGGCTGGTGCCGCCGGGGACGCTCCGCGAGTACCTGGCGGAGGTCTGCGGCAAGGAGGGCAGCCGGGTCGAGGACGGCGTGCTGCCGCTGGTCGTGCGGGCCGGGGCCGGCTCCGTGCGGGACTCGATGTCGGTGATGGACCAGCTGCTGGCCGGCGCGGGCGAGGACGGCGTGACGTACGCCATGGCCACCGCGCTGCTCGGCTACACGGACGGCTCGCTGCTCGACTCCGTGGTGGACGCCTTCGCCGCCGGGGACGGCGCCGCCGCCTTCGAGGTGGTCGACCGCGTCGTCGAGGGTGGCAACGACCCGCGCCGCTTCGTCGCCGACCTGCTGGAGCGGCTGCGCGACCTGGTGATCCTCGCCGCCGTTCCGGACGCCGCCGAGAAGGGCCTCATCGACGCCCCCGCCGACCTGGTCGAGCGGATGCAGGCCCAGGCCTCGGTCTTCGGCGCCGCCGAACTGAGCCGCGCCGCCGACCTGGTCAACGAGGGGCTGACCGAGATGCGCGGCGCCACCTCCCCCCGCCTCCAGCTGGAGCTGATCTGCGCGCGGGTCCTGCTCCCCGCCGCCTACGACGACGAGCGCTCCACCCTCGCCCGCCTGGAGCGGCTGGAGCGCAGCGGACCCCCGGCGCAGGCCGCCGCCCCCCTCGCCCCCCAGGCGTACGCCCCCGCGCAGCCGCAGGTCCCGCAGGCGCCCCCGGCTCCTGCCCCTACTCCCGCACCCCAGCAGAGCGCCCCGCCCGCCGCCGCGCCCGACGCGCCCCCCGCCGACGCGGCCCCGGCCCGCCCGGGCGCGTGGCCCGGTTCGGCGCCGCCCGGCTCCGGCGCGCCCGCGCCCGCCGCGCGCCGGCCAGGCGGCTGGCCGACGGCCGGTGCCGGCGGCGGCCCCGCGCCGCAGCAGGCCGAGCCGCAGGGGCCGGGCCGCCCGCAGGGGCAGCCCCAGCCGCAGGCGGCCCCGGCCACGCCCCCGCCGGGTGCGGTCGACGCCCGTGCCCTGTGGCCGAACGTCCTGGAGGCGGTCAAGAACCGCCGCCGCTTCACCTGGATCCTGCTCAGCCAGAACGCCCACGTCGCCGGGTTCGACGGCACCACGCTCCAGCTCGGCTTCCTCAACGCCGGCGCCCGGGACAACTTCGCGAGCAGCGGCAGCGAGGACGTACTGAAGCAGGCGCTCGGCGAGGAGTTCCAGGTCAACTGGAAGATCGAGACGGTCATCGACGCCTCGGGCGGCCAGGGTCCCGCCACCCCGCCCGGCGGTGGCGGCGGAGGCGGCTGGGGCCAGGCCCCGGCCCAGCCGCGCCCGGCGGCGCCCGCCCCGGCGCCCGCGCCCGCCCCGCCGCAGCCCGGCCCGGCGGCGCCTCCGGCCCCGGCGCCCGCCCCGCAGGGGCCGCCGGCTCCGCAGCGCGAGCAGCGGCCCCCGGCCCCCGAACCGCCGAGACGCACGACCTCCATCGAGGACGACATCCCCGAGGAGGACGACCCGGACCTCGACGAGTCGGCGCTCTCCGGCCACGACCTGATCATGCGCGAGCTGGGCGCCACGGTGGTGGAGGAATATACGAACGAGTAGCGGGCCGCTTCTCGGCAGCCCGTACAGGGGGCGTCGCCCGGCCCCGCTAGGCTGAAGCCTGTGAAGGTCCTTGTCATTGGCTCCGGCGCCCGCGAACACGCCCTGTGCCGCTCCCTGTCCCTCGACCCCGACGTCACCGCGCTGTACTGCGCGCCCGGCAACGCAGGCATCGCCGAGGTGGCCGAGCTGCACCCGGTCGACGCGCTCGACGGCGCGGCCGTCGCCCGCCTCGCCACCGGCCTCGGCGCCGACCTGGTCGTGGTCGGCCCGGAGGCGCCGCTCGTCGCGGGCGTCGCCGACGCGGTCCGCGTGGCCGGGATCGACTGCTTCGGCCCGTCCGCCGAGGCCGCCCGGCTGGAGGGGTCCAAGGCGTTCGCCAAGGACGTCATGGCCGGCGCCGGGGTGCCGACCGCCCGCAGCTACGTCTGCACCACCGCCGCCGAGATCGACACCGCCCTCGACGCCTTCGGCGCGCCCTACGTCGTCAAGGACGACGGGCTCGCGGCGGGCAAGGGCGTCGTCGTCACCGAGGACGTGGACGAGGCGCGCGAGCACGCGCTGAACTGCGTCTCGGCCGGGGGCGGACGCGTGGTCGTCGAGGAGTTCCTCGACGGCCCGGAGGTCTCCCTCTTCGCCGTCACCGACGGCCGCACCGTCGTCCCGCTCCAGCCCGCGCAGGACTTCAAGCGCGCGCTCGACGGCGACCAGGGGCCCAACACGGGCGGCATGGGCGCCTATTCGCCGCTGCCGTGGGCCGACCCCAAGCTGGTCGACGAGGTCCTGGAGACCGTCCTCCAGCCGACCGTGGACGAGCTGCGCCGCCGCGGCACCCCCTTCTCCGGGCTGCTCTACGCGGGGCTCGCGATCACCTCGCGCGGTATCCGCGTCATCGAGTTCAACGCCCGCTTCGGCGACCCCGAGACCCAGGTGGTCCTGGCCCGCCTGCGGACCCCGCTCGCCGGGGTGCTGCGCGCCGCCGCCGACGGCACCCTCGCCGCGCTCCCGCCGCTGCGCTGGAGCGAGGAGGCCGCGGTCACCGTGGTCGTCGCCTCGCACAACTACCCGGGTACGCCGCGCACCGGCGACCCGGTCGAGGGGCTGGCCGAGGTCGCGGAACTGGACGCTCCGGCGGCGTACGTCCTGCACGCCGGTACGCGCCAGGACGGCGACGCCGTCCTCAGCGCGGGCGGCCGGGTCCTCTCGGTGACCGCCACCGGGGCCGACCTGACCGAGGCGCGGGACCGTGCGTACACGGCCGTGGCGCGCATCCGGCTCGACGGCTCCCAGCACCGTTCCGACATCGCGGCCCGCGTCGCCGTGGAGGAGCGCGGCTGACCGCTCCGGGCGTACGCCCCGCGCCGCGGGTACGCCGTTCTTCGCGTCCCCCGTTCACCGGCCTTCGGCCGTGGGCGGGGGACGCGGCGTTTCCGGGCGTGCGGGGGCGCCGGCAGGGGGCGCGTGAGGATCGCAGAGGCGCGCGTGCCACGGGCGAGCTCTGCCCAAAGGCATTCCATCGAGTGACCGATCCGCCATCCGGCTGACGCTCCGCCCACCCCCAACTAGGGTGCCGCGCAAGCGCTCTGCGGCCCGTGGACCGGGGTGTGCGGCACTTGGCCCACCGGCATTGCGATGTCGGAGCCGGGTGCCACAGT
The DNA here is from genome assembly GCF_000719955.1 of Streptomyces albidoflavus. Taxonomy (GTDB): domain Bacteria; phylum Actinomycetota; class Actinomycetes; order Streptomycetales; family Streptomycetaceae; genus Streptomyces; species Streptomyces albidoflavus. The sequence continues at coordinate 16,014 of NZ_JOII01000039.1, forward strand.
GGGGGAATGAGCAACGCCGTCGAAGCGCGTCGGCACCGGCTGGGACAGCGGGCGCCGGGCGGGCGATAAAGGGGTGTGACCGGTCGTGTCAGGTGTGAGTGCGCAGGCGGGTGCCGAAGTGGCGCGCGCCGGGGCCGTCGCCGTGCTGCGGGTGCGCGGCCGGGCGGTGGCCCTCGCCCTGCTCCCGGCGGCCCTCGCCGTCGTCCTGCTCGCCGGGGCCCCCACCGGGGTGCTCACCGGGCCGGTCTGGGACGCGGCCCGCGCGCTGGTCTCGGCCGTCGCCGTTCTGGTCCTCCTCGCCGCGGCGGGGCTCGCCCTCGCGGTGGCGCGGGCGCGGCCCGCGGTCAGCCCCACCGTCCCGGTCAGCGAGGACTCCGCCCCCGACCTGCACCGCCTGGTGCGCGACCTCGCCGACCGGCTGGAGGTGCCCGCCCCCTCGGCGATAGCCCTCACCCCCGACTGCGACAGCTGGCTGGAGGACCGCAGCCACCCGGCGCTCGGCGCCGACGCGGTCCGCCCCGCGCACGGCCAGGAGCCGCCCGCCCCCGTACTGGTGATCGGCTCGCCCTTCCTGTGGTGGATGCGCGTCGCCGAACTCCGCGCCGTACTTGCCCCGGTCGTCGCCGGTACGGGGCCCTCGGCGCAGCCCGACATCATCGCCGCCCGCCGGTTCGTCCGCGGCCTCGACGCGGCCGCCGCCCTCGGCACCGAACCGGGCCGGGGGCCGCTGGCCCGGCTGGTCCTCGGCGGGACGGCCCGCCTCGCCCGGCTGCTGCTGCACGCCTGCCGCGAGGAGGCCGCCGAGATGGAGCGGGCCGTCGCCGCCACCTCCTCCGAGCGGGCCAAGGCGGTCGACTACGGCCTGCGCATCGCCGCCCAGGAACAGGTCGGCCTCGCCTACGCCGGCTGGGACCGGCTGCTGAACCGGGTCGCCCTGCCCGCCTGGCGGATAGGGCGCTGGCCGGCCCGGCTGGACGCGGGCGTGGTCGCCGCCCTCACCGAACTCTCCCGCCGCGACCGGCTCGCCGACGACTTCACCACCCGCCTCGGCGAACGCCCCGCCTGCGACCTGCTGGAGGAGCCCGGCACGATCGACGAGTCCACCTCCCTCCTCGCCGCCCGCCTCTTCCACGGCGAGCCCGCCGGAAGCGAACCGCAGTGGCTCCCCGTCGACTGGGAGGGGTACGCCGACGAGGTCGTCGACCGCACCTGGCGCACCGAGGCGGCCCGCCTCCACCGGGTCCTGGACGGACTGGGCGTCCCCGCCTCCGAGCCCGGCGGGGCGACCCTCGCCCGGGTGCTGGAGCACCTGGCGGTGCCGGCCGGGGCGCCCGCGGCCGAGCCGGGCGGCCTCCCCGAACTGACCGAGGCCGAACTGGCCACCGCCTCCGACGACGAACTGGCCCTGCGGACGGGCGTCGACATAGGAGGGGAAGCGACGGGCCGGGCCGCCACGGTGCCCCAGCCCGGGGGCGAGGTACGGCGCCGGGTGGCCGAGCGGGCCGAGGAACTCGCCGAGGCGCTCGCGGCGGAGGTCGCCCGCGACGAGGCGCGGGTTCCGGCGGGGGTTCCGGCCCCTGTGGGGCAGGGGGCCGACGAGACCCTGTCCGCCGGCGGGCGGCTGCCGCTCTGTCCGCTTCAGCCGCCGCGTACGGGGCGCGAGTTGCTCGCCGGGCACGTGGCGGCCATGGTGTGCTGCTCCGCGATGGACACCGCCGGGGCCCTGCCGGGGCTCGACTGGCTCGACGGGCCCGTCCTCCTGGTACAGGGCCGCCGCGCGTCGGACCTGGCGGTCCGTGTCACCGCCCTCGTCGACCAGGGCGACGGCGGCCCCCTCCTCACCTGGGTCCACCAAACCGGCATCCGCCCGGACAAACCGGTCCGCCTGGTCTGACCCGACTTCCCCGATTGCCCGGGTGCTTGGCCGCCTGCGCGGCTCCCCGCCTGCCCGGCTGCTTGGCCGCCTGCGCGGGTGCTTGCCTGGCTTCGCGTCTGCCCGCCTGCCCGGCTCCCTGCCTGCCTGGCCGCTTCGCCCCGCCTGCCTCGCGTGCCGCGGGCCGGGCTGGGGCGGGGCTGGGCTGCGCCCCGAACTGGCGGCCCCTCGACCGTCCGGTCAAAGATGGCCTCAAGCGCCGGCCGGGCTGTTTTGTGCTGGGCTTCGCCCCGACTTGCCGGAGCCCGACCGAGCCGGTCACTGATCGGCCTCAATCGCCGGCCAGGCTGTCCTCCGCGCGCCTCATCTCGACGTGCGGCGCCGTTCTCGCCGCGCAGGGTGGTGTGGCCTCAGTCGCCGGCCGGGCTTGGTTGTGGCTGGGCTGCGCCCCGACCTGGCCGCCCCTCGACCGTCCGGTCAAAGATGGCCTCAAGCGCCGGCCGGGCTGTTTCGTGCTGAGCTTCGCCCCGACCTGCCGGAGCCGGCCGTACCGGTCACCGATTGGCCTCAAGCGCCGGCCGGGCTGTCTGCGGGCTTCGTCCCGACCTGAGCTGCGCCCCCGTCCCGGTTGCCCACGGTGGCCTCAAGCGCCGGCCAGGCTGGGGTGTGGCCGGAAGCTCCGCCCCGTCCTGCCCACCTCGCCCCTGCCGGCTCAGGATGGCCTCAGTCGCCGGCCGGGCTGAGAAGACGTCCTCAAGCGCCGGACGGGCTGAGTGGGGGTTCCTCTCTCTTGTCCCTGCTGACCGCGACCGTGCCGCTCACCGATGGCCTCAATCGCCGGCCGGGCTATGGGGGTTCGCGGGTCGTTCGCCGGTTGGGTCGGGCGGGGCCGCACCGGGGTACCTCCTCACAAACTGCAGGGTGCGGGGTCAATTGGAGCAAGGCGGCCTAGCGTGCAGTTTGCTGCGGGGGCACCCCGGCACGTCCCCGCCCTTCCGTCTCGTCGGCGTCGTCCCGCCGGTGGGAGGAGGACAAGGCCGTCACCCATTGATCTTTGTGACGAGCGAGAGCGATGACGGTCGGCACTGTGGAGAGGCCCGTTATCGGTGACGGCCTTATTCCACCCTCCGGCGGTTGGCCGTGTACGAGACCGTGGGGTGGGGACGGGTCGGGGTGCCCCCGCAGCAAACTGCACACACGGCCGCCTTGAAGCGACTGACCCCGCGCCTTGCAGTTTGTGAGGAGGTGCCCCGGCGCGGCCCCGCCCCACCCACGCACCGGAGGAACCGCGAACCTGACAGCCCGGCTGGCGATTGAGGCCAGTCTTTGACCGGCACGGTCGAACGCCGCTCGGCACCCAACAGCCCGGCCGGCACCTGAGGCCACTCCGTGACCGGCACGGTCAAGGGGCGCCCCGCCAAGCGAACAGCCCCCCCCGGCGCCTGAGGGGCAGGGCACGGCAAGTCAAGCCACCCCCAAGGATTGTCCGAAACCCAGCCCCGCATCACCCGACTGCCCACCCGAGCCCCAACCGAAGCCACACCCCCACCCACCCCCAAGCGCCGCAGGCGAACCGCACCCCCCGGACCGGGGCAAGTAGGGGGATAGCCGGACCGAACCCCCGCGACCAACGGGAGCCATGCACTCCGTTCCCGTCAATTCGAGACGAACGGTGACGGAGCGCGTGCGTAATGTGATGTGCTGGGCGCGGTCGCCGGATGCGGAGTGGACGCGGCAGCGCGGACTCCGGTGAGCGAGGGAGGGGAGCCGCATGGGGTCGGGGCACATTCGCCGGTGGGAATCGGGTGCGTACGCGCACGCCGTGTCGGACCCTTTCGGCCAGGGCCCGGTCCCCTGGCTGCGCGGGAGCGAGAACTACTTCGACGACACCGGCCAGGTGGTCCCCTGGTACGTGGAGCACGCCCCGGCGCCGGGCGCCTCGGGCCCCCGTATCCCCCCGCCGAGACCGGGCGGCGGCCCACGCACCGCCGACGACGTGGACCAGCAGATCAAGGGCTTCGCCTCGGCGGGAGCCGTGGCGCCGGGGGAGTCGATCGACTTCCACATCACGGTCAACCCGCCCCAGCAGTTCTCCGTCGACGTCTACCGCATCGGCCACTACGGCGGCGACGGCGCCTCCAAGATCACCACCAGCCCCCGCCTCTCCGGCATCGTGCAGCCCCCGCCCCTCACCGCCGACCGCACGGTCTCCTGCCACCACTGGTGGCTCTCCTGGCGGCTCCAGGTCCCCACCCTGTGGAGCATCGGCGCGTACGTCGCGGTGCTGACCACGGCGGACGGCCGGTACCGCTCGCACGTACCGTTCACCGTCCGCGACAGCCACCCCGCCGACCTGCTGCTGGTCCTGCCCGACGTGACCTGGCAGGCGTACAACCTCTACCCGGAGGACGGGCGGACCGGCGCCAGCCTCTACCACGCGTGGGACGAGTCGGGGAAGCTGCTCGGCGAGGAGGACGCCGCCGTCACCCTCTCCTTCGACCGGCCGTACGCGGGCGCGGGCCTGCCCCTGCACGTGGGCCACGCCTACGACTTCATCCGCTGGGCCGAGCGGTACGGCTACGACCTCGCCTACGCCGACACCCGCGACCTGCACTCCGGCCGCATCGACCCGACCCGCTACCGCGGCCTGGTCTTCCCCGGCCACGACGAGTACTGGTCGGTGCCGATGCGCAACACCGTGGAGCTGGCCCGCGACCACGGCACCTCGCTGGTCTTCCTCTCTGCCAACACCATGTACTGGAAGGTCGAGTTGTCGCCCTCGGCCTCCGGTGTCCCGGACCGGATGCTGATCTGCCGCAAGCGCCGCGGCCCCGGCCGGCCCGCGCTCTGGCGCGAGGTGGAGCGGGCCGAGCAGCAGCTCCTCGGCATCCAGTACGCGGGCCGGGTCCCCGAGCCCCATCCGATGGTGGTGCGCAACGCCTCGCACTGGCTCTGGGAGGCGACCGGCGCCCACGAGGGCGACGAACTGCCCGGCATGGTCGCCGGCGAGGCCGACCGGTACTTCCCGCGCACCCGGCTCCCCGAGCACGACAGCCGCATCCTGCTCGCCCACTCCCCGTACCGCGACCACGAGGGCGTCAAGCGCCACCAGGAGACCTCCCTGTACCGCGCCCCGAGCGGCGCCCTCGTCTTCGCCTCCGGCACCTTCGCCTGGTCCCCGGCGCTCGACCGCCCCGGCCACGTCGATGAACGGGTGCAGCGCGCCACCGCCAACCTCCTCGACCGCATCTGCAAACGCGACTGAGCCGCCCCGGCGCCCCGGCCGCCACCCTGACCGGGCCGTAGCTCGGGCGATACGGAAGAATCGGGGGCATTGGCCAGAACCACGGGGAGGAACCGTGTCCGGATTCGTCGAAAAGCCCGAGCCCGTCGAAGTACCGGGCCTGGTGCATCTGCACACGGGCAAGGTGCGCGACCTCTACCAGAACGAGGCGGGCGACCTCGTCATGGTCGCCAGCGACCGCATCTCGGCGTACGACTGGGTGCTGCCGACCGAGATCCCCGACAAGGGGCGGGTCCTCACCCAGCTCTCCCTGTGGTGGTTCGACCAGCTCGCCGACCTCGTCCCCAACCACGTGCTCTCCACCACCCTCCCCGAGGGGGCGCCCGCCGACTGGAAGGGGCGCACGCTGGTCTGCAAGTCCCTGGAGATGGCGCCGGTCGAGTGCGTCGCCCGCGGCTACCTGACCGGCTCCGGCCTGGTCGAGTACGAGGAGAGCCGGACCGTCTGCGGCCTCGCCCTGCCGCCCGGCCTCGTCAACGGCTCCGAGCTGCCCGCCGCGATCTTCACCCCCGCCACCAAGGCGGCCGTCGGCGACCACGACGAGAACGTCTCCTACGAGGAGGTCGCCCGCCTGGTCGGCCCCGAGACCGCCGCCGAGCTGCGCCAGACCACCCTCGCCGTCTACAGCCGGGCGCTGGACGTGGCCCGCGAGCGGGGCCTGATCCTCGCCGACACCAAGTTCGAGTTCGGCCACGACGCCGACGGCACCCTGATCCTCGCCGACGAGGTCCTCACCCCGGACTCCTCGCGGTACTGGCCCGCCGACACGTGGGAGCCGGGCCGCGCCCAGCCCTCCTTCGACAAGCAGTTCGTCCGCGACTGGCTGACCTCCGAGGCGTCCGGCTGGGACCGCCACGCCGAGCAGCCGCCGCCGGCCCTGCCCGAGGAGGTCGTCGACCGCACCCGCGCCAAGTACATCGAGGCGTACGAGCGGCTGACCGGCGTCAGCTGGGGCTGAGCCCGTAGCGAGCCGTTGCGCGCGGCCCGCGCCCTCCTGCCAGGGGGAGCGCGGGCCGTCGGCCGCACCGCACACGAAGAAGCCCCGGTCCGATGGACCGGGGCTTCTTCCGTGGAGCGAACGACGAGGTTCGAACTCGCGACCTCAACCTTGGCAAGGTTGCGCTCTACCAACTGAGCTACGTTCGCCTGCTGCGCCGTGGCGCGAGCACCACTATACCCAACCGCGCTCGCGGGCGAGACGGACCGCGGAGTGCCGGTTCTCGGCGCCCAGCTTGGTCACGGCGGAGGAGAGGTAGTTGCGGACGGTGCCGGGGGAGAGGGCGGCCCGCTCCGCGATCTCCGCCACCGGCGCCCCGTCCGCCGCCAGTTCCAGCACCTCCGCCTCGCGGGCGGTCAGCGGCGAGTCCCCGGCGGCGATGGCGTCGGCGGCCAACTCCGGGTCGATGTAGCGGTTTCCGGCGTGGACCGAGCGGACCAGCTCGGCCAGCCGCTGCGCGCTCACTGTCTTCGGCACGAAGCCGCGCACCCCGGCCGCGAGGGCCTGCTTGAGGTTGCCGGGACGGCCGTGGCCGGTGACGATCATGACGCGGCAGGCGGGCAGTTCGTCCCGGAGCGATGTGGCCACCGCCACACCGTCGGCGCCGGGCATCTGGAGGTCGAGGACGGCCACGTCGGGCCGGTGGGCGCGGGCCATCGCCAGCGCCTCCGGCCCCGTCGCCGCCTCCGCGACCACCACCAGGTCGTCCTCCAGGGCGAGCAGCGCGGCCACCGCGCCCCGGATCAGGTGCTCGTCGTCGGCGAGCAGGACGCGGACGGGCGCCCCGCCGGAAGGGGCGGGGCCGGTGGGCGCGGGCGGTTCGGGGCTCTGCTCGGTCATGGCCTCTTCCTACTCCAGTTCCTGGCGGGCCCGCTCCGCGGTCTCCCCCGGAACACCAGACTCCGCCACCTCGTGCGCCGGTACGGGCACCCGCGCCACCAGCCGGAACGCGCTCTTCCCGGCCGGCCCGGCCTCCAGCGTCCCCTGCTCGGCCGCGAGCCTCTCCCGCAGCCCGGCCAGACCGTGGCCGCCGGAGGAGCCGGAGGACCCGGCCGACGCGGACGGTACGCCGTCGTTCTCCACGGTGAGTTCGGCCACGGCGGGCCGGCCCTCGGCCCGGGGGCCCGCCGGGACGACGGTCAGCGCGATGCGGCAGTGCGCCGCGTTGCCGTGCCGCAGGACGTTGGTGACCGCCTCCCGCACCACCCAGGCCAGCGCCGCCTGGACCGGCCGGGGCAGCCCGGTCGGCGTGCCGGTCACCGTGCAGGTGATCCCGGCGGCGCTCAACACGCCACGCGCGCCGAGGAGTTCGGTGTACAGGTCGGCCTCCCGGTATCCCCGGACGACCTCGCGGACCTCACGCTGCGACTCCTGCGCGATCCGCTGCACCTCCGCCATCTGCTCGACCGCCTCGGGCCGCTCGCGCCGTGCCAGTTGCACCGCCAGCTCGCTCTTGAGCGCGATGACGGAGAGGTTCCGGCCCAGCACGTCGTGCAGGTCCCGCCCGAACCGCAGCCGCTCCTCGGCGACGGCGAGGCGGGCCCGGGTGTGCCGGGCCTCGTCGAGTTCGTAGACGGCCTGCAGGAGCCAGATGGAGAAGCGGGAGGCCAGGGTGAGGCCGCCCGCGCTCAGCAGGGTGGAGAGGGCGAGCGCGGCGGCGGCCGGGGCGGGCAGCAGGGCCGAGCCGAGCAGCCACCCGCCGAAGGTGGCGACGGCCACCGCGACCAGGCTCTGCCGGTGGGTCCGCAGCGCCAGCACCCCGAGGCCGCAGCTGAAGGCGAGGAAGAGCACGTAGGTGCCCACGCAGGCCGTGTAGTAGGTGGCCGGCGGGTCGTCCGGCAGCTTGACCAGGACGAGGGCGGCGATCGCGGCTCCGGCGAAGCCGCACGCCATGTAGGCGAAGAGCAGCCGTCGGGGGCGCGCCCGGCGCCCCGCCACCCAGTCCAGCGCCTGCCCGGTCAGCCGGAGGCCGAGGACGACGTGCACGAGCAGCGCCCCCGCCACCGGCAGCGCGGAGCGCGCCGGGACGGGGGTGAGCGAGAGCAGCGCCGTGACCAGCTGCGCCACCGGGAAGAGGTGGAACGAGATCCGGGTGTACGACTCCACCTTGGCGGCGGTGCCCTTCCGGCCCCACCACCTCCCGGGCCGCCTGATGGCCGCCTGGGCGGTGGCGCCGTACGTGGCCGCGTCCTCGTGGTCCCCGGTCCCGGTCACGGTGATCCGTCCCTCAGTACTCGTCGGGTGCTCGTCGGTGCTGCTGGTCGGTGCTCGTCGGCGCCGGCCGCCGCCGTCAGCGGCGGGGCTCCCAGCGGAACCACCGGCGTACAGCAAACAGGCTGAGCGCGATCCAGGCCAGCGACGTCACGGCGGCGGTGAGGATGTCGCCGCCGGACAGTTCGCCGGTCCAGCCGCCCCGGATCAGCGCCATCGCGCCGGTCAGCGGCAGCCGCTCGCAGACGGAGGCCAGGGAGTCCGGGAAGACCTCCAGCGGCACCACCATGCCGGAGCCGAGCATCAGCACCAGCAGCACCGGCATCGCCATGACCTGCGCGGACTCGGCGGTACGGCTCAGGGCGCTGGTCAGCGCGGCGAGCACCACCATCAGCACGATGCCGACCAGGATGCCGAGGACGGCCAGGTGGGGCGCCTTGGGCGCGCCGATGTCGAGCAGCGCGGTGACGGCCACGATCAGCACGGCCGACTGGGCCAGGCCGATGATGATCGAGGGCACCGCGGTCCCGGCCAGGATCTCGTTGTCCCGCAGCTCACCGGTGCGCAGCCGCTTGAGGACCAGCTCGTCGCGGCGGGTCGCGTAGATGGTGACCAGCGAGCTGTAGACGGCGAAGAGGAGCGAGAAGCCGATGGCGCCGGGCAGGAGCACCAGCCCGAGGGTGAGCCCGGTGCCCTTCAGCGTGTCGTCGTCCACGGTCTGGGCGACGCTGAACGGCAGCACGAACGGCACGAAGAGCGCCGCGAACATCACGCCCTTGCTCCGGACCAGCAGCGCCAGCTCGGCCCGGGCCAGAGCGGCCAGCCGCCCGAGCGGACGCGTGCGCTGTTCCTGCCCGGCGGGCGCGGGGGGAGTGGTGACGGCGCTCATGCGGCGGTCTCCTTCCGGGGGTCGAGGGAGGCGGCGGCGGTGGCGGAGTCGCCCCGGCCGTCGGCCTCGCGGGCGATGTGCAGGAACGCCTCCTCCAGCGAGGCGGCCCGGACGTCCAGCGAGCCGAGCGAGACGCCCGCGTCGCGCGCCCAGAGCAGCAGCGAGGTCGCGGCCTGCTGGAGGTTCTGCGTCATCAGCCGCACGGTGCGGCCGTCGTGGGAGTGCCCGGTGACGCCGAGCTGGTCCAGCGGGGGCAGGTCGCCGGGGAACCAGCCGTCGGGCAGGTCGAAGGTGATCCGCGACGGCTGCGCGCTCACCACGTCCTCGACGGTCCCCTCGCTGGCGATCCGGCCCTCGTGGAGGATGGCCAGCCGGTCGGCGAGCGCCTCGGCCTCCTCCAGGTAGTGCGTGGTCAGCAGCACCGTGGTGCCCTCGGCCCGCAGCTCGCGGACGAGCGACCAGGTGTCCTGCCGGCCCTCGGCGTCCAGCCCGGTCGTCGGCTCGTCCAGGAAGAGCACCTCGGGCCGCCCGAGCAGCGCCAGCGCCAGGTCCAGGCGCCGCTTCTCACCGCCGGAGAGCACCTTGACGCGGACGTCGGCGCGCTTGCCGAGCCCGACCATCTCCAGCGCCTCCCCGATCGGGCGGGCGCCGCTGGTGCATCCGGCCCACATCCGCAGGGTCTCGCGGACGGTCAGCTCGGAGGGGAAGCCGCCGTCCTGGAGCATGACGCCGATCCGGGGCCGCACGGCGTCCCGTTCGCCGAACGGGTCGTGCCCGAGCACCCGCACCCGCCCGGAGGCGGGCCGCGCGAGCCCTTCGAGCACTTCGAGGGTGGAGGTCTTGCCCGCGCCGTTGGTCCCCAGCAGCGCGAACAGCTCGCCGCGGCCGACGGTGAAGGAGACGCCCCGAACCGCTTCGAAGCCGCCCCCGTACACCCGCCGCAGATCAGTCACATCGATCACGTGGTCTTCGGTGTTCATGCCTCCACCCTCGCCGCCCCCGGAGGCCGTCGGCAGTGCACGCTGTCACCGGTCCCCATGACAAATGTCAGAGCGGGCGGACCCGGGGCCGCTCGACGCCCCCAGGGCACAGCAAAAGGCCCCAGTCATCGACTGGGGCCTTTCAACGGAGCGGACGACCAGGTTCGAACTGGCGACCTCAACCTTGGCAAGGTTGCGCTCTACCAACTGAGCTACGTCCGCACTGCATCCGACCGGCTCTCACCGATCGGCGCTTCCCTCACTCTACCCGAACTTCCAGGTGGTCCGAAGACCACCGGAGATCCGGGCGGTGCTGAAGAGCGGGTGACAGGAATTGCACACTGCGCCTCCCTCTTGGAAAGAGGGTGTTCTACTACTGAACTACACCCGCACTACCTGGGGGTTTCGGCCTGTCGGCCTCGCCCCTCGGCGTGCTCCGAACTCTAGCTGATCACCGGGGGTGTCGCGCAAGTCGGCTGCTCGCACCGGGATGTGCACCCCCGGGTCCCGGGCCCGGCCAGGAGCCGGGCCCGCCTCAGTTGGCCTGTTCGAACGCCTCGTAGACCCGCTTCGGGATGCGTCCGCGCGGCGGTACGTCCATCTGGTGCGAGCGGGCCCAGGCACGCACCGCGGCGGGGTCGGCGGCGACGGAGGTCCGCTGGTAGGCGCGGCCGGAGGCGGAGCGCTTACGGCCGGCCCTCAGGTACGGCTCCAGCGTTTCGCGGAGCTTTTCCGCATTGGTTCGGTTCAGGTCGATCTCGTACGACGTGCCGTCCAGCCCGAAGGCGACCGTTTCCGACGCTTCACCGCCGTCGATGTCGTCGAAGAGAGTGACCACGACTCGCTGCGCCACGAATATCGGTCCCTTCATGCGGCACCCCGGTCCGGTGCTCCGCGGCCTGCGGGGGCGGCTCCCGGTCGGGTGGACCGGGGCGCCGACCTGGCGGGACGCGGCCGGGACGTGCGGTGATGCCGGTGGTTCGGCTGTTTCTGCGGAATGCCGCATTATCGCGGCCATTCCTTTGTACAGCGGCGGACAATCCTTGGGGAAGACCTTCTCATTGTTCCCTCATGATTGCCCGGAATGCGGGCTGCGCGATTTTCCCTGGATTTTTCGCGAGCGCATCACTTCTGATACCGGAACGTGATGCCCGTCACGCTCGCTACGCGCGTAGAAATTTTGGCCGGGTACGCTGAACGGACCTGCTCAGCACCAGCACCACACACCGGGAGTGCCAGTGGCACGCGTCGTAGTCGACGTCATGCTCAAGCCGGAGATCCTCGACCCTCAGGGCCAGGCGGTGCAGCGTGCACTGCCGCGTCTCGGCTTCGAGGGAATCTCCGACGTACGTCAGGGAAAGCGTTTCGAACTCGAAGTGGACGGGCCGGTGGACGACGCCGCTCTCGCCCGTATCCACGAACTGGCGGAGACCTTCCTCGCCAACACCGTGATCGAGAACTTCACCGTGAAGGTCGAGGAAGAGAAGTGACCGCGGGACCCACCCCCGCCGCCCGCTCGAACACCCGGGTCGGCGTCGTCACCTTCCCCGGCAGCCTGGACGACCGCGACACCCAGCGGGCGATCCGCCTCGCGGGCGCCGAGGCCGTGCCGCTCTGGCACAAGGACAAGAGCCTCCAGCAGGTCGACGCCGTCGTCCTGCCCGGCGGCTTCTCCTACGGCGACTACCTGCGGGCCGGCGCCATCTCCCGCTTCTCGCCCCTGATGGAGAAGGTCATCGACGGCGCCCGCGCGGGCCTGCCGGTGCTCGGCATCTGCAACGGCTTCCAGGTCCTCACCGAGGCCCACCTGCTGCCCGGCGCGATGCTCGGCAACGACCACCTGCACTTCATCTGCCGCGACCAGAAGCTGCGCGTGGAGAACACCGCCACCGCCTGGACCGGCGACTACGTGGCGGGCCAGGAGATCCACATCCCGCTGAAGAACATGGACGGGCGGTACGTCGCGGACTCCCGCACGCTCGACATGCTGGAGGCCGAGGGCCGCGTCGCCTTCCGGTACCTCGACGTCAACCCGAACGGCTCGCTCCGCGACATCGCCGGCATCACCAACGAGGCCGGGAACGTCGTCGGCCTCATGCCGCACCCGGAGCACGCCGTCGAGCCGCTCGTCGGCTCCGGCCGCACCGACGGCCTGCCCTTCTTCACCTCGATCATCAAGAAGCTGGTCAGCGCATGAGCCTGGACACGGTCAAGCACGCGACCGACACCCCGGACACCGAGCAGCCCTGGGCGGAGCTGGGCCTCAAGGAGGACGAGTACGCCCGGGTCCGCGAGATCCTCGGCCGCCGTCCCACCGGCGCCGAGCTGGCGATGTACTCGGTGATGTGGTCCGAGCACTGCTCGTACAAGTCGTCCAAGGTGCACCTGCGCCAGTTCGGCGAGAAGGCCCCGCAGTCGGACGCCATGCTCGTCGGCATCGGTGAGAACGCCGGTGTGGTCGACGTCGGCCAGGGCTACGCGGTCACCTTCAAGGTCGAGTCGCACAACCACCCCTCGTACGTCGAGCCCTACCAGGGCGCGGCCACCGGTGTCGGCGGCATCGTCCGCGACATCATCGCGATGGGCGCCCGCCCGGTCGCGGTGGTCGACCCGCTGCGCTTCGGCGCCGCCGACCACCCCGACACCCGGCGCGTACTGCCCGGCGTCGTCGCGGGCATCGGCGGCTACGGCAACTGCCTGGGCCTGCCCAACATCGGCGGCGAGGTCGTCTTCGACTCCTGCTACCAGGGCAACCCGCTGGTCAATGCCGGCGCCATCGGCGTCATGCGGCACGAGGACATCCACCTCGCCAAGGCCTCCGGCACCGGCAACAAGGTCATCCTCTACGGCGCCCGGACCGGCGGCGACGGCATCGGCGGCGCCTCGATCCTGGCCTCCGAGACCTTCGACGATGCCAAGCCCAGCAAGCGCCCCGCCGTCCAGGTCGGTGACCCCTTCCAGGAGAAGCTCCTCATCGAGTGCACCCTGGAGGCGTTCGCCGAGAAGCTGGTCGTCGGCATCCAGGACCTCGGCGCGGCCGGGCTCTCCTGCGCCACCAGCGAGCTGGCCTCCAACGGCTCCGGCGGTATGCGGGTCACCCTGGACGACGTACCGCTGCGCGACTCCACGCTCTCGCCCGAGGAGATCCTCATGAGCGAGTCGCAGGAGCGCATGTGCGCCGTGGTCGAGCCGGAGAAGGTCGACCGCTTCCTCGCCATCTGCGAGAAGTGGGACGTCATCGCCACCGTCATCGGCGAGGTCACCGACGGGGACCGGCTGGAGATCTTCTGGCACGGCGAGAAGATCGTCGACGTCGACCCGCGCACCGTCGCCCACGACGGCCCGGTCTACGAGCGCCCCCTCGCCCGCCCCGAGTGGCAGGACGCCCTCCAGGCCGACGACGCGGGCAAGCTCCCCCGCCCGGCCACCGGCGGCGAGCTGAAGGAGCAGGTCCTCGCCCTGCTCTCCTCGCCCAACCAGGCGTCCAAGTCCTGGATCACCTCCCAGTACGACCACTTCGTGCAGGGCAACACGGTGCTGGCCCAGCCCGAGGACGCCGGCATGATCCGGGTCGACGAGGAGTCCGGGCTCGGCGTCGCCATCGCCACCGACGGCAACGGCCGGTTCGCCAAGCTCGACCCGTACCACGGGGCCCAGCTGGCGCTGGCCGAGGCGTACCGGAACGTCGCGACCACCGGCGCCAAGCCGCTCGCGGTCTCCGACTGCCTCAACTTCGGCTCGCCCGAGGACCCGGCCGTCATGTGGCAGTTCGCCGAGGCCATCCGCGGTCTCGCCGACGCCTGCCAGATCCTCGGCACCCCGGTCACCGGCGGCAACGTCTCGCTCTACAACCAGACCGGCGACGTGGCCATCCACCCGACCCCGGTCGTCGCCGTCCTCGGCGTCATCGACGACGTGGCCCGGCGCACCCCGGTCGCCTTCGCCGAGGAGGGCCAGCTGCTGTACCTCCTCGGGGAGACCCGCGAGGAGTTCGGCGGCTCGGCCTGGTCCCAGGTGGTCCACGACCACCTCGGCGGTCTGCCGCCCCGGGTCGACCTGGAGCGCGAGCGGCTGCTGGCCGACATCCTCATCTCGGCCTCCCGCGACGGCATGGTCGACGCCGCGCACGACCTCTCCGACGGCGGCCTCGTGCAGGCCGTCGCCGAGTCCTGCCTGCGCGGCCAGAAGGGCGCCCGGCTCGTCGTGCCGGACGGGCTGGACGCCTTCACCTTCCTGTTCAGCGAGTCGGCGGGGCGCGTGGTCGTCTCCGTGCCGCGCTCCGAGGAGCTGCGCTTCACCGACATGTGCGGTGCGCGCGGCCTGCCGGCCACCCGGATCGGTGTGGTCGACGGGGACGCGCTGGAGGTGCAGGGCGAGTTCACCCTCTCCCTGCGCGAGGTCCGCGAGGCGCACGAGGGCACCATCGAGGCGCTGATGGCCTGACGGCCACACCGTCCGCAGGGCTCCTCCGAGGTCCCGGCACCGGTCCCCGCGACCGGCGCCGGGACCTCGCGCTTCCTCCCACGTACCGTCAACTCCCGGGCCATATCGGGCAGTTGAATCGCGCAACCGGTCACGGTCCGGGGGCCGTATCTTCACCCCGGCCCCACATCCGCCCCCGGGCGTCGTAGTCTCGGCCCCATGCCAGCAGCCTCCGCACGCCGTCCCCGTTCGTACGACCCGGTGAAGACCCGCGCCGCCGTGCTCGCGCAGGCCGCGCACGTCGCCGAGGCCGTCCGCGCGCTCCGCCCCGACCAGCTGGGCGCCCCCAGCGGGCTCGGTGACTGGAGCGTCGCCGAACTCGTCGCCCACCTGGCGACCGGCGTCGACGGGCTCCGCGCGGGCCTGGTCGACCCCGCCCCGGCCGCCGCCGAGGTCGCGCTGCTCGACTGGGCCGCCGGCACCGGCTCGCGCGCCGAGGCCAACGCCCGGGCCGCCCGCGCGGCCGCCGAGGGCCAGGACCCGGTCGAGCGGTACACCCAGGCCACCGCGGAGTTCGCCCGGCTGCTGGCCGACGTCCCGCTGGACCGGGTCATCGCCGCCCGGGCCGGCGCGATGACCTTCACCGACTTCCTCGTCACCCGCGCCGTGGAACTGGTCGTCCACTCCGACGACCTGCGGCGCGCCACCGGCGTCGACATCCCGCTCGACCGCCAGGCGCTGGCCGCCGTCGTCCGGGTCCTCGCGGACGCGCTGGCCGCCAAGGCGCCCGGCGGCTCGGTCGAGGTCCGCGTCCCGCCGTACGCCGTCGTGCAGTGCGTGGCGGGCCCCCGGCACACCCGCGGCACCCCGCCCAACGTGGTCGAGACCGACCCGCTGACCTGGGTACGGCTCGCCGCGGGCCGCACCGGCTGGGCCGAGGCGGTCGACGGCGGGCACCTCACGGCGGGCGGCGAGCGCGCCGACATCTCGGCCCTGCTGCCCGTCCTCTCCTGACCGGCCCCGCCTCCGGGCGGACGGGCGGGAGAGCGATTCCTCACACTCGTCCATCCGCCCGGAGAACCCGCAGGTCACACGGGTGTGCTCCAGAAAAGACGGGGTCCCCCATTCGGCCCGGTGGTCGATCTCGCCTACACTCGGAGGCGTGCCACGTGGTGACGGTCTCCTTAATCACGATCTGCTCCCCGGTGAGAAAGGCCCCCAGGACGCTTGCGGCGTCTTCGGTGTCTGGGCTCCGGGCGAAGAGGTCGCCAAGCTCTCCTACTTCGGGCTGTACGCCCTCCAACACCGGGGCCAGGAGTCCGCGGGAATCGCGGTCAGCAACGGCTCCCAGATCCTCGTCTTCAAGGACATGGGCCTTGTCTCCCAGGTCTTCGACGAGACTTCCCTCGGCTCCCTGACGGGCCACATCGCGGTGGGCCACGCCCGCTACTCCACCACCGGTGCCTCGGTGTGGGAGAACGCCCAGCCGACGTTCCGCGCCACCGCGCACGGATCGATCGCCCTCGGCCACAACGGCAACCTGGTCAACACGGTCGAGCTGGCCGAGATGGTCGCCGCCCTGCCGAAGGAGAACGGCCGGGCCACCCAGGTCGCGGCCACCAACGACACCGACCTGATCACGGCGCTCCTCGCCGGGCAGACGGACGACGACGGCAAGCCCCTCACCCTTGAGGACGCCGCCGCCAAGGTCCTCCCCGACGTCAAGGGCGCCTTCTCGCTCGTCTTCATGGACGAGCACAC
This sequence comes from Streptomyces albidoflavus, assembly GCF_000719955.1. GTDB lineage: Bacteria > Actinomycetota > Actinomycetes > Streptomycetales > Streptomycetaceae > Streptomyces > Streptomyces albidoflavus. The sequence continues at coordinate 32,451 of NZ_JOII01000039.1, forward strand.
CCTCTACGCCGCCCGCGACCCGCAGGGCATCCGTCCGCTGGTCCTCGGCCGCCTGGAGCGCGGCTGGGTGGTCGCCAGCGAGAGCGCCGCCCTGGACATCTGCGGCGCCAGCTTCGTCCGCGAGATCGAGCCCGGCGAACTCGTCGCCATCGACGAGAACGGCCTGCGCAGCTCCCGCTTCGCCGAGGCCAAGCCGAAGGGCTGCGTCTTCGAGTACGTCTACCTGGCCCGCCCCGACACCGACATCGCCGGGCGGAACGTCTACCTCTCGCGCGTCGAGATGGGCCGCCGCCTGGCCGCCGAGGCCCCGGCCGAGGCCGACCTGGTCATAGCGACCCCGGAGTCCGGCACGCCGGCCGCCATCGGGTACGCGGAGGCCAGCGGCATCCCCTTCGGCGCCGGACTGGTCAAGAACGCCTACGTCGGCCGGACCTTCATCCAGCCCTCGCAGACCATCCGCCAGCTGGGCATCCGCCTCAAGCTCAACCCGCTCAAGGAAGTCATCAAGGGCAAGCGGCTGGTCGTCGTCGACGACTCGATCGTCCGCGGCAACACCCAGCGGGCCCTGGTCCGGATGCTCCGCGAGGCCGGCGCGGCCGAGGTGCACATCCGCATCTCCTCGCCGCCGGTCAAGTGGCCCTGCTTCTTCGGCATCGACTTCGCGACCCGCGCCGAGCTGATCGCCAACGGCATGACCGTCGAGGAGATCGGCACCTCCATGGGGGCCGACTCGCTGGCGTACATCTCGATCGACTCGATGATCGAGGCCACCACCATCGACAAGCCGAACCTCTGCCGGGCCTGCTTCGACGGTGAATACCCGATGACGCTGCCCGACCCCGAGCTGCTCGGCAAGCAGCTCCTGGAGACCGAGCTGGCGGGCGGCGCCGACGCCGCCGACGCCCTCCGCCGCCCGTAGCAGGTAGCCCCGCCGCCCCTCCGCCGCGTGCCGTCACCGCCGACGGCGCGGGCGGGCCGCCGGGCCGGCCGACACGAAAGTCCCAGCCATGTCTGAAACCCCCACCGGAGCCTCGTACGCCGCCGCCGGCGTCGACATCGAAGCGGGTGACCGCGCGGTCGAGCTGATGAAGGACTGGGTGCGCAAGACCCGGCGCCCCGAGGTCCTCGGCGGCATCGGCGGCTTCGCCGGCCTCTTCGACGCCTCCGCCCTCAAGGGGTACGAGCGGCCGCTGCTCGCCTCCGCCACCGACGGCGTCGGCACCAAGGTCGACCTCGCCCGGCAGCTCGGCGTCTACGACACCATCGGCCACGACCTGGTCGCCATGGTCATGGACGACATCGTGGTCTGCGGGGCGGAGCCGCTCTTCATGACCGACTACATCTGCGTCGGCAAGGTCCACCCCGAGCGGGTCGCCGCCATCGTCAAGGGCATCGCCGAGGGCTGCGTCCTCGCCGGGTGCGCGCTGGTCGGCGGCGAGACCGCCGAGCACCCGGGGCTGCTCGGGCCGGACGACTTCGACGTGGCGGGCGCGGGCACCGGCGTCGTCGAGGCCGACCGGCTGCTCGGCCCGGACCGCATCCGCGAGGGCGACGCGGTGATCGCGATGGCCTCCTCCGGTCTTCACTCCAACGGGTACTCGCTCGTCCGCCACGTGGTCTTCGACCGGGCCGGCTGGAGCCTGGACCGCGAGGTGCCGGAGTTCGGCCGCACCCTCGGCGAGGAGCTGCTGGAGCCGACCAAGATCTACTCGCTCGACTGCCTGATGCTGACCCGCACCACCGCGGTCCACGCCTTCTCGCACATCACCGGCGGCGGCCTCGCCGCCAACCTGGCCCGCGTCGTCCCGGACGGGCTGCACGCCCGGATCGACCGGGCGACCTGGACCCCGGCCCCCGTCTTCGACCTGATCGGCAAGGCCGGCCAGGTGGATCGGCTCGAACTGGAGAAGACGCTGAACATGGGCGTCGGCATGATGGCCGTCGTCCCGGCCGGCTCGGTGGAGATCGCCCTGACCACGCTGCGCGACCGCGGGGTCGACGCCTGGGTGGCCGGCGAGATCACCCGGCGCGGCGACGAGGCGACCGGCGCGACCCTGACGGGCGACTACGCGGCCTGAGGCGGACGGTGCCGCGCCGTGGCCACCCGGTCACGGCGCGGCACCCGCCGACGGCGGTGACCAGGTATGACGATCATGGCTTCGAGGAAGACGGCGCGAGCGGGCCGACCGGCCCGGAAGCTGCCGACGGGACCGAGGGCGGTGGCGCGGATCGCGCCGTCGCCGGCCCGGCCCGGGACCGGCGCAGCCAAGGCGGCGGTCCCCGGGTGGCCGCGCGGTGCGCGGGTGCGCACGCTTCAGCGCGTGGCTCGCACCACGCGCTCGCTCACTCGGTCCGTTGTCGCGCAGGACAGCACAGAACCCGGTCCGGAACCTGGGTGGTCCCTGACCGGGTGCTCAGTGCGAAGTCAAGCGCCGCGGCGTTGCTTCGACGCGGGACCGGACTCGTCGTCCTCGTCCTCGTCGTCGTTGTACAAGTCCGCGTACTGTGCGTACGGGTCCTCGTCCTCGTCGTCCTCGAACGGCTCGCCGTTCGGAGGCTGACTCGAAGTCGATGCGCCCAGCTCGCTGGCCAGACGCGACAGGTCAGTCCCGCCGCTGTTGTACTTCAGCTGGCGGGCGACCTTTGTCTGCTTGGCCTTGGCCCGGCCGCGCCCCATGGCTCGACCCCCTCGGTGACGGGGCTCGACGGCCCCAGAGTCTTGACACGCGTTCATGTTTCGAGACGGACTCTCCGTGGGGAGTCCGTGCCCGTAGGGCTTCAACGGTACCTGCTTCCGCGTGCATCCGGTACGCCGCCCACCGGACGGACCGGTGGTCAGCACCGTCGAGGAGCCCCTGTCCTCGCTGGTCAGCTGCGAGTTTAACCCGCCCGCCGACGGCGACCCGCCGACGGGCGTGAGTCTTGTCTCCCCCCGGCCGGGTGCGCCGATCACCCTGACCGGTACCTGACCAACCGGCCTCCCACGCCCGCGTGCGCCGCTCGCGGGCCTGTTCAGAGCGTGATCGGACGACGGGCGAAGCGTGATCGCCCTGCTGGCGCGCCGTTTCCCCGGCCCGCGCCGGCCGCCGCGCACACCCGCGCGACACCGGCCGCCCCCGGGCGTTTCGACCGGTTACGTCCCGTAACCGTCCCGGGCCGCCCGGCCCTTGCCGGATCAGCCGAATCCCCCGCCGCACACCTCGGCGACGGGGGAAAATTGGCCGGAAATGATCGTCCGTCCGGGGTGCGGGTCAGGCCCGGCGGCCCTCCGCCATGCGCTGTTCGGCGAGCCGGTCGGCGGCGGCGGCCGGGGGCACGCCGTCGGACTTCGCACGTGCGAAGATCTCCAGCGTCGTGTCGAAGATCTTCGCCGCCTTCTGCTTGCAGCGGTCGAAGTCGAAGCCGTGCAGCTCGTCGGCGACCTGGATGACACCGCCGGCGTTCACCACGTAGTCCGGCGCGTAGAGGATGCCGCGGTCGGCCAGGTCCTTCTCGATTCCGGGGTGGGCGAGCTGGTTGTTGGCCGCGCCGCAGACCACCTGCGCGGTGAGGACCGGGACCGACGCGTCGTTCAGGGCGCCGCCGAGGGCGCACGGCGCGTAGATGTCGAGCCCGGCCGTGCGGATCAGCGCCTCGGTGTCGGGGGCGGCCGTGACCTCGGGGTGCCGCTCGGTGATGAGCCGGACGGCCTCCTCGCGGACGTCGGTGATGACGATCTCGGCGCCCTCGGCCAGGAGATGGCCGACCAGGTGCCGCCCGACCTTGCCGATCCCGGCCACACCCACCTTGCGCCCGCGCAGCGAGGGGTCGCCCCACTGGTGCTGGGCCGAGGCGCGCATGCCCTGGTAGACGCCGAAGGCGGTCAGGACCGAGGAGTCGCCGGCGCCGCCGTTCTCGGGGGAGCGCCCGGTGGTCCACCGGTTCTCGCGGGCGACCACGTCCATGTCGGCCACGTACGTCCCGACGTCGCATGCGGTGACGTACCGGCCGCCGAGCGAGGCGACGGCGCGGCCGTAGGCCAGCAGCAGTTCCTCGGTCTTGTCGCGCTCGGGGTCCCCGATGATCACGGCCTTGCCGCCGCCGTGGTCGAGCCCGGCGAGGGCGTTCTTGTACGACATGCCGCGTGCGAGGTTGAGCGCGTCGGCGACCGCCTCGGCCTCGTCCGCGTAGGGGTAGAAGCGCGTGCCGCCGAGGGCCGGGCCCAGGGCGGTGCTGTGGAGGGCGATGACGGCCTTGAGGCCGCTGCTTCGGTCCTGGACGAGCACGACCTGCTCGTGGCCGCCCTGCTCCGAACGGAACAGGGTGTGCAGGACGCCGTCGGATACGTCGGTCACGGTGGTGACTCCCGGTGAGATGCGGCGGATGGGCGGAGTCCGTAAAGGTGGCGGACGCCGTGGCATGAGGGTAGAACGAGCCCGTGCCGCGGTCGTCCCCCGAGCCCGATCTTCCCTCGCCCGGGTGGCCCGGCGTGGCACGATGCGCGAGGTGTCCGAGCTGGTGTCACAGGGAGGGAGCGGGGTGCCCCAGGTGTCCGCGGTGAGGTTTCCGTACGCGTCGTACCTGCGGGTCTACGAACCGCTCGGCGCGTTCCCCGAACCCGAGCGCGGCCACTGGGAGCGGTACGCCCACGAGGCCGAGCCGCCCGCCGTCGAGGAGGAGCTGCGGGCCCGGCTCACCGCCGTGCTCGCGACCCCGCCGCTGCCCGCCCCGGAGCGGGAGAGCGCCGACGCCTTCGTGCTCTGGTCCGGCGACACCCCGCTGATCTGCCCCTGGACGACCCGGCTGCGGTGCTGGGAGGCGCTCGGCGAGACGGCCGAGCTCTTCCCGCCGACGGTGCTGGACGCCGCCCTGCCCCCGGCCGTCCGCGAGCGGGCCGCCGCCGACCACGCCCGCCACCTGGAGCGCCACCCCGACGCCCGCGCCTGGATCAGGCAGGCCGCCTGGTCGGTCCCGCTCAGCTGGTTCGTGCTGGTCGGCGACGAGGACCGGGAGTACGACCGGGGTGCGGAGAACGAGGCTCCGCTGCTGCGCTACCGCACCCCGATGGCCCAGGCCCGCCGCCGGGTGGCCCGCGGGCTGCGCGCGCTGCGCGACAGCGTGGCCGCGGCCGATCCCTCCGAGCGGGGGGTGCGCCAGGCCGGGGGGCCGCTGGTGACGAGCCTGGTAGATGTAGGGCGGTGGCTGGAGGAGTTCCATCCGCGGGCGCTGGTCGAGCTGGACTACGGCGGGCTGGTGCACGTGCTCCCGCCGGAGCTGCTCGACGCCGACCGTTCCGCGGCCGACGTCGCCTCGGGCATCCGCGCGCTGGGCGTCGGCGACGACGTGGTGGCGGGCGAGGCGTACGCGCGGCTCGTCGAGCGGTGGCGTGCGGTCCGCGAGAGGCAGTTCGCCAACTGAGCCGGCGGCGGCCGGGGCCCAGGGGCCCGTCCGGGGACCTAGGTCCTAGGTCCCGATCCGGGCGTATGCCTCAAACGTGAGGGAACCCACGGAGACGGGATCTTGCGTCCTTCCCCCGCCCTCGTGCCAAAATAGGACAAGGAGCCCGGTGCGGGCTCCATTCGCCCAACTAGGGGCGGATTGCTCACCCTTGTTCTCTTTGGGCGGTGTGGTGGCTCCTGATCACTCCTGTGACTGATCGTCACGGGGGTGTGACTGTCCGCTATGGCACGGTCCATCGGCTTACCGCCGCTGATGGCCACCTGAGAGGGCAATTCCATCGGTTTGGCCGACGTGGCTGGACGGATGGTGTAGTTGTAGTGCCGAGGACAAGCCGTTCGTCCTATAACCGACTCGACCCGCGTCCGCCATTTCGGGCAACGTGGGTCAAGGTGCAGAATTTAGAGGAAAGAACCGAGAAGGTTCGGTTCTCCCGAGGAGGCCGCTCATGACCGCTCGCACCCCTGATGCCGAGCCGCTGCTGACCCCCGCTGAGGTCGCCACGATGTTCCGTGTCGACCCCAAGACGGTCACGCGCTGGGCGAAGGCTGGCAAGCTCACGTCGATCCGCACGCTCGGCGGACACCGCCGTTACCGCGAGGCCGAGGTCCGCGCACTGCTCGCGGGCATCCCGCAGCAGCGCAGCGAAGCCTGAAAAACCGCCTGAAACAGGGCGTTTCCGGGTCCCCCAACCCGGCGTGCGCCCGTCACGGCCTCGCACAGCACCCCATAGCTCCACACGACGCGGTGGTCCGCCCCAACGGACCCCGTCCCCGTACCCCACGGGTAAGTCGTTCTGATCGCGCTGGACTCCGCCGGGTCCAGCGCGATCTTTTTGTGCCCGCGAGCCGCCGAGTCCCGCCCGCCGGCGCTTCCGGATGACCTCCAGCTCCTCCCGCCGCACCCCTCGCACCTGCGCGGATCTGTCCCGTACGGGTCTCCCGGAGGACTCCGCGGGCGGGGTCGGTCAAGCGGGAACCCGGGCCGGGGAAGGCTCCCCGGGGAACTCGCCGGTAGCCTCCGGGAGCGGTGCAATTGCACATATTAAATTGATCGGTTGTATGGGGCGGTTAAAGTGCACCCCTTCAGAAACTCTTTCGGTGACACCCGTCACATGCCGCCCGTCTTGTCCTCCGGGTGGCGGTTGCACTATTGGGGACCGCCGCTCCAGGCGGCCGGCCGCTCACCCTCCACCCTGGCACCGCCGGCGCCCGCGTGCGGCCGTCCTTGGTCATCCGGTGGCGGGACCTTCGTCACGTGCGGCCGCGCCGGCCTCCGCCAGCCGCCGCAGCCGCCCGCAGACCGCGCACCGCCCGGTCCGGTGGCGCGTGCCGACGGCGGCCGCGAGGTGGGCGCGGAGCAGGGCGCGGGTCGCGTGGCGCGGACGGGCGGCCGGTGGGCCCTGGATGCCCGCGAGGGGCCCCGGGGCGGCCTCGTGGGCAACGCCGTCCGCGCGGGGCGGGTCAGGGTCCTCGGCGGGCGGCAGAGCGGCTGTGGCGGACTCCGGCACGGGTCACCTCCCCGGGGCGCGCGGCGCGGCCACGCCGGGCCCCGCTGCCTGAGTACCGGCGCCCGCGCGGACCGTCAAGACGGCGCGCTCCCTCGGCCAACTCCCGTGCGGGGCAACGAAGAAGGCCCCACATCCGAAGATGTGGGGCCTCAACTGCGGTCCTGACGGGATTTGAACCCGCGGCCTCCACCTTGACAGGGTGGCGAGCACTCCAAACTGCTCCACAGGACCTTGCTGGTGCGCACCGCCCGTTTCCGCGCCGTGCTGCGAGACAGGACTCTACCCCAGTCCCGGCCCACCACGCGAACTCGCTCTGCGCGACCGCCCGCTCACGCTCCGGGCGCCCCTCCCGCGGGCCCCGCCGGCCTCACGGGGCCGCCGCGTCCACCGCCTTCACGATGCGTTTGTCGGAGACCGGGTACGCCGTCCCGAGGGCGTGCGCGAAGTAGCTGACCCGGAGTTCCTCGATCATCCAGCGGATCTCCAGGACCTCCTTCGGTACGGGTCTGCCCTGCGGCAACTGCTCCAGCAGCCACGCGTACTCGTCCTGCATCTCCTTGACCTTGGCCATCCGCGTCGTGTCGCGCTGCACCCCGGTCGGCATCTGGGCCAGGCGCCGGTCGGCCGCGACCAGGTAGCGCTTGAGGTCGCCGAGGCGCCCGAGGCCCGCCTCCGTGACGAAGCCCGGGTGGATCAGCGCCGAGACCTGCGCGCGGACGTCGGCGAGGTTGGCCAGCAGCGCCGGCGAACGCGTCGACTTCAGCCGCCGCTCGACCGCGCCCCAGGCCGCCAGCACCTGCTGGACCTGCTGGATCGCCCGCAGCGTGGTGTCCACCAGGTCCGCGCGCACCTTCTCGTACAGCTTCCGGTACGCCTCCTCGTCCCAGGCGGGCCCGCCGTGGTCGGCGATGAGGCGGTCGGCGGCGGCCGTCGCGCAGTCCTCGAAGAGGGCCTGGACGGAGCCGTGCGGGTTGGCCGAGAGGTTGAGCTTCTGCTGGTTGGTGAGGCGGTCGGCGGCGAACTTGGCCGGGTTGACCGGGATGTTGAGCAGGATCAGCCGCCGGATGCCGCGCCGCATCGCCTGCCGCTGCTCGGCGGGCGAGTCGAAGAGGCGCACGGCGACCGAGGAACCCTCGTCCACCAGGGCCGGGTACGCCTTGACCGGCTGGCCGGCGCGGCGCGTCTCGAAGACCTCCGGCAGCGCGCCGATCGTCCAGTCCGTCAGCCCCGACCGCTCGATCGAGGGGCCGCCGGAGCGCTCGGCGGTGGCCGCGGCCGCCTTGGAGAGGGCCTGGCGGGCCTTGGGGCGCAGCTTGAGCTTGAGCGCCTCCAGGTCCTTGTCCTCGGCGAGGGCGCGGCGCCGCTCGTCGACGATCCGGAAGGTGATCTTCAGGTGGTCGGGGACCCGCGAGGTGTCGAAGTCGTCGCCGGTCACCGGGACGCCCACGATCCGCTGCAGCTCGCGCGCCAGCGTCACCGGCAGCGGCTCCTGGAGCGGGGCCGCGCGCTCGAGGAACGCCTGCGCGTAGTTGGGCGCGGGCACGTAGTGGCGGCGGATCGGCTTCGGCAGCGAGCGGATCAGCTCGGTGACGACCTCCTCGCGCAGCCCCGGGATCTGCCAGTCGAACCCCTCGTCGGTGACCTGGTTGAGCACCTGGAGCGGGATGTGCACGGTCACACCGTCCGCGTCCGCCCCCGGCTCGAACTGGTACGTCACCCGGAACTTCAGCCCGCCCTGCCGCCAGGAGTCCGGGTAGTCGGCCTTGGTGACCGCCTGCGCCGCCTCCGTCAGCAGCATGGAGCGCTCGAAGTCGAGGAGTTCGGGCTCCTCCTTCTGCTTCCGCTTCCACCAGGAGTCGAAGTGCGCGCCGGAGACCACCTCGGCCGGCACCCGCTGGTCGTAGAAGTCGAAGAGCGTCTCGTCGTCGACCATGATGTCGCGGCGCCGCGCCCGGTGCTCCAGCTCCTCGACCTCGGTCAGCAGCTTCCGGTTGGCCGCGAAGAACTGGTGGTGGGTGCGCCAGTCACCCTCGACCAGGGCGTTGCGAATGAAAAGGTCCCGGGAGACCTCCGGGTCGATCCGGCCGTAGTTGACCTTCCGGTGCGCCACGATCGGCACGCCGTACAGCGTCACCTTCTCGTAGGCGACGACGGCGGCCTGATCCTTCTCCCAGTGCGGCTCGCTGTACGTCCGCTTCACCAGGTGCCCGGCGAGCGGCTCGACCCACTCCGGTTCGATCCTCGCGTTGACCCGCGCCCAGAGCCGGGAGGTCTCCACCAGCTCGGCCGACATCAGGAACCGCGGCGGCTTCTTGAAGAGCGCCGAACCGGGGAAGACCGCGAACTTCGCGCCCCGGGCGCCCAGGTACTCGTTCCGGCCGCCGCGTGCGCCCTCGCGCCCCTGCTTGGCGGCGGAGGCGGCCGGCGTCGCGGACTCCTTCACGTCCTTCATGCCGATGTGCGACAGCAGACCGGAGAGGAGCGAGATGTGGACCGGCTCGTCGGCCGCGTCCTCCTCGCGCAGCTCCAGGCCCATCTGCTTGGCCACGGTCCGCAGCTGCGTGTAGATGTCCTGCCACTCGCGGATCCGCAGGTAGTTGAGGTACTCCGCCTTGCACATCCGGCGGAACCCGGAGGAGGAGCGCTCCTTCTGCTGCGCCCGCAGGTACCGCCAGAGGTTGAGGAAGCCGAGGAAGTCGCTGGTCTCGTCCCGGAACCGGGCGTGCTGCTGGTCGGCCTGGGCCTGCTTCTCGGAGGGCCGCTCGCGCGGGTCCTGGATCGACAGGGCGGCCGCGATCACCATGACCTCGCGGACGCAGCCGTTCCGGTCGGCCTCCAGCACCATCCGGGCCAGCCGCGGGTCGACCGGCAGCTGGGCCAGCCGGCGCCCCCGCTCGGTCAGCCGCTTGCGCGGGTCCTTCTCGGCCGGGTCCAGCGCGCCCAGCTCGGTCAGCAGCTGCACGCCGTCGCGGATGTTGCGGTGGTCCGGCGGGTCGATGAAGGGGAACTGCTCGATGTCGCCGAGCCCGGCCGCCGTCATCTGGAGGATGACCGAGGCGAGGTTGGTCCGCAGGATCTCCGCGTCGGTGAACTCCGGCCGCGCGAGGAAGTCCTCCTCGGAGTAGAGCCGGATGCAGACCCCGTCCGAGGTACGGCCGCAGCGGCCCTTGCGCTGGTTGGCGCTGGCCTGCGAGACCGGCTCGATCGGCAGCCGCTGCACCTTGGTGCGGTGGCTGTACCGCGAGATGCGCGCGGTGCCCGGGTCGATGACGTACTTGATGCCGGGGACCGTCAGGGAGGTCTCGGCCACGTTGGTCGCCAGCACGACACGGCTGCGGACGCCGGGGCCCGGGCGCTGGAAGACGCGGTGCTGCTCCTGGTGGGAGAGGCGGGCGTAGAGCGGCAGGATCTCGGTGCCGCGCAGGTTCCGCTTGGCCAGCGCGTCGGCGGTGTCGCGGATCTCCCGCTCGCCGGAGAGGAAGACCAGCACGTCGCCGGGGCCTTCGGCCTGGAGCTCGTCGACCGCCTCGCAGATCGCGGTGACCTGGTCGCGGTCGGCGTCCTCGCCGCCCTCCTCCAGCAGCGGCCGGTACCGCACCTCCACCGGGTACGTCCGCCCGCTCACCTCGATCACCGGCGCGGCGGCGTCCTCGTCGGCCGCCTTCCCGCCCACCGTCGCCATCCGCGGCCCGAAGTGGCGGGCGAAGCGGTCGGTCTCGATCGTCGCGGAGGTGATGACGACCTTCAGGTCGGGCCGGCGCGGCAGCAGCTGCGCCAGATACCCGAGGAGGAAGTCGATGTTGAGGCTCCGCTCGTGGGCCTCGTCGATGATGATCGTGTCGTAGGCGCGCAGCTCGCGGTCGGTCTGGATCTCCGCGAGCAGGATGCCGTCGGTCATCAGCTTGATGAAGGTGGCGTCCTGGCGGACCTGGTCGGTGAAGCGCACCTTCCAGCCGACCGCCTCGCCGAGCGGCGTGTCCAGCTCGTCCGCGATCCGCTCGGCCACCGTACGGGCCGCGATCCGGCGCGGCTGCGTGTGACCGATCATGCCGCGCACGCCCCGGCCCAGCTCCAGGCAGATCTTGGGGATCTGGGTGGTCTTGCCGGACCCGGTCTCACCGGCGACGACGACCACCTGGTGGTCCCGGATCGCCTCCGCGATCAGCTCCTTCTTCTGGCTGACCGGCAGCTGCTCGGGATAACGGATCTCCGGCACCCGCGCCCGGCGCTCGGCCATCCTGGCCGCGCCCTTCTCCGCCTCCGCCCTGATCTCCTCCAGGACGGCCGCCCTGGACTCCGGCTTGCGTATACGGCGGGTGCCCTCCAGTCGACGGCCGAGCCGGTGCGCGTCGCGCAACGACAGCTCGGCCAACAGGGGCTGAAGGTCGGAGATCGTAGACATACGGATCCCAGGATCTCACCCCGGCGGGGGAAGTGGCGACCGAGTTTCCCGGGCCCACCCCGGACCCGGCCCCGCCCCAGGCACGCGAAAGGCCCCCCGTTCGAGAACGGGGGGCCTTTCTCTGTGGCTGGGGCCGGGATCGAACCGGCGACCTATCGCTTTTCAGGCGATCGCTCGTACCAACTGAGCTACCCAGCCACGCGACCTCGGAAGGTCAGCGCGGTCCTGACGGGATTTGAACCCGCGGCCTCCACCTTGACAGGGTGGCGAGCACTCCAAACTGCTCCACAGGACCAGATGTGTGCGGGACGAGTCCCACACAGGTGATGCGTGCCCCCAACGGGATTCGAACCCGTGCTACCGCCTTGAAAGGGCGGCGTCCTGGGCCACTAGACGATGAGGGCTAAGAGGCCCGCCTGGGCGCTGGTTCAGCGCGTCGGGGACGTGAGAAGCATATGGGATGGCAAGCCGGTTCGCCAAAACGCTTTTGCCCGCGCCCGCCGCGGCCGGTCAGGTCACTGGTTGGGCCGGGGTGTGGAGGGCCCCGGGGACGGGCTCTCGGAGCCGCCGGGCGAGGGCTTCGCGCCGGGCTGGTTCTCCTCGGGGAGGTGGCGGCTGACCTCGGCGGTGCTCAGGCCGAGCCCGCCCAGGCTTATCTCGTCCCACGCCTGGAGCTGCCGGGTGTCGCGGTCGAGGTAGAGGACCGAGGCCATCACCGGGTCCGGGGAGTCCTGCTCGATGGCGCGCAGGCCGCTGCCGCCGGTGGAGCCCTCGATGCGCAGCCGGGTGCCGCCGGGCAGCAGCTGCGTCTTGCGGTTGTGCAGGTGTCCGGCGAGGACCAGCGGCACCTCGCCGTCGGTCTCCTTGGCCGCGACCGGGTTGTGCGCAACGGCGATGTCCACCGGTGTCCCGGCCGCCGTCTGCCGGCGCAGCTCCGCCGCCAGCTTCATCCCGGCCGCCACCTCCCCGGGGTCGCCGGCCGCCTCCTGGCTGCGGTCGGGGGTGTACGCGGGGTCGCCGATCCCCGCTATCCGCAGCCCGCCGACGTTGACCGCCTTGCCGTGGTCGAGCACCCGGACGTTCTTGAACTTGCCGAGGTAGCGCTGGGTGGCGGCCGAGTCGTGGTTGCCGCGCACCCAGACGTACGGCGCCTCCAGGCGGCCGACCGGGTCGAGGAAGGCGTTCTCGGCGGCCGAGCCGTGGTCCATGGTGTCGCCGGAGTCGATGATCACGTCGATCTCGTACTGCTCGACCAGCGACTCGATGATGTGCCAGGCGGCCGGGTTGAGGTGGATGTCGGAGACGTGCAGGACCCGCAGGGTGCCGGGGTCCGGCTGGTAGGCGGGGAGGGTGGAGGTGGCGTCGTACAGCTTGGTCATGTTGGTGACCAGGCGGGCCAGCTCCTTCTGGTAGACGTCGAACTCGCTGACGATCGACCGCGCGTTGCCGACCACCGAGGGCGCGCTGGTCAGCAGGCCGGAGAACTTCGGCTCCAGCACCGACTTCGGGTTCCAGGTGGCGTACGCGGCGAGGCCGCAGGAGGCCAGCAGGACGAGCGAGAGGCCGCCGGCGGCCAGGGCGCGGCGGGGGCGGCGGTAGACGATCAGGCCGAGCGCGGTGGCTCCGACGACGACGGCGCCCACCGACCGGAGCGCGAGGTGCAGGGTGCCGTCCTGGACGTCGGCGGAGACCTCGTCGCCGAGCTGGGAGAAGAGCGCCGGGTTCTGCACCAGGGCGGCCGAGCGGTCCGGGTCCAGGCGGTCCACGTCGACGTCGAGGCGGAGCGGCGCCACGTGCGAGTCGAGCTCCAGGGCGCCGAGCGGCGAGACGTTGATCTTGGTGCCGCCGGTGAGCGAGGGGCGCAGCGTCATCCGGGTGTCCATGGGGCCGACGGGGGCGCCCACGCTGCCGACCGCGAGGAGGCCGAGCCAGGCGCCCAGCAGGACCACGGCGGTCAGCCCGGCCCAGCGGCGCAGGGGCCCCGGTTCCGGGCGGACGGTCAGGAGGGGTGCGGTACCGGTGGGGCTCTTCGGGGCGGGCTGTCCGCGGTGGGCGCGGGTCCGCCGGGGGGGTTCCTCCGTCGCGTCGGCCATGCCCGGCGCCTGCCCATGGCGGCGCCGGGACATGCCTCCCGCCGTGCCCCGGCGGGGAGTTGGCGGGGGCGCGGCGGTGTGGAACGGGTGGGTCCGGGGGCGGTCAGCCCCAGCCGAGTTCGTGGAGGCGGTCGTCGTCGATGCCGAAGTGGTGCGCGATCTCGTGGACGACGGTGACGGCGACCTCGTCGACCACCTTCTCGGGGGTGTCGCAGTAGCGCAGGGTGGGGCCCATGTAGATGGAGATGCGGTCGGGCAGCACGCCCGCGTACCACTCGCCGCGCTCGGTCAGCGGGGTCCCTTCGTAGAGGCCGAGGAGCTCGGGGTCGGACGGGTCGGGTTCGTCCTCCACGAACACGGCGACGTTGTCCATCACGCGGGTCAGCTCGGGCGGGATCTGGTCGAGGGCCTGGCTCACCAGTTCCTCGAAGGCATCGCGAGTCATTTCCAGCACCCGGCCATTGTCGCGTGCGGGCCCGTCTTTCGTGTCCTGCGCGGCGCGTGGGGAGTTGGGCAGGGGAGTTCCGCTCCGTACGCCGGGAGGCCCCGAAGTGCACCAGTTGTCCCGTCCCGTCCGTCTTCTCGCCGTGGTGGCCGCCGTCGCCTCGGCGAGCGGCTGCATGAGCGTCGGCCAGGAGGCCGACGACGCCTCGCCCGTCTCCTCCACCGCCTCCCCGAAGGACGGCAAGGCCGCCCCCGACGGCGGAACCGAGCACGGCACCGGCGGCAGCGGCTTCCACGGCGGCCACGGCGCCGGGCGCGAGGACGGGGCCGAGCGCGGCGACGGCGACGGGCGGGAGGGCCGCGGCGACGGCCGGCGTGTCCGGGGCAAGGACGGCAGGGCCGTCGAGCCGACCGACGAGCCGTCCGGGCCCACCCCGTCGCCCCGGCCGCCCGGCGCGGGTGATCCTGGACACGGTGGGCCGGGCGGCGGCACCGCGCCGAACCCGCCGAAGGGGCCCGACCCCAAGCCCGACCCGAGCACCCCGCCGCCCCAGGAGCCGGGCCCGGACCCCGAGCCGGGGCCGACGACGCCGCCCGTGGAGGAGCCCGGTGAGCCCGGCGGCGGGACTCCGCCGCAGGTCCCGGACGGCAGCGGCCGGGGCGACGGCCGGCCCGGCCCGGCGGGTACGCCCTCGATGTACCGGCAGGCGATCGAGTCGGCGCCGGGGGTGGCGCGGGAGGAGGAGCCCGGGCCGGAGTCCGGTGGGCCGGAAGGGCCGGAGGGGTCCGGCGAAGGGTGACGTACGGCTCCGGGCTGCGGGTTTGCCACGACGGGGGAGGGGTGCGTATGGTGGTAGATCGTTTGATCCCATTTGCCCGGCGCACTGTTTCTCCCCGCTTTCATCCGAAGGGGAGGGGCCGACCAGCGCCGCGTGGCGCGTTCTCTTTTCCTAGCCGTGGCCGGACCGCACTGAGGCGGTCGATTGCGACTTCATCAAGTTGCGACTTCACGGAGTAATGGGCGCGTGCCGAGACTCCGGAAGGTTTCGCATTTCGCATGTCCGTTTCCAGCACTGACCACACCGTCCTGCCCGAGCAGTCCCAGCTGCGGCACGACGACATCCCGGCCGCCGAGGCCATCACCCCCGAGGCCGTGACGGCCGAGATCCCCGCCGCCGAGCTGCCCGAGGCCGACGAGGCCGCGCAGGCCGACGTCGCCGAGCTCGACGCCGAGGCCACCGACGACGAGGCGGAGACCGAGGACGACGGCGTGACCTTCGCCTCCCTCGGCCTGCCCGAGGGCGTCGTCCGCAAGCTCGCCCAGAACGGTGTGACCAAGCCCTTCCCGATCCAGGCCGCGACCATCCCGGACGCGCTGGCGGGCAAGGACATCCTGGGCCGTGGCCGCACCGGCTCCGGCAAGACCCTTTCCTTCGGTCTGCCGCTCCTCGCCTCCCTGGCGGGCGGCCACACCGAGAAGAAGAAGCCGCGCGGCGTCATCCTGACCCCCACCCGCGAGCTGGCCATGCAGGTCGCCGACGCGCTCCAGCCGTACGGCGACGTCCTCGGCCTGCGCATGAAGGTCGTCTGCGGCGGCACCTCGATGGGCAACCAGATCTACGCCCTCGAGCGCGGCGTCGACATCCTCGTCGCCACCCCGGGCCGTCTGCGCGACATCATCAACCGTGGCGCCTGCTCGCTCGAGAACATCGAGATCGCCATCCTCGACGAGGCCGACCAGATGTCGGACCTGGGCTTCATGCCCGAGGTCACCGAGCTGCTCGACCAGGTCCCCGAGGGCGGCCAGCGCATGCTCTTCTCGGCCACGATGGAGAACGAGATCTCCAGCCTGGTCAAGCGCTACCTGAAGAACCCGGTGAGCCACGAGGTCGACGCCGCCCAGGGCGCCGTCACCACCATGAGCCACCACATCCTCATCGTGAAGCCGCGCGACAAGGCCCCCGTCACGGGCGCCATCGCCGCGCGCAAGGGCCGCACGATCATCTTCGTCCGCACCCAGCTCGGCGCCGACCGTGTCGCCGAGCAGCTCCGCGAGTCCGGCGTGAAGGCCGACGCGCTGCACGGCGGCATGACCCAGGGCGCCCGTACGCGGACGCTGGCCGACTTCAAGGACGGCCACGTCAACGTCCTCGTCGCCACCGACGTCGCCGCCCGCGGCATCCACGTCGACGGCATCGACCTGGTCCTCAACGTCGACCCCGCCGGCGACCACAAGGACTACCTGCACCGCTCGGGCCGTACCGCCCGCGCCGGCCGCTCCGGCACCGTCGTGTCGCTGTCGCTGCCGCACCAGCGCCGCCAGATCTTCCGCCTCATGGAGGACGCCGGCGTCGACGCCACCCGCCACATCGTGGGCGGCAGCGGTGTCTTCGACCCGGAGGTCGCCGAGATCACCGGCGCCCGCTCGCTCACCGAGGTCCAGGCCGACTCGGCGGACAACTCCGCCAAGCAGGCCGAGCGCGAGGTCGGCGACCTCACCCGCCAGCTGGAGCGCGCCACCCGCCGCGCCGCCGAACTCCGCGAGGAGGCCGAGCGGCTGACCGCCCGCGCCGCCCGCGAGCGCGGTGACGACCCGGAGGCCGCCGTGGCCGAGGTGACCGAGGCCGCCAAGGCCGAGGTCGCGGCCGAGGCGGAGGCGGCGCTCGCCGCCGAGGAGCGCGAGCGCGAGCGTGAGCGCAACAACTTCCGCCGGGACGACCGGGGCGACCGTGGTGGTGACCGTCGTGAGGGCGGTTTCCGTCGGGACGACCGTGGTGGTGACCGTCGTGAGGGCGGTTTCCGTCGCGACGACCGCGGTGGTGACCGTGGTGGCTTCCGCGGTGGTGACCGTGCGGCTTCCGCCGTGACGACCGCCCCTCGGGCGGCCACCGTGGCAGCGACCGTCCGTTCAACCGCGACCGCCGCGACGACCGCCCGGCCGGCGGCCACCGCACCGGCGGTGACCGTCCCTACGGCCGCCGCGACGACCACCGGGGTGGCCCGTCCTCCTCGTCCTCGTCCTCCTTCGGGCGTCGCGACGACAAGCCCCGCTGGAAGCGCAACGGCTGAATCCTGCCGGTGACCCCGGCCGGGACCCCGTCCCGCCGGTGAGCCCACCGCTTCGAAGAGCCCGCCCTCTCCTCCCACGGAGAGGGCGGGCTCTTCCGTTTCCACCCGGGCGGGGGCCGGCGGCACGGCCCCCGCCGCCCTCTCTCCGCCGGGGACGCTCCCTCGCCCTCCCCCGCCAGGCATTCCGTTTCGAGTACCCCACGCTTCCGTCACAAAATCTCTACTGTTAACATCCGTCATCACGCGTGGGCAGGGCCGGAGTTGACCGGTCCAGGGGAACCGGGACCACGCGGACCGCCGTCCCCTCCGGGCCGCCGGGCAGGCCCCCGCAGAGCCGACGCCGGCCGTGGGCCGCCCCGCCGACCGGCCGTGGACGGGCCGCATCGCATCCCTGGGGGGATCTCCTTGGCCCAGCACGCCCGCCTGCGCCCGACGGTGGCCGCCGTCTGCGCGCTCGCCGTCTCCGCCGGACTGGTGTCGGCCGTGGCCCTGCCCGGCTCGGCCGCCGCCGCGCCCGCCGCCGCGCCCGCCGGGGCCGTCATCGACGCCCCGTCCCGTTTCCAGCCACGCGTGGACGAGGTGTTCGTCGCGGGTGAGCAGGGCTTCCTCCACCGGGAGGAGGGCCGCGCGGTGGAGTACACGGAGTACGCCACCGGGACCACCCGGAAGGCCGAGAACGCCACCTGGTGGAACGGGACGCTGGGCGCTTGGTGGTCGCCCGCCGCCCGCACCCTGGAGCTGCGGCCGCTGGAGGGCAAGGCCCCCTCGGTCACGATCGTCCTGCCGAAGAACCAGACCTGGCAGCGCGGCCACAACGGCTCGACCGTGCTGACCACGAGCCGCGAGACCGGCGGCCGGACCGTCATGCACCTGCTGCGCGGCGCGGCCGACGGCACCGTCACGGACCAGGAGATCCCGCTCGGCGAGGGCGAGAGCTTCGTCAACGTCCTTGCCCAGACCCACGAGGCCGCGGTCATCGGCGTACGCGGCGCCGACGCCGTGAAGCGGGCGTTCCTCCTCGACTACGCGACCGGCACCACCACTCCGCTCTTCGCCGGTCTTGCCTCGACGCCCAGCAGGGTCACCCTGACCGACCGCTACGTGGCCGGCTGGGACTCGAGCTCTCCCCAGGTCCTCACCCTCGACCGCCGGAACCTGGACGCACCCGTCGTCCGCACCGTGGTCCCCGGTCCGGTAAAGACCACGACCAGGCACCAGATGGCGCTGGAGATCGCCGGCGACCAGCTGCTCGTCGTGCACCAGGAGGCGCAGCCCGACCACCACATCGGCCAGCCGCTCTCCGCCGTCCGCATCGGTGGCGGCGACCCGGTGACCGTGCTGCCGCACGCCCAGGCCCGGCTGACCCCGGCTCCCGACGGGAGCGTGCTGGTCGCCGGAGGCGCGTCGGCCTCCGACTGGGCGGTCCACCGGATCGGCGCCGGCGCGGACGGCCGGCCCACCACCGCGCCGGTGCACGCGCTGCCGCCGGTGGCGGGGACGGTGCGGGGGCTCGCCCTTGCCGGCGGCCGCCTGCTGACGGTCGGCACCGACCCCGTCCAGGGCCAGCCCTCCCTCCGCTCCTACGAACTCACCACCTCCGGCACGCCCAGGGTCGTCTCCGGGCCGGACACCGTGACCCGCTCCCTCGGCGACTACAAGGCGTGCCCCGACGGCGGCCCCTCCTGCGCCAGCCTCACCGCGCTGGGCAACGGGTGGGCGGCCCACCCGAGCGGCAACGGCGTCAGCGTCCCGCTCGGGCAGAACGCCTCGCGCGTCATCGGCCCGATGAGCTGGGAGCGCCCGGAGATCGTCGCCGCCACCGGCCGCCACGTCCTGGTCAAGGAGCGCGGCTCCGCCAAGTACGCCGTGGGCGACCTGGAGAAGTTCTACGACTCCAACGTCATCCACACCTTCACGGCCACCGCTGCCGCGCTGTGGGGCAACAAGGTCTGGAAGCCCGCGACGGCGGCCGGCACCGTCGCCGCCTACGACGTGAAGACCAAGAAGACCGCCGCCGCCGTCGACACCGGTTCCGGCTGCAAGCCCACCACGCTCCAGGCGGTCGGGCGCTGGATCTACTGGGCGTGCGGGGGCACGAAGGCCGGGGTCTTCGACCAGAGCCTCGGCAAGAGCGTCAGCGTCCCGGCAGGCGGTGAGCCCCGCCTCGGCGACGGCTTCCTCGTCCGGGCCACCGGGGAGGACCTGATGGTCACGGACTTCTCCCGTGGCGCCGGTACCAAGCCGGCCACGACCCTGCTGGCCTCCGGTGTCGAGCCGGGGCACGGCATCGGCTGGGCCGTCGACCCGTTCGGCGGCAACGTCGCCCATGTCGACGCCGACCAGCGCGTCCACATCACCGACGTGCCCGTTCCCCGCTCGCCCGTCGCCTCCATCGAGTCCCGGGTCGAGCAGAACTTCGTCCGCGCGGGCGGCAAGGAGCCGTGGACCGGCCACTGGCAGCTCAGCCGTCCGGCCGACGCGTGGAAGGTCACCTTCACCGACGTCACCAGGAAGACGGTCGCCACGGTCAGCGGCACCGCGCGCACCGCCGCCTCGATCTCCGCGACCTGGGACGGCCTCGCCACCGGCGGCGGGAAGCCGCAGAACGGCGCCCACACCTGGACCGTGAGCGTCAAGGCGGCGGGTGAGTCGTCCTACGTGCCGGTCAAGACCGGGACCGTCCAGGTCAGCGGCGGCACCGCCGCCTACCGCGACGAACAGGCGGACGGCAGGGGCAACGTCCTGACCGTCAACAAGAACGGCACCCTCACCTCGCACGACTTCCCCGCGACCGGCGTCCACGACAAGTGGAGCCGCGCCGGCTGGCACATCAAGTACACCTACGTGCCCTTCGGCGACCTGACCGGCGACGGCTGCAACGACCTGCTCGTCCGCAACACGGTCGGCAACCTCTACCGCTACGACGGCGTCTGCGGTCACCCGCCGGCCAAGACCAGCACCCGCACCTCGCTCGGCGGCGGCTGGGAGGCGTACAACGTGCTGACCTCGCCCGGTGACCTCACCGGGGACGGCCTTCCGGACCTGCTGGCGCGGAAGAGCTCCACCGGCGACATCTGGGTCTTCCCCGGCACCAAGGCCGGGAAGCTGGGCGCGGGGAAGAAGATCCGCACCGGGTGGACCTACACGCACGTGGTCGGTGCCGGTGACCTCAACGGTGACGGTCACGGCGACGTCCTGGCCCGCGCCAAGGACGGCACGCTCTACCGCTACGACGGTGCGGGCGACGGGACGCTGAAGAGCCGCGTCACCGTGTTCACCAAGTGGGGCAGCACCTACACCCACGTGCTGGGCGTCGGCGACATGACAGGCGATGGCAAGAACGACCTCCTGGTGGTCGACAACAAGGGCGTCGTGTACCGCAACACCGGTAATGGCAAGGGCTCCTTCTCGTCCCGGACCAAGATCACGACCGGGTGGCTGACCTACAAGGGGATCTTCTGACCGGTGCGGCACCTCCGGTGCAGCGGCGGTCCCCGCACCGCCGCTGCACCGGCCGCACCCTTCCGACGGGCCCGGAGCCGATACCCCATCGGCTCTCGGCCACCGGCGGGCTATGCTCGGGTGTGCCGATCGGCACGGGCCGTTAGCTCAATTGGCAGAGCAGTGGACTTTTAATCCATTGGTTGTGGGTTCGAGTCCCACACGGCCTACCGCTCGACCCCTGGTCAGGGGCTCTCTGGCCGGGGGTCGTCGCTGTTTTCGGACCGGCGGCCCCACCCGTGCTCCACCGAGATGAGAAGCCGGGCGGGCCCCGGCGGGACCGGGAGCCTGGCCGACGGTGATCCGAGGTCCGGTGCGGTCGGGTGCGGTGCCGGTGGCCGGTTTCGTGGTTGTGGAGGTGTGGACCGGATGAATCACGCGCAGATGGTGGCGCTGGGGCGGATGCTCCGGGTGCTCGGGGAGTCGGGCGACGAGCTGCGAGGCGATACGCCCGAGGAGGCCCTGCACGAGATCCGGGCCGACCTCAAGCGGGCGCTGGACCTGCTGGAGGAGTCCACGGGCCCCGCGCCCACCACGCGCTGCTCCCAGCACCCGTACGGCCCGGTGGACAAGGCGGCCCCGGACGGCTGCCTGCTCTGCGAGACCCGGCGCCGCTCCAGCCACCGCTCCGCCTACCGCGACCGCTGGGGCGGCGCCCCCGCCGACGAGGCCGGCGACCGCCCCCTGCCGGTGCCCTCGCGGTACGGGATCGCCGCCGACACCCCGGAGCCGATGGTCAGGTGGCGACCCGAGGCGTGGTCGGGCCAGGCCTGGCAGCTCTGCGGCACCCCCCGCCGGGACCAGCGCGAGGCGGAACTCTTCCTCGCCGCCTGCCGCCGCAAGGCCGACCGGGCCGCCGCCTACCGGCTGGTGCGGGAAAGCACCTCCTTCGAGGTCGTACGGATGTGGGGCGAGCCGATCGTGGTCCGGCCGGAGACCGGCGGCGGACTCTAGAAGGTGTCCGGCCGGCCGGGGCCCGGGCAGGACGTGCGGCCCGGCTCCGGGCCCGCGGTGTGCCGCTAGGCTCGGCGGATGATCGTCAGACCCGCGCTCAGCTCCGACGTTCCCGGCCTGCTCTCCCTGGCCGCCGAGGTGGAGCACTGGTTCGGCCCGATGGTCGACGAGCCCGGCTTCCACCGGGCCCTGGACCGGCACGTCCGGGAGGAGCGGGCGCTGGTCGCGGTGGCGGACGGGGGAAGCCTTGCCGGCGGGCTGCTCTTCGGCGGTGCGCCGCCCGTCCACCACGTGCACTGGATCGTCGTCTCGGAGCGGGCGCGGGGCACCGGTGTGGGCCGTGCCCTCATGGCCGAGGCCGTCCAGAGGTACGTCCGGGGTCCGGGGACGCTGGAGGTGGTCACCTTCGGCGCCGACCACCCCGGTGCCGTCACCAGCGGTGCGCGAGCCTTCTACTCCTCGCTCGGCTTCTCCCCGGCCGAGCAGGCCCCGGCCGGCCCCGAGGGCGGTTCGCGGCAGGTCTACCGCAAGGTGCTCGCCGCAGGCTGACGGCGCGTGGCGGGAGCCCCGGTGCACCGCCCGTCCGGTGTCACAGCGGGCGTACATGGGGGGCCCGCCAGGGCGGGGAGGGGTCGCTGCCGGGCATGGTCCAGTACTCGCGGCCGGAGGTGATGAGGCCGTTCTCCACGGTCCAGAAGGAGACGGCGACGTGGGTGCCGACCTCCTCGTGGTCGACGCGCACCTCGGAGACCACGGTGCTGCCCTGCGCTATGACCCGCGGTTCGTGGACCGTCCAGCCTTCGGGGTAGGCGGCGTTGACCGCCACGTAGGCGTCGCGGTCGGGGAGGCGCTCGGCGCTGACCGGCCAGTCGACGACCGCGTCCGGGGCGAGGAGTGCGGCGACGCCGCTCCAGTCGCGGGCCTGCATGCGGGCCCACAGGGCGGTGACCACGGCGGACGGGGTGTCAGGAGCGGGGGCGGCGGGCCAGGTGGGCAGGGGCGGGCCGGCAGGGCGGAAGGTGGTGCCGGTCGTGTGGTCAGTCGTGTGGTCAGTCGTGTTCTCGGTCATGCCGTTGAGCTTGTCACCCGTCACTGACAGTGACAACTCTCCGTAAGGGTGAACGGTGAGGCGCGCGGCTGACCGACCCGGAGTGCAGGACTCCGGGTCGGTCAGCGGGGAGCGTATGTGCAGGTCAGGCCGGTGAGGCGCCGGTGGCCTCCGGGGTGTCGGGCTTGTCGGAGCCGGATTTCGCGGAGCCGGACTTGTCACCGCCCGTGTCCGGGGCGTCCGACTTCCGGGGCCGCTCGATCCGGCAGACCAGGGAGTCGTTGTCGACGTCGGCGACGATGAGGTCGCCCGGCTCGGCCTCGCCGAGGAGCATGAGTTCGGCGAGACGGTTGTCCAGCTCGGTCTGGATGGTGCGGCGCAGCGGGCGGGCGCCGAACTCCGGCTGGTGGCCGTGGGCGACCAGCAGCTTCTTCGCCGCGTCGGTCACCTCCAGGGTCATGCCCTGCGCGTGGACCCGGCGGGCGCTGCGCTCCAGCATGAGGTCGACGATCTGCGACAGGTCCTCCTCGGCCAGGCCCTGGAAGATGATCGTCGCGTCGACCCGGTTGAGGAACTCCGGCTGGAACCGGGTCTTCAACTCCTCCATCAGGTCGTCCTTGATCTCGGACACGTCGCCCTGGTGGGCGAGGATGAGCTGCGCGCCGATGTTGCTGGTCATGATGACCACGGTGTTGCGGAAGTCGACGGTCCGCCCCTGGGCGTCGGTCAGCCGGCCGTCGTCCAGGACCTGGAGCAGCGCGTTGAAGACGTCGGGGTGGGCCTTCTCGATCTCGTCGAAGAGCAGCACGCTGTAGGGCTGCCGGCGGACCTTCTCGGTCAGCTGGCCGGCCTCCTCGTGGCCGACGTATCCGGGCGGGGCGCCGACCAGCCGGGAGACGGTGTGCTTCTCCTGGAACTCGCTCATGTCGAAGCGGACCATGCGGTTCTCGTCGCCGAAGAGCAGCTCGGCAAGGGCCTTGGCCAACTCGGTCTTGCCGACGCCGGTCGGGCCGAGGAAGAGGAAGGAGCCGGTCGGACGGTTGGGGTCGCCCATGCCGGCCCGGCTGCGGCGGACCGCCTGGGAGACCGCGGTGACCGCCTCGTCCTGGCCGACGACCCGCGAGTGCAGGGCGTCCTCCAGCTTGAGCAGCTTCTCCTTCTCGCTGGCGGTGAGCTGGGCGACCGGGATGCCGGTGCGGCGGGCGAGGACGTCGGCGATGTCGTCGACGGTCACCTCGACCACGCCCTCCCGCCGCTCCTCGATGCCGGCCAGCTCCGACTCGATCCGGGCGATACGTTCCTTCAGCTCGCCGGCGCGCTCGAACTGCTCCGCGTCGACCGCCTCGTCCTTCTCCCGGGTGAGCTTCGCCAGCTCGTCCCCGCGCTCGATCTCCTCGCCGGAACGCCCCAGCGACTTCAGCCGCACCCGCGCCCCGGCCTGGTCCATCAGGTCGATCGCCTTGTCGGGGAGGAACCGGTCGGTCAGGTACCGGTCGGACAGCTCCGCCGCCGCGGCCAGCGCCTCGTCGCTGAACCGCACGCCGTGGTGGGCCTCGTACCCGTCGCGCAGCCCCTCCAGGATCTCCACCGTCTCCGGAACGCTCGGTTCCTCGATCAGCACCGGCTGGAAGCGCCGCTCCAGCGCCGCGTCCTTCTCGATGTGCTTCCGGTACTCGTCGATGGTGGTGGCGCCGACGACGTGCAGCTCACCGCGGGCGAGGGCGGGCTTGAGCATGTTGCTCGCGTCCATCGCGCCCTCGCCGGAGGAACCCGCTCCGACGACGGTGTGCAGCTCGTCGATGAAGAGGATGGTCGACTCGGAGGCGGCCTTGACCTCGTCGATGACGTTCTTCAGCCGCTCCTCGAACTGCCCTCGGTACTGCGCCCCGGCGACCAGCCCTGACAGGTCCAGGCCGATCACGCGCTTGTCGTGGAGCGTGCGCGGGACGTCGCCCGCGATGATCCGCTGGGCCAACCCCTCCACGATGGCGGTCTTGCCGACGCCGGGCTCGCCGATGAGCACCGGGTTGTTCTTCGAGCGGCGCGAGAGGATCTCGATGGTCTGCTCGATCTCGTCGGCCCGGCCCACCACCGGGTCGAGCTTGCCGGCCTTGGCCTCGGCGGTCAGGTCGCGGCCGTACTCGTCGAGGGTCGGCGTCTCGCTGTCGGGCTTGGCCGCGGACGGCGTGCCCTCGGAGCGCGCCGTCGCGTCCGCGCGCCGGGAGAGTGCGCCCGGGTCCGTGCCCTGTGCCTGGAGGAAGCGTCCGGCGCCGGAGTTCGGGTCGTCCAGCAGCGCGCCGAGGATGTGCTCCGGGCCGATGTAGGAGACGTCCGCCGCCTGCGAGCGGGCGTGGGCCGCGATGAGCACGCGCTTGGCCGCGGGCGTGAGACCGGGTTCGGCCGAAGGCGTGCGGCTCTCGCCGGGCAGCACCTGTTCGACGGCGGAGGCGAGCTTGTCGGGGTCGACCCCGGCCCTGGCCAGCAGCGAACGGGACGGTTCGACCTGGGTGCACGCCCACAGCAGGTGCTCCGTGTCGAGGTCCTCCGACCCGTCCTCCTCGGCCTTGGCGGTGGCCCGGCCGAGCAGGTCGCGGGCCGACTCGGTGAGCAGCCGGCCGATGGGGACTCGCTGGACGGCGGGCGGGGAGGCGCCGGGAGTCATCCCGAAGAAGCGGTTCAGCAGGTCGGAGAAGGGGTCGGGGCCGGGGCCCCCGAAGGACCCGAAGGACGACAGCGACATGGTGGGGCCTCCGCGGAGGTTCTCTGGATGATGGCTTTTCCGTCGATTGGCGACTTTTTCCACTAGAACAAAGGGTGACGGGATGCGCCTGTTGGGCAGAGAGGACGTGGGGGCCGCGGCGGGACGACGAGGGCGCCCGGGGACACCTTCTACATGCGTGTAGAGATGAGGTAGATTCGAGGGCGTCGGCGCCGCCACCCACGGCGCCCGGCGCAGGCGTGGCGGCTGCGAGTCGTACGACGGCACGCGGCCGGTCCCCCAGTCCGGCCGCCGCACCCCGCCCGCCCGCACCCGGCGGCCGCAGGACGTCGCGGGCGCGGAACCCGGTACGAGCACGCAGGACGAACCGCAGAAGGAGAAGACCGTGGGCGTTTCCCTGGCCAAGGGCGGCAATGTCTCTCTCAGCAAGGAAGCCCCCGGGCTGACCGCGGTCCTTGTCGGGCTCGGCTGGGACGTCCGCACGACGACCGGCACCGACTACGACCTCGACGCCAGCGCCCTGCTCTGCGACGAGTCCGGCAAGGTCCTCTCCGACCAGCACTTCATCTTCTACAACAACCTGACCAGCCCCGACGGCTCCGTCGAGCACACCGGTGACAACCTCACCGGCGAGGGCGACGGCGACGACGAGGCCGTCAAGGTCAACCTCGCCGCGGTCCCGCCGCAGGTCACCCGCATCGTCTTCCCCGTTTCCATCCACGACGCGGAGTCCCGTGGTCAGAGCTTCGGCCAGGTCCGGAACGCCTTCATCCGTGTGGTGAACCAGGCCGGCGGCGCCGAGATCGCGCGGTACGACCTCACGGAGGACGCCTCCACCGAGACCGCCATGGTCTTCGGCGAGCTCTACCGCCATGGCGCCGAGTGGAAGTTCCGCGCGGTCGGCCAGGGCTACGCCTCGGGCCTGGCCGGGATCGCCCAGGACTTCGGCGTCAACGTCTGACGCACCCCCCCGAACACCCGTCGCCCGACCGGCAACCCAATCCCCCGGGCGGGCGACGGGCTTTTCCCGACCCCTTCTCCGTGCTCCTGGTGGGCGCGGGGGAGGGGCGTCGTCGTGTCGGGCCAGGGGTGCACGCACCTCGCCCCCTACGCCCCGCGCGCCCCAGGCGTACGCCCCGGCGGTCCTCGCGGGCACAGGATCGCCTGATTCTGCGCGGGAGGGGACTGGCCCGTCGCCGCCCGGGCACACGTGCGGCAAGGGGCCGACGCGTGGGTCGCCGGTCCGCCGCAGGCACGGCACGAGAAAACGAGAGGCGTGTCTCATGGAGATATCCGGGATCGTCAGCGCGATCGTCATCGGCATCGTCATCGGTCTCCTGGGACGCCTGGTCGTCCCCGGCCGGCAGCGCATCGGCCTGCTGCTGACCATCGCCGTCGGCATCGTGGCGGCGCTCGTCGGCACCTTCGTCGCCGCCCAGTTCGGCCTCGCCGAGACCAAGGGCGTCGACTGGGCCGAATGGGGCATCCAGATCGTGCTGGCCGCGATCGGTGTATTCGCCCTGGACCGGGTCGCGGGCGGACGTGGACGACGCCGGTGACCTAGAGGGTGTCCGGGCGGGCCGCTCCCGCCCGGCCTCTCGGGCCTCCGCCCGCCGCGCCGGGGCGGAGGCCCGCCCTCCGGAGGGCGTGGCGCGAGGCACCTTCCGGATGGCGTATAGTTGATTTCACCGACGCGGGGTGGAGCAGCTCGGTAGCTCGCTGGGCTCATAACCCAGAGGTCGCAGGTTCAAATCCTGTCCCCGCTACTGAAGGCCGAGGCCCGGATTCCTTTCGAGGAATCCGGGCCTTCGTCGTGTGCTCGCGACCGGTGCGGCACTCGTTCGGGCGCTGTCCGCTCGCCGCCGCACGGGGTGGGCGGAAGCATGGGGGAAGCGCTGACGCGGGAGCGGGCGTGTCCGGGCCGGGCCGACCGGGGGCCGGCCGATGGATCAGGAGACAGGTTGGTGGGGAAACGCGGCGAGGACGCGGAGAAGGAGACGGGCCGGCCGGCCGCCCGGAAGGCCCCGGCGGAGAAGCGGGGCGCGACCGGGCGGGGGACGCTCGGCACGTACAAGGGGGACCCGCTCACGGGGAGCAGGTCCCGGACGCTGATGCGGCTGCTGCCCGTGGTGCTGCTCGTCGCCGGGGTCGTCTTCGACGAGGCCGCGCCGCCGCGCTTCAACGCCAGTCCGCTCTACGCCGCGGCGCCGCTGATCGCCGCGCCGTTCTTCTCGCTCCTCGGCACCGTGCTGACCGGGGCCCTCGCGCTGGCCGTGGTGGTGCTGCTCCAGTGGCAGACCGGGACGCTGGGCGGGGTGGACTCGACCACCGAGCTGCTCACCATCCTCACCTGCGCCCTTCTCGCCTTGCTCAGCAACCGGCTGGTCAGCCGCAGCGGCGAACAGCTCGCCACCGCCCGCAGCATCGCCGAGGCCGCCCAGCGTGCCGTACTGCCCATCCCCGCCGAGCGGATCGGCGGCTTCGACATCGCCGCCCGCTACGAGGCCGCCCAGGCCGACGCCCTCATCGGCGGCGACCTCTACGCCGTCCAGGAGACCCCGCACGGGGTGCGGCTGCTCGTCGGTGACGTGCGCGGCAAGGGGCTCGGTGCGGTGGAGGCGGTCGCCGTGGTCATCGGGGCGTTCCGGGAGGCCGCCGAGCAGGAGTCGAGCCTGGAGAAGGTGGCCCAGCGGCTCGAACGCGCCCTCGCCCGTGAGGGGGTGCGGCGGGAGGGGCTGGACCAGTTCGAGGGGTTCACCACCGCGCTGCTGGCGGAGATCCCGCCCGGGCAGTCCGTCGTCCGCACGGTCAACCGGGGCCACCCCGAGCCGCTGCTGCTCCACGGCGACGGGGACGTACGGGTGCTGGTGCCGACCCAGCCGGCGCTTCCGCTCGGCATGGGAGATCTCGGGGTGTGGCCGGACCGTTCGGACGCGACGCCCTTCCCCTCCGGCGCCACCCTGCTCCTCTTCACCGACGGCCTGACGGAGGCACGGGACCGGAACGGGGTCTTCTACGATCCGGCGACGCGGCTGACGGGGCGTCGCTTCGAGGCGCCCGACCACCTTCTGGAGGCGCTCTCCCGGGAGGTCCGCGTGCACACCGGCGGCGGACCGCAGGACGACATGGCGCTGCTGGCGCTCCGCCGGCCCTGAGGCACCCGGGCTCCGGCAGGGCGGTCGCCCACCGCCGATGCCGTCACCGACGGTGAGCGGGCGGACGCTCCCCGCATAACAACTGACACACCGTCAGGTGCTCCTGTGGTGGTTCTGTGGAGGCAACTCGCCCGAAAGCGCCCCTCGGTGCCCCGGTACGTCCGGCCCCCGGAGCCCAACGATCATCCGGAACGGCTTGGAATCCAGGCCAGGTGTCTATTAACGTTCGATAACGCAGCGCGGTTGTCCCGGCCGTCACCCGAGACGGCTCCGTGCGCACGCGCCGAATCCCGTAGGGAACCGGGGAACCACTCCTTGGGGTGAATCGGACGCCTTTCGAGGCGCCCGTAGGAGACCTTCCTGCTCCGAACCCGTCAGCTAACCCGGTAGGCGAGAAGGAAGGAAAGGAGAGCGCCCGCGTGGCGTCGAACCGTCCTGCCCCTGAGGCCCTGTTCGTGCCGAACGACGAGGACCGGGTCACCGGTCCCACGGCCTACGGACCCGCCGGGGGCCCCTGGGAGGAATGGAATCCCACCGAGGAGTCCATCCGTCCCGTCCGCGGCCGGCACCGTGTCGCGAAGCAGCGCGGCGGCGGCCTGGCCCGCTCCTCCACCGTCCTCGGCGTCGGCGTCATCGCCGCGGTGGGCGCCGGCGGTATCGCCACCGCCAAGGAGAAGCCCCCGGTCTCCATCTCGCTCCCCGACCTCTCCTCCGTCAAGGCCTCCCTCCCGGACGCCGATTCGCTGCCGGGCGTCGGCAGCCTGCTGGGCTCCGACAAGGAGTCCGACACGCAGGTGACGGCCAGCCCGCTCACCGGCGCCGGGGTCACCGTCGCCGACACCGAGCAGGGCACCACCGACGCCGGCGAGGCGCTGCGGGCCCGCATCATCCAGCAGGCCGAGCACCAGCAGGACCAGGCCGACCAGAGCGCGGCCCGCGCCGCCGAGCAGGCCGCGGCCGAGCAGGCCGTCGCCGAGGCCGCGAAGGTCCAGGAGGCCGCCGAGAAGAAGCTGGCCGAGGCGGAGCGGAAGAAGGCCGAGGAGAAGCGGAAGAAGGAGGAGGCCGAGCGCCTCGCCAAGCTCGCCGCCAGCTTCTCGCTCCCCACCACCTCGTACACCCTGACCTCGACCTACGGTCAGGCGGGCGCCATGTGGTCCTCCGGCTACCACACCGGACTCGACTTCGCCGCCCCCACCGGGACCCCGCTCAAGGCGATCCACTCCGGCACCATCAAGGAAGCGGGCTGGGCCGGTTCGTACGGCTACCGCACCATCCTGGAGCTGGAGGACGGCACCGAACTCTGGTACTCCCACCAGTCGTCGATGTCCGTCAGCGCCGGGCAGAAGGTCACCACCGGCGACGTGATCGGCCGTGTCGGTGCCACCGGCAACGTCACCGGGCCCCACCTCCACCTGGAGATCCACCCGGGTGGCGGCGACGGCGTCGACCCGCTCAGCTGGCTGCGGGGCAAGGGCCTCAACATCTGACACCGGTCCGTACCGTGCCCGCCCGCCGTTCTGGCGGGCGGGTTCGCGGTGACCGGAACCCGGGTTGGGCGCACGCCTGTTGCTCTCCCCTCTTCTCCTGCCGTGCCCGTGTGCGGCCGTGTGCGCCACGTGGCTCCCACCCGCGCCGTGTCCCGGCTCGGGTGGCTGAACTCCGGCGGTCCTGACGGCTACCCCCCGACGTCAGGGCCGCCGGACCTCTTCGTACGGGCACGGCTCGGCCAGGAATGGGCGGCCGGGCTGTTTTGTTGATCTCCCCATGACTTCTCTCCGCCCTCTCGGCAATTCTGATCTCGACGTCTTCCCGCTGGCCCTCGGAGGCAACGTCTTCGGCTGGACCGCGGACGAGGCGCAGTCCTTCGCCGTCCTCGACGCCTACGCCGCCGCGGGCGGCAACTTCATCGACAGCGCGGACACGTACTCCTCCTGGGTGCCGGGGAACGAGGGCGGTGAGTCCGAGACCATGATCGGCAAGTGGCTCGCCTCGCGCGGCAACCGGGACGAGATCGTCGTCGCCACCAAGGTCGGCAGCCACCCGAAGTTCAAGGGGCTCTCCGCCCCCAACGTGAAGGCGGCGGCCGAGGAGTCGCTGCGGCGGCTCGGCACGGACCGCATCGACCTGTACTACACCCACTTCGACGACCCCTCCGTGCCGGTCGAGGAGATCGTCACCGCCCTCGACGACCTGGTGAAGGAGGGCAAGGTCCGCGCCGTCGCCGCCTCCAACATCAGCCCCGAACGCCTCCAGGAGTCCCTGGACTTCGCCGACCGCGAGGGCCTGGCCCGGTACGTCGCGCTCCAGCCCCATTACAACCTCGTCTCCCGGGACACCTACGAAGGCCCGCTCCAGCAGATCGCCTCCCGCGCGGGCCTGGCCGCGGTGCCGTACTACGCGCTGGCGGCCGGCTTCCTGACGGGCAAGTACCGCCCGGGCACCACCGTGGACAGCCCCCGTGCCGCAGGCGCCGGGCAGCACCTGGCCACCGAGCGCGGCCAGAAGGTCCTCGCCGCCCTGGACACCGTCGCCGAGGCGCACGGTGCCGAGGTGGCGTCCGTGGCCCTCGCCTGGCTCGCCGCGCGCCCGACCGTGGCCGCGCCGATCGCCAGCGCCCGCACGGTGGAACAGCTTCCGGCGCTGCTGGCCGTCGCCGACCTCACGCTGACCGACGAGGAACTGAGCCTGCTCACCGTCGCCTCGGCCTGATCCGGACGCCGGCCCGGCCGCCGGGCGGAGCCGGCTAAGGCTGCCGCGGGGGTATGTGCGGCGGCGGAGCGTACGGAGACGGGCCCGGCACCGGGGGCCCGCCCGGCGCCGGTGCGGGCCCGGGCCCCGTCGCCGGACCCGGCCAGGGACCGCCCCACGGGGCTCCGCCCCACCCCTGGTTCCCGTACGGCGCGCCCCAGCCCCAGCCGCCCTGCTGGGGCGGCAGCCACATTGCGGGCGGCGGCGGAGCCAGCAGGCGGGCGGCGTGCAGCTGGGCCGGGCGGATCGTCTCGCGTCGCTCCCAGAGGGAGTTGAGCAGGGCGCGCTCGCGGTTGACGAAGTCCGGTTCGGCCTGGCCCCGTTCGCCGCGCCGGCGCAGCACGGCCAGGGTGGTGGCGTCGCGTTGATAGGCGGCGAGGGCGCGCACCGCCTTGCGGCCGCCGGAGCGCCGGGCGTGGTCCCGGGCGAGGTGACGGGCGTTCATCGTGGCGAGGGCGGCCGGTTCGGCCGGGGCGAGCCAGCCCGCCGCCACGTAGGCGGGGAGGTGGGTGCGGACGGCGCGCAGCACGTCGGCGCGGGCCCACACCAGCAGCCAGACGGAGAGGCCGAAGACCGGGACCATCACCACGGCGTAGACGGTGATGAAGCCGAAGGGGCCCATCAGGGTGGCCGAGCCGTTCCACAGGCCGTGCATGCCCATGGAGAGCAGCAGGCCGGCCAGGGGGAGCAGGACCCGGCGCACCCGTCGGCGGCCCGGGGTGCGGGCGGCCAGACCGAAGCCGATCCCGGTCAGCAGGGTGAAGAGCGGGTGGGCGAAGGGCGACAGCACGATCCGTACGAAGAAGGTGGCGGCGGTGACCGAGGCCATGCCGCTGTCGCCGGCCAACTGGTCGCG
Source organism: Streptomyces albidoflavus (assembly GCF_000719955.1). Classification (GTDB taxonomy): domain Bacteria; phylum Actinomycetota; class Actinomycetes; order Streptomycetales; family Streptomycetaceae; genus Streptomyces; species Streptomyces albidoflavus. The sequence goes on from NZ_JOII01000039.1 coordinate 64,386, forward strand.
GCCGAAGGCGTTCCCGAGGTAGAGGATGTTCTCGGTGAAGGCGAAGCCGGCGCCGGTGAGGCCTGCCGTCACGGCGCCGTCCAGCAGGCCGCGGAAGTGCTGCCGGCGGAAGAGGAAGATCAGGAGCACCGAGACCGCCTTGGCGGACTCCTCGACGACGGGGGCCACGAAGGTGGCGCCGACCGCGTCGGGCTTCAGCGGCTCGTCACCGCCAGCGAACGGCTCCAGGGTGGAGCCGACCAGCCATTCGGTGGCCAGGGTGTTGGCGACGATGGCGATCAGCGCGGCGGCGCAGGCTCCCCAGGCGAAGCAGAAGATCAGGTTCCGCCACGGGCCGGGCTCGACCGCCTCCACCCAGCGGAAGACCGCGAGCAGCAGCGGCACCGGCAGCAGGGCGAGGCCGAGGCCGACGAGGAAGCCGTGCGTACCGGTCTGCTCGCGGACCAGGGCGAGGATGATGCCGCCCGAGACCGTGAGCAGGCCGACCAGCAGGCCCACCCGGACCGCGTGCCGCTGCCACCAGCGCATGCGGGGGAGCGCGGCCGGATACGGGGGCATCGGCGGCGGGGGCGGCAGCGCCTGGCCGGGACCGGCGCCCTCGGCACCGGCCCCGTGCGGCTGCTCGGGCTGCGAGGCCGAGTACGACGGGCTGTTGATCACGAGAACGACCCTAACCAGTTCCCGGTGGGCTGATTAGTCCCGGCGAGTGAAAAGACCGCCACAGACCGTCGCGAAAATTTGTCGCGCTGTGTCCCGGTGGCGTCCATTCCGGTCCGCCGCGTCACCCGCGGGTGACGGTCCGGGGGGAGTCAGCTCGCGGCCGGCTCCGCCACCTTGCGGAAGAGGAGGTCGTGGACGACGTGCCCCTTGTCCAGGCCCTGCCCCTCGAACCGGGTGCGCGGCCGGAACGCGGGACGCGGCGCGTACCCGTGCCGCACCACGCCGTCCGTCCCCTCGACGGCGGGGCCGGGCAGCTCCACGGTGTTCTCGAAGGCGGGGTGGGCGCTGAGCACGTCGTGCATCTGCTCGGCGTAGGGCTCCCAGTCGGTGGCGCAGTGCAGGACGGCGCCGGGGGCGAGCCGCGGGGCCGCCAGGCTCAGGAAGTCGGGCTGGATCAGGCGCCGCTTGTGGTGGCGGGTCTTCGGCCACGGGTCGGGGAAGTAGACGCGCAGGCCGGCCAGGGCCTCGGGGGCCAGCATCTCGCGGAGCAGGATGATGGCGTCCCCGTTGGCCACCCGGACGTTGTCCAGGCCCAGCCGGTCGGCGAGGCCCAGCAGGTTCCCCTGGCCGGGGGTGTGGACGTCGACGGCGAGGATGCCGGTCCCGGGGTCCTCGGCGGCCATCCGCGCGGTCGCCTCGCCCATGCCGAAGCCGATCTCCAGGACCACGGGGCGCCCCCCGAACATCGCGTCGAGGTCGAGCACACGCTGCCCGTCCACATCGATGCCCCAGGTGGGCCAGAGGCGCCGCAGCGCCTCCTCCTGCCCGGTGGTGACCCGGCTGCGGCGCGGCTGGAAGCTGCGGATGCGCCGCTCGAAGTGGGAGCCGGCCGGGTCGGCCGCGGGACCGGTGCCGTCGGCGAACATCCGGGTGCGCTCCGGCTTGGCCGCCGAGGTCCGGGCGCTGCGGGGCGGCTCCGGGAGCCGCGGGGTGTCCGGCGTGGCGGTAGCGGGGGTCTGGGGCGCGTTCTGGTTGCTCACGGGAGTCGGGACCGCATTTCGGCGTACGGGGACGGGGGCGTCCGCCAGGCGCGGCTGAGGTGCGGCCCGGCGCGGGGGAGGGGCACGGAAGCGTCCGCGTCCGGTGCCCCGGAGGGGCGGAGCGCGGGACGGTGCCGCCGCCACGCCTTCCAGTCTACGGAGCCGGGCGCGAAGCGGCGGCGGGCGTGGGCGCCCGGGTCCGTGGCCCCCGTCAGCCCCGCTCCAGCACCCCCAGGACCCGCCGGGCCACCTCGCGGCCGATGGGCAGGGAGGCGGTGGCGGCGGGGGAGGGGGCGTTGAGGACGTGGACGGTGCCCGGGCCCTGGCGGATCAGGAAGTCGTCGACGAGGGTGCCGTCGCGCAGCACCGCCTGGGCGCGCACCCCGGCCGGGGCCGGCACCAGGTCGTCCTCGCGGACGGCGGGCAGCAGCCTGCGCACCGCCCGGGTGAAGGCCGCCTTCGACAGGGAGCGGCCGACCTCCCCGAGCCCGTACCCGGCGTGGCGGCGGGCGAGGTGCCAGAAGCCGGGCCAGGCGAGGGTGCCCGCGAGGTCGGCGGGGCGCACCACCGGCCAGGAGTAGCCCTCGCGGGCCCCGGCCAGGACGGCGTTCGGGCCGACGTGCACCCCGCCGTCCACGCCGCGGGTCAGGTGGACGCCGAGGAAGGGGAAGGCCGGGTCGGGGACCGGGTAGACCAGGCCGCGGACCAGTTCGGGCCGGGCCAGCTCGTAGTACTCGCCGCGGAAGGGGACGATCCGCATCTTCGGGTCGTCGCCCGCCAGCCGGGCCACGCGGTCGCACTGCAGGCCCGCGCAGTTGACCAGCACGCGGCCGCGCACCACCGTGCCGTCCTTGGTCCGCACGGCCACGCCCCGGCCGAGGCGGCGGGATATGAGGTCGGCCTCCGCGCCGTACCGGATGTCGGCCTTGGACGACTCGGCGAGGACCCGGGCGACCGTGCCGTAGTCGCAGATGCCGGTGGTGGCGACGTGGATGGCGGCGAGGCCGCGCGCCTCCGGCTCGTACGCGGGGATCTGGGAGGGGCCCAGTTCGCGGACGGGGATGCCGTTCTCCCGGCCGCGCTGGACCAGGGCGTGCAGGCGGGGCAGCTCCTCGCGGCCGGTGGCGACGATCAGCTTGCCCGTGACCTCGTGCGGGATGCCGTGCTCCGCGCAGAACCGGACCATCTCGGCGGCGCCGCGCGTCGCGTACCGGGCCTTGAGGGAGCCGGGGCGGTAGTAGACGCCGCTGTGGATGACGCCGCTGTTGCGGCCCGTCTGGTGGCGGGCCGGGCCCTGCTCCTTCTCCAGCACCGTCACGCGGATGCCCGGGCGCTGCCGGGACAGCGCGTACGCCGTCGACAGCCCGACGATCCCGGCGCCGATCACCACCACGTCGGTCTCGTCCCGCACGCGCACCACCTCCCTGCCCCGATAGTGGCCTGCGCCGCTGACGCCGGCCTCAAACCCCTTGCCCGGTGATCATGGGTGGACAAGGGGCGGCCGGGCGGTGGCGCCGGTCACCTCGCGTGCGCCGGTGCGCTCCTACGCGGGCGCCGTCAGCAGCGGCCGGGCCCGCTCGCGCAGCTCCACCACGCGCGGCTCGTCGCCGTACGGCTCCAGGCGGTGCAGCAGGTCGCGGACGTACTCCGTGGTGCGGGCGGAGGAGATCCGGCCGGCCACCTCCAGGGCGCGGACGCCCTGTTCGCAGGCGGCGTCGAGGTTGCCCGACTCCAGCTCGGCCACGGCGGAAACGATCAGGCGCAGGCCGTGGGAGCGGACGAACTCGTCGGTCGGCTGGGAGAGGGCCTGCTCGGTGAAGCGCCTGACCTGGCGCGGCGCCTTGAGGTCGCGGTAGCACTCGGCGGCGTCGGCGGCGAACCGGTCGTAGGTGTAGAAGCCGAGCCACTGCGGGTCGGCGTCGCCGTCCCGGGAGCGCTCCAGCCAGCCCTCCGCGGCGCGCAGGGCGGCGCCCGCGGCCTGCGCGTCCCCCGCCCGGGCGTGCGCCCGCGCCTCGACCAGCCGGAAGAAGCTCATGGTGCGCGCCGTCGCGAGCCCCCTGTTGCGCTCCACCGCCGCCTGCGCGAGGTCGACCCCCTCGTCGCCGAAGCCCCGGTAGGTCGACTGGAGCGACATGGTGGCGAGGACGTACCCGCCGAGCGGCACGTCGGCCGCCGCCCTGGCCAGCCGCAGCGCCTGGATGTAGTACCGCTGCGCCGCCTCCTGCTGCCCGGTGTCGAAGGCCATCCAGCCGGCCAGCCGGGTCAGTTCGGCGCTGGCGCCGAAGAGGGCGCGGCCCACCTCGTCGGAGTACGAGCCGAGCAGAAGCGGGGCCGCCTCGACCCGCAGGCACTCCGGGACCATCGACGAACGCCAGTCGCCACCGCCGTACTTGGAGTCCCAGCGGCGCGCGTCCTCCGCCGCCTCCTTGAGTTTGCGTACGTCGGCGTGGCCGACCCTCTGCCGGGGGGAGCCGCCCTCCGAGGGGGCGGCCTCCCGCGCGACCGAGGAGTCGGCCGGGGTTATCAGCCAACGTGAGGCGGGGGTCGCATAGGCGCTCACGGCGAAGGAACCGGCCAGGGACTGCCAGATTCCGCCACCGGCGCGCCGGCCCGCGAGATCCAGCCGGTACAGCTCGGTGGCGGACTTCACCGCCGCCCCCACGTCGCGCGGGAAGGCGAGCCCCACCTCCGGCGCCGGATCGGCGTCGGCCAGCCCGATCTCGTGCAGCGGCACCGGGCGGCCGAGTTTCTGCCCGATGGCGGCCGCGATCAGATGGGGCGCGGCGCCCTGCGGCACCATCCCCTTGGACACCCACCGGGCCACCGAGGTCTTGTCGTAGCGCAGCGTCAGTCCCCGCTGCGCGCCGAGGTCGTTGACCCGGCGTGCCAACCCGGCGTTGCTCATTCCCGCGAGGGCGAGAACGGCGCCGAGTTTCTCGTTCGGCCCGCGTTGCTCCCTGGACATGCGCCACCCCTCGACACAGACGGCTGCCGGAGCGCGGCATAGGCGTCCGGCATTCGTAAACCCAGCGTAGTTCGCCGCATCCCAAGCGTTAAGGGGCATAGTTCCGGTTGGCGGGATTGTGGCCGGTGCTCGGCGGGCGCGCGGACGGAGTGTGCTCCGGGCGTGTGGCCGTGCGCCCGGCCGTGCGCCTTACCGGGACCGGCGGGCGGGCGTTTCCATGGGCGGTGCGTGGGTCGGCCCGCTGACACCGCGTTCAGTGGGCTGGGGGACACCGTCGCCTTCATCCCCGCGGGCGACGGCTCGGTCCGGGAGGCTCTCGGCGCCTCCCGGACCGCACGACACGCCGCGCGTGACAGCCGGTCTCGTAGACCGGTTCGAAATGGCCGGAACCCGATGGTTCCCCCGCCGCTGCCAGGTCCAGGACCCGGCGACGGCCCAACTGGCTCTTGCCAGGGGCGCATTCGGCTTGGCGGGAGCGCCACCGCAAGCGCTCCCGCACGCCTCCTTCGTGGCAGCATGGTGCCCATACCGTGGGCGTTTCCCCACGGCACCCTGTTCTGTCCACAGCCTGTGGAGGCCGTATGCGGTGGTTGGTGGGGTGGAGCAGCGCCTCCACCGGACTCCGTCCGCGCCAGGCCGCGCCCGGCCCGCCACCCCCGGCACACGCCACCACCCCGGACGGCACCGGCCTCGGATACGGCACGTACGCCCCCGAACCGGGCGCGGGGCCCTTCGGCGCGGGCGCGGAGTCCGTCGGCATCGACGACGAGGACGGCGGCCTGCTCACGCCGGTCGGCGCGCGGCTGCTCTGGGACGGGCCCGACCCGCTCTGGGCCGTCGGCGACTGGAGACCCGACGAGATCCGCGTCGTCCGCGCCGACGCCGACACCCGCATCGCCGTCCTCGGCACCTGCGCCGCCACCGACGAGCAGCTGAGAGTGGGCCTGTTCGCCGCACGCGGCGGCGCCCTGCGCCACCTCACCGCCTGGCCCGGCAGCTACACCGCCGTCGTCCAGGCCGGCCGGCGCACCACCGTCCTCGGCGACCTCGCCGGCGCACGCCCCGTCTTCCACACCCCCTGGGCGCACGGCACCGCCTACGCGACCGCCGCCCTCCCGCTCGCCGACCTCATCGGCGCCCCGCTCGACATCGGCCACCTCGCCGCGCTGCTCGCCCTGCCCGACGTGCCTGAGGCCGTCCACGACACCACCCCCTTCCTCGGCGTCCACCGCATCCCGCCGGGCCACGCCCTGATCCTGCGCAACGGCGCCCGCGAGATCGCCGGGTACGAACCGGTCGCCTCCCTCGCCGTCGCCGCCCCGGCCGCCGACGCCCACAGCGCCGTGGACGGGGTCCGCGACGCCCTGGTCGAAGCGGTCCGCGCCCGCCTCGACGCGCCCCGGCACGTCCCCGCCTTCGACGCCGACCCCGGGCCGGTCCCCGGGATGGGCCCGCACGAGCGGCGCGCCGCCCGCGGCCTGCCCGCCCCCGGCATGGGCGCCGACCTCTCCGGAGGCCCCGCCTCCGCCACGCTGGCGCTGCTCGCGGCGGGGCTGCCCGGGCTGCCCGGCACCGTCCTCGGCCACGGTTCGGGGGCGGGCGAGCGGCTGCGCGCCCTCACCTTCAACGACCTCTCCGCGGCCGGTTCCGGCGCCGAGACCGAGCGGGCCGGCGCGCTCGCGGCCGACCCGCGCCTGCACCACGTCGTCGTCACCGGCGCCGAGGACGCGCTGCCCTTCGCCGAGCTGGACGGGCCCCTCACCGACGAGCCGGGCCCCACCCTCGCCGTCGCCGCCCGGCACCGGCTGCGCCTGCAGTCCGGCAGCGCCGACCACCTCACCGGGCACGGTGCCCGCCAGGTCCTCGACGCCCATCCGGCGCGCCTCGCCGACCTGCTGATGGACCGCCGCAGACGCAACCTGGTCCGCCCGGTCGCCGCCCTGACCCGCGCCGACGGCTCCGCCACCGTCCCCGCCCGCGTCTACGCCGCCGCCCGCCGCCTCGCCAGGACGCCCTACCGCGCCGGCATCGAGGCCGCCGCCGACCGCCTGCTGCACCGCTCCTTCGACGAGAGCCCCGGCGCCGTCGGCGCCTCGCTGGCCGCCCTCACCTGGGCCCGGCCGGGACCCGCCGCCCGCTGGCTGACCGGCGAGGCCCTCGCCGAAGTGTCGTTCCGCCTCGCCGACGCCGCCGCCCGTCCCGGTCCCGGTCCCGGCCAGCGCCCCGGCGAGTTCCGGGCCCGCGCGGCGCTGGCCCGCCACGCCGCCGACCTCCGCGTCCTCGAACAGGCCGCCGAGGTCCGCTTCCAGCGCCTGCACACCCCGTACCTCGACAACCAGGTGGTGCGCGCCTGCCGCGCGCTCCCCGAAGCACTCCGGGTACGCCCCGGCGCCCGCGCCGAGGTGCTGCGTACGGTGCTCGAAGGGGCCGGGGTCACCGAGCTCCCGGACGGCTGGGGCGCGCCCGAGCCGTTGGCCGCCGCGACCGTCGCCAGGACCGGGCTGCGGGTCTCCATGGCCGAACTGGTCGCCCTCTTCGACACGCCGTTCCTCGCCCAGACCGGCCTGGTCGAGGCGCGGACCGTCCGGCGCGCGCTGCGGGCCGCCGCCGACGGGGACCCGCTGCCCGTCGACGGCCTGACCCAGCTCGTCTCCGTCGAACTGTGGCTGCGGCGCCTCGCCACCCGCCGGGGCTCCTGCTGGACCGGCACCTCGCCGCGGCGTCAGCGCGCCGTGCCCGAGGGGATCGCGCCGGCGCAGCGCGGCGCGCTCGGCGCCGCCGGGCGCGGCTGACCGGCGCTCACCCGCTCCCTTCCGCGCCCTGCGCGCCCTCTTCGCCGTCCGTGCCGTCGGTACCCGAGGACCCGCCGTCACAGGTGAACCGGGACTCCGCCCAGTCCGCGAGGGCCAGGTTGTCCCCGGCCGACCTCGGCTCGGCGACCAGGGTCACCGTCTTGCGCCCGGTCAGCCCCACGCGTACCGGAACCGCGGCGTCCCCGCCCGCCACCCACGGCGAGCTCCACAGCGTGACGCCGTCCGCCCGCACCGAGAACCGGGCCTCGCCCAGCCCCATCGTCAGATCGTCGATCCCGACCACTGCCTGGTAGGCGGAGCAGGGCCGGTTCAGGTCGATCGTCACCGACGAGGCGCCGTGCACGGTCACCCCGTCCGCGTAGGGCGTCCCGCCGATCGACAGCCCCTCCCGCTGCCACACCCAGCTGCTCTCACCGGGCCGCATCCGCGGCTGCGTGGCGTCGCCGAGGGGCGCGTACGCCAGCTCGCTCCAGCGGTACGCCTCCGGGGCCGGCGGTGGGGGAGGCGGGGCTGGAGCCGGGGGTTCCGGCGTGGGCGTCGGGGACGGGGGTGTGGGCTCCGGCGTGGGTGTCGGGGTCGGGGTGGGCGCTGTCTCTTATACACATCTGACGCTGCCGACGACTCCTTACGTGTAGATCTCGGTGGGCGC
>NZ_JOII01000040.1 GCF_000719955.1 Streptomyces albidoflavus
GCCCCCGCCCTCGCCACCACTGCGCTCACTCATCCCCCGACCCCACCACAGCACGGACGCCCCGTCCCCCGGAGCGTGTCCGCTCGGGTGACGGGGCGTCAGGGCCCGCCGGGCTACATGCCGTGGACCGCCGGGACGGTGCCGAGGCGGCCGGCCTGGAAGTCCTCGAAGGCCTGCTGGAGTTCGGCGCGGGTGTTCATGACGAACGGGCCGTAGTGCGCCATCGGCTCGCGCAGCGGCTTGCCGCCGAGCAGGACGACCTCCAGGTCGGGGGCGTGCCCGTCCTGGCTCTCGTCGGCCCGCAGGGTCAGCGCCGACCCGGCCCCGAAGACCGCGGTCTGGCCGGTGCGGACCGGCCGGCGGTCGGTACCGACGGTGCCGCGCCCGGCGAGGACGTACGCCAGGCCGTTGTACTCCTCGCGCCAGGGCAGGGTCACCTCGGCGCCGGGGCGGACGGAGGCGTGGATCATGGTGATCGGGGTGTGGGTGATGCCCGGACCCTCGTGGCCGTCGAAGTCGCCCGCGATGACCCGCAGCAGCGCCCCGCCGTCCCCGGTGGTCAGCAGCTTGACCTGGCCGCCGCGGATGTCCTGGTAGCGCGGGTCCTTCATCTTGTCCTTGGCGGGCAGGTTGACCCAGAGCTGCAGCCCGTGGAAGAGCCCGCCCGACATGACCAGCGACTCCGGCGGCGTCTCGATGTGCAGCAGCCCCGACCCGGCGGTCATCCACTGGGTGTCGCCGTTGGTGATGGTGCCGCCGCCACCGTTGGAGTCCTGGTGGATGAAGGTCCCGTCGATGATGTAGGTGACCGTCTCGAAGCCCCGGTGCGGGTGCCAGGGCGTCCCCTTCGGCTCCCCGGCCGCGTACTCCACCTCACCCATCTGGTCCATCATGATGAACGGATCCAGGTGCTTGTAGTTGATCCCGGCGAACGCGCGGCGCACCGGGAACCCCTCCCCCTCGAAACCGCTCGGCGCGGTCGTCACCGCCAGCACCGGCCGCTGCACGGCATCGGCGTCGGCGACCACTCGGGGCAGGGTCAGCGGATTCTCAACGGTCACTGCGGGCATCTCGGACCTCCTAGGCCAACCTCAGAGTAGTTGAAGAATGAACTACTTGCCACCCACAACCCCACCACCCCCGAAACCATTCCCGGCGACGGGAGGCGAAGAGGGCGGGGAACGGCTGCACTCCAGGAGCGCCCGGACTCCGGAACGGCCGGGCTCCGGAACGTCTGGGCTCCGGAGCAGCCGGACACCAAAGCGGGCTGGGCACTGATGATCAGTGCCCAGCCCGAAAAAATCAGCCCGTCCGGCGCTTGAGGACACTCAAGCCCGTCCGGCGTTTGAGGACGAGCTCGGCCGGAGGCCGGCGACACCCCCACAGAAAGGGTCCCCCACACCGGGGAAACCGGGTTTAGCCCCAGCCCCGCCAGGGGCAAGCCAGAAGCAGACCCGGACCCGAGCGCGCAGCGCTACCCGTACATCCGCCGCATGGCGAAATCGACCATCTCCTCGACGGCCTTGGCGTCGAACACCATGCGGTGCTCCCCCTCCATGTCGAGGACGAACCCGTACCCCGTCGGCAGCAGATCGATCACCTCGGCCCCGGTGATCACGAAGTACTTGGAGTCCTTCCCCGCGTACCTGCGAAGTTCCTTCAGGGAGGTGAACATGGGGATGACCGGCTGCTGGGTGTTGTGCAGCGCCAGGAACCCCGGGTTGTCCCCCCGGGGGCAGTACACCTTCGACGTGGCGAAGACCTGCTGGAAGTCCTCGCCCCCCATCGCCCCGGTGGTGAAGGCGCGCACGGCCTCGGCCAGGGAGGGCGGCGACGGCTCCGGGTAGGCGGGCTGCTGCGGCTGCCCGTACCCGCCGATCCCGCCGGCCTGCTGCGGGTCGCCGTAGCCCCCCGCCTGGGGCGGAGCGTAGTGCTGCTGGGCGCCCGCGTTCTGGTCGTAGCCGTACATGTTCAGAAGGGTAACGAGTATCGAGTCACAGATGGGCGGTTAGGGGTTGCTTCTTATTACTGACCGGTAGCATCATCGGTAGTTACCACCCGGTATTGCATCGAGGATCTTGCCTCCCGAGACAGACGGAGCCTTGCGCCATGGGCCACTACAAGTCGAACCTCCGCGACATCGAGTTCAACCTCTTCGAGGTGCTCGGTCGCGACAAGCAGTACGGCACGGGCCCGTTCGCGGAGATGGACGTCGACACCGCCAAGAGCATCCTGGAGGAGGTCGCCCGCCTCGCGGAGAACGACCTTGCCGACTCCTTCGCGGACGCGGACCGCAACCCGCCGGTCTTCGACCCCGAGACGAACACCGCGCCGCTGCCCGAGTCCTTCAAGAAGTCCTACAAGGCCTTCATGGAGTCGGAGTACTGGCGCCTGGGCCTGCCCGAGGAGATCGGCGGCACGACCGCGCCCCGCTCCCTCATCTGGGCCCACGCCGAGCTGATCCTCGGTGCCAACCCCGCCATCTGGATGTACTCCTCCGGCCCGGCCTTCGCCGGCATCCTCTTCGAGGAGGGCAACGAGGTCCAGAAGAAGGCCGCCGAGATCGCCGTCGAGCGCCAGTGGGGCTCCACGATGGTCCTGACCGAGCCGGACGCCGGTTCGGACGTCGGCGCCGGCCGCACCAAGGCCGTCGAGCAGGCGGACGGCAGCTGGCACATCGAGGGCGTGAAGCGCTTCATCACCTCGGGTGAGCACGACATGTCGGAGAACATCCTCCACTACGTCCTCGCCCGCCCCGAGGGCGCCGGCCCCGGCACCAAGGGCCTCTCGCTCTTCCTCGTCCCGAAGTACGAGTTCGACTGGGAGACCGGCGAGATCGGCGCCCGCAACGGCGCCTACGCCACCAACGTCGAGCACAAGATGGGCCTCAAGGCGTCCAACACCTGCGAGATGACCTTCGGCGACAAGCACCCCGCCAAGGGCTGGCTCATCGGCGACAAGCACGACGGCATCCGCCAGATGTTCCGCATCATCGAGTTCGCCCGCATGATGGTCGGCACGAAGGCCATCGCCACCCTCTCCACCGGCTACCTCAACGCCCTGGAGTACGCCAAGGAGCGCGTGCAGGGTCCCGACCTCGCGCAGTTCATGGACAAGACCGCGCCCAAGGTCACCATCACCCACCACCCCGACGTGCGCCGCTCGCTCATGACGCAGAAGGCGTACGCCGAGGGCATGCGCACCCTGGTGCTCTACACCGCCGCGGTGCAGGACACCATCCAGGTCAAGGAGGCCGCCGGCGAGGACGCCACGGCCGACCACGCCCTGAACGACCTGCTCCTGCCCATCGTCAAGGGCTACGGCTCGGAGAAGTCGTACGAGCAGCTCGCGCAGTCGCTCCAGACCTTCGGCGGCTCCGGGTACCTGCAGGAGTACCCGATCGAGCAGTACATCCGCGACGCCAAGATCGACACCCTCTACGAGGGCACCACCGCGATCCAGGGCCAGGACTTCTTCTTCCGGAAGATCGTCCGCAACCAGGGCGCCGCCCTGAACACCCTCGCCGGTGAGATCAAGGGCTTCCTCGCCGAGGCCCAGGGCGGCGACGCCCTGGCCGGTGCCCGCGAGCAGCTCGCCAAGGCCGCCGTGGAGCTGGAGGCGCTGGTCGGCGTCATGCTGACCGACCTCGCCGGCACCGAGAAGGACGTCAAGTCCATCTACAAGGTCGGCCTCAACACCACGCGCCTGCTCCAGGCCTCCGGTGACGTCGTCGTCGGCTACCTGCTGGTCAAGTCGGCCGCCGTGGCCGCCGCCGCGCTGGAGACCGCCTCCGCCAAGGACAAGGCGTTCTACGAGGGCAAGATCGCGGCCGCGAAGTTCTTCGCCGCCAACGTCCTGCCCGGCGTCGCCCAGGCCCGCGCCCTCTCCGAGGCCGTCGACCTGGACGTCATGGAGCTGGACGAGGCGTCCTTCTGATCGGCGCCGCCTGATCAGCGCCGCCTGATCAGCGCCGCCTGATCAGCGCCGCTGACGGTCCGCGCGCAGGGCCGTAGCAGTACCGGGTGAAGGCCCGCTCCCCTCTCGCGGGGGAGCGGGCCTTCTGCGTTCCTCCCGCTCCTGCTCCTGTTCGCGTGGTGGCCCGAAGGTCCGCTCCCTCAGGCGTCGAGGGTGATCCAGAACCGGCACTTGCGGCCCAGCACCGTGTCACGGACGTCCTCCAGGACCGCGCCGAGGTGCTCGGCGACCCGTGCCGACGCCTCGTTGTCCTCGTCGCAGGTGATCAGTACCTGGCCGATGCCGCGCGCCCTGGCCTCCTCCAGCATCTCGCCGAGCGCCCAGGTGGCGACGCCCCGGCCGCGTGCCGAGGGACGCACCGAGTAGCCGATGTGGCCGCCCGCCTCGAAGAGGAAGCCGTTGAGCCGGTGGCGCAGGTCGATCGCGCCGAGGAAGATGCCGTCCTCGACGATCCAGCGGTGGGTGGCCGGCACGTACCCGCCGACCGGGTTCGTCTCCTGCTCCCGCAGGGTCTCGGTCCACCGCCGGAACCCCTCCTCCGTCTCCAGCCCCTGGTCCGGTACGAGGTGCCGGCCCGCTCCGTCCTGGGTGCCCAGCGCCTCCCACTCGGCTTCGGCGGCCAGCCAGGAGGCGTGCAGGGCGGGGGAGGGCTCGATCAGCTGCGGCATGGGAGGACGTTAACCGCCCGGCGCCCGCACACCGCGCTCCTTGACCTGAAGTCCGGTCGAGGTCACAGGGTGGCCGTACGACCGGCCACCACGGGGGCGGCCGGTGTCCACGACGGCACGCACGAAGGAGAAGGACGATGAAGGCAGTGGTCATGCACGAGTACGGCGGCCCCGAGGTGCTGCGGTACGAGGAGGTCCCCGACCCGGTTCCGGGGGCGGGCGAGGTCCGGATCGCCGTCCGGGCCAGTGGCGTCCACTTCATCGAGGGGCACCTGCGGGCGGGCGGCGCCGAGGGGCTGCCGCCCGCGCCGGGGCTGCCCGCGATCATCGGCAGCGAGACGGCGGGCACGGTCGACGCGGTCGGGGACGGGGTCGGCGCCGAATGGCTCGGGCGGCGGGTGGTCACCCGGTCCCCGAGCCCCGGCGGCTACGCCTCGCTGGTCACCTCGCCCGTCTCCGAACTGCACCACCTCCCGGACTCCCTCGGGTACGAGGCCGCCGTCACCCTGATCGGCACCGGAGCCATCACCCTCGACTTCCTCGACCAGGTCGCCCCGGCGCCGGAGGACGTCCTGCTGGTCCTCTCCGCCGCCGGAGGCATCGGCCGCCTCGCCGTCCCGCACGTCCGCCGGCTCGGCACCACCGTGGTCGGCGCGGCCGGTGGCCCCGCCAAGACCGCGACGGTCCGGGGGCTCGGCGCCGACCTCGCCGTCGACTACGACCGGCCGGGGTGGAGCGAGGACGTCCGCGCCCACTTCGGCACCGCCCGGCCCGTCACCGCCGTCCTCGACGGCGTCGGCGGGACCAAGGCCGCCGAGGCGTACGGGCTGCTGGCCGACGGCGGGCGCCTGGTGACCATCGGCTGCGCCTCCGGCGAGTGGTTCGTCCCGGACTCGGAGGAGGCCGCCGCCCGCTCGGTCGAGGTCGTCCCGGCCATCGCCCGCTGGGCCGCCGCCGACGTCGACCGCCGCCTCTCCCGCACCCGGGCCCTGGAGGCGGGGGCGGACGGCAGCCTGGAGGCCGCCTACCAGACCTTCGCCCTCAGCGACGCGGCCCACGCCCACGCGGAGATGGCCGCCCGCCGGACCACGGGGAAGGTCGTCCTGCTCCCGTGAGCCCGGCGCGGCTCAGCCCCGCCCGCCGTGCGAGCGCCAGCGCGCCATCAGCTCGGGGGACTCCACCGGGGCCGGGCGGGCCGGGCAGACCGAGAAGTGGCTGACCCGGCAGGTGTCCGCCGGGACCGCCCGGCCCAGCGGCACCGCCGTCCCGTCCGGGGCGATCCGCCACCGGTGCCGCGCCGGGACCCGGTACGCGGGGAACGGGTCCGGCTCCATCGGGATCCAGGCCCCGCCGACCGTGGTGTGCCAGCGGCCGGGGGCCAGGCAGTAGCGGCAGGTCATCGGCTTGCCCTCGCCCGGGGACGGCACCGCCTTCGACCGCTCGGGCAGCGGCTGGCCGTGCTCGGCGCGGACCAGCGTCGCCGTCATCACCGGCAGCAGGTCCCCCAGCCGGACCGGGTCACCGGCCGGCGCGGGCGAGGCCGCCCCCGTGCAGCTGGGGCAGAGCGGCAGCGCCAGCGGGCCGTGCCACCGCGCCCCGGGCGCCCCGCAGGCCGGGCAGGCGGGGCCGGGCGGCCCGGCCTGGCGCGGGACCGCGGGCGGCCGCAGCCGGGAGTCCTCGGGCAGAGCCCGGACACCGGGCTCACGGGCGGTGTACGCGGAGCGGTAGGTCTGCGAGGTCACCTGGTCCCCCCTCGGTCGGCGGTCACCGCCGGCCCGCCTCCGGTGGCGGCCCGACAGCGCGCGGGCCCGGGCCGGACCCCCGACCTGCCCGGTCCCACGCGCCTGCCGCGATGGTGGCACGGGGCACTGACAACGCCGGGGCGCGAGGATGAACAGCGGGGACCGGGGGTGGAGTTGGCGGTGAGGGGCACGCTCGGAAGGCTTCCCCGGTCCGGGCGTGCGTAGGCGCGGCGCCGCCTGCCGCCACCACCTGCCCTCACCCTCTGCCGCCCCGGCCTGCCCACCCGGCCCCGGATGTTTCACGTGAAACATCTGGTTTCACGTGAAACATCCGCCCTGAGACCTCCGCGAGGCTTTCCGGCCCGCGAGGCGTACCGGCCGGGGCGTTGTTTCACGTGAAACATGCCGGAAGGAACGACCGGGCCTTGTGCCGCCCGCCCGTCGCTTCGCGCGGAATCGCCCGGTCTCCGCCGCCCCCGGTCCACGGGGCGAGACGCCTGGTTAGGCTGGACGTATGAGCAGACCCGCCCGCTTCGACCGCGGCCACACCGACGACCTCCTCACCTACCTGGCGGCGAGCCCGTCCCCGTACCACGCGGTGGCCAACGCGGCCGAGCGGCTGGAGAAGGCCGGTTTCCGCCAGGTCGAGGAGACCGACGCCTGGGACGGGACCACCGGCGGCAAGTACGTCCTGCGGGGCGGCGCGCTCATCGCCTGGTTCGTCCCGGAGGGCGCCGAGCCCCACACCCCCTTCCGGATCGTCGGCGCGCACACCGACTCCCCCAACCTGCGGGTCAAGCCGCTGCCGGACACCGGCGCCGCGGGCTGGCGGCAGGTCGCCGTGGAGCTGTACGGCGGCACGCTGCTCAACACCTGGCTCGACCGGGACCTCGGCCTCGCCGGGCGGATCACCCTGCGGGACGGCCGTGACGTCCTGGTCAACATCGACCGGCCGCTGCTGCGCGTCCCGCAGCTCGCCATCCACCTGGACCGCGGCGCCAACGACGGCCTGAAGCTGGACCGGCAGAAGCACATGCAGCCGATCTGGGGACTCGGGGACGACGTCCAGGAAGGTGACCTCATCGCCTTCGTCGCCGAGGAGGCGGGCGTCGACGCCGCCGACGTGGCCGGCTGGGACCTCATGCCGCACCCCGTCGAGGCCCCCGCCTACCTGGGGCGGGACCGCGAACTGGTCGCCGGGCCCCGCATGGACAACCTCCTCTCCGTGCACGCGGGCGCCGCCGCGCTCGCGGCCGCCGCCACCTCCGGGGAGCTGCCGCACATCCCGGTGCTGGCCGCCTTCGACCACGAGGAGAACGGCTCGCAGTCCGACACCGGCGCCGACGGCCCGCTCCTCGGCTCCGTCCTGGAACGCTCGGTCCACGCCCGCGGCGGCTCCCCCGAGGACCGCGCCCGCGCCCTCGCCGGGACGATCTGCCTCTCCTCGGACACCGGCCACGCCGTCCACCCCAACTACCCGGAGAAGCACGACCCGACCCACCACCCGCGCGCCAACGGCGGACCGATCCTCAAGGTCAACGTCAACATGCGCTACGCGACCGACGGTTCGGGCCGCGCGGTCTTCGCCGAGGCGTGCGAGAAGGCCGGGGTTCCCTTCCAGAACTTCGTCTCCAACAACGCGATGCCCTGCGGCACCACCATCGGCCCGATCACCGCGGCCCGCCACGGCATCAAGACGGTCGACATCGGCGTCGCCATCCTCTCCATGCACAGCGCCCGCGAGCTGTGCGGGGCCGACGACCCGTTCCTGCTGGCCAACGCCCTGACGGCGTTCCTGGAGAACTGACCGGGGGCTGCCCCCGACGCAGCAAGGCGGTGCTGACCGAGGCTCAACAGGCCCGGTCGGCACCGCCTTTCGCATGGACGCCGCTTGTCCGCCGCACGCGGGGGTACGCGCCCCTTGCACAGGCTTACGACAGGACGCGCGAGCAGCCGCCCAACCGGGGCGGACGGCCCACCGTCCACTCACAGGAGGCGACAGCCATGGGCCTCGGCGGATGCATCATCCTCATCGCGGTGGGGGCGATCCTCACCTTCGCGACCGATTTCGAGCTGGAGGGGATCAACGTCACCCTGGTCGGCGCGATCCTCATGCTCGTCGGCGTGATCGGCACCATCGCGTTCACCAGCATCGCCCGCCGCCGGCGGCTGCTCATGACGCAGACGCCGCCGGTCGTGGAGGGCGGCCGCACCCACGACGACCGCCTCATCTGAGGACGGCGGTCAGGAGCCGGCCCCGTCCTCGTCCATCCCGGCGAGGACGAGCGCCAGCCGGTCCGTGCCGTCCCCCTCACCCGGGGCCACGACCCGCACCGGGACACCCCAGTCCTGCTGATGGACGTGGCACGCCGGATACTCGTTGGCCGGGTCGTCGTCACACGAGGCCGCCATCGCCGAGACGTGCAGCACGCCCTCGGTGATCTCCGGGTTGAGCGGCAGCTCCCGGAAGAGGTCCGTGCCCGCGCCGTCCCCGTCGAGCAGCAGCTCGGGCGGGGTCGAGGAGACCAGCAGCCGGGTGGAGGGCCCGTACCGGGTGTCCAGCTTCTGCCCGGCGGGCGCCTGGAAGACCACGTCGAGGCGGAGCGTGCACGGCGCGATCTCGGTGGCCGCCCGCTGCGTGCGGTGCGCGACCGCCTCCACGCGTACCGCCTCCTCGGGCAGCCGCAGCCGCGTCAGCCGGTGCCGCGCCGACTCGACCACCACGATCTCCTCGCCCACCAGCACCGCCCCCGAGGGCTCCCGCAGATCGGTGGCGAGGGTGCTCACCTCACCGGAGGCCGGGTCGTAGCGGCGCAGCGCGTGGTTGTACGTGTCGCTGACCGCGACCGAACCGTCGGGCAGCACGGTCACCGCCAGCGGATGCTGGAACAGGGCCTGGGCGGCCTCGCCGTCCCGGTGCCCGAAGTCGAAGAGACCGGTGCCGACCGCCGTGTGCACGGTGCCCTCCGGGTCGACCCAGCGCAGCGCCGAGGTCTCCGAGTCGGCCACCCACAGCCGCGCGTCCCCGTCCGCCGCGAGCCCCGAGGGCTGCGCGAACCACGCCTCGGCCCCGGGCCCGTCGACCAGCCCCTCGTTGGTGGTCCCGGCCGCCACGGCGACCGTCCCGGCCTGCGGGTCGTACGTCCACAGCTGGTGCGTCCCCGCCATGGCGATCCACAGCTTGCCGCCGAACCAGGCCACGTCCCACGGCGAGGAGAGATCCACCTCACGGGCCGGGCCCGAGGTCGGCGACCCCTGCCACCACTGCCGCCCGGTCCCGGCCGGCGTCGTCACCACCCCGCTCGCCAGCTCGACCCGGCGCAGCGCGTGGTTGACGGTGTCCGCGACGATCACCGCGTCGCCTTCCGGGGTCAGCGCCAGACCCTGCGGCTCGCTGAACCGCGCCTCGGCCGGGCCGCCGTCGGCCAGCCCGCGCTCGCCCTCGCCGCCGATCCGCCGGACGACGCTCTCCCCGTCCTCCGCCAGCTCCACCAGCTGGTGCCGGGTCGTGTCGCTGACCAGGAAGTTCCCCGAGGGCAGCAGCACCGCGCGCCCCGGGAACCGCAGCGCCCCCGCCACCGGCTCCGGCGCCACGTACGGCCCGTCGCCGCGCCGCAGCGTCCCCTTCGCCGCGTGCTCCGCCTCCAGCTCCTCGACGAGCTTCTCGATGGCGTGCGCGTGCCCCTCACCGGCGTGCTGCGCGACCACGTACCCCTCGGGGTCGATCACCACCAGCGTCGGCCACGCCCGCACCGCGTACTGCTTCCAGGTCACCAGCTCCGGATCGTCCAGCACCGGGTGCTCCACCCCGTACCGCTCGACCGCGTCCACCACGGCCTGATGCTCCGCCTCGTGCACGAACTTCGGCGAGTGCACCCCCACGATCACCACGGTGTCCCGGTGCCGCTCCTCCAGCTCCCGCAGCTCGTCGAGAACATGCAGACAGTTCACACAGCAGAACGTCCAGAAATCGGCGATCACGATCTTCCCGCGAAGATCCTGGAGACTCAGCTCATCGCCACCCGTATTGAGCCAGCCACCCTTTCCCACCAGCTCAGGGGCGCGGACACGTGCACGCTTACTCATACGACAAGGGTGCCATCCACCGGCGACGAGGGACGCATCCCGGCCTTCCGTTCACGGGGGTGACACAGTCACGGCCCGCGCCGGACTCACCCGTGTCCCTCAGGATGCCGCCGCAGGAACACGTTGCAGTCACTGACGGTCGTCATGTCCCCACCGGCCCGCGCCCAGCTCCGCACACGGGCCAGCTCGGTGCAGTAGGGGCAGCCGGCGGCCGGCAGCGGTTCCGGGTCCATACGTAAGGGGAGTTCCAGCGGGCCTGTGGTGCAGCGCGTCGGCTCGGTCATCGGTCACCTCTCGGAGATGCGTGTCCCACGACAACGTTCGGCCGGTGAAAGGCCGTCAGGTAGGGGCATCCGTAGGGGCAGCCATCTCCGCACCCAGGAATTCCCGCCGCCCCCGCCCTCCCGCGAGGCAGGATGAAGTCATGGCCGTCGCCACCCTCATCAAAGACCTCCGCACCGCCCGGGGCTGGTCCCAGGGGCGCCTTGCCGGTGCCGTCAACGAGGCGTTCGGGACCGGGCTGGACCGGGAGTACGTGAGTCGGTGGGAGCGCGGGAAGGTGGTGCCGGGGCCGTACTACCTGCGGTGTCTGTCGGCTGTGCTCGATGTGCCGCTCGCTGTGCTGGAGGGTGAAGTGAACCGCCGTACGTTCCTGTCGGACGCCGCCGCCACGGCGATAGCACCGGTGGTTGCCTCGGAGCTGCTGAGCGCGGGGTTCGCCGCGCGGCTACGGGGCGGGCCGAGTGTGGAGGAGTGGGAGGCGAAGCTCGCCACGTACGGGACGGAGTACATGAGTCTGGGGGCCGCCGACATCCAGCGGCGGATCTCCGGGGAGCTGGTCGCCGTGCAGCAGCAGTTGGAGGAAGACCGGCTCTGGTCGGTGGCGGCGCGGCTCATGACCCTGTACGCGAAGACGTTCCCGGGCTCGGACGGGGCCAAGGCGGTGGGGTGGTACCGGATGGCGGCCGAGGCGGCAGACCGGTCCGAGGACGAGGCCACGCGGGTCTGGGTGCGCGGGCGGGCCGCCATCGCGCTGGGGTACGAAGGCGCCTCGCTCGGCGTCGCGGACGTCCTGGCCGACCAGGCCATGGCGATCAGCGCCCGGCCGTCGCTGGGCCTGCTCAACGCCGTCATGGGCAAGGCACACGCGGCCGCCCTGCGCGGGGACGAGGGCACGGCGCGGGCGCTGCTGGATCAGGGCCGCGCCCTCTTCGACCGGGCGGGTTCGTACGAGCAGACCTCGGACTACGCCGTGCCCTGGTGGCGGATGAACGTCTTCGTGTCGCTGCTGACGGCCCGGCTCGGCGACGAGGACGCGGCAGCGACGGCCCAGGAGGCGTCCGTACGCGAACTCCCCGCCGAACTGCCCCGCTTCGCGACCCACCTGGAGATGCACCGGGGCCTGATGCTCGCCAGGTCCGGGGACACGGCCGGGGGCGTCGCGCATGCGCGGGCCGCGCTCGATGCCCTGCCGCCGGAGAAGCACTCGCTGACCTTGCGGCTGCTGATGAGTGAAGTGGAGCGGGGCTGAATGAGATTCCTGACGGACCGCATCAAGAGCGGCCACGACCGTGAACTCGTCCAGAGCTACCCGTACCGGTCGGCGTGCCCGTCGACCGTGTGGGCGGACCTGATCGGCTCGGCGGGCGAGGAACTGTTCTTCGCCGGGTACACCAACTACTTCCTCTGGACGCAGGTCCCTGCCTTCGCGGACACCCTGCGGCGGAAGGCGGCCGAGGGGTGCCGGGTGCGCTTCCTCCTGGGCGACCCGGAAGGGCAGGTGACGCGGGAGCGGGAGGTGGTGGAGGATGCGGCTCTCTCCGTCTCGACGCGCATCCGCATCACCTTGGAGAACCTCGACCGGCTGGGAAAGCTGGACGGACTGGAGACCCGGTTCAGCGCGCCCGAGGACGCCACCAACCACGTGAGCCTCTCCGTCTTCCGCTTCGACCACGAGGCCCTGGTCACCCCGCACCTCGCCCGGCTCGTGGGCCACGACTCGCCGTTGTTGCATCTCCGCAGGCACGGGGAGAAGGGCATGTTCGAGCGGTTCGGCGAGCATGCCGAGGAGTTGTGGCAGGCTGCGCTTCCCCTGCGTACGCGGTAGGGCCCCGCGAGTCGGCGGGGCCGCGCACACCGGGAGGCGCTGCGGCGGACTCCGCCGCCTCCCCGCGCGCCGCCCGCGCATTCCCCCGCCCCCAGCGGGAACCTGACCCCCATGAGATTCCAAGTGCGTGAACGGATCTTCGGGGTCGGCGACGACTACTGGATCGAGGATGCCGACGGGCGGAAGGTCTATCTGGTCGACGGCAAGGCCATGCGGCTGCGGGACACCTTCGAGTTGAAGGATGTGGACGGGCGGGTGCTCGTCGACATCCGGCAGAAGCTGGTGAGTCTGCGGGACACGATGGTGATCGAGCGGGGCGACGAGAAGCTCGCCACCGTGAAGCGGAAGCGGCTCTCGCTGTTGCGGAACCACTTCCGGGTCTCCATGGTCGACGGGACCGAACTGGACGTCAGCGGGCGCATCCTCGACCGGGAGTTCGCGGTCGAGTACGACGGGGAGCTGCTGGCGCAGATCTCGCGGCGCTGGCTGACCGTGCGGGACACCTACGGCGTCGACGTCGTCCGGGACGACATGGACCCGGCGCTGGTCATCGCCATCGCGGTCTGCGTGATCACGCTGGCCGAGAAGGAACGGGACGACTGAGACCCCGTCCCCCCTCGCCGCCCCTGCCGCAGTGCTGCGGCCGTCGCAGCGCTACGGCCGCGGCTCCTTCGGCTCGGCCAGGCCCAGCCGGCGGTCCTTCAGGGCCGGGAAGCGGTCGCGGGTGGCGGCGACCGTCGACGGGTCGAAGTCGACGGTGAGGATCTCCTCGTCCGTGCCCGCCTCGGCCAGCACCTCGCCCCAGGGGTCGACGACGACGGAGCGGCCCGCCTGTTCGGTCCCGGCGTGGGTGCCGGCGGTGCCGCAGGCCAGGACGTACGCCTGGTTCTCGACGGCGCGGGCGCGGGCGAGCAGGGACCAGTGGGCGGCACGGCGGGCGGGCCAGCCGGCGGGGACCACCATGGTCTCGGCGCCCGCGTCGACCAGGCTGCGGAACTGCTCGGGGAAACGCAGGTCGTAGCAGGTGGCGAGGCCGAGGGTGGTCTCGGGCAGGTCGACGGTGACCAGGCGGTCGCCGGCGCCCATCAGGACGGCCTCGCCCTGGTCGAAGCCGAAGCGGTGGATCTTGCGGTAGGAGGCGGCGAGGGTGCCGTCGGGGGCGAAGACCAGCGAGGTGTTGTAGAGGCGGCCCTCGGAGTCGTGCTCCGGGATGGACCCGCCGTGCAGCCAGACCCCGGCGTCGCGGGCGGCCTCGGAGAGGGCGAGGAAGGTGGGGCCGCGCAACTCCTCGGCGTGCTCGCCGAACTGGTCGAAGGCGAAGGCGCCGGTGGTCCAGAGTTCGGGGAGGACGACCAGGTCGGAGCCGGATCGCTCGCGGATCAGGCCGACCGCGCGGTCCCTGCGGGCGTCCACCGATTCGGCCGGGTCCACACAGATCTGGATGAGCGAGGCGCGCACACTACCACCGTCCTGGCATTCGGGCCGTCAACACGGGCCTACGATCGTCACACGAAAGCACTGCCGGGGTGCCATGGGGCAGCGTACTGTGCTGTTCCACGAAGGGGCGCGTCGGAGGGGACCGATCACCCGGCATGCCCGCCCCTCGTCCTGAGCAGACGCCGCCCGCCCGTCCGCCGCCCGCACGATGTCAGCCAGCCGTCAGCCGTCCGCCCGCCCGCTGCCCGTTGCCCGACTGCCCTGGTCCGAAGCGACCGGGGACCGGTGGTCCGTACGATGCGCGTACGGAGAGGTCCCGTACGACCGTACGGGCCGCTCGCACCGCCGTTCGCCCGTACCCGCCGCCATCCGACCGCCCGCGCACCACTCGCCCGAGGGATCACGTGAGTCTCCATCCCAGCCTTCAGTCCTACGCCGATGCCTGGACCCACTCCGTCGAAGCGATATTGGAGCTGGTCCAGCCCCTCCCCGAGGCGCAGTGGAACCTCGCCACGCCCTGCCCGGCCTGGTCGGTGCGCGACGTGGTCTCCCATGTCATAGGGCAGGACTGCGAGATGCTCGGCGATCCGCGGCCGATCCACACCCTGCCGCGGGACCTGTACCACGTACGGACGGACATCCAGCGGTACATGGAGATGCAGGTGGACGTCCGGCGCCACCACACCGGGCCGGAGATGACGGCGGAGCTGGAGTACACGATCATCCGGCGCTCGCGCCAGCTGCGGAACGAGACGCGTGAGCCCTCGGCGGCGCTGCGCGGCCCGCTGGGCACCGAGACGACCCTCGAAGCGGCCATGCGGCTGCGGGCCTTCGACGTCTGGCTCCACGAGCAGGACCTGCGGACGGCGCTCGGACAGCCCGGCAACCTCGACTCGCCCGGCGCGCTCATCACCCGCGACATGCTGCTGGCGGGCCTCGCCAAGGTGGTGGCCCGCGAGGCGGGCGCGCCTCCCGGCACCGCCGTCGTCGTGGACGTGCAGGGCCCGGTGGAGTTCCTGCGGACGGTACGGGTCGACGCCGAGGGACGCGGCTCGGTCGACGGCTCGCCCTCGCTCGGCCCGGCGGTCACGCTGAGCCTGGACTGGGAGACGTACATCAGGCTGGCGGCCGGGCGGGTGCGGCACCAGGCCGTCGGGGACCGGGTGAAGACCGAGGGTGACGCGGAGCTGGCCCAGGCGATCCTGGACAACTTCGCGGTGACGCCGTAGCGGACCGTCAGGTCACGGGCGGCGTGTACGCGTTGAGGCCCCGGTCCCGGTTCGCACCGGGGCCGGGGCCTTTCGTCGGTGCCGTCGGTGTCGACGGTGTACCCGTCAGGCGGGGACGTGGACGGTCTCGACGCGGCTGGCGACCAGGCGTTCGCTCTCGCGGCGCAGGGCGGCGCGGCGCAGCCGGAGGATCTGCGCGGTGCCGAGCGCCTGAAGGACGAAGAGGGCGCAGAAGGCGACCCGGTAGTTGTCGCCGGTGAGGTCGAGCAGGATGCCGATGGCGAGCAGCGAGGTCATGGAGGCGGTGAAGCCGCCCATGTTGACGATGCCGGAGGCGGTGCCCTGCCGCTCGGACGGGTTGGCCGGCCGGGCGAAGTCGAAGCCGACCATCGAGGCGGGCCCGCAGGCGCCGAGCACCAGCGCGTGCACCAACAGCAGCCAGGCCGGGGCGGTGCCGGGCCAACTGAGCACGGCGGCCCAGCAGACGGCGGTGGCGAGGATGGTGCCCAGCACGATGACGCTGCGGGCCCGGTGGTTACGGGCGATCAGCTGGCCGTAGACGAGGCCGATCACCATGTTGGAGAGGACGACGAGGGTGAGGAGTTCGCCGGCCTCGGCGCGAGTCATGCTCTGCGCCTCGACGAGGTAGGGCAGCCCCCAGAGCAGCAGGTAGACCATGGCGGGGAACTGCGTGGTGAAGTGCGTCCACATGCCGAGCCGGGTGCCGGGTTCGGACCAGCTGCGGGCGATCTGGTGGCGGACGAAGGCGGCGCCGCGGTGCTCCTTGGGAACGGGCGGCGGGGCGTGGCCCTCGGGGTGGTCCTTGAGGAAGACCAGCATCACGGCGAGGACCAGGAGGCCGAGGAGGGCGCTGCCGCCGAAGGCCGCCTCCCAGCCGATGCCGTGCAGCAGCCGGGCGAGGACCAGGGTGGAGACGAGGTTGCCGGCCATGCCCACCAGTCCGGCGAGCTGCCCGACGAGCGGACCGCGCCGGGCGGGGAACCAGCGGGAGCCCAGCCGCAGCACGGAGATGAAGGTCATCGCGTCGCCGCAGCCGAGCAGGGCGCGGGAGACCAGTGCCATGCCGTAGTGCGGGAAGAAGGCGAAGCCGAGCTGGCCGAGGGTGAAGAGGATGACGCCGAAGGTGAGGACGCGCTTGGTGCCGAGCCGGTCGACCATCAGGCCGACGGGTATCTGCATGCCGGCGTAGACCAGCAGCTGGAGGATGGAGAAGGTCGACAGGGCGGAGGCGTTGATCTCGAACCGGTCGGCGGCGTCGAGTCCGGCGACGCCGAGCGAGGTGCGGAAGATGATCGCGACGAAGTAGACGGAGACGCCGGCCGACCAGACGAGGACCGCGCGGCGGCCGCCGGGCGGGTCGAGCGGGCGCAGGCCGGGGCCGGGGGAGTCGTCCGGGGAGCCGGCGGCGCCGGACGGGGTGGGGGTCGAGCTGGTCACCGGTCCTCCCCCCGGATCAGCTCGCGGACGCGGCCGACGTGGCTGCGGACGCAGGCGGCGGCGGCCTCGGCGTCGCCGGAGCGGATCGCCTCCAGCAGTTCGGCGTGCTCGTTGAGGTTGGCGGCGATCCGGCCGGGGTGGGCCTCCATGACGGCGACGCCCATCCGCAACTGGCGGTCGCGGAGCTGGTCGTAGAGGCGGGAGAGGATCTGGTTGCCCGCGTTGCGGACGATCTCCGCGTGGAAGGAGCGGTCCTTGTCGGAGACGGCGGCGAGGTCGCCGGCCTCGGCGAGTTCACGCTGCTCGGCGAGGAGCCGTTCCAGGCGGGTGATGAGGGCGGCGGGGGCGGGGACGGCCCGGCGGGCGGCGTGCTCCTCGACCAGCAGCCGGGTCTCGACCACGTCGGCGATCTCCTGGGCGGAGACCGGCAGGACCAGGGCGCCCTTCTTCGGGTAGAGCTTCAGCAGCCCCTCGACCTCCAGCTTCAGCAGTGCCTCGCGGACCGGGGTGCGGGAGACCCCCACAGCCTCGGCGAGGCCGCCTTCGGTGAGGAGGGTGCCGCCCGCGTAGCTGCGGTCCAAGACGGCCTGCTTCACGTGCCGGTAGACGCGGTCGGCGGCGGGCGGCTTCTTCTCGGCAGCGGCGGCGGGGGGTGCTGAAGGCATGCACACAGGATAGATACATGACGCGTACACCATCAGCGGGCCGTCGGGCCTTCCCGCGATGTGGACGATGACTTTGGTCACATGTGCGAGGGGCACGCGAGGACACCAGGCCCCACCTGCGGGTTCCCCGTGACCGGCCCGTGCGGCACCGGACAGAACCCCTGCCTCCCGCGGCTCGGGCGGCCCTTGGCTGTACAACCCTTCACCTCGTTCGAGAGTCTGCTCTGCGCGTCCGGAATCCAGGGAGATCCCGGGCAAGGAACGCGAACTCGGAGCTTCCCCTGTGACTTTCGGCATTTCGGGCGGTCGCCGCGCGGCCGCCGTCCTCCTCACCACCGGCGCCGTCCTGGCCGCCGGCCCCCTCGTCAGCCCCGCCGCGGCCGCCTCGGCCACCGCGGCGCCCAAGGTCAGCGCCAAGGGCGCCTTCCTGATGGACGCCTCCAGCGGGAAAACGGTCTTCAGCAAGAGCGCCGACACCAAGCGGCAGATGGCCAGCACCACCAAGACCATGGCCGTCGCCGTCGTCCTCGACACCAAGGGCGTCAATCTGGACAAGAAGGTCACGGTCAAGCAGACCTACCGTGACTACGTCACCAAGAACGGCGCCTCCACCGCCGACCTGCGCACCGGCGACAAGCTGACCGTCCGCCAGCTGCTCTACGGGACGATGCTGCCCTCCGGCTGCGACGCCGCCTACGCCCTGGCCGACACCTTCGGCAGCGGCTCCACCGTCTCCGCCCGCACCAAGTCGTTCATCTCCAAGATGAACGCCAAGGCCAAGTCGCTGGGGATGACGAACACCAAGTTCGACTCCTTCGACGGCATCTCCAAGGCCGGCAACAACTACTCGACCCCGCGCGACCTGGCCAAGCTGGCCCGGCACGCCATGAAGAACAGCACCTTCAAGACCGTGGTGAAGGCCGCCTCCACCAAGCAGAAGGCGACCGCGAAGGGCGGCGGGACCCGCACCTACACCTGGTACAACACCAACAAGCTGCTCGGCTCCTACAAGGGCGCCACCGGGGCCAAGACCGGGACCGGGACCGCCGCCGGGCCGTGCCTGATCTTCTCCGCGACCAAGAACGGCAAGTCGCTCGTCGGGGTCATCCTCAACGACAGCAACCGGTACGCGGACGCCGGCAAGATGCTCGACTACGGCTTCGGCAAGAAGACCACGAGCACCCTCAAGGTGAAGCCGCTGCCGCAGGGCGCACAGCAGGACTGAGGCAACAGGGCGCTTCTGCGACGAGGCGTCAGTGACGTTTCACGTGAAACATGGCGATGTTTCACGTGAAACCCTCCTCAACCGCCCGATGTTTCACGTGAAACCACGAGGGGCGCCCGCGAAGTGCGGGCGCCCCTCCAGGCGTTCAGGCGGTGCTGCCGCCGGTGACTCAGGTCCAGGTCAGCAGCCGCTTGGGGTGTTCCAGGACCGCTGCCACGTCGGCGAGGACCTTGGAGCCCAGCTCGCCGTCGACCAGGCGGTGGTCGAAGGAGAGCGCCAGGGTGGTGACCTGGCGGGGCTTGACCTTGCCCTTGTGGACCCAGGGCTGCCACTTCACCGCGCCGAAGGCGAGGATGGCGGACTCCCCCGGGTTGAGGATGGGCGTACCGGTGTCGACGCCGAAGACGCCGACGTTGGTGATGGTCACCGTGCCGCCCTGCATGTCCGCCGGGGAGGTACGGCCCTCGCGGGCCGTGGAGACCAGCTCACCGAGGGCGGAGGCCAGTTCCGGCAGGGTCTTGGCCTGGGCGTCCTTGATGTTCGGGACGATCAGGCCGCGCGGGGTGGCGGCGGCGATGCCCAGGTTCACGTAGTGCTTGCGCACGATCTCCTGGTTGGCCTCGTCCCAGGCGGCGTTGACGTCCGGGTTGCGGCGGATGGCGACCAGCAGGGCGCGGGCCACCATGAGGAGCGGGTTGACCCGCACCCCGGCCAGGTCCTTGTCGGCCTTCATCTTCTCGACCAGCTTCATCGTGCGCGTCACGTCCACCGTGACGAACTCGGTGACGTGCGGCGCGGTGAACGCCGAGCCGACCATCGCCTGGGCCGTGGCCTTCCGTACGCCCTTGACCGGGATGCGCGTCTCGCGGGCGTCCGGGGCGGGGGCGGCGGCCTGGGGAGCCGGAGCAGCCTGCGGGGCCGGGGCGGGCTCGGCGGGGGCCTGCGGGGCGGCCGCCGCGTGGACGTCCTCCCGGGTGACCACGCCGCCCTCGCCGGTCGGCACCACGGTGGCCAGGTCGACCCCGAGGTCCTTGGCCAGCTTGCGCACCGGCGGCTTGGCCAGCGGCCGGTCGGCGCCGGAGACCGGGGTGCCGTTGGCCACGGGGGCGGCCGGGGCGGGCGCCGGAGCCGGGGCGGGCGCCTCGGGAGCCGGTGCCTGGGCGGCCGGGGCCTGTTCGGCCGGGCGGCGGGCCCGGCGCTTGGTGGAGGACTCGGAGACGCCGTAGCCGACCAGGACCGGCTGGCGGCCCTGGGGCTCGGCGCTCTCCGCCTCGGCCGCGGGGGCCTCGGCGGGGGCCGCCTCAGGCTCCGGGGCCGGAGCCCCGCCGCCGCCGGTGGCCACCGAGATGATCACCTGGCCGACGTCGACCGTGGTGCCCTCGGTGAAGCGCAGCTCGCGCACCGTCCCGTCGAAGGGGATCGGCAGCTCCACCGCCGCCTTGGCCGTCTCCACCTCGCAGACGACCTGGCCGTCGGTGACCGTGTCGCCCGGCTGGACGTACCACTTGAGGATCTCGGCCTCGGTGAGGCCCTCGCCCACGTCGGGCATCTTGAACTCGCGTACCGCCTGGGCGGATTCCGTCATCGTCGTCACGTCCCTCTCCCTCAGAACGCCAGCGAGCGGTCGACGGCGTCGAGCACCCGGTCGAGGCCCGGAAGGTACTCCTCCTCGATCCGCGCCGGCGGGTACGGCGCGTGGTAGCCGCCGACCCGCAGCACGGGCGCCTCCAGATGGTAGAAGCACCGCTCGGTGATGCGGGCGGCGATCTCCGCCCCCGTCCCCAGGAAGACCGGGGCCTCGTGGACCACGACCAGCCTGCGGGTGCGCTCCACCGAGCGCTGGATCGCGTCGAAGTCGACCGGCGACATCGACCGCAGGTCCAGCACCTCCACCGACTTGCCCTCCTCGGCGGCGGCGTCGGCCGCCGCCAGGCAGACCTTCACCATCGGGCCGTAGGCGGCCAGCGTCAGATCGGTGCCCGCACGGGCCACCTGGGCGCCGTGCAGCGGGGCGGGGATCGCCTCGCGGTCGACCTCGGCCTTGTCCCAGTAACGGCGCTTCGGCTCGAAGAAGATCACCGGGTCGTCGCTCTGGATGGCCTGCTGGAGCATCCAGTAGCCGTCGGCCGCGTTGGCCGGGGAGACCACCTTGAGGCCGGGGACGTGCGCGAACAGCGCCTCCGGGGACTCGCTGTGGTGCTCCACGGCGCCGATGCCGCCGCCGTAGGGGATGCGGATGACGATCGGCAGCTTCACCGTGCCCAGCGAACGGGCGTGCATCTTGGCGAGCTGCGTGACGATCTGGTCGTACGCGGGGAAGACGAAGCCGTCGAACTGGATCTCCACGACCGGCCGGTAGCCGCGCAGGGCCAGGCCGATCGCGGTGCCGACGATGCCGGACTCGGCGAGCGGGGTGTCGATCACCCGGTCCTCGCCGAAGTCCTTCTGCAGACCGTCGGTGACGCGGAAGACACCGCCGAGTTTGCCGACGTCCTCGCCCATGATGAGGACCTTCGGGTCGCTCTCCAGGGCGGTGCGCAGCGATTCGTTGAGGGCGCGGGCGAGCGCGAGCTTCTCCGTGGCCATGATCAGTTCGCCTTCCCGGTCACGTCGGCGTCCTCGAACGACGCCTGGTACGCCGCGAACTCGGCCCGCTCCTCGTCCACGAGGGCGTGCCCGTCCGCGTAGGTGTGCTCGAACATCGCCATCGGGTCGGGGTCGGGCATCGCCCGTACCGCCTCCCGTACGCGGCGGCCGAGCGTCTCGCTCTCCTCCTCCAGCGCCGTGAAGAACGCCTCGTCGGCGTGGCCCTCGGCCTCCAGGTGGGCGCGGAGCCGCTGGATCGGGTCGCGGGCCTCCCACGACTCCCGCTCGTCGTCGGAGCGGTAGCGGGTCGGGTCGTCGGAGGTGGTGTGGGCGCCCATCCGGTAGGTGAACGCCTCGACCAGCGTCGGGCCCTCGCCCCGCCGGGCGCGGGCCAGCGCCGCCTTGGTCACGGCGAGGCAGGCGAGGACGTCGTTGCCGTCGACGCGGACGCCGGGGAAGCCGAAGCCGCTGGCGCGCTGGTAGAGCGGTACGCGGGTCTGCTTCTCGGTGGGCTCGGAGATGGCCCACTGGTTGTTCTGGCAGAAGAAGACGACCGGTGCGTTGTAGACCGCGGAGAAGGTGAACGCCTCGTTCACGTCGCCCTGCGAGGAGGCGCCGTCACCGAAGTAGGCGATGACGGCGGAGTCCGCGCCGTCCTTGGTGATGCCCATGGCGTACCCGGTGGCGTGCAGCGTCTGGGAGCCGATGACGATCGTGTAGAGCTGGAAGTGGTTGCTGTTCGGGTCCCAGCCGCCGTGGTTGACGCCGCGGAACATGCCGAGCAGGTTGGCCGGGTCGACGCCCCGGCACCAGGCCACGCCGTGCTCCCGGTAGGTCGGGAAGACCCAGTCGTCCTCGCGGGTCGCCCGGCCCGAGCCGATCTGCGCCGCCTCCTGGCCGAGCAGCGAGGCCCACAGGCCCAGCTCGCCCTGGCGCTGGAGCGAGGTGGCCTCCGCGTCGAAGCGCCGGGTGAGGACCATGTCGCGGTAGAGGCCGCGCAGCTCCTCGGGCGTGATGTCGGCGACGTACGGGTCGTACTCGGCGTCGGCGACCCGCTTGCCCTCGGGCGTCAGCAGCTGCACGAGCTGCGGCTCGGCGGGGGTGGCGGGCGCCGCGGGGCCGGCCTGCCCGGCGGTCTTCGCCGTCTTCGCGGCCTTCGTGGCCTTGGCGGGGGTCCGCTTGGCCGGGGCCTTCCGGGCGGGGGCCTTGGCAGCGGTCTTGGCGGGCGCCTTCGCCGTCGCCCGCTTGGCGGGCTTCGGGGACTCGGCTGCCCGGGCGGTCCGCCCGGCGTCGCCGCCGGTCTCGGTCCCGCCGCGGCGCGTCCCTCGCGCGGCACTGCTCTCCACGGTCACGTGTGCTCCTCCGTCGGTCCGGCCCCCGGGGTCCACCGGGAGCCTGGTGCCCCCTCGTCGATGACGGGGGGAGGCTCGCCCGTCCCCGTTCGCGCACGGGGTGGGTGCGAGCCCGGGAACAAGGCGTGACAGGTGCCCCGGCGAACGCCTGTGACATGCACGTTACCCAGTGCTGCACAAATCCGCGAAACCCTACCTGACCTGCGATTTTCCTCGGAAGTCCAAGTAAATCCGGAAAGCGGCGCGCAGCTCCAGGTCACAGCCTCGCAGGGTGCCGGAACACCGGCACGTTATCCCGGTCACCCCGGGTGCGGGAAGACTTCGCGTGCGAGACTCCGTCCGTGCGTGAAAACGGAAAAATCACTGTATTCCTGCTCGACGACCACGAGATGGTGCGCCGGGGCGTGCACGAGATGCTGTCGGCCGAGGACGACATCGAGGTCGTCGGCGAGGCGGGCACCGCCGCCGAGGCCCTGACCCGCATCCCCGCCACCCGCCCTGACGTCGCCGTCCTGGACGTACGGCTGCCGGACGGCAGCGGGGTGGAGGTCTGCCGCGAGGTCCGCTCGCGGGACGAGTCGGTCAAGTGCCTGATGCTCACCTCGTACGCCGACGACGAAGCCCTCTTCGACGCGATCATGGCGGGCGCCTCCGGCTACGTCCTGAAGGCCATCCGCGGCGCCGACCTCCTCGACGCCGTCCGCCAGGTCGCCGCCGGCCACTCCCTCCTCGACCCGGCCGCCACCGCCCGCGTTCTGGAGCGGCTGCGCGGCCACGGCACCCCCGGGGACGACGACCGCCTCAGCGGCCTCACCGAGCAGGAACGCCGCATCCTCGACCTGATCGGCGAGGGCCTGACCAACCGCGCCATCGGCGAGCGCCTCCACCTCGCCGAGAAGACCATCAAGAACTACGTCTCCGCCCTCCTCGCCAAGCTCGGCATGGAGCGCCGCTCCCAGGCGGCCGCCTACGTGGCCCGGATGCACGCGGAACGCGGGGAGTAGCGCCGCACGGCGGCGGTACGCGGACGGGCCCCCGGTCGTGATGAACAGGGGCCCGTCGGTGTCGCGTGCTGCGGGAGCGGGGCGGGTACGGAGCCCGCGGGCTCACGGACCGCCGGTGGTCTCGCCCTCCGCCGGCGGCGAGTCCTCACCCGGCGGCTCCTCAGTCGTCGGAGGCGGCTCCTCCTCGGTCGGCGGCGGCTCCTCGGTCTGCGAGGGCTGCTCGTCCGTCGGCGTCGGGTTGGCCGGGGACTCCGGGGTGTTCTCGGTGGGCTGCTCGTTCGACCAGCCCGAGTCGCCGGTCTGCTCCGGCGGGTACGGCTGCTGGTTGCCGCCGGTGTCGCCCGGCGCGGTCTCCCCGTCGGTCTCCTCGTCGGAGGGCGAGGCGGACGGCGAGGAGGAATCCTTGGTGGAGCTGGGGGAGGGCTTCACCGGGGGCTTGTTGCCCTCGTCGTCGTTGAGCCCGTTCATGGCGAAGGCCACGCCGCCGACGATGGCCAGCACCGCGAGCACCGCGATCAGCCACATCCGGCCGCGCCCGGACCCGCCGGGCCGGCCGCCGCCCTCGTAGCCGCCGTCGTGCACGCCCGGCTGCCGGATCATCGGCTGCTGCATCGTGCCCGGGTCGGGGTGGGGGAGGCCACCGTGGCCGCCCATGCCGCCGACGCCCATGGCCGGGGTGTGGCCGCCCTCGTGCAGGTCGACGGGGCCGGTGTTCCAGGTCCGGGTGTGGCCGCCCTGCTGCTGGAGCATCTGGAGGCCGTACTGGACCAGGCCGCGCATCTCCTCGGCGCTCTGGAACCGGTCGTCCGGGTCCTTGGCGAGGGAGCGCATGACCAGGCCGTCCAGCTCCGGCGGCGCCGCGTCGGAGACCTCGGAGGGCGGGACCGCCTGGTCCTGGACGTGCTGGTAGACCACCGAGAGCGGCGTCTCGCCGGTGAACGGGGGCCGCAGCGCCAGCAGCTCGTAGAGGAGGCAGCCGGTGGCGTAGAGGTCCGAGCGGTGGTCGACGGCCTTGCCGAGCGCCTGCTCCGGGGAGAGGTACTGGGGGGTGCCCATCACCATGCCGGTCTGCGTCATCGTCGACTGGGCGCCGTGCAGGGCGCGGGCGATGCCGAAGTCCATGACCTTGACGGCGCCGGCGTGGGTGATGATGACGTTGGCCGGCTTGATGTCGCGGTGGACGATGCCGTGCTGGTGGCTGTAGGCGAGCGCCTCCAGGACACCGGAGACGATGATGAGCGCCTGCTCCGGGCCGGGCGCCTCCGCGTTGACCAGCAGGTCGCGGATGGTGTGGCCCTCGACGATCTCCATCACGATGTAGGGGACGGTGCTGTTGCCGACCCGGTCCTCGCCCGAGTCGTAGACCGCGACCACCGCGTGGTGGTTGAGGCCCGCGACCGACTGCGCCTCACGCGTGAAGCGCGCCTTGGAGACGGGGTCCTCCGCCAGGTCCGAGCGGAGCAGCTTCACAGCGACGGTCCGGCCGAGCCGGACGTCCTCGGCCGCGAAGACCTCCGCCATACCGCCCCGGCCGAGTCTGCGCGTCAGCCGGTAACGGCCGTCGCCAACGAGACCGCCGTTGCCCCACAGTTCCGGCGCGTCATGGGAGTCCGACATGTCGCCGCCAGTCGCCTCGGGGTCGGACGGGCCCTGAGCGCGCTGCGTCTGTGCCATCGGTCCTCGCCGTCGTGTCTTGATCGTCACTGTCCGCGCGCTCGGGTACGCACCCCGGGGTACGGAGATACTCGGTCTCGCCCGGAGAGTCGCGCGGGTGCTCCGACGGGTCACGCTACAGCCTCGTGAGGCCCCGCCGTTCCGAGATGGACCGGCCATCAAACCCCGAAAACCCCCTACGGGGCAAATCCCCCACCCCTCGGCCCGGCCCTTCCCGCACGGCCCGCACCCGCCCACCAGGGGTGTGCGCGACCCCTGGCCTCCAGGTGCGGGCCCTGTTGTCGTACGGTCACGGAACGGCCACCCGGCTTGACGTGTCCGTGGCCTGCGGCAGACTTGGCCAGAATGTAGGGATCACGTACCGGCGGGCACTCACCGTGCCGATGGGGGACGCACGACATGAGCCAGGACGGCGCGCAGGGCCGCTACGCGGGGCGGGCGGTGGCCGGCGGGCGCTACCAGCTCCGGGATCTGCTGGGCGAGGGCGGCATGGCCTCCGTGCACCTGGCCTACGACACGGTCCTCGACCGGCAGGTGGCCATCAAGACCCTCCACACGGAGCTGGGCCGCGAAGCCGCCTTCCGCGAGCGGTTCCGCCGCGAGGCGCAGTCCGTGGCGAAGCTCACCCACACCAACATCGTCTCCGTCTTCGACACCGGCGAGGACGACCTCGACGGCACGGCCACGCCGTACATCGTCATGGAGTACGTCGAGGGGCGGCCGCTCGGCTCAGTCCTCGACGAGGCGGTCTCCCGGCAGGGCGCGATGCCCGCCGACCAGGCGCTGAAGATCACCGCGGACGTGCTGGCGGCGCTGGAGATCAGCCACGAGATGGGGCTGGTCCACCGCGACATCAAGCCGGGCAACGTCATGATGACCAAGCGCGGCGTCGTGAAGGTCATGGACTTCGGCATCGCCCGCGCCATGCAGTCCGGCGTCACCTCCATGACACAGACCGGCATGGTCGTCGGCACCCCGCAGTACCTCTCCCCCGAGCAGGCCCTCGGCCGCGGTGTGGACGCCCGCTCCGACCTGTACTCGGTCGGCATCATGCTCTTCCAGCTGGTGACCGGCAGGCTCCCGTTCGAGGCGGACTCGCCGCTGGCCATCGCCTACGCGCACGTCCAGGAGGAGCCGGTCGCGCCGTCCTCGGTCAACCGCGCGCTGCCCCCGGCGGTGGACGCGCTGGTGGCCCGCGCGCTGAAGAAGAACCCGAACGAGCGGTTCCCCACCGCCGAGGCGATGCGCGACGAGTGCCTGCGGATCGCCCAGTCGCTCCAGCCGGCCGCCCCGAGCATCGTCCCCGGCCAGCAGACGCAGAGCGGCGCGGGCGTCGGCTCGGCCGTCTTCCCGCCGGTCGGCCAGCAGCCGCCCAGCACGGGCCCGGTCCAGACCCCGTACCAGCCCGGCCCCTACGGCGCGCAGACCCCGGCCCCGGCCCAGCACCACCCGGCCCCCACCCCGACGCCCGGCTACGGCTACCCGCAGCAGTCCGGCTACGGCACCCCGCAGCCCTACGGCCACCAGCAGGCCCCGGCGACCCCGCCGCCGTACGCGACCGTCCAGCAGAGCGGCAGCGGCAGCACCGGCGGCAAGCGGCAGATGCCGCTGATCGTCGGGTCGATCGTGGTGGCGCTGCTGGCGATAGGCGGACTGGTCACCGCGCTCGCCCTCCAGAAGGACGACGACTCGCAGGCGGGCGGCTCCGGCGACCCGGGCTCCTCGCAGGGCGAGGGGAAGGACGGCGAGAAGCCCGGCTTCCGCGGTCCGGACCTCACCAAGACGATGGAGACCGAGGAGTGCACCGACCCGGACGAGTCGTACAACGACCCCGAGAAGATTCGCGTCCCCGACTTCACCTTCACCAACATCACCTTCGTGAAGAAGTGCCTCCAGGCAGCGAAGTGGAAGTACGACACGACCTCGGTCGACGAGAACGCCTACGGCAAGGACACCGTCATGCGGCAGTCGCCGAAGGCCGGCACCGAGGTCGACCCGGACGACATGCCCTCCATCCAGCTCGACGTCTCCAGCGGCAACCCGAGCTGACCCTCCCCTGAACAGGCCGAAGGGCCGGGAGCGCCGACGCGCCTCCCGGCCCTTTCGCTGTGCTGCCTGGGGTGGGCGGGCCTACAGGTACGGGCCTCCGGTGCGGCCGGCGGCCGGGGAGGCGCCGTCGGCCTCCTCGGGGGCGACGCCGGGCGGCAGGGCGCGGCGCATCTGCTCCAGCTGGGCGCGGGCCGCCATCTGCTGGGCGAAGAGGGTGGTCTGGATGCCGTGGAAGAGGCCCTCCAGCCAGCCCACCAGCTGCGCCTGGGCGATGCGCAGCTCGGCGTCGCTCGGGGTGGCCTCGTCGGTGAAGGGCAGCGAGAGCCGCTCCAGTTCCTCGACCAGCTCCGGGGCGAGGCCGTCCTCCAGCTCCTTGACGGAGCTGGAGTGGATGTCCTTGAGACGGTTCCGGCTCGCCTCGTCGAGAGGAGCCGCGCGCACTTCCTCCAGCAGTTGCTTGATCATGCTGCCGATGCGCATGACCTTCGCGGGCTGCTCGACCATCTCGGTCACCGGTACTTCGGGGGTTTCGTCGTCGCCGCCGCCCAGCGCCATCCCGTCCTGGCCCACGATCAGGACCTGCGGGTTCTCCGTCGAGCGTGACGACCGTTCGTTCCTGGGCATCTCCATGGCAGCCATTCTGTCGCACTCAGATCCGACGCACGCGCAGGGCGAGGAAGACCAGGCCGAGGCCGAGACCGACCATGATCAAACCGCCTCCCAGGGGCAGGACGTGCAGGGAACGCCCCGAGCTGCGGGCCAGCTCCTGTTGCCCGGTGCCCTGCCCGGCCTCCCCCGCCTCGGTGCCGTCGTCCGCCACGGCGTCCTCCTCGGCGGGGCCCGGCACGGTCGCCTCCTCGCGGGGGACGGGCCGGGTGTCGGGCGCGGCCCGGTGGGCGGTCTCCGCGTGCGCCGCCGGGAGGGAGCGCGCGGGGGTCCGGCCGTGTTCCGGGGAGCGCGGGGCCACTGACGGCGGCACCGACGGCGAGGGGCTCGGCGCGGGCTGCTGCGGGGCCGTCTCCGGGTGCGGCGCCGGGGGAGGCCCGGTGGGGGCCGCCGGGGCGCCGGGCCGGAGCGGGGGAAGGACGCCGGACGCCGGAGTACGGTCCGGCGGCGGCGGGCCCGTGGGAGGCGCCGGCGGGTCGGGCATGCCGTGGACGCGGTGGTCCTGCGGTCCGCCGGGGTGCGGCCCGGGGTCGTGGCGGCGGCCACCGGGCTGCTCGGGCGCCGGGGTCCGGGCGGTGGCCTCGCCGGAGCCGTGGTTTTCCCGGGGAGCGGCGGCGTCCCTGCGGTCCGGCCGCTCGCCTCCGGGGCCGTACGCCTCGCCCAGGGTGGCTGCGCCGGAGTCCGGGCGGGAGGGTGGCACCGCGAGGGCGGGGGACGCCGGGACGGCGAGCAGGGCGGTGGCGGTGAGCAGGAGTGCGGGGAGTGCGGTACGCCGTGCGGGCATGCGCAGGTTCACGCCGGTGATCACGTCATTGCCCCCTGTCGGAGCCGGGTCGCTGGGCCGTCCGGGAAGACGACCGCGCTCACGGGCCTGAGCCGTTGTGCCCCGGCCCCCCATGGATCGATCGACCTCACCAGCGTCACACGGCCCCCGCGCCCCGGCATCTCGGTACCCAGCGCTCCCCCGCCGAAGCCCCGCGTACGAGTGAGCGGGGCCCGGCTTGTGCGGGCGGTGCCCGAGCAGGGCGGGGCCGGGTCAGCCCCTGGCCTGCTCCAGGTCGACGGTGAGGCGGCGGGCGCGGTCCATGGCCCAGCCGGCGGCGAAGAGTCCGGAGCCCGCGGCGAAGGCGGGGACGGAGACGACCAGGAGCGACACCGGCGTCGCCCAGTCGCGGGCGGCGGCGCAGTTCCGCTCGTGCCGCGCCTCGTCGCTCGTCGCCGTAGCGGCGCTGTACGGGTCCGGGCGGTCCGCGAGGGCGGGCGGGGCGCAGGTCTCGGAGGTCCCGTCCGCCCCGTGGGGCACGAACACCTGCCAGGCGGCCCAGCCCCAGGCCAGGAAGGCGACCACCAGCAGGAACCACCCCCAGCCGACCAGCCGGTTCGACTGCGCGTGGAAGTCCCGTTCGACGGCTGCTGGATGCATCTCGGCTGTCCCCCGTGTCCGGCCGGCCCCTCGGAGCCCCCGCAGGGGCCGGGAACCACCGGTACGGTTCCCCGCGACCGTCCGTGGACGATAGCGGTCGCGGGGAACAGTCGTACGGGCGGGCTGGGCTGACCGCGCGTCACGCACGGCCCGGGACCGCCCGGCCGATCAGGGCGTGCGGCTCACTCGCCGGTGACGAGGAGGACCTTGCCGATGTGGCTGCTCTCCTCCAGGACCCGGTGTCCGGCCGCGGCGTCACGCATCGGCACCTCGCGGTCGACGATCGGCCGCACCCGTCCCGTGTCGATCAGCGGCCAGACGTGCTCACGGACGGCGGCCACGATGGCGGCCTTCTCGGAGGCGGGACGCCCCCGCAGCGAGGTCGCGGTGACGGCGCCGCGCTTCCTGAGCAGCGTGGCGATGTCCAGCTCGGCCTTGGTGCCGCCCTGCATCCCGATGATGGCGAGCCGGCCGTTGGTCGCCAGCGCCTTCACGTTCCGGTCCAGGTACTTGGCGCCCATGATGTCGAGGATGACGTCCGCCCCCGCCCCGGCGGTGACCTCGCGGATCTCCTCCACGAAGTCCTGCTCGCGGTAGTTGATGAGGAAGTCCGCGCCCAGCTCGCCGCAGTACTGGAGCTTCTCCGGGCTCCCCGCCGTGACCGCGACCCTGGCGCCGACCGCCTTGGCCAGCTGGATCGCCATGGTCCCGATGCCGCTCGCCCCGCCGTGCACCAGCAGCGTCTCACCCGGACGGAGCTGGGAGACCATGAAGACGTTGGACCAGACCGTGCAGACCACCTCGGGCAGGGCCGCCGCCGTCTTCAGGCCGACACCGGCCGGCACCGGCAGCAGCTGGCCCGCCGGCACGGCGACCTTCTGGGCGTACCCGCCGCCCGACAGCAGGGCGCAGACCTCGTCCCCCACGGCCCACCCCGAGACCCCAGGGCCGATCGCCGCGATCCGGCCGGAGCACTCCAGGCCCGGGTACGGGGAAGCGTCGGGCGGCGGGTCGTAGAAGCCCTGCCGCTGGAGCAGATCGGCTCGGTTGACGGCGCCCGCGACGACCTCGACGAGCACTTCGCCCTCGCCGGGCACCGGGTCGGGGACAGGGGCCCAGACCAGGGCCTCGGGTCCACCGGGTTCGGGAATCGTGATCGCATGCATAGCCGCGAGGCTACGCCAGGGCCTGGCGGATGTTTCACGTGAAACATGCGGCTGCGGGCGCTAGCTCCCCGCTCGCGATGTTTCACGTGAAACATCATGACTTCGGCGGCATTTCGCCTCATGTTTCACGTGAAACATCGTCCGGCTCAGGGCAGCGGGCGCTTCGGGCCGGCCGCCGTGGGCCGGACCGGGGCGGTGCCGGGCTTGTTGTGGATGATCGTGATCACCCGGTCGGTCAGCTGGAGCGTGCCGATGGCCGGATCGTCGTAGCCGAGGAGCCGGTGGCCGCGCAGGACGCTGACCACCAGGTCGCCGGTCTCCCGGGGCGTCTTGCCCACCTCGGCCTTTATCACCGGCCGTTCGACCAGATCGAGACCGCTGCCCTGCTGGATCAGGTCCTCCATCACCGTGCCGGCGCTGGGGCTGAGGACGGAGAGGCCGAGGAGCCGGCCGGCCGCGCTGGCGCTGGTGATGACGGCGTCGGCGCCGGACTGGCGGAGCAGCGGCGCGTTCTCCTCCTCGCGGACGGCGGCGACGATGTTGGCACCCCGGTTGAGCTGGCGGCCGGTCAGGGCGACCAGGACGGCGGTGTCGTCCCGCTGGGTGGCGATGATGATCCGGCGCGCCTTCTGCACCTCGGCACGGAGCAGGACGTCGCTGCGGGTGGCGTCGCCGACGACCCCGACGAACCCCTCGGCGGCGGCCGCGTCGATCACCTTCTCGTTGGGGTCGACGATGACGATCTGGTCCTTGGAGAGGCCGGAGGCGATCACGGTCTGGATCGCCGAGCGGCCCTTGGTGCCGAAGCCGACGACGACGGTGTGCTCGCGCAAGGAGGACCTCCAGCGGTTCAGCCGCCACTCCTCGCGGGTCCGCTCGGTGAGGACCTCCAGCGTGGTGCCGACCAGGATGATCAGGAAGGCGACCCGCAGCGGGGTGACGGCGAGGATGTTGATGAGCCGCGCGCTGTCGCTGACCGGCACGATGTCGCCGTAACCGGTGGTGGAGAGCGTGACGGTGGCGTAGTAGAAGGCGTCGAGGAAGTCCACGGAGCCGTCGGAGTTGTCCCCGTAGCCGTCGCGGTCCAGATAGACGATGAAGACGGTGACGAGCAGGACGACGAGCGCCATCGACAGGCGCTTGGCGACCTGGAGGAGCGGGCGTTCGACGACGCGGTGCGGGAGCTTCACGCGGTGCGTGACGAGGTGTTCGTCCGCGTCCCGCGCCATGGCGTCCTGGCCGGGCAGTTTCACGTGAAACCGCCGCCCCCGCCCGCCCACGGCAGAGCCAGCAGCTCCACCGGGTGACCGGCCTCGGCCCCGCCGGGGACCACCACGGCCAGCGCGTCGGCGGTGGCCACACCGCGCAGCATCGCCGGACCGCCGAAGCTCAGCGGCCGCGCCCACCCCGCGTCCACCCGCACCGGCACCAGCCGCGTGTCGGACGGATGCCCCTGAACGGGCGCGTCCAGAACGGCGGTCGGGGCGGCGACGTCGGGCCCCGGCGGAGCGGTGGCCACGAGCGGATCGGAGGAGAGCTGCACCCGGCGAGTCTCGTACACGTCCGGGACGGCCCGGCTGCCGGGGGTATGTCCGGCAGCCGCCCCCTGCCGCAGCGGCGCCCCGGCGAGACCGCGCAACAGCGGTACGACGAGGGTGAGGAGGCCGCAGACCGCGGCGAGCGGGTTGCCCGGCAGGCCGACCAGGTGCTGGCCGGGGGCGGTACGCGCCAGCAGCATCGGATGGCCGGGCCGGACCGCGACCCCGTCGACCAGCAGGTCGGCGCCGAGCCGCTCCAGCGTCGGGTGGACGAAGTCGACCGGCCCGGCCGCCGTCCCGCCGGTGGTGACGACGAGGTCCGCCTCGGAGGCGGCCACCGCCTCGGCCAGCGCGTCGGGCCGGTCCCCGAGCCGCTCCACGGTCCGGACCTCCGCCCCGGCCTCGCGCAGCCAGTGCGGCAGCATCGGGCCGAGGGCGTCACGGATCAGGCCGTCCCGGGGCAGGCCCCGGGTGAGCAGTTCGTCGCCGAGGACGAAGAGGTCGACGGTGGGACGGGCGTGCACGGCCAGCGTGTCGTACCCGGCGGCGGCCGCCAGCCCGAGGACCGCCGGGGTCACCGCGCTCCCGGCGGGCAGCAGGGTGTCACCGGTGCGGCACTCCTGGGCGCGCGGCCGGATGTCCTGACCGTGGACCACCTCGCGCTCCGGGTGGAGCCCGCCGTGGGCGTCGAGGCGGCCGTGCTCGCTGCGGATGACGGCCGTCACGTCCCTCGGGACCCGGGCGCCGGTCGCGATCGGCACCGCCTCCCCGTCGGCCAGGGCCTCTCCGGACTGCCCGGCCAGCACGCCGTCGGGCCGCACCCGCCAGGGGCCCGGCCCGGCCACCGCCCAGCCGTCCATCGCCGAGGTGTCGAACGGCGGCAGATCGGTGAGGGCGGCCAGCGGGCGCGCCAGGACCAGCCCGAGCGCCTCGGCCGGCGGCAGCTCCAGCGGGGGCCGCACCGCCGAGGTCCGCTCCCGGACCGCCTGCCCCGCCCGCCCGGCCACCCGTACCGCCTCGGCCCAGCCGGTGACGGCGGAACCGTGGGGCCGCGCGCCGCACTGCCCGTGGGAGGCCGCAGCGGCGGAAGCCCGCCCGGGCGTCTCGCCGTCCGGGGTCTCGTGCGGCCGGGGCGCGCCACCGCTCCGGGCGGGGGGCGGCGTCGCCCGGCCGGGCGGCTCGGGGCCGTACTCCGGCGGCCACGGCGTGCCGGCCGGTTCCCCGGCCGACGGGCGGGGGGCCGCCGTCCGGTCGTCCCCGGTGGACTGCGGTGCGTCACCGGTCCGGCCGTCGGCCTCCTGGTCGTACGGGGCGGCGGGCTCGTCGCGGGTGCGGCGTGCGGAGGCGTCGTTGACCAGGGCCAGGAGGGAGTCGAAGCCGTCCGGGTCGGGGGCCGGGGAGCCGCTCACCCGGTGCCTGCCCCGGGCTCGGGCGGTACCTCGGCCGCCCAGCGCTCGGCGAGGGCGGCGGCCTTGCGCGCCGCCTCGGCCACCGCTTCGGGCCCGCCGCCCGCACGGCCTGCCGCGTATCCCACCAGGAAGGTGGTGAGCGGGGCCGCGGGGCGTTCGACGCCGTGGGCGGCGTCACGGGCGAGGTCGAGAAGGACACGGATGTCGACGTCCAGGTCGATACCGAGTTCTTCCTTGGCTGCCAAGATCCATTCGTTCAACACGTGTCCATGCTCCCTGATCCGCGCACGGGCCGCCGCGAGGTCCCCCCAGGTGTCGCAGTCGAAGGAGACCGGCGCACCGGCCTCCTCGGCCAGGTGGTCCAGTGTCAGGCGCGAGGTCAGCCGCCGCAGCGGAAGCCCCGTCAGCTCGCCCTCCCCGGCCCGGATCTCCGCCAGCGCCCGTACCAGGGGCGCCCTGAGGTACGCGCCGACCAGCGGCTGGTCCCGGCCCTCCGCGTCCCGGGCCAGCACGGCGTCCGCGCCGCCCTCCGCGAGCCGGGCGAGCAGCGCGCGCACCGCCGCCTCGTCCAGAAACGGCAGATCGGCCGAGACCACGACCACGGCCGGCGCCCCCTCGGCACCGCCCGCCGCCGCGATCCCGGCCGCCAGCGCCGCGAGCGGCCCCCCGCCCGCGGGCTCCTCGCGCGCCCACACCACCTCGCGCGCCACCTCCCTCGGCGCCGCCACCACCACCGTCGTCCGGGCCTGGCCGCACGCCGCCAGCACCCGGTCGATCAGCGCCCGCCCCCCGACCCGCAACCCCGGCTTGTCCACGCCCCCGAGCCGCCGCGCCCCACCCCCCGCGAGCACGACGGCGTCGAACACCCCCACACCCCGCCCGGACACCCCAGAACCACCAGACCCGAAACTCATGGCCCCGAGTATGCGGGGCCCCGCGCCTCGCCCGACCCCCGACTACCGCCGACCGGGCGTACCCGCTCGGCGCCGGCCAGCTCAGCCCGGCCGGCGCCTGCGGCTAGACCCCCCGCAGCAGCATCGCGGGCTGCTCCACGCAGTCGGCCACGTACCGGAGGAACCCCCCGGCGACGCCGCCGTCGCAGACGCGGTGGTCGAAGGTGAGCGAGAGCTGCGTGACCTGGCGGACGGCCAGCTCCCCCTCGTACACCCACGGCTTGGGGACGATGCGTCCCACGCCGAGCATCGCGGCCTCGGGGTGGTTGATGATCGGCGTCGAGCCGTCGACCCCGAAGACGCCATAGTTGTTGAGCGTGAAGGTGGAGCCGGTCAGCTCCCCGGGCGTCAGCGACCCGTCCCGTGCCGCCCCGGTGAGGCGGCCCAGTTCCTCGCTGAGCGACTCGGCGCTCCGCGCGTGGGCGTCGCGGACCACCGGCACGACCAGCCCCCGGTCGGTCTGCGCCGCGAAGCCGACGTGGACCCGCTCCAGCCGGACGATCTCGCGGGCCTCGGTGTCGACCCGCGCGTTCAGCTCCGGGTACCGGGCCAGCGCGGCCGTGCAGATCCGGGCCAGCAGTGCCAGCAGCGAGATCTTGGGGGCGTCCGGGCCCCCGGCCGCGTTCATCGCCCGCCGGGCGGCGAGCAGTTCGGTGGCGTCGACGTCGACCCAGCAGGTCGCCTCGGGGATCTCCCGCCGGCTCCGGCTCATCTTGTCGGCGACGACCCCGCGCAGCCCGCGCAGCGGAATCCGCACCTCACCGGCGTCGGCGGCCGGGGCCGAAGCAGCGGCGGCACTCGGCTCGGCGGCGGCGGGAGCGCCGGCCGCCCCGATCGCCCGCTCGACGTCGGCCCGCAGGATCAGCCCGTCGGGGCCGGACCCGGTCAGCGTCCGCAGCTCGACCCCGTTCTGCCGGGCCAGCCGCCGTACCAGCGGGGAGATGACCGGCACCGGCCCCGGCGCGGGCTCGGCCGCCTCCGCCCGTACGGGCACCTCGGGGGTGACCGCGTGGCGCCCGTAACCGGAGGCCACGCCGTTGACCTGACCGGCAGCGGCGGCGGGGACCGGCGTGGGCCGGACCCGGCGGCGCCGGGCGGGCGGCGCGCCCGTGCCGTAGCCGACCAGGACGGCCCCGGAGGTCTCCCCCGCGCCGCCGTCCTCGGCCGCGTCCGCACCGTCGGCCTCCGCCACGACACCGTCCGCGCCGCCGGAACCGGAACCCTCGGCGGCGGCCGGGGCGGAGGCGTCCGCGCCGACCGCGACCGTCAGCAGCGGCGCCCCGACGGCCAGCTCCTCGCCCTCCGCGCCGTACCGCGCGGTGACCACACCGCCGTACGGGCACGGCACCTCGACCATCGCCTTGGCCGTCTCGACCTCGACCACCGGCTGGTCGACGGCGACGACCTCGCCGACCTCCACCAGCCAGCGCACGACCTCCGCCTCGGTCAGCCCCTCACCGAGGTCGGGCAGCGTGAACTCCTTGACCTCGGCCATCAGCTCCGCGCCTCCCACTGCAGCCGCTCGACCGCGTCGAGGACCCGGTCGACGCCGGGCAGGTGGTGCCGCTCCAGCATCGGCGGCGGGTAGGGGATGTCGAACCCGGTGACGCGCAGCACGGGCGCCTCCAGGTGGTGGAAGCAGCGCTCGGTGACCCGGGCGGCGATCTCCGCGCCGGGCCCGCCGAAGCCGGTGGCCTCGTGGACCACCACGGCCCGCCCGGTCCTGCGCACCGAGGCGCAGACCGTCTCGTCGTCGAAGGGGACCAGCGACCGCAGGTCGACCACCTCCAGCTGCCGCCCCTCGGCGCGCGCCGCCTCGGCCGCCTCCAGGCAGACGGGGAGCGAGGGCCCGTAGGTCAGCAGCGTCGCGTCGGTGCCGGCGCGGCGGACCACGGCCCGCCCGATCGGCTCGACCTCGGCGGGCGCCTCGGGCGACCAGTCGGACTTCGACCAGTACAGCCGCTTGGGCTCCATGAAGACGACCGGGTCGTCCGAGGCGATGGCGGCACGCAGCAGCCCGTACGCGTCCTCGACGGTCGCCGGGGTGACCACGTGCAGGCCGGGCGTGGCCACGTAGTACGCCTCGGAGGAGTCGCTGTGGTGCTCGACGCCGCCGATGCCGCCGCCG
The DNA here is from genome assembly GCF_000719955.1 of Streptomyces albidoflavus. Taxonomy (GTDB): domain Bacteria; phylum Actinomycetota; class Actinomycetes; order Streptomycetales; family Streptomycetaceae; genus Streptomyces; species Streptomyces albidoflavus. Next base: position 36,541 of record NZ_JOII01000040.1, read on the forward strand.
TAGGGGACGCGGATGGTGATCGGCAGGGGCATGGCGCCCCGGGTGCGGTTGCGCATCTTCGCGACGTGCGAGGCGAGTTGCTCGAACGACGGGTAGGCGAAGGCGTCGAACTGCATCTCCACCACCGGGCGCAGGCCGTACATGGCCATGCCGACGGCGGTGCCGAGGATGCCGGCCTCGGCGAGCGGGGTGTCCGTACAGCGGTCGTCGCCGAACTCGGCGGCCAGGCCGTCGGTGATCCGGAAAACACCGCCGAGCGTGCCGACGTCCTCGCCCAGCACGTGGACGGCAGGGTCCTCGGCCATGGCGTCGCGCAGCGCGCGGCCGATGGCCTGGCCCATGGTGGCGGGTTTGGCGGCCTTGGCGCGGCGGGCCGGGCGGGCCGTGCCGGTGGTCTCGGGGGCGGAGGCGGTCATCGGAGGTCCTCCCCGTGGCTGGCGGCTTCGGCGTCGAGTTCGGCGCGCAGTTGCGCGGCCTGCTCCCGCAGCTGCGGGGTGGGCTCGGCGTAGACGTGGTCGAAGAGGTCGGCGGGGGTCAGCTCGGCGTCGGCGTTCATCCGCTCGCGCAGCGAGGCGGCGAACCGCTCGGCGTCCTCACGGACCGCCGCGAACGCCGCCTCGTCGGCGAGGCCCCGGGCCCGCAGCGCGCCCTCCATCAGCTCGACCGGGTCGTGGGCGCGCCACGCCTCGACCTCCTCGGCGCCCCGGTAGCGGGTGGCGTCGTCGGCGTTGGTGTGGGCGTCGATGCGGTACGTGATCGCCTCGACCAGGGTGGGGCCGCCGCCCGCGCGGGCCCCGGCCACCGCCTCGGCGAGGACGGTGTGAACGGCGAGGGCGTCGTTGCCGTCGACCAGGCGGCCCGGCATCCCGTACCCGACGGCCTTGTGGGCGAGGGAGGGCGCGGCGGTCTGCTTGTCGAGCGGCACCGAGATGGCGAAGCCGTTGTTCTGCACCAGGAAGACGACGGGCGCCTGCCAGACGGCGGCGAAGTTGAGCGCCTCGTGGAAGTCGCCCTCGCTGGTCCCGCCGTCGCCGACCATGGCGAGCGCCACCACGTCGTCGCCCTTGAGCCGCGCCGCGTGGGCGAGGCCGACCGCGTGCGGCAGCTGGGTGGCGAGCGGCGTGGAGAGCGGCGCGATCCGCACGGCACGCGGGTCGTACCCGGTGTGCCAGTCACCGCGCAGCAGGGTGAGCGCCTGCATCGGGTCCAGGCCCCGGGCGACGGCGGCGAGCGTGTCGCGGTAGCTGGGGAAGAGCCAGTCGCGCTCCTCCAGCACCAGGGCGGCGGCGACCTCGCACGCCTCCTGGCCGGTGGAGGAGGGGTAGACGGCGAGGCGGCCCTGCTTGGTCAGGGCGGTGGCCTGCGTGTTGTAGCGGCGGCCGAGGACCAGCTCGCGGTGGAGGCGCTTCAGCAGGGCCGGATCGGCCTCCTGGGCCGCCTCGGTCCCGAGCAGGCGGAACGGGGACTCGTCGGGCAGCAGCGGCCCCGGGTCGACCCGCGGGCGCCAGGCGGGCGGCGTGACGGTGTGCTCCGCCGCCTCGGGTACGTCCTCGGGGCCGGTGGGCCGGCGCCGGTCGACGACCGGCGTACTCTGCCGCTTCTTCGACACGTCGCCTCCTCCTTGTCACGAACGGTCACACAGGGAAGGAGCGTCCGCACGGCGTGCTGTGACGCGCCTCACCTACCGATTGTTCGGTCGCCGAGGCATTTTGGCTACGGGCGGCCCCAGGATGTGGACGAACGGTTCTGCACGGCGCGGACCGGGCACAGGTCGTCCATAGGGCGGGCCCGCCGGGAGTGGGGAGCGATACGAATGGCCGAACAGCCGGCACCCAGACCACTGGACGCCGTCGACAGGGACATCCTGCGACTGCTCCAGGCGGACGGCCGCGCCTCGATCCGGTCGGTGGCCGACACCGTCCACGTCTCGCGCGCCAACGCCTACGCCCGCATCAACCGCCTCATGGAGGACGGCGTCATCCGGGGGTTCGGCGCCCGCGTCGACCACGAGCGCGCCGGGCAGGGCGCCTGCGCCTACATCACCCTGAAGATCGTCCAGAACTCCTGGCGCACCATCCGCGAGGAACTCCGCCGGCTCCCCGGCGCCGCCCACATCGCCCTGGTCAGCGGCGACTTCGACGTCCTCCTCATGATCCACGCCGCCGACAACCGCGCCCTGCGCGAACTCGTCCTCACCCGCCTCCAGTCCATCCCCGACGTCCTCTCGACCAGAACCCTCCTGGTCTTCGAGGAAGAGGAACTGTCACCGGAGGGGTGACGCGAACCGGGCCGCAGTGACCTTCAGCCCGGCCGGCTCTTGAGGCCACATCTCCAGCCCGGCCGGCGTTCGAGGCCACACCTCCAGCCCGGCCGGCGCTTGAGGCCATCGTTGACCGGCCGCCGGGACGGCCCGCAGCCGCCCCTCACCACGGCACCCCGGCCGGCTGAGGCCCGGGCCAAGCCGAGGTCACCCCTGGGCGCGCAGCCCAGAGAAGGCGATCCGCACCACCGCATCGGCGATCTCGGCCCCACTCCCGAGCGGCCCCTCCTCGTAGGGCGACCCCCCGTCCCCCTGCCGGACCCCGTCCGGCCGATACCACTCGACCACCGAGTTGATCATCCCGAAGAGCAGCCGCGTGGCCATGCGCACCTCCACGTCCCCGCGCAGCTCCCCCTCCCGCACGGCCGCCGCGAAGAGCCCGGCCACCCGGTGGTCGAACTCGCGGCGCCGCTCCAGCGCCCACCGCTCGGTGTCGGTGTTGCCGCGCACCCGCAGCAGCAGCGTCACGTAGGGGAGTTCGGCGACGAGCACCTCGACGGTCCGGCGGGTGACGTACTGGGCCCGCTCCAGCGGACGCCCGGTGACCGCGCCCTCCTCGTCCAGGACGGCGAAGAGCCCGTCGATGGCCCGGCTGACGGCCCGGCGCAGCAACTCCTCCTTGGAGGAGACGTGGTGGTAGATCGAGGACTTGGAGATCCCGGCCGCCTGCGAGAGGTGCTCCATCGAGGTGCCGTCGTACCCGCGCTCGTTGAAGACGCGCACCGCCACCGAGAGCAGCGTCTGGGGCGTGTACGTGTCGCGCCCGCTCCGTGGGGCGCGCCCCGCGCCCCGCCCCCGCTGCCCGGCCGTGGCCGCGCCCGGCGAGCCGCCGCCCTGGTGTGCTGTCATGCCCGCGATCCTCCCGTACGGATACCGGCGGCCCGGCAACGGGGTGCCCCCGCCGAACCGACCGATCGTTCGGGCAATCTAACGCGATCCTCGCCCCACGGCCCACCCGGAACCCTCAGGCGGGCGCCGCCCCCGAGGCCGAGGCCCAGTGGAAGAGCGTCATGCCGACGCTGGTCGCCAGGTTGTAGCTGGAGACCTGGGGGCGCATCGGCAGGGCGACCAGGTGGTCGGCGCGGGCCCGCAGCTCCGCCGTCAGCCCGTGCCGCTCGGAGCCGAAGGCGAGCAGCGCGTCGTCCGGCAGGGTGAGACCCCGGATGTCGGCGCCCTCCGGGTCCAGCGCGAAGAGCGGCCCGTCCGGCAGCTCGGGCACCTCCAGCGGCGCCACCGCCGTCGCGAAGTGCAGCCCCGCGCCACCGCGCACCACCGTCGGATGCCACGGATCGAGCGGCCCGGTCGTCACCACCCCGCTCGCCCCGAACCCGGCCGCGAGCCGCACCACGGCCCCCGCGTTGCCCAGATGGCGCGGCTGGTCCAGCACGACCACCGGCGTCCGCCGCGCCCCGCGCAACGCCGCCTCGACCGCCACCGGAGCGGGCCGCTCCGCGAGCGCCGCCACCCCGGTCGGATGCGGCCGCGCCACCAGCCCGCGCAGCGTCTCCGCGTCCACCTCCACCAGCAGCCCCGCCAGCACCCCTTCGAGGTCCGGCGCCAGCTCCGCCGCGAGCTCCAGCGCCGCCGCGCGGTCCGCGCAGAGCGCCACCGGCACCACCGCCCCGAACCGGAGCGCGTGCTTCAGCGCGTGGAACCCCTCCAGCAGGACGTACCGGGGCGCGCCCGCGCTCCCGGAGCCCGCCTCAGGGGCCAGCCCCCGCCAGCGCTCCAGCGCCTCGTACACGTCCATGGCGGGAAGCCTACGACGGCCGGACGGGCAGCTTCCGCGCCGGCCCGGCGGGCTCCTCGTCCCCGGGTACGCCGTCCGCGCCCCGCCCGAACACCGCACGCGCCCGGCGCACCACCCCGGCCCGCGCCCTCGCGCACCGGGCGCCCGCCCACAGCAGGAAGACCGTCGGCAGGAAGACCGCGTCGGCCGCGATCATCGCCAGCGAGAAGAAGGGCAGCCCCAGCAGCACCGCGATGGCCAGGTGCTCGGCCATCATCAGCGCCAGCAGCACGTTCTTCGCCCGCCGGTTGAGCAGGGCGAACGGGAACGCCACCTGCGTCAGCACCGTCCCGTACGTCACCACCAGCACCAGCAGCCCCTGCCCGGCCAGCATCCCGGAGATCCCGGGCCACGGCGAGAACGACTCCAGCTGCAACGGGTAGTAGACCGCCGTGCCGTCCTGCCAACGACTGCCCTGGATCTTGTACCAGCCGGCCGTCGCGTAGATCAGGCAGGTCTCCACCATGATCACCAGCAGGGCCCCGTTGTGCACCAGATGGGCCACCACGTCACTGAGCAGGTACGCCTGCCCGTCCGGCGCCCGCCGGCCCAGCCACCACCACAGCGCCTGCCCGGTCAGCAGCGTCCAGAAGAACAGCAGCCAGCCCCACCCGGCCACCCCGAGGACCGTCACCGCCGCCAGCGCCGCCGCGCCGCCCGCCCACAGCACCGGCCCGGCACGGTCCGCCCACGGCTCCCGCCCCGCCGCGCCGGCCCGCGCCGCCCGGCGCGCGTCCAGCGACCAGACCTGGCCGCAGCGGGTCAGCACCAGGTAGATCGCGAGGAGGTGGACGACGTTGTCACCGCCGTCGCCGACGAAGATGTTCCGGTTCTGCAGCGAGAGCACGCCCACCATGAACAGCACGGACATCGTCCGCGTCCGCCAGCCGAACAGCAGCAGCGCGCTCGCCACCACCGCCAGCGCGTACACCGCCTCGAACCACAGCCGCCCGTCCGACCACATGAGCAGCGTGAACGCGTCGTTCCCCGCGATCAGCCGCCGCGCCATCGACCAGCCCCACGGCCCGTCCGGCCCGTACAGCAACTGCCGGTGCGGGAACTCCCGCAGCAGGAACAGCAGCCACGTCCCCGCCAGCCCGATCCGCACCGCCGCCGTCTGGTACGGGCCCAGCGACCGCGAGGTCACCAGCTGCACGCCCCGCGCGCACCGGCCCAGGGACGCCTTCACCGCGCGCCCCCCTCGCCGTCGCGCCGCAACTGGAGGCTCCCGTCGAGCGGAACATCCGAATCCGTCACCGACCACCACGTGAGCTCGCGGTCGACGGGCTTCCGGCTCACCTTCTCGTCGCTCCACGGAGGAGGCGGCACCGGCGTCGTCCGCGAGCGCACCTGTATCCGGTCGATCACCCCGTCCCGCGTGCCCTCCAGCTCCGTCACCAGCCGCGCCAGCACGATCCGGCGCACGTACCGTTCGGAGAGGTCGCCGCGCATGCCGTTCGGCACCCCGGCGGTGTCGTGCGAGTTGACGTAGAAGTCCCAGCCCCGGCGGAGCAGGTTCTGCCGCGTGTGGCTCGGCAACGGGTCCCCGTCGATCGCCTCACCGTCCAGCGCCGACAGGTCGACCCAGCGGGTCCGGTCCAGCGTCCCGTCCTCCGCCAGGATCTCGGCGCGCGCCTGCACGGCGATGTTCTGCTGCAGGGGGTTGGGCGCGAACAGCTTCCAGTTCTGCTCGAACTCCGGGTAGATGTAGTCGTCGACCGCCTGCCCGTGCTGCTTGGTCACCGTGTTGGCCGGCGCGACATGCAGGAACACCATCAGCAGATGCACCCCCACCCCCGCCGCCACCAACGCCATCACCACAGCCGCCACCACCTGATTCCCCACCCGCAACGCCCCGATACCGGGGCCCACGGCGCCCGGGGAGACGACAGGGACGAGGTCCGGTTCTGCGGAGCCGGGGGCGGGTGCGGAATCGGCGGCGGGGTCCGCCGCGACGGGCGGGGGAGCGGGCCGGGACCCGGCCGGAACCGGGGCGGCGCCTGCGAGACCGGGCGCGGAACCGAGCGTGTGCGCGGTCCGGCCGGCAGGCGGGGAAGGGTCGGGAAGGTGCTCCGGGGACGCCGCCCGCTGGGCGCCGATCCCCGGCCGCCGCGAAGGCGTACGGTCCTCGTCGCGCCCCCGCGTCTCCTCCTCGGGGTCCGCCTCCGCGTCCCCGGCGCCGCCGTATGCGTCCATCCGAACCGTCCCCGTTCACCGAACGGCGGCGCTCAAGGGCCGCCCCGCGCAGAAACCGTACTCACGGCACGGGCCGGGCCGCAGGGCCACGGACGACTCCGGTGTCCGCCTCAGGCGACGAAGCCCGGCTGCCCCTTCTCGTCGACCAGCGGCCGGCCCGCGATCTCCCAGGCCCGCATGCCGCCCTCGACGTTCACCGCGTCGATCCCCTGCTGCCGCAGATACATCGTGACCTGCGCCGACCGGGCCCCGGACCGGCACACCACGTTGACCCGGCCGTCCTGCGGCGCCGCCTCGGTCAGCTCGCCGTACCGCTCCACGAAGGCGCTCATCGGGATGTGGAGCGCATCGGCGGCGTGGCCCGCGTTCCACTCGTCGTCCTCCCGGACGTCCAGCAGGAAGTCCTCGCCGGACAACGCTCCGACCTCGACCGTGGGTACCGCAGATCCGAAATGCATGGCCCCGACGCTACCGGACGCCCTCCGCCCGGACCGGCGCCGCTCACTCCAGCAGCGCGGCCAGCTCCCGCTCACGCCCGGCGACCTCGGCCAGAAGCTGCTCGGCGATCTGGTCGAGCAGCCCGTCGGGGTCGTCCTGCGCCACCCGCAGCATCGAGCCGATGGCCCCGTCCTCCAGCCTCTTCGCGACCAGCGTCAGCATCTCCTTGCGCTCGGCCAGCCACTCCAGCCGCGCGTACAGCTCCTCGCTCCGGCTCGGCGGCTGCTCCTCGGAAGCAGGTCCCGCCTCCCACTCGGCCGTCAGCGCCCGCAACGCCTCCTCGTCACCGAGGGTGTACGCGTGGTTGACCCGGGCGATGAACGCGTCCCGACGCGTCCGCTCGGCCTCCCCCTGCGCCAGATCGGGGTGGGCCTTGCGGACCAGGTCCCGGTAGAGCCGGCGGGCGTCCGCGCTGGGACGCACCCGCTGCGGCGGGCGCACCGGCTGGTCGTTGAGCATGGAGGCGCCCTCGGGGGAGAGTCCCTCGGAGTCGATCCAGCCGTGGAACAGCTCCTCCACCCCCGGCATCGGCATGACCCGCGCCCTCGCCTCCCGCGCCAGCCGCAGATCCTCGGCGTCCCCGGTCCGCGCCGCCTTCGCCTCGGCGATCTGGGCATCCAGCTCATCGAGCCGGGTGTACATCGGGCCGAGCTTCTGGTGATGCAGCCGGGAGAAGTTCTCGACCTCCACCCGGAAGGTCTCCACCGCGATCTCGAACTCGATCAACGCCTGCTCCGCAGCCCGGACCGCCTTCTCGAGGCGCTCCTCGGGGCGAGGCGGGGGGTCGGCGGGGGCCGCGTCGGTGGGGGCGGCCGCATCGGCGGGGCCGGGGGCGTCGGCGGGGGGTTCGGCGGCGGGCTTCGCTGCGGAGGGCGCGCCCTGGGAAGGCTCTTCCGGGGCGGGGTCGGCGGGCAGAGATTCGGCTTCCGGGCTCGTCACTCGTCCAGCGTAGGCCCTTTTGGGGGCTGTCTCTTTTAAA
>NZ_JOII01000041.1 GCF_000719955.1 Streptomyces albidoflavus
AGCTGGGGGGGCTGGGGCAGGGGGCCTTTGACGTGGCACGCGGGTGAGGATCACGGCGGGGTCCTCATCCGAGGCGCCTCCGCCGCCGGGGAGCTGAGGCAAGCCTCCGCCTCCTCCGCCTCCTCCACCGGGCCGAGGACGCCGGCGCCCGGGGAGAGTGCGTACAGGCTGGTGATCAACGCCGCCGTCGCGGCGGCGCCCGCCGCCTCGGTTCAGCATCTTGGAGAAGAGGAGGACGCCCAGCATCCCGGACGTGGTGCCACGGACGCCGAAAATTTGGGCAATGACCGCCCGGAAGTTCATCCCGACGATGGCGGCGGCGATACTCAGGCCACTGCCAGGGAGCCACCCGTACACACCGAACATCTGCGTCGAGGCGGCCTGGACGGAGAGCACCGCGCCGAGGACCAAGGTCGCGATGAGGCTTTCAAGGGTCCGCGCAAGGAGCTGATCAAACCAGGCGAGGCCCCACTCGCGGGGGCGGCCGGGGATAACCCACAGACACGCAAAGATCACGCCCGTCAATAGCAACATGAGTGCGCCGAGGAGGCTCGCCAGTGAGGTAAAGGCGAGCATCAGGACCAGAGCCGCGAACAGAATTACTGAGATCAGGGCTGGCACGGTGACCATGATCCGGCCAATAGGGTTATGCCCCTGACGCCAATTAACGGAGTCACCCCCGACCGCTTCCTCGGTTACGGTCTCTTGCAGCCACTCTTTACGCTTGTCTACGTCGGTGCCTTGGTCAAGCAGATCCTTGCCGTACTTCTTGCAGACTTCAAATGAGCCGAATTCTGCGACGCACCATGGAGTCGCAACATACGCGCGCCACACGGCGTCACTCGACTTTCGGAGGGCGTCGTCCCGGCCGTTACCACTGAATTTCGGCTCATGGTCCAGCTTGAACGGGAAGTCGCCTGTCCCGTCGCCGAGACCTTGCGACGTCGCGTTCATGGTGACGCTCGACCCGATCTGACGGGCGCTGTCGATACCGCCAACCCAGGTCTGAGGGCTACTCAGGAGGGAAACCGAGACCACGCCGGCAATCAGCACCCAGGCGATCTGCGAGAGCCCCCCGCCTCCACCGCCCTTCCGGTGCTGAACGAACGCCACCAGGCCGCCAACGGCAAGTGCGCTCGGGAGGAGCGTCACAGTGAGGCCCTCGGCGGCCCCGCCGATACTCTTGGTGATGGCGTTTTCAAGTTCCGGAATGGTGGTCAGTTGAAAAATCCACCTAACAACAACGATGCACGCCGTACCTAGTACGGCAATCAGGCCCATGCAAATATCCGCAATGGTCTCGGCCATCGGGTCGAGAACATCCCAGGTGCCGAAATCGGAATCTAGCCGCCACAGAGACGGATTGCTATACGTCTCATATAGAGTTCCCTGCCCTTCGGGCACTTTGGAATCAGGCGACGGCATTAGGTCACCGATTCCCGTCGGGTCGATATCCTCGGCGTGCGCCTGTCCCGCAAAAACCATCAAGGTGGTGAAGGCGAACAGTAGCGGTGTCAACAGGGTCCGCAGCCGCGGCAAGTTGTAGTAGACGAGCACCGTTATCCCCCTGACAGAGCGGTGCGGACCGGCGAGCCGTGCCCCATGTCGCCCTCTTGTACGTCCTCGTGCTGGTCGATGAGCCAGGCCCCGCCCTGCTGGACCAGGCGCAGCGCGCGGCGGGTGGTGGTGGCGTCCTTGTCGGGCCACTTCACGGTGTAGGTGACGAGCACGCCGTACCCGGCCGGGTGGTCCGCGACGGCCGAGACCTCGACGACGTCCGAGGCCGAGACGGGGCCGATGTCGGCGCGGTCCGGCCCGGTGGGCGTGCGGGAGGCGACGGGTTCGGGTGTCGAGCCGTCGGCGTACGTCGGCGGGGAGAACGACGGCGAGGGGCTCGTCTCGCTCGGGTCGGGCGTGGGCTCGTCCACGGTGAGCCGGTCGGCGCACTCCTCGACCGTGCCGCCGCGCAGCCGCGAGGAGCTGAGGCCGCAAGCGGTCTTCCTGTCCTCTCGGTTGGCAGCCTCCTGGTACTGCTTGGCCACCTTCACGAGCGCGTCGTCCTTCGGGGCCTGCTGCCCGCCGGCACTCGGATTGCCGCCCTTGGTCCCGCCATCACCGTCCGAGGAGCATCCGGCAAGGGCGAGGATGCCGGCGGCCAGTACGGCGGCCGTCGCCGTGCGCTTCATGCGTCCACCTTTTCCATGCTCACGGGGGCGTCGTCGGCCGACTGGTCGGCCGCCTTGGGCGAGGTGTCGAGGAGGGCGAGGAGCTCGGCACTCGGTACGTCCCACTGGACGGTGGCGCAACTGAACCGACGGTCGCGGATCACGCAATGGCCGTGCCGGATCTCGCCGTCGGGCAGGAGGCCGACGGACTGAATCAGGGCCCGGGTGTGGGCGTCCTTGGGCAGGCTGAGGAGCTCGGCCAAGGCGTTCTGCTGCTCGCGGGTGGTGAGCTGGAACCCGGCCACGGTGGTGAGCTGTTCGAGGACGCCGACCATGGAGACGAGCGACTCGGGGTCTTGCGTGTCCAGGAGGAGCGACGTCGCCAAGGCGCGGCCCACTCGGGCGATGTACTGCAAGAAGCTTGACCCCTCCCGCGTGGCGGTGAGGACGTGGACCTCGGGGACGGCGACAACCTTGCGCAGGCCGCGCAGGTCGCGGCGGCCCGCGGTGGTGACGCCGAACGCCAGCATGGAGTGCATGAGGGCGACACTCAGGCGCTTCATGGGGGTCCAGTCGCGGCGGGCCTCCTCGGGCTGGGGCAGGGAGAGGCCCGGCATCTGCACGACGAAGATCCCCGGTTCAGGACTAATGGGCGATCCGGCGCCGGTCGGGCGGCCCATGAACGGCGCACCCAAGGCGTTCTGTGCGAGCTCGTACAGGGCCTCACCCGCCTTGCGGCCGAGCTCATCGTCCATCTGTCGCAGGTACTCGATCACCTTCCAGGTGGCGGGGTCACCCTGGCTGATCACCTCGTTCACCGCGCGGGTGATGGGAGTCTCGGCCCCGAGCTCGCGCAGCCACTCGGGGATGGCGACGGAGAGTTGCGCCGGCACTTCGCCTCGGGCGACGTCGACACCCTCGGACGCCAGGAGCGTGAACAGGTCGACGGCCCCGGCGAACTTGGGGCCGGTCTCGATGAGGTGAGCGTTCAGACCGTAGCGGCGAGCCGCGGTCACCAGGCCGCCAAGGTCACCCTTGAAGTCCAGCGCGAGGGCGTAGGAGCCGCGAAATCCGGCGTCGAGGAGGCTCAACATCATGGCCGTCGTCTTACCTCGGCCACTCCTGCCGACGAACGCCGTCGTCGTCGCGTCGCCCCTGTCGCTGCCCGCGGTCACATCGTTGCGGAAGACACCGGGCGTGCTGCCGGTCAGGTACCCGACGATGGGGCCGCGATCGTCGCCGACCTTGGCGCCGCCCCACCACCAGGAGCCGGACAGGGCCGTGACGTCGCGGACGTGGCCGAGGTCGGGCACCCGCAGTTGGTCGCCCGGCTGCATTTCGAGCCAGAGCTCGCGCTGTTCCTCCTCGCCGACGGTGACCTCGATCCCGAACCCGCCGTAATGCGTGGTCACCGCGTCGATGCGTGCGCGGAGGTCTTCGAGGGACGTCTCGCTCGTCACGATCACCCGGGGGTGATCGTCGACGAGGGTCACGTCCTCACGCCGCATGTCGCGGGTGAGCTCAGCCATAACGTCTTCGGTCTCCTCGATGTCCCGGCCGGGGTCCTCAGCCGACGCCTTCGAGGCACTGCGGCGCTGTTCCTTGGCCGACCGGCGGGCCTCATCCACCTTCTTGAGGGCGTCGCGCTTGGGCATCACGCGGAACCGTACGGACGCCTCAGGGCTCACGGGCTGGATGAGCGCGGCCGGGTCGAGGTCCGGGTCGAGGTGGGCCTCGTCGATTTCCGGCACGTAGTTGATCTCGGAGAGGACGCGCAGCCACTCGCCGTTTCCGGGACTCTCCATCTGCTCGGGGAAGCCGCTCATCGTCAGCACCGACACCCAGGCCGTCACGTCGCCGTGGGCGTCGACCACCCGCAGGTGATCGGGGTGGGGCAGGATGCGCCCGCGCGTGAGGGCGGCGAGCTTGGCGCCCGCGATGACGCCGGCACGCGGGGCGGGGAGCGGCGTGCCGCGGTGCTGCTCACGGCTGATCATCCATGCGAGCATCTCGACGGATGCGGGCTGCGCCTTCCACGGGGAGGACTCTAGGCGGCGGCCAAGGCGGCGCATCTGCGCGTCGAGGCGGGCGAGTTCACGGGAACCGATGGTCGAGGAGTTGAGGCCGAGGCCGCCCTCGACACCCCGGCGGCCGAGCTTCTGCGCCTGCCCGGCGCGCTCGGTGAGGCGCACGCCGAGGAGGAGGTGACGCGTCGGCAAGGCGATCTGTTCGAGGCGGCCGACACGGATCTGTGCCCACTCCTGCCAGTCCCCTGCGGTGAACATCTCGGCAGCCTCGGCGGCGTAGTCCTCGGCGTGCAGCGGAGACCACAGCACCCGAAGGTGACATTCGTGCCCGGCGAGGGTGCGGGCGAGGGCCGAGTTCGCGGCGTCGAGTTCGCCGTCGCGGGCCGTCTCAGACATGAGGTCGGTGTTCGAGGAGGCGAGGACGTACCACGCTTCCGTGTGGCTGTCGGTGATGACGAGGCCGTCGGACAGGGCGACGTACTGCGGCGGCATCGCCGAGCGGTCACCGCCCACCCCCAGGAACGTCCCAACCTTCTGTAGAACCTTCACGACATGTTCCCCCTGTACTGCTGCGTTGCCTTGCGGCCGTACGCCTTGCCGACGGCGTCAGGGCCGTACAGGCGAGGGCGCGCGGAGAGTCGGACCGGGGCGCCGGCACCGGGCGGGACGGACTCCTCCTCGCCGAGCCAGCGCTCGACGAGCGGGCCGAGCGGCGACTCGGCGAGGAGCTCGGTCTTACCCGCCCACCGGGCGCGGCGGCTGATCCACTCGCTCCGGTTGGCGGCGCGGCGCCCGGCGCTGATGATGGGCCGGTGTCCGATGACGAGGTACCGGACACCGATCGACCACCGGGTGATGTTCCATCGGCGCTCGACTATCCGGGATCGCTGCGTGCCGTAGACGACGGTGATCAGCGGGGGCAGGAAGTAGAGCGTAAACGTGATCTTGGAGGGGAGGCCGAAGAGAAGCACCAGGGGGCCGGTCCACAGGGCGTAGAGCACGAGCCCCAGGACCAGGGCGCGGCGGGGCGCCCCTTCCCCCAAGTCCATGCCGAGCAACTCGTGCTGCTTGGTCTCCAGGTCAAAATGCCTGGTGTACGTGTGCCCTACGCGCATCAGGCAGACCCCGAGACCTTGCCCCATACACCCGTGAGGAAGCCCTGTACAGCGTCGGGGGCCCAGATGATCGCGCCGACGAACACGGCGGCCACCCCGAGGGTGACCATCTCTCCCCACTCCTTCTTAAGGAAGTGCCCGAGGGCCCTCACCGCGAGGAACGCGGCGAAGAGGTTCCCGACCACAATCAAGATCCAGTCTTTGAGCTCCGCCCCGGTGGTGAGTGGCGCGGCGAGCTCGACGAGGCGGTGCACAGGTTCCACGGGTTCCCCCTTGTACGTGAACGGTCAGGTGCATCATGAGGTATGACGGTTGCTCATGATTTGTGAGCTGGGGGCATGGCGGGTCAGGTGGACCCGCCCCGGACGTCGTCGACCTGCCACCGGTGGGCGTCCGACGTCGACACCCGCGTGATGGTCACGCGGTAGACCTGCTCGACTGAGGCCCCCGCGAGGGACCAGGAGACGAGAGCGGTACCGGTACGAGTGTCACCGCCCCCGGAGTCCGCGGACCAGGAGACGAGGCCCTTGTACTCGACCCCAGCCGGGAGCGCCGGCACGCTCGCACCCGGCGCTGTAACGGCGTCGGTGTCGCCCGCAGCGTACGCGGCAAAGAACTTGTCGACTGCCCCCTCGGTCTGCGTGCTCAACTCGGGGTCGGTCTGCGTCGTGGGCGTGTCCGGGGCCTTGGGCCCGTGCTCGGGGATACCCACGAGGCCCGGCCGCCCAGTGACGGCGATCTGCCCGGAGCTCTCGACGACCGGCACGTCGAGGCCGACCCACCGGGCCGGTTGCTCCGCAGGGGCGGGCGCCTTCTTCTTGCCCTTGGCGGGTTCAGCCTCGATCACGGGGCGGAGGAGAACCTCGACCCGTACACGCGCCTGGCCGTTCTTGGCCTCGGTGACCGCGCCCGGCTGGACAGCTAGCACATCTTGGTGGCCGCGCCCGTCCCATCCCATCGTGGCGTCGGCGTCCGGGGGGAGAACCGAAGCGAGGAGCTGCTCGCGCTCCTCGGCCTTGCCCTCGTCCCACCCGAGGTAGGCACGGGCGAATCGCGCGGCGACGGCCTGCGCGGCCTCGTCGGGGTAGGCCGCCTCGGCCTTCGCGGCGGGCGCCTTGGGCGCTGGCGCCTTGGGCGGGATGACCCAGGCTCGCACTCCGGTGATGGCGGCCAGGACGACGACGAACCAGACCAAGCCGCGGCCAAAGCGCCTCGCGAACACGGCTCCTGACCGTTCGTCCTGCGGCGTCCACGGGGTGCCCGAGGGAGGTCTCGACGGCGCGGGACGGGTGCCGCTTTCCGCGCCGCCGGTGGCGGTCTGCTGCCGCAGCTCGGCACCCGCAGACTCCCACGGGTTCACTGGCCGGGGTGGCGCAGCCTCGGCCTGTTGGGGCGCACCCGTCGTCGACTTCTCGCCGGCCTCGCCTTTGCCGCTCGGCTCCGGCAGGCCCATAACCTTTCGGGCAATTCCACCGAGTGATCCCACTTTCAACCTCCCCCGTGCTTGGCCCACTTGGGCACTTCTAAGCACATGATGAGCGACCTTATGCCGTTCCCGATCACAGCGTCAAAGAACTTGGTAACGCTCCGTGCACGCTCCCCTGAGTCGACGTCGGGGCGGCTACAGTCCCGGCAACACATCAACGACACTGGGGGCGATCGGTGCGCATCCGCAGCAAGGTGCTTAGGAAACTTCGCCAGGATTGCGGGATGACTCAGGATCAGTTGGCTTCGGCCTTGGGGTGCTCACGGTCTGCGGTATCGGTTTGGGAAACAACCGGACGACTCCCCCGGCCTGACCGGCTGCACCTCCTTGCCAATACACTCGGCGTATCAGTAGCCGATCTAATCGAGACCACCGAATCAATTTCACTGGTATCTCTACGCCTTACTGCTGGAATGCTCGCAAAAGATGTTGCCCACGCACTTAAAGTCTCGCAGTCGACGTATTGTCATGTCGAGCGCGGCCGACAGAGAGTCCCCTCGCGCTGGTTCCCGATTCTTTCCCAAGCCTTTGAAGTACCGGAGGAATTGCTCGCACCTTTAAGAGAGGAAACACCCACCACGGACGCGAACAGGGGCGCCAAGCAAATATTTGCACCCCCGTACACGTCTCCTTTTTCACTCTTAAGCGCAGCTCCTTCGAATGGCGTCGATTGCAGTCCAGGCCCTGCCGTCCAGAATCACGCCGCGGGGGCCGGAGTCACTCCACAAGGAGATCACGCTCCATACTCCTAGCATGCTCATCGCTGCATCAGCGATTATCGCTCGCACCCACTCTCAAATATCCGATAGGCGGGATGGGTGAACGTCTTTCGCCATCCGCCGCGAAGAGGGCGGGGGGGGCAGCCTGCCCATCGCCGCATTGGCGCAGATTCACCCGTATACCAGCTCGACCGAGAGGAAATCAGCCCCCCTCTATCAGGCCGGTGCTCTCATTAGCGAGATCGTCACGGGCGATCTCCTCCACAAGCACTAGGAGCCTCCGCAGCTCCCTTGTTCGCCTCGACGTTTTTTCGCGGCGGCGGCGCGGGATTGTTCTTTTCCTGCCACGCCTGCCATTCCGCAAGCCACGCCTTGAGCTCCTCCTCGCTGTAAAAGGAGGTCTGCCCGTCGGTGATTCCTGCCGGCGCCTTGATGCCGCGCTTTTCGCCGCGCTTGAAATAGGTCCGAATGGTGCTCGGCTTGTGTGGGATGATGCCGCGCTCAAATGCCTGGGCGAGGCTGTACGTCTCGACGACGTCCTCGGCCTGGTCCTCGGTCTCGGCCGGGACGAGCTCGGCGCCGGCACCTGTCGCGCCGCCTGTCGTGCCCCCTGTCGTGAGGGCTGCTGTCGCCTCCTGTGAGCTGGGAGAACCCCCAGTGATCCCCCTCGCTCCCGTGGTGCCGACAGGGGGGAACGCCGCAGGCCCGTACTTGCCGCCGGGGAGAAACGCGGCCGTCGCCGCGGTCGCGTTGACCTCGTCGAGGACGTCGGGGGTAATCCACGGGGCCATGGCGCCGGCATCGAACCATGCAGGGGCCTGCCCGCACGCCGAAAGGAACTTCCCAACCTCCGGAGTGATGTAGCTCGGCTGAATCTCCCGTACATACAGGTAATCGGCGCCGGGGTCCTTCTTCTGGTCCGAGTAGGCCCCGCGCCCCTTGACTTCGGTGTCGTATCCGAGAACAGGGGTGCTTTGCCCGAATGCCACACCCCACGAGACGCGGTCCTGCTGTCCGACAGCAATTTTCGTGCCGATCTGGGCACGCTCCATCGTGCCGCCGAAGAAGGCGTTGGCGAATTGCTGCGTCCCGACCACGACGCGGTGATTCGAGGATCTTCCTTGCAGGAGGATGATGGAGAGCCAGTCAAGGAAGGGCGGGGTCCCCTTTCCCTTCAGGCCGTACCGCCACCACGTATATGCGAGCTTGATCAAGGTCGGCAGCTCGTCGACCACAAGCGTGCGGGGTACGAGCTGGGCGCGTAGCGCCGGATCGGCACCCTTCTCCATTGCAGCTTCGGCGGCCATCATCGACGTAAGAAACTCGGCGAATGCCGAGATACATTCGCGCACCGTCTTGTGAATGCGGACGCCTGAATACCCTTCCGCCTCGGCAAGGGAATTGCGCTTTGTATCGAGAATATCGATCATCTCGCCATTCATGCGCCCATGCACGACCGGGATGTAAAGCACGGTCGATTTACCGGAGCCGGTAGCACCGGCCACACCCCAATGCGGCGTAGCGGACTGCGTCTGAATGATCGCGTCGACAATCGAATCTCCCTCGATTGTGAGGCCGACAAAAACGCGGCGCGGGTCTCCGGTCGACTTCCAAGGGACATATTCGGGGAGAACGGGTTTCGGTGCAGGCTTAGGTGCGGGGGTCCACTGGACGTAATGCTCCTTGCCAGTGCGCTCCCAGCGGGGAACCCATTCACCGGGAACCCTCTCCTCGATAATTCGCTCGATTGCCCCGGTGGCCTCGGGGCCGCCGATCCACCTCGCCGGAATGCGCAGCACGATTCGAGCGCCATCCGCGCGCATGTCGTCCGGCACGGAAAGCCACCGAGAGCGCGGTTCCGCGTCCTCCATTCGGAGGACCTGACGCACAGCCACCCACACGCCGGGACCGTAGATTTGTCCATCTGTCCACGTGGGGCGGACGCGCCACCAGCCCAGTCCGGCCGGGCTGGTGAGTGCTGCAACCAAGACCGTCAAAGCGATTACGTAAAGGGCGAGTTCAGTCTCGGCGGGGAATCGCCACCAGCCCCAGCCGAGCGGGATCGGGGCAAGGCGAGCCGTCGAGCGGGCGGCGTACGGCCACCGGGACCACGCACGCAGGACACGCCAGATGCCCGCGAAGGTGCCTCCGAGGAGGTGCACCGGGGCGGTGACCGCGCGGGCGGCGCGGCGGGCCTTGGACTTGTCGTACGTAACGGCGGCCGGGGCGCCGGGGCCGGCGCCGAGCTGCTCGACCGGGGTCTCGGCAGCCTTGTCGTCAGGCAGGGGCGCGCCAGCCCGCCACCACGTCGCCTCGCTGCGGGCCTCGCCCGTGAGCTCGCGGCCGGTGATGTACCGGCCGATGCCAGCGGCAGCGGCGCCGAAGACCTTTTCAACGCTGCGATTGAACTTCTCGCGGTCCGCCGGGGTTCCTTGGTTGGCGAGTACCGCGACGACGACCAGCACAGCGAAGAGACCGCCTCCGCCAAGGCCGAGCGCGCCGCCTGGTAGTCCGTCGACGAGGTCCCTCGGGTCCGGTAGGGCTTTCACGCCTCCCCCTCTCTGTCCGCACGCCCGGCAGGCGTGCCCTGGTGATCCTCGCGTACTGCCGCACCGGAGCACCGTCGAGGTTTAGGTCGAGGCCGTCCTCCAGGAGGAGCACTACCTCGGCCGCCGCCGACCCGCCGTCGCTCCTCGGTCGGGCCGGGGACACGAGTCCGCCCCCGGCCCGGCCGAGGAGCGACGGCGGGTCGGGGGCGGAACGGAGAGCGGCAGCCGTGGGGGCGGCGCGCGCCGCCCTCACCCGGGCTCGCTCTGGGGCGGGGGGAGCGGGCCAGGGGTCGGGAGGCCGATGACGGCATAGACGAGGGGGCCGGCGGGCAGGGGGAGGTGCCCGGCCCGGCGGGAGAGGGCCTGGACGACGGGCTCCTCGGAGGGGGCGAGCCGGCCGTGGATGCGGCCTCGGAGCGCCGTAACGCTGATGGCGGCGTGCTCGCGGTCGAGGGAAGCGGTCACGATGTAGCGGTGGGTGGCCACTGTCGCCATGGTGTGGGCGGTGAGGTGGTATGCGAGGCTGCTGCCCCACTCGGGAAGGTAGGGGTCGGTGGACCAGGTGCCCAGGGCGATGCCGGCGCTCCAGGCCGACAGCGTGTGCTGCTCCTCGTCGTAGGCGTCGACCGCCCACGTCCGGTGCCGTGGGACGGCGATGTAGCGGGCGAGGATGCGCCGGGTGATCTCCCGGAGGTAGCTGGGCGGGGCGGGGTGCGTCATGAGGCAGCCTCAGAACTGGCAAGAAGGGCGGCGCGGAGCGCGGCCGGGTCGGCGAGGGTGGGGTGTGCGGTGGGCGGGGTGTGCCAGCGGGCACAAACGGGCTGGTGGGCGTGCGCGGGGTTGGCGACGCCAAGCCAGAAGCCAAGGCCAAGGCAAGTGGTGCCGGGGACGTCCCAGGTGGCGGCGGTACCGGGCGGCATCAGGATGTAGGCGCGCTCAACAGGGGTGTCGACGAGGACGGGCGCGGTGCGCCAGGGGGCCTCGTCACCGGTGACGTCCAGGAGGCGCGCGGCGGGGAGCGACACGGCGTCCCACCGGTGCCCGGCGGGGATCAGGGCGATACGCCGGGGCGTGCTCCACTCCTGCCAGACCTGGGCGGCGGAGGGGTGGGCGGCGGCGAGCCACCATGCGCCGGCGCTGGTGCCCGGGGTCACTGGTGGCCCCAGGCGGGGCACGCCCCGCAGACCCGGACCGGCCACCCGAGCAGACCGCCCTCGCGGCAGAGGGTGTACGCGTATCCGCCCGGGCGGAGGCCGGTGGTGCTTCCGCAGCGGGCGCACGCCAGCCCGTGCAGGGCGGCGTCATATGTCGGGCGCAGGTTGGCCGAGTTCAGGACTCGGCCTCGGATGTCCCGGGTGGTGAGGCATGCAGGCATCGGCTCGATCCCGTCGCAGGCAGAGGGTGGGGACCGCGATCACGCGGAGCGCTGGCACGTCACGGCCCGTGTCTACCGCATAGGCTGCCATTGAATTTCAATCAGAGGTACCCGAATGAATGAACTTCACTGAAAAGGGGACGCGGGGATGAGCGCGCTGACCGGGCACGTACGCTTCGCTCAACCGAAGTACGAGGAGGGGCACGCCGTGGCGCAACAGGTCGGGCCAGCGGGCCGCATGCAGATCGGCCGGGCACTCTTCACCCTGCGGAACCGGGCCGGGCTCACACAGACTCAGGTTGCCGCGGCGGCCGGGGTGAGCGTCGGCACCGTCAATCGCTACGAAGGGTGGCAGGACCGCTCGAAACTGCGCGTGCCGACGGTGCGGGCCATCGCGGACGCCTGCGGCGCCACGGCCGAGGAGCGCGACAGCCTCACGCGTCTGGTCTCCAGCCAGGAGGACGGCTGGTGGCTCGATCACCCGGCGTTGCCGGACATCTTGAGCCCCCTGGTGAGTTTTGAAGCGTACGCAGCGTACGAGCACGTGTGGGCAAACCGGCTGGTTCCAGGCTTGCTCCAGACTCCCGCGTACGCGCTCGCGCTACACCGGGCAGCTCAGCCACGGACGGATGAGGAGACCATCCGGGCCACGGTCGATGCCCGGATGCGGCGACAGAAGATCCTGACGGAGCGCTCGCCGCGCTTGCATCTGTGGGTGGTGCTGGCGGAGTCGGTTCTTACCGATGTGGTGGGGGACGGCGGCGTGATGAGGGACCAGCTCGACCACCTGGCCACGATGGCGGAGACGCCGGCGGTCGACCTTCAAATTCTGCCGCGCGGCAGAGGACATGTGGCCGGTAGCGGAGGGCATTTCGTTCTCTTGGGGCGGGATGATGAAGCGACTCCCTCAGCCTCCATGACGGTTGTCTACGTGGAGCTCCACCGCAGGGGCTTGTACCTGGACGCTCCCGGCGACGTGAGCGAGTACAAGATGATGATGGATTATTTGCGCTCGGCTGCGGCCGACACCGAGACCAGTAGAGACCTGCTGGCGCGTGCACGACAGGAGTACAGCTGATGACCACCCGCCCCACCCTCGCCCAGCTCGCGAACGCCCAGTGGCGGACGAGCACCTACTCGGCGGCCAACAACGAGTGCGTCGAGGTCGCGCTCGGGGCCGCGTGGGTCGGAGTGCGCGACACCAAGACCCCTGACGGCCCCGCGCTCCTGCTCTCCGGCCGGACGTGGACGACGGCCCTTCACGCAGTGAGCACGGGCACGATCTGAACCAAGCTGCCGGCCACGTAGCCGCCGAGCACGGAAGCGCCGCCCCCACATGTGGGGGCGGCGCTTCCGTGCTCGGCGTCGCTCGGCGTCAGTCCTCTTCCCCCGGGCCCGGGGGCTGGTACCAGGGGCGGTCGCGATCAGGATGGAGCGGGGGCTGGTCCGCCATGTGCGGGACGTCGTCCACTGGGCTGACGGCGCATGGCTTGCCGAAGTAGTAGCCCTCGGCCCACCGGACCGCCTCCCGGCGCGACCACTCGCGGCGCAGGAGGACGCTCTCCTCCGGTAGCCAGACGATCCAGTCGCCCGCGCCGGTGCGGCGCCGGTACCACAGGAGCGCGAGGACCAGGGCGACGACGGCCTCGACCGAGGCGCAGACCACCAACGCCGGGCGGGTTGTCGGCATGGCCCAGGCGAAGAGCAAGGCCAGCGCCGCGCCGACCATCCAGGCGGGCCAATAGGCGTACGGGCGCCGAGGCATCGCCCGCCGGAGGTATGCCAGGGAGCCAGCCAGCAATCCGGCGGCGACCCACACAGGGCCGGTGCTGCCGGTGCCGGCAGCGAGCACGACGCACACCACGGCCCCGGTGAAGAACCCGCCCGTCGCCCGGCGGTACTGGTCAAGGTTGTGCGTCATCCGGTTCCCCATTCACTCATCGCCGGTAAGACTGCCACGCCCCGGTGACAGGCAGGCACGGGCGGGCGAGGGCCTCCTCGTCCCCGCGTCTCCCACTGCCCACGCGGAATCGCCCGACCCCGCGGTGAAGGGTCGGGCGATTCCGCGTGGGCGCCTACGTTCAGGCGACGCCGTCCGGGAGCGGACCGCCCCGCTCGCCGCTCTGGTCGACCATGAGCATGTCGGCCGTGCCCGGAGCCTCGGGTGCGGCGGTGACCCGGTCGAGGATCTCGGCGTGATCGAAGGCCAGCGGCGGCAGGTTGGAGGCGGGCCACCAACGAGCCGTGCGGGCATCGTCCCCTGCGGCGAACGGAGTGCCGGCGGGGACCAGGGCGAGATAGGCCGTGGTGACGTACCGGCCACGGGGGTCACGGCCGGGCCGGTCGAAGACTCCGATCTCCCGCAGTTCAGCGGCCGGGACCTGGATGCCGGTTTCCTCGGCCAGCTCCCGGGCCGCCGCCGCGCGGCTCGTCTCGCCCTGATCCACATGGCCGCCGGGCAGCGCCCACGCCCCCTCATACGGCGGCCATCCTCGCTCGATGAGCAACACCTCGCCGGACGGTGTCATTGCGGCCACATCAGCGGTGTAGCGGATGTTCTCGGGCTCGGGTTCCTCGCTTCCCTCGGGCTGGGCGGCCTGTCGCGCGGGGGTCTGCTGCGGGGTCCACGGGAGCGGGTAGCCGTCCTCGACGGCACGAGGCACTAGGTGAAGATGCAGGTGGTACACGGTCTGCGTCGCGGGCTCACCCTTGCTCGTAATGATGTTGGCGCTCGGCTCCTCAGCCATCAGTTCCGAGGCGCACTCCATGACGCGACCCGAAACGCTCTTGTCGACGCCAGCGTCCTCGACGTGGTAGCGGGGGATGACGAGGGCATGCCCCGTGTTCACCCCGCCGCGTGGGCGGATAGCGAGGACGTCCCCCCAGTCCCGTAGAACGGTGGCCGGTGCGATCCCGGCCGCGATGGAACAGAACACGCACCCGGCGGCCTCGACCTTGCGCAGCTCCTCGGCGAGCTCGGCCTCGGCCTCGGCGATGCCCTCGACGGCCTCCTCGATCCCGGCCTCGGCGAGACGCCCGAGCACCTCGATCCGGCGGCGGGCGTGGGCGATCAGTTCGGCCGTGGAGACCGGCAGCGGGACCGGCCTGCGGCCACTGAGGTACTCGGTCGCCTCCTGTCGGATCGCGTCTGCCTTGTGCGGGTCGACGCCCTCTTGCCACCCGATCTCATTGCGTCGGGCGACGACGTCCTCGAACGTCATGCGCGCCGCAACGGCGACGCGCAGCCGGTCGGACTCGCGCTGCACGTCGGCGAGTTGGCGGTACAGGGTACCGGGGCCGGTGTCGGCGTTCATGGTGAAACCCTCCTTGGGATGCGAACAGCCGGGGCGGAGTCCCGCCCCGGCTGGGGTGTCGTACGGTCAGAACTTCTTGACGGTGCCGTTGCCGGCCGTGGCGCGAACGTCGAGGTCGGACCGGCCGCGCACGCCGTAGAGCTTGACGGTGCCATTGCCCGCCTTGATGTCGATGCGGCCGGTCGCCGCGGCGCCGACTACGAAGCCGACCGAGCCGTTCCCGGCGCGGACGCGGGCGGCGTTGCCGATGTGGTTCTCGACCTTGACCGAGCCGTTGCTCGCGTCGGCGTCGATCCACTCGGTGACGGTGCCGACCTTGATCGACCCGTTGCCCGCCTCGGCCTCGATGCGGCCGACAGTCTCTGCCTTGATGCTGCCGTTGCTGGACTCGGCCCGGATGGCAGCGACGGTGCCGTACGTGTGAAGGCTGCCGTTCTCACCGCTGTACTGGACACCAGACCCGGCGGGCAGGGTGACATGAACCTCGACACCGCGCGTGAAGCCCTGTGCGCCACCCCCGATGACCTGCCCGTTGACCACGGTCACGTTGCCGCTGTACCGCACGCCGTTGAAGTAGGTCGTGCCGCCGCCGAACGACTGGAAGGTGTTGCCCCCGAAGTTCGCGCCGTTCTGCTTGACCTTGGGGACGACGATGACCAGGCGTTCGGCGTTCTGCTGGATGCGCGCGCCGCGGGCGGCATCGGCGGCCGGGGAGTCGGGGCCGTCCTCGGTGAAGACGCGGACGCGGGCGACGGTCGCGGCGGGGTCGACGGTGACGGTAACCGTGCCGTGAGGGAGGGTGACGTCGGCGAGGACGGGGCCGGCGCCCGCTGCGGTGAACGTCTTCTCGGGGGTCATGTCGCGGGTGGTGATCTGGTTGTTCATGCGGGGCGATCCCTTCCTTCGGTGTGGTGCGGCGGGTCAACCATGGCACGACTTGCATCCCAAGTGCAAGTACAACTGTGAGTTGACTTGAAAGTGCGGTTTGGTGTTCGAGGGGCGGGCGGCGCCGCCGCCCGGCGGTCGAGCGGGTCGAGTCAGTCGCGGACGGCGAGGTACGCGGCGAATCCCTCGGCGAGGTGGTGTGCCGCCTGGTCCAGCCGGTAGGCGCCCCCGAGGGGGCCGCCGAGCTCGTAGAACGCGCCTTTCCCGGTGGCCTCGGCTGCCTTGCGGACCGGCCAACGGCGGTCGATCAGGTAGTGCGTGCTCGCGGACAGGGCAAGCGCGGCGGCCATACTGCGGGGGCGCAGGCCGAGGCCGAGGACGCGGTCCCCGACGAGAAGCGCCGCGGCCTGCGTGGCGGCGTACGAGGCCACGTGTCCCGCGAGGGCCTTGTGCCCCTCGACGCCGGGCTTGGCCTTGCGCTGCGCCTGGTGGTCGCTCTGCACCCAGTGGTCGGCGACGTCGGCGGCGATGCGCAGGAGAGCGTACACAGCAGGGAAGGCGGCGCGGTTGGCGGTCATGCCGGTTGTTTCCTTTCGACGTTGAGCGGGTCGGGGGCCCAGGTGGAGCCCCCGACGTTTCAGCGAGTCAGCTGTCCGCGGGGTCGGTGCGGTCAGTCGCGGCGACAGGGGCCGGGGTGCCCTCCTCCTCGGCGGGGAAGTCACGCAGCCTGTCGGCGCGACGCTTGAGCGCGTTCGTGGCAGCCGGGCGGAAGCGGAGCCAGGAGCGGCCGACGTTCCCGTGCTCGTCCTCGGTGTAGACGACGAGGACGGCACCCTTGGCGTCGGATTCGAGGTTGAAGAGGGTCACGGTGCCGGTGATCTCGACGTTCGGGTTCGGCTTCATGTGCGCTGGTCCTTCGGTTTGTTGGGGGCTGGCGGTCCGGGCCGGGGCCCCGAGTGGGCCCCGGCGGCGGCGCAGTCAGGAGGACTTGACGAGGTCCGAGGTCCACAGGGGGCGGGAGGCGAGGCCGCCGTCGCGGTGGGCGGCGGCGCGGACGGCCGGGATCTTGCGGGCCTCGGCGAGGGCCTCCTCGCGGGTCTGGCCGGGGACGTGGGCGAGGGTGGCGCCGGTCTTGTCGGTGATGAGCCACTGACCCTCGATCAGCTCGCCCATGTCGGGGAGCTCGGGGAGCGGCCCGAGGTCGTCGGCGAGGATGGAGCCGGTCGGCCCGCCGACGAGCTCGACGTCGGCGGCGGCCTTGCCGCCCGCACGGCGGTAGACCGACTGCACGATGCCGACGGAGGTCTTTCCCGTGGCGGGGTGGGTCCAGATGACGCACTGGCCGGGCCGCATGTGCTCGCCGTACTCGGTGGCGATCTCGTCCTCGGTCGCGCGGAGCGCGGCGGCGAGTCGGTCCTCGTAGGCGGCCTGCCGGTCGGCGCGCTCTTGGTCGACGGCCGCCTCGGTAGCGACGACGGCGGCGGGGGGCCGGGGGCCGATCTGCTCGGCGCAGTCGTCGCAGTGCGGGGCGTCGGTCCAGGGGCGGACGCCGTGGCCGGCGGGGAGCCAGGGGCGGACGCCGTGGCGTGCGAGGAGGTCGAGGAGTTCGGCGGCGCCGCGGCTGCGGGCGGCGCGGGTGGCGTGGTGGGCGTCGGATTCCTCGGCGAGGTCCGCCAGGAGCGCGGCGACGTCGGCGAGGTGGCCGAGGAGCCAGCGGGGGGTGGCGGTGCGTCCGCTGGTGACGTGCTGCCAGACCTGCCGGTACGGGGCGCTGTCGGCGTCGGCGTGAATTTCGCCGAGCTCGGCCTCGTAGGCGTCGCAGAAGCGCTTGGGCAGCGGGAGGAGGACCTCCTCGTCGATGGCCGGGGCCTCCTTGGTGGTGGCCGGGGCGTCGACACCGAGGGCCTCGTATCCGGCGGCGGTGAGCCGCAGGACGGGAACCTCCAAGCCGCCGTCGGCGGGAACCGTCTCAATGAGGTTGAGCGCGGCGAGGCGGGCCTCGGTGCGGTGGTGCAGGACGCGGAATCCGATCCAGCAACCGGAGGACCCGTTGACGCGGGCGGCGACGCGGCGGGGGGTCTCGTGGATGACCTGGAGGGCGGCGAGCTGGGGGGCGGTGAGCTTCAAGAGGGGTTCTCCTTCGGTGCGGTGTGTCGTGCTGTGGGTCGACAATGACACACTCACACATCACCTGCAAGTTGCACTCACAGTTGAATTCATTTTCGAATCACGAAGGGTACGCGGTGCCCCTCTCCGGGGTCCGTGACGGCCCCCCTCGGAGGGGGCATCGCGGACCCCGAAGAGGGGCGCGATCTGATCAGTCCTCAGCGGCGCCGGCGCCCTGCATCTTGCGCTCGTGCCGTCGCTCTCCGTAGGCGCCCGCCTCGCGGATGCCGTCACGGGCGACGCCGATCCCCTCGCGTCCGAGGCTCGATGCCGACTCGACGGCCGAGGCGCCGGCGGTGGCGATCTGTCCAGCGGCGCCCGCCACGGCAGCGAGGGCGCCGAACGCGGCCGTCATCGCGCCGCCCGTGGCCCGACCGGCAGGCTTGGGCGGCCCGGCCTTGGCGGCCTTCCCGTTCTTTGCGTCCGCGGCTGCGGCGGCGCGGGCGGCGGTCGAGTTGGCCGCGGCTGCGCCGACGGCGGCGAGGATGCCCTCAACCTTGGTCCCGTCACCGAGGGTGAGGCGGAAGCGGCCGGGCTTGCCCTGGGCGAGGATGCCGAGGTTCGCGGCGGTGAGCTGCTCGACGGGGAAGAAGCACTGCGCGCGGCGCCCGCCGCCCTCGCCGCGGTGCTTCTGCCCGCACGTCGCGGTGACGGTCTTCCCGTTCGCCATGAGGGTGAGCTCGCGCGGGGTGTCGCGTTCGCTGCGGCCGGGGCACCGGACGGTGCCGTCTCCGATCTTGAGGGGTCCACGGACCTTGATCGCGGTCATGGGTGGGGCTCCTTACTTCTTGGTGATGGCGGTTGCGGTGGCGGTGGCCTTGGCGAACAGGCCCCGGGCGGTGCTGGTGGCGGTGGCGGTGGCGGTGGCGCTTCCCCCGCCGGCGCATCGCTTGACCACGACGACGAACAGGCCGAGAACGACCGCCAGGACGAGCGCGAACTTGGCCAGGAGGACGAGAGAGGCAACGAGGGCGGCGAGGCCCTCGGCGAACAGGCCGAGGGCGTATGCGCCGAGGACCGAGGACCCGGAGAGGGACAGGGCCAGGAGCGCCGTCGTCTTGGCCCAGGCGGGGACGGGCGCGGCCGGGGCGGTCTCGGGGGCGGCGGCGGGGCCGGTGGACTCCATCTTGGAGACCAGGAGCCAGACCCGGGCGCCGTTGGGGGTAAGGGCCTCGACGGCGCCCGGGATGGGCACCGGGGACAGGTACGGGAGGGTCGTCGCCGGTACGGCCGCCTCGACGGGCTCGGGGCGGTAGAGGACCGGCTCGGCGGGAGCGGTGCGGGCGGTGACGTCCATCGGGGCTCGACTCCTTGCGCGCGGGGTTTCTGGGTGTCGGGGCGGTGTCCCGGGGAGTGGCTTTGCCCCTATTTGTGCAGGTCTGGGCGGTGTCTATGGGGGTGTCGGGCCCCTGGGCGGGGTGTCCGCTGGGGACACCCCGACCGGGGGGCCGACACGTCCGGGACACGTCCCCACCTGCGGTTTTGCGGCGGGGACACCTTCCCGGACACGTCGGTTCGTCCCGTTATGCACCGAGTACGAGCGTCAGGTCCGTGCGGCGGAATCCGCGGCCCTCGGCGCCCGCGAGGGTGCGCACCTTGACGCGGTCGAGGCTGCGGCCCGATCCGTCGAGGGCCTCCTCGATCTCGCGGCCGAGGCGAGCGCCGACGCGGCTCGACCACTGCTTGTCGCTCTCGCCGTCGCGCTGGCCCCAGTCGGCCGCCGGGTCCTGCTGGTGCAGGAGCCGGGCAATATCGATGCTGCCGAGCTCCTCGACCCCGGCCTCGTCGAACGCGGCCCGCATCTGGGCGAGGATGCCGGACACCGTCAGGAGGCCCGACGCGGCGTAGCCGGTGAGGGTGCCGGCCTCGATGCGCAGGGCCCGACCACGAGCGCAGATGACCTCGAACTCTCGCGGGGTGATCAGGTCGACTTGGAGCTTCTCAGAACCGGCCTCCTCGGCAAGGATGCCGACGCCGATCCGGCCCAGTCCGGCCGCAGTGTGCCCGCGCTTGGCCTGTCCGTCGCCGAGGATCATGTCGGACGACGTGTCGTCCACGGTGTGCACGCTGTACCGCTTGAGGATGACGTCGCGGAAGTCCGTCGGGACCGACTTCGCACTCGGACGCTGCGCCGCGGCCACGATGATGAGGCCGCAGGCCCGGCCGCGCCGGATCAGGCGGGCGAGCTTCTCGACGAGGGCGGCGAACTCCTTCACGCCGTCCTTACGGGCGAGGACCACGCCGAACGCTTCCTGAATCTCGTCGATCAGGAACATCAACACTGGCATCCCGTGCGCCTCGGCCATGGCGGGCGTCAGGCGCATGTCGGGGCGCTCGGCCTTGGGCATGCGCCGGATCTTGGCAAAGCGGGTGTCCATTTCCTCGATCAGCTCGTCGACGAGCTCAATGAACTCGTCGACGCTCCCGGGGTCGGCGCCGATGATCACGCGGTGCGCGATGTTTTCGAGCTCCTCCCAGTCCGCGCCGCCCTTGAAGTCGGCGAGGAGCATCCGGCACTGAGGGTCGAGGGCGCCCGCGGCGGCCGGTACTCGCATTGCCGAGGTCTTGCCGTAGCCCTGCGCGCCGCCGAACAGCATGGAGGACCAAAGGAGTTGGAGCGTCTTCCGCAGGCCCTTTCGGTTCGAGCCGTAGGGGACGCCGTCCCAGATGGACCAGCGGTCGGCGTCGACCAGGGGCGACGCCGGGGCGTCTCCGGCGAACGGCACGGTTGCCGCCACCCAGAGGATGACGTCGTTCGGGGTCTCCCCTTGCGTCAGGTCGATGCGTTCAAGCGACAGGCCCAGAGCTCCGGCGAACGCCTCGGCCTTGTTCTTGATCGCCTTGCAGACCAGACCGGCCGGGGTCTTGAACGCGACGGTGGTGTTCCCGAGGTCGTCCCGGGTGGTGAGGCCCACGGGCTTGATCGTCTGCTCGGACGACAGGAGCTTGATGTCCCGCAGGGCGTTGGTGATCCGCTCGTCAGTCACCGGGCCGTCATGGTCGGCGGCGGCGGTGCTGTCGAGGAGCGCGAACGCCCCATCGGGCGCCCGGCGGGCGAGCTCGCGGTGTCCCAGGACGTACAGGAGGCCAAAGAACGGGATCAGGGCCGGAGCGGTGAGGACCAGGCCCCAGGTCTCCCCAAGCGCAACGACGGCGGCGGCGTAGGAGGTGCAGCCGGTCAGGGCGTAGACGGTGACCGGCTCGCGGCGCCTCTGCTTGGCCTCCTTGCGCCGGTCGGCCCGCAGGTCGGCGATGTGCTCGGCACCGGCCTTGGCACGGCGGACCTTGTCGGCGAGCTCGCCGTACTCGGTGGCGAACAGGTACGACCAGGCGTCCCGGGCGCCGACGCGGGCGCCGATGGCGCTCGTCTTGATGAACCGCCACAGGTAGACGGGGCTGCGGGTGGCGTGGAAGGCGGCCGAGTTGAGCCACACCGCGCGGCGCTGCCGCCACACGCCCGGGTCGAGGAACGTCTCGGGGATGATCGGGCGCAGGCCGAGGGATGCGCGCTCGTCCTCGTCGAGCTCCTCCTCGTCGAGCTGCTCGAAGGTGCCGGCCTCGGCCGGGGCCTCCTCGACCTTGTCCAGCCGCACCGTGCCGGTGAAGACGTCGGCGACGCCGTTCTCGGTCTGCTGTGCGGCGGCCCGGGAGAGCTCGCCGAGGCGGAGGAGGGTCTCGGGGTCCTGAAAGGCGGCGAGGTCGACGAGCTGCGCCTCGCGCTCGGCGTGCTCGGTCTTGGTGGTGCTCATGCGGTGGTTCCTTCCTCAAGTGCGGGGGACCGTCGGCCCGGCCGCCGAGCGGGGGAGGGGCGGCCGGGCCGGGGGTGGATCAGTGGGCCGCGTGCTCGCGGGCGATCACTTCTTGCCCGCCTTCTCCTTCTTGGCGGCGGCCTCGGCCTTCTTGGTGGCCGCGCGGACCGCCGCCGCCTTGGCGGCGGAGCGGATCAGGGCCGGGCCGAACAGGACGAGAGCGAAGATCACGGCGCCGATGGCGGCGGACCACGTCCACCCGTTCTCGGGCGAGAGGGTGATCGTCGGGTAGATGCCGGCGGGGGCCGCGAGAATCAGGCGCCGGGGCGGGGTGAACGAGGCGCTCATCAGTTCTTCCTCTCGGCCTTGACCGCGTCACGGAGCTGCATCGCGTACCGGGTGTTGCCGCCCCCGATAGCCATGCGCACGTTGCTCACGGAGAGGTCCGCAGCGCCCCCGGGGAGAACATCCGCGAGGGAGCGGACGCGGTCGAGGTGGGTCTCGTCGAGAGGCTTGTTCGGGACCTTCGGAGCGGTCCGTCCGGCGAGGCGGCCGGTTACCCGCTTCCCTTTGCGCCCAAGGGTTTTCGCGGTTCGGCCCTCCTTGCTCGGCCCCCCATTCGGGCCCTTCCCGGAGCGGCGCGCGGCTGGGCCGTCGTCGCCGCCGTCACCGCCGAACACGTCGTCGAGGAGTTGCTCGACGATGAGCGTCTCGACGCCCACGCCGTGCGCTGCGGCGAGCGCCTTGCCCGCCTGGCCGCGGCGGGCGACGACACCGGCGGTGACGGCAATGTCGGCGCCGTGCGTGTCTCGCCACGCGTCCCGCCACGCGGTCTCGGTGTCGACGGTGCCGTACGGGTGCGCGGTCAGGATGTCGGTGTACCGGGCGTAGACGTCACGGAACCGGCGGCGGCGCTTGCGGTCGTGCCGGCGGCGACGCCGGGCCTCTTTGCGCTGGGCCTTGGTGCGGGTGGCCTTGGTGCCGTGTCGGCCCCACCCGCGGACCTCCCAGAAGAACACGCCCGCGTAGCTCGCGGCGGCGAGGACCCAGGCGAGCCACCCGCCGCCGGGCGCGTGCGAGTAGTTGATGACGGCGGCGAAGCTTGCGCATGCCCACATGACGACCCGGAACCGCCCGACGGGGCGGCCCTCGCGCTTGGCGCGCTCACCGCTCACGGTGGCGACCCAGGCCCCGGCCTCCAGCATCACGGCCAGGCACAGGCTGATGATCCCGGGGAGGTCCTCCCCGTTGAGGGCGCGGAGCTGGAAGAACAGGGCCGGGACGATGCCGCACGCCATGACGACCAGGGCGCCGACGGTGTCACCCTCCTTGCCGAGCTTGGCGGCCAGCTCGGCGCGGGCCTTCTTCCGCTCGGCCTTGCGGCGGGTCTTGTCCCGCTTGCGCTCGGCGCGGACGCGACGCTCCTCCTCGGTGCGGGCCTCGCGCTCCTTGCGGCGCTCCTCGGCGAGGGCGGCGCGCTCCTGGCGGGCGGCCTCAGCCTCGGCGAGGCGGTCGAGGCGGTCCTCGGCGCGGTCCGTCGCCCGGTCCCGGCGGCGCTCCTCGTAGAACGTCTGACTCATTCGGCGATCTCCTTACGGGCGGCCCGGCGGCGAGCCGTGAAGCACAGGGGGCAGTGAGGGAAGGGGTGCAGGCGGCCGAACCGGTCGGCGCGGATGCTCTCGGCAGCGAGGAGCGTCCCGACGACGGCGGCGGTGATGGCCTGTCCGGCGTGTCCGGCGATCAGCGAGACGACGAACCAGTCAGCGAGGAGGAACAGGACCAGGGCCCCGGTGGCGATGTGGTGGACGGCGGCGGCGAGTCCGGCGGCCGAGACGACGAGGACACGGCGGGCGACGGCAGTCATCGGGCGACCTCCTGCCTCTGGTGGCGGTCGAGGGCCTCGCGGTCACTGCGGCGGCGGTTCTCGACGGCCCAGAGCTCGGCGCACCGGGCGGCCTGGTGGACGTCGGTCCGGCGGGTGAAGCCGTGGGCGGCGAGGGTCTCCTCGGAGACGGCGCCGACCAGGGCACACGCGGCGGCGGTCATCGGGCCGTGCGGGGGGTCGGAACCGCGGGCACGGCCGGGGGTGCCGACGGAGCGGTGCGGGGGCGGGGAAACGTCGCGGCCACTCGAACGGCAAGACGGACGAGGATGGCGGCCCCGGCAAGGAGCGCAGCGGCCTTGGCCCCGGTCACCAGGGCGGTGAGGAGGGTCACGACGAGCGGCGCGGCCAGCTGGGCGAGGCCCGCGAGGACCAGGACCAGGACCAGGAGGGCAGCGGGGTGCAGCCGGTCGGCGGAGCCGAGGAGGGCGCGGGCCGCGCGGGCGGCGGAGTGGCGGGTGATCGTCACGCGGCCCACCGCCCGAGGCCCTCGTCGATCCCGTCGAGGTCGTACCCGGCGGCGTCGGCGCGCTCCAGCTCGTCGGCGAGGACGAGGAGGCGGCCGTACGAGCGGGGGATGTCGATGAACCCGGTGTCGATCATGTCGACGAGGGCGGTGACGCGGGCGTACTCGTCGCCGAAGGCGTCGAGGAGGGCGGCGGCGTGGGCGGCGTCGCTCAGGTCGTCGGCGATCTTGTACTCGTGGCCGGTGATGAGGTCGACGTCGAGGCCGATCACGGCGGAGAGGTCGAGGCGGGCCGCCTGGTCGAGGTGGCGGGCGGCGGTGGCGATTCGCGGAATCCTGCCGATTTCAGGCATGGTGGTGCTCATGCGGTCAACTCCCTTACTGAGTTCCCGCCAGCGGTCCCGTTGCGTCTAGCCACGCGCGGGGCCGCGCCCTTTCGGGCTTGCGGTGTACGTATCAGGTCGAACGCCATTCCTAGGATTGGCGACGCGAGATGACCATGACACTTCCACCGAGGGACTGTCAAGCATTCCTAGGAATGTGCTTCACTGATCCCACCCGACAGGAGGAGCGAAGATGCCGCCTAAGTGGAAGGTGCTCGCCGACGAGCTCGCGGAGGAGATCACCACGGGGCGCCGCCCCGTCGGCTCACCCCTCCCGCACATCACGGACCTGGTCACAGAGGGCCGAGGGTCCAAGGCCACGGTGAGCCGCGCGTACGGCGAGCTGCACGCGCGAGGGTTGGTGACCTCTCGACGCGGGCACGGCACGGTCGTGCGGGACCGCACCCGCGTACGCGTCCCCCTAAGCCGGTTCGACCACGTCCTCACCCCGGGCGGCGACCGCGGCCCGTGGGAGACGGCCACGGCAGCACAGGGCCTCGATGGCCGCATCGAGGTAGAAGCCCCCGCCGGCGAGCTCCTCGACGCCCCGCCGGCCGTCGAGGAGTACCTCGCCCTCCCGCCGGGCAGCTCCGCAGTCCGGCGCCGCCGCCGGGCCATGCTCGGCGTCGAGCCCGTCGCCCTCCAAGAGGCGTGGTACCCGCCCGACATCGCGCGGGCCGCAGGTCTGGACAGCCCCGAAAAGATCAAGGGCGGCGCACTCGGCGCACTCGTGGCCGCCGGCATCATCCCGGCCGAGGCGGACGAGCACGTGACCTCCGACGCCCCGACAGCCGATGAAGCCGCCCGCCTGGGCGTAGGAACTCAGGTCTCCGTCCTACGCGTCGACCGTGTCACCCGGGACGCAGCAGGCCGCCCTATCGAGCTGGTGCGGCTCGCAGCCGCAGCCGACCGCGTGAGCCTCCTTTACGCACCGCTCCCCCTCCAGGTCGACCCGACCGCCTGACGCGCACGAACCGGCGCCCGCCCCAGACTTGACGGGGCGGGCGCCGGTTCGTGCGCGTCAGGCAGTGTCCTTCGTCAGGGGGATTCGGGCCGTGGTCTCGACGGCAGCGACGGCCTGTTTGGGCAGCGTGAGGATGCCGCCGAGCAGAGTGCGCGCCTTGGCGTAGGCGGCGCGGCGCTCGTGCTCGCCGCCGGCGCCGTCGAGGGCGATCTCCAGGAGGGCGCGAGCGCGGGTGACGGTGGCACGCTCCTGGGGCGGCAGGTGACGCAGGCCGGCCTTCCGGGCGTGCTCGTCGGCAGCGCGCCACGCGGCTTTCAGATTGCTGACAGCCGGCCGGTAGATGTCGAGTTCGCCGCTCCTGCGGGCGTCGGCGGCCACATCCATGGCCGCGAGGAAGGCCACGGTCTGCGGCGTGGTGACATCGTCGAGCGCCGGGCGATCGAGGACGGCAAGGGGGTCGCAGAGGTAGGCGGCGTACGCGTCGAGCACCTTCTCGTGCTCCGCCTCGATAGCGGCCCGTCGCTCCTGCGCGACGGCATGGGCTGCGCGCTTGCGCAGCTTTCGACCGCGGCGCCTCCGGATGACCGCCCACAAGCCGACGATCCCGAAGGCCGCGACGGGAGCGCCGACCCCGAGGCCGAGGGGGAGCCAGAGGCCGGAATCGTCATGCGGCTCACCGTCGGTGGGCGCCGCGCCACCTTCCTCGGCCCCGCGCAAATCACCCAGCACCGCGTCTCGAAAATCGCCGCCGTTCGTAAGGACGAGGAGGGCCAGGCCGGAGAGCAGCACCACGCCACCGAGCGAGCGCCAGTCGCGAGCGAGCGTCGCCCTCAGTACGCCCACCATGGTCATCGCCATGATGATCAGCGTGAGGATGCGGGTCAGCCATTCACTCACGCTGCCGCGCTCCGGCCACCGCTTCGCCCAGTCTTCGCACCACCACGCCGCTTGGCCTTGACCGCTGCGGCCTTGGCCGCCCTGCGCTCCTCGGCGGCCTGTTCGAGCCACCCGGGGTGCGCCGCCTCGATCAGGGTCCGGAGGTACTGGTTCGCGATGCCGGCCTCGTGGGCGACTGCCGAAACGTGGCCGTACGCGGTCGACGTCATGGCGGCCTTAACTGCGGCGTTCAGCAGGGCCGTTTTGTCCTCCCGCGCTTTAGCCTCGGACTTCTCGGCCGCCGCGCGCAGCTCCTCGATCGTCTTCTTTGGTGTGTCAGCCATGCCCCGAGGATGACACGACCCCAGACCGACTACAAGTCTCACTTGTAGTCGAGTTGATTCTCTGGAAGAGTGTCCACCCGTTGGGCCCGGATCACCGGACCCTGCTAGCTGCCGTTATGAGCCCAGCTCACAAATAGTGAGGTCACCGCATCATGGGGAAGTTCGCCGCCACTCCGAGTACCAGCGAAGGCACGCTCCGGGTCACGGTCGCAGCTCTGATGCGCGCCTGCGGCGAGAATCAGACGTCGCTCGCCGCGGGCCTGCGGATCACTCAGGGGCAGGTCTCGCGCAAGCAGACCGGCACCGCCGCTTGGTCCCTCGGGGACATCGACCGCCTGTCCGCGCACTACGGCATCCCGGTCCCGGACCTCCTGTGCGGCCCGACGCACGCCGTGGGAAAGCTCTCCCACCGGCGGCTCGCCTCCGTGGTCGGCGGCTCACAGGAGGTCATCGCGATCTGACCGACACGTTCCGCACCTGATTTCACTTCCACACATGCGAAAAGCCCCGCCGGGGTCATAGGAGGTGGCTCTCCTGCCCGCCAAGGCTTCCGCATGGACCCTGCTCTAGGTCTACTGCGAGTGTACCCACGGTCTCCATGGCGAGACAGCGCAGAGGCCGGAAAGGCCGAAAGAGTGGCACCCCACCGCGATATCAGTCCGGATGACTGCCCCAATTGCCGCAAGGTGTTTGCGGCGCTCGAAGATCACCAAATCGCAGCATCCGAGATTTGGCTCACAACAGAAGAAATCGGGAAGATCGTCGGACTCAAGAAGAGGGCGACACAGGATCACCTTGCCCACCTCTTCGGGCAGGGCCGCATTGACGCGGACCGCCGCACGCCCCTCGTGAGCGGCATCGGGCAGCCACTGCTGACGGGCGCCCAGGAATGGGCCACGAACATCGTCACTCCCGACCCGACATGCGCACGCTGCCTCGTCGCGCTCGCCGGCATCGGGTGGGAAGGGCAGATCAAGATGGAGGATCTCGCCAAGGCTGCGGGAGTCTCCCTGCGCACCGCCGAGCGTCATCGCCCCCACCTCGTGAACGCGGATCTTGTCGCGTTCGCCCCGGTGCCAGTGCAGACGCACGACGGGAAAACCTACGGGCGCCGCCCCGATCGCTTCACCCTGATGAGCGCCATTCCCGCGCCGCGCCTTGAGGGCGCCGCGTGGGAGGCAGCCCCCGCGCGAGCCGAGGCCATCCTCGACCGCGTCCGCTGGTTCGTGAACGTCGAGCCCGAGGAGCGCGCCCTCGCGGTTCGTTCCGTGGCCTGGTGCCTGCGGAACGGATGGCCCGAGGAACCTCTCCTCAAGGCGTTGGACGCGTCACTCAACCGGCGGGCCTACCGTCCGGGTGGCTACCTGTCCAAGCTCCTGCGGAAGCTCCCGACGGAGTACATCGTCCCGGCCCGCGAGATGCACACCGGCCGGTCGGCGCCGCGCGTGGTCGACTGCCCCGTCTGCCGGAACGCCTTCCGCACCACACTGCCCGGTACCCCGCTGTGCGGCGGCGGGTTCTGCCACGAAGCCGGTAGGGGTTCCGCCCCGGCCGCCCCCGTCTTCAAGATCGCCTGAAAGGAGTCGTCACCATGGGGAAGATCCTCGACGCCATCAAGTCGCGGTTCCAGACTCGCGACATCCCCAAGACCACCTCGGGCCGCTTCAACGCGTTGATGCGGAAGGAGAAGGGCAACACGCAACGGGTGGCCGAACGCCTCGGCGTCTCGCGCCGCACCGTTCAGCGGTACATCAAGGGCGAGCGGAAGATCGACAACAGCCCGAAGGTCGTTGCACGCCTCGAAAAGGAGGTGTCCAAGGACCATCAGCCGAAAGTCCGCGCCAAGGCCCAGAAGGAGGCCAAGGAACGCGGTTTGACGGTGGAGACGCGCGCCCGGTTCGGGTTCAACGCCGCCGGCGGGAGCACGGACGACGCCCGGTTGAGGCGGCTCACCGAGGACGTGCCCGACCACCTCGTTGACGGGATCTTCGAAGCCCTGCGCAACGGCGACGAGGCCGAGGCACAACGGCTGATCGCCGAGGGTCTCGCGGAGGAGTATTTCCGCACCCCCGGCACCGATGCCGAGAGCCTGGGCGTCGAGTTCACGGACGTTGATTACATCGAGCTGGATTGGCGGAACTGACCATGCGCGAAACTCCTTACACCGCCCCGCTCGCCGTGCTCGACGCGGCCGAGGGTCGCCTCGTCGCCCACCTCCCCAACGTCCAGAGCTGCGCCGTACCGGCGGAGGTCACCGACCTGTCGTCGGCCGCCGAGTGGGCCCTCGCGTCCAAGTTCGGCGCCCCCGCCCTCTCGCAGTACGGGGAGGACGTCGGCCCGCTCCTGGTCCTCACCGAGTCCGCGGTCGAGGCCCTCGACCTGCCGACGGGGATGGACGACCGTAAGCGGCTGCGCGTGCCGGACGATCACCCCGCCGTCAAAGAGCTGGACGAGGCCGGGTGGACTCTGTCGCGGGCGGGCCTCGGGCCGTGGACGTTCCTTTTCAAGGGCCGCACCGAGGTTCACGTCGCCGTCATCCCCTGGGGCGCGTTCGACGAACAGATGCGGTGGGCCGTCCCCACGAACGACCCGGGGGCGCTCGCCTACACCCTGGGCCTGTACGCCGAGCGGGTCGTGAGTCCCGTCGGCTCGACCGCCGGTTGCAGCCTCGCCCTGATGACCGCCGTCCGGCCGCCCACCCGGGTCCAGTTCGACCGGGGCACCGGCCGGATGCGCCGCACCCCGGTTCCCGGCTCCCTGTCCGTGGCGATCGACCCGGCGCCGCCCGAGGCCCCGGACGAGCACCCGCTCGCCGCCGAGCGAACGCGCGAGGAGAGCAAGGACCCCGGACACGTCCTCGTCGAGGAGGCCCTCACTTGGTACCGGGAGCCCACCGAGGCCGAGGCCGCCGCCCCCTACGTCGTCGGCCTCGACGTGAACGTTGCGTTCCTCGCGGCTGCAAGTCGCTTGACGGTGGGCCTCGGTGAGGCCGTCTACACCGACGGCCCGGCTTTCGACAAGAAGATCCCGGGCGCGTGGCTCGTCGACTTTTCCGGCGCCGAGCTCCGCACCAAAGACCTGACCACGAAGCAGTGGAAGCGCCTTCCCGACGAGTTCCCCTCTCCGTTCAGCCCGGACGGAAAGCGGCCGACGGGCCCGGCCTGGTACGCGACGCCGACCGTGTCGTACGCGGTCGAGCTCGGGATCGAGGTCCGGCCGCTCGCAGCGTGGCTGCGGCCCGACGCCGGCGGATACCTCGACCTGTGGCACAACAGGTTGCGGGACGCCTACATGGACACCCTCGCTGATCTCGGCATCGTGGACGGCATGGACGAGGAGGCGTTCCTCGCGGGCATGGCGACGGTGAAGGAGCGCGACCCCGAGGCCGTCGCGCTCCTGTCCGCGATCAAGCAGACCGCAAAGGGCGGCATCGGCAAGATGCGCGAGCGGCCCCAGGGCAAGCGCCCCGGCAAACACGCGCCGTGGCCCGCGCTCAAGCGGCCGACGTGGCGGCCGGACATTCGCGCGGCGGTGATCAGCGCGGCCCGCGTCGGCGCCCACCGGAAGATGGTCAAGACGTGGAACCGGTCCGGCCTCGTCCCGCTCGCCGTCCTGTCCGACTGCGTGGTGTACCCGTCGGCGTACCCGACCGCGCGCGCCGTAGTCCCGCGCAAGGATGACGGAACGCCGCTTCCCGGCGGATGGCGCATCGGCCCGAACCCGGGCTACGTCAAGGAGGAGGGCGTCCGCTCGATGGACTGGTACCGGGAGATGACCGCCAAGAAGGCGAACGCGGCCCGGTTCATCAAGGAAGGTCGGGACGCCGCCCGCGAGGGCGAGTAGGCCCCTGCCCATCATCATCCGAGTGTCGACAGAAAGGGAAGATCATGACGGAAGAGGCCGCAGTCGAGAGCGCTCGGGGAGTCTGGCCAGAGGCGGAGGGATTCGAGTCCGCTCCCGGTGGTTGGACGTTCCGCGTTGGAGGCGGGTAGCTCGACGGCGTGGCGGAGGACGAGGACGTTTCCGAAGCTGATTCCCTCCGCGCTCAGGTGGCCGTCTTCTACGCCCTGGGGATCGAGCCCGAGGACGTGCAGAGCAACACCGCTCCCTAACCTGCGGGCGGACAGGCGGAGGGGCCCCGGCGTCTGCCGGGGCCCCTCCGCCTGCCTGCGGCTCGAATCGTGAGCGCAACTCACAGTACAACTTGTAGTTGACTTGTGTCTGTGGGAGGGTGGTCGGACGCCACCACCCCGCAGACAGGAGCCGCGTCGAATGCGCACCGAGTACGTCACCCGCACCCGAATCGCCGTAGATGGTCGAGGCGACGCCGAGGCTCGTCTCGACTTCCCCCGGGCCTCCGGGAAGGGCAAGGCCCGCGCTCGCGCCGTCCGGCGCCTCGCCGTGATTTACAAGATCGACGCCCGTCACCCGTGGCGGACCATGCACTACAACCCCGCCTCTCCGGACGCCCCGGCGCCGACGCCCGACGAGCTGACCCTCGAACTCAGCGGAACCCCCGAGCGGGTCGCCCGGTACCTGTCCGCCGTCCCGCGCTACCTCGCCGCCGTCGAGGCCCTCGCCACCAGGGCGGTGCGTGTCTACGGACAGTGGGCCCGCAGCGTGGCCGCAGAGGAGGCGCTCGAATACGTCGATGCCGGCGGCCGTCGCGCCTACGCTGCCCAGTTCCGCGCCGCAGCGTTCGCGGCCGGGGCCGACTATCTCGGGATCGCTTCCCTTCCTCCCCGAGATCTCGACCCGTCCCGTCCCATGTGGGACCAGGCCGCCCGCATCGTGTGGGACCTCGTCAAGGTCGAGACGCCGGTCAACCTGTACGCCATGCACGACGAGGCCGAGGCCGAGGAGCTCCTCGCCAGCGCGGACCGAGCCCCGGCACCGACCCCGGCCGGCGTCGCGTTCGAGCGCGAGCTCGCCGAGCTGCGCACCGCGCAGGGCCGCCGGTCCGTGGCTCTGTTCGCCGCGCTCGACGGCGAGGAACTCCCGAGCGTGGCCGGCCTCCCCGCCGTCGAGGAGGCCCCGGCCGAGGACGTCGTCGAGGGCCAGGAGGACGAGGAGCTCCCCGCGGTTCCGCTCACCCGCGTACAGCGGCGTTGGCTGCACACCGCCGCCGCGCACCCCGAGGGCCACCTCCCGGAGGAGGTCAACCTCCGCACGGTGCGCGCGCTCGGCCTCGCCGGATACGCCGAGTGGTCATCACCCGGCCCCTACTCCGGGCACCTCTCCGAGGCCGAGTGGAAGCCGCGCGGCGGCGAGGTTCGGATCACCGCAGCGGGGCGGCGGCGTGCCGAGCGCGAGGAGCGCGAGCTCGTCGTAATCGTGGCGTGCGGGGGTCGTAAGGCCGTGTACACCGAGGGGCTCCGCAAGGGCGAGCCGGTGATCGGCGCGCGGGCCGGTGAGCTCTACGTAGGGAGCTACCACCGTGCAGCGCGCCGGGCGGCCGACGTCCTCACCCGGGACGGCCGAGCCGGACGGGTGCTGATCCTTTCGGCAAAGTACGGGCTCGTCGAGTTGGACGAGTACCTCTCGACCTACAACCTTCGGGCCGGTGACCCGGGCACGGTCGACGGCGAGACGCTCCGCCGGCAGGCTCACGCACTCGGAATCTCGGGGGCGGCCGTGACGGTCCTCGGCGGCCGGGCGTACAGCGAGCTCGCGCGGGAGGTCTGGGAGGACGTCGTCGAGCCGCTCGCCGGGTCTCGGGGGATCGGTGAACAGCTCGGCCGCCTCGCCGACATCTACGCACCCGACCGCCACCAGGCCGCCGCCGAGGTCGAGCTCGTCGAGGACCAGGCCGAGGAGCTCGGCCTCGACGAGGAGCCTGTCGCCCGTCCCGCCGCAGTGCGGGCGGCCGAGGTCCGGGTCGAGACTGCGTCCGCCGCCCCTGCCCGCGTACGGCGTCACCGTGCGGGGTCCGGGCACCTGTCGCACCACCTGTCGCGCGGGGCCCTGTCGCGGCGTGTGAGCTGCGCAGACTCCCCCTTTCCCCTCCCTGCGGTCCGAACGCGACAAGGCGACGCCCTCCCGGCCTGTCACCCGTACCGGTGGACGTCCGCGCGTCCCGAGGGCAGGCTCTCGGTGATGCGGGACGGTAGGCGGATGCGCCCCATGATCGCCGCCGCCTCCGTCGCCCTGGTCCTCCTGACGGCCGGATGCGTGTCCGTCAATCCCCACGGGCCGACCCCCCGCCTCTCTCCCGCCGCCGCTCCTCGACCCGCCCACTCCCCGGAGCCCATCACTCAGGCACCGGCGCGCGAGGAGCTCGTCCGGGTGGGACCGGACCCGAGCTCGCCGCCGGCGCCCAAGCGGGCGGCGGCCTCCCCGCCCAGGAAGTCGGCGGCGGCGCCCGGTTCACCGAGGCGCTCGGCCGTCACACCTGCCGTGCCGCGCCGTACGTACCGGCCCGAGCCTCCTCGGCGCGTCCGGCCGGCGGCGCCTCCTCGTCGCGAGGTCCGCCCCCCGGTGCGCCGTCCGTCGACCGGCGGGTACGGCATGGCCGACGTCTGCCGGTCCGCGCACGGAGTGGCCGATCCGTCCCTCGTAGCTCTGTGCGGAAGCGCCTACGGCGGTAAATGAACGCTGCGGGCGGCCTCGCGGCAGATAGCCTTCCGCCATGCCAACAACTACGCACAAGCTCCCCACCGAGGGGGCACGAGTCGTGTTCATCGGCAAGGGCGGGTCGACCAAGACTCACACCCTCGCACACGTCCTCGGCCACTGGTCCCGTATGGGTATCCCCGTGGCGGCCGTCGACTCCGACGAGCCGGGAGAGGACGAGGACGGCTCGCTCGTCACCTGGAACCAGATGACGGGCGGGCGGATGGTCCCGACCAAGCACGCGGACGACGAGAGCCCTCTCACGGTCAAGGCGCAGTACAGCGCCCTGCGTCTGCCCGGCACGATCATTGAGGAGACGCCCGCGGAGGGCATCCTCGGTATCGACACCGGGTCGTGGGCGAACCGGCCGGGCGGGACGCATCACTCGGCGCTCGCGATGGCGTCCCTGGCCGTCCTGTGCCTCCAGCCGCACGAGGGCGAGCTCCACCGGTCCGCGTCGGTCTGGGCCGCACTCAAGCACCTTGAGGACACCGGCTCGCGGCGCCCCGAGCTCGTCGTCCTGTTCACCCGCGTACACCACAACGCGAAGTCGAGCGGGGAGGTGCGGGGGACGATGGAGCGGAGCGGGATCACGGTCCTGGACAACGCCGTACCGAACCAGATGGGTGAGGACGGGTACTCGCGGGCGTTCGGCAAGCCGCTGGAGCTCGTCGAGGACGACCCCATGCACAAGATCGCCGTTGAGATCCTGGGACGGGTGTCCCTGTGAGCCAGCCGAACGCCATGGATGCGATGTTCGGCAACGCCCTTGCCACGCGCGGCAAGGGGGCGGGGACGGGGACAGGCGCCCCTACGGCCGCGCCTGCGACGTTCACCGAGCCGGGCATCCCGGCGCAGTCGGCAGAGTCCGAGGCCGCGCCCCCCGCCATAGAGACACCGCCCTCGACCGAACCCGCCACCGAACCCGCCAAGGGTGCCGAGGTAGCGGTCCCGCCAATTGGCGGGAAAGCGTTCGATAAGAAATCGAACAAGGGGAAGGAGCGCGGACCACTCAACCCGGCCGAGGTCCTGCGCCTGAATCAGGCCGAAAGCCAGATCCGCGCGTTCGGCAAGGCCGCCGCCGCCGCCGGCGAGGCGTTCGACATGATCAAGAAGGACGGGCTCCACCATCACTACGGGCTCACCTGGGCCCAGTACACCTTGACTCATTGGGGACTGTCCGCCTCGCAGGCCGACCGGCTCATTGCCGCCGCGCCCGTCATGCGCGAGCTGTCCATCGCGAACGAGGGCACCGCCCGCGAATTCGTCTCGATCTACCGCGAGTGGGGGGCGACCTCGGCCCGCGCCATCTGGTCGGGTGCCAAGGAAGGCGCAGACGGCAAGCCAACGGCGAAGATCGCCAACATTGCCGTCAAGGGTGTTCTGGAGAGCACCCAGGGCGCCAAGAAGGCACCGGCCGCCGACAAGCTGTCGAGCCTGGCAAGGAAGGCCGTCACCCGGGCCGCCAAGGAGGCGGCGGCGGCAAAGGCGCTCAAGGCGCAGCAGGCCGCCGCCAAGCCTGCGGCCGAGGCCGTCACCCAGGACGCCGAGGACATCGTCGATGCCGAGCTCGTCGACGAGGAGGCGCCGGCGGGGGACGGGACGCCGTGGCGGATGGGCGAGGCCGCCGTCCGACGCTTCTCGGATTTCTTCGTAGCGCAGGCAGCGAAGACCGGACAGGAGCCTCACGAGGTCATGCTCGCCACACTCGGCCGACTCCAGAAGGAAGCGGAAGCG
The DNA here is from genome assembly GCF_000719955.1 of Streptomyces albidoflavus. GTDB lineage: Bacteria > Actinomycetota > Actinomycetes > Streptomycetales > Streptomycetaceae > Streptomyces > Streptomyces albidoflavus. The sequence continues at coordinate 34,815 of NZ_JOII01000041.1, forward strand.
GCCGAGGCCGTCGGGGAGTAGCTCCTCACCGAACCCGCCACCCAACGCCGACGGCCCCGGATTCCTCCGGGGCCGTCGGCGTTCTGCGAGCGGGGCCGCTTGGCGGGTTCGGTCACGTCGTGCACCCCCTCGACCGAATCCGCCACGGGTCGAGCGTCGAGGAGCTGCCCCGCGGATTCAGCCTCGCGGCACCGGGCGCCCGATGTCGACGAGGAGGCCGTCGGGTAGTCCGTCCCTCATCCATCGTTCGGCGGTGGTGGAGATGAGGCCCTCGGCCCGGTACAGGAGAGGCCCGCTCGTCTCGCTCATGATGTGCTGCGCGGCGTCCGCACGGACAGGAAGACCGAGGTAAGCCCGTCCCGGCCGGGGCCACGTGAGATCCAGCGCCGCCCCGTCCGGCCCTGCACACCAGGCGTGCGGCTCCTCGCGTGCCCACTCGTCCAGCGCCACCCCCTCGACGTACGCGAGAGCGCCGTCCGATGCCCAGGCCCAGGACACGGCCTCGGTGAAGCACCGCCCGAGCTCACCCGGGGGATTGGCGCCGCCGGGCCACGGGGTCGGGGTAAACAGGCGCCCGTGCGCGAGGAACAAGGCGTTAAGGGTGCCGTACGCCCACCCCTCCCGCTTTCGGGCCGCCATGCGCACGGAGGCGAGGAGATACTCCTCCTCGGCCGTGCGCTCGGCCTCGGTGGCGCTCGCCGGACGGGCGGTGTCGGTCATGGGGGTGTCCTCCTGGGATCGCTGCGACGAGGAGAGTCTCCCCCTCACCGTGCACCCCGAGGAAGGCCGAACCCGCCACGGTGCGCACCGCCGCCGGCCGCGCGACGGGGCCGAGGGGGGAAACCACAGGTCGACCGAACCCGCCATCCCGTGCACCCCCCTGGGACCGAACCCGCCAAACCGTGCACCCCCTCACCAACTGCGGGTATGAGCAACACTCACAAGATGTGACCTGGGGACATAAGGAAGCCGCGCCCGGCCTCGTCGAGGTCGGGCGCGGCTGTCGTGGCCTACTCGCCGTAGAAATCAGGCAGCACGTCCCATAGGAATGGCTCCCCGTGGTAGCACTCGCAGCACGAACGACACGAGCGGCACAGTCGTGCCCGGCCGCCGCCGGGCACACTCCAAATGCTCTCCCCCTTGCAGTCCCGGCAATCGGGATGCCCGGTCGTGCCCGGGGGAAGGTGGTCCGCCGTGGACTCCCTCGGGGTGTTTGCTCGCCGCGCCTCGGGCACCTCGACTACGGACGGACTCCTCGCCTCGTCATCGCATCCGCAGATTGCGCCCTCGTCGTACATCAGGACGTCGCATTCCTCGTCGTGGTCGAGGGGATCGCGCCTCACCATGCGGAGGGCGGCGCGTTGTCGAGGTCGAAAGCCGGGGACCAGTCGGCGGCCGTGGGTTGCCGGTCGAGGTCGGTTGCCGGGATGCCGGGTGGTGTACTCGGTTCCTCCTCGGCTGAGTCGTCGTAGTCCTCGGCCGGGTCGACGTCGCCCTCGGGGACGTCGTCGAGGTGGTCGAGCTCCTCCTCCTGGCCCTCCTCGGCGAGCGGTCCCTCGTCGTCCTGGTCCTCGTCGCCGTAGAAGTCATCCTCGGGGGTCGGGTACTCGTGGGGATCGAGCTCGGCCTCGTCCTGGTCCTCGTCGAAGTCGGGGAAGTTCGGATGCCTGATGCCTTCGTACACCACGGTCGTGGTCCCGCCGGCATCCCTGGGGCGCCGCTCACCCCAGGGGATCGCGGGGAGCTCGACACCCGCCTCGGCCCGCTCGCCGCACTCCGTGCATTCGTAGATGTCCCACCACTCCGTCAGACCCCAGAGCGATCCCGGGTGGCGGTCGACGTGGACAAGGTGGCCTGTGCACTGTTGGTCGACGCCGTACGCCGTCCCCTCGCCCACGGGGCAGCGCTTCCCGTGGTGGCATCCGGTCCCTGAGCACCGGCACGGCCGGGCGGGGTCGACCTCGGGCCGCCACACGGCCTCGGCGTGAGCTCGCCGCCCGGGGGTGGCGTCGGCGGGGAGTGCGCGGACGCCGAGCTCCTCGGCGGTGATGCCGGGCGCGGCCTTGAGCTCGGCCGCGGTGGGCTGGAGTACGTACGCCACGGCGGGCGGTTGGGGCGCCGGCGGTTCGGTGGCGGCCGGTCCGGCTGCGGTCTCGGCCCTCACGCGCCTGAGTGCGTCCTGATACCCGAGGCCCTCGGCGAGCTGGAGCTCGCGCGCGGCTTTCTGTTCGGCGTTGCGCTTGGGCATACGACACCTTCCCGACCCGGGCCTCGGTCCCCACGCCACCCGCCCGGGGTACGGAACGGATCGCAGCTTGTTGACTCACGACCGGAATCCCGGGGGACCTTCGTACCGTCGGTGCCTCGGCGGCGTGGGCGCGCGGGCGGCGGTAGGGGCGGCGGTGTCTGCCCTCGGAATCACGGTATCGGACCGCGTCCGAGGGCGAGCACGGAACCGAACGGCGACCTACTTACGAGGCACCCCGGCGCACCCCGCGTAGGGCACCCATCGGCAGCTCGCCGCGCGTCCGTCGCACTGTGGGCAGACGGCCGAGGTCTCGGTGAGCGGAAGGCCGTAAACCCACATGAGGCAGGACGGCGCCCGCAGGAGGCCCGACTCGGTGGGGCGTTGGTGAAGGTCCGGAAGCCGGTTCCATCGGCGATCCGCGGTGGTGCGTCCTACCGGCTTGCTCGCCGGTTCGGTTCGGTGCTGCTCCAGCCAGTAGGTAAGCGGCGCCCGCTCGCGTCGGGAGATGACACCGGTCGGGGCGAGTTGTCGTCCCAGGCCCTCGACCCACTCCTCGGCCGAGGCGCCCGGCCGCCGGCGCTTCTCCTCCCATGCCCACATGGCCTCGGCCAGAGTGACCGCCTCGGGGTACACCACGACCGGGGCGGCCCGCCGGCGGTGCCGGGTGAGGCGGAGGGTGTCCTCGCGCTCGCGCCAGACCTTGGCGCCGACCTGTCCGGAGACCCACCACCACAGCGCGACTTGGTGAGCGTCGGCGAGGAGGGCGTCACCGGTCGGCCCCAACCGGTGCGCCAAGGCCCGGTGCCGTTTGAGTGCGCGGCCGAGCTCGGGGAGCGGCCCGGTGTCGACGAGGTACCCGCCGTCATCGCCTGCCATCCACCGGCGCCCGCACCCGCACGGCCGCCACCGGTGCCCGTGCGCCACCAGCCACGCCCCGGGTTCCATGCACAGGGGGCAGGCAGGCAGGGGGGCCGCGCCGGGTTCCTGCGGCCAAGGAGTGATGCGCCCCGCCTCGGTCTCGGCGATCCGGTCGGGCGTCAGCCCCGGCAGGACGCGGGCGAGTTGGTCGGCGTCGCGGTCCACCAGGAGCACCAGGCGCGCGAGCGCCTCGGCGGGGAGGTCGACCTCCTCGCGCCCCGGAGAGAGGCCGTCGTCGGGGAGTTCGTACCCATCGCCGAGCTCGTCGAGGAGCGCCGGGAGCGGTAGGCCGTTGGCCGTGGCCGTGCGCGCGAGGAACGATCCGGTGGTCTCGCCGTGGATGAGCGGGACGCGGATCGGGAGATCGTCCACGGTGAGGTGGGCGGGTGCCGGGTCGGTCATGTCGGCACCGTGCCACACCCCGGGTGCGCGGCGTGCGACGAGTCCCGAAGCGACCGAGGAGGGTTGTCTCTTCCTGATGTGCTCCTGTCAAATCCCCGGGAAGATGCCCACGGACGGGCCGGGGCCACCCCCGGGCCGAGGGGGGGCCCTCGGCTCCCGGCCCCGGGCGCCGTGGGCTGTCGTGCGCCCTGTCGCGTGGGTTGCCGCGTGGTCCCCTGTCGCGTGCTGTGACCTGCGCGAACACCCCCGAACCCCCCTGCGTCCGCGCGGCGCGACAGGGGGCAGGGGACAGGAGCCCCCGCAGCCGGCGCCGGTCCCCCGGTGGCCGCCGGGAGCGGCACCCGGGCCGAGGTGGCGGACGTCGTCGAGGCGGCGGCCGGTGCCTCGGCGGCGGCCGGGACGGCGGGGCGCGGTCGAGGCACGATGGCGACGTGCGGCGCCTCCGGGCGGAGGGTGCGGCGGTACAGGGCTTCCGCGTACGCCCGTGCCCGGAGCTCCCACTCCTCGACGTTGAGCGCGCGGCCGATGATGGCGGCGGCCACCATGGGGCACACGGCGTCGGCCGCCTGCTGCGCCCGGTTGCGGATACCGGCGCCGCGGCCCACGTGCTTCCACGGGTAGTCACCCGGGAACCCGACGAGTCGGCCGATGGTGGCCTGTGTAACCTTCTCGCCGCTCTCGTCGTCCTTCCATCCGTAGGCCGTGGCCGTGACGCAGGTCGACGGGCGGTCGGCGCTGAACGCGTTCCCACCCTTCGGCCGTCCGGTCTTGGGGTCGATGCCTCGTTGTCCCCGGGTGTTGACCGACCGGCCGCGCTCCCACCCGGCGCACTCGGCGAACGTCGTCACGGGGAACGCCTCGGTGGGGTGCACGCTCACGAACGGCGAGCGGGTGCGGTGCGCGGTGAGGAAACGGCGCTTCCGGTGGGAGGCCGCGCCGTAGCGGACGGCGTCGAGGGTCTCGGCCTCGACGGTGCCCCAACCTGCCTGTACGAACTCGTTGATCAAGCCGCGCTCGATCTCGGAGGGGAGCGCGCTGGACTGCTCGACGGCGACCCACTCGACCGACCCGCCCCGGGCGAGCATTGCCAGGGGCCAGACGACGACCTCGGCCATGAGACCGGCGCGCGGGTCCTCCAGCTCGGCGAGGGGTGCGCGGACTTCCTCCCACGTCTCCCCGGAGCGGGGCGCGTTGCCCGCGTCCCGGCCCTCGGCGTCCACCAGGGCGAGGAACCCGGCCGCCGCGCCCACGCCACGGACCACCGAGACGATGAGCTCGATTGCCGACGCGTACCGGCCCATGCGGAGACCGGCCGGGCTGAATGCCTGGCACGGGGGCGAAAGGATGATGCCGGTTACCCACTGGAGCGCCGAGCACTCCGGGTCGAGGTCTGTCACGCTCGCGCGGATCATTTCGAACCCTGCGGCCTCGGCCGTGGCCACCGCGCCGGGGTCGAGGTCCACGCCGACCATGTCCACGGTGGCACCCAGGACGTCACGGATGCCGACCGACCAACCGCCGGGGCCGTGGAACAGGTTGATCACGCGGGGCGCGTCCTTCTCCGGGGGCCAGAGCCACCGCACCGGCCACGGTCCCGCGTACCACCGGAGGAGCGCGAGCGTGTCGGCGTCGAGGGCGGCGAGACGCTCCGGGGTCATCGGGCCTGCCTCGTCGAGCCGACCGAGCGTGAGGGCCGCGCGTTCCCCTTTCGCCGCACGGGCGTACTCGCCTGCCCTCTCCTCGTCCTCCTCCTCGACGGCCCACGCGCACATGGCGACCCGCTCGACCGCCTCGAACGCCCACCCCTCGGCCGCCTCGTCGAGGGGGTGCTCCTCGGCGTACGCAACGAGGAGATCGGCCGCCGCCTGGCACTCGACGAGCGCCGGGTGACCGGCCGCCGCGTCCAGGGGGGCGACGTCCTCGGCCTCCTCCTCGGCAATCTCCTCGTAACTCACCGAGTCGCCCCACTCGGCCAGGACGTCAGCGGGGGACCAGTCCGCACGCGGGGCCTTGCGCGGCTTGATGATGCTGGGAGCCGGGGTCCACTTCGGGGCCGGACCTTCGGCCGCGGCCTTGATGATCCCGCGCACTTCGGCCTCACGGCCGCGCCGCTCCTCTACCCGGGCGATCATCAGCGCTTCCGCCTCTACCCGGCTCCGGATCGGACGCCGGTCCGCGTGCCGGACCTGCTCACCCTTGCGCCACTGCTTCGGGTTCTTGCTCAGGTCCGCCGGGTGCATCTGCTCGCGGGTGATGAACCACTCGCCCTTGTGCTGCGCCACCCGGAAGCCGTGGCCGCGCCATGAGGCCGTGACCTCCCACCGGTCCAGAGCCCCGGCGCCGGCTGCGCCCCAGCACAGCACCACCCGCGCGGAGTCGTCAGGGTTGCCCGTCCCGAGGACCAGCTTCGGGGCCTCCTCGATTGACGCGTCCGCGTCAAGTTCCCGGGAAAAACCCCCTACCCCAGCGGGGGCCTGTCGTGTTGTTGTCGTGCTCTCGTCAAATCCCTCGGAAAGCGCCGGTCCCTTGACCGACGGCGCGTCGTCCTGCCCCGGGTTGGTGATGGTCCGGCCGTCCCGCGTCCTCGAAAGGACCTGGTCGTACCGGCCCTTGACGTCGTCGATCGTGTGCGTGTTCCGAAGCGTCAGCGTCTTCGCGTTCGCGCGGACCACCACGTACGAGGCCGTATAGATCTTGCGGACCTCGACGACGTCCCCCCGCTGGAAGTCGGCCCGCTCCCACGGGCGGGACCGGCCGTTCACGGTCTCGGCGAGCTCGGCCTCCTGCCGCGCCTTCCGCGCGGCACGCTCCGCGCGCTCCGCCTCGGCCGTTGCCTCGATGGCCTTACGCGTCGCAGCGTCCCCCCGCGCACGGTCCCGCAGTGCGCCCCGCGCCGAGTGATGCCCCATCAAAATCGGCTGACCGCCAGCAAACCGGCCATAGTGCACCCCGGCCGCAGCGTCGAGACCCTCGGCCCGTCGCCGCGCCTCCGCCGCCTTTTCCTCCGCCTCCTCGACGCGTCGCCGCGCCCGTCGCACCGCCGCCGCCGCAGCCTCCTCGGCCGCGCGCTCCTCGTTCCGCCGCGCGGCGTCGCTCTCCGCCGCGGCGCCCCCCTCGATCTCCTCCGCCGGAACGGTCGACGTCGTGCCGCTACCGGTCGGAGCGTCACCGGCCGGAGACTCGGCCGCCTCGCCCGGCCCCTCCCACCCCGGGCGGGTGATGCGCAGCAGGAACATCGAGGGCTGAGGCCGCGCCCGCCCAGCAACCGCGCGCGCTTCCGGCGCGCGCTCCGCGCACTCCTGAGCCGACGGCGCGTCAAGTCCGAACCAACGCGCTACGGCGAGAGCGTCACGCGCGGCCCAACGAGCCGCATAAACGTCCCCACGCCCGTACGCGGACTCTGCGCGCTCTGCGTGCTGCTCGGCCTCACGGACCGCGCCCCGGGCACTGTCGTACTGCTCATCCGTCAACCCGTCCCACTCAATGCGCTGAGCGAACGCACGGACCGTGTCCAGAGCAGCGCGAGCCATGCCAACCGACACGGCCGTCCGCGCGTTCTCCTCTGCCCGCTCCGCCGCCTGCTCCGCATGGATGCCGTACACGCGCGCCATCTCGTCCGCCGCCCGCAGTACCGTCGCCGGACGCTCCTCGATCACGTACGCGATAGCGGCCCCCGTGACCTCACCCCACGTGCCGCACACGTCCCCCGTCGGAAGCGTCACGGTGTGTCCGCCGCCCGACTTGAAATGGAAGCGGAACGGGAACCGCTCACCACACACGGACAGTTCCGACAGCAAGTCGGAGCGTCGGAACTCTCCTTCGTAGCGGTCATCCAGCGACCGCGCTTCCATCGCTTCCGGCCACTCCTCCGCCGCCTTACGCGCACGCTCGACGTCCGCCGCACCGTGCGGAGCGACCGGCGCAGTGTCCGCCGTCTCTGCCTCCTCGCGCTCCGCCGGCTGCGCCTCCTCGCGCTCCTCCTCGGCCGGTCCGTCCGCCTCGGCGAGCGCGTCCTCGGCCGGTCCGTCCGCCTCGGCGAGCGCGTCCTCGGCCGCGTCCCAGTCACCGGCCAACATGAGCTGACCCGCGTCGACCCGCGCGGCATCCTCGGATTCCAGCAGGTACCCGACGCGCACCGCCTCGGCGTCGACCGTGCGCGCCACGGTCGACCCCGCGCGGTCGAGGGTGGCGAGCATGACCGCGCGGCACCCGCACTGACCAACCACGCACGCGCCACACCCGACGGACCGCGCGTGCGTCGCGCACCCCGTACGGCGCATGAAGCACCGGCACAGCGGGCAGACCCGACCGGCCGTTTCGCGCGCGGCCTCGGCCCAGTTCTGCGCCTCCTCGGCCGCCCCCTCCGCCTCGCCGAGGAGTTCACGCGCGGTGTCCTCGGCCTCGACCGCAGTGCGCCGGTAACCCTCGTCGAGACCCAGCTCTTCGACCGCGCGTGCCGCCGCCTGGATCGCGCGACGCTGCGCCTGCACCCGACGGAGCGCGGACTTAGCGCGCTTGACGCACTCGGGCGCGCGTCCGGCCGCGTCCTCCGCCTCCTCGGCCCAGTCCTCCGCCTCGCGCGTCGTGCGCGCGGCCTCGGCCGCTTCCCCTGCCTCGCACGCCTCGGCGTGGCACGCCTCGGCCTCCTGTACAGCCTTACGTGCCTCGGCGACCGCGTCCGTGATCTTGCTGGACGCGTCACGCAGCGTGGCGAGCCCGGCAGCCTCGACGTCCGTCGACGGGGTGACCTTCTCGACCGCGTCCGCGGCCTCGGACACCGCCTCGGCACCGGGCACAGCGTCCGGGGCGGACCGGTACCACGCCACGGTGTCCCGGTAGCCGCGTCCGGCCGTCGCCCACTTGCCCGCGCGCCACGTGTAGCGGCCCGTACGGGAGTCGGACGGCGTCGAGACAACAAGCGTCCACGCGTCCCCGTTCCGCTCGACCATGGCGCCCCACCCACGGGCGGTAGCGGTAGAGGCGAGCGCTCCCAGATTCCGGGGCGCACCGTTCGCAAGAGCCTCGGCAACTGGCATCGGGAGTGCGTTCGTGCTGGTCAAGGTGGGTTCCTTCCGGTCGGTCCGCCGTGCTCGGCGCGGCGTGTTTCGTTGTGGCCCCCACCCTAGATGAGTCGCAGGTGAACTACAAGTTCAACTGTGAGTCGTGTTGCGTGTTGGGCGGCCAAGGTGCCGACCCCGCCACGGGCGCACCGGCCCGACGGCGCATCCGCCCCCGCGCCCCTCGAACACCTCCCGCCACGCCAGCGGGTCACCCTGCGCCACGCGACCGTTAAGGGGCCTGCGCGCCACTCTCCCGGCCGTTCGGCACCCTGACCGACCGGGGAGGCGCCGGACGGGGCGCCAAAGCCGCTACGAGGCGCACGGGATGTTTCCCCTGGTAGCGGTAGCTGTGGACAACGCTGGGGAAAAGGGGTGCACTAGATGACGGTTTCGGTGTCTACCTGCGGCAACTCCCTGGAAACGGGGTCGAGTTGCCGAACCCGCCATACCGTGCATCAGATGCGGTAAGGGCTGAAACTTTGGTGTCGATCCTTACTCGAACAGCTACTTGGAAACCGTTGCCAGTAAGAGGAGTGCGGAAGTGATTGTTTCCGCTGGTCGGACCCGAACCCGCCAATCCGTGCACCTCCCCTCCTCTGTTCGATTTCCGCACTGTGGAAAAAGTGCGCACGGTTTGGCGGTTTCGGTGCTCAGTTCAGGGGGGTATCAGGGCTTGAGTGTGGTCGAAAATGGCATCTGACCTGCGGAAACGATCAAGATTGGTGGGGTGCACCGATTGGCGGTTTCCACCTAGTTCCCCACACTCAACAGAGAGCCGACGTCGCTGTCTCTTATACACATCTCCGAGCCCACGAGACCAGAGAGGA
>NZ_JOII01000042.1 GCF_000719955.1 Streptomyces albidoflavus
TCGCCGCCCTCACCGACCCCGACCCCACCGTCCGGGCAGACGCCATCACCGCCCTGGCCGTCCGCCACCCCGATCAAGCCCACCCCCTGGCCCTCCGCGCCGCCACCGAAGACGACTCCCCGGAGACCCGCTCCCGCTACCTCCGCCTGGTCACCCTCCTCTGGCCGGACGACCCAGCCACCCTCCCCCTCCTCACCGACCGCGCCCAGCACGACGACTCCGACCAAGTCCGCACCACCGCAACCGAGGGCCTGGCCCGGCTGCGGTGGCTCGCCACGGAGATCGCCTAATGGGTGTCGGCCCCCAGCTCCTCCGGCAGCTCCCGCTCGTGCACCACGGTCAGCCCGGACACAGCACGGGTAAGCCCGACATACAACCGCCGCAACCCCGCCCCCCGGGTCGGCTCCGCCTCCACCACGCTCGCCGGCTCGCCCAGCACCACGTAGTCGTACTCCAACCCCTTGGCCAGCGAAGCCGGGACAAGGGTCAGTCGCGCGTCCGCCCGCGTCTCCTCACCCGGTGCCAGCGCCGACAGCCCAGCCCCCACCAGGGCTGCCCTCGCCGCCTCCACCAGCGGGTCGGGGACGATCAGCCCCGTCGAGCCCTCATGCGTGAGGGCCGCGTGGCACGCCTCCACCAGACCCGGCAGCAGCGCGCCTTCTCCCGCCCGCACCAGCCGCAGGGAGCCCGGCGACTCACGCACCGAGCGGACCTCCGCCAGCCCCGGAGCGATGGCGGGGAGGAGGCGTGAGGCGTAGGCGATGACCTCGCGGGGGACGCGGAAGCCGGCGGTGAGTTCTTCCACGTGGGCGTCGGGTTTGCCGAGGTGGTGGAGGGCTTCGGGCCAGGCGGGGGTGGCCCAGGCGGTGGTGCCCTGGGCGAGGTCGCCGAGGACGGTGGCGGAGCCGGTGGAGCAGCGGCGGCCCACGGCGCGGTACTGCATGGGGGAGAGGTCCTGGGCCTCGTCGAGGACGACGTGGCCGAGGGAGGGGGTGCGTTCCACGAGGTCGCGGGCCTCGTCGATGAGGACGGCGTCGGCGGCGGACCAGCGGGCGGACTTCACACCCCGGTAGGGCTTGGGCCAGAGCAGGGCGGTGCGTTCCTCGTCGGTGAGCAGGTCCGCGGAGTGGGTGCGGAGGAAGTCGGCGTCGCCGAGGAGGCGCAGGACCAGCTTGGCCGGGTCGACGGGCGGCCACACCTCCTTGACCAGGGCTTTCACGGCGCGGTCGCGGGCCACGGCGTTCTGGACGCGGTCGTCGGGGGCCTCCCCGGCCTGTTCCATGCGGATCAGCACGGCGTGCGCGATGCGCTGGGGCAGGGCCTCGCGGGCGGCACCGTAGCGGATGTCGCGGGCGAGGAGTTCCTCGATCAGGGTGGTGATCTCGTCGGCGGGGACGCGCCAGCGGCGGGAGCCGCGGACCACGACGAGGGATTCGGTGGGGCGCCCGACGTGGGAGCGCAGCGCGCGGCGCAGCACCTCGGCCATGCGGGCGTCGCCCTTGACGATCGCGGTCGGGGCCGGGTCGGCCCCGGTGACCGGGACGTGGGCGACGAGGGAGTCCACGGTGGCCTGGTGCACGGTCAGTTCGCCGAGGGCGGGCAGGACCTGCTCGATGTAGCGGAGGAAGGAGTCGTTCGGCCCGATGACGAGGGTGCCGGTGCGGGCCAGCCGCTCCCGGTGCGCGTAGAGCAGGTAGGCGACGCGGTGCAGGCCGACGGCGGTCTTGCCGGTGCCGGGGCCGCCCTGGACACAGACGGTGCCGGACAGGCCGGAGCGGACGATCTCGTCCTGTTCGGGCTGGATGGTGGCGACGATGTCGCGCATGGGGCCGACGCGGGGGCGCTCGATCTCCTGCTGGAGGAGGCGGCTGGTGGCCTCGGCGCCGTCGCCGGAGGCGGTCAGGTCCTCGTCCTCGTACGCGGTGATGTCGCCGCCGGTGTAGCCGAAGCGGCGGCGCAGCGCGACGTCCAGGGGGTTGGTGCGACTGGCCTGGTAGAAGGGCTGCGAGACGGGGGCGCGCCAGTCGATGACCATGGGGTCGCCGGCCGGGTCGTGGACGTGGCGGCGGCCGATGTAGAAGCGTTCGGCGCGGTAGGGGCCGTCGGGGGCGGTGCCCTCCTCGCCGGCCGAGACCTCGCGGACGTAGTCGAGGCGGCCGAAGAAGAGCGGGGTGTGGGACAGGTCGGCGAGGGACTTGATCCGCTCCTCGATCTGGGCGTTGAGGACGGCGGCGTTGACCCAGTTCGCCGTGACGTCGGTGAGGTCGAGCGACTCGACGTCCTCGCGCATGGCCCGCAGCGCGGCCCGGGAGGCGGCCAGGTGGGCGCGTTCGCGGGCGAGCGGGTCGCCGCCGGGCGGGGCCTCGGCGGAATGCGGGGTCTCGGCGCCGGTCGCGGTGCCGGTCGCGGGCTCGGGGGTGTCGTGCGGCGTGAGCACGGGCGCTTGCCTCCGTGGTGCGGTCTTCGTACGGGCATCGTGCGGGCACGCGGGCGGGGCGCACCGGGCCCTGGCGAAGGCAGGGGCGGAGTGCGCGGCGGGGCGTGCCGGGTGTGTGAGGGTCGGTCCGCCGAGAGGGGCGGTCACTTCACGACGCGTCGGCCGGTTTCCGTCCGGCCGGCAGCGCTCCCCGGAGGGGAGGCGGGCAAGGCCGCAGATTGTAGGCGGGGGAGGGCAGTGGGGGCCAATGGATTTCCGGCGGCCGCGCGAGAGGCCCGCGAGAAGCCGGACGCGGAGCCCGATATGCGGAGCCCGTGGAGGCCCAGGAGGAGGCTTCGCGTGCGTCCGCGCCCCGCGCCTCCTCCTTGCGACAGGCGTTCCCCCGGCCGCCCCCGGGGTCCCGCAGGCCGGGGCCGGAGCCCCGGGCCCGCCCGGCCGGAACCGTGCAGGCCCGCTTGCCGGGGCGCCACGATCCATTAGGGTCGCGCCCGTGACACACCTGGCAGTGATCAAAAGGTCACCCGGTGTACGACTGGCGGCCTGCGTGCTGGCGCTCTCGTTCACCGCGTTCGTCGTCCTGTGCCTGATCCAGCACATCGCGATGGCGGACACCCTCGTCTACCGCGCCGAGGGCCGCGCGGTCGTGAACGGCAGCGATCTCTACGGCTTCACCGTCACCGAGTGGAAGCTGCCGGCGACGTACCCGCCGTTCGCGGCGATCCTCTTCGTGCCGACCACCTGGCTGCCGATAACGGCGCTCAAGGTCTGCTTCATCCTCGGCAACACCGCGCTCCTCGCCCTCCTCGTCCACCTCTCCTGCCGCCTCGCCGGACGCGCCACCCGCGCCCCGTTCCTGCTCCTCGCGGTGGCGGCCGGCATCTGGCTGGAGCCGGTCTTCCAGACGCTGCTCTTCGGCCAGATCAACCTCGCCCTGGTCTGCCTCGTCCTGTGGGACCTGACCCGCCCGGCCGGCGCCCTCGGCAAGGGCTTCGCCCTCGGCGTCGCCACCGGCGTCAAGCTGACCCCCGGCATCTTCATCGTCCACCTGCTGATCACCGGCCGGGTCCGCGAGGGCCTCACCGCGCTGGCCTCCTTCACCGGCACCGTGCTGCTGGGCGCACTGGTCCTGCCCTCGGCCACCGTCGACTTCTTCACCCGCCGCCTCTACGAGACGGGCCGCGTCGGCCTCGCCTGGATCGTGGACAACCAGTCCCTGCAAGGGCTGATCGCCCGCACCCTGCACACCGAACACCCGGGCCTGGCCTGGGCGGTGCCGGCCGCCGTCACCGGGCTCGCCGGGCTGTGGCTGGCCCGCCGGCTGACCCGGCGGCTCGGCGGCGACAGCCCCTGGCCGCTCCTGGTGACCGCCGTGACGGGCCTGCTCGTCTCGCCGATCAGCTGGTCGCACCACTGGGTGTGGTGCGTCCCGCTCCTCGTCGTCCTGCTGGCTCGGGACCGGACGGTCCTGGCCGCCGCCCTCACCGTGCTGTTCCTCGCCCGCCCGCACTGGCTCCTGCCCCACCAGGGCGACCTGGACCTCCATTTCCCCTGGTGGCAGCAGCCGTTGGGCGCGCCGTACCCGGTCCTGGGCCTCGGCCTCCTCGCGGCCGCCGCGTGGGCGGCTTACGGGAGATGGGGGGACGGTGGCGGCGGGCCGCGTGTGCCCGCGCAGGGCGTGCGGGGTGCGGGCAGCGGTGCCGGGGAGCCGGTGGGGGAGCGGGCGGGGTGAGCGGCCGCAGGCCCGGGGGCACCTGTGGGAGCTGCGGAGTCACTTGTGGGAGCTGATGACACCGCCGTTGCTGAGCACGATGTAGACGCCGTTGGCGTCGAGCCCGGTGTCGTGGCCGTCCGTCTCCAGCGTCGCCACGACCGCCCCCTTGCTGACGATCTTGGCGACGTAGTGCTGCTCGCCGACCTCGGTGATCCGCGCCTCGCTGCCGTCGACCAGTTTCTCGGTACGGTCCGGCGAACTCTTCCCGGGGCCGTCGCCCTCGCCGCTCGTGGCGGTGACGTCCTCCTCGGCGTCCGGGGACCGGGCGCCGCTGGTGGGGCTCGCGGTGTCGCCGGGGGAGGCGGCCTGGTCACCGGCCTCCGTGGAGGCCGAGGCGGCGGGGGCGGCGTCGCCCGCCGGGGTGGCACCGTCCGATTCGCAGGCGGTGCCGCCGACGACCAGGAGACTGGCGGCGGCGAGGGCCAGCCCCGCGCGACGGACGGGCCGGGCCTCTGCGGTGGCCTGCCGGGGTGTGCGTTTCTGTAAGTTCATGACACTCCCTGTGCCCCTGGCGTCCAGGGAAAAACACCCCGCACACCTCCGGCCCCGCACGGCGGGCAGGGCTCGCCGCGCCACCGTGCCGCCCGCCCCTTCCGCTCCGTCCGCGACCCTCCCCCCCACCGCCGCCTACCGCGAACTACCGCCCCGCCCAGTCCCCTTGGCCTTCCCCCGCACCCGCGCCTGCGGCGCCGGCCAACTGTGGACCGGTGCGCCCGTCGAACTCAGCTCCAGGTACCGGCGCACGGTCGCCCGGTCGTCCGAGCCCAGCGCCCGGTGGGTCCGCCGTTGCCAGTGGGCGCCGGAGCGGCCGGTCAGGACGCGTGCCTCGACCACCCCCAGCCACCGCTGCACCTCGTCGTCGGCGACCCCGGCGGCGGCCAGTCCGGCGGCCGCGCGGGGGAGCAGGGCGCGGACGAGGTCGCGGGCGGCGAGGCGGACCGGGGCGGCGGGGCCGGCGGGCCACCAGAGACGGGCGGCCATGCCGTCGCGGGCGGCGGTGTAGAAGTTCTCCCGGGCGAGGGCGAAGGGGAGTTCGCCGCCGGGCTCGCGGGCGGCGCGGTCCAGGATCAGGCCGGTCAGCAGGGCGGTGTTGGCGACCATGTCGGCGGGGGTCGGGCCCGAGGGCAGGGCGCGCAGTTCGATGCGGAGGTGGCCGTCACCGGCCGGGTCGTACACCGGGCGGTTCCACCACCACAGGGTGCCCAGATGCAGGCGCAGTTCGTCCAGGGCGGGCGGGCCGCCGGGCCGCAGCGGCCGGTCCCAGTCGCCGCCGGAGCAGAGCGGCACCAGCGGCGCGTACCGGCGTACCGCCTCCTCGGCCAGTTCCCGCACGCCCCCGCGCAGCCAGCCGTGGCCGAAACCGGAGCGTCGGTCGGCCGGGGCGACGCGGCGCCGGTGCTGGCCGAACGCCTGCTCGTACCAGGGGATGCGGGACTCGTCCCAGGCCCGCCTGCCCAGCAGCAGCGGCGAGTTGGCGGCGACGGCGAGGACGGGGGCGGTCATCAGCTGGGCGGCGTTGTGGACGCGGGTGAACTCCTCGGGCCGTACGGTCAGATGGATCTGCCAGGAGCTGGCGGCGCCCTGCGCGCAGAAGGTGTCGGAGCGCATCCGCAGCCGCTGCTCCCCGCTGACCCGCAGCCCGCGCCCGGCCCGCCCGAGGGCGTCGTCGATCACCGCGTACCGGCCGCGCGGCGACATGTTGCGCCGGGTCAGGTCGGCTGGGCGCAGGGTCGGCAGCAGGCCCGCGCAGTACGGCTCGGCGCCGTGCGCGGCGCCCGCCCGTCGGACCGCCTCCAGCAGGGTGTCCGCCTCGTCGTGCAGGGCGGTGAAGGGGCGCGGGCGTAAGGGGACGGGGGTCAGGTTGGCCTCCAGGTTGTAGCGGTTGACCTCCAGGACGAGGCGGGGGTCGGCGGCGGCGCGGCGGATCTCCTCGTTCCGGGGGACGGGGACGCCGTCGCGCGTCACGAGGAACATCTCCAGCTCCGCGCCGAGCGTCGGTTCCCCGGCGCCGAACCCGGGCGAGGTGAGGAGCCCGTCGAGCAGGCCGAGCGAGGCCCGCAGCCGCGCCCGGAACCGTTCCCGGTCCTCGTCGGTGAAGTCGCGCTGGGGAAGATCACGTC
Organism: Streptomyces albidoflavus; assembly: GCF_000719955.1. Classification (GTDB taxonomy): domain Bacteria; phylum Actinomycetota; class Actinomycetes; order Streptomycetales; family Streptomycetaceae; genus Streptomyces; species Streptomyces albidoflavus. Next base: position 6,329 of record NZ_JOII01000042.1, read on the forward strand.
CCATGGCCTGCTCCCGGCATGCGTCAGGGCCGGTCACCCGGCTGCCGCCGGAACCGGCCGTCGTCTCGGAGGACCACAAGGGCCCGGCGTTGCTTGCCCGCCCACGCCCGCCCCCACACCACGGGCGACGGCGGCTGACCGGAACGGGTGCCCCGCCCGCCCCTAAACCGGTTGCGGGCAGTCCAGTTGACGCCCCTAAGCTGGCCGGATGGCATCGGTCAAGCAGGTTCAGATCACCTTCGACTGCGCGAGCCCGCAGCGCGTCGCCCGCTTCTGGAGCGAGGCACTCGGCTACGTCCTCCCGACCCCGCCCGAGGGCTACGCCTCCTGGGAGGCGTACGACGCGGAGCAGCCCGCCGGGGAGCGCGACTCCTGGTCGGCGTGCAGCGACCCCGAAGGTGTCGGCCCGCGCCTCTTCTTCCAGCGCGTCCCCGAGGGCAAGACCGTCAAGAACCGCGTCCACCTCGACATCCGCGCCGGCACCGGCCTCGTCGGCGAGGCGCGCCTGGCCGCCCTGGAGTCCGAGTGCGTCCGCCTCGAAGCCCTCGGCGCGACCCGTGGCACCCTCCTCCTCGCCGACGAGGAGAACGAGTCCTGCCAGAACATGCAGGACGTGGAGGGGAACGAGTTCTGCCTGGACTGAGGTGGTGCGGGTGCGGCCCGGCACGCCGGGCCGCACCACCTCAGCTGTAGTGGGCGATCTTGGCGTCGAGGATCTCGATGGCCCGGTGCAGCCCCACCACCCGCTCCTCCAGCGCCGCCCGGCGCTCCCGGAGGAAGGCGGCCCGGTCCTGCGGCGCCCGGTCGGAGCGCAGGACGGCGACGAACGCCCTGAGGTCGGCTATGCCGAGCCCGGCCGTGCGCAGGCACTTGATCAGCCCGATCCAGAAGAGGTCGTCCTCCGTGTACTCCCGGTGCCCGCCGGGGGAGCGCCGGATCGGGCCGATCAGCCCTTCCCGTTCGTAGTAGCGCAAGGTGTCGAGGGAGACGCCGGTACGGTCGGCGGTCGCCGCCGGGGTGTGCAACGTGGTCATACGAGTCCCTTTCCGGTCGCCGGTGGCCCGTCGCCGATCGCCGGTCGCCGGTCAGCGCGCTTCGGCGAAGCGCGCGAGGTGCCCGTCGTCCAGCCTCACCCGGCGGGCGGCGAGCGCCTCCTCGACCTGCCCGACGCGGCTGGCTCCCACGATCGGATCGATGCCCTGGCGCATCAGCAACGCCAGGACGACCTGGTTCCGCGTGGCCTCCAGCTCCTCGGCCACCTCGCCGAGGACCTGGAGGACCCGGCTGGTCCCGAGGTGCTGGTAGGAGTCCGGAAGGGGCTGGTCCGGGCGGACGTAGGAACCCCACATCAGCGAGGTGTACGACCACACGGCGAGCCCTTCGGACCGGGCCAGGTCCAGGTCCTCGGCGGTGAGCATACGGTGGCCGCCCTCCGCGACCGGGGTGAGGGGCCGCGGCTGGACGAGCGAGTGGCGCAGTTGCAGCGCCGTCCACGGTTCGACTCCCCGCTCCCGCGCGAGCGACCGGGCCCGCTCGACGCGCCAGGCGGGATGGTTCGCCGCCCCGACCCGGGCGACGGCTCCCTTCGCGGCCAGCTCCCCGAAGGCGAGGACGGTCTCCTCCAGCGGAACGTCCCGGTCCTCGGCGTGGGCCCAGAGCAGGTCGACGTGGTCCACCCCGAGCCGCCTCAGGCTCTCCTCCGCCCCGGTGCGGACGGCTCGCGCGGACAGTCCCTCCGCGCTGTCCCGCTCGTGCGGGACGAGCGGGTTGTGGCGGACCTTGGTGGCGATGCGCACCGAGTCGCGGGCTCCGGGGCGCTCGCGGAGCCAGGCGCCGATGACCCGCTCGCTGGCCCCGCCGACACCCTGGGGGTCGTTCCAGAAGGAGTAGCAGTTCGCGGTGTCGAGCCAGACCCCGCCTCCCGCCACGAAGGAGTCGAGTATCGCGAAGGCGCGGTCTGCCGGAACGCGGGTGCCGAAGTCCATCGTGCCGAGCACCATCTGACGGTCGGTCGTGTGGAGATCCATGGCCTCATGCTCGTAACCGGAGCGCGCTCCAGGTCAAGTCCCGGGCGCCGGACGCTTCCCGGTGCGCAGGTCCACCATGCAGAAGACCTTGTCGTACCGCCGCTCCCCGACCGCCACGAAGGCCGGGAGGCGGCCGTACTCCGTGAAGCCCAGCGAGCGGTACAGGCGCAGCGCGCCCGTGTTGTCGCCCCGGGCGTCCAGCGTCAGCACCTCCACCCCCGCCGCGCGGGCGTCGGCGACGAGGGCGGCCGTCAGCGCCCTGCCCACCCCCTGCCCGTGCGCGGCGGCGTCCACGGCCAGTTTCTCCAGGTCGGCGTGGGGCCGATGGGTCGGCCGGGCGTACCGCAGCCAGTACCCGAGCCCCACCAGCCGCTCCCCGAGGTACGCGACCCGCAGTGCCCCGTCCCCGGCCCGGGCGGCGGCGCGCACCTGGGCGAACAGCTCCGCCACCTCGTCCGGCGAGGGCGGCTCGACCCAGCCCAACGCCGCACCTTCCCGCACCAGTTCGGCCAGCAGGCGGTGGGCCTGTGCCGCGAACCCGGGCTCCCGCGCGGGATCGGCGGCCAGCTCGGTGGCGTCCAGGAGGAGGGGCACGGTCTGCGGCCGGTTCATGGGCCCAGCCTAGAGCGGGAGAAAGGTCCTGCTCAGAGGGTGTCGAACTCCGGCAGGGTGAGGGTGCCGTCCTCGGCCAGCGGGAAGCCCGGGTTGTGGGCGACCTCCCACGGGTGGCCGTCCGGGTCGGCGAACGCGCCCGAGTAGAACCCGTGCGGGGACGCCGCCGCCGGCTTGGTGACCCGGCCGCCCGCCCGCTCCGCCTGGCCGAGCAGCGCGTCCACCTCTTCCCGGGACCGCACGTTGTGCGCGAGCACGATCCCGCCGAACCCGCCTGCCGTCCCGGCCTCGCGCCCGCTGTCCCGCGCCAGCTTCTCCCGCCCCCACAGCACCAGCCCGAGCCCGCCCGCCTGGAAGAACACGGTCTCCTCGACCTCCTGGCCCCGCCAGCCCAGCGCTTCGTAGAAACGCCGGGCACGGTCCAGATCGGTGACGCCGAGAGTGATCAGGCTGACGCGTTGCTCCATGGCGGCAAGCTACCTGCCGACCGCCGCCTCACGAGCGGACCAGGGCCGACACGAAGGCGGCCCAGGCCGGACGGGTGAAGGGGATCACGGGGCCGCCGTCTGTGTGCTTGCTGTCGCGGACCGGGGCGAAGCCGGAGATGGCCAGGGCCAGTTCTAGGCAGTCGCCGCCGTTGGCACCGCTGTGGCTGCTCTTGGTCCAGTGGGCGTGGGTGAGGTCTGGGGTGCGCATGGTCGGCCTCCGGGCGGTGTGAGCCGTTGGGGGATGCGCTGATCCTCGTAACTGACAGGGGTCAGGCGGTCAGTTCGCCCTGCTGGACGGCGGTGACGAAGGACGCCCAGGCGGGGCGGGTGAACGGGAGAACGGGGCCGGTCTCAGCGATCTTGCTGTCGCGGACGGGGGCGAGGCCGGGGAACGCGGGGGCGAGTTCGAGGCAGTTGCCGCCGTTGTTTCCGCTGAAGCTGCTCTTCACCCAGGACGCTGCGCTGAGGCTCTGCTGGTCCATAGTGCCCGTTCCTCTCGATCACCGCGTCGAACAGAGCGGCCGTTTCCCTGGCCGACAGCGCGTCCGCCCTGAGCAAATCATAGGTCTGCTTGTGCTGCGCCAAGACGTCTGGTGCGTTGCTGAAATGCCCTCTGTCCAGCGACTCCGAGTACACCCACTCCTGCCCGTCGGGCAGGGTGATCAGGGACATGGATGTATTGGGCAGGACCGCCTCGGTGTGGCTGCCCGGTATCACTTGAATCCTGATGTTCGGCTGGGCGCCTACGGCGCGAAGATGGGCCACTTGGCGCGCCATGATCGCAGGGCTTCCCATGATGTTGCGCAGGCAGCTTTCGTCCAGCACGACGAGGTACAGGGGGCCACCGGGGCTCAGGAATCGCTGCTGTCGGCTCATGCGAGCCATTACGCGATCGGCAACCTCGTCAGGCCCTGACACCTGGCCGAACTGAGCCGTGGCGTACTCCTCTGTCTGGAGAAGTCCGGGCATGGTCTGCTGCTGGTACTCCAGCACCGCCACCGCCACTTCGTCCATCTCAGCCCGGCGCCTGAACCAGTCCGGGTGTTCCACCTCCGGGTACCAGTCGATGCGGACCCAGAGCCGCATCAGGGCGCCGTTGGTTCCCAGAACTCTGTCGCACGTTTTGACGAAAGTGTCGTGCGGGACCCGGTCGCCGCTTTCGACGCGGGCGACCTGGGAGCGGTCGCACGGGATGTGTTCCGCCAGGGCTTTCTGGGTGAGGCTCGCCTCCTCACGGAAGTAGCGCAGAACCTCGCCGAAGACGTCGGCGGTGGTGGCGGCTTCGACATTGGGCGCGGTGGTGCGTCGGCTCACGAACACTCCCTCGTGATCGCTTGTGACAGGCGGTCAGTGACACGCGTCGGGCATGGCGACCCCGGGTTGCGCTGGGCAACACTGACCGCACACAAAGTAACCGTTCGTCCCGGGGTGCCGGGCGAAAACCCAGTACGGAGAGAGCAATTGGCAAGCCGAGCGAGCAACGGTGACCCGAGGCGGCGCGGGGCGGTCGTCTACGACGCGGCCTCGGGGCGGGCGGGGGAGTACGTGGGGCAGGACGGGGCGCACGCCGTGCTGCGGCCCGTCGGCGGGGGCGGCGAGTGGCGGACCGACCCGGACCGGGTGCGGGCGGCGACGCTCGCCGAGCGGCTGAGCGCCGGCGTACAGGCGGCCAACCGGCGGGCGCGGCAGACGGTGGCCCAGGCCCTCGACGTGGACCCGGACCGCCCGCCGCAGACCGTCGCCGGATGCGCCGAATGCGCCCGCCTCGACCGCGAGCGGGCCGCCGCCCGCGCCGCCTTCGACTGGAGCGCCCAGACCGACGCCAACGTCCTCCTGCGCCGCCACCAGAACGCGGACCACGCGGCCTGACCACCCGGGCGAGCCGTCCCGGGCGGTCAGGGCGGGACTCACCCCGCCAGCAGCTCGTCCGCGTCGACGATCCGGTACGCGTAGCCCTGTTCGGCCAGGAAGCGCTGGCGGTGGGCGGCGAAGTCCTGGTCGATGGTGTCGCGGGCGACGACCGAGTAGAAGCGGGCCTCGTGGCCGTCGGCCTTCGGGCGCAGGACGCGGCCCAGGCGCTGCGCCTCCTCCTGGCGGGAGCCGAAGGTGCCGGAGACCTGGATGGCGACGGTGGCCTCGGGCAGGTCGATGGAGAAGTTGGCGACCTTCGAGACGACCAGGACCGACAGCTCGCCGGTGCGGAAGGCGTCGAAGAGCTTCTCGCGCTGGGCGTTGGAGGTGTCGCCCTTGATCACGGGGGCGTCGAGGTGCTCGCCCAGTTCGTCGAGCTGGTCGATGTACTGGCCGATGACCAGGGTCTGCTCGCCCGCGTGCTTGCGGACCAGCGCCTCGGTGACCTTCTGCTTGGAGGCGGTCGTCGCGCAGAAGCGGTACTTCTCGTCGGACTCGGCGGTGGCGTAGGCGAGGCGCTCGCTCTCGGTGAGGTTGACGCGGACCTCGACGCAGTCGGCGGGGGCGATGTAGCCCTGCGCCTCGATCTCCTTCCACGGCGCGTCGAACCGCTTCGGGCCGATGAGCGAGAAGACGTCCGACTCGCGGCCGTCCTCGCGGACCAGGGTCGCGGTCAGGCCGAGGCGGCGGCGCGCCTGGAGGTCGGCGGTGAACTTGAAGACCGGCGCCGGCAGCAGGTGCACCTCGTCGTAGACGACCAAGCCCCAGTCCCGGGAGTCGAACAGCTCCAGGTGCGGATAGATGCCCTTCCGCTTCGTCGTCAGCACCTGGTACGTCGCGATGGTGACCGGGCGGATCTCCTTCTTCGTCCCGCTGTACTCGCCGATCTCGTCCTCGGTCAGCGAGGTCCGCTTGATCAGCTCGCTCTTCCACTGCCGGGCCGAGACGGTGTTGGTGACCAGGATCAGCGTCGTCGCCTTGGCCTCGGCCATCGCCCCCGCGCCGACCAGCGTCTTGCCCGCGCCGCAGGGCAGCACGACCACGCCCGACCCGCCGTGCCAGAACCCCTCCACGGCCTGCTTCTGGTACGGGCGCAGCGCCCAGCCGTCCTCGGCCAGCTCGATGGCGTGCGCCTCGCCGTCCACGTACCCCGCGAGGTCCTCGGCGGGCCAGCCCAGCTTCAGCAGGGCCTGCTTGATCTGGCCGCGCTCCGAGGGGTGCACCGCGACGGTGTCCGGGTCGATCCGGGCGCCCACCAGCGGCTGGATCTTCTTCGAGCGCAGGATCTCCTCCAGCACCGGCCGGTCGGTGGAGGTGAGGACCAGGCCGTGCGCCGGGTGCTTGGTCAGGGTGAGCCGCCCGTACCGGTCCATCGTCTCGGCGATGTCGACCAGCAGGGCGTGCGGCACCGGGTACCGCGAGTACTCCACCAGCGCGTCCACGACCTGCTCCGCGTCGTGGCCCGCCGCCCGCGCGTTCCACAGGCCCAGCGGCGTCAGCCGGTAGGTGTGGATGTGCTCCGGCGCACGCTCCAGCTCGGCGAAGGGCGCGATGGCCCGCCGGCAGGCGTCGGCCTGCTCATGGTCGACCTCCAGCAGCAGCGTCTTGTCGCTCTGCACGATCAAACAGGACACCCGAACAACCTCCGTCTTACGCCCGTCCGCACCCGTCCCCGCCCCGGCGACGCCCCACGGACGCACCGGGCCAGTCCTCCATGGTCCCGCATGGCGGGGCGAAGTGGGGGCGTGGTGGTGTCGGACGGGTCACGTCTTGCTCATGCAATCGAGTGCATATACCTTTGATTGCATGACGGGGCAGTGGGAGATTGAGATCGAGCCCGAGGTGCGGGACTGGTTGGACCTGCTGCCGTTTCGTCTGTACCGGCGAGTCGAGGACAAGACCGACCGTCTCCTGAGTGCCCCTACGACGCTCGGCGAGCCATACTCCCGGCACCTCGGCGGCAAGCTGCGTGAGCTGCGGTTCGAGCTGGACGGTGAGGCCGTGCGGATTCCGTACTGGCTTGTTCCGGAGAAGCGCATCGTGCTGTTGACGGTGTTCCGGAAGACGAAGATGCGCGAGGCCGCGGAAATTGAGCGGGCTCACCAGGCGCAGAAGGTCTGTGAGGACGAGCACGGCACAGCGGAGCACACCTACGAGCGGCGTGAGGACAGCTGATGAATCACAGCACGTGGAAGACCCGCCGGGCCCGGCTGCTGGCCGGTGAGGCTGTGGAGTACGACCAGGAGTACGTCGACGCGCGGCTGGCGGGCGACCTCGGGCAGGCCGTGTACGACCGCCGCGTCGAGCTGGGGCTCTCCCAGGCCGAGCTGGCCGAGCGCGCGGGGATGACGCAGCCGCAGGTGTCACGGATGGAGGGCGGTGACACGGTGCCCACGCTTCCGCTGCTGCGCCGGCTGGCCCGGGCCCTGGAAGGGTCGCTGAACGTGGCGATCGACGAAGGGGAGTCGCGGGTGACGTTCACGCCGCGTGCTGCGTGACCCCCCGCTCCTCCTCCCGCAGCGCCTCCCGCATCCGGTGCAGCCTGCGGAGCTGCTTCCTGCCCTGGAAGTAGATCCAGACCGGGAAGGTGACGGCGAGGATGCCGAAGCCGATGGTTTCGCGGGGGCCCGCGGTGAGGGCGGTGAGGACGGTGACGCCGCCGAAGAGGAGGACGAGGAAGGCGAGGGCCCAGGGGCGGTTGCGGGTGCGGTGGAGGCGCTTGGCGACGAGGGCGCGCAGGGCCTCGCGTTCGGCGGGGTCGGTGGGGACGTCGCCGGAGCGGATGCGGCCGTCGAGGGTGACCAGGCCGGTGGTGTCGGTGCCGGTGGCGCGCTTCTCCTTGCGGCGGACGGCGAGCAGGACCGCGACCCCGCCGAGGGAGGAGAAGGCGACCCGGATCAGCACGGCCGTCGGGGACTCCCCGGGGCTGATCAGCAGCACCAGGGCGCTGGCGCCGAGGACGGAGAGGGCGACCTGGGCCCAGAGGTTCCGGGTGAGGAAGGTGTGGAGGCGGTTCACCGGTGCGGTCCTCATTCCCGGATCTGGCGGCGGGGGAGGGTGAGGCGCAGGCCCAGCGCGCCGGCCAGCAGGACACCGGCGACGACGGAGTACGCCCAGGTGGTGTCGCCGCGCAGCGCGCCGACCGCCGCCGTCACGCCCCACAGGAGGAGGACGGTGAACAGGGCCGTCCAGGCGATGTCCAGGGCGCGGAAACGGAGCTGGCGGCGCTGGCGGGTGCCGGGGCCGAGGTCGCCGAGCGGGGCCGCGCGGTCGGGTTTCGGGTCGGTCATGGGGTTCCCCCTCTGCTGGGTCCGCCGGGCGGGCGGAAGGGTCAGAGGTGGGCCGTGTACCCCGGGCATGTCCGGACACGCCGCCCAAGTCCCGCCGACGGGGAACGGGTTGGGCCGGCGGTCCGGTGGTCAGCGGGCCGGCTCGGCCCCGTCCGGCTTGTCCGCGAGTTCCGCCACGCCGGTGATCCGGTGCAGGGCGTAGGTGCGGACCTCGTCGGCGGTGTGGTCGTAGCCGGTGACGTAGCCGCCCTCGACGCGCAGGGGGGCCAGCAGGCGCTGGGAGGCGGCGCCCTCGGCGTTGACGTGGCCGATCCAGACGGACTCGCCGGTCATCGCGGCGGCCTGGACGGTGGCGAGGGTGTCGGCCGGCGAGGTGCGCGGCAGGCCGCCGGGGGCCTGGGGGGTCTCCTTGCGCGGGGCCGTCGCCGCCCGGTCGCCGGCCCGGACCGCCCGTACGGCGGCGGTCAGCAGGGTGGCGTCCGGGGCGGGCGGGCCGTCGGGGACGGGCGCCGGGGGCGTGCGCGGCGGGGTGCGGTGGGCGTGCGGGCGGGCGATCATCACGTCGCCCTCGGCGGACTCGGCGGCCGGGGCGAACCCCATCGCGCGCAGCCCCTCGATGAGGGTGCGCGGGTCGGCCTGGGCGGCGACCACCGTCGGTGCCAGGCGGCGCAGGCGCAGGGCGGTGGCCCGGCGGTCGGCGAGGATCTCGTCGAGCACCGACTCGTCGTCGCAGCGGACGTAGGACGAGGCGGCGCCGACCCGCAGCAGGCCGTGGCGGCGGGCCACGTCGTCGATCAGGTACGTCAGCGGTTGCGGCACCGGCGTGCGCGAGTGCCGGTCGAGGAAGGCGTGCAGCTCGGTGGCGCTCCGCCCGGCGTCCAGGGCGCGGCGCACCGAGCCCGGCGTGAAGCGGTAGACGGTCGCGCCGCCCTTCGACTCCACGTCGGCCAGGACCCCCAGCGCCTCCGCCAGCGGCCGCACCAGCGGGCCGGGGGCGACCGCCGTCAGGTCGGCCTGGAGCAGGACGTGGTCCAGGGGCTCGGGGAGGAGCGGGGCGAGCAGGGCCGCCACCACGGCCGCCCGCGCCGAACCGGCGGCGGCCGTGCCCGCGCCGGCCCCCTCGGACCTGCCCTCGGCCCCGAGCAGGGCCCGGCCGTGGGTGGCCAGCGCGCCGCGCCCGGTCACGCCCAGCATCTCGGCCTCCAGCAGGGCCCACTCGGTGAGCTTGGTGCGCAGGGCCTCCGGGTCGTTGGCCGCGACCCCGCCGCCGTACGCGGGGCGTCCCCCGGTGCGCGGCGGCTCGGGCTGTTCGCGGCGCGGCCCCGCCGAACGCAACGGGCGCTCCCAGCGCAGCCGCTCCAGCAGGGTCGCCGGGTCCGGGGCCTGGCCCGGCTCCAGCCCGGCCATCAGCTCCAGCACCCGGCGCCGTACCTCGGGCGCGGGCGAGCGGTCCAGTCCCGGGCCGAGCGCGGAGAGGGTGCGGTCGCGGCCGTCGCGCCCGCCGATCAGGCCGGGGGCGCGGGTACCGGGCAGCCAGGCTTCCAGCAGCCAGGCCCAGCGCTCGGCGGGCGGCAGGTCGCGCCAGGCGTCGTACTCCGGGGTGGGCGCGTAGTGCTCGGCCTCGCCGGAGCGGCGGCGGGTGCGGGCGTCGCGGGTCTCCTCGTCCTCGTAGCCCTCGGCGTCGGCGTCGGGGCGGTCGTGCCGCTCGTGGTGCTCCTCCACGTAGCCGCCGTCGGAGGCGATCAGCCCGGCCGCGTACGCCAGCTCCACCCAGAACGCGGCGACCGGCTCGGGCACCTCCAGGACGGTGGCCGTCCGCTTCAGGTCGCGGATGCTCAGCCCGCCGGCCCGCAGCACGGCGGGCCCGCCCTCGTCCCAGGAGCGCAGCAGCTCCTCGACGGTGTCCAGCGCCGCGAGCGCCTGCCCGCCCGCCGCCGCGTCCACCACCTGCGGCTTCCGCTCGGCGGCCACGGCGACCCGCGGACGCGTCGGCTCCGGTACGCGGTGGGCGCGGCCCCCGCGCAGCGACAGGGCCGCCTCGCGCGGCAGCACCACCGTGCCCGGCGTGGTCGGCAGCAGCAGACCCCGGTCCAGCAGCCAGCGCAGATGGGCCGCGGGCTCGGCCGTCACCTGGCCGTACGGCGGGCCCCACACCAGCCGCGTCAGCACCTCCCGGGACGCCTCGGGCGCCCCTTCCAGCAGCTCCGCGACCCGCTCCCGGTCGGCGAAGAGGCCGCTGAGGGCGGCCACCGCCGACACCGTGTCGTGGGTGTGGGGCAGCCCGGCCGCCGTCAGGATCGCCTGGATACGCCCCGGCGACATGCCCGAGGTCGCCTCCGCCACCGAGGGGCCCAGCCCCGTCGGCGAGGAGTGCGAGGCGGACGGCGCCAGCAGCTCGCGGGCGGTGCGCACCAGCCGCAGCCGGTCCTCGCCGCCCCAGACCAGCGCCCGCTCCCGCAGCAGCGCCACCGTGGCGGGCAGCGCCCCGGCCACCTCCTCGTCCCCGTCGTCCCCGGCGAGCAGGTCCAGCAGCTCCTGGTACGAGGCCGGGTCCGGCGCCACCGCCAGCGCCTCGGCCGCCTGGAGGGCGAACCGGTCCAGGTGCTCCAGGGCCCGCAGCACCGAGGCGCGCGTCCCGGCGCGTGTCGCCAGCTGGGTCACGTCGGTGGGGACCGGGTGGAGCAGGTCGGGGCGGGACCGGAGCAGGGCCCCCAGCGAGGCGTCGTCGCGCTCGCGCAGGGCCTGCGCCAGCGACCTCGGTCCCGGGTCCGCCGCCTGACCGTCCCTGTGCTGCTGCTCAGCGCTCATCCAGCCCACGGTAGCGGCCCGCGCCCGCTCACCGCGCCGACCGGCCCGAACCGTCACCGGTCGGTGGGCTGGGCGTGATGTTCCCGGCGGCCCCCGCGCCGGGGAACACGGTGCCCCGGCCGGCCGTCCCCGGCCTCAAGCGCCGGCCGGGCCGAGTGGCCTCAAGCGCCGGCCGGGCTGTCCATGGCCCGGCCGGGGCGGTCGTCCGCCGGCCCTCCGCCCGACACCCCCGAACCGCCCCCGCGATGCGTACCGTTGGACGCGGCGGTTCTCCGGGTAGGGGCGTCGCGTACGAGCGGAGTGAGGGGCAGCGTGGGGATCGAGAGTGACCAGCTCGTCTTCGACTATCTGAGCCGTGTCGGCGACCTGGCCCAGCAGCGGCAGGTGCCGGCCGCCGAACGGATGCGGCTCATCACCGAGTTGCGGCGGGACATCGACCAGCGCCGGGCCCGTCCCGGCGGCGACAGCCCCGCTGCCGTACGGCGCGCCCTCGGCAAGCTCGGCACCCCCGCCGAGGTGGTCGCCAAGGCCGGCGGCACCTCCGCCGTGGCCGAGGCGCCCGCGCACACCCCGGTCCCGCCGCCGCGCCCCGCCGAACCCGAGCCCCGTCCGGCCCGCCCCAGCCTGCGCAAGGTCTTCCCCGCCCCCCGCGAGGAGGCGGAACCCCCGCCCCCGCCCCGGCGGGTTCCCGGTCTGGAGGACGTCGGACGCGGGGTCTCGGGGCCCGACCTGGCGGGAGCCTCGCCGGACTGGTGGCGGGTCGAGGCCACGCCCGAAGGGCTGGGCGGCGGCGGGGGCGCGGGGACCTTCGGGACGCGGCTGCCCGGGGAGTTCGCCGGGTTCCAGGGCGGGGTGGAGGTGCCCGAACTCCTCAACCCGGGCGTACGGATGGACAAGCCCGAGGCGCCGGGCGCGGCCAAGGAGAAGGCGGAGAAGGACGAGGCCGCCGCCGAGGCCGAGGCGGCGCTGGCGGAGGCGGCCGAGGACCCGCTGGGCACGGCGGCCCCGCGCCGCCGCCGCTTCTCGCCGCGTGCCCTGGTGGGCGGCGGCCTCGGCAGCCCCCTGCTCCTGCTGGCCGCCGCCCTGCTGGTCGCCGGGGCGATCCTCGGCAACCTCTTCTGCCTCCTCCTCGGCTGGCTCACCGCCTACCTCACCAAGCGGCTCACCCCCGTCCAGGCCAAGTTCGCCGCCCTCGGCATCCCGGCCCTGACCCTGCTGGGCGGCGCCGTCTGGCTGTGGGGGCGTACCGAGGGCCGCTGGGGCGAGCCGATCCCGCAGGCGGGCATGGCCGACGCGATCGGCGAGCTGTGGCCGGTGCTGCTGCGTACGGCGGCCGTGGCGTCGGCGGTCTTCCTGCTCTGGCGGGCGCGGCGGCGGCATTGACGAAGGATGGTCCAAAGTGCCGGTGTGAGCTACCTCCCGCCGGCACTGCTGACCCTGTATGTCGATACGGAGTGGGCTTCGCCCGACGGATTGAGTCGTGGTGTCGCGCCAGTGAAACTTGCTCGGTACCTGATATGGACTCCGGGTAAGGGGAGCTCCGGCGGGGCCCGAATATGTTCGCGGTTCGGACCCCGCCGAATTGTCGAGCGGAGGGCAGAGGTGTAAATATTAGACGCCCCTGGGTGGCCAGCTTCTATTTCAGACTCTCAGCCTCTGGTGATCCAGCCTGAGCAAGTACCTGCCTTGATCTTCTTGGTGGACCAGTTGCCTAGGCAGGCCCTGAAGCGAATGTCATTCTGCTCCGGGTAGTTCTTGTTCTTGTAGACGGTAGACGCGTAGCCTTCAGCGTTGAAAATGAATCCCGCGCGGTGGACTCGGTTCTGGGGGTCGCGACTTTCCCAGTCGACCACTGCCGAGTAGCCGTCCTTCGCCGAGTCGTGGATCAGGAACCAGTCACCTTCGGTTCTCCAGCAGGCTTGAGCGACCATGGTGCCAGTGTGGTTGTCTCCGCTGCGGACGCAGCTCCAGGGACTGCCAGGAGAAGTGGGGCCGCTGGTGCTGGTCGCTCGCTCGATCTCGAGGGAGACTGCGGCAGCTTGCGTGACAGTGAGGAGGGTGGTGGCGGATAGAGCGCCCGCGATAGTGGCTATGCGCTTGTGGGCGCGTCTCTTAATCATGAGTTCCCATCCAGATGTCTTTTTAGCGGAGTGGTGACAGTTTTCGGAGAATAGCAAATATGTGGGCGGGCTTCAACGAGTTTCAAGTCCTGGATCTGGGATGGCGCAGATCCTGTCTCGAATCTATGCCCGGCTGAAAGTGTGCGTTGGCCAAAAATCACCTGCTCGGCACTTCGGGAGGGTCGTTCGATGGAGGTGTGCTGCCATGAAGTAGGCGGCTGGGCGGGTGATTTCTTGTCTCATGGCGATGGTCTTGGGTGAGGGGTGAAGGCGTTCGGTCTGCCGGCCGATAGAGCCGGATCGCCTTCGAGGTGAACTTATTTCTTATTGTGTATTTCGTGCTGAGTTTTAATGGTATGTCCCTCTAGGTGTCCAAATCGAAGGCGTGTAGATGGGGTGCAGCCTTGCGTGCCCGGCTGGACAGGTCTGCAGGCGAGATCTCGCTGCGAGGTTGGCTGCAGCGCATGGTGGTGTGGCTCGCCGTTCTGCATCCCTCGGCGGTGGAGTCGGCTGCGATGCTTCGATCCACGTGGCTTTCTCGGCCGGCGTGGAGGCGTCAGGGCCTGGACCTGGCCGTTTTCCCTCAAGGGGTACATGTGGGCCTATTTGCCGGATTCCGAGGCCGGTCTGCTTGCTGCGAGCCCTTGGGGCGGGTCCGAGCAAGCCGGTGCAATTCGGATTAAGTTCTGGCCTTGCTCCGTGTTCCAGCGATATGTTTGGGTGCGCGATGGTCTGTGCGGGGATGCAAGCCCCGGCGTTGGAGGCGTCGTTGCCCTGCCGCCGGGCGCATCTCGCCGAGGTGGCGCGCTGGAGGCGTTCGGTGTAGCGATCCGACGCCTTCGTTGCCAACAGGTGTGTAAACACGGCGTGTTGTGACGCTCCTGTGAGCATCGCCCCTCGATGCCGCAATCAGATCTGAACAAATTCGCGCGGTGATACGATCATCTGACTTTCAGCAGACTGACGGTGCGTGAGATCACGCGCTACGGGGGGCAGTCGCGACGGCTCCATCGTGGAGGAGCGGGTGTGGTCCCCCCAATGAGGTCCGTATGAGGCGGCCCGCGGCCTTGGCCTCCCCAGTGGAGGAGGTCCGCCGGCTCTGCCGCGGGCTCCTTTGGCTGCCCGAAGCTCCGACGCGATGCGACTTGAAGAGAGTCTCATGACGTCATTCATCCAGGAGCCACTGCTGTGGGTCCTGCTTGTAGTTCTGGTCGCTGCGGCGCTCGCAGTGCTGAGTGCCCGCAGAACCAACCTCGCCCTGCGGCGGGGGAAAGGGGAGCTGGAGAGGAGCCTCGCCGAGGCCCGCGGTGAGATCGGCCGCCTGCACCTGCGCCAGCAGGAGATGGGCGCCCGCCACGCCCACGACGTCGCCGACGTCCGCGCGGACGCCGAGTCCGCCACCAAGGCGGTACTGAAGTCCGCCATGGGCACGCTGCAGTCCCTCGCCGAGGAGCAGCAGCTGCTCCTCGACGGACTGCTCAAGAAGTACGGCAACGACGCCGAGGTGCTCGGCGACCTGATGTCCGTCGACCACACCGGCAGCCAGTTCTCGCGCCGCGCCAAGGGCATCTCCGTCCTGTGCGGCGGCTGGCTCGGCCGGCGCGACGGCACCGCCACCGTGTACGACGTGGCCCGCAGCGCCCAGGGCCGGATCAAGGACTTCGGCCGGGTCAGCGTCCACTCCCAGGTGAACGTCGCCGTCACCAGCAAGGCCGTGGAGCCCGTCGCGGTGGTCCTCGCCGAGCTGCTGGAGAACGCCACCAACTACAGCGCCCCCGGCACCCCCGTCGAGGTCAACATCCAGGCCGTCCCCAGCGGCGTCTGCTTCATCGTGGACGACGCCGGTCTCGGCATGGACCAGGAGACGAAGGACCGCGCGGCCACCCTGCTGGCGAGCGACGGCACCGTCGACATCACGAGCCTCGGGGACCCGCCCCGGGTCGGATTCGCCGTCAGCGGCATGCTCGCCGCCCGCTACGGCTTCGCCGTCTCGGTCGGGTCGGTGTCCCCCTACGGAGGTGTGCGCGCGGTGATCCGTGTTCCGGAGGAACTGCTGACGACCGAGTTCAACGAGCCCGCCCAGGCCCCCGCCCGGGTCGAGGCCGTCCCGGCGCTCCCCCCGCAGCACCTGACGGCCGTACCCGACACCGACACCCCGTACGTCGTGGGTACCACCACCGGCGGCCTGCCCAAGCGCCGCAGGCGCGCGGGGGAGGTGGCCGCCAAGGCCGCCGCCGAGCCCGCCACGACCGTAGAGACGCCGGCCGCCGACAGCGAGATGACCGCGTCGCGACTCGGGGCCTTCGCCCGCGGGACGCGCATCGGCCGGGACACGATGACCACGGAAGGACCCGAGTACCAGTGAAGACCGATCTGTCGTGGGTGCTGAACGACGTGCTGGAAGTGCGCGGCGCCCGTCACGCCATCCTCGTCTCGGGTGACGGCCTCCTCCTCCAGAGTTCGGACGGCATCGAGCGCGGCGAGGCCGAGACCAACGCGGCCGCCATGAGCTCGATGCAGTCCCTCAGCCGCGCCGTCGCCAGCTTCGTCGGCCTCGGCCGGGGCGTGTGGAAGCAGACGCTCATGGAGTACGACGGCGGCTGGATCTTCCTCATCGCCGCGGGCCAGGGCGCCTATCTGGCGGTCTCCGCGGCCGTCGACGTCGACATGGAGTCCATGTCCATCCGGATGCAGAAGACCGTGGCGTCGCTGAGCAGAGCGATGGGCGTGGCGCCACGCTCGAACAACGGTGTGAGCGTATGACCAGGCCCGGCGAGGAAGCTTCCGTCACCAGCGACTTCGTCCGGTCCTACGTCATCACCGGCGGGCGCACACTGCCCGCCGGGGACCAGCTGGCCCTCCAGACCCTGGTCACCATCGCCCCCGAACGGACGCTCCCGCTGGGGGCGTCCCCGGAGGTCAAGGCCATCTGGGAGCTGCTGGGCGGCGGGTACCTGTCCGTGGCCGAGGTGGCCGCCCACGTCGCCCTGCCGGTCGGCGTGGCCAGGCTGCTGCTCACCGATTTACTCGACCAGGGCCACCTGCTGCGCCGTGCCGAACCGCCGCGGGCGCAGAACGTTGAGAGAGACACTCTTGAGAAGGTTCTGAATGGACTCCAATCCCTCATCGGCTGAGACGGCACAGGGACCGCTCTACGTCTCCGAGGCGGTGACCACCGCTGCCAAGATCCTGGTGGTGGGCCACTTCGCCGTCGGCAAGACGACCCTCATCGGCGCGCTGTCGGAGATCAAGCCGCTGCGCACCGAGGAGAAGATGAGCCAGGCGTCGGTACAGTTCGACGACCTGAGCGCCGCTCCCGACAAGCGCACCACCACGGTCGCCCTGGACTTCGGCCGGCTGACCCTCGCCGACGACCTGGTCCTGTACCTTTTCGGCACCCCGGGCCAGCAGCGCTTCATGCAGCTGTGGGAGGACACGGCACGCGGCGCCCTCGGCGCGCTGCTCCTGGTCGACCCGGCCCGCCTGGAGGAGACCTTCCCGGTCATCGACCTCATCGAGAGCTACGGCCTGGACTACGCGATCGCCGTCAACAGCTTCACCCCGGAGCAGAAGTACGGCGAGGACGAGGTCCGCGAGGCCCTCGACCTGCTCCCGGACACGCCGGTCGTCTACTGCGACGCCCGCGACCGGGAGTCCTCCGCCCGCGCCCTGATCGCCCTCGTACGCCACCTCCTCACCCGCGAACGCGTCGCCTGACGCACCCCGCCCCCCGCCCCGCCCCCCGACGGGACGCCACCAGGACCCCCCGCCCGCCCGGACCGCCCGGGCCACAGAGAGAGACCCCATGGAAAGCCATCCCCCGTACGCCTCGGCGACCGGCAGATGCCCGATGCACGACGCCAACTTCGCCGCCGACCCCCAGGCGCTCTACGAGCAGCTGCGCGAGCAGGGCCCGGCCGGCCCGGTCGAGCTGGCGCCCGGAGTCGACGCGACGCTGGTCGTGGGGTACGAGACGGCGCTGCGCGTACTGCAGAACCCGACGAGCTTCCCCCGTGACGCCCGCCGCTGGGCGGCGCTGAACGAGGGCCGCGTCCCGATGGACAGCCCGGTCCTGCCGATGATGGCGTACCGGCCGAACGCCCTGTTCACCGACGGCGCCGTCCACCTGCGGCTGCGCAAGGCGGTCACGGACAGCCTCGCCAAGCTCAACATCACGCGCATCCGCCGTGACGTGGAGCCCATCGCCGACTACCTCATCGACCAGTTCAGCGAGCGCGGCCGCGCCGACCTCCTCGCGGAGTACGCCAAGCTGCTCCCGCTGCTGCTGTTCAACAAGCTCTTCGGCTGCCCGGCCGACATCGGCGACACCCTCACCACCGAGATGTCGGCGATGTTCGACGGCAAGGACCCGGTGCGGACCAAGGCCCGCCTCGACGCCTGCCTGATGCAGCTCATCGCGATCAAGCGCCGCGAGCCGGCCGACGACGTCATCTCCTGGCTCATCCAGCACCCGGCCGGGCTGACCGACGAGGAGCTGAAGGACCAGCTGGTGATGTTGATGGGCGCCGGCATCGAGCCGGAGCGCAACCTCATCGGCAACGCCCTGCTGGAGCTGCTCTCCGGCGGCGCGGGCGGCCGGGGCGCCGGGATGATGGTCGAGGAGGCGGTCGACCACGTCCTGTGGCACCGCACCCCGATCGCCAACTACGCCGCCCACTACCCGGCCCAGGACACGGACTTCGGCAACGGTGTCATCGCGCCCGCCGGCAGCCCCGTCCTGATCTCCTTCGCGGGCGCCAACAGCGACCCGGCCCTCGCCGAGGCCCGCCGCAGCGCGGGTCGCGGCGCGCACCTCGCCTGGGGCGCGGGCTCGCACGCCTGCCCGGCCAAGGACCCGGCGCAGGTCATCGCGGTCACCGCGGTCGAGAAGATCCTCAACGCCCTGCCGGACCTGACGCTCGGCGTCCCGGAGGAGGACCTCCAGTGGCGCCCGGGACCCTTCCACCGGGCCCTGGTCTCCCTGCCGGTCGCTTTCAGCCCCACCCCGGCCACCCGGATGGCCGCGGCCCTCCAGAACCGGGGCATCCCGCAGCAGCAGGCGGCACCCGCCACCCCGCAGCCGCAGCACACCGCCCCGGCCTCCTCGGACGGCGGCGGTCGCAGGAAGGGCTTCTGGAGCTCCTTCCTCGACATCTTCCGGGTCTGACCCGGAGCCTCCGGCCGGCGTGCCGCCCGGAGGACGAGAGAGGCGAGGACGGCCCGTCGTGCCCACGCACGGCGGGCCGTCCCGTGTCCCGCCGTCGTGCGCCTCAGCCCGTCATGCCGCGTCCGGCTCGCTCTCCCGGAGCCCGCCGGCACGGGACTCCGCACCGGCGGGGACGGCTCCGGCGACGCTCTCGGGCGCAGCCTCGACCAGGCCCGCTGTCTCGACGAGGCCCGCGGGGTCGCTGCCGGGCACCTGCTCCGGTACGAAGAAACGTTCCGTCAGGGCGAGGGCGTGGGGCTCCAGGTCCGCCACGACCCGCTCGACCTCGTCCGGGAGCCGCCGCACCTGCTCCGCCGTCAGCCGCTCCCCGGCCAGCAGCTCCCCGCTGTGCGCCGCCACCTGGCGCAGCGCGAAGAGGCGGTGCAGGTCGCGGATGCGCTCGGCCTCGTCCCCGGTGACCCGGTCGGAGCCCTCCAGCAGTGCCTCCCCGGCCAGCCGGTGCGCGTGGGCGGCGACCAGTTCCAGCGCCGGGGTGACCGCGCCGTTCCAGCGGGCCATCGGGTTGCCGCGTACGCCGCCCGTGCGCAGCCGGGTCCGGGCCCGCTCGTGCCAGATCCGCTCCACGTCCGCCATCAGGTCCTGGAGGTGCGTACCGTCGCGCAGGGACCGCTGCTCGGGCGCGGTCTCGCTGGGGGGCTTCGGGGTGAACCCGCCCATCAGCAGCTCACCGGCGGCCTTGACCCAGATGACCTGGTTGTCGCCCTCGGCGGTGATGGTGCCCTCGTTGGCGGCGAGCTGGCCCGCGATGCCCTGCGTCAGCAGCAGCCCCTTGGCGCCGCACCGCTCACGGCAGGTCGTCATGGTTTCCCGGGCGGCCCAGGTGATCCATCCCTTGGTCACCGCGACCAGCCGGTCGACCTCCTCGCGCTCGGCCTCCTCGGCCACCTCCCACTGGCGTACCACCGAGCGGTGCAGCAGCGTCGCCGCGTACGTGGTGGCGAGGGCGTCGAGCAGCGGCTCGTGGTGGCTGCGGTGGGCCATCAGCGGGACCCGGCGGCCCTTGGTCATGCCGGAGGTCAGCCGCGTGGAGCCGTGCCGTACGGCGACCGCGACCGCCTGCCGGGTGGCGCCCAGGCTGTAGCCGGACATGCAGAGCTTGCCCATCGACACCCGGCCGATGGAGCGCAGGAAGCGGATGCGGGGGCTGCCGAGGGTGCTCTCGAACTCCCCGTCGGGGCTGAGCCGCCCGTGGTCGCCCTGGAGCATCGCGCTGTGCGGCAGCCGCACGTGGTGGAAGCGGGTGGCGCAGTGGTCCACGGGCGCGCCGGAGGTGTGCGGCAGCCGCTCGACGCTGACGCCCGGCAGGTGGCCCCGCTCGTCGCTGAGCGGGGTGAGGAAGAGGAAGATGCCCAGGTCACGGCCGTCGACCAGCAGCCGGGCGGCGACCACGGCGTCTTTCGGACCGCCGGTCAGCGAGGTGTTGGGCATCCACTTGGCCGCCCCCGGGCCCGGGGTGTTGAGGACGAACTGACGAGAGGCGCGGTCGTACTCGGCGGTCGTCTCCATGTTCACCGCGTCGTTGCCGTGCTCGGCCTCGGTGCACAGGAACGTGCCGATCCGGTCCATCCGCAGCCACGGCTCCAGGTCCCGCTCCGCGTGGTCGTGGTCGAGAAGGCTGCCCAGGAAGAGGTTGTAGTGGATGGAGGCCAGCGTGGCCATCCCGGGATCGGCCGGGCCCGCCCACTCGTGGAGCGCGGTCAGCGCCGGCGCGCTCAGGACGAGCGCGCGGGGATCGGGTATCGCGGCGGCGACGGTACGCAAGCGCCGATAGGACAACTCCACCCTTTCCCGGTGTGGCAAGTCCCGGTGGCCGAACTCCTCCGTGCTGAATAGCTCCCGCCAGCGCAGGTGTTCTTCGCCGCGTGTCGCGAAGAGCAGGTCGTCGGCGGTGGAAACGGAGGCGGAGATGGAGCTGTGGCGGAGCGGAATCTCTCGTTCAGTAATCACACTTTGTAAAGTAACGGTCGCCAGGGAGTCATGGATAGGGCCCAACTGACCATGTGTCATATGTCAAGTGACCAGTTCAAGCCAATCCCTGGCGGGATGTACGCACTTTCTGCGGGGAATCACCCGCCTTGCCCGCGTACGACACGCTCCATCCCTGCCAGGGCGAAAAGCGGAAGGGGATCACGCACCGGTGGGCGCCCGCCCGTGCTCCCTGGTCTCCTCGGTGTCCGCGGCGTCCTGGGCGCCGGCCGACGCGTCCTGGGCGGCCACCTCCTCGGCAGGCTCCGGGTGGCAGGCCGGTGCGCCCGGACCCCCCGCCGCGCGGCACAACTCCGCCGTGAACTGGGCGCCGAGCAGCAGCGCGACGTTGGAGAGCCACAGCCACACCAGGAAGACGACGATCCCCGCGAGCGAGCCGTAGAGACGGCTGTACGTACTGAGCACCGAGGCGTACAGCGCCAGCCCCGCCGACGCGGTCAGCCAGAGCGTCGCGGCGAGGACGCCGCCCGGGATGCTGTGGGCGCGCCGACGGGCGGCCACCGGGCCGTTCCGGAAAACGACCACGACCAGACAGGCCACCAGGCACAGCAGCAGCGGCCAGCGCAGCACGCTCCACGCCCACGCCACCCCGGCGTCCAGCCCCAGCAGCCGCCCGATCGACTCGGCCACCGGCTCGGTCAGCATCAGCAGCAGCGAACTGACCAGCAGCAGCGCCAGCAGGGCCAGGGCCGTCGCCACGATCCGGTGCGCCTTGCCCCACGGCGAACGCCGGTCCCGTACCCCGTACATGCGGTGCAGCGCGCGCCGCGAGACCGCCAGGTAGCTGGAGGCCGACCAGAGCGCGCTCGCCCCGCCCGTCACCAGGAGCGTCCACGCCGTCGAGTCGACCCGCACCACCCGCGTCAGCACCTCGCGCAGCGAGGCCCCCGAGCCGCCCGGCGCCCACGCCGTCACCTGCCCCACGAACCGCTCCGCCGTGTCCGGACTCACCAGCCCGAAGGCGATCACCACCACCAGCAGCGCCGGCAGCACGGCGAGGATCGCGTAATAGGTCAGCGCCGCCGCGAAGTCCGAGATGTCGTCCCGCCAGAACGCCCCCGGCGTCAGCCGCAACGCCACCCACCACTCCACCGTCCGCCCCGGCTCACCCTTCACGGGCCCGTCCCCCTCGATACCCTCCACCGTCCGCGCCTCCTCGGCCACGGCCCCGCCCGCTGTCCGAGCCGGTTGCTTCATCGTTCCTCCTCGCGGCACCCGGTGCCCTACGGGTCGAGGGGTGCCTACCCCGTTCGTGCGCGACCGACCTGCGCGCGGGGGTTGCACGCTACGTGGGCGGGCGGGCCCGCCGGTACTCAGGGCCTCCGGCGGGGCTGGGCTTCGCCTATCTGCTTGGCCGCGATGTGGCTGCGCCGCGACTGGGGGTGCCTTCGCGTGTGCCCGGTCCCCGATCGGCCTCAACCGCCGGCCGGGCTGTTGCTTGCCGGGCTCCGCCCCGATCTACCGGCCTCGCCCCTGCCGGTCCCGGTGGCCTCAATCGCCGGCCGGGCTGGGATGGGGTGGTGGCTGGGCTCCGCCTCCACCTGCGCGCTTCGACCCTGCGGGTCACTGATGGCCTCAATCGCCGGCCGGGCTGTTGTTTGCCGGGCTCCGTCTCGACCGTGCCGGTCAACGATTGGCCTCAAACGCCGGCCGGGCTGTGAGGTTCGCGGTACCTCCGGTGCGTGGGTGGGGTGGGGCCGTGCCGGGGTACCTCCTCACAAACTGCATGGTGCGGGGTCAGTCGCTTTAAGACGGCCGTGTGTGCAGTTTGCTGCGGGGGCACCCCGACCCGTCCCCACCCCACGGTCTCGTACGCGGCCAACCGCCGGAGGGGAGGAGGGGCCGTCACCGATACAGGGCCTCTCCACAGTGACCACCGTCCTCGCTCTCGCTCGCCACAAAGATCAATGGGCGACGGCCTTGTCTTTTCCCCACCCACCGGCGGGGAGACGCCGACGAGACGGAAGGGCGGGGCCGTGCCGGGGTGCCCCCGCAGCAAACTGCCGTGCTCGGCCGCCTTGAAGCGACTGACCCCGCACCCTGCAGTTTGTGAGGAGGTACCCCGGTGCGGCCCCGCCCGACCCAACCGGCGAACGCACCGCGAAACCCAATAGCCCGGCCGGCGCTTGAGGCCAGTCTTTGACCGGCACGGTCGGGACGGAGCTCGGCAACCGACAGCCTGGCCGGCGATTGAGGCCATCGGTGACCCGCAGGGGCACGGGCGGGTACGCAGGGGCGGAGCCCAGCCACGCCGCATCCCCAGCCCGGCCGGCGCTTGAGGCCGATCGGGGGCCGGGCGCAGGCGAAGGCACCCCCAGTCGCGGCGCAGCCACATCCCGGCCGGCGCCCGAGGCGAATCAGCGGGCGAACTCCGCCAGCCAGGCGGGGAAGGCGGTCAGGTCCGGGAGGACGAGGTCGGCGCCGGCGGTGCGGAGTTCGTCGGGGGTGCAGCCCCCGGTGACGACGGCCACGGAGAAGGCCCCGGCGGCCCGGGCACCGCGCACGTCGCCGACGTGGTCCCCGACGTAGACGGTGGCCCCCTGTGCGCGCAGCGCACCCCCCTTGGCCTCGGCCCAGAGGCTGCCGACGACGAGGTCGGCCCGGAGACCGAGGTGGTCGAGGTGGAGCCGCGCGTGCTCCTCGTTCTTGGCGGTCACGACGAGCGAGCGCCCACCGTGGGCCCGCACGGCTTCCAGGGCCTGCGCGGCACCGGGCAGGGCGAGCGAGGGGGCTATCGCGGTGGTCGGGTAGACCTCGCGGTAGCGCGCGGCGGCGGCGGGGACCTGCTCGGCCGGGAACCAGCAGGCCAGCTCGGTTTCGAGGGGCGGCCCGAGCCGGGAGACGACCAGGTCGACGTCGATAAGGACGCCGGTCTCGGCGGCGAGTACACGGTACGCGGCGCCGATGCCCGGCCGTGAGTCGATCAGCGTCATGTCGAGGTCGAACCCGACGACGGGCCCCGCCCCGCCCGGAACCGGACGTGCGGCCGGTACGGCGGGGTCGGAGGGAGCGGGCGCGGCGGCGGAGGTGAGGTGCTCGGGCATCCCTCCATTGTGCAGCCCCGGCGGCCGTACACTTAGCCAAGCCTAAGTCCCGGCGCAGAACGGGCAATTGGGGCGGTGTGCCGTGATGTCCGCTCCCGGCCGGCGCCCCGCAGACCGCCCGGAAAGGACCCGATGCCCCCCGCCCCACCCGCCGCCCCGTCGCCGGCGAAGGCCCCGCCCACCGCGCCCCGGCCCCGCCGGGACGGCGCCGTACGCCGGGCGGCCTGGACGGTGGCGGCCCTGGTGGCGCTGCTGGTCGCGGTCGTCCTCAGCCTGGCCGTCGGCGCCCGTACGGTGGCGCCCGGAACGGTCGTGGAGGCCCTGTTCCAGGGGGCCACGGGCCCGGACGCCGAGGTGGTCCGGGAGATGCGGCTGCCGCGCACGCTGATCGGCGTGATGGTCGGCGCCGCGCTCGCCGTCGCCGGGACCGCCCTGCAGGGCATCACCCGTAATCCGATCGCGGACCCGGGCATCCTCGGCATCAGCCAGGGCGCCTCGGTCGGGGTGGTCCTCGCCATCGCCTTCGCGGGGGTGCACACCCTGGCGGGGTACGTGTGGTTCGCCTTCGTGGGGGCGGGGCTCGCGGCGGTCGCCGTGTACGCGGTCGCGGCGGGCGGCCGGGGCGGCGCGACCCCGGTCAAGCTGGCGCTGAGCGGCGCCGCGATCAACGCCCTGCTGGTCTCGGTCACCACCGCCGTGCTGACCACCAGTTCCAGTGCCCTGGACGAGTTCCGCTTCTGGAACGTGGGGGCGCTCCAGGGCCGGGGCGCCGACGTGGCCGTCCAGGTCTGGCCGTTTCTGCTGGTGGGGCTGGCGCTGGTCGCCTCGTCGGCCCGGGGGCTGGACGCGCTGGCGCTGGGGGAGGACGTGGCGAAGGGGCTGGGGCAGCGGGTGGCGGCCGTACGGATCACCGCGGGCGCCGGAGCCGCCGTGCTGACCGGGGTCGGGGTGGCCGCTGCCGGGCCGGTCGCCTTCGTCGGCCTCGCGGTCCCGCACCTCGTCCGCCACCTGGTCGGCGGCGACCACCGCTGGGTCCTCCCGCTGGCCGCCCTGACCGGCCCCGTGATGCTCCTCGCCTCCGACACCGTCGGCCGCGTCCTCTTCCCGCCGGGCGAGGTCCCCGCCGGGGTCATGACGGCGCTGATCGGCGTGCCCTTCCTGGTGGCGCTGGTCCGGAGCAGGGCGGTGACCGCGTGAGCGGCGGCAGCGTGGTGCTGAAGGCGGGGCCGGAACCCGCCCGCGTACGACCCGCCGGGTACGTCCCCGTACGCGTCGGGCCCGCCAGCCTCCTCGTCCCCGTGCGGGCCGTGGCGACCGGCGCCGTCCTGGCGGGCGTGCTGGCCGTGGTGTGCGTGGCGTACCTGAGTGTGGGCGAGAGCTTCGTCGCGCCCGGGTCGGTGGTCGACGTGCTGCTCGGGCGTCCCTCGCCGGACACGCTGGTCGTGGGGGAGCTGCGGCTGCCCCGGATGGTGGCGGGGCTGTACGTCGGGGCGGCGTTCGGGATCGCGGGCGCGCTGATCCAGACCGTCGCCCGGAACCCGCTGGCCAGCCCCGACCTGATCGGGGTGAGCCAGGGCGCGAGCGCCGCCACGGTCGCCGCGCTGACCTTCGGCGTCACCTCGTACACCGTGCTGCCCTGGATCTCGGTGGGCGGCGGGCTCCTCGCGGCGCTGCTCGTCCACCTCTTCGCCTGGCGGGGCGGGCTCCAGGCCACCCGGTTCGTGCTGGTCGGGGTCGGGTTCGCGGTGGCCCTGCGGGCGCTGACCACGCTCTTCCTGACCAAGGGCGACCAGACCGTGGCCCAGCAGGCCCAGGTGTGGATGAGCGGTTCCCTCAACGGCCGCGCCTGGCCGGAAGCCGCCCTCGTCGGCTGGACCCTGCTCGCCGCCCTGCCCGCCCTGGTCTGGGCCGCCCGCGCCCAGCGCACCGTCACCCTGGACGAAGCCACCGCGACCTCCCTCGGCGCCCGCCTGGGGCGCGCCCGTCTCGGCCTCGTCCTCGTCGGGGTGGTCCTCGCCTCGGTCGCCACCGGCGCGGCCGGGCCCGTCGACTTCGTCGCGCTGCTCGCCCCGCAGATCGCCCGGCGGCTGACCCGTACCGCGCAGATCCCGCTGGTCTGCTCCGCGCTGGCGGGCGCGGTGACCGTGGTCGCCGCCGACCTGCTGGCCCGTCGCCTCTTCGCGCCGACCGAACTGCCGGTGGGGGTGCTCACCGCGGCGGTCGGCGCCCCGTACCTGATCTGGCTGCTCGTCACCCGACACGGCCCCCGCGCCACCGGAGGCACCTCATGACCCGCCCCGCCGCCCGCCTCACCGCCCGGGACCTCACCCTCGCCTACGAGGACCGCACCGTCGTCCCCGGCCTCGACCTGGACATTCCCGACGGCCGGGTCACCGTCATCATCGGGCCCAACGCCTGCGGCAAGTCCACCACCCTGCGGGCGCTCGGCCGGCTGCTGCGCCCCGTCGGCGGCGCCGTCCTGCTCGACGGCGCGGAACTGGCCCGGCTGCCCACCCGCCAGATCGCCCGGCAGATCGGGTTGCTGCCGCAGACCCCGGTGGCACCGGAGGCGATCACCGTGGCCGACCTGGTGGCGCGCGGCCGCCAGCCGCACCAGCGGTGGTGGCAGCAGTGGTCCGAGGAGGACGAGCGGGCGGTCACGGAGGCGATGGCCCGCACCGCCACCACCGACCTCGCCGACCGTCCCGTGGACGCCCTCTCCGGTGGCCAGCGGCAGCGCGTCTGGATCGCCATGGCCCTCGCCCAGGAGACCGGCCTGCTCCTGCTCGACGAGCCCACCACCTATCTCGACCTCGCCCACCAGGTCGAGGTCCTCGACCTGGTCCGCCGCCTCAACCGCGAGCAGGGCCGCACCGTCGTCCTCGTCCTGCACGACCTCAACCAGGCCGCCCGTTACGCCGATCACCTCATCGCCTTCCGGGAGGGCCGCGTCGTCGCCGAGGGCGCCCCCGCCGAGGTCGTCACCGCCGGCCTGGTCCGGGAGATCTTCGGCCTGGAGTGCGTCGTCGTCCCGGACCCCGTCACCGGCTCCCCGCTCGTCGTCCCGGGCGCGCCCTGGGACGCCCGGCCGGCGCCGGAACCCGCTGTCCCCACCCGAGAAGAAAGCAGGGCCAGGCCATGACCCGACGTACCGCCCGTCCGCTCCTCGCCGCCACCGGCGCCCTCGCGCTCGCCGTCACCCTCACCGCCTGCGGCTCCGGTGAGGAGACCGCCGCCGACGCGGGCAAGGACGCGGGAGCCACCCGTACCGTCAAGACCGCGATGGGCGAGGTGGAGGTCCCCGAGGCGCCGAAGCGGGTCGTCGTCCTGGACACCGCCGAACTGGACTCCGCGCTCACCCTCGGCGTGAAGCCGGTCGGCGCCGTACGCTCCGACGCCGCCGGCGGGTTCGCGAGCTACCTGCCGGAGAAGGAACTGGCCGGGATCGAGAACGTCGGCGTCATCGCCCAGCCCAACCTGGAGGCGATCGCGGCGCTCAAGCCCGACCTGATCCTCACCTCCAAGGTCCGCGACGAGGCCCGTTACGCCCAGCTGAGCAAGATCGCCGCCACTGTGATGACGGAGAACACCGGCTACCCCTGGAAGGAGAACTTCCAGGTGCACGCCGAGGCACTCGGCAAGCAGAAGGAGGCCGACCGCGCCACCGCCGCCTACGAGAAGCGGACCGCCGAGGTCACCGAGGCGGTCGGCGGCCCGGCCGAGGCCGAGAAGACCGAGGTCAACGTGGTCCGCTTCGTCGAGGGCGCCGACATCCGCATCTACGGCAGGAAGAACTACATCGGCACCCTCCTCGCCGACGTCGGCCTCGGCCGCCCCGCCATCACCGACAAGGCCACCGACGGCTTCTCGTACGACGTCAGCCCCGAGAAGATCGACCTGGCCGACGCCGACGTGGTCTTCACCGCCACCTACGGCGACCCGGAGAAGGCCAAGGAGACGCAGACCACCAGGTCCGCCCTCTGGCGCTCCCTGGACGCCGTCAAGTCCGGCGCCGTCCACAAGGTCGAGGACGAGCTGTGGATCCAGGGCATCGGCTACACCGCCGCCCAGCAGATCCTGGACGAGCTGGAAGAGGCCCTGACCTCCGCCTCCTGACCTCCACCTCCGAGCCGCTTCCGGCAGCCACCGCCAGCCCCCTCGCAGCATGCTCCGAACCCGTCCGCCATGACCCGTTCGGACCATGTATTTCCCACAACTCGCCTATGACAAGCGTTACTTACCGGCACCACCCGGCCACGGGCAGTGTGGAACCCGTCATCGACGCACAGCACAGCACGGCACGGCACGGGAACGCAGACGGCGAGGGGGACCGGTGAATCCGGAGTACGCGCTCTACAGCGGTACCGACCGCTGGTTCTACGACACCCCGCGCCGGGCCGGCCGTGCAGCCGAGGGCAGCGGCAACGCCAACGGCAGCGACGGTCACCGTTACGCCCTCGCCCGGCGCCCCGTTCCCGAGGGCTGGGAGAGCGCCGAGCGCGGTGACTGGTTCTCGCTCGCCCCCGCCGGGCGCCAACTCCCGCCCCAGGGCTGGAAGATCCACGTCTCCGCGACGCCGGACAACGCCGAAGAGGTCCTGGAGACGGTCGCCGGGATCTGCCAGGAGCGCGCCACCGCCTTCAAGTTCCTCGCCGGGCCCGCCCTGCTGCTCCACCGCAACACCAAGTACGCCGACCGCGCCGGCAGCGGCAAGTTCGTCACCGTCTACCCGGCCACCACCGCCGCCTGCGGCGAACTCGCCGCCGAACTCGCCGACGCCCTCAAGGGCAGCGCGGGACCGGTCGTCCTCAGCGACCTGCGCTGGGGCGAGGGCCCGGTCCACGTCCGCTACGGCGCCTTCGCGCCCCGCTTCACCCGCGCCGCCGACGGCTCCCTGGTCCCGGCGGTGGCCGACCCGGCCGGCCGCCTCGTCCCGGACACCCGCGGCCCCGCCTTCCGCCTCCCCGACTGGGTGGAACTCCCCGACTTCCTGCGCCCGCACGCCGAGGCCGCGCCGCCCAGGGCACGACCGATCTCCCGTACACCGTCGAACGCGCCCTGCACTTCTCCAACGGGGGCGGGGTGTACGCCGGTTCGCACCGGGAGACCGGTGAGGCCGTGGTGCTCAAGGAGGGCCGGCCGCACGCCGGGCTCGCCGCCGACGGGGCCGACGCGGTCACCCGCCTGGAGCGGGAGTACGCGGCCCTGCGCGCCCTCGAAGGGCTGGCGTGCGTCCCCCGCGTGCACGGACTGCACACCGTGGGCGAACACCGCTTCCTGGCCATGGAGTTCATCCCGGGCACCCCGCTCAACACCGTCTTCGCCCGCCGCTTCCCGCTCTCCGCCGCCGAGCCGGCCGCCGAAGCCCTCGCCGAGCACACCGCCTGGGCCCTGCGCACCCACCAGCTCGTCACGGAGGCCGTCGAGGCGCTCCACGCCCGGGGCATCGCCTTCGGCGACCTGCACATGAACAACATCATGGTGGCGCCGGACCAGCTCTCCGTCACCCTGCTGGACTTCGAGGCCGCCACCCCGGCCGCCGAGCGCCGCCCGCAGATCGTCGCCAACCCCGCCTTCGTCGCCCCGCCCCACCTGCGCGGCACCGAGGTCGACCGGTACGCCCTGGCCTGCCTCCGCCTCGCCCTCTTCGTCCCGCTCACCACCCTGCTGCCCCTCGACCGCGACAAGGCGGCCCACCTCGCCGGCCTCGCCGCCGACCGGTACGGCATCGACCGCGCCCTCTTCGACGAGGCGGTCACCGAACTCGCCGGCCCGGCACGGCCGGAGGCCGGGACGTCACGCGGCCGGCCATCGGTGTCCGCCACCGACTGGCCCGCCGCCCGCGACTCGATGGTGGCCGCCCTGCTCGCCTCCGCCACCCCCGACCGCGACGACCGCTACTTCCCGGGCGACATCGCCCAGTTCGCCACCCCGGCCGGCGGACAGTCGTACGGCTACGGCGCCGCCGGCGTCCTGCACGCCCTCCACACCGTCGGCGCCCGCTGCGAGGAGGCCGAGGAATGGCTGATCCGCACCACCCGCCGCCCCGCCTCCGGCACCCCGACCGGCTTCTACGACGGCCTCACCGGCATCGCCTGGACCCTGGACCGCCTCGGCCACCGCGAGGAGGCCCTGCGCCTCGCCCACCTCGTCGCCGCCGAACCCCTCGACGCACTCGGCCCCGGCCTGCACTCCGGCGCCCCCGGCGTCGCCCTGGCCCTGCGCGACCTGGCCGACGCCACCGACAACCCCGCCCTCGGCCAGGCCGCCGACCGCGCCGAGGCCGCCGCACTCCGCCCCGCCGCCCCCGGCGGCAAGGCCGGACTGCTGCACGGCCCGGCCGGCACCGCCCTGCTCTGCCTGCGCCGCCACGCCCGTACCGGCGAACCCGCCCTGCTCGACACCGCCGCCACCGCGCTGCGCGAGGAACTGGGCCGCTGCGTGCCGGGGCCGGACGGCTCGCTCGTCGTCTCCGAGGCCCGGCGGACCATGCCGTACCTCGGCTCCGGGAGCGCGGGCATCGCGATGGTCCTCGACGACTACCTGGCCCACCGCCCCGACCCCGCCTTCGAGGAGGCCCGGACCGCCCTCCTGCGGGCCACCGGCTCCGCCTTCTACATCCAGCCGGGCCTCTTCCGGGGCGTCGCCGGACTCCTCCTCCACCTGGCCCGCACCACCACCCCCGGCGACCGGGCCGCCCGCACCGCCCTCCTGACCCGCCAGACCGCCCTGCTGGACTGGCACGCGCTCACCTACCAAGGGCACCTCGCCCACCCCGGCGAACAGCTGACCCGCCTGTCGATGGACCTCTCCACCGGCACGGCCGGCGTCCTGCTCGCCCTGGCAGCGACCCACGGCGAACCCGCCGCGCACCTGCCCTTCCTCCCGCCGCTCCGGCGGCCCACAGACCGGCCCTGAACCCAGGGCCGCGCACCACCCAGCACCACCAGCACCACTCGTTTTCCCAGGTGGCGGTCGTCCGACCGCTCGACACGAAGGAGTACGTCATGGCGCTTCTCGACCTCCAGGCGATGGACACCCCGCAGGAGGAGGCGGTGGGCGACCTCGCCACCGGCAGCCAGATCTCCCTGCTCATCTGCGAGTACAGCTCGCTGAGCGTCACCCTCTGCACCCCGTGACGCAGGGCTGAACCCGGCTGTCCGCCGCGCGCCCGGCCCCCTGCGGGCCAGGCGCGTGCGACAACCCTTGGTCCCGGGCGCCCCAGCGCCCGGGACCTCCCGCGTTCCGCGCCCGCCCGGACAGCCCCCGCCCGCTCGCCCGCCCGAACGGAGCAGCCATGACCGCCGCCCCCGCCGACGCCGCCCGGGCCCGCGCCACCCCCGCCCCGCCGCCCGCCGAGGGGCGCCTGCTGCGGGAGGCGGTACGCCGGGGCAGGGGACCCGCGGCCCTCGTCCTCGCGGCCACCGCGCTCGGCGCCGCCGCCGCCGTCACCCTGCCCCTCGCCCTCGGCCGCGCCGTCGACCTGCTCATCGCCCGCGCCGACGCCGGGTCCTGGGTCCTGCTGTGCACCGCGCTGATCGCCACCGAGGTGGCCACGGACGCCCTCGTCGCCCGCACCGGCGGCCGGACCGGCGCCGCCACCACGGCCTGGCTGCGCCGCCGCGCGCTCGCCGGCTTTCTCGCCGCGCCCCCCGCCGCGACCACCGGCACCGGCCTGCCCACCCGCCTCACCGCCAACGCCCTCGACGCCGGAACCGCCCCCGTGGCCGCCGCCACCGCTGCCGCCGCCGGCCTCGCCCCTCTCGGCGGCCTGGCCGGGCTCTTCCTCGTCGACCCCTGGGCCGGCGCCGCCTTCGTCTGCGGCGTCCCGCTCCTCCTCCTCATCCTGCGCGCCCTGCTCCGCGACGGCCGCGCCGCCCTCACCACGTACCAGGAGGAACAGGGCCGCATGGCCCGCCTGCTGACCGGCGCCCTGTCCGGCGCCGCCACCATCGCCGCCGCCGGAACCGTCCGCGCCGAGGAACGCCGCGTCCTCGCCCCGCTGGCCGGGATGCGCGCGGCCGGCGAACG
The DNA here is from genome assembly GCF_000719955.1 of Streptomyces albidoflavus. Taxonomy (GTDB): domain Bacteria; phylum Actinomycetota; class Actinomycetes; order Streptomycetales; family Streptomycetaceae; genus Streptomyces; species Streptomyces albidoflavus. The sequence continues at coordinate 37,873 of NZ_JOII01000042.1, forward strand.
CACCTGGCGCGTGCAGGGCCGCGCCGCCGGCCTCTCCGGCGCGCTGATGCCGCTCCTGGTCGCCGCCGTCCTCGCCGTCGGCGGCGTACGCCTCGTCGCCGGCCACCTCACCCCCGGCGACCTCCTCGCCCTCTCCCGCTACGCCGTCCTCGCCGCCGGAGCCGGAGCCCTGGCCGGCGCCCTCAACGGCTGGGTACGCGCCAAGGCCGGCACCGCCCGCGTCGAGACCGTCACCGCCCTGCCGCCCACCCCCCACGGGACGCGCGACCTGCCCCCGCACGGCGACGGCACCCTCGCCCTGCACGGCGTCCACGTCACCCGCGACGGCGTCCCGCTCCTCGACTCCGTCACCCTCACCCTCCCCGGCGGCACCACCACCGCCCTCGTCGGCCCGTCCGGCTCCGGCAAGTCCCTGCTGGCGGCGGTGGCCGGCCGCCTCACCGACCCCGACCAGGGCACCGTCCTCCTCGACGGAACCGACCTCCGCACCCTCTCCGCCGACACCCTGCGCCACGCCGTCGCGTACGCCTTCGAACGCCCGGCCCTCTTCGGCGCCACCATCGCCCACGCCGTCGCCTGCGGCCCCCTGCCCGAGCCCGAACTCCGCCGAGCCCTGCGCCGCGCCGCCGCCGACACCTTCACGGACCGCCTCCCGCACGGCCCCCGCACCCCCCTCCCCGAAGCCCCCCTCTCCGGCGGTGAACTCCAACGCCTCGGCCTGGCACGGGCGTTCACCCGCCCCACCCGCCTCCTGATCCTGGACGACGCCACCTCCAGCCTCGACACCGTCACCGCCCACCTCGTCGCCCGCGCCCTTACCGACACCCCCGGCACCCGCCTCACCATCACCCACCGCCTCACCACCGCCGCCCAGTCCGACCAGGTCGTGTGGCTCGACGGGGGCCGGATACGGGGGACGGGGCCGCACTCCGTTCTGTGGCGGGACCCGGCATACCGCGCGGTCTTCGGGGCGGGGGCTGGGGCTGGGGGCCATGCTGGCGCTGGGGCGGACACCGTCACTGACACGGGGGCCCGAACCCGTAGCGACGTACGTACCGACGTGACTGGCGATGTACGTACCGAGCTGCCCACCGACATGCGTACCGACCTCCATACCGGCATCCGCACCGACCCCCGGGTCGACACCGGCACCGGGGCCGCCGAGTGACCCGCCCCCGCCACACCGACGGCGCCCCCAGCCCTCTGCTGCGCCCCGCCCTCACCTTCGCCCGCCGGCGCAAGGGCCCGCTGGGGGCGCTGGGGGCCTGGTCGCTCCTCGAATCGGCCCGTACCTTCCTCACCGGCTACGCCGTCGCCCGCGCCCTGGACGACGGCTTCCTCGCCGGAGACGTCCGTACGGGCCTTCTCTGGCTGCTCGCCCTCGGCGCCGCAGCCCTCGCCGGGGGCTTCGCCGACGCCGGGGTCTTCCGCGCGCTCGGCGGGGTGATCGAGCCCCTGCGCGACTCCCTGGTCCGCCGCGTCGTCCGCGCCACCCTCATCCGGGCGGTCGCCTCACCCACCCCGGCCGATACGGCACGCGTCTCCCGCCTCACCGCTCAGACGGAGATCGCCCGCGACGCCGCCGGCGGCGTCCTGCTGACGGTACGTTCCTTCCTCTTCACCTCGGCCGGCGCCTTCACCGGCCTGGCAGCGCTCTCCCCGAGGCTCCTCCCGCTCGTCCTGATCCCCCTCGCCGCCGGCCTCGCCCTGTTCGCCGCCACCCTCCGCCCCATGGCCGCCCGCCAACGCGACCTCCTCGACGCCGACGAACACCTCGCCGCCTTCGCCGGCCGCACCGACCACGCCGCCCGCGACATCGCCGCCACCGGCGCGGCCCCCCTCGTCACCGCCGAAGCAGCCCCCCTCATCACCGCCGAGGCCACCGCCGCCTCCGCCCTGGCCCGATGGTCAGCCGTACGCGTCACCGCCCTCGGCCTCGCCGCCCACCTCCCCGTGGCCACCCTCCTCCTCGCCGCCCCCACCCTCCTCTCCACCGGCCTCACCCCCGGCGAACTCCTCGCCGCCCTCACCTACGTCACCACCGCCCTCCTCCCCGCCGTCAACGCCCTGCTGACGGCCCTGGGGGCAGCGGGGTCGCGGCTGGTGGTGGTACTGCACCGGCTGCTGGGGGAGGAAGCGGACGCGGCGGACGTACGGGAGGAGCAGGCGCACGCGCTGAGGGCGGACGACGGACCACGGGCACCAGGGGCCTGCTCGCAGGGGAAGGCGGACGACGAGGTCCCCGCCATCCCCGCACCCTCACTTCCCCCCGAGCCCGTACACGGGCCTGAGCCATTCCGCGCGGAACCCTCACCCCCTGGACCCCGCCCCACCCGTGGGCCTCGCCCCACCCGCCCGGCACTCCCCGCCGTCACCCTGCGCGGCGTGACCTTCGCCTACGGCCCCGACGCCGCCCCCGTCCTCGACCACCTCGACCTCACCGTCGAACCCGGCGAACACCTCCTGGTCGTAGGCCCGAGCGGCGCGGGCAAGTCCACCTTGCTGGCCCTCCTCGCCGGCACCGCCCACCCCCGCCACGGCCAGATCCACCTCGCGGGCCACACCGCCCGCCACGCCCGCACCCTCGGCACGGCCGCCCGCGTCCTCGTCCCCCAGGAGCCCTACATCTTCGAGGCCCCTCTCCACGACAACCTCACCTACCTCACCCCGGACGCCCCGGCCCCTCGCATCACGGAAGCCATCGACACCTTCACCCTGGCCCCCCTCGCCGCTGACCCCGCCCGCCCTCTCCGCCCGGACCACCTCACCCCGTCCGAACGCCGCCGCATCGCTTTGGCACGGGCTTGGCTGACACCTACGCCCCTGCTCCTCCTGGACGAGCCCACGGCCCACCTGGACGCAGGGGCACGGGCTGCGACCGAGCTGGCCTTCGCTTCCCACCCGGCCACGGTCATCACAGTGAGCCACCACTTTCCGGCGCCTGAACCTGGGCAACGCGTCCTGCTCTTGGACGGGGCGACCCCATACCTGGGGACCCACGCCTCGCTCCTTCGTGAGTCGGCCTTGTACGGGGAACTGGCGGCGGGGCTGGGGGAGCCTTCGGCGATGGGGAGCCGGGGCACCGCGTCGACCTAGGCGTGGGCGGGGAGCGGCGGCTGCCGGGAGGGAACCAACCCCGCACGCGCGGGGAGCAGATCGTCACGGTCCTGAACGCCACCCTCGACGAGGGACCAACCCCGCACGCGCGGGGAGCAGACTGTGCTCGCGGTCGAGGTGGCGAGCCCGAAGGGACCAACCCCGCACGCGCGGGGAGCAGCAGCGCGGCGGCCTCATCCACAACCCCTCGGCGGGACCAACCCCGCACGCGCGGGGAGCAGTGGGTTGTGATCATCGTGCGGCGGTGCCAACTGGGACCAACCCCGCACGCGCGGGGAGCAGTCTCGCTGACCTGGGGTTTCACTCAGCCCAGTCACTCTCTAGCGCAAGCTTCAAAGATTCCGGCAATGCGGGTGAATGCCTCATACCCCCTACATGGTGTCCACCCAGCACCCGCCCCCCATTGAACCCGACAGATCTCCCGCGAACCCCTCCCTTCCAGCCACTCACACCCCGACCCCACTCCTCAGCCTCACCCGACCCAACCCCCC
>NZ_JOII01000043.1 GCF_000719955.1 Streptomyces albidoflavus
GGGGTACCTCCTCACAAACTGCAGGGTGCGGGGTCAGTCGCTTCAAGGCGGCCGTGTGTGCAGTTTGCTGCGGGGGCACCCCGACCCGTCCCCGCCCTTGCGTCTCGTCGGCGTCGGGCCGCCGGTGGGGGGGCGTAGGCCGTCAGTGGTTCAGGGAGTAGCCGAAGGCTTGGGAGGTGTTGGTGGCGAGGGCCTTGGCCAGTTCCTCCACGGGTTCCTCGCGGGTTTCGGCCATGGCGCGGACCGTGAGGGGGATGAGGTACGGGGCGTTGGGGCGGCCTCGGTGGGGGGCCGGGGTGAGGAAGGGGGCGTCGGTTTCGACGAGGAGGAGTTCCTGGGGGGCGGCCTTGAGGGCTTCGCGGAGGGGGTGGGCGTTCTTGAAGGTGATGTTGCCGGCGAAGGACATGTAGTAGCCGTGGTCGGCGCAGGTCCTGGCCATGTCGGCGTCGCCGGAGAAGCAGTGGAAGACGGTGCGGTCGGGGGCGCCTTCCTCGCGGAGGATGCGCAGGACGTCGGCGTGGGCCTCGCGGTCGTGGATGACCAGGGCCTTGTCGTGGCGCTTGGCGAGTTCGATGTGGGCGCGGAAGGAGCGTTCCTGGGCGGCCATGCCTTCGGGGCCGGTGCGGAAGTGGTCGAGGCCGGTTTCGCCCACGCCGAGGACGTGGGGGAGGGCGGCCAGTGCCTCGATCTGGTCGAGGGCCTCGTCGAGGGCGGCTTCGCCGCCTGCGGGGCGTTCGCCCTGGCGGGACCAGCCGTCGGGGTCGCCGAGGACGATGCGGGGGGCCTCGTTGGGGTGGAGGGCGACGGCGGCGTGGACCCGGTCGTGGGCGGCTGCGGCCTCGGCGGCCCAGCGGGAGCCCGCGAGGTCGCAGCCGACCTGGATCAGGGTGGTCACGCCGACCGAGGCGGCCTTGGCCAGGGTCTCCTCCATCGAGTCCGCCTGCATGTCCACGTGGGTGTGGCTGTCGGCGACCTCGACCGTCAGCGCCTCCGGCAGCGGCGGCGCGTCCTGACCCTGACCCTTGCGTCCCTCACGACTCATGGCTCCGATCCTACGAAGCCGTCAGGTCAGACGGGCGGCCGCCTCGGTCAGGAAGGTGTCGAGGACGCCGTCGGCGATCTTGGGCTGGACCTTGCCCCAGGAGTTGCGGGGCGGGTCGACGCGGACGGCGCGGGCCTGGTCCTGGAGGTCCCGGGACTCCTCGGCCAGTTCTCGGGCCCGGTCCTGGTCGCCGCGGTGCCAGGCGTCGAGGGCGTCGGTCATGGTGACGGTGGCCCGGCCCCACAGGGCGGTGGCGTCGAGCCAGGGGGCGGCGTCGGTGAGGAAGCCGGGCTGGACCTTGCCGGAGCGGATCTTGGCGGGGGCCTGGGCGAGGGCGTCGGCGTAGGGGCGCAGGGTGCGGACGGCCTTCGCCTCGTCGCCCGCGTCCCAGCTCTGCCAGAAGGCGGCGGTGCGGCGGGACAGCTCGGGGGCCTGGGGCTGCCAGGGGGTGTCGCCGAAGGTGGGGGCGAGGTGGTTGAGGTCGGCGAAGAGGAGGAGGGCCTTCGTGGCGCGGGGGTCGCCGTCCGCGAGGTAGGAGAGGGCGGCGTGCCAGGTGGCCTTCGCGTCGTAGGCGGTGTCGTTCCAGGAGAAGGCGGCGGCGCCGAGGACGGCGACCTTGCCGGCGTAGGGCTGGTTCATGGGGTTGGCGACGATGCCGGTGAGGTGGTCGGAGAGGCCGGGCTCGCGGCGGTCGTAGGGGGCGAGGAGGAGGCGGCCGCTGGTGTTGCCGAAGTCGTTGACCGGATAGTTGTCCCAGACGAAGACCTTGCGGCCGAAGAGGGCGGAGGCGGCTTCGGCCTGGTCGTTGGTGATCTCCGGCGGGACGACGTCGGTGCCGGTCCACATCACCTCGACCTCCGGGTCCAGCGCGTCGCGGAGGGTCTGCTTGTAGGCGGTGTCGGTGAGGTCGCCGTACTCGGTGGGGACCGTCTGGAGCGGGCGGGTGCCCTCGTGGGTGGCGACGAAGGCGCGCTGCACGTGGTTGAGGAGGTCGCTCTGGGCGCGGGCGGCCGAGGCGCGGCCGGGTTCGCCGTAGGCGGCGCGGTCGGCCTCGCAGTTCCAGGCCGTGTAGTTGATGTCGTCCAGCGGGATCGAGAAGGAGCGGGTGCCCAGGTCGTAGAGGGCCTGGAGTTTGGCCGTGAGGTCCTGGACGTGGTCCGGGTCGGAGTAGCAGATCGAGGTGCCCGGGGAGACGGCGAAGGTGAAGCGGACGTGGTTGGCGTCGGCGCGCTCCACCAGTTCGCCCAGTTCGGCGGCCTTGTCCTCGGGGTAGGGCTCGCGCCACTTGTCGCGGTGGTAGGGGTCGTCCTTGGGCGCGTAGATGTACGTGTTGGCCTTCACGTCGCCGTAGAAGTCCATCTGGTCGAGGCGTTCGGCGTGGGTCCAGGGCGTGCCGTAGAAGCCTTCGACGGTGCCGCGCAGGGGCATGGCGGGGTGGTCGGAGACGGCGGCGCCCGCCACGTGCCAGGTGGTGCCAATGCGCCGGAGGAGCTGGCGCAGGCTCTGGACGGCGTAGAACTGGCCGGTGGCGTCGGCGCCCGCCAAGGCCACGGAAGCGGCCTCGGCCCGGAGCGCGTAGCCCTCGGCCCGGTCGGGTACGGCGGTGCCGGCGAGGGCGCGGGTGAGGTCGGGGCGGCCGGCGGCTCCGAGGCGTACGGTCAGGCGGCCGGTGGCGCGGGGTACGGCGTCGGGGGCGGTCACGTCGACGCGGGCGGCCCCGTGGTCCTCCAGCTCCCGGACGAGGCGGCGCAGGGCGGCGGGGTCGGTCCGGTCGTCCGCGACCACGGTGACCCGGCGGGTGACGCGGGCGTCGGCGCCGGTGGGCCGCAGGGACTGGGGCTCGGGAGTGACCCGGGGCAGGCGGTCGGGAGGCTGTGCGGCCTGACCGGCCTGGGCGGGGGTGAGGGCGGTGAGCGCCAGGGCCGTGGCGGTGAGCAGGCAGGCGCTGGTGGAGCGGTGACGACGACGAGGCACGACAACTCCTGGTGGTCTCGTACTCCTGGTGGTCTCGACCAGTCACTCGGACCCCAGGAGCGTCCCGCCGTACCTACGCCTCGTCAAGGGAACGCGCCCGCGCCCGCTCCACCACCGCCCGGTTCCGGCCGGGGCTATCCGTGCCCGAAGATCCGGGACCAGATCGAGCGCCGCCCACCGGCCCGCGCGGCGCCGGTGTCGGACCGCTCGCTGGGCACGTGGGCCGCCATGCCGCCCCGCGCGACGGATTCGCCGGAGGCGGTGCCGTGCATCGCGGCTTGGGCGGCGGCCACCCGGCCGGCCTGCATGATGCGCACGACGTGGCCCCCGCAGTTGAGGCAGGTGGGCCGGGAGAGCGGTGAGGGCACCCGGTGGCCGTCGGCGAGGTAGAGGAAGAACTCGTGCCCGTCGCGGTCGCTGAAGTGCTGGATGTCGTACTCCTGCTCCCAGCCGTGCCCGCACCGCATGCAGGCGAACGAGTACGCCTCGTGCACGGTGTCGACGGGCGCGCGGGGTATCGGGGCTTCGGAGGTCGGGCTGGAGGTACCGGAGGGGGTACCTGTCCGCGATGTCTGGCTCATGCCGACTCCTTCGGTCGTCTCCCACCAGTGGACTCCTGTGGGGACCGGGGCGCATCGGAGCCGGTCGCATCATGGACGGGATTTGGGACCGCCATGGCGGGGCGGCCTCACCGATGCCCCCCGCTTTACCTTTCAGGCTAGCCCTTTACCTCACTTCGGGCCGTTTCGTTCCGCGTTCTTTGCCGCCACGACGGCATCGAAGACCTGGCGCTTGGGCAGCCCCGCCTCGGCGGCGACGGCGGCGATGGCCTCCTTGCGCCGCTCCCCCGCCTCCTCGCGGTCGCGGACCCGGCGCACCAGCTCCGCGTCGTCCAGGTCGGCGGGCCCGGCCTCGGGCGCTCCCTCGACGACGACCGTGATCTCCCCGCGTACGCCCTCGGCGGCCCAGGCGGCCAGTGCGCCGAGGCCGTCGCGCCGGACCTCCTCGTAGGTCTTGGTCAGCTCACGGCAGACGGCGGCGCGGCGGTCGGCGCCGAAGACCTCGGCCATCGCCTCCAGGGTGGCGGCGAGCCGGTGCGGCGCCTCGAAGTAGACGAGGGTGCGGCGCTCCCCGGCCACCTCGCGCAGCCGCCCCAGCCGCTCCCCCGCCTTGCGCGGCAGGAACCCCTCGAAGCAGAACCGGTCGACGGGCAGCCCGGAGAGGGCGAGCGCGGTCAGCACGGCGGACGGGCCGGGCACGGCGGTGATGCGCAGCCCGCGCTCGACGGCGGCGGCGACCAGGCGGTACCCGGGGTCGGAGACCGAGGGCATGCCCGCGTCGGTGACCAGCAGCACCCGCGCGCCCTGGGCCAGCTCCTCGACCAGTTCGGGGGTGCGGGCGCTCTCGTTGCCCTCGAAGTAGGAGACGACGCGTCCGGTGGTGTGGACGCCGAGGGCCTGGGTGAGGCGGCGCAGCCGGCGGGTGTCCTCGGCGGCGACGACGTCGGCGCGCTCCAGCTCGGCGGCGAGCCGGGGCGGGGCGTCGGCGGTGTCGCCGATGGGGGTGCCTGCGAGTACGAGGGTTCCGGTTCCTGTCACGGCTCCATCCTCGCAGCCGCCCGCACCCGCGCCCGCGGCCGGACGGAAGGGACGTTTCCGCCCGGCCGCCGCACGGCTCCCGGGGGACGGGATGCCCCAGATGGGGAGGTACCGGCACGGGGGCGGGACCTGTCCGGGACCGTTCCCTACGATGACCCGGTGACCAAGACCGCCTCCTCGACCGGGGCCCCCACGGACCGGCCCGACGCGACCGCGCAGCCCTGGCCGCAGCGGCTGCGCAGATTCGGGTACACCGCGCGCCCGCGGCAGGGGGTGCGGGAGCGGCTGGTGCCGCCGTACAACGAGCCCGACCCGCGGCTCTGGAAGGGCCTGGGCGTCGGCGAGGCGGCGGCGCGGCGGCTGGTGGCGCTCTCCGCCTGGGGCGGCCCGCTGCTGGTGGCGCTCTTCGCCGGGGTGCTGCGGTTCTGGAACCTGGGCAGCCCGAAGGCGGTGATATTCGACGAGACGTACTACGCGAAGGACGCGTGGGCCCTCATCCACCGCGGCTTCGAGGTGAGCTGGCCGAAGAACGCCGACGCCTCGATCCTCGCCGACCCGTCCTCGGTCCAGATCCCCACCGACGCCTCCTACGTCGTCCACCCGCCGGTCGGCAAGTACGTCATCGGCATCGGCGAGTGGCTCTTCGGCCTGGAACCGTTCGGCTGGCGGTTCATGACGGCCCTGCTCGGCACCCTCTCCGTGCTGATGCTCTGCCGCATCGGCCGCCGCCTCTTCCGCTCGACCTTCCTCGGCTGCCTGGCCGGTCTGCTGCTGGCCGTGGACGGCCTGCACTTCGTGATGAGCCGCACCGCCCTGCTCGACCTGGTGCTGATGTTCTTCGTCCTGGCCGCCTTCGGCTGCCTGCTCATCGACCGCGACAAGGCCCGCGCCCGGCTGGCCGCCGCCCTCCCGGCCGGCGCGGACGGCGTCGTGCGCCCCGACTCCGGCGTCGCGGGCAGCCTGCGCCTGGGCTGGCGGCCCTGGCGCCTCGCCGCCGGGCTCTGCCTGGGCCTCGCCTTCGCCACCAAGTGGAACGGCCTCTACATCCTGGCCGCCTTCGGCCTCCTCACCGTCGCCTGGGACGTCGGCGCCCGCCGCGTCGCCGGGGCCCGCCGCCCGTACACGGCGGTGCTCCGCCGCGACATCCTCCCCGCCTTCGTCTCCACGGTCCCGGTCGCCGTCGCCACCTACGTCGCCTCCTGGGCCGCCTGGATCGCCTCCCCCGCCGACGGCACCGGCGGCTACTACCGCGACTGGGCGGCGGGCGCCGGACAGGGCGGCTCCTTCGCCTGGCTCCCCGACTGGCTCCGCAGCCTCTGGCACTACGAGAACAAGGTCTACGACTTCCACGTCGGCCTGAACTCCGGCCACACCTACGAGTCCAACCCCTGGTCCTGGCTGGTCGCCGGCCGCCCCGTCTCCTACTTCTACGAGTCCCCGGCCCCCGGCAAGGACGGCTGCCCCGCCGACACCGTCGACAAGTGCGCCCGCGAGGTCCTCGCCCTCGGCACCCCCGCCCTGTGGTGGGCCGCCTGCTTCGCCGTCGCCTACTGCCTCTGGCGCTGGGGCCTGCGCCGCGACTGGCGCGCCGGCGCCCTCCTCTGCGGCGTCGCCGCCGGCTACCTCCCCTGGTTCGCCTACCAGGAACGCACCATCTTCGTCTTCTACGCCGTCGTCTTCGTCCCCTTCCTCTGCCTCGCCCTCGCCATGTTCCTCGGCGCGATCATCGGCCCCCCAGGCTCCTCGGAACGCCGCCGCATGGCAGGCGCGGCAACGGCAGGCGTCATCGTCCTCCTCATCCTGTGGAACTTCATCTACTTCTGGCCGCTGTACACGGGGGAGCCGATCCCGGTGGACCAGTGGCAGCGGAGGATGTGGCTGGATACGTGGGTCTAGGGGGACCGGCGGCGGGCTCGCAGTAGCCGCCCGCCGCTACCTTGTCCGCCATGGCCACCCAGATCCTCACCCTCGTCGGCGTGCTCATAGGCGCCCTCACCTCCTACTTCGCGACCGCGTCCGTGGAACGCGCCAAGTTCCGGCGGGAGATGACCACGCGGTGGGACGAGCGGAAGCTGGAGACGTACATCGAGTACGTCACGTGCATCAAGGAGATCAGCCGGGCCGCCAGGGACGCAGGGCGGGCCCGTGACGAGGGCAGGGACCCGGCCGAGGCGTTGTGGGCGATGGAGGCGAGCGAGAACAAGCGGTCGGTGCTCTTCGAGACGTTCGTCCTGCTGAGCCACGACGCCGCCGCCACCGCCGCACACGCGGTCAACCGGCGGACCTGGGAGTTGCTGCGGGCCGCCCGGGAGCCCGGCAACGGGACCGCGCAGCTCGACATCCCTCTGGTGGAGGCGCTCAACGGGCTGCACGAGGCGGCGCGGTCCGACCTGGCGATAGGGAGGGCGGGCAGGGCGAGGTGAGCCCTACTCGCCCGCGGCCGCCTCCCGGACCGCCGTCGCCGCGCCGCTCGGGTCGTATCCGTCCGGTACGCCCTCGACCAGGATGATGTCCCCCTCGATGTGGCGGGAGCGGAGGGGAGCTATCTCCTGGTACGCCGGGGAGTTCCACCAGGCGCGGGCCTGGGGGAGGTCGGGGAAGCCGATCATGACGACGGCGCCGGGCCAGGTGCCCTCGACCGTCTCGTGCGGGGTGACGTGGACGAGGAAGCGGCCGCCGTACGGGGTGAAGGTGGCGGTGATGCGGTCGAGGTACTCGGCGATGTCGGGGTGCGGGGCGGCGTCCTGGAGGCGGGCGATGGCGTAGGCGGGCATGGGGGCCTTTCGGCTCGGTGGCGGGCGCTTACGCGGGTGAGCCTGGCAAGGGGGGCGGCGGAAGGGGTGGGTGTCCGCTGGGGGCTGAAGCGGGAGGAAGGGTTCCGGCTCAGGGGGGAGCGGGGTGGGCGTCGGGCGCCCGGCCGGTCCCCCGTGGTGGCGAAGTGGCCGAGGCGGGAGGGCTCATGACGGAATGGCCTATTCCGGAGTACGTTCGCCGCATTTTTGCCTCCACATGACCACTCCTGTGCTTAGAGTGCACCGGAGGGTAGTTGTTTGAACACGTTCAAATCGTCGTTCACGCGGCTGCCGGGGAGACGGGGAGGGGACGATTCCGTGCGTAACGGAGCCAAGGCCGCGCTGGTGGGCGGGGTGTTTCTGGGCATGGTGGGGGCCGCCGGGTTCGGGGTCTACGAACTGGTCGGCGATGTGGGGGGCGGGGGTGACGGGGTCGAGGCGGCCGCCGCCGAGAAGCCGGCCGGGCCGCCGACCCGGGCCGAGGCGGCCAAGGCGGCCAAGGCGTTCTTCGCGGCCTGGTCGCGCCGGGACACCGCCGAGGCGGCGCAGCTCACCGACAACGCCGTGGCCGCCCGTACCGCGCTGACCGACTACTTCGAGGCCGCCCACGTCAGCCACGTGCGCGTCACCGCCGAGGAGCCGGTCGGCCGCACCGTCGGCTACGCGGTCGAGGCCACCGTCTCCGTCGGCGAGCACCGGGGCACCTGGAAGTACGAGGGTGAACTGGAGGTCGTCCGGGGGGAGACGACGGGCCGGCCCCTGGTCGACTGGGCGCCCGAGGTGCTCCACCCGGACCTCCAGGCGGGCGACACCCTTCAGGCGGGGGAGGCCGAGGTGCCGCCGATCCGCCTCGTCGACCGGGCGGGCCAGGAGCTGAAGCGTTCCGAACACCCCTCGCTGGGGCCGCTGCTGGACAAGCTGCGGGACCAGTACGGCAAGCAGGCGGGCGGTAAGCCCGGCGTCGAGCTGTGGATCGACCCCGAGAGCAGCGCGCCCCGGCAGACCCTGCTGACCCTCGCCGAGGGCAAGCCCGGCACCGTGCGCACCACACTCTCCGCCGCCGCCCAGCGCGCCGCCGAACAGGCGGTGGCCGGGCGGGCGGAGGCGTCCGTGGTGGCGCTGCGGCCCAGTACCGGGGAGATCCTGGCCGTGGCCGACCACCGTGCGGACGGCTTCGACGCGTCCTTCCTCGGCCAGCTCGCGCCCGGGTCGACGATGAAGATCGTCTCGGCCTCGCTCCTCATCGACAAGGGGCTGACCGCCGCCGAAGGGGCCGCGCCCTGCCCGCCCTCGGCCACCTGGCAGAGCCAGACCTTCAACAACCTGCCGGGGCTCGCGCCCAACGAGCACGCCACCCTCGCCGACAGCTTCGCCCGTTCCTGCAACACCGCCTTCGTGAAGTTCGCCGACGAGCTGAAGGTGGACGACCTCACCCGCCAGGCCCAGGAGGTCTTCGGCCTCGCCCGCGACGACTGGCGGATCGGCGTGCCCTCCTTCGACGGCAGGGTCCCGGCCTCGGGCGGCCCCGACACGGCGGCCGCACTGATCGGGCAGGGCCAGGTCCAGCTGAACCCGCTGACCCTCGCCTCGGTCACCGCCACCGCCCGTACCGGCGCGTTCCGGCAGCCGGTGCTCGTACCGCGCGAGCTGATCGACGGTGAGCTGGCCCAGGCGCGCGGGCTGGCGCCGGGTACGGCCGCGCAGTTGCGCGCCATGATGCACCGGACCGCGACCTCCGGCAGCGCCGCCGGCGCCCTGGCCGGGCTGGGCGGCGACATCGGCGCCAAGACCGGTTCGGCGGAGGTCGACGGGCAGGCGACGGCCAACAGCTGGTTCACCGCCTACCGCGGTGACCTGGCCGTCGCCGCCGTCGCCGAACAGGGGGGCCGGGGCGGCGAGAGCGCGGGCCCGATCGTCGCCGCCGTCCTGCGCTCCGGCGCCTGACCCGGCGTACGGAACCACCTCGTCCGCGCGCCCCTCCCCCGGCCGACCGGCCAGGGGACGGGGTGTCCGCGGGCGGCACTACGCTGGGGCCCGTCGGTGCCGAGGGGGCGGCGGAGCTGCGGAGGGGACTGTGGGCAAGAGACGACGCGAGGTGCGCCGCGAACCGGGCACCAACAACACCAGGAAATACGCGGTGATCGGTGCGGCCGCCGCCGTGGTGATAGGCGCCGGGGTCGGCGCCTGGGCCTTCACCGGCGGGGACGAGGCGGCCGACCAGGCCGACGCGATACCCACCGGCCCGCTGACGGCGGCCGAGGTCAAGGGCGCCGCGACCAAGTTCCTCGACGCCTGGGCGGCGGGCGAGCCCGCCGAGGCCGCCCGCCAGACCGACGCCCCCACCGCCGCCCAGGCCGCCCTGGACGCGTACGCGAAGAGCGCGAAGACCGGGCCGGTGGAGATCCAGAAGGGCAAGCGCGCCAAGGCGAAGGTGCCGTTCTCGGTGGCCACCACGGTCACCTGGGAGAAGACGGACAAGCCCTGGGCGTACGAGTCGGAGCTGACCGTGGTGCGGCGCGCCGCCGACGGCCGCCCGCTGGTGCACTGGCAGCCTTCCGTCCTCCACCCCGACCTCGCCGAGGGCGACCAGCTGGTGACCGGCGAGGCGGGCACGCCCCCGATCCGCGCCCTGGACCGGGACGGCGGGGAGCTGACCAAGGAGAAGTACCCCTCGCTCGGCGCCGTCCTGGACAGCCTGCGCGAGCGGTACGGCGAGAAGGCCGGCGGCACCCCGGGTGTCGAACTCCGCGTCGTGCGGGCCGAGAAGCCCGAGAAGGAGAAGAAGGCGGACGGCACCGAGGCCAAGTCCGGGGACGACGACGAGCTTCCCGACAAGACCCTGCTGACCCTCGCCGAGGGCAAGGAGGGCACGCTGCGGACCACGCTCAGCGCCAAGGCCCAGGCCACCGCCGAGAAGGAGGTGGCCGAGCGGAAGAAGGCGTCCGTGGTGGCGCTGCGCCCCTCCACCGGGGAGATCCTCGCCTTCGCCAACTCCAACCCGGAGGGGTTCAACGTCGCCCTCCAGGGCTCGCTGGCCCCCGGCTCCACGATGAAGATCGTCTCCGCCTCGATGCTGCTGGAGAAGGACCTGGCGGGCATCGACAAGAAGCACCCGTGCCCCAAGTACTCCTCGTACGGCGGCTGGAAGTTCCAGAACGTCGAGAAGTTCAAGATCACCGGGGGGACGTTCCGGGACAGCTTCGGGGCCTCCTGCAACACGGCCTTCATCAGCCAGGCGAAGAAGCTGAAGGACGACGACCTGACCAAGCAGTCCCAGCAGGTCTTCGGGCTGGGCAAGGACGACTGGGCCATCGGCGTCCCGTCGTTCGACGGCGCCGTGCCCGTCCAGTCCGACGCCTCGATGGCGGCCTCGCTCATCGGCCAGGGCGGCGTCCGCGCCAACCCGCTGAACATGGCCTCCGTCGTCGCCACCGCCAAGACCGGCGAGTTCCACCAGCCCTACCTGGTCTCGCCCGAGGTCGACGGCCGGTCCCTGGCCAAGGCCGAGCGGAAGCTCTCCGCGTCGGCGCAGAGCCAGCTCAAGGCCCTGCTCACGCACACCGCCGTCGCCGGGTCCGGGGCCGAGCCCATGGCCGGGCTCGGGGCCGATGTCGGCGCCAAGACGGGCAGCGCCGAGGTCGACAACCAGAAGAAGCCCAACGGCTGGTTCACCGCCTGGCGTGGTGATGTGGCGGCCGCGGCGGTCATCCAGGAGGGGGGCCGGGGCGGGGCCTCGGCGGGTCCGTTGGTGCGGGCGGTGCTGCTCGGGTCCTGACGGGGTAGGGGTTAGCGGGGCCGGGCCGGCATCACGGCTTCGGCTCGGTCTTCGCTCGATTCCCTGCCTTTGGAGGGTGCTTTGTGGATGCGCGGTCCGTGCGCAAGGTGATTCTGCTGGGGACGCTTGTGGTGGGGTTGGTGCTTATTTCCCTTGTGGCGGGGGCCATTGCTTGGGTGGACGCCACTAGGTGACGTCTGGTCCTCGGTGAGGGGGGGTGCTCGTCTGGCCTGTCCCGGGCCAGGGGGCCTCAGGTGCCGGCTGGGCTGGTGGGGGCTGGGCTCCGTCTCCGCCGCGCCGGTCACCGATGGCCTCAAACGCCGGCCGGGCTGTCAGGTTCGCGGTTCCCCCGGCACGGGGGTGGGGCGGGGCCGTGCCGGGGTGCCTCCTCACAAACTGCAGGGTGCGGGGTCAGTCGCTTCAAGACGGCCGTGTGTGCAGTTTGCTGCGGGGGCACCCCGGCACGGCCCCACCCCACGGTCTCGTACGCGGCTGACCGCCGGAGGGTGGGACGAGGCAGCGGGTGTGTCAGGTGGGGGGTGTGCAGGTGGGGCAGGTGTAGAGGGTGGTGGCGGGGCCGCAGGTGCTGCGGATGGTGCGGAGGGGGACGGGGGTTCTGGTGAGGCGGTGGCAGCGCATGCAGCAGGCGATGTTCACCGGGGGCGCGGCCTGGCCCCGCTCCTCGCGTGGTGCGGCAAGGGTGCGGTCGTACACAGTGGTTCAGCTCCTCCTGGGCTGGCGCCACCGTACGGGCTGAGCGCATAGCCATGTTGCCCTGCGCATAGTCCTGTCCGGATGCTGTTGCAGGGTTGGCCGGTTGTGCGCGCCCCAAGGGGGGGGGCGGTCAGCCGAGGGTTGCGCCGGGGCCCCAGGGGGCGGGGCCGGTTCCTTCGGCCCAGGCGGTGAGTTCGGTGCCGTCGATGCAGCGGATGCCGCAGGAGTCGGCGTACTCCTCGGCCGGGGCGGTGAACTCGCTGGTCGTCACCAGGACGGCGAGCTGGGCGCCGTGGACGCTCCAGCAGGTTCCGCCGAAGCGCTGGAGGTCCTGGGAGCCGACCTTGTTCTCCGGGCCGTATCGCTTGCACTGGATGACCACGCGCCGGCCGTCGGGGGCGGTGGCCAGGACGTCCGCGCCGAGGTCGCCCGCGCCGCCGACGGTCTCGGCGTCGGCGCAGCCGTCGCGGCGGCAGAGGGCGGCGACCGCCTCCTCGAAGGTGTCGGCGTCCAGGGCGGCGAAGTCCAGCGTGGCGAGGTCGACACCGTCCAACTCGGCCGCGGTGAGCGCGACCGCTTCCGCCTCCGGCTCCGGCTCCGGTTCCAGTTCCGGTTCCAGTTGCGGTTCCCAGTCGGGGGCGTACGGCTCTGTGGCGTACGGGGCGGGGGCTTCGGGTTCCGGGAGTGGGGCCGTGCGGCCGTCGTGGAAGGGGGCGGCGAGGGTCGGTTCCTCGGGGCCGGGCGGGAACGCGTCGGCCAGGAGGGGCGGTTGCTGGGTGCGGGTGGGCGGGTCTGCGGGCTCGTCGACCGGGACGGGCGGGGCGGTGCGGGTGGCGGCCAGTGCGTCGGCCTCGGCCTCGGCCATGCCCGCGCGGGCGGCGCGGCGCAGGTCGCGGGCGTGGGGCATGCCGCGCAGCAGGGCGTAGAGGACGGGGACGGCGGCGAGGCCCAGCAGGACGGCCCAGCCGGGGTGCTCCCCCGCCCACCGGGCGAACCCCTGGAAGGCCAGGGCGAGTCCGGTCAGGATCGCGGCGGCGAGTACCACCGCCAGCGAGCCGGAGCGGACCGTCGGACGTGCCCGCCGCGTCCGCCGGGGCCTGCGTGCGCCCCCGCGTACCACCCTGGCGGGTATCGGCTCCTCGGCCAGCGGTTCGCGCGCCGGTACCATCTCGTCGATCATCTGCGACCCCACCCCTCAGCTACGGCTCTGTCCCTCTCCTCGCCGTCTGCCCTGCCCGGCCGGAACCATGATCGACGCGTCGGACGCGCACCGCCCCGACCAGGGAACACCCTCGCGTGGCGCCTACACCTACCGCTACCGTGCGCACCATGAGCACATCCGAGACCACCGCGCCGGCCGCCACGGAGGCGGCCCCCTCCGTCGTCCTCCCGCGCTTCGCCGAGGCCCTGCAGGCGCTCGGCCTGGGTGAGGTGACGGCGCGCGTACGGAAGTTCCCCGAGGCGACCCGGACCGCCGAGGAGGCCGCCGCGGCCGTCGGCTGCGAGCTGGACGCCATCGTCAAGTCCCTGATCTTCGCCGCCCACGGCCTGCCCGGCACCGAGGGCCCCGTCCCCGTGCTGGTCCTCCTCGACGGCGCCTCCCGCGCCGACCTCGACCAGGTCCGCGACGCGCTCGGCGCCACCAAGGTGACCCGGGCCAAGGCCGACCTGGTGCGCGAGACCACCGGGTACGCCATCGGGGGCGTCCCGCCCTTCGGGCACCGCACCCGTACCCCGGTCCTGGCCGACCGGCGGCTGCTGGCGCACGCCGAGGTGTGGGCGGCCGCCGGCACCCCGCACACCGTCTTCCCGATGGCGCCGGCCGAGCTGGTCCGCCATGCCGGGGCGACCCTCGTGGACGTGCGCGAGTCGTCCGAATGACGCCGGTGGTCGCGGCGGCCGTGCTGCTGGCCGCCTTCACCCACGCCGCGTGGAACGCCCTCGCCCACGCCATCAAGGACCAGCTGACCGCGTTCACGCTGATCAGCGGCGGGGCCGCGGTGATCGGCGCGGGGATCGCCTGCTTCACGGGCCTGCCCGCCGCCGCGGCCTGGCCGTACCTGCTGGTGTCGGCGGCGCTGCACGTCGGCTACCAGTTGCTGCTGATGCGGTCGTTCTCGCTCGGCGACTTCGGGCAGATGTATCCGATCGCCCGGGGGACCGCGCCGCTGGTCGTCACCGTGCTGGCCGCCGTGCTGCTGGGTGAGCGGCTCGACCGCTGGCAGGGGGCGGGGGTCGCGCTGGCCAGCGCCGGGCTGGTGGGGCTCGCCCTCTGGGGCGTCCGCAGCTCCGGCAGGCGGCCCGACTGGGCCGCGCTCACCGCTGCCGTGGCGACGGGGCTGGCCATCGCCGCCTACACCGTCGTCGACGGGGCCGGGGTGCGGGCCGCCGGGAGTCCCGTCGGGTATCTCGCCTGGCTGATGATCCTGGAAGGGATCGCCATCCCCGCGTACGCCTTGGCCCGGCGGGGGCGGGGGCTTCTTGGCTCGCTTCGGCCGCATGCGGGGCGGGGGTTGCTCGGGGCGGCGCTGTCCATGGCCGCGTACGGGCTCGTCCTCTGGGCGCAGACGCGGGCGCCGCTCGCTCCGGTGGCGGCGCTGCGCGAATCCTCGATCATCGTCGGTGCCCTCATCGGGGCCTTCTTCTTCAAAGAGCGGTTCGGGGCGCCGCGGCTGCTTGCCGCGGCTGTCATGGCCGCGGGGATCGGGCTCATGCTCCACGTGGGCTGACCTCAGCCGGCTCATCGGGCTGCGGCCCGGCTGGGCTGTCATGGGCCTGGGCTCCGTATCGACCCTGCCGGTCAAAGATGGCCTCAAACGCCGGCCGGGCTGTCAGGTTCGCGGTTCCTCCGGCACGGGGGTGGGGCGGGGCCGCGCCGGGGTACCTCCTCACAAGGGGGCGGATCTATGCTGTGGGGCGCGGTCGGCGCCTCTTCGTCGGTTCGCGCGAGTCACGATGATCAGTCGTGGCCACACCCGTCCCGACAGAGGGAGCGACGAGTGACCGATCGCCCAGACACTCAGGAATGTCAGAGCGACAAGGATGATGTGCGCCTTATCGAGGAGATATTCGCCGACTTGGAGTCGGCTTTCGCTGAGCATGACGCTGCGAAGTTCGACGAACGGTTCACCGCGGACGTGGTCTTCACGGCGGTGAACGGTGCGCGCTTCTTCGGCTGGGAGAAGATTCACGCCTATCACAGCGAGCGCCTGACAGGGCACGCCGGGGGAATCAACACCTGGTACGAGATCGAGCGCATCACTTTCCCGGCCCCGGACGTCGCCGTGGTCTTCTTCCGGCAGCCCATCGTGGTGTCAGAGCACAAGCGGGCCAATGTGGGAACGTGGGTGCTGGTGAAGAGGGACGGGCAGTGGTGGATCTCCGCCGGTCAGAACACCGGCGTTGCCGTGGCCGAGTAGTTCGGCGTCATTCTTGACTTGCCATCAGGCGGGTCCCTTCAGAGCCCGAACGGCATTCTTTCCTGCCTGGAATCCCGCGAACCCCGACAGCCCGGCCGGCGACTGAGGCCATCAGTGACCCGCAGGGGCGGGGCCGGAAGGACGGGGCGAAGCCCAGCCCCAGCGCACCCATTTCAGCCCGGCCGGCGCTTGAGGCCGCATTTCAGCCCGGCCGGCGCTTGAGGCCGCATTTCAGCCCGGCCGGCGCTTGAGGCCATCGGTGACGGCACAGGCAGGAGCGCCGGACGGCAAAGACAGCCCAGCCCGGCCGCAGGCCGACGAGTGGGCCCCGCCGAGCAGGGGCTACCCCTGGAGAACCCCGCGGACAGCACGGACGAGGGCCTGGGCCCGGGGGTCGTTGGTGACCGTCTTCTGGAGCCCGTTGGTGACGTAACCAAGGGCGACCCCGCTCTCGGGATCGGCGAAGCCGAGCGACCCCCCGCGCCCGGGGTGCCCGAAGGACCCGTCCGCGAGCAGGGGCGAGGCAGCCCCGTGCAGCATGAACCCGGGCCCGAACCGCGTCGGCACGACGAGCACCCGGTCAGGCCCCTCGGACTCCACGGTGCGAGCGAGCGCCAGGGTGGCGGGAGCGAAGAGGCGCGGGCCCTGTTCGACGGCGCCGATCAGGGAGGCGTAGAAGCGGGAGAGGGCGTAGGCGGTCGCGATCCCGTTGGCGCCGGGGAGTTCGGCCGCGTGGTAGGCGGGGCTGTTCTCGTCGACGGGCGGGTCGATGGCGTCGAAGGCCCGCCGGGTGAGGGAGGCGGGGTCGCCGTAGGCGTCCTGCACGTTCCGGCGCGGCCGCAGCCGCAGCCCGCCCCGCTCGGGGGCGGAGACGGCCCCGGACCGTCCGACCCGGTCCTTCCGCTCCGGCGGCAGCCCGATCCACAGGTCGAGCCCGAGCGGCCCCGCGATCTCCTCGGCGACGTACCGGCCGAGGGAGATCCCGGTGACGCGCCGGACGAGTTCGCCGGTGAGCCAGCTGTAGGTCTGCGCGTGGTAGCCGTGTTCGGTGCCGGGCTCCCAGACGGGGGCCTGGGCGGCGACGGCGGCGGCGCCGGTGCCGGGGTGGCCGGCCTCGTCGGGGGTGAGCGGCCGGTCGAGGACGGGGACGCCCGCGCGGTGGGCGAGGAGGTGGCGGACGAGGGTGCGTTCCTTGCCCTCGGCGGCGTACTCGGGCCAGTAGGTGCTGACCGGGGCGTCGAGGTCGAGGCGGCCGCGCTGGTGGAGGAGGAGCAGGGCGGCGGCGGAGACGCCCTTGGTGACGGAGTGGACGACCTGCGCAGTGCCGCGCTCCCAGGGGTCGGTGGAGTCGTGGTCGCGGGTGCCGGCCCACAGGTCGACGACGGGGGTGCCGTGGCGGTGGACGGTGACGGCGGCGCCGCGGTCGCCGAGCTGGGCGAAGTTGCGGGCGAAGGCGTCACGGACCGGCTCGTAGCCGGGGGCGACCGTGCCGTGGACGGCGACGGGTTCCGGCGCGGGGTCCTGTTCGTCGGGGGCGGGGTGGCCGGTGGCCTCGGCGGTGTCGTTCACCGTCCCATGGTCACAGATGCGGGGGCGGGGGCCGACGGGGGTCCGGGAGAGCCGGCGTCGTGGGGTCACCGTGCGCGTACGCATGCACACGGAGGGGCGGAAAGCAAAGACCTCGCCAGGAGGATTTCACCTTTTTATGGGATATTCATCGCATAAGGGGCGCACTTCTGGGCGATAACAGCACAGGAGCAGCAAGAGCAGCACAGGAGTCCAGGAGTACAGGCGTTCCGCCGCCCCGCCTTCGCCTCAGGAGGACAGCACCGATGACCGCCGCAGTCGAGCAGCGCGCCCGTGGGTACATCGTCACCGACGGCAACGACCACTTCGCCGTCCCGGTCCTGCTGCGGTACGACCCCGACGCGGCCCGGGGCGAGGAGTGCCCCGTCGTCCTCCACTTCCCCGGCGCCGGCTTCGCCTCCGCGGACCGGGAGATTCCGCGCGCCCTGCTGGAGGCGGGGCTGCGTACGACCTGCGCCGAGGGCGCGGTCCGGGTGTGGCCGTGCGGGCGGGTGCAGACGGTCGTGGAGTTCCATGCTCCGGGCGAGGAACCGCTGGTCATCCAGTTCGACGCGGTGGTGCTCATCCGCTTCCTGCGGCGTACGCACGCGGAGGGGCCGGCCGGTGAGCCGGCGGTGGCGGCCGTCGCCCACGAGCCGCACGAGCCCGGGCCGGCCGCCGCGACCAGCGCCACCACCGGGACGACCCCGACCGGCGCCCCCGGCTGACCCCGGACGCGAAGGAGCCCCGCACCGACTCCCGGTGCGGGGCTCCCCCCAGGGCGCGGTCAGGCGGTCAGGCCGTCAGACGGAGACCGTCTCCCGCTCCTCCTTGCCCGAGCCGCCCTCGGCGGCGTCCCCGTCGAGCTTCTTGCGGAGCTTGTCGCCCTCCACGTCGAAGTCGGGCAGGGCACGGTCCAGCCAGCGCGGCAGCCACCAGGCGCGCTTGCCGAGCAGGGCGAGGACCGCCGGGACGATCGCCATCCGCACCACGAAGGCGTCGAAGAAGACGGCGATGGCGAGGCCGAAGCCGATCATCTTGATCATCTGCTCGCTGGAGCCGATGAAGCCGGCGAAGACCGCGATCATGATGACCGCCGCCGCCGTCACGACGCGGGCGCCGTGGCGGAAGCCGGTGGTGATCGCCTCCGAGGGCGACTCCCCGTGGACGTACGCCTCCCGCATACGGGTGACGAGGAAGACCTCGTAGTCCATGGCGAGACCGAAGACCACGCCGACCATCAGGATCGGCATGACGCTCATGATCGGGCCGGGCTGCTCGACCCCGAAGAGCCCGCCGAGCCAGCCCCACTGGAAGACGGCGACGACGGCACCGAGCGCGGCCACCACCGAGAGCAGGAAGCCGAGCGCGGCCTTGAGCGGCACCAGGATCGACCGGAAGACCACCATCAGCAGGAGGAAGGCGAGGCCGACGACGAGCGCCAGGTACGGCAGCAGCGCGTCGTTCATCTTCTCCGAGAAGTCGATGTTCATCGCGGTGGCGCCGGTGACGAAGACCTCGGCGCCGTCCTCGGACTTGAGCGTGTCGCCCAGGTCGCGGATGTCGTGGACGAGCGTCTCGGTCTCGGTGGAGTTCGGCCGGTCCTTGGGGATGACCTGGAACGTCGCGGTGTCGCCGGCATCGTTCGGCGCCGGCGGCGTCACGATCGCGACGTGGTCGTTCTTCTGGATCTCGCCGGTGATCCGCTGGAGCACGGCGTCCTGGTCGTCGCTGTTCTTCAGGTCGACGACGCCGACCAGCGGGCCGTTGAAGCCGGGCCCGAAGCCGTCGGAGAGGAGGTCGTACGCCTTGCGCGGCGAGGTGGAGGTGGGCTGGGCGCCGTCGTCCGGGAGGCCCATCTCCAGCGAGGCGGCCGGGATGGCGATGACGCCGAGGCCGATCACACCGGCGAGCAGCACCATGACGGGACGGCGCTGGACGAAGCGGGACCAGCGGGTGCCGCCGTTGTCGCGCGGGGCGTCGCCGACGAGGACCTCGCCGGTGGCGGCGGCCTGCTCGGCGGCGGCCTTGCGGGCCTTGCGGTCCTTGCGTGAGACGATCCGCTCACCCGCGAAGCCGAGGAAGGCCGGGATGAGGGTGATGGCGACGAGGACGGCCAGCACGACGGTGCCGGCGGCGGCCAGACCCATCTTGGTCAGGATCGGGATGTTGACGACGGTCAGGCCCGCCAGGGCGATGACCACGGTCAGGCCGGCGAAGACCACGGCGGATCCCGCGGTGCCCACCGCCCGCCCGGCGGCCTCCTCGCGCTCCCGGCCCTCGGCCAGTTCGGCGCGGTAGCGGGAGACGATGAAGAGGGCGTAGTCGATGCCGACGGCGAGGCCGATCATCATCGCGAGGGTGGCGGTGGTGGAGCCGAGGTCCATCACGGAGGCGAGCGCGGTGATCGCCGAGACGCCGATGCCGACGCCGATCAGCGCGGTGATCAGCGGCAGTCCGGCGGCGACCAGCGAACCGAAGGTGATGACCAGGACGATGCCCGCGACGACCACGCCGATGACCTCGGTGATCCCGGTCTCCGGCATCACCATCAGCGCGTCACCGCCGATCTCCACGGTCATGCCGCCTTCGCGGGCGTCGTTCCCGGCGTTCTTGAGGGAGTCGCGGGTCTCCTCGGTCAGCTCGAAGGAGCTGACGTCGTAGGTGACGGAGATGTAGGCGGTGGTGCCGTCCTGGCTGACCGCCGGGGCCTTCTTGTCGAAGGGGTCGGCGACGGACGCGATCTGGTCCGAGCCGTCCTGGAGTTCCTTGACGATGCCGGAGACCTCGGCCGCGTTCTCGGGCGCGGTGATCTTCTCGCCCTCGGGCGCCTTGAAGACGACGCGGGCCGAGGCCCCGTCGGCGCTCTGGCCCGGGTAGCGCTCCTCCAGCAGGTCGAAGGCGCGCTGCGCCTCCGTGCCGGGTATGGAGAAGGAGTTGGAGGTCGCGGTGGACGCGGTGGCGGCGCCGACGCCGGCGATCGCCAGCAGCGCCACCCACACCAGGGCGACGAGGCGGCGGCGCCGGAAGGCGAACCGTCCGATCGAATACAGGAAAGTGGCCACGGAGGGCGTACTCCCGTTCAGGTCGTAGGGGGTCGGGACACAGGTGCTCAGCCCGACGACGAGAGCGGCGTGTCGGTCAGGTACGGGCGGGCGGGTGCCTGCCGCACCCGGGGGCGCGGCGTGTTCGTACGCGGCTGTGCGGTTGTTGCGGCGCCCGGTCCCTGGCCGGGGCGGGCGGCGCGGTCAGACTCCGAGGGCGGGGAAGACCACGGAGTGCACGTAGTGGCGGAGGAAGGCCCGGTCCACCGGCCGGTTCTCGATGAGCAGCCGCGCGGCGAGCGCGCCGATCATCATGTGCGGTACGTAACCGAGTGCCGGGTTGTCGGCCGCGACCTCGCCGCGGTCGACGGCCCGGCGCAGCAGCGTGTCGACGCCGTCGGTCTCCGGGTTGATCAGCTGGCTGATCAGCGCGTCGTGGAGTTCGGTGCTGGCCGAGGCGGCCTGCATCAGGCCCCGCATCAGCGCGGTGTCCTGCTCCAGGCGGTCGTCGTCGGTCATCTCCAGGACGGCGTCGAGGTCGCCGCGGAGCGAGCCGGTGTCCACCTCGTCGAGGAAGACGGGTTTCTCGCATCTCAGCGCCCGGACGACCAGTTCGGCCTTGCTCCCCCACTGGCGGTAGAGGGTGGCCTTGCTGGTGTGGGCGCGGGCGGCGACGGCGTCCATCGTCAGGGCGTCGTACCCGACTTCACGGAGCAGGCCGAGGACGGCCGTGTACAGCTCGCCCTCCCGCTCGGGTGTGAAGCGCGTACCCGCCATGCCGGTGTCTCCTCGCCGCCTGCCGGGGGGCTCCGGGCGCGCGGGCGCACGCCGGTACCGACCCCGCTCGTGAACGAAACGGTTTCGTACAGCTCGTATATGACGGTACCCCGCGGGGGAAGTCCGCGGCGCCCTCTTCCGTGTGCCCTCGGCCACACGGGGCCACACGTGCCGGCGGTCCGGGGCCCGAGTTGCCGCCCCGGCGCGGCGGGAAAAGCATGGAGTGGTGAGTGCCGACGCCGCGTACCTGCGCTTCCCCGACCTCCACGAGGACCGTCTCTGCTTCGTCGCCGAGGACGACCTGTGGCTGGCCGACCTGCCCGGAGCCGGGCAGGCGGCGCCGGGCCGGGCGTGGCGGATGACCGCCGACCGCACCCGCCTGGGCCTGCCCCGCTTCTCGCCGGACGGCAGCCAGGTCGCGTACACCTCCTGGCGCAGCCTCGACCCGGAGATCCACCTGACCCCGACCGGCGGCGGCCCGGTGCGCCGCCTCACCTACTGGGGGAACCAGGACACCCGGGTGCGCGGCTGGTACCCGCCGGGCCACGAATCGGTCGGCGAGATCATCGCCGTCTCCTCGCACGGCCAGCCCTTCTCCTACGTCACCTGGGCGTACAGCCTGCTCACCGACGGCTCCCCGGGCAGCAAACTCCCCTGGGGCCCGGTCACCGACCTCACCGTCGGCCTGGTGGACGGCCAGTACCGCACCCTGCTGCTGACCGCGACGCCGCCGCACGAACCGGCGTACTGGAAGCGGTACCGGGGCGGCGCGCAGGGGCGGCTGTGGCTGCACGGGGAGCGGCTCCTGCCCGGTCTGGACGGGCACCTGGAGTCGCCGATGATCGTGGACGGCCGCATCGCCTTCCTCTCCGACCACGAGGGCATCGGCAACCTCTACTCCTGCGCCCCCGACGGCACGGACCTGCGCCGCCACACCGACCACGACGCCTTCTACGCCCGCACCGCCTCCAGCGACGGGCACCGCGTCGTCTACCAGTGCGCGGGCGACCTGTGGATCGTCGACGACCTCTCCCCCGGCTCCGTCCCGCGCCGCCTCGACGTCCGCCTCGGCGGGCCGCGCACCGGCCGGCGGCCCTACCAGGTCCCGGCCGCGCAGAACGTCCGCGGCAGCTCGGTGGACGCCACCGGCCGGGCCAGCGCCGTCAACGTCCGCGGCAGCCTCTACTGGCTGACCCACCGCGACGGCCCCGCCCGCACCATCGCCGACGCCCCCGGGGTGCGCACCCGGCTGCCGGAGATGCTCGGCGCGGGCGGCACCGTCGCCTACGTCACCGACGCGGGCGGCGACGACGCCGTGGAGATCGCCTACCTGCCGCGCGCCACCGGCGGAAGGCCCAAGCGGCGCCTGGCGGGCGGACGGCTCGGCCACGTCCTGGAGATCGTCGCCGACCCTGCGGGCGAGCGGATCGCGCTCGCCTCCAACGACGGGCGGCTGCTGCTCCTGGACGCCACCGACCCGGTCGGCGACACCGTGCTGGCCCCGGCGCCCGAGGGCGAGCGCGCCCCGGAGGCCGAGGTGGTCATCGAGGAAGAGGCACCGCTGACCGAACTGGTCCGCTCGCTCAACGGACCCGTCCGCGACCTGGCCTTCTCCCCCGACGGCCACTGGCTGACCTGGTCGCACCCGGGCATCGGGCGCTCCCTGCGCCAGATCAGGATGGCCCGGGTCACCGACGCCGACCCGCAGATCGTGGACGTCACCGACGGCCGCTTCGAGGACGAGAGCCCGGTCTTCACCCGGGACGGCCGCTACCTGGCCTTCCTCTCCTGGCGCGGCTTCGACCCGGTCTACGACGTGCACACCGGCGACCTCTCCTTCCCGCTCGGCTCCCGCCCGTACCTCGTGCCGCTCTCCTCGGCGACGCCCTCGCCGTTCGCGCTGCTGCCCGACGGGCGCCCGGCGGCGGGCGGCATGGACCCCTCGGACGCGGACCCGGAGGACGGGGCGGCCATGGTCGAGGTGGAGGGGCTGGCGAGCCGGGTGACGCCGTTCCCGGTGGCCGCCTCCAAGTACTCCTCGCTCTGCCCGGTGGCGGGCGGCGGGGTGGTCTGGCTGCGCTGGCCGATCTCCGGGGCGCTCGGCGAGACCTTCGCCAACCCGGCCGACACCTCCGACCGCCCCACGCTGGAGCACTTCGACATCGTCCGCGGCCGGCGCACCGAACTCGTCCGCCACCTCGACTCGTTCGCCCCCAGCGGCGACGGCACCCGGCTGGTGGTGCTGGACGAGGGCGCGCTGCGCGCCATGCCCGCCACCGAGCAGGGCGACGACGACACCTCGGTCTGGCTCGACCTGCGCCGCATCCTGCACGAGGTCGACCCGCCCGCCGAGTGGCGCCAGGCGTACGCGGAGGCCGGGCGGCTGACCCGGGACTACTTCTGGGACCCCGACATGTGCGGCGTCGACTGGCCGGGCGTCCTCGACCAGTACCGGCCGCTGGTGGAGCGGGTGGCGACCCCGGACGAGTTCGCCGACCTGCTCCGCGAGGTCCTCGGCGAACTCGGCACCTCGCACGCCTACGTCTCCCCGGCCCGCCGCAACGAGGGCCCCCCGCACTACCAGCGCGCCCAGGGGCTGCTCGGCGCCAACCTGGTCCGCGTCGGCGACCAGTGGGTGCTGCGGCGCATCCTGCCCGGCGACTCCTCCGACACCAAGGCCCGCTCCCCGCTGGCCGGCACCGGCATCCGCGAGGGCGCCGCCCTCACCCACGTCGACGGGCGCCCGGTCGACCCGGTGACCGGGCCCTACCCGCTGCTGGCGGGCGCCGGGGGCACCACCGTCGAGCTGACCTTCCGGGCGGCCGAGGGCGGCCGTTCGCGCCGGGTCGCCGTGGTGCCGCTGGTCGACGAGCGGCCGCTGCGGTACCAGGACTGGGTGGCCCGGCGCCGCCAGGTGGTCCGCGAGCTGTCCGGCGGGCAGTGCGGCTACCTGCACATCCCGGACCTGGGCGGCTCGGGGTGGGCCCAGTTCAACCGCGACGTGCGCATGGAGGTCTCCCGTCCCTCGCTCATCGTCGACGTGCGCGGCAACGCCGGCGGCCACATCAGCGAGCTGGTCATCGAGAAGCTGACCCGCACCATCCTCGGCTGGGACCTGACCCGCGACGCGCAGCCCGTCTCGTACACCTCCAACGCGCCGCGCGGCCCGATCGTCGCGGTGGCCGACGAGGCGACCTCCTCCGACGGCGACATGATCACCGCCGCCATCAAGCTGCTGAAGCTCGGCCCGGTGGTCGGCTCGCGGACCTGGGGCGGCGTCGTCGGCATCACCGGACGCCACCGGCTCGGCGACGGCACGCTCATCACGGTGCCGATGAACGCGGCCTGGTTCGAGGCGTACGGCTGGGGGATCGAGAACCACGGGGTGGAGCCGGACCTGGAGGCGGTGCGCACGCCGCTGGACTGGGCCGAGGGGCACCACGCAGTCCTGGACGACGCGGTCCGCCTCGCCCTGGAGTTGCTGGAGCGGGAGCCCGCGAAGAGCCCGCCCGACCACTCCGGCGTGCCGGACCTGGCCCGGCCGCCGCTGCCGCCGAGGCCGCAGGACGGGTAGGGCCTGTCCGGCGGCGGGGGATGCGGGCGGCGGGCGGGCGTGCCAGGCTGGAAGGTGTTCAGCTATGCCCCGAATGTCCCCTTGGGAGGACTCGTCATGGGCCTCATGGACCAGTTCAGGAACAAGGCCGAGCGCCTCGCCGACCAGGCGAAGGAGAAGATGGCCGCCTCGAAGGAGAACGCCTCGAAGGAGGCCGGCCGGCACGACTCCGGGCGCTCGCACGGCAGGCACGGCCGCTCCCACGAGGGCCACGAAGGCCATCCGAAGCGCGGCCACCACCACAACCAGTGACGCCGCCCCCGTCGGCGCGCACGCCGGGCCCGGTCCTCCCCACGGACCGGGCCCGGCGCTGTCCGGGAGGGGCCGCTCAGCCCGCCCGGTGCTTCTCGTCGGCCGCGCCGCCCGAGCCGACCAGGCCGGTGGAGACCTGGCTGAGCCGGGGCGCGAACCGCTTGATCTCCCGCTTGCCGACGGTGGCGATGATCCCCGGCAGGTAGCCGCGGATCGACTGCATCCCGCGCAGCCACGGCTGGGCGTACACCTTGGCGGACCGGCGCTCGATCCCCGCCACGATCCGGTCGACGGCGGGCGGCAGCGGGTACGTCTTGTTGGCCGGCCACGGCAGCCGCTGCCGCAGCTCGCGCATGACGTCGTCCTGGTCGGCACCGCGCACCATGTCGGTGTCGGTCCAGCTCAGATAGCCGACCCCGACCTTCACCCCGTGGTACGCCACCTCGGCCCGCAGACAGTTGGCGTACGCCTCGACGCCCGACTTGGAGGCGCAGTACGCCGACATCATCGGGGCCGGGGTGATGGCGGCGAGCGAGGCGATCTGGAGGAGGTAGCCGCGGCTCTCCTTCAGTACGGGCAGGAAGGCCCGGGCGGTGACGGCGGAGCCGACGAGGTTGACCTCGATCACCCGGCGCCAGGCGACGGGGTCGGACTCCTCGAAGGGGCCGCCGGCCGCGACACCGGCGTTGGCGACCACGATGTCGATCTTGCCGAACCGGGCCTTGACCTCCCGCGCGACCTGCGCGAGCGCCTCGTGGTCGGTGACGTCGGCGTACCACCAGTCGGCGTCCGAGGGCAGCCGTCCGGCCACCGCCTTCAGCTCGTCCGGCTCCAGGCCGACCAGCGCCACCTTCGCGCCGCGCTCCGACAGCTTGCGGGCCAGCAGTTCGCCGACGCCGCGGGCGGCGCCGGTGACGACGGCGACCTGTCCCTCAAGGCTGACCTTGCTCATGCCCCCTCCTTCACCTGGGTGTTGCCGGTAGTGATGTACGTGGCGGCCAGCTCGCGGATGCGGGCGGTGACGGCCTCGGGCGCCTCGATGGGCGTCATGTGGCCCTGGCCGGTGAGTTCGGTCAGCCCCAGCGGGTGGGGCAGCGCCTCGGCGAGCGCGCGGGCGTGCGGCGGCGGGGTGAGCCGGTCGGCGGTGCCGACCAGCACGGCGGCCGGCATGGTCAGCGCCCGCACCCCGGCCCGCAGGTCCAGCGTCTCCAGCACCTTCGACCAGCCGATCCGGGCCCGGCGCGGGCAGGCGTGCACGATCCGGGCGCAGGCGTCCACCCGGTCCGGTGCCGAACCGGGGCCCATCGTCCCGTACTTGAGGATCTTGCGGGAGATGGCGGTGACCGGGCCGAGCGGGGCGCGGGCGCCCAGCACCCTGGCGGTCAGCCAGGTCCTGGCCCTGCCCGGCCTCAGCGGCAGCACGGTGGCCTCGGCGACGAGGTCGGCGGGGCCGGTGGAGCAGAGCAGCACGGCGGCGGCCCGCTCGCGGAAGCCGGGGCGGTCGGCGGCGGCCATCAGCGTCATGCCGCCCATCGAGTGCCCGGCGAAGACGGCCTGTTCGCCGGGGGCGAGGGTGGCGGCGGCGACCGCTTCGAGGTCGTCGGCGAGCGCCCGGGTCGAGTACGCGGCGTAGGTGGCCGGGACCGGGCTCGCGCCGTGGCCGCGCTGGTCGTAGGCGATGACGCGGTGGTCGCGGGCGAGGTCGGCGATCTGCGCGGCCCAGAACCGGGTGGAGCAGGTCCAGCCGTGCGAGAGCACGATCGCGGGGGCGTCCTCGGCGCCGTGCACCTCGACGTGGAGGCGCGACCCGTCGGCGGAGACGACGGTCAGCTCCCGGTAGGGGACGGCCGCGGGGCGGGGGCTCACGCGCTCACCCCGGCCTTCTCGCCGCGCGGGCCCTTGCCGTCGGCGGCCGAGGGGGCGGGGCGCAGCACCTCGTACTCGGAGAGGTCGACGCGGCGGGTGGCGTTGCGGAACTCGGTGGTGGTGCCGGGCCAGACGGTGGTGTTGCGCCCGTTGGCGTCCAGGTACCAGCTGTTGCAGCCGCCGGTGGCCCAGACGGTGCGCTCCATGCGCTCCTGGACCTTCACGTTCCACGCGGTGACGGCCGAGTCGCGGGCGTCCAGGGCCGCCTTGCCGCCGAGCACGTCGAGCTGGCGCAGGTAGTCGGCCATGTAGTTGAGCTGGGACTCGATCATCAGGATCATCGAGGAGTTCCCGAGCCCTGTGTTGGGGCCGATGATCGTCATCCAGTTGGGGAACCCGGCGGCGGTGGCGCCGCGCAGCGAGTTCATGCCGTCCTTCCAGGTGGCGGCGAGGGTCTCGCCCTGGTCGCCGACGACGCGTTCGGCGATCGGCATGTCGGTGACGTGGAAGCCGGTGCCGAAGATGATCGCGTCGACCTCGACCTCGCTGCCGTCGGCGCCGACCAGCGTGTTGCCCCGGATCTCGCTGAGACCGGAGGCGACCAGGTCGACGTTGGGCTGGGCGAGCGCCGGGTAGTACGTGTTCGACAGCAGGATGCGCTTGCAGCCGATGCGGTAGTCGGGGGTGAGCTTGGCGCGCAGCGCCGGGTCCTTGATCGCCCGGGCGATGTTCCGCTTGGCCAGGGTCTCCACCGCGCCCAGCTCGCCGGGCCGCTTGGTGAACGCCTGCACCTGCAGTTCGCGGATGCCCCACAGGAGGCCGCGCCGCGCGGTGGCGGTGACGGGCAGCTTGCGGTGCAGCCAGCGCTCGGCGCCGGTGACCTTGCGGTCCATCCGGGGCATGACCCACGGGGGCGTCCGCTGGAAGAGGGTGAGCTTGCCGACCTCGGGCTGGATGGCGGGCACGATCTGGATGGCGGAGGCGCCGGTGCCGATCATGGCGACGCGCTTGCCGCGCAGGTCGTAGTCGTGGTCCCAGCGGGCCGAGTGGAAGATCTTCCCGGGGAAGGTGTCGATCCCGGGCACGTCCGGCAGCTTCGGGTCGGAGAGCGGCCCGGTCGCGGAGACCACCACGTCGGCGGTGAGGGTGCCCTGGCTGGTCTCGACCTCCCAGATCAGCCGCTCGGTGTCCCAGCGCATCATCCTGACCTCGTGGTCGAAGCGGATGTGCGGGCGCAGCCCGAAGGTGTCGGTGACCTGCTCCAGGTAGGCACGGATGTGCTTCTGCCCGGAGAAGGTGCGCGGCCATTCGGCGTTGGGCGCGAAGGAGAACGAGTACAGGTGCGAGGGGACGTCGCAGGCGCACCCCGGGTAGCTGTTGTCCCGCCAGGTGCCGCCTACGGAGCCGGAGCGCTCCAGCACGACGAAGTCGGTGATGCCCTCGCGGCGCAGCCGGACGGCGGCTCCGAGTCCGCCGAAGCCGGTGCCGATCACGACCACCTTGACGTGCTCGCCGCGTTCCGTCCGCTGTTCCTTGCTCTTCCCGGCCATGGCTTCGCCTCCCGCAACTTCTGCCATCGCGCCAGCAATCACTGGCATGATTGGGAGAGTAGGGCAGTGGCATACCGATGGGTAGGGGTACGACGGAGGAAAGTTACCGGCGGTACGGCATAGGGTTCCGGCGTGGACGACCAAGGAGAGCGCGAGTACCGGACCGCCGAGCTGGCCAGGGCGGCCGGCATCACCGTGCGCACCCTGCGCTTCTACCGCGAACGCAAACTCCTGCCGCCACCCCGCCGCGAGGGCCGCATCGCCTGGTACGACCACCACCATCTGGCCCGGCTGCGCACCATCACGGCGCTGCTGGAGCGCGGCCACACCCTCGGCGGAATCACCGAGCTGATGAACGCCTTCGAGGAGGGCCAGGACGTCGGCTCCCTGCTCGGCGTCACCCCGACCGAGGAGACCCCGGTCCGCCTCTCCCCCGAGGAGCTGGCCGACGCCTTCGCCGGCGAGGTCACCACGGAGAACTTCGCCGAGGCCCTGAAACTCGGCTACCTCGCCACCGACGGCGACGAGATCGTCCACATCAGCCGCCGTCTGCTGGACGTCTCGGTCGCCCTGATCCGCGAGGGCGTCCCGCTCGCGGCCGTCCTGGAGGCCGGCTCACGCGTCCGGGTCCACGCCGAGGCCCTCGCCTCGCTCTTCCTGGACACGATGGCCACCCACGCCCCCGGCGCCGACCTCGACCGCCTCCGCCCGCTGGCCAAGAGCGTGGTCGAGGCGGAACTCTCCCTGGCGATGGACCGCCACCTCGCCGCCCTGCGGGAGCCGGGGGCGAAGCCGGACGGGGACGCGTAGCGAGGGCGCCCGCTCACCCGCGGACGCCCGCCGCCCTCACCCGTAGACGACCGTCACCGGCGCGTGGTCCGACCACCGCTCCTCGTGCGTCGCGGCCCGCTCCACCTGGCCCTTGACGGCACGGGCGGCGAGGCCGGGAGTGGCCACGTGCAGATCGATGCGCCAGCCGGAGTCGTTGTCGAAGGCGCGCCCCCGGTACGACCACCACGAGTACGGGCCCGCCTGCTCCGGGTGGAGGGCGCGCATCACGTCCGCGTAGCCGGCCTCCGCGTAGACCCGGTCGAGCCAGGCGCGCTCCTCGGGGAGGAAGCCGGAGGACTTGCGGTTGGCCTTCCAGTTCTTCAGGTCGGCCTCCTGGTGGGCGATGTTCCAGTCGCCGCACACCACGACCTCGCGGCCGTCCGCCGCCGCCCTGGCCCGCAGCTCCTTCAGGTACTCCAGGAACTCGGCCATGAACCGTTCCTTCTCGTCCTGCCGCTCGGTGCCGACCTCGCCGGAGGGCAGGTAGAGGCTGGCGACCGTCACGCCGGGCAGGTCCGCCTCGACGTACCGGCCGCTGGTGTCGAACTCGGCGCTGCCGAAGCCGGTCCTCACCCGCTCCGGCGCGCGCCGCGTGAGCAACGCCACTCCGGCCCTGCCCTTGGCGGCGGCGGGCGCGAAGACGACGTGCCACCCCTCCGGAGCCCGTACGGCCTCGGGGAGCTGGGACTCCTCGGCGCGGACCTCCTGGAGGCAGACGACGTCGGCGTCGGTGGCGGCGAGCCACTCGACATAGCCCTTCTTGGCGGCGGCGCGGAGGCCGTTTACATTCGCAGTGGTGACGGTGAGCATCCCGGAACCCTACCCAGGGGGTCTGACATTCCGGGCTCCCCGCATCCCCAGCCTCCCCCGCATAGAAGTACGCTGATCCGCATGACCATGCACACCCTGCGTCCGGTCGCCTTCGACCACCCCGACGCCGTCAAGCTCAACGACGAGGTCCAGCTCGAGTACGCCGAGCGGTACGGCGACGACGGTGACGCCACCTGGCTCGACCCGGGCATGTTCGCCCCGCCGCGCGGCCTGTACCTGCTCGCCTACGACGAGCGGGACCGCCCGGTGGCCTCCGGCGGCTGGCGCTCCCAGGACGCCAACGAGGAGGCGTACGCCGACGGCGACGCCGAGCTGAAGCGCATGTTCGTCATCCGCGAGGCACGCGGCCACGGCCTGGCCCGGCGCATCCTCGCGGCCCTGGAGGAGGACGCGCGGGCCGCCGGGCGGACCCGCATGGTCCTGGAGACCGGCACGAAGCAGCCGGAGGCGATGAACCTCTACGCCTCCAGCGGCTACACCCCGTGCGCCAAGTTCGGCCTGTACCGCTTCGACGAACTGAGCCGCTGCTACGCCAAGCCGCTCCACCCGGCGCCCGCCCCGGCAGGCCCGCAGCCGGCCGGGGCCACGGCCTGACCCGGGCGGTGCCCGCTCAGCCCAGCCCCGTGACGAACTCCACCAGCGCCCGCCCGGTCTCCTCCGGCTGTTCCAGGTGGGGCAGGTGCCCGGCGCCGTCGATCACGGTGAGGGTGGCGTGCGGGACCAGGCGGCGGATCGCCTCGGCGTCCGCGACCGTGGTGAACGCGTCGTCGGCGCCGACCACGATCAGCACGGGCTCGCTCACCCCGGCCAGCGTCGCCTCGTAGTCCTCGCGGTCGGCCCGGCCGCGCAGGGCGGCGGCGGCGCCCTCCGGGTCGGTGGCGCGCATCATGCGCAGCACGTGCGCGGTCGCCTCCGGCTTCGCCTCGACGTTGTACGGCGCGACCATCTTGCCGATGACCTCGTCCGCGTACCCGCCCATCCCCTCGGCGAGCAGCCGCTCGGCGAGCGCGAGCCGCCCGGTGCGGCCCTCCTCGGTCTCGGCCGGGTAGGAGGTGTCGGCCAGCACCAGGGCGCGCACCCGCTCCGGGTACAGGCGGCGGATCTCCATGGTGATCTGGCCGCCCATGGAGACCCCGCCGACCACGGCGTCCGCGATCCCCAGCCGGTCGAGCAGCGCGACCACGTCACCGGCGAAGACCGGGAACGGCGTCACCCCCGGCACCACCTGGCTCTCCCCGTACCCGCGCAGGTCCGGCAGGACCACCCGGCAGCCGGCCCCGGCCAGCCGCTGGGCCTGCGCCCGCCACAGGCTCCGGTCGAAGGGGTGCCCATGCACCAGCACCACCGGCACCCCGCCCTCCGGGCCCCACTCCTCGTACGCCAGCTTCACACCGTCGACCTCGTAAGTCCCCATGGGGGCAGCGTAGATGAGGCGCCTGCTATCCGGCGGCCCCGTCGAGCAGCCGGTGGTGGCGCAGGCGCAGGGCGCGTTCGGTGGCGGCGGCGAGGCTGGTGACGGCCACGGCTCCATTGCCCCACCAGCCCAGCCGTACCGGGGAGGTGAAGGTGCCGAGGTGCCGGGCGACCGGCTCCGCCTCCGAGACCGTGCCGGCCGTCTGGAGGAGCAGGAGCACCAGCGCCGCCCCGAGCACGGCCGCCGACAGCCACCCCACGCCCCGGCTGAGCGCGGGGTGCCTCCGGTCGAAGCGGGCCCGGCGGCCCTCGGCGGAGGCGGGATCGGGGGTGAGCTGGTGTTCGTCGCCGCCGTCGGTCACGTAGTGGCAGCGCTTCAGGCCGAAGCCGCTCATCGCCACCTCGACGTGGCCGCCGGGGACGGGGAGGACGGCGGGCAGCCGGCACCGCGCCTGGCGCAGGCCCTCACGGTACAGATCGGCCCTGACCTCGCCGGACGACTGGTTCTGCCCGTGCCGCACGTCGACGGAGTACACCGCCACCGTGCCGTCCGCCTCGGTCAGCCGCAGGTGGAGCAGAGCCCGGAAGGGCAGCTGCCACCAGCGGAACCGCTTCAGTACCCGCCCGTCACCGGGCTCCACCCGGCGCAGGGCCTTGCGCCGCCGCCGTTCCCCGAACATCGGTGGCTCCCTCTCACTCGGCGGGTTCGGCCGCGCAGGCGAGGTCCCGCGCGGGCCGCTGCCCGGTGGTCAGGTACGTGGTCACGGCGTCGTTGGCGCAGCCGTTGACGCCGAACGGGTAGACCCCGTGGCCGCCCTGGTCGGCGGTGACCAGCACGGCCCGGTCGCCGAAGGCCCGCCGCAGCGCCTTCGCCCCGGCGAGCGGGGTGCCCGGGTCGCGCTCGTTCTGGACGAGGAGGACGTTGGAGGGACCCTGGTCGTCGACGCGCACCGGCTCCTTGACCCAGGAGCGCGGCCAGTAGGCGCAGGGCCCGATGTTGGCCGTGGAGCCGCCGAGCAGCGGGTACCGCCTGCTGTCGGCCCGCACGTCCCGCTGGTACTCCCGGATCGTGCGCGGCCACGGGGAGTCGCCGCAGATCACCGCGAACCGCGCCGACATGAACGGCTCCACGCCGGGGAAGGGCGGCTGTTCCGGCACCGGCCCGCCGGTGTCGAGCGTCTGCCAGATCTTCGCCAGCTCCGGCATGTTGGCGTCGACGTAGAGCCGGTCGAAGGTGACTCCCCGGAAGGCCGTCCCGTCCCAGCCCTGGACCGGCTCCCGCTCCAGCCGCCGGGCCAGCTCCTGGTAGGTCGCCCGCACCTGCCGCGGTGTGGTGCCGAGCCCGTACTCGGGGTGGGCGGCGACGTACGCCGCGAAGTCCGGGAAGCGGTCCTCCAGTCCCCGGGCGAACAGCCGCATGGCCCGGTGGTCGTACCCGCCGGGGCCCAGATTGCTGTCGAGCACGATCCGGTCGCCGCGCCCCGGGAAGAGCGAGGCGTACGCGGTGCCGAGCTGCGTGCCGTAGGAGGCGCCGAGGTACGAGACGCGCTCCTCGCCGAGGGCCGCCCTGATCCGGTCCATGTCGCGGGCGACATCGGCGGTGCCGATGTGCGGAAGCAGCGGCGCCGACGGGGAGGCGGCGCACCGTTCGACGATCTCCCGGGCGCCCTCCGCCTCGCGGACGACGTCACCCGGGGTGTGCGCCCAGGTGGGGAAGTTGCCCCGGTCCTGCTGCTCCTGGGTCAGCCCGCAGCTCACCGGGGTGCTGCGGCCCACCCCGCGCGGGTCGAAGCCGATGAGGTCGTAGGCGTCGCGCACCTTCTGCGGCAGGCCGGAGGCGGCGAGAATGGCCGGATAACCGAGCCCGCCGATGCCCGGGCCGCCCGGGTTGGTCAGCAGCACCCCCCGGCGCCGCTCGGGCTTCTCGCTCGCCAGCCGGGAGACGGCGATCTCGATCTGCCGCCCGCCGGGATCGGCGTAGTCCAGCGGGACGTCGAGCGTCGCGCACTCCAGCGGCGGCAACTCGGGCACCTCCGCGCCCTCGCCGCCCTTGGCGTCCTGGCCGTCCTTGGGCGTTTCCGCCGGTTGCCGCTGCTCCTCGGCGCACGGTTTCCACCGCAGGGACTCCGGGGTGCGGGCCGCCGCGGCTCCCGGCAGGGCGGTCAGTGTGGCCGCCGTGGCGGAGAGGGCGAGGGCGAGCGTGGTGATTCTGCGCAAGGGCATCGGGACCTCCTGGGGGCGAGGAATCGGTCAGGGCTACCCGACGAGCGTGGCGGCGGGACCCCGCCGCGCACATCGGCCGACGGGCTCGGACCACCCCCGACCCGGGTCGGGACGCGGCTACGACTTCGGTCGAGGGCGGCCCCTCCTCAAGGGGGCTGTGCGGGCCGGGCGGGCTCGCCACAATGGCGGCATGGTGACGACGTCCTCCGAGGCCGCACCCCGCCACGGGGGCCTGCGGCAGAGCTGGCGGCTGCTGGCGGCAGCGGCGCTGGGCATCCCGTTCTGGCTCCTGACCGCGGGCCAGCTGCCGCGCGGCCACGTCACGGACGGCGGGTACTGGTTCGCGGTCGGCGATCCGCTGGTGGCGGTGGGCTGCCTGGTCGCGCTGGTCTGGCGGCGCCGGTTCCCGCTCCCGGTCGCCCTGGTGGTGGTCCTCGCCTCGGCCGCCTCGACGCTCGCCGCCGGCGCCGCCTTCCTCGCCCTCACCTCGATCGCCGCCCACCGCCGCACGGCGTGGACCGCCACGGTCACGGCGGCGTACGTGGCGGCCGCCCAGTACAACATCGACCTCTACCCGATCCGCCTCGCACCCCCGCCGGCCTGGCTGCCGCTCCTGCTGACGGCGGCGAGCGCGGGCATCGCCATCGCCGTGGGGCTGGCCGTCGGCGCCCGGCGCGCCGAGGTCGCCTCGCTGCGGGAGCGGGCCCGGAGCGCGGAGCGCGAGCAGAGCGCGCGGGCCGCCCAGGCGCGCGCCCAGGAACGCACCCGGATCGCCCGCGAGATGCACGACGTGGTCGCCCACCGGATCTCGCGGGTCGCCCTGCACGCCGGGGTGCTGGACCACCGGGGCGACCTCACCGCCGAGGAGAACCGCGTCCTGGTCCGCTCCATCGTGGACAGCTCCCACCAGGCCCTGGAGGAACTCCGCGACGTCCTCGGCGTCCTCCGCTCCGACCCGGACCGCCCCGAACCCCCGCAGCCCTCCCTGGAGCTGATCCCCGGCCTGGTGGCCGAGGCCCAGGCAGCCGGCCTCGACGTCACGCTGGCCGGCACCGTCTCGGGGGAACCGCCCGACACCGCCGGCCGCACCTGCTACCGCGTCGCCCAGGAGGGCCTGGCCAACGCCGCCAAACACGCCCCCGGCTCCCGCGTCCACGTCACCGTCGAAGGCGCCCCGGGCGACGGCCTGCGCGTCACGGTCCGCAACTCCCCCGCCGCCACCGCCCGGACCGCCGTCCTCCCCCGCTCCGGCTACGGCCTCCTCGGCCTCACCGAACGCGTCACCCTCGCCGGCGGCGAACTGCTCCACCGCGCGGCCCCGGACGGCGGCCACCTCCTCACCGCACGGCTACCCTGGCCGGACCACCGGGGGAAGAGGACATGACGTGGCCGGCCACGAGGAACAGACCACCACGCCGATCCGGGTCCTGGTCGTCGACGACGACCAACTGGTCCGGCTGGCCCTGCGCCTGGTCATCGACGGCGAACCGGACCTGACCGTCGTCGCCGAGGCCACCGACGGCGACACCGCCCTCACCGAGGCGGAACTGCACCGCCCGGACGTGGTCCTGATGGACGTACGGATGCCGGGCCGCGACGGCCTCGACGCCACCCGGGAACTCCTCACCCGCCCCTCCCCGCCCGCCGTCCTCATGCTCACCACCTTCGACGCCGACGACCTGGTCCTCGGCGCGCTGCGCGCGGGCGCCCTCGGCTTCGTCCTCAAGGACACCCCGCCGGCCCGTATCGCCGAGGCGGTCCGCACGGTCGCGGCCGGCGAGCCCGTCCTCTCGCCCTCGGTCACCGCCCGCGTCATCGCCGCCGCCACCGGCCCGCACTCCTCCGACGCCCGCACCGCCGCCCGCGAGGCCGCCCGCCGCCGCCTCGCCACCCTCACCGACCGCGAACGCGACACCGCCCACGCCATCGCCGAGGGCCTCTCCAACCCCGAGATCGCCGCCCGCCTCCACATCTCCGTAGCCACCGTCAAGGCCCACACCACCGCCCTCTTCACCAAACTGTCCGCGGCCAACCGCGTCCAACTCGCCCTGCTGGTAAGGGACGCGGAGGACTGACCGGCCCCTCCGCCGGTCACCGGCCCTCCCCCGTCACCCGGTCCCGGAACCGCTGGAAGCCGTGCCAGCCGGACGTTCCTCCCGGCGTGATGAGATCCCCCGCCGAGAAGTCGAACACCTTGCACCCGAGTGCCCCGGCCAGCTCGAAGACCGGGGTCAGCACCTCGTCACCCGCCCCCCGGATGTGCAGCATCATCGAATCCACCGGGTCCGCCGCACCGATGCTCAGCTCGACGGACCAGGTGGGCCCGGAGAGCACGCCCCAGGCCGGGTCCGACAGATCGGCCCCGGGGAGCACCCCGGCGACCGTCGCGAGGACGTCATGACGCGGGCCGAGCGGCGCCGGCTGGTAGTCGTGAGCCATCTGGGACACCGAGGTGACCTCGCCGGGCAGACGGACCAACAGCACGTCCCAGCTCACCGGAACAGCCCCGGCTGCTCCCCGGCCGGCTGCGGCAGCAGCACGTTCTCCAGCCGCCGCACCTCCGCGACCCAGTCTTCGCCGCCCGACTCGGCCCACAGCTCGTACAGCTCGGAGGGCTCCGTCAGCACGCGTCCGAGGGCCTGAACGGCGAGCCCGCGCAGGCCGGTGAGGTCCGGAAGCGGCTCGTCCGGCCCGTACGCGGAATCGGCGGGCTCCCCTCCCGGACACTGCGCGGCGACGAGGGCGGCCGCGGCCACCGCGCGCTCCGCCTCGCACGCGTCGAGCTCCACGCCGTCCGGTACGTCGGCCGCGCCGAGGAGCGCGGTGCGTACGGCCTGCTCCCGTTCCCCCACGGCCACGTCGTCCACCTCGCCGCAGAAGTCCGCGGCCGTGTCACTGTCGAACGGCCCGACACCCCAAGTCCCCATGGTCTCCCCCTCACGTGCTCAGTGCGGCCAGCCTGCCAGGCCCCACTGACAGTGCCCGCCGGTTGAATGCGGACCATGACCGTCCACACCCTGGTGACCGCGCTCCCCGACCCGGAGGTCCTGCGCGCCCGCTGCCGGGCCCTGGCCCTGCTCGACGCCCTCCTCGACCCGGACCTCCCCACCCACACGTTCTTCCCCGAGTGGCGCCCGGGCGTCGACCTCGCCCTCATGGACAACGGCAGCGGCGACCAGTACGCCATCGCCTTCGACCCGGCCGGCGTCTTCCTCCACGGCTTCGACCACGAGTGCGCCGCCACCCCCTGGCGCGTACGGCCCCGCGCCCACTGGCCCGGCCTCCTCGACGGCCTCCCGCCCTCCCTCGCGCACTACCCCGAGGACCCGGAGTTCCAGTTCGAGGAGTTCCTAGACGCCACGG
Organism: Streptomyces albidoflavus; assembly: GCF_000719955.1. Taxonomy (GTDB): domain Bacteria; phylum Actinomycetota; class Actinomycetes; order Streptomycetales; family Streptomycetaceae; genus Streptomyces; species Streptomyces albidoflavus. The sequence continues at coordinate 36,644 of NZ_JOII01000043.1, forward strand.
TCTGCGTGTGGCGCGAGAAGAACGCCCCCACCTGGAGCTGCGGCCCGGTCACCTTCACCGCCGACGAATCCGACGGCGCCGACTGGCTCTTCGACCTCCTCACCGACGGCACCCCGGACACCTACGTCGCCTACGCCGAGGACTACTTCGAACGCCCCGTCACCCGCGCCGCCGTCGCCACCATCCAGTCCGGCGTACCCCTCACCCGCGAGACGGTGACCGCCCTCTCCCCCACGGCCGACTTCGCAGCGGTGGCGCTACGGGCGCGGGAGCTGGGCTACGCGGTCGACGACCGCCCCACGGCCTGACCCGAGGAGAAACCATGGGAGCCAAGACAGGACTGCTCATGTACGCCGACGGCGACATACCCGGCTTGCTGCGCCACGCGGAAGCGCCGGGCCCCGACCGCACGTCGGCACTGGTGCGGCGCTCGTACCCTGACGCAGCGATCGAGCGGTGGCAGGGCTCGACCCTCTACAACGGCGTCTACCCACCGCCCGGAAGGGCTTACGCGGGCAGCTGGCCGGGCCTTGACGTCCTGGCCGACCGGCGGCTGATGATCGACTCCCCGTCACAGCTTCCAGAGCACCTCGTAGCGGCAGGCGCGGGTCGGCGCCTCGTACTGCACGCCATGCACAGCGTGGTCGACTGGCTCGCCTTCGCCGTGTGGGAGGACGGCCACCTGCTCCGCTCCCTGAGCCTGTCCCCCGACAGCGGCGTGATCGAGAACATCGGCACCCCGCTCCCCTTCGAACAGCCCTACTGGGCCGGCGACCGCCCCGCCGATGTCATCCCCTGGCCGGGAGAGGAGCAAGACCCCTATCCCCTCCCCTTCCACCCTCTGGAGCTGGGCGAGGACGCCCTCCGCTCCCTCTGCGGCTTTATCCAGGAGGGATACCCGGAGCCGGACGACGTCGACGCGGAGGCCATCAGCCTCCTCGGCTTCCGCATGGGCGACGGCGCGATCCCGCCCCGCAGCCTGTGAACCGAGCCGAACCGGAGCGCTGCCGCCCCGGGCGGCAAGGCAGCCGGAAACGGTCACTCACGCGGTCAACGGACCGCTCCCAGTCGCTCGCGAGGTTGCACCCCTTCGGTGCTCCACGGCGGCAAGGTCTGCCCGGTCGGGAAGACACCTGGTCCGAAAGTCTCTCCTTCGGCATCAGCATGGCCGTGCTGATGCTGGGGATCTTCTTGGCGACGGACATCCGGAAGCGCGCAGGCAAGAACTGACTTGCTGTTCTGGAAGTGAAACGCCGACTTCCTGACCTGCTGGTGCACTGGCGGACACCGCATGTCACTTCGGCTCACCGCACGGGGCCGGACCGAGTACTGCCGCCACACACAGCAAAAAGCCCCTCCCAGGAAACCCTGGAAGGGGCTCTTACTTGCGTGGACCTGAGGGGATTCGAACCCCTGACCCCCTCGATGCGAACGAGGTGCGCTACCGGACTGCGCCACAGGCCCTTGCAACGGGTGAAACTTTAGCACCCCGATCGGGGTGGTCGGTAATCCGATGGCTGGTGGCCGGGGGTGGGGGTCATTCGTTGGCGGCGCGGGGGCGGTCGCCCTCGTCGTACTGGTCGAAGAGGGGGGTGCGGCCGCGTTCGCGGGAGCGGCGGGCGGAGGCGGCGCGGCGGGCCGGGGCGGCTTCGGCGGGCTCCTCGGGGGGCTCGCCCGCGGGGGCCTCGCCTCCGGCGGCGTCCGGGGCGGCGCTGGAGCGGGCGGAGCTCCAGGTGTCGGGGGCGCCGAGGTCGACGGGCGGGGTGGCACGGGGGGCGACCGGGGCCGTGACGTAGGTGGGGAGCGGGACGGGGACGGGGTCCCAGCTCTCGCCGTCGGCGGGGAGGCGACGGGCGCGCTGCTGGTCGACCCATTCGGCGTGGTCGGTCTGCTCGACCAGTGCTCTGCGGTCGGCGGCCAGCGCGGTGCGCTCCGGGTCGGGGGCGGGGGCGGGCTCGTCGGCCTCGTCGGCGGGCTCTGCGGTGTGGCGCTGGGTGCGGCCCCGTTCGCGCAGGTGCTGGGCGGCGGCCTCGGCCTGGCGGCGGTCCATCGCGTAGACGAAGCGGCGGCGTTCCTGGCGGCGCAGGTAGGCGATGTAGGCGCTGAGGAGGATCGCGGGGACGGTGGGGGCCCAGAGGAGGGCGAGGCCGCCGACGGCGGCGGCGACCGCGCCGAGGGTGAAGGCGAGGAAGAGCAGCATCGTGGTGCGGCGGCGGCGCGCGAGGACCTTGGAGCGCCGGGCACGCGCGGTGTCGCCGGCCGCGGCGGGACGGCGGGCGGGGGCCTGCTGCGGCTCGGGGTCGTCCTCCTGCGGTTCCGGCTCGGGCGGCCGGGGCGCGGTGCGGCGCGGCGGCGCGGGCTCCTCGCGTACCGGGGGCATGGCGAAGGACCGGACGTCGACCGAACCGGTCGCGGTGTCCGGGGCGCGGGCCGCGCCGTCGGCCGGTTCGCCCTCGCCCGAGGGCTCGCCGGTACCGGCGGCGGCCTGGGCGGCACCCTTGGCGTAGCGCCGCTCCATCCCCGCACGTCCGGACAGGAGCCGGATGGCGGTGCTGAAGCGTTCCGTCGGCCGGGCTTCGTTCAGCTCGTCCTGCCGGCGGAGCCACATGGGCACCAAGTAGGCGGCCCAGGCCCCCACGATGACTGCGTAAATGAGGCCGCTGCTGCTCACAACTCACACGGTAGAGGGGTTTCGTTGGGGCCATCCGCCAATTGGGCCGGTGTGTCGCACGATCCGGCTGATATCTCCAGAGTTTTTTCCTACAGATGTGACCGAACGAATGCGCTCCGCGACTGTCGGGTGATCGATCCCTAAAGAATTCGAACGCTTATTCGTATTCTCGGGATCATGGCCGTGGTGTGCGGTTTTGGCGGGCGCGGGCGGCTTCCCGGGTCAGGCGGTGGGGTGCGGACGGGCGCGGCGCCAGCGGCGCAGGACCCCGTCGGGCACTTCCTCGGCCGTGAGTGCGAATACCAGGTGGTCGCGCCAGGCTCCGTCGATATGCAGATAGCGCGGACGCAGCCCTTCCTCGCGGAATCCGAGTTTCTCCACGACGCGGCGGCTCGGGCCGTTCTCGGGGCGGATGCACACCTCGATCCGGTGGAGTCCGAGGCCGCGGAAACAGTGGTCGACGGCGGCGGCGACGGCGGTCGGCATCACGCCCCGGCCGGCCACCTCCTGGTCGACCCAGTAGCCGACGTGGGCCGAGCACATCGAGCCCCAGGTGATCCCGGCGACGGTGAGCTGGCCGACGAGGCGGCCCCGGTACTCGATGACGAAGGGCATCATGCGACCCGCCCCGGCCTCCTTGTGCAGGTGCCGCACCATCTGACGGTAGGTCGGGCGGTGGATGACGGGGCCGAAGGGGGTGGGCGGCGGAATGGTGGCTTCCCAGGGGCGCAGCCAGTCGCGGTTGCGGCGGTTGACCTCGCGCCAGGCGCGCTGGTCGCGCATCCGGATCGGCCGGAGCAGGACGTCCCCCTCGCGGAGTTCGACCGGCCAGTACGGCGGGTTCAGCTGGCCCTCCCCGGCGCGGGCGGTCCGGCGGGGTGGTCGCCGCCCCGGATCTGGTCGACGGCGTGCGGCAGGAGGCGGCCGAGGACGGCGAGCCCGTCGCGGACCCCGCCGGTGGAGCCGGGCAGGTTGACGATGAGGGTGCGTCCGGCGAGTCCGGCCAGGCCCCGGGAGAGGGCGGCGGTGGGGACCTTGGCGAGGCCCTCGGCGCGGATGGCCTCGGCGATGCCGGGGATCTCGCGGTCGAGCAGGGGGCGGGTCGCCTCGGGGGTGCGGTCGGTGGGGCTCAGTCCCGTGCCGCCGGTGGTGACGACCACGTCGTAGCCGTCGGCGACGGCGGCGGCGAGGGCTTCGGCGACCGGGTCGCCGTCGGGGACGACGCGGGGGCCGTCGACGGCGAAGCCGAGGGCGGTGAGGGCCTCGGTGATGAGGGGGCCGCCGGTGTCCGCGTAGACGCCGGCGGCGGCCCGGTTGGAGGCGGTGACGACGAGGGCGCGGAGTGCGGCGCTCATGCGGCCGGGCCTTCGGCGGGGCGCTGCCAGGTGCCGGACTTGCCGCCGGTCTTCTCCTCGACGCGGACGTCGGTGACGACGGCGCCCTTGTCGACGGCCTTGACCATGTCGACGACGGTGAGCGCGGCGACGGTGACGGCGGTGAGCGCCTCCATCTCGACGCCGGTGCGGTCGGTGGTCTTCACGGTGGCCAGGATCTCCACCGCCTCGTCGGTGACGGCGAGGTCGACCTTGACGCCGGAGACGGCCAGCGGGTGGCAGAGCGGGATCAGGTCCGGGGTGCGCTTGGCGCCCATGATCCCCGCGATGCGGGCGGTGGCGAGGGCGTCGCCCTTGGGGACGCCCTCGCCGCGCAGGAGTTCCACCACGCGGGGCGCGACGAGGACCCGGCCGGAGGCGCGGGCGGTGCGGGCGGTGACGTCCTTGGCGGAGACGTCGACCATGCGGGCCGCGCCGGCCTCGTCGAGGTGGGTGAGCTGGTCCTGCTGCGAGGGGCCGGGGGTCTCCCCCGGCGTAAACGCTGTCATGTGCTGTGCGACTCCCGGTCCGCGGCCCACCGCGCCCATGTCGGCCTGTGTGGGCGACCACCGTACCCGCACCGGGTGCCGGTCAGCCGAGCAGGACGACCTCGACCTCGCCGCCCCAGGCGGCCTTGGTGACCGTCTCGGGGAGGACGATGAGCGCGTCGGCGTGGGCGAGGGCGCCGATGAGGTGGGAGCCGGAGCCGCCGACGGGCCGCACCTCGGGCCGCTCGCCGCCGGTGTACGTCCCGCGCAGGAACTGCCGCTTCCCCTCGGGCGAGGTGAGCGGCGCGGGCTCCTCGTCCCCCGCGCCGTGCGGCGGCAGCAGGGTGGCGCGGACGACGGGCCGGTGGAGGTCGGCCAGTCCCATCATGGCCCGGATCGCGGGCCGCACGAACAGCTCGAAGCTGACGTACGAGGAGACCGGGTTGCCCGGGAGGGTGAGGATCGGGGTGCGGTCGGGGCCGATGGTGCCGAAGCCCTGGGGCTTGCCGGGCTGCATGGCGAGGGTGCGGAAGTCGACGTGGGCGCGGTGCACGGCCTGCTCGGCGTCCGCGCCCTCGGTGGCCTCGGCGTCCTCGCCCTCCCGCTCCTCGGGCTCCTCCTCGGCGACGGAGGTGAGCGCCTCCTTGACGACGTCGTACGCGCCGACGCTGACGCCGCCGGTGGTGACGAGGAGGTCGGCGCGGATGAGCTGGTCCTCGATGGTGGCGCGGAGGGTCTCGGCGTCGTCGGTGACGGCCCCGACGCGGTAGACGATGGCGCCCGCGTCCTTGGCGGCGGCGGCCAAGGCGAAGCTGTTGGAGTCGTAGATCTGGCCGGCCGCCAGTTCCTCGCCGGGCTGGGCCAGTTCGCTGCCGGTGGACAGGACGACGACGCGTGGGCGGGGCCGGACCCGGGCGGCGGGGCGGCCGATGGCGGAGAGCAGGGCGATCTGCGGCGGGCCGAGGACGGTCCCGGCCTCCAGGGCGACGTCCCCGGCGCAGACGTCGCCGCCGCGGGCCCGCACGTGGGCGTGGGGGGTGACCGGGCGGTGGACGCGGACCTGGCCGCCGGAGCCCTGGGGCGAGGCGCTGTGCGGGGCCATGGTGCGGGCGGGCCCGGCGCCGGTGCCGCCGTCGGTCCACTCGACGGGGACCACGGCGTCGGCGCCGGGCGGCAGCGGGGCGCCCGTCATGATGCGGGCGGCCCGGCCGGGGCCGACGGTCAGCTCGGTGCCGCTGGAGCCGGCCGCGACGTCGCCGATGACGGTGAGGACGGCCGGGGAGGCTTCCGAGGCCCGCTCGGTGTCGGCGGCGCGGACCGCGTAGCCGTCCATGGAGCTGTTGTCGAAGGGGGGCAGCGCGACCGGGACGGTGACCTGCTCGACCAGGACGCAGCCCTGGGCGTCGAGCAGGTTCAGCTCGATGGGCTCCAGGGGCTGGACCGCGGTGAGGATGTCGTCGAGGTGCTCGGCCACCGACCAGGTGCGCGCGCCGGTGGCCTGCTCAGTCGTGCTGCTCAAGGTGCTACATCTCCTCGGTGACGTAACTGCGGAGCCAGGCCCGGAAGTCGGGGCCCAGGTCTTCACGTTCGCACGCCAGTCTGACAATGGCGCGCAGGTAGTCGCCCCGGTCGCCGGTGTCGTAGCGGCGGCCCTTGAAGACCACACCGTGCACGGGGCCGCCCACCTTCTCGTCCTCGGTGAGCTTCTGGAGCGCGTCGGTGAGCTGGATCTCGCCGCCGCGGCCCGGCTCGGTCTGTCGCAGTATGCCGAAGATCGAGGGGTCCAGGACATACCGGCCGATGACGGCGTAGTTGCTGGGGGCGTCGGCGGGGTCGGGCTTCTCGACCAGGCCGGTGACGCGGACGACGTCGTCCTCGCCGGTGGTCTCGACGGCGGCCGAGCCGTAGAGGTGGATCTGCTCGGGGGCGACCTCCATCAGGGCGATGACGCTGCCGCCCTCGCGCTCCTGGACGTCGACCATGCGGGCGAGCAGCGGGTCCCGGGGGTCGATCAGGTCGTCGCCGAGGAGGACGGCGAAGGGCTCGTTCCCCACGTGGGGGGCGGCGCACAGGACGGCGTGGCCGAGGCCGCGCGGGTCGCCCTGGCGGACGTAGTGCATGGTGGCGAGGTCGCTGGACTCCTGGACGCGGGCGAGGCGGGCCTCGTCGCCCTTGCGGCTGAGTGCCTGTTCCAGCTCGTAGTTGCGGTCGAAGTGGTCCTCCAGAGGGCGCTTGTTGCGTCCGGTGACCATGAGGACGTCGGAGAGCCCGGCCGCAACGGCCTCCTCGACGACGTACTGGATGGCCGGCTTGTCGACGACAGGAAGCATTTCCTTCGGCGTGGCCTTGGTGGCGGGGAGGAAGCGTGTCCCGAGGCCGGCGGCGGGGACGACCGCTTTGCTGATCCTGGCGTTCGACTCAGTCATGCCGCTCACCATAACCGCTGCGTGCCGGAAATCTGCTGATCCGACAAAATGGCGCGCATACATACCGATTGCGGAGGTTGGGAACGTATGAGCGGAATCGATGCTGCCAAACGCAGATTGCGCCGGGAGCTCCTGGAGGTGAGATCCCGGTTGACTGGAGATGACGCGCGGGAGGTGGCCACGGTTCTGGCCGGGCGGGCCCTTCTCCTGCCCGAGCTGGCCGGGGCCCGGACGGTGGCGGCCTACGTCTCGGTCGGCGGCGAGCCCGGCACCGGGGCGCTGCTGGAGGAGTTGCGGCGGCGCGGCACCCGGGTGCTGCTGCCGGTCCTGCTCCCCGACGACGATCTGGACTGGGCTGAGTACGAGGGCCCGGACGCGCTGGCCGAGGTGGGCCGGGCGGGGAGGATGACGCTGCGCGAGCCCTCGGGCCCGCGGCTGGGCCCCGAGGCGGTGACCGGGGCGGACGTGGTGCTGCTGCCGGGGCTGGCGGCGGACCGGGCCGGGACGCGGCTGGGCCGTGGGGGTGGCAGTTACGACCGGGTGCTGGCGCGGCTGGCGGCGGCGGGGGCCGAGCCGGCCCTGCTGGTCCTGCTCCACGACCACGAGCTGCTGGTGGAGGTGCCGGCGGAGCCGCACGACCGGCCGGTGCACGTGGTGGTCACGCCCTCCGGCGCGCACCGCGTACGCGGGCGCGGCTGACGGTCCGGGCACGCGCGGAGCCCCCACGGCCGGCGTACGGCCGCGGGGGCTCCGGGTGCCCTGTGGTGCTCGGGGTCAGGGCTTGAGGACCAGGGTGTCCTCGGTGGCCTTCTTGACGGCCTTGTCGGTGAACGCCCAGGGCAGCAGTTCGCCCTTGACCCACTTCTCCGTCTGGTCGGTGTAGTGGGGGCTGTAGACGTGCCCGGAGGCGCCGGTGAGGTTGATCCACTCGGACTTGTCGAGGTCGCCGAGGTTGACCACCATCCGCATGGACGGCACCCAGATGACGTCGTAGCCGGCGGCGGCGTTCCACCCGGTGGCGTTGACGGTGGCCTCGCCGCCGCCGAGGTCCCAGGGGCCCCGGTTGAGGATCTTCTGGACCAGGCCCGGGCCGCTGGTGCCGAGGGTCTGGTTCTTCAGGGTCAGCTGGTGGAGCCGGCCCCAGTTCCAGGAGTCCATGTCCTTGCCGAGCTTGGCGGTCAGCTCCCAGCGCGCGTCCTCCATGGCCCGCTCGAAGAGCTGGTCACGGGTCTTGGTGGCGTCGTCGGTGCGGGTGGCCGGGGACTGCCACCACTCGCTGTCCTCCTTCTCCAGCTGCTGGCGGACCACCTCGAACCAGCGGTCGCCGCCGTCGGGCTGCGCGGAGTCGGCGGAGCGCTCGCCGCACTCGCGGACCTTGCGGGTCTCGTCCTCGGGACCGGTCTGGCTGGCCGGCTCGACGTTGAGGCACTGGCCCTTGACGCGGACCTCCTTGGGCAGCTTGTTGCCGAAGCCGAGCTTGAGGATGTTGCGCCAGACGGCGTTGAAGTAGGCGGCGGGCGCCGACTCGGCGGTCTGCGTGTAGTCCCAGCCCTCCAGCAGCTTCTGCGCCTCGCGGACGTGGCTGTCCTTGACGTCGATCTTCAGCAGGTACGGCGTGAGCAGCTTGGCGATGGAGCTGGAGTCGTCCAGCTGCATGGTGCGCATGTCGCCCATGGAGATCTTGCCGCCGTCCTTGGTCTTCGACTTCAGGAGGTCGTTGATCCGCTGGCTGCGCGCGCCGTACCCCCAGTCCTCGGTGAGGAGGTACGGGTACTTCTCCGCGTCCACGACGGCCTGGTTGGCGGTGACGATGTAGCCGCGGTCCGGGTTGTACTCGTAGGGCAGGGCGTCCTGCGGGACGTATCCCTTCCAGTTGTACGACGGGTCCCAGCCGGGGGCCGGGAGGGTGCCGTCGTGGCCCTTGGCGCGGACCGGGACGCGGCCGGGCGCCTGGTAGCCGATGTTGCCCTCGGTGTCGGCGTAGATCAGGTTCTGCGAGGGGACCTCGAAGAGGGCGGCGGCGGAGCGGAACTCCTTGAAGTCCGTGGCCTTGTTGAGGGCGAAGACGGCGTCCATGGAGCGGCCGGGGGTCAGCGCCGTCCAGCGGAGCGAGACGCCGTAGCCGTCGCCGCGGTCGGGGGCGGCGGACTGGACGGGCGCCTTCTTGCCGACCTTGCCGAGTTCGTCGTTGCGGTCGGAGACGAGCGGCCCGTTGTTGGTCTCGCGGACGGTGATGGTGCGGCTCTTGCCGCCGGCCACCTTGATCGTCTCGCGCCGGGTCTCGAACGGGACGGTCTTGCCGCCGTACTGGTAGCCGCCGGAGCTGACCTTCTCCAGGTACAGGTCGGTGACGTCCGCGCCGAGGTTGGTCATGCCCCAGGAGATCTGGTCGTTGTGGCCGATGACCACGCCGGGCATCCCGGAGAAGGTGTATCCGGAGACGTCGTACTGGCACTTCTCGGAGACGCTGCGGCAGTGCAGGCCCATCTGGTACCAGAGGGACGGCAGTTGCGGCGAGAGGTGCGGGTCGTTGGCGAGCAGCGGCTTGCCGGTGGTGGTGTGCTCGCCCGCGACGACCCAGGAGTTGGAGCCGATGCCGTTGCCGTTGGGGCCGAGCAGGGCCGGGACGTTGTCCAGGACGTCGGAGAGGCCGGAGAGCTGGCTCTGCATGCCCGGGTCGGTGCCGGTGCCGGTACCGGCGTCCGCGCCGGTGTCTATCCCGCCCTCGGTTCCGGTTCCGGTGCCCGTACCGGCGCCCGGAGTTCCGGCCCCCGTTCCGGCCCCCGTTCCGGCCCCCGTTCCGGTTCCGTTTCCGGTGCCGTCGGCGTTCTCGCCCGTTCCGGCGTCCCCGGCGTTCTCGGTGGGGGTCGCGGACGGGTCGTACTTGCCCGTGGCGGGGTCGACGGCGCCCTTGTCGACGATGGGCTGGTTCCGGTCGACCGGGTAGTCCGGGTAGAGGTCGGCGATCTCGGCCGGGCCGAGGCGGCTGGTCAGCAGGGAGCGGTCGATCTCGTCCTGCATGTTGCCGCGCAGGTCCCAGGCCATGGCCTTGAGCCAGGCGACCGAGTCGACGGGCGTCCAGGGCTCGGGCTCGTAGTCGTTGGTGAAGCCGAGCGCCGCGTACTCGACGGAGCGCTCCTCGGGGCTCTTCGTGGAGAGGTAGGCGTTGACGCCGTCGGCGTAGGCGCGCAGGTACGCCTTGGTGCTCTTGGACAGCTTGGTGTCGTACTCCTGCTTGGCCACCCGGTGCCAGCCGAGGGTGCGCAGGAAGGCGTCGGTGTCGACCTGGCTCTCGCCGAACATCTCGGAGAGGCGGCCCGCGGTGGTGTGCCGGCGGACGTCCATCTCCCAGAAGCGGTCCTGCGCCTGGACGTAGCCCTGGGCGCGGAAGAGGTCCTCGTCGCTGTCGGCGTAGAGGTGGGGAAGGCCGTTGCCGTCGCGGCGGACCTCGACCGGGGCGCTGAGGCCGTCGAGTTCGAGGCTTCCCTTGGTCTCGGGGAAGGCCGACCGGACCGTGCTCACGCCCCAGTACGCGCCGTACCCGACACCCGCGACGAGTGCGAGGACCAGGACGAGGACGATTCGGCGGGCTCGGCGACCCTTTCTCCTGCCGGGCGCATGGCCGGATGAGGCGGTGGTGGTGGAGGGCATCGCTGTCCTTGCTGTCCTTCGAGCGGCATGCGGTCCGCGTGGGCCTGAGGAGTGCTGGAGCAACCATAGGCGCAGCGCCCGGGCGGGCAGGACGCGGAGTGGGGAACCCGTTCGCCCCAGGTGGGGACGGTCGTTGGGCGGCTCGTGCGGCGGCGGGCGCTGTGCGGGGTGTTGACCCCGGCGCACGATTCGCGGCAATCACCGTCAAGGACCCGTTAACGATTAGGTAAGGTAACGAACTACCTCGCGCACTGTGTTCCGCCGCAGGGTCCGCCGCAGGGTTCCGCCGCAGGGAAGGAACGGCCACTGACTGTCCACGATCTCAACCAGCTTCTGCTCCTGTGTTCGCTCGTGCTGCTCGTCGCCGTCGCGGCGGTACGGGTCTCCTCACGCAGCGGCCTCCCGAGCCTGCTCGTCTATCTCGGCATCGGCGTCGCGATGGGCGTCGACGGCATAGGCCATCTCTCCTTCAGCGACGCGGAACTGACCCAGGTCATCGGTTACGCGGCCCTGGTCGTCATCCTCGCCGAGGGCGGACTGGGCACCTCCTGGAAGGAGATGAGGCCGGCGCTGCCCTCGGCCGCCGCGCTCGCCCTGGTGGGGGTGGCGGTGAGCGTCGGCGTGACGGCGAGCGCCGCCCACTACCTGGCGGGGCTGGAGTGGCGCCAGGCCCTCATCATCGGCGCCGTCGTCTCCTCCACCGACGCCGCCGCGGTCTTCTCGGTGCTGCGCCGGGTCCCGCTGCCGTCCCGCATCACCGGCACGCTGGAGGCCGAATCGGGTTTCAACGACGCCCCGGTGGTCATCCTGGTCCTCGCCTTCTGCACCGCCGGCCCCATCGAGCACTGGTACGTCCTGATCGGCGAAATCCTGCTGGAGCTGGCGATCGGCGCCGCGATCGGCCTCGCCGTCGGCTGGCTGGGCGCGGTCGGCCTGCGCCATGTCGCCCTGCCCGCCTCGGGCCTGTACCCGATCGCGGTCCTCGCCATCGCCACCACCGCCTACGCGGCCGGGGCGATGGCCCACGGCAGCGGCTTCCTCGCGGTGTACCTGTGCGCCCTGGTCCTGGGCAACGCCAAGCTGCCGCACGCCCCGGCCACCCGCGGCTTCGCCGAAGGGCTCGGCTGGGTCGCGCAGATCGGCATGTTCGTGCTGCTGGGGCTGCTGGTCACCCCGCACGAACTGGCGGGCGACGTGCTGCCGGCGCTCGTCATCGGCCTGGTGCTGACGGTCGTGGCGCGTCCGCTGAGCGTCTTCGTGAGCCTGACGCCCTTCAAACGGCCCTGGCGCGAGCAGGCGCTGATGTCCTGGGCGGGGCTGCGCGGCGCGGTGCCGATCATCCTGGCGACCATCCCGATGGTGGCGGGGGTGCGCGGCAGCGAACGCCTCTTCAACGTCGTCTTCATCCTGGTCGTCGTCTACACCCTCGTCCAGGGCCCGACCCTGCCGTGGCTCGCGCGCAGGCTGGGCCTCGGCGACCAGGCCGAGGCGGCCGACCTGGGCGTGGAGTCGGCCCCGCTGGAGCGGCTGCGCGGCCATCTCCTCTCCGTCGCCATACCGGAGAAGTCCCGGATGCACGGCGTGGAGGTGAGCGAGCTGCGGCTGCCCACCGGCGCCGCCGTCACCCTCGTCGTCCGCGACGGCCACAGCTTCGTGCCGACGCCCTCCACCCTGCTCCAGCGCGGCGACGAACTCCTCGTCGTCGCCACCGACCCGGTCCGCGACTCGGCCGAGGAACGGCTGCGGGCGGTGGGCCGCGGCGGCAAGCTCGCGGGCTGGCTGGGCACCTCCGGCAAGGAGACGTGAGCCCCGGGCCCGCCTCCGGCGAGGGGCGGGCCCGGTCCCGTACCGGCGGCTTGTGGGCAGGTTTGCCCCGCCGCCGGCTGTACGATGAACGAACCCTGAACCGACCAACTCTGCCTGACGCGGAGCTGGCGCGACCGTATGGCGGCCGTGGAGTCCTCCCCACCGGGTGGCCCGGCATCTACCGCAGTTCCGCGCGTTAGTGGACAGCTCTCGGCGCCCGCCAGCGGGCACGCCCTCAGGCGGCAGAAAGGGACGGGCCGTGGAATCCACGGTCACTGTCGACCCCTCCGGCGATCGCCCCACGAAGCGCCCCGGATACGGACAGCTGCTGCGCACCCCGAAAGCCTGGACGTTCCTGCTGCCGGGCTTCGCGGCCCGGCTGCCGTTCGCGATGCTGACGATCTCCCTGGTGCTGCTGGTGCAGCACACCACCGGCTCCTACGGCGTGGCCGGCGCGGTCGCCGCCGTCGCCGGTGTCTCCATGGCGCTGCTCGCCCCGCAGGCGGGCAAGCTCGCCGACCGCTTCGGGCAGCGCGCGGTCCTCGTACCGGGCGTCCTGCTGCACTCGGCCGCGGTCGCCCTCCTCACCGTGCTGGCCCTGACCGGCGCCCCACTGTGGACGCTCTTCGCGGCGGCGGTCCCCACCGGTGCCTCGGTGCCGCAGATCGGGCCGATGGTCCGCTCACGGTGGGCGGCCCGGCTCGGCGACACCCCGCTCGCGGGGACGGCCGCCGCCTTCGAGTCGGTCACCGACGAGCTGACCTTCGTCCTCGGCCCGGTGATCGCCACGGCGCTCTGCACCGGCGTCCACCCGGCGGCCGGCCTCGCCGCCGAAGGCGCCCTCTCCCTCCTCGGCGGCCTCCTCTTCGCCGCCCAGCGCTCCACCCAGCCCGAGGTCACCCCGCGCCCGGCCCCGGGCGCCGCGACCGCCGGAGCCTCCCGCTCCGCCCTCTCCGTCACCGGCGTCCGCGTCCTCGCCGTCGCCTTCCTCGGCATCGGCACGGTCTTCGGCGGCCTCCAGGTCTCCCTGACCGCCTTCGCCGAGGAAGCCGGCCACCCGGGCATGAACGGCCTGCTCTACGGCGTCTTCGCGGCGGGCAACACCCTCGCCGGCATCGTCTACGGCGTGGTCGCCTGGTCGGCCCCGCCCCAGCGCCGCCTCCTGGTGGGCTACGCGGCCCTGGCCGTCACCGCCTCCACCCTGTGGGCGATGCCCTCGCTGGCGCCGCTGGCGGTGGCGGGGCTGCTGACCGGGCTTTGCGTCGCCCCGGCCCTGATCACCGGCTACACGCTGATCGACAGCCTGGTCCCGCCGGGCGCCCGTACGGAGTCGTTCACCTGGCTGACCGGCGCGGTCGCCCTCGGGCAGGCCGGGGCGGTCACCGCCTCGGGCGCGCTGGCCGACGCCTTCGGGGCACGGGCCGGGTTCGCGGTGCCGCTGGGCGGGACGGTGCTGGCCCTCGTGGTGCTGGTGGCGCTGCGTTCCCGGCTGGTGCCGAGGCCCGGTGGCGCGGGGCGCGGGCCGGTGGCGTCCGGCGGAACCGGGCGTGGTATCGGTCACCGAACCCCGGCGGCAGTGGACTGAGGGCGCGGAATGCGTCACTATGGATCGTCGTTAGCACTCAATGAGTGAGAGTGCCAGGAGGAAGCAAGTGCCGACGTATCAGTACCAGTGCACCGAGTGCGGCGAGGGCCTCGAGGCGGTGCAGAAGTTCACGGACGACGCGCTGACCGTGTGCCCCAGCTGCGAGGGCCGCCTGAAGAAGGTGTTCTCGGCCGTCGGTATCGTCTTCAAGGGATCCGGCTTCTACCGCAACGACAGCCGGGGAGCCTCGTCCAGCAGCGCCCCCGCCTCGTCGTCGAAGCCCGCGGAGAAGTCGGAGAAGGCCGCCTCCGGGTCGTCCTCCTCGTCCTCCTCCTCGGAGAAGGCCGCGTCGTCCTCCGGTTCGGCCTCGTCCGGATCGGGTTCCTCCGGCTCCGGCTCCACCAGCACGGCCACCGCCTGATTCTTTCCCGCGACCCCGTCCGCCCGGCTCCGGCCCGGCGGGCGGGGTCGTCGGCGTGCCCGGCCCTGCGGGCCGCTACCGTACGGCCATGGTGAACACGGCGCAGACGACAGCGGACGACGGCGGCACGGCCCCCCTGGCGGAGATCGGGGTCATCGGCGGGTCCGGGTTCTACTCCTTCCTCGACGACGTGCGCGAGGTCCAGGTCGACACCCCCTACGGGGCTCCCAGCGACTCCCTGTTCCTCGGTGAGGTCGCCGGCCGGCGCATCGCCTTCCTCCCCCGCCACGGCCGCGCCCACCACCTCCCGCCGCACCGCATCAACTACCGCGCCAACCTCTGGGCCCTGCGCTCGGTCGGCGTCCGCCAGGTCCTCGGCCCGTGCGCGGTCGGCGGGCTGCGCCCCGAGTACGGGCCGGGCACGCTGCTCGTCCCGGACCAGTTCGTGGACCGCACCAAGAACCGCGTCCAGTCGTACTACGACGGCCTGCCCGTCGAGGACCCCCAGGCCCCCGGCGGGGAGCGGGTCCCCGAGGTCGTCCACGTCTCGCTCGCCGACCCCTACTGCCCCGTCGGACGCAAGGCCGCACTGCGGGCGGCCCAGGGCCGGCGCTGGGACGCGGTCGACGGCGGCACCCTCGTCGTCGTCGAAGGCCCGCGCTTCTCGACCCGCGCGGAATCCCTCTGGCACCAGGCACAGGGCTGGTCCGTGGTGGGCATGACCGGCCACCCGGAAGCCGCCCTCGCCCGCGAACTGGAGCTCTGCTACACCTCCCTGACCCTCGTCACCGACCTCGACGCGGGCGCCGAGACCGGCGAGGGCGTCTCCCACGACGAGGTCCTGGAGGTCTTCGCCGCCAACATCGAGCGACTGCGCGCGGTCCTCTTCGACACGGTCGCGGAGCTGCCGGCGGGACCGGAGCGGGGGTGCCTTTGCGCGCGGGCGCTCGGGGGGCGGGAGACGGGGATCGGGGTGGCTTGAGGGCGGGGGCGGTCGGGGTTTGGGGCGGGGCGTTGGGCTGGGTCGGGGTGGGGACGCCGGGTTGGGTCTGGGCCGGGAACGGTGGGCTGAGTCTGGGTCGGTGGCGTAGAGCTGGGTCCGGGTTGGGGGCGTAGAGCCGGGTCCGGGTTGGGGGCGTAGAGCCGGGTCCGGGTTGGGGGCGTAGAGCCGGGTCCGGGTTGGGGGCGTAGAGCCGGGTCCGCGTCGAAACGCAGAGCGGGGTCCGAGTCGGGGCGTATGGCTGGGACGGGGTGGCCACCACCCGGGCGTGGCTCGTCCGGGTGGTGGCTCGGGCGTCAGGGTGTGCGCGTCGGCGGGGCTGGGGAGGGGGCCGAGTGGGGGCGCGGGGCGGAACGTCCCGTTCGGGTGCCGGAGTTGTCCACAATCCCGCCGCCGTCCCCAACCTCCGGCAGCGGGCTTGGCCGGGCCGCATCGTGAGGGAGCCAGTTCCCCTCACGGAAGGCGGTGCCTCCGGTGCCCTCCTACGCTCCCGACAGCATTCCCGTGGCCCTCGCGCCCCTCGCCTCGGCCACGGCTCCCGGTTCGCCCGGTCCGGCCGACGCTGTGGTCCGGCCCGGCCACTCCCCCGCCTCGGCCGCGCGGCGGCTTCCGCAGGCTCATGGCTCTCCGCAGTCCGCCCCGACCGGGCCGCCTGCCCAGGCGCCGCCGACCGGTGACCTCTCCCTGTACGTCGACGGGCCCCATGCCGTGCCCGGGTACGGGGTGCCACCGCCCGGCCGGGTCGTTCCCTTCGCGCCGGTGCGGGTCCGTGGCGGGGCGCGCCTTGGCGTGGCGGGGCGGTGGCGGGGGTGGGTCCTGGTGGCGGGGCTGCTGGTGGGTGCCGTGTGGTGGGCGGTGCCGGGGGCTCAGGCGTCGCGGGACGCTCCGGGCGCGGAGGCGGCGGGTGGCGCCACGGCGTCGGAGCGCGTCGAGGTGGCCGGGACTGATGCCCCTGGCGCGTCGGCTTCCGCTGCCGGGCGCTTCGTGACGGCGCCCGTGCGCCTGGCTGATGGCGGTACGCCCGGCCTTCTGCGACCCGGCGACCGGGTGGACGTGCTGGCTCCGCCGCCGGACGACGCGGGCGGCGGTCGCGGGCCCAGGGCTCGTCGGATCGCGTCCTGTGCGGAGGTGCTGCGCGTACCGGGCGCCGCCGTGCCCGACGGTTCGCGGGAGACGGGGGCGAGTGGGGAAGGGTCGGCCGGCGAGGCGCCGTGGCCGGAGTTCGATGATCCCGGTGGCTCTCGTCAGGGGCTGGTGCTGCTGCGGGTACGTCGCGCGACGGCGGAGGCGTTGGCGGGCGCGGCGATGGGTGTGCCGGCGGCTTCCGGAGCCGGGTCCGGGACGCAGTTGGTGGTGACGGTGTGCTGAACCCACTGCGGGTGCTTCACGTACTGCTCACCGCCTGTTCGTCAAGTCCCTCGATCGTGGGATGCGATTGGACAGGTTGGCCCAACGCTGGCGTAGGTTGCGGAGCTGATTCCTCCAGAACCGTCAGCGAAGAAGGGCCCCGTGGTGAGCGAGAAGAAGGAACCGAGCCTCCTGGACGGCTTCAAGGCGTTCCTGATGCGCGGCAACGTGATCGACCTGGCGGTCGCGGTCGTCATCGGCGCCGCGTTCACCAAGATCGTCAACTCGGTCGTCGAGGGGGTCATCAACCCCCTGGTCGGCGCGATCGGCACCCAGGACCTGAACCGCTACAGCTCCTGCCTCTCCGGGCCGTGCAAGTACAACCAGGAGACGGGGGAGGTCGTCGAGGGCATCCCGATCATGTGGGGCAACGTCCTCAGCGCCACCCTGAGCTTCCTCATCACGGCGGCCGTCGTGTACTTCCTCATGGTCCTGCCGATGGCGAAGTACCTGGCTCGCCAGGCCGCCCGCAAGGCGGAGAAGGAGGGCGTCGCCGAGGCCATGGAGGTCAGCGAGCTGGAGGTGCTGAAGGAGATCCGGGACGAGCTGGTCGCCCAGCGTTCGGGCACCGCCGGTCCGGCGTCGCGCGAGGACGGGCCCGGCACCACGGGGCCGCAGCCTCCGCAGGGCTGATCCGGGAGGCTGCCACGGCACTCGCGGCAGCCGAGGAGATCGCCACCACCGTGGCCCGCCGGGCGGGCCGGTGGCGGCGTGGCCGGGGCGGGCGCTCGGGGGACGGCGGCGGGCACACGGGGCCCCCGGCTCAGATGTGGTGCGGGGGCTTCTCGTCGAGGAAGCGCGCCAGGTCCGCCGCGGAACCGCTGCTCGCCGGCGACTCGCCCCAGCCCCGGTCGGTGTCGTCCGAGGACGGTCGGCTCAGCGGGTCGTCGAAGTCCAGCACGTCCTTGGGATCGCGCGGGTCGGGGGTCTGGGCGGTACTCATGGCTCCAGCGTACTTCCGGCGGGGGCCCGCACGCCGGGGTGTGCGCCGGTGTGGTCCGCCACCCCGGGACGCGGTGGCCTCGGCTGCCGGCCCAGGGCGGGGCGGGCGGCCGTCCACCCGGTCGTCGACCCGGCCGGCGCCCCGCCTCCCCTCCCGCGCCCTGGGGTGCCTCCTGGCGCGGCTCCACGGCAGTCGGGGGCCGCTCTGCTGGGGTGGGCGCCATGACGTCGCCGCCCCCGCTGCCGTTCCGCTCCCCGTTGCTGCCGATGGTCGCTCGCAGGCGCGACGAGGAACACCGGGTCGCGACGCCCCTGGAGCTCCTCTTCGACCTCTGCTTCGTGGTCGCGGTGGGCCAGGCCGGGGCGGAGCTGGTGAGCGCGTTCGCCGAGGAGCGGATCGGGCCCGGGCTGCTCAACTACGCCATGGTCTTCTTCGCCGTCTGGTGGGCGTGGATGAACTTCACCTGGTTCGCCTCGGCGTACGACAACGACGACGTGCTGTACCGGGTGACGACGCTGGTGCAGATCGCCGGGGTGCTGGTACTCGCGGCCGGGGTACGCCACGCCTTCGAGGCGGAGGACTACCTCGTCGTCTGGGTCGGGTACGTGATCATGCGGGTGGCGCTGAGCTCGCAGTGGTTCCGGGCGGCCCGCGCGTCGCGAGGCCCGGAACGGCGGACCGCCCTGCGGTACGGGTGCGGGGTGCTGGCCTGTCAGGCGGGTTGGGTGGCCCTGCTGTTCACGCCGGCCGGGCAGCGCCCCTGGGTGTTCCTCGCGCTGGCCGCCTGCGAGCTGAGCGTTCCGTACTGGGCCGAGCGCAGCGCGATGACGCCCTGGCATCCGCATCACATCGCGGAGCGGTACGGCCTGTTCACCATCATCGTGCTCGGCGAGTCCATCTCGGCGGCGACGATCGCGGTCAAGTCGGCGGTGGACGAGCACGACGCGCTGACCGAGCTGCTGCCGCTGGCCGGCGGTGGGCTGCTGATCGTCTTCTCGGCCTGGTGGATCTACTTCGCGGTCCCGGTCCACGCCGGCCTCACCACCAGCCGCCGCGCCTTCCTGTGGGGCTACGGCCACTACGTCGTCCTGGCCTCCGTGGCGGGCATCGGCGCCGGTATCGAGATCGCCGTCGAGGACGTCGTGGACCAGGCTCCCATCTCCAGCCTGGGCGCGGCCGCGACAGCGACGGTCCCGACCGCGATCTACCTGGTGTCGGTCTGGGCGCTGCACGTGCGGCGGTACCAGGTGGACCCGAGGCGCTGGCGACAGGGCGTGCTGCCGGTGGCGGCCGGGCTGGTCCTGGCCTGCACCCTGCTGACGGAGTGGGCGGTGCCGGCGGCGGGGGTGGTGTGCGCCGGCGCGGTGGTGGTCGGCGTGGCGGCTGACGGGAACCGGGGCGAGGAGCGGGCGGGGGGTGGGTG
>NZ_JOII01000044.1 GCF_000719955.1 Streptomyces albidoflavus
AGGGAAACGCCCGGTTACATTCCGAACCCGGAAGCTAAGCCTTACAGCGCCGATGGTACTGCAGGGGGGACCCTGTGGGAGAGTAGGACGCCGCCGAACAATCTTTGAGGACCTGTGGTCCCCAGCGTTCATGCTGGGGACCACAGGTCCTTTTTTGTTTTCCCGGAGCGCGCCGGAACACTGGTTGCGCGAGAATGACTTGCGGTACCGAAGACAGGAGTCACGGATGTCCACCAACTCTTCCGACGACCGGCCGGAGCGCGACCAGCGTCGGCAAGGAGGCGGCGACCGGGGCGGGTACCGCGGCGGGCCGCGTCGCGACAACGACCGCGCCGGCTCGGGCAGGCGCGACGACCGTGGCGGAGACCGGGGCGGCTTCCGACGCGACAACGACCGGCGCGACGATCGCCGGGACGGCGACCGCGGCGGGTTCCGCCGTGACGACCGACGTGGTGACGACCGCGGTGGCTTCCGCCGTGACAACGACCGTCGCGATGACCGCGGTGGAGACCGTGGTGGGTTCCGCCGGGATGACCGTGGTGGGCGTCCTCCGTTCCGGCGGGACGACCGTAACGACGGCCCGCGTCGTGACGACCGTGACCGTGGCGAGCGCGGCGGTTTCCGCCGTGACGACGCGATGACCGTGGCGGCGACCGGGGCGGTTTCCGGCGTGACAACGACCGCCGTGATGACCGTGGTGGGTTCCGTCGGGACGACCGGCGTGACGACCGTGGCGGCTTCCGTCGGGACGACCGTGGCCAGGACCGTGGTGGGTTCCGGCGCGATGACCGGGACGATCGTGGTGGGCGTCCTCCGTTCCGGCGGGACGACCGTAACGACGGCCCGCGTCGTGACGACCGTGACCGTGGCGAGCGCGGCGGTTTCCGCCGTGACGACTGGCGACCGCCCCGGCTTCCGCCGCGACGACCGTGGCGGCGACCGACGTGGTGACGACCGTGGCGGTTTCCGTCGTGACGACCGCCGCGACGGCGACCGCGGTGGCTTCCGTCGCGACGACCGCCGTGACGACCGTGGCGGCGACCGGCGTGGTGGCGGGTACCAGGGACGCGGTGACCGTGACGGCGGGCGCCCCGGCTTCCGGCGCGACGACCGGGACAACCGTGGCGGCTACCGGGGACGTGACGACGACCGTGAGCGCGAGCCGATCAAGCGGCTGCCGATTCCCGAGGACGTCACGGGCGAAGAGATCGACAAGGACGTGCGGCAGGAACTGCTGAGCCTGCCGAAGACCCTCGCCGACGATGTCGCCCGCAACCTCGTGATGGTCGCGCGCCTCATCGACGAGGACCCCGAGGAGGCTTACGCCTACTCCCGGATCGCTCTGCGGCTCGCCTCGCGCGTCGCCGCGGTGCGGGAAGCCGCAGGGTTCGCCGCGTACGCCAACCAGAAGTACTCCGAGGCGCTCGCCGAGTTCCGCGCTGCCCGCCGTATGACGGGCAGCGCCGACCTGTGGCCGGTCATGGCCGACTGCGAGCGTGGCATGGGCCGTCCCGAGCGGGCGCTGGCGATGGCCGGGGAGCCCGAGGTGCGCCGTCTCGACAAGGCGGGTCAGGTCGAGATGCGCCTGGTCGCCGCCGGCGCCCGGCGGGACATGGACCAGCTGGACGCCGCGATCGTGACGCTCCAGAGCCCCGAGCTGGCCTCCAACTCGGTGCAGCCGTGGACGGCCCGACTCCGTTACGCGTACGCGGACGCCCTGCTCGCCGCCGGCCGTGAGGACGAGGCGCGCGAGTGGTTCGCCAAGGCCGCCGAGTCCGACAAGGACGGCGCCACGGACGCCTCCGACCGGCTCGCGGAACTGGACGGCGTGGAGTTCGTGGACGCGCTCGACGACTCCGAGGAGATCGAGGAGACCGGGGCCACCGCCGACGCCGGTCCCGGTACCGCTGCCTCCGGCACCGACAGTGACCAGGCGTCCGAAGCCGAAGCCAAGAGCGCGGACGTCGAGACGGGCGAGTTCTCCAGCCCGGCCGAGGCCGGCGAACCGCGCGAGAACGGCTCTGAACAGGGCTGATCCTGCACGGGACAGATCGAGGAAAAATCGGACGGGCGGGAACTCCGGAAGGAGTCCCGCCCGTTCGGCATATACACAGTCTGTGACAGGACGGATGCGCACCGTCGGTAAGAGGTCGGATCGACAGTTAAGGGAGGAGGGTACGGAAGACGAGACCTGTGGCGGGTTTCGGGCCGAAGGAAGTGGACTTGCGAGGCATCATCACGCCCTGCCTGGCCAGGTCGCGGACCACTTCCTCCTGCACCGGATGCATCAGCACCGCTGTCCCCCCGTTGCGTTCCGCCTGCTCGACGGCGGCGGCGGTGTCGTGGATGTAGGCGATGTGCTGGGACGAGTCCGGGATCTGCCACAGGTGGTCGATGAGCGTGGAGTGCAGCACGGTCGCGTCGAGGGTGCGCCAGAGCTCCGGTCGGTCGCCGGGCACGGTCC
Organism: Streptomyces albidoflavus; assembly: GCF_000719955.1. Lineage (GTDB taxonomy): Bacteria > Actinomycetota > Actinomycetes > Streptomycetales > Streptomycetaceae > Streptomyces > Streptomyces albidoflavus. The sequence goes on from NZ_JOII01000044.1 coordinate 2,465, forward strand.
GGTCGAGGAGGACCTGGTCCGGCCGGTCGATCAGATGGAAGCCGTCCCCGGCGAGGACGAACGCGGTGCCCTCGGCCGATGCCGTCGACAGGGCCTCCATGGCCGCCGCCAAGGGGCCCTCGACGCGACGGACGCGGAAGGATCCGGCCAGCGCCGAGAGCGCGGACACAGGGGAGAGGTGATGCAGAAGGCGGTGGATGGCGCGCACCTGAAGAGGGTGGCGTGCGGTGTCGACCAGCAGGACCAGTCCGTAGTCCCACGGGCTGGGGGACGGGTGCTCCGCACGGATACGCAGTGAGGTCGCCCAGCGGTGGTGGCCGTCGGCGATCAGTGCCTGGTGCCCAGCCAGGTCCACCTGGACGGCGGCGATCTCCATGGGGTCTGTGACCGACCACAGGCGGTGGCAGAAGCCGTCCTCCGTGGTCGTCGTGAGGAGGGGGGGAAGCTGGACGGTCCGGTCGATGACGTCTCCGGTACCGCTGGAGCCGGACTCGCTCCGGTAACTGAGCAGCAGGGGCTCCAGGTTGGCGGCGGTCGCCCGGAGGAGTGCCGCGCGTTCCTCGACGATGTGCGGCATGACGTCCTCGTGAGGGAGGACGACTCCCTCCGCCGGAGGCGACAGGAGGAGGCTGCCGATGACTCCGCGCTGGAGGAGTTCGCCCTTGCGCTGCTCGTAGACGTACAGGGCGGGCTTGTCGTCCTGGGCGAGGATGCCCGAGGCCAGCCATTGCGCGAGTGTGTCGGCGGCGCGACGGTCGGCGCCCTCGCGGGTGTCACCCTGCGGAAGGATCAGCCGGACGATGTTGTGGGGGTCGGCCGACTCCAGGTGGAGGAGACCGTCCGGGCGGACCACGACGTCGTACGGCGGAGAGGTCACCGCGGCAAGGCTGTCCACCCGGTCCAGGCAGTAGCGGGTGCCCTGGAAAGGTTCCAGGTGCAGTCCGTGGAGGGTGGGCCCGGCAGTGGTCATTGATGCATGTTATGCGCCTCGTCAGGATGCGCGATGATCGGGGGGAACCGAGGACGAAGGAGCACACGCGCGATGAGCGACACCCCCCGTACAGCACCACTGGGTGCCGCACGGCCCCTGAGTGAGCAGTACGACACGGCCCTCCTGGACCTCGACGGGGTGGTGTACGCGGGTGGCGACGCCATCGCCCACGCGGTCGACTCCCTGGCGGCGGCCAGGGAGGCCGGGATGAAGCTCGCCTACGTGACCAACAACGCCCTCCGCACCCCGGAGACGGTCGCCCAGCACCTCAGCGACCTGGGCATCCCGACCGAGGCCGGGGAGGTCATCAACTCCGCGCAGGCGGTGGCGCGCCTCATCGCCGAGCAGGTCCCGCAGGGCGCCCGGGTCCTGGTTGTCGGCGGGGAGGGGCTCCGGGTCGCCCTGCGCGAGCGCGGGCTGGTACCGGTCGAGTCGGCGGACGACGAGCCGGCGGCGGTCGCGCAGGGGTACGGGGGGCCGGACATGCCCTGGGGACGGTTGGCGGAGGCCGCGTACGCCGTCGCGCGGGGTGTGCCGTGGTTCGCCTCGAACACCGATCTGACCATCCCCAGTGGGCGGGGCATCGCCCCGGGCAACGGGGCCGCCGTCGAGGTCGTGAGGATCGCGACCGGTGCCACGCCGCAGGTGGCGGGCAAGCCGTTGCCGCCCATGCACCGCGAGACGGTGCTGCGGACGGGAGCGGACCGGCCGCTGGTCGTGGGGGACCGGCTGGACACGGACATCGAGGGCGCCTTCAACGGAGGCGTGGACTCGCTGCTGGTGCTGACCGGGGTCACCGGCCCGGCCGAGCTGCTCGCGGCCCCGCCGGAGCACCGGCCGACCTACGTCGACGCGGATCTGCGAGGACTGCTCACGGGGCAGCCGGCCGTGGAGGCGGACGGGCCGGGGTTCCGGTGTGGCGGTGTGTACGCGCGGGTCGCCGGGAGCGAACTCCTCGTCGAAGGGGACGGGGAACCCCTGGACGGGCTGAGGGCGCTCTGCGGGGCCGCCTGGAGTGCGGCGGGGGCCGGGCGCTTCGAGCTGGACACGGGGAAGGCGCTGGCGCGGCTGGCGTGGTGAGGTCCGGCGCGCCGGAGAGTGGTCGGTGCCGCGTCGTCCCGCTGGTCAGAGGAGTTTGCGGAGGGTCAGGAGGTCGCGGAAGCTCGCGTCGAGAGTGAGGCGGCGGGTGGCCCAGGCGTGGGCGAAGTTCAGTTCGCCGGCGACCAGGGCGACCAGGTCGTCGCTGGTCATGGTCAGCCGGATGGCCGCCTTCTGCCGATGGGTGTCGGAGCGGCTGGGGCCCGGGTGCGGTCCGGCCAGGGTGTCGGTCACCTCGATGCCGCCGGAGCGGAGCCGGCCCGCGAACGTGACGTCGAGGTCCTTGAGGTGGCAGCTCACCGAGCGGTCCAGGGCCGCGGCGGAGCGGACCTCGGCCGGGGCGGCCGCCAGCTGCTCGGAGAGCCTGTCCAGTGCCGCACGGCACTCTTGCGTCGTTGCCATCGCCGCTGACGTTACCGCAGGGTGACGCGGTAGCGTCGGGGCATGGACGACGGCACGGACGAGTACGGACCGCCGCAGGCCGGCGGCCCCGCCGGACAGGAAGCCGACCCGCCTGGCGAGGCCTCAGGCTCGCCCGGCGAGGCCCCCGGCGAGCCCGGGGACGAGGCGCCGGCGCCGGCCAATCCCGCGCCGCTGGGGCTGGTGCGGGAGGAGACCGGGGAGCCGCGGGTGGACGCGGCGCTGGGGCGGCTCGGCGACGTGGACCACCTCGCGACCGACGGTCACCTCACCGTGTACGAGGATGTACACCAGGGGCTGCGGGCGGCGCTGGACGCGCTCGACGCACCCCCGGGGCCCTCGGCGCCCCCGCCCGCCCGGCCTGACGGCTTCGCGGGCCGCGCCCACTGATTCCGTACGACCTCAGGAGCTGAACCGACCGTGGCAGGAGTGGCCCGTCGCCGCCTCGACGCCGAGCTGGTGCGCCGTAAACTCGCGCGTTCCCGTGAGCACGCCAGCCAGCTGATCGCTGCCGGGCGGGTGACCGTCGGGGGAGCCACCGCGACGAAGCCCGCCACCCAGGTCGCGACCTCGGCGGCGGTCGTGGTCGCCACCGACGAGCAGGACCCCGACTACGTGTCGCGGGGCGGGCACAAGCTGGCCGGGGCCCTGGAAGCGTTCGTGCCCCGCGGCCTCGCCGTGCGGGGGCGCCGGGCGCTGGACGCGGGGGCGTCCACCGGCGGGTTCACCGATGTGCTGCTGCGGGCGGGTGCCGCGCAGGTGGTGGCCGTGGACGTGGGGTACGGGCAGCTCGCCTGGTCGCTGCAGAGCGACGACCGGGTGGTGGTCAAGGACCGGACCAACGTGCGTGAGCTGACCCTGGACGCGATCGACGGGGAGCCGGTCGACCTGGTCGTCGGGGACCTGTCGTTCATCCCGCTCGGGCTCGTCCTGCCGGCCCTCGTCGCCTGCACCCGTCCCGACGCCGATCTCGTCCTGATGGTGAAGCCGCAGTTCGAGGTGGGTAGGGAGCGGCTGGGCAGTGGTGGCGTCGTGCGCAGCACCCAGTTGCGGGCGGAGGCGGTGCGTACCGTCGCCGGGCACGCCGCCGGGCTCGGGCTCGGGGTGCTCGGCGTGACCGCCAGCCCGTTGCCCGGTCCGTCCGGGAACGTCGAGTACTTTCTGTGGCTGCGGGCCGGGGCGCCCGCGCTCGATCCGGCAGATGTCGACCGCGCAGTGAGGGAGGGGCCGAGGTGACCGAGGAGGACACGGCGGGAAGAGGGGGCGCCGAAGAGCCGGCCGGGCCGGGCGGACCGGGGGCCGGGGAGGAACGCACGGTCTTCCTCCTCGCGCACACCGGCCGCCCGGCGGCGATCCGCAGCGCCGAGCTGGTGGTCCAGGGCCTGCTCCGGTCCGGCCTGGGCGTGCGCGTGCTGCGCGCGGAGGCGGCCGATCTGCCGCTGCCGCCCGAGGTGAGGCTCATCGACGAGGCGACGCCCGCGGCGCTGGACGGCTGCGAGCTGCTGATCGTGCTCGGCGGGGACGGGACCCTGCTGCGCGGCGCGGAGTTCGCCCGCGCCTCCGGAGTGCCCATGCTCGGCGTCAACCTCGGCCGGGTCGGCTTCCTCGCCGAGGCCGAGCGGGACGACCTCGACCGCGTGGTCGACCGGGTGGTGAGCCGTTCCTACGAGGTGGAGGAGCGGATGACGATCGACGTGGCCGTGCACAACAACGGCACCGTCGTCCACACCGACTGGGCGCTGAACGAGGCCGCCGTCCAGAAGGTGTCGCCCGAGCGCATCCTCGAAGTGGTCCTGGAGATCGACGGCCGTCCCGTCACCGGCTTCGGCTGCGACGGCATCGTCTGCGCCACCCCCACCGGTTCGACGGCGTACGCCTTCTCGGCCGGCGGACCGGTGGTGTGGCCGGAGGTCGAGGCGCTGCTGATGGTGCCGATCAGCGCCCACGCCCTGTTCGCCAAGCCGCTCGTGACGTCACCCGAATCGGTGCTTGCCGTCGAGGTGCAGCACAACACTCCGCACGGCGTGCTGTGGTGCGACGGCCGCCGCACGGTGGAGCTGCCGCCCGGCGCCCGGGTCGAGGTCCGGCGCGGGGCGGTCCCGGTGCGGCTGGCCAGGCTGCACCACGCCTCGTTCACCGACCGGCTGGTGGCGAAGTTCGCCCTTCCGGTGTCCGGCTGGCGGGGCGCGCCGCGCTGAGTCCGTCCCCCTCCAGGGGGCGCTCGCGGAGCCTTCGGGGGCGTTCCCGGAGGCTCGCGGGCGGGGGCGGCGTCGCACGGGGCCGCGGAAACCTCGTATGGTCGTGAGCGTGTTGGAGGAGATGCGGATACGGTCGCTCGGGGTCATCGACGACGCCGTCGTCGAGTTGTCGCCCGGGTTCACCGCCGTGACCGGCGAGACCGGCGCGGGCAAGACCATGGTCGTCACGAGTCTGGGGCTGCTGCTGGGAGGACGCGCCGACGCGGCGCTCGTCCGCATCGGCGCCAAGTCCGCGGTGGTCGAGGGGCGACTCGCGCTGCCCCCGGACGCGCCGGTGCTCACGCGGGCCGAGGAGGCCGGTGCCGAGCTGGACGACGGCACGTTGCTGATCAGCAGAACCGTCTCCGCCGAGGGGCGCTCGCGCGCCCACCTCGGCGGCCGGTCGGTGCCGGTCGGGCTGCTCGCCGAACTCGCCGACGAGCTGGTGGCGGTGCACGGCCAGACCGACCAGCAGGGCCTGCTGAAGCCGGGCCGTCAGCGCCAGGCGCTGGACCGGTACGCGGGCGAGGCGGTCTCCGTGCCACTGGCCGCGTACGGCGAGGCGTACCGGCGGCTGCGGAAGGTCGTGGCCGAGCTGGACGAGATCACCACGCGGGCCCGGGAACGGGCTCAGGAGGCGGACCTGCTGCGGTTCGGCCTGGAGGAGATCTCCGCGGTGGAGCCGCTCCCCGGCGAGGACGCCGAACTGGCCGCCGAGGCCGAACGGCTGGGCCACGCCGAAGCCCTGGCCGCCGCCGCGGCCACCGGGCACACCGCCCTGGCCGGCAACCCGGAGGACCTGGAGAGCGCCGACGCGAGCACCCTCGTCTCGGGGGCGCAGCGGGCTCTGGAGGCGGTACGGTCCCACGATCCGCGGCTCGCGGCCCTGGCCGACCGGCTCGGGGAGGTGGCGATCCTCCTCGGCGACGTCGCCGGGGAACTGGCCGGGTACGCCGACGACCTGGACGCCGACCCGCTCCGCCTCGCCGCCGTCGAGGAGCGCCGGGCCGCCCTCACCCAGCTGACCAGGAAGTACGGCGAGGACATCGACGCCGTCCTCGCCTGGGCCGAGCAGAGCGCCGCCCGCCTCGCCGAGCTGGACAACGACGACGACCGGATCACCGAACTGACCGCCGAGCGCGACGCGGTCCGGGCCGAACTGGGCGCGCTTGCCCAGCGGCTGACCCAGGCCCGCCGCGACTCCGCCCAGCGGTTCGCCGAGGACGTCACCACCGAACTGGCCTCGCTCGCCATGCCGCACGCCCGGGTCAGCTTCGACATCCGGGACACCGAGGTGGCCCCGGACGGCGACGGCATCGAGGTGGACGGCCGTTTCCTGGCCTACGGGCCGACCGGCGTGGACGAGGTCGAGCTGCTGCTCGCCCCGCACCCGGGTGCCCCGCCGAGGCCGATCGCCAAGGGTGCCTCCGGCGGTGAGCTGTCGCGGGTGATGCTCGCGGTCGAGGTGGTCTTCGCCGGGTCGGACCCGGTGCCCACCTACCTCTTCGACGAGGTCGACGCCGGGGTCGGCGGCAAGGCGGCGGTCGAGGTGGGGCGCAGGCTCGCCCGGCTCGCCCGGTCGGCGCAGGTCGTGGTCGTCACCCACCTGCCGCAGGTCGCGGCCTTCGCCGACCGGCAGTTGCTGGTGGAGAAGACCAACGACGGCTCGGTCACCCGCAGCGGCGTCAAGGTGCTGGAGGGCGAGGAGCGGGTCCGTGAACTCTCCCGGATGCTGGCCGGCCAGGAGGACTCGGAGTCGGCGCGGGCCCACGCGGAGGAACTGCTCGCGGCGGCGCACGGCGAGGGCCGGCTGTAGGCCCGGGGCGCGTCGTTCGCGTCGTACCCGGTTCGTGAGGGCCCGGACTTCCCACGGGGAGGTCCGGGCCCTTCGCCGTGCTGGACCGCCGGTGGGGCGCCGGGACAGACTCGGGCCATGGTGGAGCTGCGGGTCCTTGCCTCGGACGACGACTGGCCCGTGTGGCGGCAGGCCCGGCCGGCCGCGCTGAGCGAGGCCCCGCACGCCTTCGAGGCGCGTCTGGCGGACTGGCCCCACGGCGGGGAGGACCGGTGGCGGGCCCGCCTGACGATGCCCGGCGCCCACAACCTCGTCGCCGTGCGGGACGGCGGCACCGTCGGCATGGCCGCCGGGATGCCCGGCGCGGACGCCACCTACGAGCTGAGGTCGGTGTGGGTCAGCCCTCGCGTGCGGGGGCAGGGCGTGGGGGACCTGCTGACGGGGGCGGTCGAGGCGTGGGCCCGCCGGGCGGGAGCGCGGGCGCTGAGGCTGGCGGTGGTGCCGGGGAACGAGGCGGCGGTCGCCTTGTACCGGCGGCACGGGTTCGTCGCCTCGGGGAGCTGGGGGAGGTGCTGGGGGACGGGGTGAGCAGGGAGCGGGTGATGGTGAAGCGGTGGGGGTGAAGGGGGTTCGGGGTTTTCCTGCGGATGCGCGGTTGTTCGGGCATTCTTGCCGGACGCGCGGGATGTCGTCCGCAATGACCTCGCAAGGGTGAGTGATCCCGCTCTGTTCCGGTCGAGGCGCTGTGGTTCCGCCGGCCTGCCTCCGCCCTGTTCCACGAGGGCCCCGGGGTCGTACCCGGAGGCGGGTGCCATGCGGTGCGCGACGTGCCGCAGCAGGTGTCCCAGGGGGGATCGTGAAGAAGAAGATCACGCTCGGCAAGGGCGCGGGGATCGCGCTGGCGGCGTTCGTGGGCCTCGGTGTGCTCGGGGCGGTTGTCGGCGAGGAGGAGAAGGCGCCGGTTGCGGGCCCGGAGACGGTGGCGTCGCCGTCGCCCGAGGAGAAGGCGCCTGCCGTGGACGTGTCCGGCGAGGCCCAGGAGGAAAAGGCGTCGAAGGAGCCGCGGAAGGCCGTCGACGAGGCCGGGGAGCAGCAGCCGGAGGACGGGGAGCTGCCGGGCATGGTGGGGGAGAACCTGCAGTTCGCCCAGGACTCGGCGCAGGCGGCGGGGTTCTACGTGCTGGACGACCAGGACGCGTCGGGGCTCGGAAGGTTCCAGGTGATGGACCGGAACTGGACGGTGTGCTCGCAGGAACCCGGGCCCGGCACGTATCCGGTGGACACGAAGGTGACGTTCTACGCGGTCAAGACCGGCGAGAGCTGCTGAGCCCCGACGGGGCCCCGGCCGGGACCTCGGTGGATGCGCTGCGCGTTCCCCCGTGCGGGTGATCTCGGTGCGGCATGCTCGCGTCACCGCACTGTCCGGACGGGCCCCGTCCGGTCACCGGTGCCGGAACACCCGTACGGGCTGGCATTCTTGACGGGGTGTGGGACGCCAGGACCGCACGCGTCCCCCATCCGCCGAAGCGGGAGTACCGGCCACGTGAGCAGCCAGTCGTCAGCCCTCGGACAGCAGCCGCTGCGCACCGTCCAGGTGCTCGGCGGGGGCAGTGCGGGCAGCAGCGCGCATGTGCGGTCGCTCGCGGCGGGGCTGGCGGCGCGCGGGGTGCGGGTGGCGGTGTGCGCGCCGTCCGCCGTCGACCGGCTCCAGGACTTCGGGGCCGCCGGCGCCCACCACATCCCCGTCGCCCGCAGCAGCGACCCCGCGGCGCTGGCCTCGTTGCGCGGGGCGTGCGCCGACGCGGACCTGGTGCACGCGCACGGGCTGCACGCCGGTATGCGCGCCGCTCTCGCCCTCGGTGGGCTGCGGACCCCGCTCGTCGTCACCTGGCACACGCGGGCGTACGCCGAGGGAGCCCGGGCCCCGCTGCTGCGGCTGCTGGAGAAACGCGTGGCCAGGGCGGCCTCGGTGGTGCTGGCGCCCTCCTCGGACCTGGTGCTGAGGGCGCGCCGGAGAGGGGCGCGGGACGCCCGTTACGCGCCCACCGCGTTCCCCGCACCACCGGCCGGTCCGCGCCTGGCCCCGGCCGACGCGGAGGCGCGGCGGAACAAGACGCGGGCCGAACTGGGCGCGGTGGACCGGCCCCTGCTCGTGGCGGTCGGTTCCCTGGAGCGGCACCGGGGGTACGGCACCCTGCTCGACGCCGCGCGGCAGTGGGCCCGGGCCGAGACGCCGCCGCTCCTGGTGATCGCGGGGGAGGGGCCCGAGCGGAGCGGGCTCCAGGCGCGGGTCTGGGCGGAGGAACTGCCCGTACGCCTCCTCGGCCGGCGGGAGGATACCGCCGAGCTGATCGCCGCCGCCGACCTCGCGGTGCTGCCGAGCCGCTGGGAGGCGCGGTCGGTCCTGGCGCAGCAGGCCCTGGTGGCGGGGGTGCCGCTGGTCGCCAGCCGGGTCGGCGGCATCCCCGAACTGGTCGGCGACGGCGCGGCGCTGGTGCCGTACGGCGACCCCGGCGCCCTCGCCGCGACCGTGCTCCGGCTGCTCGACGACGCCCCCGGGCGGCGCGAGCTGGCCCGGCGGGGCCGGCGGCAGGCGGCGAGCTGGCCGACCGAGGACGCCACGGTCGCCCAGGTGCTGAGCGTCTACGACGAACTGACGTCCCCGCGTGCCGGCCTCTGAGCCCGGCCCGGGGGAGGCACGTGGACGCATCGTCTTCCTGAACGGCACGTCGAGCGCGGGGAAGTCGAGCATCGCCGGGGAGCTTCACCGTGCCGTCGCGGGGATGGCGGCGACCGGAACGACCTCGTCGTGGACCCCGTTCTGAGCACAGGGAGCGGGTGCGGGGCGATCGGACAGCCGGGCTGGCGGTCGGAAGCTCTCGTGCGTTCACGCTCACGGTGACGAGGATGTTGTGGTCGACAGCGGTGACCGGCGCCCGCAGGGGAGTGCCCGGGAGGTCGCGGCGTTGCTCCGTCTGCCTTGCGCGGACCCGGCCGCTTTCGCGCGGGTGAAGGCGGGCGGGACATGGGGGCGTGAACCTCGTCCCGCCCCCTCACCCCACGTGCCGTCGGGCGCGCAGGGCGAGGCTGAGGGCGAGGACGGTGTGGGGGTCGTCGAGGTCGGTGCCGAGGAGTTCGGCGATGCGGGCCAGGCGGTTGTAGAGGGTCTGGCGGTTGAGGTGGAGTTCGCGGGCGGTCTCCGCCTTGCGGCCCGCGTGGGCCAGGTAGGCGGTGAGGGTCGGCAGCAGCGGCGGCTTGGCCCGGCGGTCGTGGTCGAGGAGCGGGCCGAGGGCGCGGTCCACGAAGGCCCCCAGGTCGGGGTGGTCGCGCAGCCGCCACAGCAGGAGGTCGATGTCGAGGCGCCGGGCGTCGTACCAGGGCTGGTCCGGCAGTCCCTGCGCCGCCGTCGCCGTCTGCGCCGCGTGCCGCAGCCCGGCCGCCACGGCGGCCCAGCCCCCCGCCCCGCCCACCACCACGACGGGGCCCCGGCGCCCCGCAGCGCCCTCGGCCGGGGAGGCGGCGAGGCCGGTGCGCTCCAGCCCGGCCCGCAGCGCGGCGGCGACGCGGCCCGCCACGGCGGTGCGTTCGGCCTCGGCGCGCAGCCCGGCCAGGACCGGCACCCGCCCTTCGACGGGACGTACGCCGAGCAGCGCGGGCACGCCCACGGCGGCGAGTTCCTCGGCGACGGCCCGGACCAGGACCGCCCAGCCGCCGCCCGGGGTGAGCCCCTCCGGGGGGTCGGCGAGCCGCATCACCACCGGCAGCATCGGCCCCTCGCCCGGCCGGAACCCCAGGACCCGGGCCTGCGCGGGCGCGTCCTCGGGCGCGATCCGGCCCTCGGCCAGGTCGTGGAGGAAGTCCCCGCGTCCCCGAGCGGCCAGTTCCTCCTCCTGCCGGGCCTGCATGAGGACGACCGCGAGGATGCCGGAGGCCCGTTCCGCGGCGAGCCGGTGGACCGGCAGCAGCCGGCCGGTCACCGGCAGGAGGACGAGCCGGGCACGGACCGAGCCGGTCGCCCCCGGCGCCGTCGACCCTCCCGGTACGTCCACCACGACCGCGCCCGACGGGGTCCGGTCCCGGTCGGCGGTACGGCCGGACCGCAGCCCTTCCCAGACGTGGAGCGGGTCCGGCCCGTTGTCGCCGGGCGGGGCCGCCGCGTACAGGAGGCGCCCGTCGGCGGTCTCCAGGAAGACCGGTTCGGCGGCGAACTCGGCGAGGGTGCGCAGCACCCGGGGGACGCCGCCGCCGTCCAGCAGGGCGCGGGTACAGCGCCGGTCGACCTCCTCGGCCTGCCGGAGCAGGGCGTAGTGGCTGTTGACCAGCTCCGTGTGGACCTGCTCGGTGACGGTCACGAAGGGCACCTCCCGGTGGAGCTGCACCAGCGGCAGCCCGGCCGCCCGGGCGGTGTCGACCAGGGCGGCGGGCAGCTGCGGGAACCGGGGTCCCAGCTCGACCACGAGGGCGGCGATGCCCCGCTCGGCCAGTTTGCGGACGAAGGCCCGCTGGTCGGCGGGGCGGGCCCCGATGCCCAGGCCCGTGGTGAGCAGCAGTTCGCCGCCCTTGAGGAGCGCGGGCAGGTTCGGAGCCTCGCCGGCGTGCACCCACCGCACCGGCCGGTCGAGCTGCTCCTCGCCGGTCAGCACCTCGGGGAGGCCGCCGCGCAGCCCCGGCAGTTCCAGCGCTCGGCGCACGGTGATTCCGCCCTGGTTCTCCATGGATGCGGACGCTACTGCCCGCCGGGCCTGAATGGGGCCCCGCCCCTCCCCGGACGGCACTCCGGCGTCCCGTAACTCCGGCTCCGGGGAGGGCGGTCAGGGTGCCGGACAGCCGTGGTCGCGCGGGAGAGTGACGTGCGCCACACGCGGGCCCGGCCCGTGTGCCCGTCAGATCGAGGGCGCCGGGTGTACGCGGGCACATCGACGGGCTCACACACACGCCGGATTCACCCGCAGGTGTACCCGGGGAGCGGCCTGAAAGGGCCCGGGGCGGCTCACCCCGAAAACTCTCCTGCTCTGCCTCCCGGGCCGCGCCCCGCTGCACCGCGTCGACCCGGCCGCACGGTAGTCCTCGGACATGCCGCCGCCCCGGTCGCACCACGAGAGGTGCGGCCGGGGCGGCGGGCGGTGCAGGGTCCGGGTCAGCCCCCGTAGGCGCCCGAGGCCGTCAGGCGCAGGGCGGTGTCGATGAGGGGGACGTGGGAGAAGGCCTGCGGGAAGTTGCCCACCTGGCGCTGGTGGACCGGGTCCCACTCCTCGGCGAGGAGGCCGAGGTCGTTGCGGAGGGCGAGGAGCTTCTCGAAGAGCTTGCGGGCCTCGTCCACCCGGCCGATCATCGCCAGGTCGTCGGCGAGCCAGAAGGAGCAGGCCAGGAAGGCGCCCTCCTCGCCGGCCAGCCCGTCCAGGCTCGGGTCGTCGCCCGCGCTGGTCGGGTAGCGCAGCACGAAGCCGTCCGGGGTGGACAGCTCGCGCTGGATGGCCTCGATGGTGCCGATGACCCGCTTGTCGTCCGGCGGCAGGAAGCCCACCTGCGGGATCAGCAACAGGGAGGCGTCCAGCTCCTGGGAGCCGTAGGACTGGGTGAAGGTGTTCCGCTCGGGGTCGTACCCCTTCTCGCAGACGTCCCGGTGGATGTCGTCGCGCAGCTCGCGCCACTGCTCCAGCGGGCCGTCGGCGTCGCCCGCCTCGATGAGGCGGATGGTGCGGTCGACGGCGACCCAGGCCATCACCTTGGAGTGGACGAAGTGGCGGCGCGGGCCGCGCACCTCCCAGATGCCCTCGTCCGGCTCCTGCCAGTGCGTCTCCAGGTAGCGGATCAGCTTGAGCTGGAGCAGCGAGGCGTAGTCGTTGCGGGCCAGCCCCGTCATGTGGGCCAGGTGCAGGGCCTCGGTGACCTCGCCGTACACGTCCAGCTGGAGCTGGTCGGCGGCGCCGTTGCCCACCCGGACCGGGCGCGAGTTCTCGTAGCCGGGCAGCCAGTCCAGTTCCGACTCGCCGAGCTCCCGCTCGCCCGCGATGCCGTACATGATCTGGAGGTTCTCCGGGTCGCCGGCGACCGCGCGCAGCAGCCACTCGCGCCAGGCGCGGGCCTCCTCGCGGTAACCGGTGCGCAGCAGCGAGGAGAGGGTGATGGCCGCGTCGCGCAGCCAGGTGAAGCGGTAGTCCCAGTTGCGGACGCCGCCGATCTCCTCGGGGAGCGAGGTGGTCGGCGCGGCGACGATGCCGCCGGTCGGGGCGTACGTCAGCGCCTTCAGGGTGATCAGGGAGCGGATCACCGCCTCGCGGTACGGCCCGTGGTAGGTGCACTGGGCGACCCAGTCACGCCAGAACTCCTCGGTGTTGGCCAGCGCCACCTCGGGCTCCGGGACGGCCGGCGGGCTGTGGTGCGAGGGCTCCCAGGAAATGGTGAAGGCGACCCGCTCACCGGGGGAGACGGTGAAGTCGGAGTAGGTCGTCAGGTCCTCGCCGTGCGTCTCGGCGGTGGAGTCGAACCACACGGAGTCCGGCCCCGCGACCGCCACCAGGCGCTCGCCGACCCGGTGCACCCACGGCACGACGCGCCCGTACGAGAAGCGCATGCGCAGGGCCGAGCGCATCTGGACGCGGCCGCTGAGGCCCTCCACGATGCGCACCAGCTGCGGGGCGCCGTCGCGCGGGGGCATGAAATCGGTCACGCGGACGGAACCGCGCGTCGTCTCCCACTCCGACTCCAGGACCAGGGAGTCTCCGCGATAGCGGCGCCGTAGGGCGGTGGGGGGCTCCTCCTCGTCGGAGTGGGCGGGGCCCAGTCTCCAGAAGCCGTGCTCCTCGGTGCCGAGCAGTCCGGCGAAGATCGCCGGGGAGTCGAAGCGGGGGAGGCACAGCCAGTCGACTGTGCCGTCCCGGCAGACCAGGGCGGCGGTCTGCATGTCTCCGATGAGTGCGTAGTCCTCGATGCGCCCGGCCACGTGCATCTCCAGTCGAACGGCCATGGCGCCCCCTCGGCGGGGACGCTTGATCTGCGGTCAAAGGGCTGGTGCCGAGCTGTCTTCAGCGGGCGACGGACCTGGTCATACCGTGTGCCGTCCCACCCTGTCGGCCCGCCACCACCCTTGTGGGGCGCCACGCGCCCGACTCTGCTCGGCGGCGAATGTCCGAGCAGGATACGACGCACACCCAAGATCCGCCCGCCGGACGGGACAACCCGGGAACTCCGTACGAGTGATCGAGGAATGAGCCGTTCCGACGACGGTAACCCGGCTTCCCCCGTGCGCGCGCCCCCATCGTCAGGACCCGTCGGAAGTCGTTCCCGGACGGCTTCCCGTCACCGTCCGTAGGTGGAGCCGGGCCCTCCGGAACGCCTCACCCACGGTCGCGGAAGGTGACCAAGGGTGGCCGGAAGAAGTCTCCCCCGGTCGCTGTTACGCTGGTAGCCCGTGGAGACGGTGGGCAATCTCCGGACGATCCGAGGCCCCCGCAACCGCAGCGACGGCACCCGGGTAACCCCCGCGGACCCGACGCCTGAAGCACGTTCGACTCGCGACCACGGGAGCCCCCTCTTGGCCATGCCAACTCGATCCTCGACATCCTCGACGACCAAGCACATCTTCGTCACCGGGGGTGTCGCCTCCTCGCTTGGCAAGGGCCTGACCGCCTCCAGCCTGGGTGCGCTGCTCAAGGCGCGGGGTCTGCGGGTCACGATGCAGAAGCTCGACCCCTACCTGAACGTCGACCCCGGAACGATGAACCCGTTCCAGCACGGCGAGGTCTTCGTCACCAACGACGGCGCCGAGACCGACCTCGACATCGGCCACTACGAGCGGTTCCTCGACGTCGACCTCGACGGCTCGGCCAACGTCACCACCGGCCAGGTCTACTCCACCGTCATCGCCAAGGAGCGGCGCGGTGAGTACCTCGGCGACACCGTGCAGGTCATCCCGCACATCACCAACGAGATCAAGCACCGCATCCGGCGGATGGCCACCGACGACGTCGACGTGGTCATCACCGAGGTCGGCGGCACCGTCGGCGACATCGAGTCGCTGCCCTTCCTGGAGACCGTCCGCCAGGTCCGCCACGAGGTCGGCCGCGACAACGTCTTCGTCGTGCACATCTCGCTGCTGCCCTACATCGGCCCCTCCGGCGAGCTGAAGACCAAGCCCACCCAGCACTCGGTCGCCGCCCTGCGCAACATCGGCATCCAGCCCGACGCGATCGTGCTCCGCGCCGACCGCGAGGTCCCGGCGTCGATCAAGCGCAAGGTCTCCCTCATGTGCGACGTCGACGACAACGCCGTGGTGGCCTGCGTCGACGCCAAGTCGATCTACGACATCCCGAAGGTGCTGCACACCGAGGGCCTGGACGCCTACGTCGTCCGCAAGCTCGACCTGCCCTTCCGCGACGTGGACTGGTCCACCTGGGACGACCTGCTGGACCGCGTCCACAACCCCGACCACGAGGTCACCGTCGCCCTGGTCGGCAAGTACATCGACCTGCCCGACGCCTACCTCTCGGTGACCGAGGCGCTGCGCGCCGGCGGCTTCGCCAACCGGGCCCGCGTCAAGGTCAAGTGGGTCACCTCCGACGACTGCCGCACCGAGGCCGGCGCCCGCGAACACCTCGGTGACGCCGACGCCATCTGCATCCCCGGCGGCTTCGGCGACCGCGGCGTCAACGGCAAGGTCGGCGCCATCGCCTACGCCCGCGAGCACGGCATCCCGCTGCTCGGCCTCTGCCTGGGCCTGCAGTGCATCGTCATCGAGGCGGCCCGGAACCTGGCCGGCATCACCGACGCCAACTCCACCGAGTTCGATCCCGCCACCGCCCACCCGGTCGTCTCCACCATGGCCGAGCAGCTCGACATCGTCGCCGGCGAGGGCGACATGGGCGGCACCATGCGGCTCGGCATGTACCCGGCCAAGCTCGCCGAGGGCTCCCTGGTCCGCGAGGCGTACGACGGCAAGGAGTACGTCGAGGAGCGCCACCGCCACCGCTACGAGGTGAACAACGCCTACCGCGGTGAGCTGGAGAAGAAGGCCCAGCTGCAGTTCTCCGGCCTCTCCCCGGACGGAAAGCTCGTCGAGTACGTCGAGTACCCGCGCGAGGTCCACCCCTTCCTGGTCGCCACCCAGGCCCACCCGGAGCTGCGCTCCCGCCCGACCCGGCCGCACCCGCTCTTCGCCGGGCTGGTCAAGGCCGCCGTCGCCCGAAAGGTGGGCGCTGCGGAGCAGGCGTAGGCGCGCCGCGGGGGAGCGCTAACGTTGCCGGGGCACGGACCGACGCGGTCCGTGCCCCGGCGCGCTGCCGCACCACCGCGCCGACCGACCGGACGACGCGCGAACGGAACACGGCTCATGGGCACCTCCTCCCTCCCCACCGGCACCGACAGCACCGCGCCGCCCCACGACGGGCGCCTCACCGACACCGCCGAGCACTGGCCGGTCGTCGAGAGCGTCACCCCGTTCCGGGGCGCCAAGACCTCGATGCGCACCGACACCGTCCGGATGCCGGACGGCGCGGTGGCCGACCGCGACTACCAGGTCCACCCCGGCTCGGTCGCCATCCTCGCCCTGGACGAGGAGGACCGGGTCGTGGTCCTGCGCCAGTACCGCCACGCGGTACGGCAGAAGCTCTGGGAGATCCCGGCGGGACTCCTCGACGTCCCCGGCGAGAACCCCCTCCACGCCGCCCAGCGCGAGCTGTACGAGGAGGCGTACCTGAAGGCCGGGGACTGGCGGGTGCTCACCGACTTCTACCCGACGCCCGGCGGCTGCGACGAGGCGGTCCGCGTCTTCCTCGCCCGCGACCTC
The DNA here is from genome assembly GCF_000719955.1 of Streptomyces albidoflavus. GTDB lineage: Bacteria > Actinomycetota > Actinomycetes > Streptomycetales > Streptomycetaceae > Streptomyces > Streptomyces albidoflavus. The sequence goes on from NZ_JOII01000044.1 coordinate 18,790, forward strand.
TCCCCGGCGGGCGGCGAGAAGTACGCGGCCTCGGACGAGGAGGCCGACATGGAGCTGGCCACCGTCGCCCTGCCCGACCTGGTCCAGGGCGCCCTCGCGGGCGAGCTGCACAACAGCTGCCTGGTGCTGGGCGCCTTCGCGCTGACCGCCGCGCGGGCCACCGAGGGCGGCCTGGACGCGCTGCGGCCCGCCGAGGCCGAGTGGCCCGCCCGGCCCTTCGCGTCCTGAACCACCGCCGGACGACGGCCGTGTGTCCCCGGCGAGCGGGGGTACGCGGCCGTCACCGCGCGGAAAGCCGCCGGTCCGGGGCCGGTCCGACGATCCGCTGATCCGATCGGGCGACAATCCCGCCACGCTCGCACCGGGTGACTGCGGAGCGTGAACTAGGCTCGTCGACGCCCCGTCAGGTCCCCGGCAGGGCACGTGTGCGCAGCGAACGGGAGTGTGGCCCGTGACGGATCAGGTCGTCGGCACCAGCGGCCCCCAGGCGCCGGGCGCGAGCCCGTCGTCCGGCCCGCCCCGCCCAGCCTTCTTCGGCCGTGGCAGAGAGCTGAAGGAGCTGCGGGCCGAGATCGACCGGGCCGGCCTCGACACCATCGCCGGACGGGGCGCCCCGCGCCCCCGGTTCCTGCTCATCGCGGGCGCCCCCGGCTCCGGCCGCACCGCGCTGGCCGGGCACCTCGCCGCCTCGCTCGCCGATCGCTACCCGGACGGCGTCCTGAGCGCCCGTCTCACCGCCGTCGACGGGACCGCCCTGACCGAGGGCGAGGCCGCCCGGCTGCTGCTCGACGGCCTCGGTGCCCGCACCGTCCCCGGCGCGAGCGACGACGACCTCACCCACGCCCTGCGCCAGGAACTCGCCGGCCGCCGCCTGCTGGTCCTGCTCGACGACGCCGCCTCCGCGGAACAGGTCGACCCCCTCATGCCCGAGGGCGAGGGCGCCGCCCATCTGCTCTTCGTCGCCGTCTCCCGGGGGCCGCTCACCGGGCTCACCGGGGTCCGCCCCTGCGCCCTCGGCGGCCTCGACGTCCCCGACGCCCACGCCCTGCTGGAGAGCCGGGCGGGCGAGGTCCGGCTCACCGTCGACCCGCGCGCCGCCGACAGCCTCATCGAGCGGTGCGGGGCGCAGCCCGCCGCCCTGGTGCTGGCCGGGGGGTACCTCGCGGCCCACCCCAAGACCTCGGTGGCCGACCTCGCCCACCGGCTGGAGCAAGCGCCCGCCGACGGCCCGGGCGGCCCCGGCGAACTGCCCCGGATGGCCCGGCTGAGCCACGACGCGCTGCCCGCGGCCGCCGCCCGCACCCTGCGCCTGCTCGCCTTCGCCCCGGCGGGCCAGGTCGACGCGCACACCGCCTCCGCGCTGGCGGGCGCCTCCCTCCCGGCGGTCCGCACCATCCTGGGCGAACTGGCGGACCTCGGCTTCCTGAGCCGCGAACCGGATCCGGAGCCGGGCGAGGAGCCGCGCTGGACCGTGCCCTCCTGCCTCCAGCCGGTCCTGCGCGACCTCGCCGACGACCACGAGCGGCCGGCCGAACTCCAGCTGGCCCGCGCCCGGATGCTGGAGCGCACCGTGCGGCTGCTGCACTCCTGCCGCGCCGTCACCGACCCCGAGTCCAGCCCCGCGCGGGTGGCGCTCGCCGCCCTGCCCCGCGCTCTCCGCTTCGACACCGCCGAGGCGGCCGCGGCCTGGCTGGAGCGCTCGCGCGGCGCGCTGCTCGCCTCGGCGCGCCTGGCCGTCGCCGACGGGGAGCTGGACACCCTGGCGCGCCGGCTGCTCGCCGCGATCGTCCGGGCGATGATCGCCCACCGGGGCGCGGCCGGTGCCGCCCCTGACCTCTACCCGGTGCACGGCCTGGTGCTGGACGTGGCCGAGCGCCGCCGGCTGCCCCGCGAGAAGGCGGCGGCCCTGCTCAACCTCGCCGACCTGGACGCCTCCACCGGCCGTACCCGGCAGGCGCTGGCCCGCTACCGGGCCGCGCTGGACGCCGCCCGCGCCGCCCACGACGCGGTGGCCGCCGGGCGCGCCATGGAGTCCGTGGCCGGGTCCTACCAGTCCCTGGAGGACTGGCCGCGCGCCGCCGACTGGTACGGCCGCGCCCTCACCGAGCGGCTGGCCCGCGACGAGCACGCCGACGCCGCCCGCGTCTACGGCCGGCTCGGCACCGTCCACACCTACGCCGGGCGGTACGGCGAGGCGCTGCGGCAGTGGCGGGCGGCGGTCGCCGCGTACCGCAGGTGCGGCGATGTGGCGGGCCGCGCACGGGCGTTGAGCGAGCAGGCCCGGGTCCAGGAGTACGCCGGGCGCCCCCAGGAGTCGCTGCGCACCTGCCAGGAGGCGGTCCAGTGGGCGCGTGAGGCGGGCGACGACCGGCTGCTGGCGGCGCTGCGGCTGCGGCTGGCCGACACCCTGGAGCGGCTCGGCGACCCGGCGGCGGCCAGGCTGCACCGCGCCGCCGCCGAACAGCTGCTGGCCCCGGCCGGTCCGGGCGAGGGCGGGGCGGCGCCGGAGGACGGGCAGGCCACAGCGCCCGCCGGGCCTCTGGTGCCCGGGGAACCGGTCGTCCCGGGGGAGCCCGGTGTGGCCGACGCCGTCCGGGAGCCCGTGGGGGCGCAGGAGGCCCCCGAGGTCCCCGAGGCCCCCGGGGAGCGGGCAGCCCAGGGCGCCGGAGCCGTTCACCTGCGAAATCCGTAGCGCTTCGTGAAAAAGTAGGTGGCTTCTAAGGCTGGACAGCGAGAAATCCTTGCTTAGACTGGCTGGGCCGCGTTGATTCGCGGCGAGCCCCGGTACGCCCAGGTACGCCCCGCTGCGGCCGGGAATCCACCCTCCTGTCCCCGCCACAGCCAAGGACCGTGATCGACGATGAAGGTCGGCATCCCCAGCGAAGTCAAGAACAACGAGTTCCGGGTGGCCATCACGCCTGCCGGCGTCCACGAGCTGGTCCGCCACGGCCACGAGGTCTACGTCCAGCAGGGCGCCGGCCTCGGCTCGTCGATCACCGACGCCGAGTACGTGGCGGCGGGCGGCGCCATCCTGCCCACCGCCGACGAGGTCTGGGCCATCGCCGACCTGCTGCTCAAGGTCAAGGAGCCGATCGAGGAGGAGTACCACCGGCTCCGCAAGGACCAGACCCTCTTCACCTACCTCCACCTGGCCGCCTCGCGCCCCTGTACCGACGCCCTGATCGCCTCGGGCACCACGGCCATCGCCTACGAGACGGTCGAGACCGCCGACCGCCGGCTGCCGCTGCTCGCCCCGATGTCCGAGGTCGCGGGCCGCCTCGCCCCCCAGGTCGGCGCCTACCACCTGATGCGTGCCGCCGGCGGCCGCGGCGTCCTGCCGGGCGGCGTCCCGGGTGTCGCCGCGGGCAAGGCCGTCGTCATCGGCGGCGGTGTCTCCGGCTGGAACGCCACGCAGATCGCGGTCGGTATGGGCTTCCACGTGACGCTCCTGGACCGTGACATCAACAAGCTCAAGGAGGCCGACAAGGTCTTCGGCACCAAGGTGCAGACCGTCGTCTCCAACTCCTTCGAGCTGGAGCGCGCCTGCCTGGAGGCCGACCTCGTCATCGGCGCCGTCCTCATCCCCGGCGCCAAGGCCCCCAAGCTGGTCACCAACGAGCTGGTCTCCCGGATGAAGCCCGGAAGTGTCCTTGTCGACATCGCCATCGACCAGGGCGGATGCTTCGAGGACTCGCACCCGACCACCCACGCCGAGCCGACCTTCCAGGTCCACAACTCGGTCTTCTACTGCGTCGCCAACATGCCCGGCGCCGTCCCGAACACCTCCACCCACGCGCTGACCAACGCCACGCTCCCGTACATCCTGGAGCTGGCCGACCGCGGCTGGGCCGAGGCGCTGCGCCGCGACGCCGCCCTCGCCAAGGGGCTCAACACCCATGACGGCAAGGTCGTCTACCGCGAGGTGGCCGAGGCGCACGGCCTGGAGCACACCGAACTCTCGGCTCTCCTCGGCTGATCGCACCGGCGCGCACCCGTCAATACGCGTCGTCAATCTCACGCCCGCGGCCGGACCTTGTGGACAGGGTCCGGCCGCGGGCGTGGTGCGACACCACCCCGGGCGCGCCGGATGCCGGGTCAACTCGCGGCGAACGTAACCCTTTACCCGATTCGCCCACCCGGGGAAATGTCCCGCTCGCCCCCTGTGCGACGCGTGCGCGCCCTTGACAGCGAGGTGTTCGGTTGCCGACACATCCGGCCGGGTCCGGTGGATTGTGTTGCTGCGAAGCGGTGACACGCCATAGAGTCGCCAACCGTCGGCATGGTGCCACGCTGACCTATCTAGAAGTTTCCTGGTCACCAAGGAGGTAAGACGACTTGTGAATGAGTCGACATTTACTCCCAGGGGTGCCCGGCCAGGAAAGCCCACGAGGGGCTCGGACCCCACGGGGCCGGAGGCTGTCGGCTCCATAGCTGTCCGCACCTTCGCGGCCCGACAGGCCCCCCAGACGACGCAGACAGCACACCAGAGCATGGATGGCCATCACGTGAACGCCATGGCCGGCGACCGGAGCGGCGACGAAGCGTCCCGCTTCGCCGCGGACGCAGAACTGCCCGAGGGCCACTTCTACGACCCGGACGCCGAATACGAGCCCGATCCCGAGTACGCGGCCACGCTCGCCCCGGACGCCGCCCGCCAGCGCCGCGAGCGCATCGGCCCGACCGGACGCCCGCTGCCGTACTTCCCCATCCCCGGGCCGCTGAACGACCACGGCCCCGCGAAGATCATCGCGATGTGCAACCAGAAGGGCGGCGTCGGCAAGACCACGTCGACCATCAACCTCGGCGCCGCGCTCGCGGAGTACGGACGCCGGGTCCTGCTGGTCGACTTCGACCCGCAGGGCGCCCTCTCGGTCGGCCTCGGGGTCAACCCGATGGAACTGGACCTCACCGTCTACAACCTGCTCATGGAGCGGGGGATGGCCGCCGACGAGGTGCTGCTGAAGACCGCGGTCCCCAACATGGACCTGCTGCCCAGCAACATCGACCTGTCGGCCGCCGAGGTCCAGCTGGTCTCCGAGGTAGCACGCGAGTCGACGCTCCAGCGGGCGCTGAAGCCGCTGCTCGCCGACTACGACTACATCGTCATCGACTGCCAGCCCTCGCTCGGCCTGCTCACGGTGAACGCGCTGACCGCCGCGCACAAGGTGATCGTGCCGCTGGAGTGCGAGTTCTTCGCGCTGCGCGGGGTGGCCCTGCTCACCGAGACCATCGAGAAGGTCCAGGAGCGGCTCAACCCGGAGCTGGAGCTCGACGGCATCCTCGCCACGATGTACGACTCGCGCACCGTCCACAGCCGTGAGGTCCTCGCCCGCGTCGTGGAGGCGTTCGACGACAACGTGTACCACACGGTGATCGGCCGGACCGTCCGCTTCCCGGAGACCACGGTCGCCGGTGAGCCCATCACGACCTACGCCTCCAACTCGGTCGGTGCCGCCGCCTACCGCCAGCTCGCCAGGGAGGTGCTCGCCCGGTGTCACGCCGAGTGAGTCTGCCGGGGGCCGACGAACTGTTCCGCACCACGGGGGGCACGGCACTCCAGGCGTCCACTCCCCGCCGCCAGGGCGAGCCCCGGGTCCCCTCCCCGGCGGGGGAGAGCGACCCGGCCGGCGAGGAGACCGGAACCACCGGCCGGGGTGACGAGCCGGCCGAGCACAGCGCCTCCGCGCCCCCGGCCGGAACACCCCGGGAGCGCGAGCACCGGGCCCGCAGCCCCGAGGACGACGCCCCGGTCCCCGGCCGCCGCACCCCGCCCCAGGAGGGCCAGCCGACCGCCCAGCCCGCGCCCCAGCGGCGGCGCGGCGGACGGAACGCCGCCCGCAGGCCCAGCGGCCGCGAACGGCACGACGAGAAGATCACCGTCTACGTCTCCGCCGAGGAACTGATGGACCTGGAGCACGCCCGGCTGGTGCTCCGCGGCGAGCACGGTCTCGCCGTCGACCGCGGGCGGATCGTCCGCGAGGCCGTCGCCGTGGTCCTCGCCGATCTGGAGGCCCGCGGCGAGGCCAGCATCCTCGTCCGCCGCCTGCGCGGCCGCTGACCGGACCGCGACCCGGCCCCCCCCCGCACCCCCTGCCCCCGCCGCCGCCCGGCGCGGCCGGAGCTGTCCCGGCGGCCCCTGCGGGTAGCCTGCCCGCGCGTGCGGGACCCCGCCCGCACCCCCGCCGCCCCCTGGACCACCATGCCGCCCACCCCTGACGCCGTGCCCCCGCCGCCCCGCTCCCGCCGCGCCCTCGGGCCGCGCGGGGCCGGGCCGGAGACGCGGCACGGGGACGCCCCGGCCGAGGCGGCGCCGGTGGCGGTGGCGGAGCCCGTCACCGAGGCGGAACCGGTCGCCGTACCGGAGCCCGCGCCCCCGGCGGAGGCCGAGCCGTCCGACGGGCGGTTCACCGTGCGGCTGGCCAACTTCGAAGGCCCCTTCGACCTGCTGCTCCAGCTCATCTCCAAGCACAAGCTGGACGTCACCGAGGTCGCCCTCTCCCGGGTCACCGACGACTTCATGGCCCACATCCGGGCGATGGGCGCCGACTGGGACCTCGACCAGACCACCGAGTTCCTGGTGGTCGCGGCCACCCTGCTCGACCTCAAGGCGGCCCGGCTGCTGCCCGCCGCCGAGGTCGAGGACGAGCAGGACCTCGCCCTCCTGGAGGCCCGCGACCTGCTCTTCGCCCGGCTGCTCCAGTACCGCGCGTACAAGCGGATCGCCGAGATCTTCGAGGAGCGGCTGGCCGAGGAGGCGCGCCGGTACCCGCGTACCGTCGGGCTGGAGCCGCACCACGCCGCGCTGCTGCCGGAGGTGGTCATCAGGATCGGCCCCGAGGGTTTCGCGGAGCTGGCGGTCAAGGCGATGCAGCCGCGCCCCGAGCCGCAGGTCTACGTCGAGCACATCCACGCCCCGCTCGTCTCCGTGCAGGAGCAGGCCGAGGTGGTGGTGGACCGGCTGCGGGCGGCGGGCCGGGCCAGCTTCGCCGAACTGGTCGCCGACGCCGAGGGGACGCTGACCGTGGTGGCCCGCTTCCTGGCCCTGCTGGAGCTGTACCGGGAGAAGGCCGTCACGCTTGACCAGGAGGAGCCGCTGGGGGAGCTGCTGGTCTCCTGGAGCGGGGGCGGCGAGGCGGCGCCGCGCGTCACCGACGAGTTCGACCGCCCGCCCGAGCCGCCCGCCGCACCGAACGAGGAGGACGCGTGAGCGAGGAGCACCCGGCGCGGCCGGGCGACGCCGCCGCACTGGAGCTGAGGCCCGCCCTGGAGGCGGTGCTGATGGTGGTGGACGAGCCGGCCACCGTCGACCACCTGGCCAAGGTCACCGGCCGCCACCGGCGGGCGGTCGCCGCCGCACTGGAGGAGCTGGCCGAGGAGTACACCCGCCAGGGGCGCGGTTTCGAGCTGCGGATGGTGGCGGGCGGCTGGCGTTTCTACACGCGGCCCCAGTACGCGGCGGCGGTCGAGGCGTACGCGCTCGACGGGCAGCAGGCCCGGCTGACCCAGGCCGCCTTGGAGACACTGGCGGTCGTCGCCTACCGTCAGCCGGTGAGCCGTTCACGGGTCTCCGCGGTCCGCGGCGTGAACTGCGACGGGGTCATGCGCACCCTCCTCCAGCGAGGTCTGGTCGAGGAGGCGGGCGCGGAACCCGAAACAGGTGCGATCCTGTACACCACGACCACCTACTTCCTGGAGCGGATGGGCCTGCGCGGTCTGGACGAGCTCCCCGAGCTGGCGCCTTTCCTCCCCGAGGCGGACGCCATTGAGGCCGAGACGCAGGAAGCACTGCCCTCGTTCGATCCGGACGCTCCGGAACCGGGCGAAGGCGCCATGACGACGACGGAACGACTGACGGAACTCTGATGACAAGCAGCGGCAGGAACAGCGGACGAGGCAACCAGAAGGGAGCGGGCAGCGGGCGCGGCGGCAACCAGCAGAAGCGTCCGGGCCGCCCCCGCCCCGAGGAGCGCCGCTACGACGTCGGCGGTTCCGGCGGCGAGGGCGGCGGCGCCCGCAAGGGCCGCGGCGACACGGCGCGCGGCGGCGCCAAGGGCGGTCCGAAGCAGGGGCAGCAGCCGCGTGGGCGCAACCGCACCGCCCCGGCGCGCTCCCGCGAGTACGACGCCCGGGCCGAGGAGCGCAACCGCGACCGGTACAACGAGAAGAAGGCCCCGCCCCGCCAGGCCGCCCCGGGCAACGAGGGCGAGCGCCTGCAGAAGGTGCTGGCCCGCGCCGGTTACGGCTCCCGCCGTGCCTGCGAGGAGCTGATCGAGGACGCCCGCGTCGAGGTCAACGGCGAGATCGTGCTGGAGCAGGGGCTCCGGGTCGACCCGGAGAACGACGAGATCAAGGTGGACGGCCTCACCGTCGCCACGCAGTCGTACCAGTTCTTCTCGCTCAACAAGCCCGCCGGTGTCGTCTCCACCATGGAGGACCCCGACGGCCGGCAGTGCCTCGGCGACTACGTCACCAACCGGGAGACCCGTCTCTTCCACGTGGGGCGGCTCGACACCGAGACCGAGGGCGTCATCCTCCTCACCAACCACGGCGAGCTGGCGCACCGCCTGACCCACCCCCGGTACGGCGTGAAGAAGACCTACCTGGCGCACATCGTCGGGCCCATCCCGCGCGACCTGGGCAAGCGGCTCAAGGACGGCATCCAGCTGGAGGACGGGTACGCCCGCGCCGACCACTTCCGGGTGGTCGAGCAGACCGGTAAGAACTACCTGGTCGAGGTGACCCTGCACGAGGGCCGCAAGCACATCGTCCGCCGGATGCTGGCCGAGGCCGGCTTCCCGGTCGACAAGCTGGTGCGGGTCGCCTTCGGCCCGATCACCCTCGGCGACCAGAAGTCCGGCTGGCTGCGCCGGCTGAGCAACACCGAGGTCGGGATGCTGATGAAGGAGGTCGAGCTCTAGGGCTCACCTCCGGTCCGGCAGAGCCGGTCCGGTGCCCGACGGCCGGTTCCCTCTGGGGGAGCCGGCCGTCGGCCGTTTCCGGGGAAGGGAACCCGGCCGGACCGGAAGCCTTCCCTCCGGTGCCCGCATCTTTTATGGTCGCTCTGACCATAAAGAAGGGCGGGGCCGCGTGACGTACGACAAACACCGGTACGAGCCCTTCGCGGTCGCCGTCGATCTCGCCGTCTTCACCGTGCGCGAGGGCGTCCTGGAGGTCGTTCTCGTCGAACGCGGCGAGGAGCCCCACCGGGGCCGCCTGGCCCTCCCCGGCGGCTTCCTGCGGCCCCGCGAGTCCGCCGCCGAGGCCGCCCGGCGCGAACTGGCCGAGGAGACCGGGGTGGCGGGCGGCTTCCGCCTCGAGGAGGTCGGCGCCTACAGCGAGCCGGACCGCGACCCCCGCATGCGGGTCGTCTCCCTCGCCCACACCGCCCTCGTCCCCCGCCTGCCCGAACCCCGCGCGGGCACCGACGCCGCCCGCGCCCTGCGGCTGCCGTACGCCGAGGCCGGGCCGCTCGCCTTCGACCACGACCGCATCCTCGCCGACGCCCACCGCCACGTCGGCGCCCTGCTGGAGACCACCCCGGCCGCCACCGCCTTCTGCCCGCCCGCCTTCACCCTCGGCGAGCTGCGACGGGTCTACGAGGCCGTCTGGGGCACCGCCCTCGACCCGGCCAACTTCCGCCGCAAGGTCCTCGGCACCCCGGGTTTCACCGTCCCCGCGCCCGGCCCGGCCCGGCTCACCGGCGGACGCGGCAAACCCGCCGCCCTCTACCACGCCGGGCCCGCCACCCGGCTCCACCCGCCCCTGACCCACCCCGAAGGACCCCGCTCATGAACCGACCGGCCACCGGCGCCCTGCTCGGCCTCGCCCTCGGCGACGCCCTGGGCTTTCCCACCGAGTTCAACGACGTCCCCGCGATCCTCGCCAAGTGCGGGCCCTGGCGCGAGATGGCCCTGCCCAGGCCCGCGTTCATCACCGACGACACCCAGATGACGCTGGCCGTCGCCCGCGCCCTGCGCGACACCCTCGACGGCGGCCCGCTCGACGCCGCCCGCCTCGAAGGACCGCTGCGCGCCGAGTTCACCGCCTGGTACCGCTCGCCCGACAACAACCGCGCCCCCGGCCGCACCTGCCTCACCGCCTGCGCCCTGCTGGAGCGCCCCGGCCTGCCCTGGACCGAGGCGAGCCAGACCGGCTCCAAGGGATGCGGGGCCAACATGCGGGTCGCCCCGGTCGGCCTCGTCCCCGGGCTCACCGCCGACACCCGCGCCGGCGCCGCCCAGTTCCAGTCCGCGCTGACCCACGGCCACCCCACGGCACTGGCCGCCAGTGACCTCACCGCGCACACCGTCCGCCTCCTCGCCGACGGCGCCGACCCCGCCGCCCTGGTCGGGCTGCTCCGCTCGTACGCCCTCGACCAGCGCACCCGCTACCACCACCAGTGGCTCGGCGACCTCTGGCGGCGGGCGCAGGACCCCGACCCCGTCCACTTCATCGCCCGCGGCTGGGACGACTGCCTCGCCGCCCTCGACCGGCTCCGGGCCGCGCTCGACACCCCCTCGCCCGAGACCGACCCCTGCCTGACCACCGGCGAGGGGTGGATCGCCGAGGAGGCCCTCGCCACCGCCCTCCAGTGCTACCTGCTCTTCCCCGACGAGCCCCTGACCGCCCTGCGCCGGGGCGCCTGCACCGCCGGCGACTCCGACTCGATCGCCTGCCTCGCCGGAGCCTTCGCCGGGGCCCGCCTCGGCTCCGCCGCCTGGCCCGCCGACTGGACCGACCACGTCGAGCACCGTGACGAGCTGCTGGCGCTGGGCGCCCTCTGGGACGGTGCCCGATGACGGTGACCGGGCCCGAAGCCCTCCGCACGGCGGGCCTGCCCCTGACCGACCTCGCCCCGCTCCTCGCCGACCAGCCGGACCCGCTGGTCTTCGCCACGGTCTCCGGCGCCCACCTGTACGGCTTCCCCTCCCGCGACTCCGACATCGACCTGCGCGGCGCCCACCTGCTCCCGGCGGCCGCCCTGCTGGGCCTGGAGGAGCCGGAGGAGACCCGCACCACCGCCGACGACAGCGACGGCGTGGAGCGCGACCTGGTCACCCACGACCTGCGCAAGTTCGCGCGGCTGCTGCTGCGGCGCAACGGCTACGTCCTGGAACAGCTCACCTCGCCGCTGGTCGTGCACACCGGTCCCGTCCACGCCGAACTCACCGCCCTGGCCCCGGGCGTCCTCACCCGCCACCACGCCCACCATTACCGGGGCTTCGCCCGCACCCAGTGGCGGCTGTACGAACGCACCGGCGAACTGAAGCCGCTGCTGTACACCTGCCGGGCGCTGCTCACCGGCATCCACCTGATGCGCACCGGTGAGATCCAGGCCCACCTGCCCACCCTCTGCGCCCTGCCAGAGGCCCCGGCGCGGCTCCCTGACCTGATCGCGGCCAAGGCGGCGGCCGAGCACGGCGCCGCGGATCCCGCCCTGCGGCCCACGGCCGAGGCGGAGACGGCCCGGCTGCACACCGTGCTCGACGAGGCCGAGGCGGCCTCCGCCCTGCCCGAAGCCCCCTCGGGCCGGGCCGCCCTGCACGATCTGGTGGTCCGCGCCCGCCTGGCCGGCTGAGCGCGCCCGGTCACCCCAGCGCCGCCGCCGAGTCCCGGCGTACCCGGTAGAGAAAGTCCGCCACCCGGGCCCGGTCGGGGGCGGCGGGCAGCGGGGTGGTCAGGGCGGCCTCCTCGCAGGCCGCGTCCAGTTCCGCCAGGGCCGCCGCGACCCGGTCCCAGGACCACTCGCCGCGCCTCACCGCCAGCAGCTCCTCGCGGGCCTCGCCGACCTCGACCACCAGGCGGCCGGTGCGCAGCAGGTCCCGGCAGCTGCGCTGGAGGCGGAGCAGGTGCATGGCGTGCTTCCAGCGCGGGGCGCCGTGGGTGCGGACGTCCGCGTCGAGCTTCCTGCGCTGGCCCGCCACGTACCGGGAGAAGGTCCGCAGCACCTCCCGGGAGAGGAAGGCGTCCCGCAGGGAGAGCAGCTCCTCGCCGCGCGGGTCGGTGAACTCCACCAAGGGGGAGTGGAGGCACTCCAGGATGTTCGGGTTGGCGGCCAGGGCGAGGGAGCAGAACCGCTCCAGCTCCCAGGAGAAGCGCTCCTCCTGCGGTCCGTCCAGATGGGTCGGCGGCCGGGAGAAGCCCCAGAACCACGGGGTGGGGGCCACGTAGACGCCCCGCCGGTCGGTGTCGGACTCCTCGGTGGCCAGGCCGAAGGCGCGCGAGCCCATCACCCACGACACGATCGTGTGCTCCTCGACCAGCACCAGCTCCCCGCCCGCCGCCTCCCAGGGCGTACGCCCGTCGCCGTCCACCGGCACCCCGCCTTCCTCGGTCCGCATGCCGGGAGGGTACGCGGGCCCGCAGCCGTGCGCGGCTACGCTGAGCGGCGACCCCCGCACGCGCACCTCCCGCAAGGACACCCCGTGAGAACCGCCCTCGTCATCGGTACCGGCCTGATCGGCACCTCCATCGCGCTGACCCTCGCCGAGCGGGGCGTCGCCGTGTATCTCGCGGACGCGGACCCGGGGCAGGCCAGGACCGCGGCGGGACTCGGCGCCGGGAGCGCCGAGGAGCCGCCCGGACAGGTCGACCTCGCGGTGGTCGCCGTACCCCCCGCCCACGTCGCCGCCACCCTCGCCGACGCCATGCGGAACGGCCGGGCCCGCGCCTACCTCGACGTGGCCAGCGTCAAGGGCGGCCCCCGCCGCGAGCTGGCCGCCCTCGGCCTGGACCTCTCCGGCTACCTCGGCAGCCACCCCATGTCCGGCCGCGAGCAGTCGGGCCCGCTCGCTGCCACCGCCGACCTCTTCGAGGGGCGGCCCTGGGTGCTGACCCCGACCCCGGAGACCGACACCGAGGTGCTCAACCTCGCCCTCGAACTGGTCTCGCTCTGCCGGGGCGTCCCCGTCGTCATGGACGCCGACGCCCACGACCGTGCCGTCGCCCTCGTCTCGCACATGCCGCACCTGGTCTCCGGCCTGGTCGCCGCCCGGCTGGAGCACGCCGAGGACAGCGCCGTACGCCTCTGCGGGCAGGGCATCCGCGACGTCACCCGCATCGCCGCCTCCGACCCCCGGATGTGGATCGACATCCTCTCCGCCAACCCCGGGCCCGTCGCCGACCTGCTCGGCGCGCTCGCCGAGGACCTGGAGGCCACCGTCGCCGCCCTGCGCGCCCTGGAGTCCGGGGACGGCGAGAAGCGCCGTGCGGGCGCCGAGGGCGTCGAGCGGATACTGCGCCGCGGCAACGCCGGGCAGATCCGGGTCCCCGGCAAGCACGGCACCGCCCCGCGCGCCTACGAGACCGTCGCCGTCCTCATCTCCGACCAGCCGGGCGAGCTGGCGCGGATCTTCGCCGACGCCGGACGGGCCGGCGTCAACATCGAGGACGTCCGCATCGAGCACGCCACCGGGCAGCAGGCCGGACTGGTCCAGCTCATGGTCGAGCCGGCCGCCGTCGGCCCGCTGCGGGTCGGCCTCGCCGAGCGCGGCTGGTCCCTGCGCGCCTGACCGCGTCCGTCACCCGGACGGGTAGGCCCCGCGCACCCGTCCGGGTGACCGGGCCCCCGCCGCCCCGCCGGACGGGAGGGGCCCCGGGACCCAGTAACCTGGGAGCATCGTGCAGCCATCCGTATCAGGAGACAGCGTGGAAACCGCCCCCCGGACCGTTCCGGCCATCATCGTCGCCATCGACGGTCCCTCCGGTACGGGCAAGTCGAGCACCTCCAAGGCCGTCGCGACGGCACTGGGGCTCCGCTACCTCGACACCGGGGCCCAGTACCGGGCGATCACCTGGTGGATGGTGGAGAACGGCATCGACACCGCCGACGCCGAGGCGGTCGCGGACGCGGCGGCCAAGCCGGAGATCGTCTCCGGCACCGACCCGCTGGCGCCGACGATCACCGTCGACGGCATCGACGTTTCCGGCCCGATCCGCACCCAGGAGGTCACCTCCAAGGTCTCCGCCGTCTCCGCGGTGCCCCGGGTGCGCACCCTGATCACCGAGCTCCAGCGGTCCATCGCCGCCGGGGCCGAGGGCGGCATCCTCGTCGAGGGGCGCGACATCGGCACGACCGTGCTCCCCGACGCCGACCTCAAGGTCTTCCTCACCGCCTCCCCCGAGGCCCGCGCGGCCCGCCGCAGCGGCGAGCTGAAGGGCAAGGAGGCCACCGACCTGGCGGCCACCCGCGAGGCGCTGCTGCGGCGCGACGCGGCCGACTCCGGCCGGAAGACCTCGCCGCTCGCCAAGGCGGAGGACGCGGTCGAGGTCGACACCAGCGACCTCACCCTCCAGCAGGTCATCGAGTGCGTCGTCACCCTCGTCGAGGAGAAGCGAGCGCTCCGGTGACGGCCGACACCCTTCCCTCGGAGCGCGGTGCCGCCGTCGGACGGGGCATCGGCATCGGCCTGATGTACGGGCTCTGGCGGCCCCGCGTGCTCGGCGCCTGGCGGGTGCCGTCGGCCGGGCCGGTGATCCTCGCGGTCAACCACAGCCACATGATCGACGGCCCCATGCTGATGGGGACGGCACCGCGGCCGGTGCACTTCCTGATCAAGAAGGAAGCCTTCGTCGGCCCGCTCGACCCCTTCCTCAAGGGGATCGGCCAACTCAAGGTCGACCGCGACACCACCGACCGGGCCGCCGTCACCGACGCGCTCGGCGTCCTCAAGGCCGGCGGCGTCCTCGGGATCTTCCCCGAGGGCACCCGGGGCGAGGGCGACTTCGCCTCGCTCCGCGCCGGCCTCGCCTACTTCGCCGTCCGCAGCGGCGCCCAGGTCGTCCCGGTGGCCGTCCTCGGCGGCGCCGACCGGCCGGGCCGTCTGGTCAAGGCCCTGCCGCCGCTGTGCTCCCGGGTCGACGTCGTCTTCGGCGACCCGTTCGAGGCGGGCGACGGCTCCGGCCGCCGCACCCGCAAGGCCCTCGACGAGGCGACCGTCCGCATCCAGGCCGAACTGCGGGCACACCTGACAAACGCCAGGCGTCTGACCGGACGCTAGGTAAGACTTGAAGCAGTGGACCGGCCCCCGGGGCGGCCCATCGACGACGCGGTCGGCGCGACGAAGCGGCCGGCGCAGTACAGAGGAACGGACTTCATGAACGACCACCACATCTCCGACGACGAGCACGGAGAGCTTGGCGAAGCCGAGTACGCGCAGTTCATGGAGCTGGCCGCGGAAGAGGGCTTCGACATCGACGACGTCGAGGACGCCATCGAGGAGGCCGGTCACGGCCCCCTCCCGGTCCTCGCCGTCGTCGGCCGCCCCAACGTCGGCAAGTCGACCCTGGTCAACCGGATCATCGGGCGCCGCGAGGCCGTCGTCGAGGACAAGCCCGGCGTCACCCGCGACCGCGTCACCTACGAGGCCGAGTGGGCCGGGCGCCGCTTCAAGCTGGTCGACACCGGCGGCTGGGAGCAGGACGTCCTCGGCATCGACGCCTCCGTCGCCGCCCAGGCCGAGTACGCCATCGACGCGGCCGACGCGGTCGTCTTCGTGGTCGACGCCACCGTCGGCGCCACCGACACCGACGCCGCCGTGGTGCGGCTGCTGCGCAAGGCCGGCAAGCCGGTCGTGCTCTGCGCCAACAAGGTCGACGGCCCCTCGGCCGAGGCGGACGCCGCCATGCTCTGGTCGCTGGGCCTCGGCGAGCCGCACCCGGTCTCCGCGCTGCACGGCCGCGGCACCGGCGACATGCTGGACGCCGTCATCGAGGCGCTGCCCGACGCCCCCGCCCAGACCTTCGGCGGCGCCGCCCCCGGCGGCCCCCGCCGGATCGCCCTGATCGGCCGGCCCAACGTCGGCAAGTCCTCGCTGCTCAACAAGGTCGCCCGCGAGGACCGCGTGGTCGTCAACGAACTGGCGGGCACCACCCGCGACCCGGTCGACGAGCTGATCGAACTCGGCGGCGTCACCTGGAAGTTCGTCGACACCGCCGGTATCCGCAAGCGGGTCCACCTCCAGCAGGGCGCCGACTACTACGCCTCGCTGCGCACGGCCGCCGCCGTCGAGAAGGCCGAGGTCGCCGTCATCCTGATCGACGCCGGTGAGTCCATCAGCGTCCAGGACCAGCGGATCGTCACCATGGCGGTCGACTCCGGCCGTGCCATCGTCGTCGCCTACAACAAGTGGGACACCCTCGACGAGGAGCGCCGCTACTACCTGGAGCGGGAGATCGAGACGGAGCTGGCGCAGATCGCCTGGGCCCCCCGGGTCAACGTCTCCGCCGCCACCGGCCGCCACATGGAGCGCCTGGTCCCCGCCATCGAGACGGCCCTCGCGGGCTGGGAGACCCGGGTGCCCACCGGGCGGCTCAACGCCTTCCTCGGCGAACTGGTCTCCTCCCACCCGCACCCGGTCCGCGGCGGCAAGCAGCCCCGCATCCTCTTCGGCACCCAGGCCGGCACCAAGCCGCCCCGGTTCGTCCTCTTCGCCTCCGGCTTCATCGAGCACGGCTACCGCCGGTTCGTCGAACGCCGCCTGCGCGAGGAGTTCGGCTTCGAGGGCACCCCGATCAAGATCTCGGTCCGGGTCCGCGAGAAGCGCGGCCGCAAGAAGTAGCCGTACGCCGGGAGCGGCGGTACGCAGGACGTGAGAGGGGCCCGCCGGACGTGGCGGGCCCCTCTCGTGCTTGTGGCGCCCGCGAGGGCTGCCAGGGGCGCTACTGGCGCTCCCAGCGCGGCGGCGCCGGCGGCAGCGCCGGAGCCGCGTGCCGGCGCGACGGCGGCGTCCAGCTCCCGGTGGCCCGCTCCTCCGGGGAGCGCGCAAACGGGTCCTGGGGCGGGCGGCGGAAGCTCTGCGGCCCGCCGAACGCGTGGAACCGGAGATCCTCCTCGCCACTGCGGTCCCCGGGCAGCGCGCGGAAGGACCGGCGGTACTCCGCGCACAGCGCGTCGAAGATCGGCGTGGGCGAGCGGCCGTCGGTCAGATCCTGCGCGGGGCGCATGGACGGGATGGACGACGGCGGCAGCGGCCGGGAGCGGGAGGGGTCGTAAGCGTGCACACACGTCCAAACGACCCCGCGGCCCAGGGGATGCGGGCGCGGCCCGCGCTTCATCGTGGGCACGGGGCGGACCGCACCGCCGGGCGGGGACCGGCGGGCCCGGGGAATCCTCAGGTACCGGCGAGCGGCATCGCGGCGGCGACCAGCCGGCCCTGCGCCGCCGCGCGGTCCAGCGCGTCCCGGAGCAGGTCCTCGCGGGGCTGCTGGCCGATGGAGCCGGCGGGGGCCGCGTAGACCAGGACGGTCTGGCTCTTGTTGGCCGCCGCGCGCCAGCTGTCGGCCACCTGGAGCGGCTGGTGGGCCTGCCACCAGGCGACCGGCGCCCCCGGCTCCGGCCCCGGCTGGAGGACCGCGTGCAGCTGGCCCACGGCCAGCAGCACCGACCAGCCGTGCAGCACCGGCGGGACCTGCTCCACCGTCGGGCACGGCACGAAGCCCTGCTCGGCGAGGAGGTCCAGGAAGGCGTCCTCGGTGCCGCCCGAGCCCGGGCGGACGATCGGCCCGGTCGGCTCCACCACCAGGGCGGGGTGCAGCTCGCCGTCGATCAGGACGAGCCCGCTGGTCACACCGAGGACGGCCTGCTCGGGGGCGGGCTCGCCGGCGCCGTCGGCGTTGATGGAGCGGACCGCCCCCTGGAGCTGCTCCTCGGCGACCTTGACGATCTGCGAGGGCAGGCAGGTGGCGTGGGCGAAGGCCAGGACGGCTGTTTCGTCGCCGACGAACAGGACGGTGCTGGTGCGTTCCTGTTCCGAGTCGCCCGGGGTGCGGCACGACGTGCAGTCGTAGTGGCCCGGGGTGTTCTCTCCGGCGAGCAGCCGTTCGGCTTCTGCGTCGCCGATCTCGGCGCGTACGTCATCGCTGACGTCGAGCATGCGCGGCACGGGTGGCTCCTCGGAATTCGGTGCGTGAGCGAGTCCGGCGGGTCACCGGCTCAACGAGGACAACGGGTGACCCGGGGTGCAAGTCACGCGCCGGTTCGTACGGAAAACGCTTCCACGGAACACCCGTTCGCGCCGGGGCGGCGGCGCGGCGCGCGGGCGCACGGCGTGGCTGACCGCGCGCCCTCCGGCAGCCGCCCTACCGTGACGCGATGCCGCACCTGCTCGCCGCCGCCGTCGCGGCCCTCGCCCTCCTCGCCCCCGGGCACGGGCACGCCCACCGCGCGGACCCGGCCGGGACCCCCGACTGCCGCTCGGCGCCGTGGCCGTGGGGATGCGTCGCGGACTGCGAGTCGGACGGCCGCTGGGACGCCGACACCGGCAACGGCCACCACGGCGGTCTCCAGTTCGCCCCGGCCACCTGGCGGGAGTTCGGCGGCGAGCGGTACGCGCCCGGCGCCCACCTGGCCACCGCCGAGGAGCAGATCGCGGTGGGCCGGGACGTCCTGCGGGTCCAGGGCTGGGAGGCGTGGCCGTCCTGCGCGAAGCGGTACGGGCTGGCCGGGCGGGCGCACACCGTCGAACCGGGGGACACGCTCACCTCGGTGGCGGCCCGGTTCGGGGTGCCGGGCGGGGTGGAGGGCCTGTACCGGCTGAACGAGGAGACCGTCGGGCCCGACCCGGACTTGCTCGCCGTCGGCGTGCTGCTGGCCCTGCCGCCCGGTTCGGGCTCCGGCCGCGCCGGGGGCTGATGGACTCTACGGGCGAAAGGTTCCCGACATCCGGCCTCAATACCGCATCCTTTGTGGCACAAGATGATGATGAGGCCAACCCATGCCGCACCCGCCCGGTCCTCCTCCCTGGACAGGCCGACACGACGCCGTGTGCGGGGAAGGACGGGACGGCACCGCCCATGCGCATCTCATTCCTCATCCACAACGCCTACGGCATCGGCGGCACCGTCCGCGCCACCCACAACCTCGCCGCCGGGCTCGCCGAACAGCACGAGGTCGAGATCGTCTCCGTCTTCCGCCACCGGGAGAAGCCCTTCCTCGCCCACCATCCCCGCGTGACGCTGCGCCACCTCGTGGACACCCGCACGGGCACCACCGGCTACGAGGGCGATCACCCCGAACACGCCATCGCCGCCGAAGACTTCCCCCGCGAGGACCGCCGGTACCACGCGTACAGCATGCTCACCGACCGGCGCATCCGCGCCCATCTCGGCGCGTCCGACGCCGACGTGGTCGTCACCACCCGGCCCGGGCTGACCCACCACCTGGCCCGGCAGGGGGCGGCGGGCGCGGTGCGCGTCGGACAGGAACACCTCGGACTCGACGCCCACACCCCCGCCCTGCGGCGCCGGTTGAGGACCGTCTATCCCCGTCTGGACGCGCTCACCACGGCCACCGAGGCCGACGCGCGGGCCCACCGCGGCAGGCTCCGGCTGCCCGGCGTCCACGTGGCCGTGCTGCCCAACGCCGTCCCCGCCCCGGCCGGTCCGCCCGCCGACCCGGCCGCCCGCCGCATCGTCGCCGCCGGCCGCCTCGTCCCGGTCAAGCGGTACGAGCTGCTGATCCGCGCCTTCGCCCGGGTCCACGCGCTCCACCCGGAGTGGAGCCTGGACATCTGCGGGGACGGGGAGCGGCGCGCGGCACTCGCGGAACTCGTCGACGAACTCGGGCTCACCGGCCACGTCCGGCTGCGCGGTGCCGTGAACCCCATGGAGGAGGCCTGGACCGGCGGCTCCGTCGCGGCCGTCACCTCCCGCTGGGAATCCTTCGGCATGACGGTGGTCGAGGCGATGCGCTGCGGCGTTCCGGTGGTCGCCGTCGACTGCCCGCACGGCCCCCGCGAGATCATCACCGACGGCGTCGACGGGCTCCTCGTCCGCTCCGCCGGCCCGGACGCCCTCGCCGACGCACTGCTCTCCCTCGTCGGCGACGAGAACCTGCGGCACTCCATGGGCAGGGCGGCCCTGGCCAACGCCGCCCGCTACTCCCCGGCCGCCGTCGCCGAACGCTGCTCCGACCTCTTCACCTCCCTCGCCGCCCGGCGGGGGAGGTCCGGCGCAGCCGCCCGGCTGCGCGGCTCCGCCCACCGAGCGCGGGGCGCCGCGCTCAGCACCGCCTTCGCCCTCCGCGACACCGGCCGCGCCGTCGGAGCCGCCCTGGCCCCGGGCGGTGCCACATGACCGCGCTGCTGCCCCGCCCCTCGCAAGGCTCCACCGGCCCGGGTCCGGCCGCCGGGCCGCCGCGCGCCGACTGCGTGGCCGACACCGCGGGTGGGCTCACCTTCGACCTGGCCGGCCTGGACGGCCTCGCCGACCGGGCCACCGGCGGGGCCGCGCTGCTGCTGCGCCCGCGCGAGCGGGGGGCGGACACCGTCCCGCTGCCGCTCACCCCGGCCGGCGGGGGACGGCTGCGGGCCGCCCTGCCCCGGACCGTGCCGCTGCCCGAAGGGCACTGGGACGCCTGGCTGCGGCTGCCCGGCAGCCCCGACCGGCGGCTGGCGCCCGGCGCCCACCACCTGGGCCCGCTCACCGCCGCCCGTGCGGCCGACGCGGCGGCGGGCCGGGTCGTGGCCCGGCTCCCGTACGCCACCCGTGGCGGGCGGCTCAGCCTCCGCAGCTGGCTGCGCGCCCCGCACGCCGAGACCCTCGGGCTCTCCGCCGGCCCCGGGCGGCTCACCGTCACCGGGCGGCTCTACGGCGCCGCCGTCACCGCCCACGCCTACGGCGAGATACGCGCCGTGGACGCCCCCGGCCCGCTCTGCCGCGTCCCCGTGACGCCCACCCCAGAACCGGGTCACCCGCCCACCGAGGGCACCCCCTTCACCCTCACCCTGCCCCACCCCGACCTCGCCGCCGACGGCCGCCCCCGCACCTGGTCCCTCTGGCTCCGCCCGGCC
>NZ_JOII01000045.1 GCF_000719955.1 Streptomyces albidoflavus
GCCCGCCTCTACCGCACCGGCGACCTCGTCACCCGCCACCCCGACGGCCGCCTCCACTTCCTCGGCCGCACCGACACCCAGGTCAAGATCCGCGGCCACCGCATCGAACCCGCCGAGACCGAAGCGGTCCTCCTGACCCACCCCGAGGTCACCCGCGCCACGGTCCAGGCCCGCCCCCTCCCCTCCGGCGGCCGCCACCTCGTGGCCTACGTCGTCACCACGCGCCCGCTGCCCGAGGCGGAGCTGCGCGCCCACCTCGCCGCGACGCTCCCCGACTACCTGGTGCCGAGCGCCTTCGTGCCGGTCGAGGCGATCCCGCTGACCGCCAACGGCAAGATCGACCACCGCGCGCTGCCCGACCCGCACCTCACGGCGGCCACCGCCTACACCGCGCCCGCCACGCCCACCGAAGAGGCCCTCGCCGCCATCTGGGCCGAGGTCCTCGGCGCCGAACGCGTCGGCGTCCACGACAACTTCTTCTCCCTCGGCGGCGACTCCATCACCAGCCTCCAGGTCGTCTCACGCATCCGGGCGGCCTGTGCGGTGGAGCTGTCCCCGCGCGCCCTCTTCGAGCAGCCGACCGTCGCCGGGCTCGCCGCCTTCGTGGCCGAGGCCACCGGTACCGACGCGGACACCATCGCCCCGGCACCGCGCGAGGGCGACCTGCCGCTCTCCTTCGCCCAGGAACGGCTGTGGTTCCTGGAGGAGTTCGCCGGTTCCACCGTCGAGTACAACGTGGTGGAGGCCCTGCGGCTGACCGGCCCGCTCGACACCGGCGCGCTCCGCGCCGCCTTCGCCGCCCTGGTCGCCCGGCACGAGGCGCTGCGCACCACCTTCGGCTCCGTCGAGGGCCGGGGCGTCCAGGTCGTGCACGAGGCCGGACAGCCGGTGGAGTTCCGCACCGCCGAGGTGGGCGCGGGCGAGGACGGGGCGGCGCGGCTCGCCGAGGCGGTGCGCCAGGAGGCGGCCCGCCCCTTCGACCTGCGGACCGGGCCGCTGCTGCGGGTGCTGCTGCTGCGCCGGACCGCGCGGGAGCACGTGCTCGTGCTCGCGCTGCACCACATCGTCACCGACGGCTGGTCGATGGGGGTCCTCACCCGCGAACTGGGCGCCCTCTACACGGCCGCCGTCGAGGACCGGGACGCGGCGCTGCCCGCCCTGCCCCTCCAGTACCCGGACTACGCCGCCTGGCAGCGGGGCCGCTCGGTGGCCGAGGACGAGATCGCGTACTGGGCCGGGGCGCTGGCCGGGCTGGAGCCGCTGGCGCTGCCCACCGACCGGCCCCGCCCCGCCGTGCGGACCAGCGAGGGAGCCCTGCACACCTTCGAGGTCCCCGACGCCCTCGCGGCCCGCCTCACCGCGGCCGGGCGGAGCGAGGGCGCGAGCCTTTTCATGGTGCTGACCGCCGTCACCCAGCTGCTGCTCTCCCGGTGGACGGGGCAGCGGGACGTGGCCGTGGGCACCGCCGTCTCCGGCCGCGACCGGGCCGAACTCGAAGGGCTCGTCGGCTTCTTCGTCAACACGCTGGTGCTGCGGTCCCAGATCGACGAGCGGCTGCCGTTCACCGGGCTGCTCGCCGGGGTGCGCGGGAACGTGCTGGACGCCTTCGCCCACCAGAGCGTGCCGTTCAGCCTCCTGGTGGACCGGCTCGCCCCGGACCGTGACACCAGCCGCACCCCGCTGGTGCAGGCGATGGTGAGCCTGCAGAACACCCCGGACGAGGAGCCGCTCGCCCTGCCGGGGCTGGAGGTGGCGCCGGTCGAGGTGGCGCGGGACACCGCCCAGTTCGACCTCACCTTCGGCTTCCGCGAGGAGGGCGGCGCGCTGCTGGCGGGCGTCGAGTACCACACCGGCCTCTTCGACGCGGCCACCGTGGACCGGCTCTCCCGCTGGTGGCTGCGGCTGGCCGAGGCCGTCCTGACCGCGCCCGGCACCCCGCTGCTGGCGCTGCCCGCCCTCCCCGACGAGCCGGCGGCCCCGGCCGCGTCCGCGCCGCACCCCGAGGTGCCGCCGCTCAGCGCCCCCGCCCTCTTCGCCCGCCGGGTCGCGGCCACCCCCGACGCGCCCGCCCTGATCCACACCGACGGCACCACTCTCACCTACCGCGAGCTGGACGAGCGGGCCGACCGCCTCGCCCGCCGCCTGGTCCGGGCCGGCGCCGGCCCCGAGGAGCGGGTGGCGCTGCTGCTGCCCCGCTCGCCCGACCAGGTCGTCTCGGTCCTCGCGGTGCTCAAGGCGGGCGCGGCCTTCGTGCCCGTCGACCCGTCCTACCCGGCCGACCGCACCGGCTACGTCCTCGCCGACTGCGGGGCCCGCCTCCTGCTCACCCACCGGGAACAGGCCCGACAGCTCCGCGAGGCCGGCCGCCTCCCGGAGCGGTCCGCCCTCTCCGTCCTCCTCCTCGACGAGGCACCGGACACCGCCGAGGACACCCCGGCACCCGCCGCCGGCCTGCCCCCGCTGCCCGAAGTCCCGCTCACCGCCGGGGCGTACGTCATCTACACCTCCGGCTCGACCGGCCGCCCCAAGGGCGTGACCGTCACCCACGCGGGGCTCTCCGCGCTCGCCGCCACCCAGGCGGCCCGGCTCGGCGCCGGTCCCGGCTCCCGGGTCCTCCAGTTCGCCTCGCCCGGTTTCGACGCCTCCTGGTGGGAGCTGTCGATGGCGCTGCTGACCGGCGCGGCCCTGGTCGTCGACCCGCCGGAGCCGGGCGCGGCCACCACCGACTGGGGCAGCAGGCTCGGCCCCGTCGTCGCCGCCACCGGCGTCACCCACGCGACGCTGCCGCCCGCCCTGGTGGCCGCCCTCGACCCGGCCGCCCTGCCGCCGGTGCTGGTGGTGGCGGGTGAGGCGTGCCCGCCGGAGACGGTGCAGCGGTACGCGCCGGGCCGCACCCTGGTCAACGCCTACGGCCCGACCGAGACCTCCGTCTGCGCCACCATGAGCGCCCCGCTCACCCCCGCCCCCGGCACGCCGCCCATCGGCACCCCGGTGACCGCCGCCGCGACGTACGTCCTGGACGCCTGGCTGCGGCCGGTGCCGGTGGGGGTGCCCGGTGAGCTGTACGTGGCCGGCAGCGGGCTGGCGCGCGGCTACCTGGACCGGCCGGGGCTCACCTCGGGCGCCTTCGTCGCCGACCCCTTCGGCGGCGGCGGGCGCCTGTACCGGACCGGTGACGTGGTGCGCCGCCGCGCCGACGGCGCGCTGGAGTACCTGGCCCGCCGCGACGACCAGCTGAAGGTGCGCGGCTTCCGGGTCGAGCCCCGCGAGATCGAGAACGTCCTCGCCCGCCACGCCTCGGTGGCGCAGGTCGTGGTGGACGCCCGCCCGGCCGGCACCGCCGCCGGGACGACGCGGCTGGTGGCGTACGTCGTCCCGGTGACGCCCGGCGCGGCCGACGCGGCGGCGCTGCGGGAGCACGCGGCGGCGGCGCTGCCGGAGTACATGGTCCCCTCGGCCTTCGTGGTGCTGGACCGGCTGC
This sequence comes from Streptomyces albidoflavus, assembly GCF_000719955.1. GTDB lineage: Bacteria > Actinomycetota > Actinomycetes > Streptomycetales > Streptomycetaceae > Streptomyces > Streptomyces albidoflavus. Next base: position 3,482 of record NZ_JOII01000045.1, read on the forward strand.
CGCTCAACGCCCACGGCAAGACCGACCGGGCGGCGCTGCCCGCTCCGGAGGCCGCCCCCGACGGCACGTACACCGCGCCCCGGCCGGGCGCGGAAGCGGTCCTCGCGGGGATCTGGGCCGAGGTGCTGGGCGTCGAACGGGTCGGCGCGCACGACAACTTCTTCGACCTGGGCGGCGACTCGATCCTCTCCATCCAGCTGGTGGCCAAGGCCCGCCGGGCCGGGCTCGACCTCTCCTCGCGGGACGTCTTCGCCCGCCAGACCGTCGCCGCCCTGGCCGCCGCCGCCCGGCCGTCCGGTACGGAGGCGGCGACGCGGGTGACGGCCGATCAGTCCACGGTGACCGGGCCGGTCGCCACCACCCCGATCCGCGAGTGGTTCTTCGCCCACCACCCCACGGCCCCGGACCACTTCGCCATGTCGATGGCGTTCGAGCTGCGCGCCGGGACCTCCCTCGCCCACCTCCGCGCGGCCCTCACCGCCGTCCTCGCCCACCACGACGCCCTGCGCACCGTCTTCACCGCGCCCGGCCCGGATGGCCCCGCCACCGCGACGATCCTCCCGGACACCGGCCTGGACGCCGTCCTGGAGACGTACGACCTGGGCGGCGACCAGGACGCCGAAGCCAGGGAATCCGCCTGGCGGGAGCGGGCCGCCGCCGTCCCGGCCGGGATCGCCCTCGGCGGGCCGCTGTTCCGCGTGCTGGTCGGCGTAGACGGGGACGGGCGGCCCGCCCGGGCCCAGTTCACCGCCCACCACCTCGTGGTCGACGGCGTCTCGTGGCGGGTCCTCCTCGCCGACCTGGAGACCGCCTGCCGGCAGCTGGCCGCCGGGCAGGAGCCCGACCTGGGCCCGAAGACCACCTCCGTCGCCCAGTGGGCCGACCGGCTCGCCGCCCATGTGGCGTCCGGCGGCTTCGACGCGCAGGCCGCCTACTGGCGTACGGCGCTGGAGGGAGCCACGACCGAGCTGCCGGTGGACACCCCCGGCGGCTCCCGCACCGTCGGCGAGGAGCGGACCCTGCTCGGCTCCCTGAGCGCCGAGCGGACCACCGCCCTGCTCCGCCGTGTCCCGGCCGTCTACCGCACCCGCACCGACGAGGTGCTCCTGACGGCACTGGCCCGCGCCCTGCGCGGCTGGACGGGCCAGGACCGGGTGGCCGTCGCCCTGGAGGGCCACGGCCGTGAGGAACTCTTCGCCGACGTCGACCTGACCCGCACCGTGGGCTGGTTCACCTCGCTCTACCCGTTCGCCCCCGCCCTGCCGGCGGGCGAGGGGTGGAAGGAGTCGGTGACGGCGGTCAAGGAACAGCTCCGCGCCGTCCCCGACCGGGGCCTCGGCCACGGCGCCCTGCGTCACCTCGGCGCACCCGGCACCGCCGCCGACGCCCTGCGGGACCTCCCCGAACCGCAGATCTCCTTCAACTACCACGGCCAGTTCGACGTGGTGGCGCCCTCCGGCGAGCAGACGGCCACCGCCCCGGAGGGGCTGTACGCCGCCGAACTGCCCGACGCGGGCGGCGACCGCAGCGGCCGGGAGCTCCGCACCCACCTCCTGGACGTGGTCGGCGGCATCGAGGACGGCCGCCTCACCTTCGCCTGGACCTACTCGCCCGGTCTGCACCGCGAGGAGACGGTCCGCGCGCTGGCCGACCGTTTCTTCGCCGAGCTGGAGGCGTTCGTCGCGCACTGCGCCGAGCCCGGCGCGGGCGGCTGCTCGCCCGCCGACTTCCCGCTGGTCCCGCTCGGCCAGGCCGAGGTGGACCTGCTGGCGGGCGACGGGCGGAACGTCGCCGACCTCTGCCCGCTCACCCCCCTCCAGGCGGGCATGCTCTTCCACACCCTCGACGGGCCGGGTACCGAGGCGTACCTGGAGCAGTTCACCTGCGTCCTCGACGGGGTGCGCGACACCGGCGCCCTGGCCCGCGCCTGGCAGCGGGTGGTGGAGCGGTCCGACGCGCTGCGCTCCTCCGTCTTCTGGGAGGCCGTCGGCCGGCCGGTGCGGGTCGTCCACCGCGAGGTGGTGCTGCCGCTGGAGGTGGCGGACTGGACCGGCCGCACCGAGGACGAGCGCGCGACCGCCCTCGCCGGCGTCCTCGCCGAGGAGCGGAGGCGCGGCCTCGACCTCACCGCCGCGCCCCTCTCCCGGGTGCTGCTGGCCCGCCTCGACGACGACCGCGTCCAGCTCGTCTGGACCTTCCACCACCTGCTGCTGGACGGCTGGAGCAGCGCCGCCCTCCTCACCGACGTGGTCGCCGAGTACGCGGCCCTGACCGACGGCGGTCCGGGCGCCGCCCCGCGCGGCCCCTTCCGCGACTACCTCGACTGGCTGGCAGGCCGCGACCACGCCGAGGGCCGCGCCTACTGGCGGCAGCGGCTGGCCGGCTTCACCGAACCGGTGGCGCTGCCCACCGACCGCCCGGCGCCGCAGGCGCACCGGGGCCGCTCCACGGCCCGCGTCGAGGTCCCGCTCACCGAGGCGGCGGGGAGCGGCGCGACCGCCTTCGCCCGGCGCCTGCGCGTCACCCCCAACGCCCTGGTGCAGGGCGCCTGGTCGCTGCTGCTCGCCCACCACTCGTCCACCCGTGACGTGGTGTTCGGCGCGACGGTCTCCGGCCGCCCGGCCGAACTGCCCGGCGCCGAGGAGATCCTGGGCCTCTTCATCAACACGCTGCCCGTCCGCGTCGACACCTCGCCCGCACTGCGCGTCGGCGAGTGGCTCGCCGCGATCCAGCGGGACGCCGCCGAGGCGGGCCGCCACGAGTACGTCGCGCTGCGCGACATCGCCACCGAACTGCCGCCGGGCACCGCCCCCTTCGACACCCTGCTGGTCTTCGAGAACTACCCGGTGGACCCCGAGGGCGCCGCCCGGCACGGCGTCCGGCTCCTCGAACCCGAGGCCGTCGAGGCGACCAACTACCCGCTCACCCTGATCGCGGGCACGGCCGCCGGTGACACCCCCGGGAGCACCGGCCTCAGCCTCACCCTCGCCTACGACCCGGAGCTGTTCGACGCCACCACCGCCGGCCGTCTCGCGGCCGACCTGGCCCGCCTGGTCGAGGAGGTCTGCGCCGACCCGGACCGCACCCTCGGCGAGGTCCCGGCCCTCTCCGCCGCCGAGGCGCGCGAGGCCCTGCGCCGGGGCACCGGACCGGCCGCCGAGCCGCCCGTGCCGCTCGGCACCTGGTTCGCCCGGCAGGCGGCGGCCCGCCCGGACGCGCCCGCCGTCTCGGCGGGCGCCACGGAACTGTCGTACGCCGAGGTGGACGCCCGCGCCGACCGGCTGGCCCGGCTGCTGCGCGGGCGCGGGACCGGCGCCGAGACGCGGGTGGCGGTGCTGCTGCCCAGGTCGGCCGCGTGGGCGCCGGCCGTCCTCGGTGTGGCCCGGGCGGGCGGCGTGCACGTCCCCGTCGACCCGGCGTGGCCCGCCGACCGGCTCCGGTACGTCCTCGACGACTGTGGCGCCGCCCTGCTGGTCACCGACCGCGCGCACGCCGCGGACCACCGCGCCGACGGCCCGCCGCTCCTCGTCCTGGACGACCCGGCGGTCCTGGCCGAACTGGCGGAACTCCCCGCCGGCGCCCCGGAGACCGCCGTACCCCCGGCCTCGGCCGCGTACGTCATCCACACCTCGGGCTCCACCGGCCGCCCCAAGGGCGTCGTCGTCCCGCACCAGGGGCTGACCTCGCTGGCCGCCTCGCTGACCGGCGCGGGCGGCAAAGTCGGCGGCGACCCGGCCCGGGTGCTCCAGCTGGCCTCGCCCGGCTTCGACGCCTCCGTCCTCGAACTCCTGCTGGCCTTCGCCACCGGCGGCACCCTCGTCCTGCCGTCCGCCGAGGGCCCGCTGGCGGGCGAGGAGCTGGCCCGGGTGGTCGAGGAGGAGCGCGTCACGCACGCCCTGATCCCGCCGACCGTCCTCGCCAGCGTCCCGCCCGGCCGGATGCCGGGCCTCACCACGCTGTTCACCGGCGGCGAGGCGTGCGGCCCCGAACTGGTCCGCCTCTGGTCGCCGGGCCGCACCCTGGTCAACGCCTACGGCCCCACCGAGACCACCGTGGTCGCCACGATGAGCGGCCGCCTCGACCCCGGCACCGCCGACGCTCCCCCGCCCATCGGCCTCCCGGTCACCGGCGCCGCCGTCCGCGTCCTGGACGCCCGGCTCCGCCCCGTCCCGGCCGGCGTCCCCGGCGAGCTGTACGTGGCGGGCGCCGTCCTCGCCCGCGGCTACCTCGGGCAGTCCGCCCTGACCGCCACCCGCTTCGTCGCGGACCCGGAGGGAGGCGGCGGCCGCCTGTACCGCACCGGCGACCTCGTCCGCCGGCGCGCCGACGGCCAACTGGCGTACGTGGGCCGCGCCGACGACCAGGTGAAGCTCCGGGGCCTGCGGATCGAACTCGGTGAGATCGAGGCGGCCCTCACCCGCCACCCCGCCGTCCGCCAGGCCGCCGTCACCGTCCGCGAGGACCGCCCCGGCAGCCGCCGCCTCGTCGCCTACGTCGTCCCCCACGCCGGTACCGAGGCGCCGGACGCCGAGACCCTCCGCACCTTCGCGGGCGGCTCCCTGCCCGCCTACATGCTCCCCGCCGCCTTCGTCCCCCTCCCCGCGCTCCCGGTCAACGCCAGCGGCAAGACCGACCGCCGCGCCCTGCCCGCCCCCGACGACGAGGGCGACCGCGCCACCACCTACGTGGCCCCGCGCACCGACACGGAACGCGCCCTGTGCCAGATCTGGTCGGAGGTGCTCGGGGTCGAACACGTCGGCGTGCACGACAGCTTCTTCGCCCTCGGCGGCGACTCGATCCTCTCCATCCAGGTGGTCTCCCGGGCCCGCCAGGCGGGCCTGCACATGTACACACGGGACGTCTTCGTCGGCCAGACCGTGGCCGGCCTCGCGGCCGAGGCGGACGCAGCCGAGGCCGCCGACACCCCGGCCGGGGAGGAGTCCGAGGCCGGCCCGCTGCCGCCGGTCCCGGTCGCCGAGTGGTTCTTCGCCACCCACCCGAAGGCGCCCGCCCACTTCGACATGACGATGTCCTTCACCCTCGCCCCCGGCGCCGACCCCGCCGCCCTGCGCACCGCAGTCGGCGCCCTCCTCGACCGCCACGGCATGCTGCGCGCCGTCTACGCCCAGGAGGCGGGCCAGGACCGCTGGACCGGCCGCATCCTGCCCGAACTCTCCCCCGACGCCGTCCTCACCGTCCACGACCTCACCGCCGCCCCCGACCAGGAGGCGGCCTGGAACACCCTGCTCACCGAGGTCCAGTCCGGCTTCCGCCTGGACACGGGCCCGCTCTTCCGCGTCCTGTACGGCGAGCGGGGCGCCGGCCAGGCCCCTTGGCTGAGCCTGGTCGCCCACCACCTCGTCATCGACGGCGTCTCCTGGCGCATCCTCCTGGACGACCTGGAGGCGGCCTACGCCCAGGCCGCCGCCGGCGCCGGCCCCGTCACCCCGCGCGAGCGGACCTCCTCGGTCCGCCAGTGGGCCGAACTCCTCGCCCGGCACGTCGCCGAGGGCGGCTTCGACGACCAGCTCGACCACTGGCGGGAGGCGGGCGAGGCGGCCGCCGCACCGCTCCCCGTCGACCACCCCGGCGCCCCCAACACCGGCGCGGAACTGACCGGCACCGCCACCACCCTCTCCGCCGAGCACACCCACGCCCTGCTCAACCTCGCCCCCGGCCACTACCGCACCCAGATCAACGACATCCTCCTCGCCGCCCTCGCCCGCGTCCTCGCCGACTGGACCGGCCGCCCCCGCACCGCCGTCGCCCTGGAGAGCCACGGCCGCGAGGACCTCTTCGACACCGTCGACCTCTCCGGCACCGTCGGCTGGTTCACCGCCATCCACCCCGTCGCCCTGGAGGCCCCCGCCGCGCCCGGCTGGCCCGCCGCCATCCGCGCCGTCAAGCGCCACCTGCGCACCGTCCCCGACCACGGCGTGGGCTACGGCGCCCTCCGCCACCTCAGCGCCCCCGACTCCCCCGCCCGCACCCTCCTGGACACCCCCGCCCCCCAGCTCAGCTTCAACTACCTGGGCCGCCTCGACCTCACCACCGACACCCCCGGCTCAGGCCTCCTCCGCACCGAACTCGACCTCCCCGGCCGCGACTACGCCCTCACCGAAACCCGCCCCCACCTCATCGACATCGCCGCCATGGTCCAACAGGGCCACCTCACCACCACCTGGACCTACTCCCAGGCCCAGTACGACACCCCCACCCTGACCCACCTGTCCACGGCGTACAGCCGGGCCCTGGAGGAGATCGCTACGGCTTGCCTGGGGAAGTGAGGAGGGGTGCGGGGGGCGGCAGGCGAAGGCCCCCCGCTCACGCCCCGACCCCCGCCGCCGCCTCCCCCCGTACCGAAGGCAGCAGCAGGGCCGGGCCCAGGCCGAGGGTCGTGATTCCGGCCAGGAGGAGCAGGGTGTTCGGTGTGGAGGTGCCGGGGGCGCCGGATGCGAGGGCGATGCCGAGGGCCGGGCCGATGTTGGTGGCCGTCTGTTTCAGGCCGCCGACGGCGCCGGCGTAGGCGGGCGGGGCGTCGGTGACGACCGTGCCCGTCGCCGTGACCATGACGGCCGCGAACCCGGCGCCGATCAGGGCGAAGGCCACCCCGGTGGCGACCCCGGCCCCGTCCGGGGCCGCCGCACCGAGCCCGGCGGTGCCCAGGACGACCAGGAGGGTGCCGGTGAGTGCGGTCGGGCGTGGCCCCCACCGGCCGAGGGCGGCACCGGCCAGCGGGGAGCCGATCACCATCAGCACGGTGAGCGGCAGTACGCGCAGCCCGGTGGTGAGCGGGTCCAGGCCCAGCGTGTCCTGGAGGTGGAAGGTGGCGGTGAACACGCTCCCGAACAGGCCCGCCGAGACGACCAGCAGGAGCGCCATGGCGGCCGTCACCGGCACGGACCGGGCCAGGGCCGGCGGCACGAAGGGGTGTGCCGACCGCCGCTCGCTCACCACGAACACGGCCGCCAGGCCCACCGCGCCGGCGAGTTCGCGCAGGGTGGCCGGCGCGCCCCAGCCCCGCACCGGTACCTGGGAGAGCGCGTGGACGAGCACCGCCAGGCAGCCCGCGAGCAGCACGGCGCCGGTCAGGCCGAGCCGTCGCGCGACGGGGCGTTCCCGCTCCGGGAGCCGCAGCGCGGTGGCCGGGAGCACCACGGCGAGCACCAGCGGAAGGTTGATCCAGAACACCGACTGCCAGCCGAAGTGCGCCACCAGGAGCCCGCCGAGCACGGGCCCGCTCCCGGCCGCCACCGCGATGGCGCCGGTCCGCACGGCGATCGCCCGGCGCAGTTCCCGCTCCGGGTACGCCAGCCGCAGCACCGCGAGCGTCGCGGGCTGGAGCAGGGCGCCGCACACCCCTTGCGCCACCCGCAGCCCGATGACCCAGCCGACCGAGGGCGCCAGCGCGATCCCGGCCGAGGCCAGGCCGAAGCCGGTCAGGCCGAGGTGGAGCAGCCGCAGGTGCCCGTACCGGTCGCCGAGCCGCCCGGCGAGGACCAGCAGGGCGGCCACCGCGACGAGGTAGCCGGTGCTGGTCCACTGGAGCTGGACCGCGCTCGCCCCGAACGCGCGCCGCAGCTCGGGCTGGGCCATCAGGAGCACCGTGCCGTCCAGCGCCACGATCATCGCCCCGCCCGCGCCGACCAGGAGCGGGGCGGCGCGGCCCACCCGCCCGGTCACGGGGCGGCGGGGCCGAGGTGGGCGTCGAGCACCGCGTCGACGAGCGGTTCGGGGCCGCCCGTGGCCTCGGCGCCGAGGGCGAGTGGCAGGCTGCCCCAGGACCAGAGCTGGGCGATGCCGTGCAGGCCGGCCCAGAGGGCGGTCGCGGTGACGGCCGCCGGGGGACCCGCCGCCTCGCCCCGGCACCGGGCGACCAGCTCGGTGACGTGCCGCAGCAGCGGCAGGGTGGCCTCGCGCAGCGGGGGGCCGTCCGGCGCAGCCTCCCGGCCGCCGCCGTCGAGCAGTTCGTGGCGGAACATCAGCTCGAACATGCCGCGCCGCTCCCGCGCGTAGGCCAGGTAGGCCCGCGCCAGGGCCGTCAGCTCCGCCCGCGGCCCGTCCGCCCCGGCCACGGCGTACGCGGAGCGCGCCCCCAGTTCCTCGAACCCGCGGCGGGCGACGGCCGACAGGAGCGCCCGGTGGGTCGGGAAGTACCGCCTCGGGGCTCCGTGCGACACCCCCGCCCGCCGCGCGATCTCCCGCAGCCCGACCGGGCTGGTGCCGCCTTCCAGCACCAACTCCACACCGACGTCGACCAGTCGCTCCCGCAGAGCCTTCTCCCCGTCCATGGGGACGGTCTACCAGGCTCACGTAGACAGTGTCTACCCCCGGGGGGGGCGAGGGCCCGCCGTCAGTCCTCCCCCGACGCCTTGCGGATCAGCGGCTCGAACTCCCGCCGCACATAGACGTCGAACGGTTCGGTGAGGGCGCCGTCGATCACCTCGCGCACCCCGTGCCCGGCGGCGAACTCCTTCATGGCGGCGCGGGACTCCGGCCCCACGCCGCCGCCGACGATCAGCACCCCGAACTCCCCGGACGCCAGGAGCCCGCGGGCCTCCTCGTCGGTGCTCACGCCCTCCGCGGCGAAGCCGTCCTCGCGCAGCGTGGCCAGTACCTCCCGCACCCTGGCGGGCGTCCTCCCCAGCACCAGCGTCTTCATGGCCTGCCTCCCGGTTACGTCGACATCTGCGTGCGCGACGCTAGAAGCTCAACCCGAGTCGAGGTCAACTCCCCGGACGGGAAGGGCGGGAAGGAGAGGTCACACGCCCGCGGCCTCGGGCTTGTCGTCCTTCTCCGGCACCGCGCCCGCGGCCTGCGCCTCCTGTGCCGTCTCCGGGACGTCCGCCGCCAGGACCTGCTCGGCGCGCCACAGCAGGAGGGCGGCGACGGCTCCGCCGAGCAGGACGGCGACGGCGCCGAAGAGCTGGCTGGTCTCCAGGCCGGAGGCGAAACCCTCGGCGACGACGCGGCGTTCGGCGGCGGTGTCGGCCTCGGCCAGGACGCTGGGCAGCGAGGCGGCGCCCACCGCGCCCGGTACGAGGGCGGCGAAGCGGGAGTTGAGGACGGCGCCCAGGGTCGCCACGCCGAGCCCGTTGCCGAACTCGCCGAGGGTGCCGTTGACCGCGGCCCCGACGCCCGCCTTCTCCCGGGGGATCGCGCTCATCAGCGCGTTGGCCATGGCGGGCGTGGCCAGGGCGATACCGATGCCCATCACGACGAGCCCGGACACCATCCCGGCGTACGCCCCGCTGCCGAAGAGGGCGATCACGGCGAGGCCCGCCGACAGCAGCCCCATGCCGATGGCGATGGTGAGCGGCGTGCCGATCTTCGGCAGGACCCAGGCGCCGATGCCGACGAGGTTGAGGACGACGACGCTGATGGCGAGCGGGGCGATCCGCAGCCCCGCTTCCAGCGGCCCGTAGCCGAGGACGAACTGGAGGTGCTGGGTGAGCAGGAAGAGCGAGCCGCCCATGCCGAAGGCGATCAGCACCGCGCCCGCCACCGCGCCGGTGAACCGGCGGTCGCGGAAGAACCGCATGTCGAGCATGGGGTGCGGGGTGTGCAGCTCCCAGAGGACGAAGGCGGCGAGCACGGCGAGGCCGATCGCCCAGGAGGCGGCGACGTACCCGGAGAACCAGCCGTGCTCCGGGCCGGAGATGATCGCGTAGACCACGCCGGTCATGCCGACGGTGGAGAGCAGCGCGCCGGGCAGGTCGGGGCGTTCGCCGTCCTTGCTCTTCGACTCGGGGACGAGCGCGACCACCGCGACCAGGCCCAGCAGGGCGACCGGGATGTTGATCAGGAAGATGACGCCCCACGAGAAGTGGTTGAGGATGAGGCCGCCGACCAGCGGGCCGATCGCGACGCCCAGGGCGTTGACCGTGGCCCACAGGCCGATCGCGCGGACCCGCTCCCGCTCGTCGAAGATCTGGACGACCACGGCGAGGGTGGTGGTGATCAGCAGCGCGCCGCCGACGCCCATGCCCGCGCGGGCCGCGATCAGCTGGGCGGAGGACTGGGCGAGCCCGGCCACCAGTGAGCCCACGCCGAACACCGCGAGGCCCACGACCAGCATCTTCTTCCGCCCGTACCGGTCGGCGGAGCTGCCCGCGGTGAGCAGCAGTCCCGACTGGACCAGCGAGTAGGCGTTGATCATCCACTGGACGTCGGCTGCCGAGGCGTCCAGTTCACGGGTGAGGGAGGGGATCGCGACGTTCAGCACCGTGTTGTCGAGCAGCACCGTCAGCTGGGCCAGGCAGATGACGCCGAGGATGAGCCAGCGCTGTGGATGGCCCGTCGGTGCGGTACCGGCGTCAGTGGTCGTGGCCGCCATGGGTTCCTGCCCTTCATTCACGTCTGTCCTGACGGGGAGACCGTCGTGCCGGCAGGACCGGAAAGCGCCACGGCCGCCGCACTCACGGCATTCCGCTCACCCTCACCGACCGCTCCGCACCGGACAAGAAGTTTCCGCACTGCCCAAAGCCCGGCGGCCACCCGGCCGTCGGCGCCGGTGAGGGCGGTGGCCGCCCGGCACACGCGACAGTCCCCGCACCGGGCCACGTTCCGGTACGGGGACTGTTCTGGTGCGCGTGCGGGCTCTCAGGCCCGCAGGGCGGTGCGGAGGGTGCCGACGTCGAGCTGTTCGGTCTCGTCGTGCTCGGTCAGGTCGATGACGTGGCCGACCTCGTCGCGGCCGTGCGCCGGGCGCTCGGGGGCGGCGGCGCGGTCGTCCTCGGCGTCGTCGTCCGCGCCGCCGGTCCCGGTGGGGGACGGCGGGGAGGACGGCTCGCGGCCGTGGCGCGCCTGGCCCGCCTGGCCGCCGGCCACGCCCTGCGGGGCGGAGGCGGGGCGGGTGGCGTCCTGCCGGTGGGCGGCCAGCGCCTCCTCACCGACGACGTCGGCGAGGTCCTCGTGCTCCAGCGCCTCGGCGGGCGACTGGCCGGCGGTGCCGAAGAAGTCGAAGCCGCCGATGGCGCGCGGCGCCCGGGCGCGGGCGGGGTCGACGACGGTCGCGGCGACGGGCACCGAGGGGCGCCCGGTCCCGATGGTGCCGGCGACCGGTCCGTACGCAGGGTTCTGCGGGTCGGCCGCCCGGGGCTTCCCCGCCGCCGGGTCCCCCTCCGGGGTGCCGGGCCGCGGGGTCGCGGGCCGCGGTACCGGCCCCCGCGCGAGGCGTTCCAGCGCGGCACCGGCCTGGCGGTACAGCTCCGGGGTGGCCTGGCGCGGCACCCGGTGGGCCCCGGGCGCGGGCACCTGGGCCTGCCCGGGCGCCGGTACGGGGGCGAGGCCGACGCCCTGGGCCGGGGCGGCGGGGAGGGCGCGGGCGGGGGCGGACGCCTCGATGGCAAGGCGGCGGCGGCCTTCGAGGGCGCTGGCCCGCTGGGTCTCGGCGTTGGCGTACCGGCGCAGCAGGGCGGCGTGCTCGCCGCGCAGGCCCGCGATCTCGGTGCGCTTGGCCCGGATCTTCTGCTCCAGCTTGGCGCGCAGTTCCCGGGACTCCTCGAGGTCCGCCTCCAGTTCGGCGACGCGCTCCTCGTGGCGCCACTCGGCCCCGGCCCGCGAACGGGTCAGCTCGGCGACCCGCTTGCCCGCCACCCGGTCCCAGCGCCGCATGAGGACGGCACTGACCACGGCGGTGAGGGCGGCGGCGGCCACGAGCAGCCGCAGCACCAGCGGATCGGGGAAGATCCAGGCCAGTGCGGCGCAGGCCAGGGCGAGCGCGGCGAGGACCGTCGGCGGCAGCAGCCGGTGCAGCGGTGGGGAATGGCGATGACGTCCACGTGGCATGGCCAGAAACTTACCGCGCGTAGGCGCACTCATGGAGCCCCGCCCGGAAATCTCCTCCGCTGGTACGACGAGTTGCCGGGCGGGCTCCCGGACGAACTCCCCGCAGGCGAAAGCATTCCGGCCCGGAAATGGCCCTGGGACATGGCTCAAGGCCGTTCCGTCCCGGCCCGATTGACGGAAGCGGAACTTCCGCCGAGGCGTGCCGAGAGGTGCCGAGGGGTGCGGCGCCGCGTATTTCAAGATCATTTACGGACGCGTCCGCACCCCCGGACCGGACCACGAGAATCCCGGAAGGTCCAGCGGGCTCAGGAGCCCAGCAGGCCCTTCTCCTCGAGGTACGCCCCGGCGACGTCGGCCTCCTTCTGGCGCTCCTCGTCCACCTGGCGGTTCAGCTCGGCGAGGTCCTCGGTGGTGAGGGTCTTGGTGAGCTTGCCGAGGATGTCGGCTATCTCCTTGTCCCCGGCGTCCTTGGTGTGGACGACCGGGAGGATGTTGTCGGCGTTCTGGAGCTTCTTGTCGTCCTCCAGGAGCACCAGGTCGTAGTTGGCGAGGGTGGCGTCGGTGGTGGTGGTCAGCACGAGCTGGTCGGTGCCGTTCTTCACCGCCTGCTTGGCCTGCGGGGTGCCGACGCCCTTGGGGTCGATGCCGGTGACGTCGATGCCGTAGGTCTTCTTCAGGCCCGGGGCGCAGAACGGGCGGGTCTCGCATTCGTCGCCCGCCGCGATCTTGACCTTCTCGCCGGACTTCCCGAGATCCGAAAGGGTCTTCAGGCTGTGCTTGTCGGCGAATTCCTTGCTGACCGCGAAGGCGTTCTGGTCGACGGCCTCGCCGTGCGCCAGGACGGTGAGCCCCTTCGGCTCGGCGAACTTCTTCAACTCGGCCACGGTGGCGTCGGCGTCACTGGAGGCGACCGGTTCGGCGTCGGGCCCGTTCTTCTGCAGGTTGAAGAATTCGGTGAGCGTCGCGGCGTATTCGGGAACGATGTCGATCGCTCCCTTCTCCAGTTCCTTGGCGTAGACCTCGCGGTTCTGCACGGTCTTGACGTCCGTGTCGTAACCGGCGTCGCGCAGGATCTGCGCGTACAGCTCGCCGAGCACCTTGGCCTCGGTGAAGCGGGCGGCGCCGACGACGAGGGAGCCCTTGCCGCCCTCGTCCGCACCGCCCTTCCCGCCCTTCCCCTGGTCCTCCAGGCTCTCCCCGCCGCAGGCGGCGAGGGAGACGGCGAGCGCGGCCACGGCGAGCGCCGCACCGGACTTCCTGCCGAACCGCGAGGTCCGTCGCGTGTTGCTGTTCATGGGGCATCCACCATTCGTCGGATCAGGATCGGGGGGTACTGCTGCCTGTCGGGCACTGCGGAGGAGTCGGGGGACACCGGTCAGGACGCGGCGTCGGCCGGGGCGACCCGGGGCGTACCGCCGGAGGGGGCCAGGGCGGAGGGGCCCGGCCCGCGCTTCGCCGCGCGGGCCGCCCTCCCCGCGCCCCGGTCGGGTGCCGTCAGCCGGGTGACCAGGACCAGCACGCCTTCGACCAGCACCGCCAGCAGGGCGACGAGGAAGGCCCCGGCTATCACCTGCGGGGTGTTGCTCAGCCCGAACCCGGCGGTGATGATCCGGCCGAGCCCGCCCTCCCCGGCCATCGCGGCGAGCGTGGCCGTGGCGACGACCTGGACGCCGGCGGTGCGCAGCCCGGTCATCAGCAGCGGCTGGGCCAGCGGCAGCTCGACCCGGCGGAAGAGCTGCCAGCCGCTCATCCCCATGCCCCGGGCGGCCTCCACCACGGGCCGGTCCACCTCGCGCATCCCGAGGTAGGCGTTGGTCAGCAGCGGCGGCACCGCGAAGAGCACCAGGGCGATCAGCGTCGGCACGCCCTCGTGGGCGCCGAGCGGGGTGAGGGAGAGCAGGACCAGCACGGCGAGGGTGGGGACGGCGCGGCCGACGTTGGAGATGTTGACCGCGAGCGTGCCGCCCTTGCCGAGGTGGCCGAGCCACAGGGCGAGCGGGAGCGCGACGAGGCAGGCGATCACCAGGCAGACACCGCTGTAGTAGAGGTGTTCGCCGAGGCGGTTCCACACGCCCTTCTCGCCCTGCCAGTGGGCGGCGGTGGTGAGCCAGGTCCAGGCGCCGATGAGGTCGTTCACGCGGTGGCCGCCTTCCTCGCGGGGGCCGGGCCGGGTGCGGCGCCCAGGCGCGTCCAGGGGGTGCAGAGCCGTTGCAGGCCCAGGAGGAGCAGGTCGGCGGTGATCGCCAGGATCACGCAGAGCACCGAGGCGGCGAGCACCTGGGCGCGGAAGTCGGTGTCGAGGCCGTCGAGGATGAGGGAGCCGAGGCCGCCGTAGTCGACGATGGCGCCGACCGTGGTGAGGGCGACGGTGGAGACGGTGGTGATCCGCACCCCGGCCAGCAGCGCGGGCAGCGCCAGCGGCACCTCGACCTCCCACAGGAGCCGCCACGGCCCGTACCCCATGCCGGTGGCCGCCTCGCGGGCCTCCTCGGGGACGGCGTCGAGCCCCGCGAGGGTGTTCCGCACCAGGATCGTCAGCGAGTAGAGCACCAGCCCGGTGATCACCAGCGCCGCCGAGAGGCCGAAGAGCGGGAGCAGCAGGGAGAACATGGCGAGCGAGGGGATCGTGTAGAAGAGCGTGGTCACCGCGAGGACCGGGGCCGCGAAGGCGCGCCTGCGGTGGGCGAGGACCGCCAGCGGGAAGGCGATCAGCACGCCGATGACGACGGCGGCCACCGTGATCCCGATGTGCTGGAGGGTCGCGTCGACCAGGTCCTGGCCGCGCGTACGGAAGTACTCCCCGCAGACCCAGTCGTTGGCCACCAGGCAGTTCGCTGCGCTCACCCCGCCCGCCTCCCCCGCATCCCGCCGTTCACACCCCTGTTCGGCGGACCCGTGCACGACAGGGTCCACCCCGCGCGGCCCTTCCTGACAGGACCGCCGAAACCGCCGGAAACCCACCCTTACCGAACAGGCGTCCACGACTGTCTGCGACCCTAACGCCGGGCACCGACAATCGCCGGGGTTCGCCCCTTTCCGGGGTAGACCTGCAACACAGCCTTCACACGCCCACCATCCACGGCCACGACAATGGGGACCCATGATCCGGTTCGAGCAGGTCAGCAAGGTGTACGCGGACGGGACGACCGCGGTGGACGACCTCACCTTCGAGGTCGCCGCGGGGGAACTCGTCACGCTCGTCGGGCCCTCGGGGTGCGGCAAGACCACCACGATGAAGATGGTCAACCGGCTCATCGAGCCGACCTCCGGCCGGATCTCCCTCGACGGCGAGGACATATCCGCCGTCGACCCGGTCGAGCTGCGCCGCCGCATCGGCTACGTCATCCAGCAGGTCGGCCTCTTCCCGCACAAGACGGTCCTGGAGAACACCGCCACCGTCCCGCACCTGCTCGGCTGGAAGCGCGCCAAGGCCCGCGCCCGCGCCGCCGAGCTGCTGGAACTGGTCGGCCTCGACCCGTCCACGCACGGCGCCCGCTACCCGGAGCAGCTCTCCGGCGGCCAGCGCCAGCGCGTCGGCGTGGCCCGCGCGCTCGCCGCCGACCCGCCGGTGCTGCTGATGGACGAGCCGTTCGGCGCCGTCGACCCGGTGGTCCGCGAACACCTCCAGAACGAGTTCCTGAAGCTCCAGGCCGAGGTCCACAAGACCGTGCTCTTCGTCACCCACGACATCGAGGAGGCCGTCCGTCTCGGCGACCGCATCGCCGTCTACGGCCACGGCCGCATCGAGCAGTTCGACACCCCCGCCGCCGTCCTCGGCGCCCCCGCCACCCCCTACGTCGCGGACTTCGTCGGCGCCGACCGGGGCCTCAAGCGGCTCTCGGTCACCCCGATCGAGCCCGGCGACCTGGTCCGCCCGCCCGTCGTCCACCTCGACGACCCGCTGGCCGCCGCCGGGGAGCGGCTGCGCGCCGAGGGCGCCCGCTGGGCGGTGGTGCTGGACGGCGAGGAGAAGCTGCACGGCTGGATCTCCTCGGCCCGGACCGAGGGCGCCGAGGGGACCGTCGGCGAGCAGGCCCGCCGGATGGAGGCGTGGCTGCCGGTCGGCGCGCCCCTCAAGCGCGCCTTCGCGACCATGCTCCAGCACGACGCCGGCTGGATCGCCGTCCTGGACCCCGACGCGGACCACCGCTTCCTCGGCGTGCTGACCCCGGCCGCCCTCCACGAGGCCCTGCGCCGCTCCACGGCCGCCGACTCGCGCGCCGTACCCCGCCAGGAGGTCGCCCTGGAGACGGTCCACGCCGTCTGACGGGGCCGCGCGGCGGCCGGGGCGTCCGGCACGGCCACCGCACGGGACCGCGCGCACACGACCTACGCTTAAGACATGAGTACGTCGTTTGGGCGCGGGCGCGTCGCAGGGCTTCCGGAGTGGGACCGCTGCGCGGTCATGGGCGTGGTCAACGTGACCCCGGACTCGTTCTCCGACGGCGGCCGCTGGTTCGACACCGAGCGGGCGGTCAAGCACGGCCTGGACCTGGCCTCGCGCGGCGCCGACCTGATCGACGTGGGCGGCGAGTCGACCCGCCCCGGCGCGCCCCGGGTGGACGAGGCCGAGGAGCTGCGCCGGGTGGTGCCCGTGGTGCGGGCGCTGGCCGCCGAGGGTCTGGTCGTCTCGGTCGACACGATGCGCGCCGCCGTCGCCGAGCAGTCGCTCGCCGCCGGCGCGCTCCTGGTCAACGACGTGAGCGGCGGCCTCGCCGACCCCGCGATGATCCCGGCGGTGGCCGCCGCCGGGGCGCCCTTCGTGGTGATGCACTGGCGCGGCTTCAGCGACGCGATGAACAGCCGCGCCGTCTACGCCGACGTGGTCGGCGAGGTCACCGACGAGCTGCGGACGCGGATCGACGCGGCCGTCGACGGCGGCATCGCCCCCGACCGGATCGTCGTCGACCCGGGCCTCGGCTTCGCCAAGGAAGCCCCGCACGACCTGGCGCTCGTCGCCCACCTGGACCGGCTGCGGGCGCTCGGCCACCCGCTGCTGGTCGCCGCCTCCCGCAAGCGGTTCCTCGGCCGGGTGCTGGCCGGTCCCGACGCCGCCCCGCCGCCCGCCCGCGAGCGCGACGCGGCCACCGCCGCGATCTCCGCCCTCTCCGCGCAGGCCGGCGCCTGGGCGGTCCGCGTCCACGACGTCCGGCCGACCGCCGACGCCGTCCGCGTGGCCCGCGCGGTCGAGGCCGCCCGCTGATCCCCGGCCCGTTCCACCCCCACAAGCTCTCCCCCGCGCGCCCCTCGCGCGCCCCCGACGAACGGAGCCCGGTGACCCCCACCGAGATCGAGCAGGTCGAGCGTGCCAACGCCGAGTACTACGACATCGTGGAACGCGGGGACTACGCGGAGCTGGCCGCGCTCTGGCTGGACGAGGAGTCCCTCTCCTGCGTCCACCCGGGCTGGCCGGTCCTCAGCGGCCGGGGCGAGGTGCTCCGCTCGTACGCCGTGATCATGGCGAACACCGACTACATCCAGTTCATCCTGACCGACGTGCAGACCTCCCTGCTGGGCGCGACGGCCATCGTGACCTGCACGGAGAACATCCTCAGCGGGGGTCCGCCGCCGGAGGACGGGGAGCTGGGGCCGCTGGTGGGGCAGCTGGTCGTCGCCACCAACGTCTTCCGGCGCACCACCGAGGGGTGGAAGCTCTGGTCGCACCACGCCTCCCCGGTCCTCGCCGAGCTGGAGGCGGAGGAGGGCGACGGGGAAGGCGGGCCGGGTGAGGAATCCCCTGCCTGAGGGCGGGCTGATTCGCCGGCGTTCTGGGTAGGGGCCCTTCGCCGTCCCTGCCCGGAGGGTGGGGGACCGGTTTCCGGGCGGGCGCGGCCAGGTGCGCGTCATGTGGGGTTCCCCGGTTCTTCCCCGTGCTGTCCCGACCCCGTGGGCGGGCCGTGCCGGTGGCCACCGGTAGCCTCGCCTGAGGCCGGTGGGCCGGCCGCACCCGCGCACCGCCCGCCGACAACGACAAGAGCAGGAGTGATTCGCGTGGATCGTGTCGCGCTGCGCGGCCTCAAGGGCCGAGGGCACCACGGTGTCTTTCCCAAGGAGCGCGAGGAGGGCCAGACCTTCATCGTCGACCTCGTCCTCGGTCTGGACACCCGGCCCGCAGCCGAGAGCGACGACCTGACCCGGACCGTCCACTACGGCGTCGTCGCCGAGGAGGTCGTGGCCGTGGTCGAGGGCGAGCCGGTGAACCTCATCGAGACCCTGGCCGAGCGCATCGCCCGGACCTGCCTGAAGACGGACGCGGTCCAGGAGGTCGAGGTCACCGTCCACAAACCGGACGCCCCGATCACCGTCCCGTTCGACGACGTGACCGTCACCATCACCCGGAGCCGTGTATGAACCCGAACAGCAGCGACCCCACCGTGCAGCCGGTCCCGGCCTCCGTCGTCGAGCAGGTGGACGCCGCCGACGTGACCCTCTCCAACCCGAAGACCGCCGTGATCTCCCTCGGCAGCAACCTCGGCAACCGCCTGGAGACCCTCCAGGGCGCCGTCGACGCGCTGGAGGACACCCCCGGCCTGCGGGTCAAAGCCGTCTCCCCCGTCTACGAGACGGAGCCGTGGGGCGTCGACCCCGGCTCCCAGCCCTCGTACTTCAACGCCGTCGCGGTGATCCGTACGACGCTGCCCCCCGGCTCGCTGCTGGAGCGCGCGCAGGCCGTCGAGGAGGCGTTCCACCGGGTCCGTGACGAGCGCTGGGGCCCGCGCACCCTGGACGTCGACATCGTTGCCTACGCCGGTGTCGTCTCGGCCGACCCGGAGCTCACCCTCCCCCACCCGCACGCCCACGAGCGCGCCTTCGTCCTCGCCCCCTGGCACGACGTGGACCCCGAGGCCGAGCTGCCCGGGCAGGGCCCGGTGGACGAGCTGCTGTCGGCCCTGGCCGGCGACGGCCTGACCCGCCGCGAGGACCTGGAACTCCGACTCCCCGAGTAGACGTTGCCCCGGTGGAACGGCCGGGCGTACGCCCCGCGCCCGGGGCAAGCTGGAGGCAGGGACCCGGCCCGCCCCGGCCCGGCCGCCGCCCCCTGTGACGTCGCGGGAGCCGCCCGCCACGCGTGCGAAAGGACCTGACCTCCGTGAAGCAGCTCCGCATCAGGACACTGGCCGGCCTCCTCGTGGTCGCCGCCGTACTGTCCTGGGCGGGTGCCCGGCTCTGGGACGCCTTCGGCACCCTGCCCGCGGTCCCGCTGTTCGCCCCGATCGTGCTGGCGGCCATCGCCGCCGTGCTGCTGGCGACGGCCCTGGCGTTCCGCTCCCGGCTGCGCGCGCAGCGCGAGCGGCGCCCCGAGGCGAATGGCGTCGACCCGCTGGTGGCCGCCCGCGCCCTGGTCTTCGGCCAGGCGAGCGCCCTGGTGGCCGCCCTGGTCGCCGGGATGTACGGCGGGGTGACGGTCTTCCTCCTCGGCTACCTGGAGGTCCCGGCCCGCGCCGACCAGGCGCTCTACGCGGGCACCTCCCTGGTCGCGGGCGCCGGTGTGATCGCCGCCGGGCTCTACCTGGAGCGGGTCTGCAAGCTCCCCGAGGACGGCGACGACAACACCCCGGGCGCCGCCCCGACCGTCTGACCCCGGCCCCTGGCACGCACGAAGGCCGGGCGCACCCCGCTCAGGGGGCGCCCGGCCTTCATCCGTCCCGTCCCGGTCCGGGTCAGCGGGCCATGATCAGGCTCATCGCCTCGTTGCGGGTGGCCGCGTCGCGGAGCTGGCCGCGGACGGCCGAGGTGATCGTCTTGGCGCCCGGCTTGCGGACCCCGCGCATCGTCATGCACATGTGCTCGCACTCCACGACGACGATGACGCCGCGCGGCTCCAGGATCTCCATCAGCGAGTCGGCGATCTGCGTGGTCAGCCGCTCCTGGACCTGCGGCCGGCGGGCGTAGACGTCGACCAGCCGGGCCAGCTTGGAGAGGCCGGTGATCTTGCCGTCGGCCGAGGGGATGTAGCCGACGTGGGCGACCCCCACGAACGGCACCAGGTGGTGCTCGCAGCTGCTCTGCACCTCGATGTCCTTGACCAGCACCATCTCGTCGTGGCCCAGGTCGAAGGTGGTGGTCAGCACGTCCTCGGGCTTCTGCCACAGCCCGGCGAATATCTCGCGGTACGCCCGCGCCACCCGTGCCGGGGTCTCGCGCAGGCCCTCGCGGTCCGGGTCCTCGCCGACGGCGAGGAGCAGCTCGCGCACGGCGTGCTCGGCCCGCTTCTCGTCGAACTCGCCGATCGCGCCCAGTCCGTCCAGCGTCACCGGGTCGGTCATCTCTGCCTCGTTCCTGTGCGAATTACGCGTGTCACCTGCGGGCATACGAAACGGCCGCGCCCCCCAGGCTAGAACCTGGGGGGCGCGGCCTGCATTCCAGCCCCGCCCGCCTCTCGGCGGATGTGGGAGCCGTCACGCGGGGTGTGTCACTCCTCGGGACGGTCCTCCGGGGAGGCCGGCGGCTTCGTCAGGTCCGGGGTGGAACCGTTCGCGGGGCCGGTGCCGAGGGCGGCCGGGGAGCCGTTGGCGCCGTTGGTGAGGCTCAGCTCCTTGGGCGAGAGGACCGGCGGCCGCGTCGAGGGCGTACGCCGGGTCGAGCCGGTCCACGCGGGACGGGCCGGACGCTTGACGATCGTGGCGAAGATCTCGGCGATCTCCTCCTTGCCGAGCGTCTCCTTCTCCAGGAGCTGGAGGACCAGGTTGTCCAGGACGTCGCGGTTCTCGACCAGGATCTCCCAGGCCTCGTTGTGCGCCGTCTCGATGAGCTTCTTGACCTCCTCGTCGACGAGCGCCGCGACCTCCTCGGAGTAGTCACGCTGGTGCGCCATGTCGCGGCCGAGGAAGGGCTCGGTGTTGTCGCCGCCGAACTTGATGGCGCCGAGCCGCTCGGTCATGCCGTACTGGGTGACCATCGCGCGGGCCGTACCGGTGGCCTTCTCGATGTCGTTGGCGGCGCCGGTGGTCGGGTCGTGGAAGACCAGTTCCTCGGCGGCCCGCCCGCCCAGCATGTAGGCGAGCTGGTCGAGCATCTCGTTGCGCGTGGTGGAGTATTTGTCCTCCTCCGGCAGCACCATCGTGTAACCGAGGGCGCGGCCGCGCGAGAGGATCGTGATCTTGTGCACCGGGTCGGAGTTGGGCGAGGCCGCCGCGACCAGGGCGTGTCCGCCCTCGTGGTACGCGGTGATCTTCTTCTCCTTGTCGGACATGATCCGGGTCCGCTTCTGCGGGCCCGCCACCACACGGTCGATCGCCTCGTCCAGCATGTGGTTGTCGATCAGCTTCTGGTCGCTGCGGGCGGTCAGCAGGGCCGCCTCGTTCAGGACGTTGGCCAGGTCGGCACCGGTGAAGCCGGGGGTGCGGCGGGCGACGGCCGAGAGGTCGACGTCCGGGGCGACCGGCTTGCCCTTCACATGGACCTTGAGGATCTCCAGGCGGCCCTGCATGTCGGGCCGGTCCACGGCGATCTGCCGGTCGAAACGGCCCGGGCGCAGCAGCGCCGGGTCGAGGATGTCCGGGCGGTTGGTGGCGGCGATGAGGATCACGCCGCCCTGCACGTCGAAGCCGTCCATCTCGACCAGGAGCTGGTTGAGGGTCTGCTCGCGCTCGTCGTGACCGCCGCCCATGCCGGCGCCGCGGTGGCGGCCGACGGCGTCGATCTCGTCGACGAAGACGATCGCCGGGGCGTTCGCCTTGGCCTGCTCGAAGAGGTCGCGGACGCGGGAGGCGCCCACACCGACGAACATCTCGACGAAGTCGGAGCCGGAGATCGAGTAGAACGGGACGCCCGCCTCACCCGCGACGGCGCGGGCCAGCAGGGTCTTGCCCGTACCGGGCGGGCCGTAGAGCAGCACGCCCTTGGGGATCTTGGCGCCGACGGCCTGGAACTTGGCCGGCTCCTGGAGGAACTCCTTGATCTCGTGGAGCTCCTCGACCGCCTCGTCCGACCCTGCCACGTCGGCGAAGGTCGTCTTCGGGGTGTCCTTGGTGATCAGCTTGGCCTTGGACTTCCCGAACTGCATGACGCGGGAGCCGCCGCCCTGCATCTGGTTCATCAGGAAGAGGAAGACCAGGACGATCAGGACGAAGGGCAGCAGCGAGAGCAGAATGCTGAGGAACGGGCTCTGCTTCGAGGGCGAGACCGTGTAGCCCTCGGGGATGCTCTTGTCCTCGTAACCCGCCTGGAGCTTCCGGGCGAGGTCGAAGCCCATGTCGCCGATGTAGCTGGCCTGGATCTTCGTACTGCCGTCGATCTTCTGGCCGTCCTTGAGATCGACCTTGATCATCTGGTCGTCACCGGTGGTGAGGCTGGCCGACTGTACTTGCTTGTCGTTGATCGCCTGGACGACCTGGCCGGTGTCGACCGTCTTGTGCCCGCCGGACGAACCGACGACCTGCATCAACACGACCACGGCGAGGACGGCCAGCACGATCCACATGACGGGCCCACGGAAGTATCGCTTCACGTCCATCCATACGGAGCGGTGCCGCCCCGTCCCTCCTGCCATCGCGAGATTGATAAAGGCTGTACTAGGGAGTGCTCTGCGGCTCGGTCACGTACCCGCGCCCGACACTCCCGGGAGCGCGGTGATCCGCGGGTCCAGGAGCCGTGCGCCGTAGAACAGTTCTGACGATTGTTCTTCGGACGGTACCCCAGCATTGTCACCCGCGGCCGCAGGGGACGGGCCGGAAACCGTCTTCCCCTCTCCAACGGCGCGCGGTGTGCGAGGGTTCCCCGCGCTCAGCCGCCGTAGACGTGCGGGGCGAGGGTGCCGACGAAGGGCAGGTTGCGGTACTTCTCGGCGAAGTCCAGGCCGTAGCCGACGACGAACTCGTTGGGGATGTCGAAGCCGACCCACTCGACGTCGATGGCGACCTTGGCCGCCTCGGGCTTGCGCAGCAGCGTGCAGACCTTCAGGGAGGCCGGGCCGCGCGAACCGAGGTTGGAGATCAGCCAGGAGAGGGTCAGGCCGGAGTCGATGATGTCCTCGACGATCAGGACGTGCTTGCCCTGGATGTCGGTGTCGAGGTCCTTGAGGATGCGGACCACGCCGGAGGACTGGGTGCCCGCGCCGTACGAGGAGACCGCCATCCAGTCCATGGTGACGGGGGTGGAGAGCGTCCGGGCCAGGTCGGCCATGACCATGACGGCGCCCTTGAGGACACCGACGATGAGCAGGTCCTTGCCCGCGTACTCCTGGTCGATCTGCTCCGCCAGCTCCACCAGCTTGGCGTCGATCTCTTCCTTGGTCAGCAGCACCGACTGGAGGTCGGAGCCCATGTCTTTCGCGTCCACCCGCACATCACTTTCGTCGTCGGCCGCGGCCCCGGGGACTCACTCCCCGGGCCGACGGCCTTCGTCCGAGCCGGCGTCCGAACCCTGCGGTCGGCGTCAGCCTTGCCGGAGGACAAGTCTGCCACCCTGCCGCCGGGCCTCCACCTTGCCCGGCAGGTTGATGGCGCGCTGACCCCGCCAGCCGGTGATGAGCCGGTCGACCTCCTCGACGTGCCGGGCGAACAGGGAGCCCCCCGGAGCCCCGGCGGCGACCAGCGCCCGGCGCAGGATGCGGCGGCGTACGGCGGCGGGCAGCGCGTACAGCCGGGCACAGTCCAGCTCGCCCGTCTCGTCGCGGACGGCGGCCTCCTCGCGGGCGGCCCAGGCGTCCAGCGCGTCCGCGTCGTCCCGGGAGAGCTGGGCGGTACGGGCCAGGGCCTCGACCACGCCCTTGCCGAGCGCCTTCTCCAGCGCGGGCAGCCCCTCGTGGCGCAGCCGGGAGCGGGTGTAGGCGGGGTCGGTGTTGTGCGGGTCGTCCCAGACGGGCAGCGACTGGGCGAGACAGGCCGTGCGGGCGGTCTGCCGGTCCAGCTGGAGGAAGGGCCTGCGGTAGCGGCCCGAGTCGCCGGAGACGGCGGCCATGCCGGAGAGCGAGCGGATGCCGGACCCGCGGGCGAGGCCCAGCAGGACGGTCTCGGCCTGGTCGTCGCGGGTGTGGCCGAGCAGGACGGCGGCGGCGCCGAGCCGCTCGGCGGCCTCGTCGAGGGCGGCGTACCGGGCGTCCCTGGCGGCGGCCTCGGGCCCGACCCGGCGGGCACCGCCGGCGTAGGGGGCGCCGTGCGCGGTCCGGTCGGAGGCGGCGGCCACACGGACGGCGGCCGACTCGACCGGGTCGAGGCCGAGGGCGGTGAGCCGGGCCACCACGTCGGCGGCACGGGCGTCGGAGCCGTACTGGAGGCCGTGGTCGACGGTGATGCCGCCGGCCCGGATGCCGAGGCGGGGGGCTTCGAAGGCGAGGGCGGAGGCGAGCGCCATCGAGTCGGCGCCGCCGGAGCAGGCGACCAGCACGAGCGGGCCCTCGGCGGGCGGGGCGGCGCCCGGGGCCTCACCGGGGGCGGGGACCTGGACGGGGGCGCCGGAGGCGGCGCGGGCGCGGATCTGGCGGGCGCGCCCGGCGCGGGTGGCGCGGCCGACCCGTTCGAGCAGCTCGGCACGGGGCGGGCGGCCCGGCTGCCCGGCCAGAGGCTGGGGATGGGGATGGGGGTGCTCGGCGAGGAGGTCGTTCAGGACGCGGCGGACCGCGAGGCGTATCGCCGCGACCGCTGGATGGGGACCCATGTCCGGTTCCCTTCATGAAGTTTTCGGGGGGCGGGGCTCAGCTGCCGTCACTCAGCGTGCGTAGATGGTGACAGAAGCCGGGCATTCCCTGAGCATCGCACGCCCGTGAGCCACCTCACGGTCCCTCGGACGGGTGATTACGGGGGCGTACGCCTGCCACGCCCCCGCGCCGGGTCATGCTTCGGGGCCCCGGTGCACCCGGGCGATCCACTCGGCGGGGTGGGTGATCTCGGCGGGCGTGGGGAGGGTGTTGGGCGAGGTCCAGACCCGGTTGAAGCCCTCCATGCCGACCTCCTCGACCACCGCGCGGACGAACCGTTCGCCGTCCCGGTACTGGCGGAGCTTGGCGTCCAGGCCCAGCAGCCTGCGCAGGATCTGGTCCAGGCGGTTGGCGCCGGCGGCGCGGCGGCGCTGGAACTTCTCGCGGATCTCCACGACCGAGGGCACGATCTGCGGGCCGACGCCGTCCATCACGTAGTCGGCGTGGCCCTCCAGCAGGGACATGACGGCCGTGACCCGGGCCAGGATCTCGCGCTGGGCCGGGGTCTGGACGAGGTCGACCAGGCTGCGCCCGTCGATGTCCTGCTCCGGGGCGTGCGCGCCGGAGCGCGCGCCGGGTTCGGTCTCCGGGGCGGTGGCGGTGTCAGTGGCGGTGCCGGTGGCGCTGGGCTCCGCGGACTCCCCGCGGCGGCCACCCGTGAACGCCTGGACGGCGTCCGAGAGCCGTTCCAGCAGCGTGCCGGCGTCCACGTCGGTCTCCGCCAGGAACGCCTGGATCTCCGCCTCCAGGTGGTCCCGGAGCCAGGGGACGGCGGTGAACTGGGTCCGGTGCGTCTCCTCGTGGAGGCAGACCCAGAGCCGGAAGTCGTGCGGGTCGACGCCCAGCTCCCGCTCGACGTGGACGATGTTGGGCGCCACCAGGAGCAGGCGGCCACCGCCGTCCGGGGCCCCCGGGAGCTCGCGGGTGGCCGGGGCGAAGGTCTCGTACTGGCCCAGCACCCGCGAGGACAGGAACGACAGCAGCACGCCCAGCTCCACGCCGGTGACCTTGCCGCCGACCGCGCCCGCGATCATGCCGCCCGGGCCGTTGCCCCGGCGGGCGCGCATCTTCGTCATCAGCGGCTTCAGCAGGGAGCGGAAGCCGGCCACGTTGGCCTCGATCCAGCCCGGGCGGTCCACCACCAGCACCGGGGTGTCGTGCCCCGCCGCCGTGGTCATGCCCGTGAACGCGCGCACATGCTCCTCGGCCGCCACGGCGTGCCCGCGCAGTTCCGCGACGACCTCGCGGGCCTCCTCGCGGGTGATCTCCGGGCCCGGGCGGGCCAGCCTGCTTGCCGTCGTGACGGCCAGCTTCCAGTCGACCATCTCCACACCACCGATGCTCGTCATGGGTCAACCGTACGTGCTCAGGGGGCCTGGCGGCCCCCGGTGGAACAGGGTCTTGGGGTGGCTGGGCTCCGTCTTGTGGCCCAGCCGGCCCTGGCCGTGGCGGTTGCCGGCGGCCTTTGGTGGGCCCGGCTCCCGCGCCGGCTGGGCTCTCCTCGGCCGTCTGGCGGGGTTGCCTGTGGCGGTCGCTGGTGGCCTCGGGCGGCGGCCGGGCTGTTGGGTGCCGGGGGCCGTCTCGACCTTGCGGGTCACTGACGGCCTCAAACGCCGGCCGGGCTGTTGGTTGCCGGGCTCCGTCTCGACCGTGCCGGCCAAAGACTGGCCTCAAACGCCGGCCGGGCTGTCAGGGTCGCGGTTCCTCCGGCACGGGGGTGGGGCGGGGCCGCGCCGGGGTACCTCCTCACAAACTGCAAGGTGCGGGGTCAATTGGAGCAAGGCGGCCGTGTGTGCAGTTTGCTGCGGGGGCACCCCGACACGACCCCACCCCACGGTCTCGTACGCGGCCAACCGCCGGAGGGCGGATAAGGCCGTCACCAATACCCGGCCTCTCCACAGTGACCACCGTGAATACTTTCGCTCGCCACAAAGAACAATTGGGGACGGCATGTCTTTTCCCCACCCACCGGCGGGACGACGCCGACGAGACGGAAGGGCGGGGACGTGCCGGGGTGCCCCCGCAGCAAACTGCACGCCAGGCCGCCTTGCTCCAATTGACCCCGCACCCTGCAGTTTGTGAGGAGGTACCCCGGTACGGCCCCGCCCGACCCACACGGCGAACGCACCGCGAACCCCACAGCCCGGCCGGCGCTTGAGGCCATCTTTTCCAGCCCGGCCGGCGCTTGAGGCCAATCAGTGCCTCCAGGGTCACGACGGGCACGTACGGGCAGAGCCCAACCACACCAAACCCCAGCCTGGCCGGCGCTTGAGGCCGTACATGACGGCCACCGCCGGAGTCGGCAGGGAGGGGACGGGGCCAGCCATCTCCAAGCCCGGCCGGCGATTGAGGCCGTCTTGAACCGGTGGCGCGGAGCCGGAGACCGGCCACAAAGGCAGCCCGGCTGGCGGCGGGGCCGTCTCGGACCGGGCCGCCGAGGCCCGCAGGCAGGAGCGGGGCGTCAGCCACATCCCAGCCCGGCCGGCGATTGAGGCCATCGGTGACCCGCGGGGTCAGGGCGGGCCTGGTCGAAGACGAGCCGAAGCGGAGGCTGCCCTGCCGCGGCCGAGCCGGAGGCGGCCCGGTTGCCGCTCAGGCGGAGGCGGCCCAGTTGCCGCCCAAGCGGTGCCGGAGGCTGCGCGGCGCTCGCGGGCGGGCAGGGGGGGCCAGTTGCAGGCGTCCGGAAGGAGTGGAGTGCCCCTGAGCCGGGAGGCGGGTCAGCAGCCGCAGTGGGCCAGGGTGGAGGCGAGGTGGTCGAGGGTGGACTGGGCGGTGGTGGGGTCGGTGGTGGCGGAGGCGAGGAAGGAGAAGGTGAGGAGGCGGCCGTCGGTGGAGACGACGGTGCCGGCGAGGGTGTTGACGCCGGTGAGGGTGCCGGTCTTGGCGCGGACGACGCCGGTGCCGGCGGCGGCCTCGGGGTCGGTGTACCGCCCCGCGAGGGTGCCGCTGAAACCGGCGACGGGGAGGCCGGTGAGGACCGGGCGGAGTTCGGGGTGGTCGGTGTGGGCGGCGCGGGCCAGGAGGGAGGTGAGGAGGCGGGCGGTGACGCGGTCGGCGCGGTCGAGGCCGCTGCCGTCGGCGAAGCGGGCCCCGTCGAGGGGGAGGCCGAGGCGGCCGAGGGCACGGCGGGTCTCGCGTTCGGCACCG
The DNA here is from genome assembly GCF_000719955.1 of Streptomyces albidoflavus. Taxonomy (GTDB): domain Bacteria; phylum Actinomycetota; class Actinomycetes; order Streptomycetales; family Streptomycetaceae; genus Streptomyces; species Streptomyces albidoflavus. The sequence continues at coordinate 31,056 of NZ_JOII01000045.1, forward strand.
GCGAAGTCGGCCTTGGCGCCGGCGGCGAGGGCGGTCTGGCGGGCCAGGGCCTCGGCGATGTCGTTGTCGGAGTGGGTCAGCATCCGCTCGACGAGGGCGGAGAGGGGGGCCGAGCGGACGTCGGCCAGTTTCTCGGCCTGGTCGGTCGCGGCGGCCTCGCGTACGGCGCCCTCGACCTTGACGCCCCGTTCGGCGAGGAAGCGGGCGAAGGCGTCGGCGGCGTCCTGGGCGGGCCGGGTGGAGCGCGGGGCCGGGCCGGAGGTGGAGGTGTCCAGGCGCCCCTCGTCGGCCATGAGGGCGGTGACGGGGGCGAGGTTCTCGTTGGGGCCGATCGGGTGCCGGGTGGAGCCGCTGTACGCGGAGGTGTCGTAGGCGAGGCGGACGGTGCGCGCCCCGCGCTGCTTCAGGGTGTCGGCGGCGTGCCGGGCGAGGGTGCGCAGGGAGGCGTTGCCCGCGGCGTCGGCGCGGGCGGTGAGGGTCGGGTCGCCGCCGCCGACCAGGACGATCCGCTCGGGCGGGGCCCCGTCCTCGTAACCGGGGCCGGGTTCGGCGACCACGGTGGTGCGGATGCGGTGGTCGGGGCCGAGGACGCTGAGGGCCGCGGTGCCGGTGGCGATCTTGACGGTGGAGGCGGGGACCATGGCGGTCTTCGCCCCGCGCCCGTAGAGCTCCTTGCCGGTGGCGGCGTCGACGACGGAGGCGGTGGCGCCGGGGCCGAGCCCCTTGGCCTTCAGCAGCGGCTCCAGGGCGAACTCGAGGGCGGCGGCGGTGGGTGCCGGGGCCTGCCCGGCCGCGGCCTCGCGGGCGCCCTCCCCGGTGCGCGGCGCGAGGTCGCCCGCCTCCAGCGGGGCGAGGACGGCGGCGGCCTCGGAGGCGACCGGGTCGGAGCCCGCCGGGAGCGGACTGCCCGCCTCCGTACGGTGATCCCCGTCACCCGTGCCCGGGAGGAGGGCGGCGCGGCGGCTCTCGGCCGTACGCTGACCGCCGGAGTCCCAGGGACCGGCGGCGGCCGCGGCCGCGCTCGCCAGGGCCAGGCCGGACACGGCGGCTGCCGCCGTGAACTGCCAGGTCTTGAGCCGCCACCCACCGCGCCCGGACACCCCGCACCAGCCCCTTTCGCGATCACACACCTGCGTGAGGGACACTTAACCACTGCGTCTTGCCGCGAGCATGGCAGCCCGTCTGCCCGGGGGAAGACCGCAGATCACTCGTTGTATGAGCATGGAGGAGCCACCGGTGGAGTTCGACGTCACGATCGAGATTCCGAAGGGTTCGCGGAACAAGTACGAGGTCGACCACGAGACCGGCCGGATCCGCCTGGACCGTCGCCTCTTCACCTCGACCAGCTACCCGGCCGACTACGGCTTCGTCGAGGACACCCTCGGCGAGGACGGCGACCCGCTGGACGCGCTGGTCCTGCTGGACGACCCGACCTTCCCGGGCTGCCTCATCTCCTGCCGCGTCATCGGCATGTTCCGCATGACCGACGAGGCCGGCGGCGACGACAAGCTGCTCTGCGTCCCCGCGGGCGACCCCCGGGTCGACCACCTCAAGGACATCCAGGACGTCTCGGAGTTCGACCGCCTGGAGATCCAGCACTTCTTCGAGGTCTACAAGGACCTGGAGCCCGGCAAGTCCGTCGAGGGCGCCGACTGGGTCGGCCGCGCCGAGGCCGAGGCCGAGATCGAGCGCTCGTACCAGCGGGCCAAGGAAGCCGGTCACTGATCCCGCGCGGGCCGCGCGAGCGGCTCATCGAGCGACGGGCGGCGTACTCCTTCCCGGGAGGGCGCCGCCCGTCGCCGTGTGCGGGTGGCCTGCGCGGTCGCGGGTTTCGCGGCGGCGGGCCAAGGTAGGAGGGCCGTGGGTGCGCGCCGCCTCACGGTGCGCATACTGGGCATCACGGACAGACCGCGGGCAGGCGCGGCAGACCGTCCGGGCAGGACGCGAGGAGCGAGGCGGAGCAGGTGACGGAGGACGCGGACGACCGCAAGCCGCAGTCGGACGAGGCACGCAGCGCCTTCACCCCTCCCCAGGGGGTTCCGCAGTCGCAGGCCCCCGAGAACGAGTCGCAGATCACCTCGGAGTTCGCCCTCCCCGAGGGGCTGGCGGCGCCCCCGGCCGGTGAGGACGCCGAGCGTTCGGCGTTCACCCCTCCCGCCACCTACGACGCGCGCAGCGCGCCCCCCGCCTTCACGCCCGCCCAGGGCATACCGATGGTGCGGCTGGCCAAGAACAGCCCCTGGCAGGACCGGATGCGGGCGATGATCCGGTTGCCCGTGGCCGAGCGCCCGGCGCCCGACCTCACCCAGAAGACCGACGACTCCGGCCCGGCCGTCCCGCGCGTGCTCGACCTGACGCTCCGTATCGGCGAGCTGCTGCTGGCCGGGGGCGAGGGCGCCGAGGACGTCGAGGCGGCGATGTTCGCGGTCAGCCGGAGCTACGGCCTGGACCGCTGCGAGCCGAACGTCACCTTCACCCTGCTCTCCATCTCGTACCAGCCCTCGCTGGTCGACGACCCGCTGACGGCCTCCCGTACAGTGCGCCGGCGCGGGACGGACTACACGCGGCTGGCGGCGGTGTACCGGCTGGTGGACGACATCAGCTCGGACGACACCGAGGTGTCGCTGGAGGAGGCGTACCGGCGGCTGGCGGAGATCCGCAGGAACCGGCACCCCTTCGACACCTGGGCGCTGACGCTGGCGGCCGGGCTGCTGGCCGGTGGCGCCTCCATGCTGGTCGGCGGCGGCCTCGTGGTCTTCGTGGCGGCGGCGCTCGGCGCCATCGCCGGTGACCGGATGGCGTGGGTCTTCGCCGGGCGCGGGCTGCCGGAGTTCTACCAGTTCGCGGTGGCCGCGATGCCGCCCGCCGCGATAGGGATCGCCCTCCAGCTCGCCCATGTGGAGGTACGCGCCTCCGCGGTCATCACCGGTGGCCTCTTCGCGCTGCTGCCCGGACGGGCGCTGGTCGCGGGCGTGCAGGACGGCCTGACCGGCTACTACATCACCGCCGCCGCCCGCCTCCTGGAGGTCATGTACCTCTTCATCGGCATCGTGGTCGGCGTCCTGGTGATGCTGTACGTGGGCGTGCAGCTCGGTGCCGAGCTGCAGCCACGGGAGGCGCTGCTGTCGGTGGAGCGGCCGCCGATCCAGATCATCGCGGCGATGGCGCTGACCCTGGCCTTCGCCGTCCTGCTCCAGCAGGAGCGCTCGACGGTGCTGCTGGTGACGCTCAACGGCGGCGTCGCCTGGTCGGTCTACGGCGCGATGCACTTCGCCGGGAACATTTCCCCGGTCGCATCGACCGCGGTCGCCGCCGGCCTCGTCGGCCTCTTCGGCCAGCTGCTCTCGCGCATCCAGTTCGCCTCGGCGCTGCCGTACGTGACGGCGGCGATCGGCCCGCTGCTGCCCGGTTCGGCGACGTACTACGGGCTGCTCGGCATCGTCCAGGGCGACGTCAACACCGGCCTCTCCTCCCTGAGCACCGCCATCGCCCTGGCCCTGGCCATCGCCATCGGGGTGAACCTCGGTGGCGAGACCGCCCGCCTCTTCCTGCGGGTGCCCGGCGGCCCCGACGCGGCCACCCGCCGCGCGGCCAAGCGAACCCGCGGTTTCTGACCGGACGCGCGAAAACCGGCCCGGACACGCGAAAGGGGGCGCCCCCTTTCGCTTCCGGTCGCCGGTCAGCGCTTGGCGTGACGGCCGCGCTGGGGCGGGGCGGGGGGCGGCGTGGGGCCCGCGCCCGGGCCGGCCGCGGCGGCGCGCTTGCTCTGGCCGCGTGCCTTGACGAACTCGATGATGATCGGCACGACCGAGACGAGCACGATCAGGATCAGCATCGCCTCGATGTTCTCGCGGACGAACGCGATCTGGCCGAGCCAGGCGCCGAGCAGCGTCACCCCGGCGCCCCAGAGGATGCCGCCGAGGATGTTGAAGGTGATGAAGGAGCGGTACCGCATGGAGCTGACGCCCGCGATGATCGGCGTGAAGGTCCGCACGATCGGCACGAAGCGGGCCAGGACCAGCGACTTCGGGCCGTGCTTGTCGAAGAACTCGCTGGCCTTGGTGACGTTCTCCTGCTTGAACAGGCGTGAGTCGGGCCGCTTGAAGAGCGCCGGCCCCACCTTCTTGCCGAAGAGGTAACCGGCCTGGTCGCCGACGACGGCGGCCACGCAGATCAGCACGATGGCGAGCCAGAGCGGGAACTTCAGCTGGCTGGTGGTGATCAGCAGCCCGGTGGTGAAGAGCAGCGAGTCACCGGGCAGGAAGAAGCCGATGAGCAGCCCCGACTCGGCGAAGACGATGAGCAGCAGGCCGTAGATGCCGAACTGGTTGAGCAGGTAGTCCGGGTCCAGCCAGCTCGGGCCGAGCGCAAGCGTATTCACTGTTCCGGACTCCTGGGGTGGGCGGGGCGGGACGGTACAGCCGACCAAACTACCAACGCCCCGCCCCTGGCCCGTGCCGCGCCCTTACCCTCGCTTTACTCCGTACGGCGGGCGTTGGCGTGGATCGCGTCGTGCAGGTACTGGGCGAGCCCGGGGCGGATCGCCTCGTACGTGGCGGTGAAACGTGGGTCCGCCACGTACATGTCGGCCAGGCAGGTGTGCATCCGGGCGTCGCACGGGTAGTGGGCGCCGTCGATGAACCGGCGGTGCTCCTCGGCGGCGTCCATCGCCTCCGGGGCGTCGGCGGGCACGCCCTGCGCCAGCAGCTCCGCGACGCGGGCGTGCAGGGCGTCGAACTCGTCCTTGAGCCGCTGCCAGTCGGCCTTGGTGTAGGAGGCCGTCCGGCGCTGGGACTCGCGGTAGGCGTCGGTGTGGCCCCAGCGCTGCCGGGCCTCGTCGGCGTACTGGTCCGGGTCGTACCCCTCGAAAACCTCGAACTTCTCCTCGGGAGTGAGATTGATGCCCATCTGTGCTGCCTCCATGGCGGCGGCGACGGCGTCAGCCATCCGCCGCAGGGTCTCGATACGGTCGGTGAGCAGGGCGTGCTGGCGCCGCAGGTGGGCGCGGGGGTCGGCGTCGGGGTCGTCGAGCAGCGCCGCGATCTCGTCCAGGGCGAAACCGAGGGCCCGGTGGAAGAGGATGCGCTGGAGCCGGTCGAGGTCCCCGTCGCCGTAGCGACGGTGGCCCGCGGCACTCCGGCCCGAGGGCGAGAGCAGGCCGATGGCGTCGTAGTGGTGCAGGGTGCGCACGGTCACCCCCGCGACGGCGGCCACCTGCCCGACGGTGTACTCCATGGGCTCTCCTTTCGTCTTTCGTCCTGGGTCGGATCGTGTTGGGGGGGGTGCTGGGCGGGCGGTGAGTGCTGGGCGGATGCCTGAACGGGTCCGGTGCGTACGCCGGGGACCGGGCGGACGCAGGGCCTCGGGCGAACGCGGGGCGCCGGGCGGACGCAGGGCCCCTTGCAGGCGCCGAGCCCCGCGCGGACACCGGGTGGTGGCCGCTGCTGAAAGCGTGCCTCCTCACGTCGCGTGAGGAGCAAGGCGGCGGGCAGGCGGAGCGGCACGGGCCGGGGGCGCCCGGCGCGACCACGCGGACCGCGACCACACGGGCAAGGAGGCGCTATGTCGGGTTTACCCGCTTATCGTGGTCCGGTACGCGTCGCGGGGCCTCTTCCGGGGGCCCCTCCCCCCCCTCCCCCCACCCCACCC
>NZ_JOII01000046.1 GCF_000719955.1 Streptomyces albidoflavus
CTAACCGCCCCCAGAATCTCCGGCAGCCGCCCCGCCGTCCTCGGCGCCGCCACCCGCAGCCCCGCGTACGCCAGCAGCACCCCGTACCCGACCCCCGCCGGAAGCATCACCCAGAGCCACCCGTGCGCCCCGCCCACGTGCAGCCCGATCTGGAGCCCGAGGAGCGGCAGGCAGAGGGCCGCGCCGGCGACCATGCCGCCGAGGACGCTGATCCAGGCCAGTCCTGCCTGGCCGGGGGCGACGTTCTTGTTGCCCTCCTGCGGGATCGAGTAGGCGTACCGGGCGGAGGCCCAGGCGCCGGTGGCCGTCATGGCGCCGAGCAGGGCGTAGGAGAGCCCCAGGGCCTCGGGGAGTTCCGTCCAGGCGCCGAGCAGAGCGGCGGTGAGGACGGTGACGAGGGTGGCGTACGGCAGGGTGACCGTCAGCAGGGCGAGGGCCCGGGCACGCAGTTCCACGTAGGCGTCGCGGGCGGAGGAGATGGTGAGGGCGACCATCCAGAAGGCCGAGGTGTCCTGGCCGAACTGGTTGTACATCTGGACGCCGAGCATGCCCGCCGCGAAGCACGCCAGGTAGACCGAGCCGGAGCCCTGGACGGCGTTGAAGACCGGGACGATCAGGCCGATCGCCAGGGAGGTGATCCACGCCGCCTTGGTCTTCGGGTCGCGCCACATGTAGCGCAGCGACCGTTCGATCACCGCCGCCGTCCGCTCCCGCTCCCGGCCCGCAGGGGCGAGCGCGTAGGAGAAGAGGGTGAGGCGGGAGGTGCGGTCGGCGCGGTTCTTGCGGGCCGGGCCTTCGGCGGCGCCGAGGGTCGAGCCGTCCGGTGCCGTCATCAGCTTCGTCAGCGAACGCCGCCACCACAGCAGGAGCAGTCCGAGGGCGGCCACGGTGAGCACCAGCTGCGCCAGGGCCTGGCCCCACTGCCCGCGCCCCGCCTCCGCCACCGAGGAGAGCGCCGACACCGGGGGTATCCAGCGCAGCACGGCGACGGCCGGGTCGAGCTGGGAGAGGCCGCCCGCGGAGCCGATGCGCTGCACCGCGAAGTTCACCACCTGGGCGCCGACCGCGATGATCAGCCCGCTGAGCACGGCCAGGTCGCGGCCCTTGCGGCTGGTCAGCAGCCGGGTGTTGGCGGCGGCGACGGCCCGGGCCAGCGCCACGCAGACCAGCAGTGCCAGCACGCCCGCCGGTATCGCGACGGCGGCCGCCGCCCAGCCGTGCGCCAGCGCCACCAGGGACCCCGTCAGCAGGCAGAGCGTGAAGAACGGGCCCAGCCCCACCAGCGAGGCCACCAGCAGCGAGCGGACCAGCGGCTCGGGGCGCAGCGGCAGCATGACCAGCCGGGTCGGGTCGAGCGTCTCGTCGCCGCTCGGGAAGAACAGCGGCATCACCGCCCAGCCGAGCGCCAGCGCCGCCGTCAGGCTCAGCGTGACCGTCGGCGCGTAGGGGTGGCCGCGCAGCGCCACCAGGCCGAGGACGAGCAGTGCCGCGAAGAGCAGCGAGACGACGGCGGAGGCGATGTAGGCGGCGCGGCGGCCCGAGGACTGGCGCAAGCCATTGCGCAGCAGGGAGAGCTTGAGGCGGACCAGGGTCGCGGTGAGGGGCCGGCCGCCCGGTGGGGGCGGTGGTGGTCCGGCGGCGGCGGGCGGGAGCGGCGCGGGCGCCGTCGTCGCGTGGTCGCTCATCGGGCACCGCCCAGCCAGTCGAGGGTGCCGCCGGTGCTGCGGTCCTGGGCGCCGACCAGTTCCAGGAAGGCGGCCTGGAGGGAGGCGGCCTCGCCGCGCACCTCGGCCACGGCGCCGTCGGCCCGGATCGTTCCGGCGGCCATCACGGCGACCCAGTCGCAGAGCGACTCGACCAGTTCCATGACGTGGCTGGAGAAGACGACGGTGGCGCCCGAGGCCGTGTAGCCCTCCAGGACTTCCCGGATGGTCTGCGCGGAGACCGGGTCGACGCCCTCGAAGGGCTCGTCGAGGAAGAGGACCTCGGGGTTGTGGAGGAGCGCCGAGGCGAGGCCGATCTTCTTCCGCATGCCCGTCGAGTAGTCCACGACCAGCTTGTGCTGCGAGCCGGCCAGGCCGAGGACGTCGAGGAGCTGGGTGGCGCGCTGGTCGGTGACCTCGCCGGGCAGGCCGCGCAGCCGGCCGATGTAGGCGAGGAGTTCCCGGCCGGAGAGCCGCTCGAAGAGGCGCAGCCCTTCCGGCAGCACACCGATGCGGGCCTTGACCTCGGCGGGGTCGCGCCACACGTCGTGGCCGACCACCTCCACCGTGCCCTCGTCGGGCCGGAGCAGGCCGGTGACCATGGAGAGGGTGGTGGTCTTGCCGGCGCCGTTGGGACCGACCAGGCCGATGAACTTGCCCGCCGGCAGCTCCAGGTCGATCCCCGCCACGGCGGTCTGCTGCCCGAACCGCTTCCACAGCCCGCGCACCCGCACGGCCGGCACGGCGGCCTTCGGTGTCCCCGCGCCCGAGACGGCGGTCGCGGCCGCCTCGTCACGTGCGCGGGCCTGCTCGTTCTCCCTGTTCATGTCCAGCCCTCTCGTCCCCGTCGGACGGTGTTCCGCCCCCGATGGCCCACACCCTACGGGCGGACGGGGAAACGCGAGCAAGCCTGTGGACAACCTCGGTGAAGGCCCGCGCCGCCCTGTGGATAAAGCGCGTACTCGCAGGTCGGAGGGGTTTACGAACGGGTCGCCGCAGCCTCGGTGCCGCGCTCCGCGGCGGCCGCCTTCACTGCCGTCAGCTCTTCCCCGGTCAGCTCCGCCACCCGGTGCGCCGGCACCCCGGCCGCCAGGGCACGGCGCAGCAGGCCCTCCCGGTCCTCGGTGCAGGAGCGGTAGGCGCGCAGCTCCCGTTCGACGCCGGCCACGGCTTCCGGGGCGTTCCGGGTGCGTACGGTGCTCAGTTCCTCGGGGCTGAGCGGGACGGGCAGTTTCTCCGCGTCCTCGGGGAGGGCCGCCGTCTCCTCGGGCGGGACGAGGTACAGGCGGGGCGAGGTGGCCGTGACCTCGTGGGCCGCCAGCCACGCCCGTACCGCCGGGGTGTCGAGGCAGGCGAGCGGGCCGGTCGCGGCCAGGGGAGTGCCGAGCGGCACCGCCGGGCCCTCCAGCAGGACGAGGTAGGCGTCATCGGTCATCGGTGCTCCTCAGAGAGATACAAGGCCGGGTGGAGTGCCGTGCGGCACACGTACCCAGGAAACGCCCTGTCACGGCAGGCGGGCGGGCACGCGGCCCGTCCGGTCCGCCCTGCCCGCCCGCGCTCACGCTTCCGGGGGATCACACCCCGGCGCCGACATCCCTCCCGCACGCGTACGCCAGCGGGCTGATGACGTTCTCGGCGTCCGGGAGCCAGCGGTTGGCCTGGGTCGGGCGGGAGGCCCACTGGACGGCGCCGGCGGAGCCGAAGCGGGTCGGCGGCGCGGCCACGTAGTCGCCCGCGCCGAGGACGGTCAGGTCGAGGCGGGCGGGGAGCCAGCCGAGGGAGCGGACCAGGCCGGGGACCTTGTCGACGGCGCCGGGCAGGACGAAGAACTGCATACGGCGGTCGGGGCTGCGGGTGACCGGGCCGAGCGCCAGCTCCATCCGCTCCATCCGGGCCAGCGCGAGGAAGCCGGCGGTCTCGGGGACGTCGATCGCGTCGAAGGCGCGGCCGGTGGGGAGGAGGACGGAGGCCCGGGGCTGCGCCGTCCAGAGCTTGCGGACGACGGTGGCGCTGCCGGTGGCCTGCGCCTGCCACTCGGTGTGCGCCGGGTGTGCGCCGGGCGCGGGGCAGGCGGCCTCGCCGCAGGAGCAGCGTTCGGTGCCCGCGACCGCCTCCAGCCAGGCGCCGGGGACCACGTCCCAATGGCGTTCCTCGGCGTACCGCACCGCCGTGTCCAGCGGCTGCTCGCCGCGCTGCTGAGGGATCTGCCCGGCCGCTCTGACTCCCATGGTCTTTTCCACGCCCGGCTCAACTCCCGCACCCACCTCGGGTTACGGGCCCCCGCGTGCGCCGGGATGGCGCATCGATTCCGCACCTGGGGCGCACGGGGGCATCTGTGGGGGCGCGTACGAGCGGAGGGGGCGGGCCCGGGGTAGCCAAGGACGGGGGGACGGCGGGGCGGGTCGGCGTGTCCGTACGCCGCTACCGGCCCGACGGGCCCCGGCCCCACGGGGGTTCGGCTCCGCAACCTCACTCCCTGGAGTGAAAAACGGTACACAGCGCGTCCGTTCGAAGAAACGGACAGAGGGGCATTTCCGGATAAGCGCGCATCTTCCGCGCACTGTCCGGGCATTGATCACGCCAGGACGGTGACAGACAGCCACCACCGCCTGAGGGAGCGGGTCCCTCAGGCCCATCCGATGGACCACGGTGCACAGCAGGGGGTACGCCATGGCCGCCAGGCCACTCGTCGCGCGCCAGCCCAACGAAAGGCTGCAGGCGCTCATCCAGGAAGCGGGCTGTTCCAACGCCGGTCTAGCCCGCCGGGTCAACATGTGCGGAGCCGAACACGGACTGGACCTGCGTTACGACAAGACGTCCGTGGCGCGCTGGCTGCGCGGCCAGCAGCCACGCGGCCGCGCCCCGGGCATCATCGCCGAGGCACTCGGCCGCAAACTCGGCCGTACGGTCACGATCGACGAGATCGGCATGGCCAACGGCAAGAACCTCGCCTCCGGCGTCGGCCTCCAGTTCTCGCCCACCGTGCTCGGCGCCATCGAGCAGGTCTGCGAGCTGTGGCGCAGCGACGTCGGCCGCCGCGACTTCCTCTCCGGCTCCACGGTCGCCTCCTCGGCCCTCGTCGAGCCCAGCCGCGACTGGCTGATCTCCGTCCCCGACGGCCAGGTCAGCCGCCAGGCCGGGCCACGCGTCGGCCAGGCCGACGTCGCCGCCGTGCGCGCCATGACACAGGCCCTCGTCGACCTCGACCACCAGTACGGCAGCGGGCACGTGCGGCCCGTCGTCGTCCATTACCTCAACAGCGTCGTCTCCGGACTGCTCGCCGGCTCCTACCGCGAGGCGGTCGGCCGGGAACTCTTCTCCGCCGTCTCCCGCCTCACCGAGCTGGCCGGATACATGGCGGTCGACACCGGACAGCCAGGACTGGCCCAGCGCTATTACATCCAGGCCCTCCGCCTCGCCCAGGCCGCCGGTGACCGCGGGTACGGCGGGTACGTCCTCGCCGCCTCCATGAGCCACCTCGCCGCCCAGCTCGGCAACCCGCGCGAGATCGCCCAGCTCGCCCGCGCCGCCCAGGAAGGGGCCAAGGGCCGGGCCACCCCGCGCGCCGAAGCCCTCTTCCACGCTGCCGAGGCCCGCGGCCACGCCCTCCTCGGCGACGGCTCCGCCGCCGACGCCGCGATGGGCCGCGCCGCCGACTCCATGGAGCAGGCCGGCACCGAGAGCGCCGACGACCCGGTGTGGATCAGCCATTTCGACCACGCCTACCTCGCCGACGAACTGGCCCACTGCCACCGCGACCTGGGCCGCCCCGCCCAGGCCGCCCGGTACGCGGAACAGGCCCTGGCAGGCCACCCCGTCACCCGGGTCAGGCGGCGCGCCATCGGCCTCACCCTGCTCGCCGCCGCCCAGGTCCAGGAGCGGGACATCGAGCGCGCCTGCCACACCGGCACCCGCGCCGCCGAACTCCTCGGCACGCTCCGCTCCAGCCGCGGCACCGAGTACCTCGACGACCTCCAGCAGCGGCTGACGCCCTTCCAGGACGAGCCGGTGGTACGGGAGTTCGGCGCCCGCCTCGAACTGCGGGCGGCCTGAGGTGGAACGGCCCCCTCCAGCTGTGCCCGTGAACGGCCGGTGGCCGCCGTATGGCCGTCAACAGCGCCTTCGGTCCGCGTTCTGTTACACCCCGCCGGCCCGGCCTCCAGGCGGGGCCGGTCCGCCCTGAGCTGCGTGGCACCGTACGGAGGGAACCCGGTAGCGTGAACCGGCGATGACGAAGTTCCCCCCTACGTAGGAGTCCTCGGTGAGTCAGAGCGGACAGGGCGCAGAGCCGCACCCACGCCCGACGGGTCCGGCACGCGAAGGTGTCGTGCACCCCGGCGACGGCAGCTCTCCCCTGCTGCCCGGAACCACCGGTGACCCCGTGGGACCGGCCCCGGCCGCGCCCTGGGGCGGGTACCAGGGGCAGGAACAGCAGTGGGGCGGCCGGCAGCCCGGTACCGCCCAGCAGCCCGGCGCGTACGGCACGGGCCAGGCCCCCTCCTGGGACAGCGCGCCGCAGCCCCCGCAGGGCTACGGCTACCCGCCCCCGCAGCAGGCCGGACCGCCGCAGGGGTACGGCTACCCGCCGCCCCAGCAGGCCGGGCCGCCCCAGGGCTACGGCTACCCGCCGCCGCACGGGCAGCCCCCGCCGCCGTACGGCTCCGGCGCGCCCGCGCAAAGCCCGCAGGGCGCCGGACCGCTGCCGCCCACCCTGCCGCCCGCCGGCGACCAGGACGCCACGCAGTTCATCGCGCCCGTGCCGCCCGCGCAGCCGCAGCCCTACGACGAGGGCGCCACCCAGTACATCCCTCCGGTCTCCGGCAACCCGGCCGGCGCCGGTCCGCTGCCCGGCGCCCTGCCGCCCGAGGCCCCCTCGGGGGCGGCCCACCACCCCGGCACCGGCGGCCACGCGCAGCCCCCGTCCCCGGACGAGGACGCCACCCAGTACATACCCCCGGTCCCCGCCCAGGGACCGCCCGCCGGATACGGCCAGGAGCCCGGCGAGCGCCAGCCCCCGGCCGAGTTCGACAACCTCTTCCGCTCCGCCCCGGCCGACGGGGGCGCCGCCGGCGCCACCCAGCAGATGCCCCGCGTCGACCCCGGCCGCCCCCAGCCCGGACCCGGCTACGGCGGGCCCGCCCAGCCGCCCGCCGGCCGGGCCGCCGCCCGCAAGGCCGCCGAGCCGGAGCCGAGGGGCCGTACCGGCTCCAAGGGGCCGCTGGTCGCGGCCGTCGTGGTCGGCTGCGCCGTCCTCGGCCTCGGCGCGGGCGCGCTGCTCAGCGGCGGCGGGGACGACGAGAAGAAGTCCGGCGAGCCGGAGAACGTCTCGGCCTCGGCGCCCGCCGAGGAGAAGCCCTCGCCCTCCCCGTCCGTGGACCCGGTGCGCGAGCAGGCCGTCGCTCTCGACAAGCTCCTCGCCGACAGCAACAACAGCCGCGCCGCCGTCATCCGCTCGGTCGCCAACATCCAGAAGTGCGAGTCGCTCGACGAGGCCGCCTCCGACCTGCGGGACGCCGCCAAGCAGCGGAACGACCTGGTCCGCCGGCTCGGCGAGATACAGGTGGACAAGCTCCCCGAGCACCAGCGGCTGACCGCCGCCCTCACCAAGGCGTGGAAGGCCTCCGCCGAGGCCGACAACCGGTACGCCACCTGGGCCGACCAGACCAAGGGCAAGCGCGCCTGCCGCGACGGCCAGGCCCGCTCCACCGGCCAGCACGCCGCCGGCAACCGGGCCAGTGGCGAGGCGACCAAGGCCAAGAACGAGGCCGCCCCGCTCTGGAACTCCATCGCCACCGAGTACGGCCTGACCAAGCACACCCCCACCCAGCTCTGACCGCTCCGGGCGGCCCGGCGCCGCACCGCCTCACGGGGTGGCGCCCAGCGTCCCCGTCAGGTCGTGCGGCCCGGACCCCGTCGCCGTCAGCCGGCCCGAGCGCACCGTCTGGAAGGTGACCTCGGCGTTGACCAGCCGCGGATGGTCGCGGGCGGCCAGCAGGTCCTCGAACCGCCAGCGCAGCTCGGGGGTGAGCCCGCCGGTCTCCACGCTCAGCCCGTCGTCCAGGACGCGGTGCACCGCACGGGCGGTGACCCGGTCCGCGTCCACCTCGGCGACGGCCCGGCGCAGCACCTCGTAGGCGATCCAGGTGGTCTGGACTCCGGCGTCGGCCGGGTCGATCCGGTTGTCGTCGAAGGCGTGGTCGCGGATGACGCGGCGCATCGGCGCCCACCGGTCGTCCGAGGCCACCGGGTACCAGCCGGTGACGTAGGCGCCCTCGTACGGGCCGCGTGCGCCGCCGGTGCGGTCCACCAGGGACTGGTCGACGCCGCCGAGGACCGAGGCGATCCGGACGTCCCGGCCCTCGGCGGCACGCGCCCGGCGGAAGGTGTCGAAGAAGGTGTCGGTGCGGTCGCCGAGGACCGCCGTGACGCAGTCCGGCTTCGCCGAGCCCGACGGGCCCGCCGACAGCACCCGCGCCGCCTGCGCCGTGTACTCACGGGCCGACTCCGGCGCCGGTACGTCGACCGCCGCGCCCGCGCCCGCCCCGGCCAGCCCCGCGTCGAGCAGCCCCGGCAGCGCGTCGCCCGCGACCGTGTCCGGCCGCACCAGGAAGACCCGCCCGCACTCCTCGCCGAGCTGCCGCCCGTTGCCCGCCAGCAGCGCCGCCTGGCCGCCGTTGACCGGGTAGGAGAGCGAGCTGGTGAACTCCTCGCCCGTCACCCCGTACCCGCCGATGTAGGGGATGTCGGCCGCCTCCAGCGGCGAGAGGAACGACCGGCCGTGCTGGCTGTACGAGCCGACCACTGCCACCACGTCCTCGCGGACCGCGCGCCGGGCGCACGCCGCCGCGCCCTCGCTGTCGTTGCCGTCGTCGCAGGTCAGCACCTTCAGCTCGTGGCCGTCGACGCCGCCCGAGGCGTTGACCCAGCGGGCGATCGCCTCGGCCATGGCGGGCATCCCCGGCTTGTCGGTCGCGCCCGTCCGCTCCGGAGCCCAGGTCATCACCGTGACCGGTTCCCGTCCGCCGCCCTGGGCGCCGGCGGGCAGCAGGCCGCAGCCGGCGGTCAGCGCCGCCGTGAGGGCGGTGAGGAGGGCGAGGCGGGCGGGCGAGCGTCTGGAACGGCGGCCGGTCATGGGCCGCACGCTCTCCCTCCCGGACGACACCTGGCGTCATCCGCGTGCAACAGCGCGTAACGGGCAGGTGAATTGGGGGTGCGCGGCGGGCGGGATGCCCGGGAACGTACCATCCATGACCGTGCAAAGCTCGGAGAAGTCTTCCCGTCGTGCCCGCCGTTCCTCCACCATGGGCGGCATGCCCATGACCGACATGCCGTGGTGGCGCTGGCGCCTGAATGTGCGCTCAGGGCTGCACATGCTCTCCGACGTCACCTTCCAGCAGAACGTCTGGCTCGCCGGCCTCCCCGGCTACGGGGACGTCACCGACGCCGTCTACCGCCTGGTCGAGGACACCTGGCTCGACAACTGGTCGGCCGACAAGTACGTCGGCACGATCTTCCGGGACGCGCAGGAGGCGGCGCTTGTCGACGCCGCGGTGCTCAAGGTGCTGCGGATACTCCACGAGGTCGGGCCGGACGCCGCCGTGCCCGTCTACCTCCAGCACCCCGGCTGGTCCGAAGCGGTGTTCGCCGCCCGCCAGGCCCATGTCGCCCTCGCCTCCGCCGATGGCGACGACCCCGATGTGCCCCCGCGCACCCTCGACGCCTTGACCACCCTCAAGCGCGCCGCTTGACCCCCACTCGCCCCCGGCCCCGGCTGCCACCCACTGGGGTCCGGCTGCGCCGCGACTGGGGGGGCGGCCTTCGCCCGTGCCCGGGTCACTGACTGGCCTCAATCGCCGGCCGGGCTGTTGGTTGCTGGGCTCCGTCTCGACCGTGCCGGTCAAAGATGGCCTCAAGCGCCGGCCGGGCTGGGATTGGGTAGGCGGTGGCTGGGTTTCGCCCCGGCCTGCCCGCCCGCCCCTGCGGGTCACTGACTGGCCTCAAGCGCCGGCCAGGCTGAGTGTGTGCCGGGCTCCGTCTCGACCGTGCCGGTCAAAGACGGCCTCAAGCGCCGGCCGGGCTGGGATTGGGTAGGCGGTGGCTGGGTTTCGCCCCGGCCTACTCGCCCCGCCCCTGCGGGTCACTGACTGGCCTCAAGCGCCGGCCGGGCTGAGTGTGTGCCGGGCTCCGTCTCGACCGTGCCGGTCACCGATCGGCCTCAAGCGCCGGCCGGGCTGGGAGGTTCGCGGTTTCTCCGGTGCGTGGGTGGGGTGGGGCCGCGCCGGGGTACCTCCTCACAAACTGCAGGGTGCGGGGTCAATTGGAGTATGGCGGCCGTGTGTGCAGTTTGCGCCGTCTTGAAGCGACTGACCCCGCACCTTGCAGTTTGTGAGGAGGTACCCCGGTGCGGCCCCGCCCGTCCCAACCGGCGAACGCACCGCGAACCCAATAGCCCGGCCGGCGCTTGAGGCCGATCGGTGACCGGTACGGGCAAACCGGGCCCGGCCGAAAGAGGGCCCAGCCGGGCCGCAGGCCAACGAGCCCGGCCGGCGAGTGAGGCCACGGCCCAGACGATATGGGACCCTGGCCAGCATGACTGACCAGCCCGTTCCGGCCGCCGCCCCGCCCGGCACCGATGAGCCGACCGACAGCTACGTCCTCACCCTCGCCTGCCCCGACAGGCAAGGCATCGTCCACGCCGTGTCGAGCTACCTCTTCATGACCGGCTGCAACATCGAGGACAGCCAGCAGTTCGGCGACCACGACACGGGCCTGTTCTTCATGCGGGTCTCCTTCTCGGCCGGCTCCCCGGTCTCCGTCGAGAAGCTCCGCGCCTCCTTCGCCGCGATCGGCGACTCCTTCCGCATGGAGTGGCAGATCCACCGTTCCGAGGAGCGGATGCGGATCGTCCTCATGGTGAGCAAGTTCGGCCACTGCCTGAACGACCTGCTCTTCCGCGCCCGCATCGGCGCCCTCCCGGTGGACATCGCCGCCGTCGTCTCCAACCACCCGGCCTTCGCCGAGCTGGTCGAGTCGTACGGCATCCCCTTCCACCACATCCCGGTCACCAAGGACACCAAGGCCGAGGCCGAGCAGCGCGTCCTGGACCTGGTCGAGCGGGAGGGCGTGGAGCTGGTGGTGCTCGCCCGGTACATGCAGGTGCTCTCGGAGAACTTCTGCAAGCAGCTCAGCGGCCGGATCATCAACATCCACCACTCCTTCCTGCCGAGCTTCAAGGGCGCCAAGCCCTACCACCAGGCGCACGCCCGGGGCGTGAAGCTGATCGGCGCCACCGCGCACTACGTCACCAGCGACCTCGACGAGGGCCCGATCATCGAGCAGGAGGTCGAGCGGGTCGGCCACGAGGTCACCCCCGAGCAGCTCGTCGCCGTCGGCCGCGACGTCGAGTGCCAGGCGCTCGCCCGCGCCGTGAAGTGGCACGCCGAGCACCGCATCCTGCTCAACGGCCACCGCACGGTCGTCTTCGCCTGAGGCGTCACCGGCGCGCCCGGCCCATCCGGGCGCGCCTCACATCCGGCTGAGCGAGGCCGCCGCGAAGAGCACCTCGTGGACCGCGTCCATGTCCCCGTCCTGCCCGGCCGCCGCCTCCCGGGGCTGCACGTGCCCGGCGGCGAGCCGGCAGAACTCCACGCCGTCCAGTGCCACGTGCGCCACCGCCCGCCCGGGACCGGTCGCGGCCTCGCCGGCCGCCCCGTCCAGCCCGATGTACCAGTCGCCGCCGCCCGCGCCCTCGATCTCCAGGTGCAGCACCCCGCCCGGCTCGGGCACACCCCGGCCGAGCCCCGCCTGCCGCCGCTGCCCGATCACCCCGGGCAGCATCCGCGCCGCCAGGTCGATCATCCCGTTGAGGTGGCGCGGCTTGGGCGGGTCGTACGGGTAGTCCACCGCCCCCGCGATGTCCTCGGCGTGCACCCAGCACTCGAAGGCCCGGTCCAGCAGCGAGTCCCGCAGCGGCAGCGCGTACCCGCCGTACGCCACGTCCAGGGCGGCCGAGCGGTCGCTCTCCAGTGACAGCGCGCTGACCAGCCGGTGGCTCTGCTCCCGCCACGGCCGGCGTACCGAGCGGGTCTGCGGCAGCGGTGAGGCGTTCCACAGGGCCTCGGTCCGGGCGTCCGGCGCCACCAGGTGGGCCGGGGTCCGCGCGCCGAGCGGGTCCTCCAGGCCGAGGGCGACCGCGACCAGCCCGTCCACCGTCATCAGGTGCCCGATCACCCCGGCGACCGTGGTCCGCCGTCCCACCTGCTTCTCGCCCTCGAACCAGCGCAGCCGCACCGGCGCGTGCCACTCGGCGTCCTGGATGTCCTGGAGCAGCGCGTCGAGCCGCGCCGTCTCCGTGTCGTACGCGGCCGCCCACTCCGGCACCGGGATCTTCGGCGGGCGCCGGTCCAGGCAGCTCTCCAGGACGCGGGCGCGCAGCCCCGGGTCGAGGTCGAGCGGCTCCTCGTGGTGGAGCAGGCCGACGGCGTCCCGCAGCCGGTGGGCCTCCTCGGCGCAGCGGGCGCACTCGGGCAGGTGGCTCTCGACCGCCGCCGCCTCCTCGGGCGAGCAGGCGGAGAGCGCCCAGGCGCCGAGGTACGACATGAGGGCGCGGTGGTCCACGTCGAGCCGGGCCGCGGTCATATCGCACCGGAGAAGGCGGACGGCGCGCCCGGCGGCCGGGGCGCCCCGGCGGTGGCCAGCATCTGGAGGCCCAGCCGCAGCCTGCGGCGTACCTCCTCCTCGCTGACGCCGAGGTCGGCGGCGGTCTGGCGGTGGTCGCGCCGCTGGTGGTAGGCGAGGTTCAGGGCGGCCCGCAGCGGGGCGGGCATGGCGGTGACGATGTAGTCGGCGCGGGCGGCGGTGGCGGCCCGGTGCACGGTCCGCTCCAGCTCCTCGGCGCTGCCGCGGCCGGTGACGGCGTGCTCGGCGGCGCCGGTGGCGCGCAGGAGTTCGACCGCGCGGTGGTGGGCGAGCGAGGCGATCCAGGAGCGCAGTGAGCGCTCGCCTGGCGTGTAGTCGCCCGGCCGCTCCCAGGCGTGGGTGAAGACGTCCCGGGTGACGCGGTCGGCGGCCCGCTCGTCCTCCAGGACCCGGTGGGCCAGGCTGTGCACGAGGGGCGCGTAACGGTCGTAGAGTTCGCCGAGGGCGGCCGCCTCGCCGTCGAGGAGGCGGTCGCGCATCAGCCGGTCCCGGTCGCGCGGTGTCCCCGGCGTCATACGGCCCCCTCCCGGTCCGTGAGCCCGTTCCGCCCGGACATGGCCGGATGTGAACCGGCCGTTCTCCGGAATGCCGGTGCGCGCACGGGCTCTGGGAGGCAATGTAGTGCGCGGAATGCGTTCACACCCCCCTTTGCGGCAATGTGCTGACGCGGGGGACGTGCTGGTGGTAGTGGGTGGGCGGCAGTCCGCGCACACCGCCGGGAAGTCCCCGGACGCCCCGGAGCCGCCGGGCGCCCGCCGGGGCGCTTGGTACGGGAGGGGGCGCGCGGGACGGCGTGATCGCGCTGATCGCGCCGGGGGAGCGGCCGGAACCGGCCAGGCCGGCCAGGGAGGGGCGGTATTCGGCCATGACCGGGTGTGCTGGATCATGGACCGTACGCACGGGGGTGTTTCATGGGAGTGCGGCCGGGCAGCCGCGTACGAAGCGGAAGCGTAGGAATGGCTTCCGGATCAGCGAGCGGGAGGCAGGACGGCGTGGCGCTCACAGTGACCGACGCGGAGCACGGCGGGTGGGCCGTGCTTCATGTGGCGGGCGAACTCGACCTGGTCAGCTCCCCGGTGGTGCGCCAGCGGGTCCACGACGTGGTGGCGAAGGGACGGCACGAACTCGTCCTCGACCTCTCCGACGTCCTGTTCTGCGACTCCAGCGGCGTCGGTGTCCTGATCGCGACCCGCCGCCTGATCCGCTCCTGCCAGGGCAGTCTGCGGCTGATCCTCCCGGCCAAGGGGGCCGAGGACGGCTCGCACGTCAACCGTGTCCTCGCCGCGCTCGGCGTACGCCGGCTCTTCGAGGTCTACCCGGACGTCACCGCCGCCCTGGACGAGCAGACGCGCCCCCTCACCGCCTGACCCGCCCCACTTCCCCGGCCCCGTACCGCCCCGCGCCGTGACCGGCTGGTCCCGCACCGCGACCCCCGCCGTCCCGCGCGGGGCGCAGTGTTGCGGTCCTGGCACAGATTTCCGCGAATCGGCGCAGGTCGTGGCGGGGGCGACGTAATCTCCCAGGCGGTGGCCGGTGTTCCGCACCCCGGTGCGCGGGCCACGTCAGGAGCCGCAGCCCAGACCGATCGAGAGGCGGTCCCCCAGCCCATGGACAGTGCCCAGTACCAGCGCACCATCGCCGCCAGGTTCACCGTGTTCGACCAGGACGGCAACGGCCACATCTCGCGCGAGGACTTCAGCGCCGCCGCCGCGGCCCTGCTCGCCGAGTTCGGCGCCACCGCCCGCTCCGAGAAGGGCCAGGCCCTCTACTACGGCGCCGAGGCCCTCTGGCAGGGGCTCGCCGGCATCGCGGACCGCGACGGCGACCAGCGCATCACCCGCTCCGAGTTCGCGCACAGCGCGGTCAAGCGGCTGCGGGACAGCCCCGAGCGGTTCGCGGAGATCGCCCGTCCCTTCGTGCGGGCCGCCGTGGCCGTCGCCGACGGCGGCGAGGACCGCGCCGCCGGGCGGACGCAGACCGTGCGCATGCTCACCGCGCTGGGCATCGAGCCCGACACCGCCACCGCCGCCGTGGAGACGCTCGACGGCGACGAGGGCCGCATCGGCGAGGACCGCCTGCTCAAGGCCGTCGCCGCCTACTTCACCACCGCCGACCCCGACGCCCGGGACCTGTGAGGGCGGTCCGGGGGGACAGCGGGAACGGCGGCGTGCGCGGCGTGCGGCAGGGGCGTCGGGAGGGTCGGCGGTGCCTCTGCGACGGACACGTACCGACGGCGTGCGCCGGGGGCGCACACGGTCACGGTCCGTGGACACCGGGTGGTGGCCTCGCGCGCACCCGTCACGGCGCGGAGTCACCCGGTCGCTCGGGTACCTTGGGGCAGATGCGAGCGCCAAGGCGTCGTCCGGCGCGGCACGGTGGCGCCCACGCGGCGGCCGCGCGGCCCGGCACGTACGCCGGTCGCCGGGCAGGGCGAGGCGGGGGAGCCTCGTGTTCGACTCCCCTCGGCACGCGTCGCACAGTATGCAGCACGCGTACTCCTTCGCGCTGGAATATGCCCGAAGCGCTTGTTGGGGTGACTGTACGTCAACCATGCTGTCTCTCCAGGGGATCACGTTCCGTGACCCTGTGGAGGCGCGAGGCGATGTGTCCGCCGGTTCGGATGGTGTGAGCGGTGCAGGTGCTTCAGGTACAGCTGGAGGTCGGGGCCGATCCCGCGGAGGTCGGGCGGGCCCGCAGATGGGCCCGTTCCCGGCTCACGGGTCCCGGTACGGGGGTCGACGACGCGCTCGCCGACACCCTGATCCTCATCGTGTCCGAGCTGGTCACCAACGCGGTGGTGCACACCGGCTCGCCGGCCGTGCTGCGGATACAGCTGCCCGCCGCGCCCGGCTGCCCGCCCGGCACGGTCCGGGTCGAGGTCGCCGACGCCAGCGACCACCCGCCGCTCCAGCGCCACGCGGACCGCGAGGAGACCAACGGCCGCGGCCTGGAACTGGTCGACGGGCTCGCCGACCGCTGGGGCTGGCAGCCCGAGGGCGAGGGCAAGCGCATCTGGTGCGAGATCGACCCGCACGGGGCCGCCCCGGCCCCCGACTTCGAGGTGGACGCCGCGCCGGAGGCTCACGGGTACGCGCTGCCGCAGGGGTTCTGACCCGCCGGGGCCGGGCTCAGCCCCGGCCCGGCCCGTCCCCGACCGCGCGGAAGGTACGGCGGTACGCGGTCGGGGTGACGCCGATCGCCGCCTGCAGGTGCTGGCGCAGCGACTGGGCCGTGCCGAAGCCGGAGTCGCGGGCGATCCGGTCCACCGGCAGGTCGCTGGTCTCCAGCAGCGCACGGGCCCGTTCCACGCGCTGCTGGACCAGCCACTGGCCCGGGCTGAGCCCCACCTCGTCGCGGAACCGCCGGGTGAAGGTCCGCACCGACATCGACTCGCGGGCCGCCAGCTCGCGCAGACCGATCGTCTCGTGCAGCCGGGAGAGCGCCCACCGGCGGGCGGCCGCCGTCGTCGACGCCCGCGGCTCGGGGACCGGGCTGCGGACGTACTGGGCCTGGCCGCCGTCGCGGTGGGGCGGCAGGACGGTGCGGCGCGCCACGTCGTTGGCGACGGCCGCGCCGTGGTCGCGGCGGACCAGGTGCAGGCAGAGGTCGAGGCCGGCGACGACGCCGGCCGAGGTCAGGACCGCCCCGTCGTCGACGAAGAGCACGTCCGGGTCGAGCCGTACGGCGGGGAAGAGGCGCCGGAAGAGCGCGGTGTACCCCCAGTGCGTGGTGGCCGGCCGCCCGTCCAGCAGCCCCGCCGCCGCCAGCACGAAGGCGCCGGTGCAGATCGAGACCAGGCGGGCCCCGGGGCGTACCAGGGCCAGGGCGGCGGCCAGTTCGGGCGCGAGGACGCCCTCCTCCAGGAGCGGGCCGAGTTCGTGGGTGGCCGGGATCAGCACGGTGTCGGCGGTGGCCAGCGCCTCGGGGCCGTGCTCCACCAGCACCGCGTAGTCGGCGTCGGTGCGGACCGGGCCCGGCTCGCGGACCGAGCAGGTCACCACCTCGTACAGGGGGCGGCCCGAGGCGTCGCGAGGCAGGGCGAAGATGCGCTGCGGGATGCCCAGTTCGAAGGTGAGGACGCCGTCCAGGGCGAGGACCACGACGCGGTGCGGCGCCGGCGGGGCGGGGGTGGCGGGCTCCATGGCCCGATCGTAGCGAAGGCTGTCCTCCCGGCCACTCGAAGGTGTCCGGGGGCGGGCCGATGCTGGCTCGGTGAGAGCTGATCCGCATCCCCGGACCCCCGTACCGGCTGCCGGTGTTCCGGCCGCCCCACCGGGGCCGCGTCCGCCGCGCCGCCGTGTCCACCGGGCCTGGTGGGTGGCGGCCACCACCTTCCTGACGATCGTCGGTGCCGCCTCCTTCGCCTCCCTGCCCGGCCTCCTCGTCGACCCGCTGAACGAGGAGTTCGGCTGGTCGCGCGGGACGATCGGCTTCGCCGTCTCCGTCAACCTCGCGCTGTACGGGCTGACCGCACCGTTCGCGGCCGCGCTGATGGACCGGTTCGGCATCCGGCGGGTCGTCGCGGCCGCCCTCGCCGTGATCGCCGCCGGGGCCGGGCTCACCGTCTTCATGACCGCCGCCTGGCAACTCGTGCTGCTCTGGGGCGTGCTGGTCGGGCTCGGCAGCGGGTCGATGGCGCTGGCCTTCGCCGCCACCGTCACCGACCGGTGGTTCCGTGCGCGGCGCGGGCTGGTCAGCGGTGTGCTCACGGCGGCTGCCGCCTCCGGGCAACTGGTCTTCCTGCCGTTCCTCGGCTGGCTGGTGACCGCGCACGGCTGGCGGCCCGCCTCCGTCACCATCGCGGTCTCCGCGCTCGCCGTGGTGCCGCTGGTGTGGCTGCTGCTCCGCGATCATCCGGCCGATGTGGGGCTCGCGCCGTACGGGGCGCGGGAGTTCGTGCCCAAGCCGGCGCCTGTCGGCGGGGCCGCTCGGCGGGCGGTCGTCGTGCTGGGGCGGGCCTCGCGGAGCGGGACCTTCTGGCTGCTCGCCGGGACCTTCGCGATCTGCGGGGCCTCCACCAACGGGCTGGTGAAGACGCACTTCGTGCCCGCCGCCCACGATCACGGGATGCCGGTCACGGCTGCTGCCTCGCTGCTCGCCGTGATCGGGGTGTTCGACGTGGTCGGCACCGTGGCCTCCGGGTGGTTCACCGATCGGTTCGACTCCCGTCGGCTGCTCGCCGTCTACTACGCGCTGCGCGGCGTCTCCCTCCTCTTCCTGCCGATGCTGCTCGCTCCTGATGTGCGGCCGCCGATGGTGTTCTTCATCGTCTTCTACGGGCTCGACTGGGTGGCTACCGTGCCGCCGACCATGGCGCTCTGCCGGGAGCGGTTCGGGGAGGACAGTGCCATCGTCTTCGGCTGGGTTCTTGCCTCTCACCAGGTGGGGGCTGCGGTTGTTGCTTTCGCCGGGGGTGTGGCCCGGGATGTGTTCGGGTCGTACGACGTGGTCTGGTATGCCTCCGGGGGGTTGTGTGCGGTGGCGGCTCTGCTGGCCTTGATGATCCGGGTGGGGCGGGGCCGGTAGCCCTTGGTTGGGCTTCGGCCCGGTTGGGCTGTCCTTTGGCCGGGCGGCGGTTTGGCCGTGCCGGTCGCGGGGTGGGGTGGCCTCAAGCGCCGGCCCGGCTTGGTTCGGTTGCGCTGTGGCTGGGCTTCGGCTCTGCCTGCCCGCCTCTGACCCTGCGGGTCACCGATTGGCCTCAATCGCCGGCCGGGCTGTTGGGTTCGCGGTGCGTTCGCCGTGTGGGTCGGGCGGGGCCGGGTCGGGGTACCTCCTCACAAACTGCATGGTGCGGGGTCAGTCGCTTTAAGGCGGCCGTGTGTGCAGTTTGCTGCGGGGGCACCCCGACCCGTCCCCGCCCTTCCGTTTCGTCGGCGTCGTCCCGCCGGTGGGTGGGGAACAAGGCCGTCCCCGATTGATCTTTGTGACGAGCGAATGTGATGACGGTGGTGGTTGTGGAGAGGCCCGTTATCGGTGACGGCCTTATCCACTCTCCGGCGGTTGGCCGCGTACGAGACCGTGGGGTGGGGTCGTGTCGGGGTGCCCCCGCAGCAAACTGCACGCTAGGCCGTCTTGCTCCAATTGACCCCGCACCCTGCAGTTTGTGAGGAGGTACCCCGGCGCGGCCCCGCCCCACCCACGTGCCGGAGGAACCGCGAACCTGACAGCCCGGCCGGCGTTTGAGGCCAATCGGTGACCGGCACGGTCGAGACGGAGCCCGGCACACAACAGCCTGGCCGGCGTTTGAGGCCAGTGGGTGGTGCGGCCAAGTCAGGGGCCGACCGAGAGGGGGCGTCCCTGTCGGGGCGCGGGAGGGGGAGGCTAGTTGCTGGGGCGGGAGCGGAGGCGGCGGGAGCGGTCGCGGGGGAGGGCCTTTGCGGTGCGGGTGGCGGTGCGGGAGAGGTGGCGGAGGGTGCCGTCGGCCGGGTCGGCGAAGCCGGTGAAGTAGAGGCCGGGGGCGCAGGCGCGGGGGGTGCCGTCGGGGGTGAGGAGGTCGAGGCCGTCGAGGAGTTCTTCGAGGCCGCGCCGGTACCCGGTGGCGGCGATGACCGTGTCCGGGGTGACGCGGCTGCCGTCGGCGAGGACGACGTCGGCCCCGTCGAAGGACTCGACGGCGGCGACCGGTTCGACCGAGCCGGCGGCCACGAGGGCGGCGAGCTCCGTGGTGTGGACGGGCGGGCGCCCGGCGCGGGCCCGGCTGTAGGGGCCGTCGGAGGGACGCGGCAGCCCGTGCGCGGACAGATCGGGCACGCCGATCCGGTGGAGCCGGAGCAGGGCGTCGGCGAGCCCGGCCGGCAGGCGCCGGGCCAGGCGTGCGGAGCGCTGGGCGGGCCAGCCGAGGGTGGAGCGGCGCAGCAGGTGCGGGGGAGTGCGGACGGCCAGGCGGACCCGGGCCGCGCCCCCTTCGGCGAGATCGACGGCGAGGTCGCAGCCGGTGGCTCCGGCGCCGACGACCAGGACGTCCTGGCCCTCGTAGGGGCGGGCGTCGCGGTAGCGGGAGGCGTGCAGGAACGTTCCCGTCCACGTCTCGCGGCCCGGCCACTCCGGCAGGTACGGGGTGTGGTTCCACCCGGTGGCGACGACCACGGCGCTCCCGGTGAGCACCCGGCCGCCGGACGCCTCCAGCCGCCACAGGTCCCCCTCGGCCGGGGAGATCCGGGCGACCTCGACGCCGGTGACGATCTCCAGTTCGTGGAACTCCGCGTACTTGTCGAGGTAGCGGACCAGGTCGGCGCGGGAGGTCCAGCGGCCGAAGGAGCGGGGCATGGGGACGCCCGGCAGGGCCGAGTGGCGCCGGGTGGTGGTCAGCCGCAGCCGCTCGTAGTGGCCGCGCCAGGCCGCGCCGATGGCGTCCGCCTTCTCCAGGACCACCGCGCGCACCCCGCGCCCGCGCAGCGCGGCGGCGACCGCCAGACCGCCGGGTCCGCCGCCGATCACGTACACGGGATGCACGGTGTGCGCGGGGGTGGGGGAAGGGGTGGGGAGAGTGAGGGGCTGTGCTTCGGTCATGAGCGTCGAGCGTAGTGATCCCGGCGGACGGAAACCGGCGGGGACGGCCGAAATCCGTTGCGAATGGGTCACGGTCGCCGATGTGGCGGGACGTATCCGGAAATCGTCGGTGGTGGTGGGCAGTTGGTATGAGCGGGTGGGTGTCGCCCGTGGCGCGCCGGTGAATTCGGTGGCGGGTGGCCGGGGGCGCTGTGAGGATGCCGGAACCTGTGGGGCGGCGCGGCGCCGGTCCGCCGGAGACGACGAGGAGCGGGCATGGGGAGCGGCGGAGGTCCGGACGGGGCGGAGGAGGAGGGTGGCTGGCGGCTGTCCGGGTCGTTGGAGGAGTTCCTGGCGGTCGCCGGGGCGTACCTGCGGTCCCGGCCGGCGCTGCACACCGTGGCGTTGACGGTCTCTGACGCGCTGGAGCGGCGGGGGCTCGACCTGTACGGGGACGAGCCGCCGCGGTTCGGGTGGTGTGCGGAGGCGGGGGAGGTGTCCGCCGCGCTGCTGTGGACGCCGCCATTCGTGCCGATGGTGGTCGGAGGGGACGAGGTGGCCGCGCGGGGGCTGGCCAGGGTGCTGGCCGGGGGAGAGGGGCCCGCGCCCGGCGGGGTCGGGGCCCCGGTGGAACAGGCTCGTGCCTTCGCGGGGGAGTGGGCGCGGACGACCGGGCAGGCGACCCGGCGCACCTTCCGCAAGCGGCTCTACCGGCTGGGCACTCTGCGCCGGCCCGCGTTGCCGACGGGGCGGGCCCGGAGTGCGGGTGAGGGGGACCGGGCGACGCTGGAGCGGTGGCACGACGGGTTCGCGGCCGACGTGGGGGCGACGGTCGGGCTCGGTGCGGGTGCCTGGGTCGACGCGGGGCTCGCCCGGGGCGGCATCCGGCTCTGGGAGGACGGCGGGCGGCCCGTCGCCATGGCCGTGGCCACGCTGCCCGTCGCGGGCTCGGTCCGCGTGACCACCGTGTACACCCCGCCCGCCCTGCGGGGGCGCGGCTACGCGGGCGCCGTCACCGCCGACCTCAGCGCCCGCGTCACGGCCGGAGGCGAGCAGGCCGTGCTCTTCACCGACCTCGCCAACCCGACCAGCAACGGCCTGTACCGCAGGCTGGGTTACGAGCCGCTCGCCGAGTTCGAGGAGTACGCCTTCGAGGAGTACGCCTGAGAGGAGGGGAGGCCGCCGCCTCTTGGAAGCGTCCCACCGTCTCCCTCGGGACGCTGTGTCCCAGCAGGTCAGGGTGGGGGGCGTCCCGTCCGTTCCGCATCGGTGCGGTGGGCGTGGCCGACGGCGGGGTGGCGGCCCCAGTCTGGGCGGAGAGCGGGCCGCCGGGCCGGCTCTCCGCCCAGTGAAGGGGAATCACATGCGTGCCCTGACCAGGACGCTCGTCAGTGTCACCACCGCCGTCGGGATCGCGGCCGGCACCCTCGGCGTGGCCGGGACGGCCGCCGCCGCGCCGACGGCGCAGCCCGCGGTGAGCGCCGCGGCCGTCGCCCCGCGCGCCGTCAACAACCTCGGCCTCAGCTCCGCCCAGGCCAAGAAGGTCCAGCGCGACATCAAGGCCAACTGGGGCTACAAGGGCGCCATCGACGGTCTGCTCGGCACCGAGAGCTGGAAGGGCATCCAGCGGCCGCTGAAGAAGTACAACGGCTACAAGGGGAAGATCGACGGGATCGTCGGCAAGGAGACAGTGAAGGCGCTCCAGCGGCTGCTGAAGGCCCGTTACGGCTACACCGGTGCCATCGACGGCATCGCCGGTTCCGGCACCAAGGCCGCCTTCAAGCGCCTCGCCGACCGGATCTGACCCACCTCGCGCGCTCCGCGCCCACGCACACCCACACGCGCGTACACACCGGAGGACCGGCCTCGCCCGGCCGCCTCCGGTGCGTACGCGCGTGCCGGGGGCCGTCTCACGGCCACAGGAGGTGCTTGGTCCAGGTGTCCGTGTCCGGGGACGGGCGGCGGTAGGCCAGGCGGAGGTGGCGGCGGGCGGGGTCGCTCTGCCAGAACTCGACCTCGGTGGCGGCCACGATGTAGACGGTCCACTGCGGTACGTCGCGTTCCGGGTCCGCCTCGGCGGTGCGCCAGGCCGCGCGGGAGGCGTCGGCCAATTCGTCGAGGGAGGCGAGGGGGGTGCTCTGGTGGCCGGTCAGGGCCGCCGCCAGGGCGCCGGTGGAGCGGGCGTGCAGGTCGGCGCGGGACTCCTCGGGGGAGGCGGGGACGACCGGGCCCCGGATGCGGATCTGGCGGGCGCGGGCGGGCCAGTAGAAGCCCAGGGCGGCCTTCGGGGTGGCCGCCAGGTGGTGGCCCTTGCGGCTGTCGGAGCGGGTGGCGACGCGCCAGCCCCGTGCGTCCGCACCGCGCAGGGTGACCGTTCTGACGTCCGGGGAGTTCTCGGGGTCCACCGTGGCCAGGGAGAGGGTGTGGGGTTCCGGCTGGCCCGCCTCGGTCGCCTCCGCGAACCAGGTGACGAACAGGGGGAGGGGCTCCGCCGGGGTGCCCGCGGGGTCGAAGGGCGGGGGGTCGGTCTGCTCGGGGTGCTGTCGGCGCAGCAGGGCTTCCAGGGTTTCTGCCGGGGTGCTCATGGGGGCATGGTCGCCCATGCGCCTTCGCCCGGGGTGCGAGCGTTCCGGTGGTTCGGCCTCGGGGCGGGGTGGGTGGCCTCAGGCGCCGGCCGGGCCGGCAGGGGGGGGCATGCCACGACGGCGTCCCGCCCGGGTGGGCGGGACGCCGTGTGCAGACAGGACGGGGGGCGGGGCAGGGCGGTGGGGCGCCGGGGTGGCGCGGAGGACCGTTTCCGCTGGGGTGGGGCGGGGTTACTTCGTGGGCTTCTTGCCGGTGACGCCGAGGTGGACCAGCTGGGCCAGGGTGGGGCGGAGGTCGGCCTGTTTGACACCCCAGGTCTGGAAGCCCTTGAGCTGGGAGGTGACGCCCGAGAGCATGACGACCAGGGCGCCGGAGACGGCGGCCGGGTTGATGTCCTTGTCGACGCGGCCCTTCGCCTGCAGCTCCTTGATGGAGCCGGTGAGCGGGGTGGTCGCGGAGTTGAGGATCTTCAGGCGGAGCTTGGCGAACCGCTTGTCGCCCTCCGCCGCGCCGAGGTCGACCACGCGGAGGATCGCGTCGTTTTTCTTCCAGAAGTCGAGGAAGTCGTCGACGAAGTCCTGGGCGGTCTGCCAGCCGG
Organism: Streptomyces albidoflavus; assembly: GCF_000719955.1. Classification (GTDB taxonomy): domain Bacteria; phylum Actinomycetota; class Actinomycetes; order Streptomycetales; family Streptomycetaceae; genus Streptomyces; species Streptomyces albidoflavus. The sequence goes on from NZ_JOII01000046.1 coordinate 23,074, forward strand.
CCTTCCCGACCCAGCTGCGCCCTTCCAGGACTTCCGACAAAGAGCTGCTTTCCGAGGCCATTTGTTCGGCGATCTCCAGCACCGCCCCTTCGACATCGGGGAAGTACTGGTAGAAGGTCGCGGGTGATGTTCCGGCCTTGCGGGCGACATCGATGACTTTGACGTCCCGGTAAGGCGACGAGTTGAGCATTTCGCTGAGGCAGTCGAGCAACTTCTGACGTGTCGCCTGACCGCGTCGCCCGGCCACGCGGCCGTCGACGGTGCGTACTTGTCCTGTCATGCTGTCAGCTTACCGACGGCCGAACAGAGCGCGATTCGATCGACTGCAAATGGGGTCGGGCCAAGGAAAATGGCCTTCGTGAGGGGGTAAAGGGGCCCGCGAACGGCTCCCGAATATGGCCCTCGTATTGCGCTCGGACGCTTATTCGGCAGGGGTGCGGGGGTGGCGTGCGGACTGTTGTCCGGGGGATTGCCCGCGCCTTGCGGCGGTGCCGTCGCGTTACCTTCCCGGGGCCGCGCGGGCATCTCGGGGACGCCGTCCGCTGGGCCGAACGAGTGGTGCGCGGGGCCGTGCGGCGCGTACCGGCGGCCGGGGTTCGTCGTCCACAGGCTGTGGACGAGGTGGCGGGGGCTGGCGACGGGTGGCGGCTCGGTGCCACCCCCTTCCCAACGCTGGTGGCATCCCCGGGTAGCGGGCATGGTGGGATGCGGTGGGGGCCGGGGGCGGTCGGCATGACCGGTTCGTAGGGGATCATGACGAGACATCCCGGTTCCGCACCGGGTTCGCCACGCACCGCCCGGCCAGCAACAATCGGGGGGCGTACCGCCGGGGGCGGTGCGGTGGGTGAGACGCTGCACGGGACCGTCCTGAAGGGCGGTCCGTACGGGGAGGTGGGCAGGTAGTGGTGGAGCAGCTGACGCAGCACGATCCGAGACGGATCGGACCGTTCGAGGTGCTGTCGCGGCTCGGGGCCGGCGGTATGGGCCTGGTGTATCTGGCCAGGTCGGCCTCGGGACGCCGGGTGGCGATCAAGACGGTCCGCACCGAGCTGGCCGAGGACCAGCTGTTCCGGGTCCGCTTCACCCGCGAGGTCGAGGCCGCGCGTGCCGTCTCCGGCTTCTACACCGCCGCCGTCGTCGACGCCGACCCCCGCGCCCCCGTCCCCTGGCTCGCCACCGCCTACGTGCCGGCGCCCTCGCTGGAGGAAATAGTGAACGAGTGCGGGCCGCTGCCCGCGCCCGCCGTGCGCTGGCTCGCCGCCGGCATCGCCGAGGCCCTCCAGTCGATCCACGGCGCCGGGCTCGTCCACCGCGACCTCAAGCCGTCCAACGTCCTGGTCGTCGAGGACGGCCCGCGCGTCATCGACTTCGGCATCGCCTCCGGCGTCTCCAACACCCGGCTGACCATGACCAACGTCGCCGTCGGCACCCCCGCCTACATGTCGCCCGAGCAGGCCAAGGACTCCCGCAGCGTCACCGGCGCCAGCGACGTCTTCTCGCTCGGCTCCACCCTGGTCTTCGCCGCCACCGGCCACGCCCCGTACCACGGCGCCAACCCGGTCGAGACGGTCTTCATGCTGCTCCGCGAGGGGCCCGACCTCGAAGGGCTGCCCGAGGAGCTGCGGCCGCTCATCGAGTCCTGCATGCAGATGGAGGCGCCGCTGCGCCCCAGCCCCGCCGACCTCCAGGCGCAGCTCGCCCCGCACCTCTTCGGCTCCGGCAGCGACGACAGCGGCACCGCCTCCGCCTGGCTGCCCGAGTCCGCCGTCGGCCTCATCGAGGAGCGCCGCGGCGGCCGCGTCGCCGTCTCCGCCGGGAACCGCGGGCGCCCCGCCGTGCCCCCGCCGCCCCCGCGCCGGCCGCCGGTGCCGCCTCCGCCCGCGTACACCCCGGACGAGCAGTCCCCCGAGCCGGTCTGGCCCGGCGACGGTGCCCCCGACGGCGGCCCGGTCCGCCTCGCCGGGCTGCCCGTGCCGATCGGGCCCGGCCCGCGCGTCGCCGACAGCAAGGCGGCCGCCCGCCGCGCCGCCCCGCCCGGCGGGGGCCTGGCCGCCTCCTGGTCGCGGGGGGCCGGTGCGCCCGGCGGGCCCGCCGCGCCGCCGGTGCCGGCCGTGCCGCCGCCGACCGCGCCGCCGGACGCCGGGCCCGCCTCCTGGCGGCCGTGGCGGTTCCGCATGTCCAACGACGTGTGGGGCACCCCGACGCTCGCCGGGGACCTCGTCTACGTCACCTCCTTCGAGGTGCACGCCCTCGACGTGGCCACCGGCCGCCGCCGCTTCAAGACCCGCGACGTCGCCTGGTCGATGGCGGTCGCCGACGGCCGCATCCACGCCTCCGACGGGCCGACCCTCTACGCCCTGGACGCGGCCGACGGCTCCGACCTGTGGCGGATGCCGACCGACGCCTGGGTGTACTCCCTCAAGGCCGACCGGGGCACCGTCGTCACCGGCACCCGGGGCGGCGGCGTCCAGGCGTGGGAGGCGGCCAACGGCGAGAAGCTGTGGGAACTGACCGGCGCCCAGACCGACTTCGAGACCCCGGAGGCCGGCCCGGTCGTCCACGACGGCACCGTCTACGTCTGGCAGGACGCCCGGCTGCGCGCCCTGGAGGCCCGTACCGGCCAGGAGCGCTGGTCGTACCCGATCGGTGACGCGGCCTCCTGCGGCGGCGTCCCGGTCCGGCTCACCCAGGCGTCCGACGGGTACGTGTACGTGGCGGCGGGCACCCGCGCGCTCGCCATCGACGTGCTCGGCGGCCATGTCCGCTGGCACTTCGAGTCGCCCGCCGTCTTCCTCTCCCCGCCGGCCTTCGCCCCGGGCCCGGCCGTCACCGGCGGCGGCGTCTACCTCACCGACTACCTCGGCACGGTCTACGCCCTCGACGCCACCGACGGCCGCGACCGCTGGCGGATCGCCACCGAGGCCCGCTCGGCCACCGAACCGGTGCTGGTCTCCGGCGGCCACGTGCACGTCGGCAGCGGCAAGGGGCTGTACACCCTGGACGCCGTCACCGGCACCCCGAAGTGGCGGTTCCAGGCGGGCGGCGAGGTCATCGGCTCGCCCGTCGCGGCCGGCGGCCGCATCCACTTCGGCTCCGCCGACCACTGCCTCTACACCCTCGACGCGGCCGGCGGCCAGCTCCGCTGGAAGCTCGCCACCGGCGGCGAGATCACCGGCACCCCCGTCGTCCACGGCAACGTGGTGTACGCGTGCAGCAAGGACCGCTGTGTCTACGCGCTGGACGCGGTCAAGGGGACGGGGACGGCGCCGCGGCCGTGACCCGGGGGCACTTGTCCGCGTTCGGTCAAGGGTCGGTAAAGGTCCCGTCGCAGCCCTGTCCCCGGCGGCCGGCCGGGCGGCGGGCGCCGCTAGCGTGAACTCCCGTACGGCGCCGGGGTACGGGCCCGCCGCCAGGCGACACACGGGGGACTACGGATGCGACGACACCTGCGCTTCTCGGCGGTGCTGATCGTGGTGGTGCTGGCACTGACCGGCTTCTCCACCGGGAGCAGCAGCGGCAAGAGCGGCTCCAAGAGCAAGAGCCGGTCGTCGTCGAGTTCGGGCGGCGGCTGTTCCAGCTCGAAGAAGGACAACGACACCTCGCGCGGCTCCGGTTACCGGGGCGGCTACCGCGACACGCACCAGGACGACACCTCCTCGTCCACCGGCGGCTCCTCGTCCTCCACCACCACCGACCAGGTCACCGTCACCGTCGTGGACTGCGCCGGGCCCGGCCGCACCAAGCGCGCCAAGGCGGACAGCACGGCGGCGCTGCGCGTCACCTCCAACGCCACGGCGGACGACCTGAGCGTGCGCCTCGCCCTGCACTTCGAGAACGCCGCCGGCTCCACCCTCGACAGCCCCACCACCGAGCTGCGCCTGGCGCCCGGCGAGAGCCGCACCGTCACCGTCCGCATGACCAACCCGCGCAAGGCCGCCCAGGTCCGCGACTGCGAGGTCGACCGCGTGACGGCGGTGAAGGTCTGACGCTCCGGCGTACGTGAGGAGCCCGCCGGGTGCCGCTCAGGCCCCGGCGGGCTCCTGTGTCCGTTCCCAGCGCCGTTCCCCGTCCTGCCAGCGGGTGGTCGGCCGCAGCCCCGCCGCCGAGGCGACCGCGACGGAGGCGGCGTGTTCCGGGTGGACGTGGGCGACGACGGCCGGCACGCCCTGGCGCAGGACCTCGGCCACCAGGGCCTTCGCCGCCTCGGTGGCGATGCCGCGGCCCTGCCAGGCCGTGCCCGTCACCCAGGCCACCTCGGCGACCGGGCCCGGTCCTGCCGTCACCTGCACCGTTCCCACCAGGGCGCCGGCCTCGCGCAGCCGCAGGGCCCAGTTGGCCCACACGACCTCCGGGTCCGGGGAGCCTGCCGCCCAGCGCGCGTACCGCTCCCGCAGCGCCGGGGCGTCCAGCGGCTCGCCGCCGATGTAGGTGTGGAGGGCCGGGTCGGCGAGGACGGGGGCCAGTTCGGCGGCGTGGTCCGGGTGGAGGGGGAGCAGGTCGAGGCGGGCGGTGCGCAGGGGGCGGGGGGTGAAGGCCGGGGAGCGGTCGGGCACGTGGCTCACTTTCGGGCGGGCGGGGCGGGGGTCCGGCGGGGCGGGGCGGGTCAGGCGGACCGCTCCGCGGCCGACGGCTCCACGCAGAACTCGTTGCCCTCGGGGTCGGCGAGGACCGCGAAGCCGCGCCCGTCCGGGCGGCGCCGGTCGTCGACGAGGCGGGCGCCGAGGCCCAGCAGGCGGGTGACCTCCTCGTCCCGGGTGCGATCCTCGGGCTGGAGGTCGAGGTGGACGCGGTTCTTCAGCGTCTTGGCCTCGGGCACGGTGACGAAGAGGAGGGCGGCGCCCTCGGCGTGGACCAGGGCCTCCGGGTCGCCGGGGAAGTCCTCGTCGGAGACGTTCCCGCCGAGCACCTGGGCCCAGAACAGGGCCTGGGCGTAGGGGTCGTGGCTGTCGAGGGTGATGTGGCGTACGCGTGAGGTCATGGGGGCACGGTGGCGTACCGGCCCCGGCCGCGCATCCGGTTTTCGGGCCGGCCGTGGCCGGACGCGCGTCGGCCGCGGCGGCTCCCCCTCCGCGCCGCCGCGGCCGATCCCCCGTGCATTCCCCCGTGATTCCCCCCCGTTCCTCCTCCCGCTGTAGGTCCGCGGCTCCCCCCGGGACGCGGACCCGCACCCCCGTGCGGGGAGGAGGACGTGTGAGGAAGGTCAGACCTCTTCGCCGGTGGCGTGGTCGTCCAGCGGCTTGGCGCCCGTGGCGTGGTCGTCGAGCGGCTTCGGCTCCTTGACACCCGTGGCGTGGTCGTCCTGGGGCTTGACGACGGTCGGGTCCTTCTTCTTCTCATCACTCATGCGGGACTCCATGTCCTGATGGCTGAACGGTCCGGTGGTGCCTCCGGCCGGGGCCGGAGAGGGCTCCGTCCGGCGCCTCCCCCGAGGACGCCGGACAGAACCCGGGCCGCCCGCGCGGAGCGGCCTCGGCCGATCCGCCTGCCCCCCGACGCGACGGATCGATACGAGGAGCATGGCGGAGGCCGATAAACGTTCGATGAACGTGGTCGCACACTAGAACAGGTGACTGACACTCACTGCGGCGCGTGGGCCAGGAGTTCGCGGACGTCCGCCGCTTCCGGCCTGCTCAGACGCTCGTAGACGCCCAGGGCCTCCGTCCAGCAGGCGCGCGCACGGCCCTGCTGGCCGAGGGCGAAGAGGGCCTTGCCGAGGACGGTCAGGACGTTGCCGCGCCGCCAGTCGCCGCCGATCCCGCGGAGCTGGACCAGGGCCTGTTCGGCGAGGGTGGCGGCCTTGGCGGCCTCGCCGGTGTCGAGCGCGATCTCGGCCATGCGGAAGAGCGTCATGCCCTCCCAGAGCGGCTGGCGGTTCTCCTGGAAGACCGGGAGCGCGCCGCTGAGCTGGTCCACCGCCTCGTCGTGGCGGCCGGAGGCGGCGAGGGCGAGCCCGAGGGCGTACATGCCGTTGGCCAGCCGCCAGGTGAGGCCGACCTCGTTGTAGATGGCGAGGGCGCGTTCGGCGAGCGCGACGGCCTCGGCGTGCTCGCCGTTCTGGAGCAGGACGCGGGAGAGGTTGCTGAGGGCGCTGGCCTCGCTGGGGCGGTTGCCGTCGGCGCGGAACTCCTCGATCGCGCGGCCCAGATAGGCGCCCGCCTCGGTGTGCCGGTTGTGGTAGATCGCGACGATGCCCCGGATGTTGGAGGCGTAGCCGCCCGCCACCGGGTCGCCGGCGGCGGCACTGAGCCGCATCCCGTGGTCGGCCTCCTCGTCGGCCTGGGCGAACTTGCCGGTCAGCCGGTAGGAGTGGGCGAGCGTGGTGCGCGCCCTGGCCTGGGCGAGCAGGTCCTCCTGCTCCTCGGCGGCGGCCAGCGCCACCGCCGCCACCTGCTCGTACTGGCGGGCGTCCGCCCCCGACTCGGCCAGGTCCTTCGCCGCGAAGAGCAGGTCGACGGCGCGCCGCAGCGTGGCGCCCCCGGCGTGCTGGCGTACGCAGGCCAGCAGGCAGGACGCCTCCCGGTACAGCCAGTCCCACGCGGCCGTGCGGTCGGTGAAGGCGAGGCCGGGCACCTCGGTGGGGGCCAGGTGGGCGTGGAGCTGGTCGCCGGGGCGCTCCAGGGCGTACACGCCGGCGGCGGTCGCCAGGTAGAAGTCGAGGAGGCGGGCGAGGGTGGCGCTCCGCTCGGGGCCCTCGTCGCGCTCGGCGCAGGCGCGGGCGTAGAGGCGGACCAGGTCGTGGTAGCGGTAGCGGCCCGGGGCGGCGGACTCCAGGAGGCTGGTGTCGACGAGGGATTCGAGGAGGTCCTCGGTGGCGTCGGCGTCCAGGTCGAGCAGGGCGGCGGCGGCGTCGAGCGAGATGTCGGGGCCGTCGGCGAGGCCGAGCAGCCGGAAGGCGCGGGCCTGTGCGGGCTCCAGCTGGCCGTAGCCCAGTTCGAAGGTGGCCTTGACGGCGAGGTCGCCGGCCTGGAGTTCGTCGAGGCGGCGGCGTTCGTCGGCGAGCTTGGCGGCCAGCACCGAGACGGTCCAGGTGCGCCGCGAGGCGAGCCGGGAGGCGGCGATGCGGATGGCGAGGGGGAGGAAGCCGCAGGCGGCGACGACGTCCAGGGCGGCCTCGCGCTCCGCGCCGACGCGTTCGGCGCCGACGATCCGGGTGAAGAGCTGGAGCGCCTCCTCCGGGGACATCACGTCGAGGTCGACGAGGTGCGCCCCGGCCAGGTCCACCATCCGCACCCGGGAGGTGACGAGGGCGGCGCAGCTTCCGGCGCCGGGCAGCAGCGGGCGGATCTGGGCGGCGTCGCGGGCGTTGTCGAGGAGGACCAGGACGCGGCGGCCGTCGAGGGTGGAGCGGTACAGGGCGGCCCGCTCGTCCAGACCGGACGGAACGGCCGATTCCGGGGTGCCGAGGGCGCGCAGGAACGAGCCGAGGACCGTCTCGGGTTCGGCCGCGCTGCCGTCGGTGCCCTGGAGATCGACGTAGAGCTGGCCGTCGGGGAAGGCGGCCCGGGCGGCGTGCGCGACGTGCACCGCCAGCGTGGTCTTGCCGACGCCGCCGATCCCCGCGACGGCGGAGACCGCCATGACCCGGCCGCCGACCGAGCCGAGCGCGTCACCCAGTTCGGCGACGAAGGCGGCCCGGCCGGTGAAGTCCGGGACGGTGGCGGGGAGCTGGGCGGGGCGCACCGGCGCCGAGGCGGGCTGCTCGGCCGCGGTCTCGGGCTCGGCGAGGGCCGGGTCGGCGGCGAGGATGCGGCTCTGCAGCTCCCGCAGCCCGGCGCGCGGGTCGACGCCCAGCTCCTCGGCGAGCAGGCGGTGGGTGTCGGCGTAGACGGCGAGGGCCTCGGCCTGGCGGCCCGAGCGGTACAGGGCGAGCATCAGCAGTTCGCGCAGGTGCTCGCGGAGCGGGTGGGCCGCGGTGAGCGCCGTCAGCTCCGAGACGGCCTCGGTGTGGCAGCCCTGTTCGAGGTCCATCTCCAGCAGGTTCTCCTGGAGGCTGAGCCGCCACTCCTCCAGGCGGGTGCGCTGGGTGCGGCCGTGCGGGCCCGGGACGCCGGCCAGCGCCTCGCCGTCCCACAGGCCGAGCGCCTTGTTGAGCAGGGCGCGGGCCTGGCACAGGTCGCCGGATCCGGCCGCCTTCTCCGCCTCGGCCGCCAGCTCCTGGGCGACCGTCAGGTCCAGCGCGCCGTGCGGCACGGTGAGCGCGTAGCCGCCGGAGACGCTGGTGAGATCGCCCGGGTCGAGGACCTTCCGCAGCCGGGAGGCGTACGTGCGGATCGCCGGGAGCGCCTGCGAGGGCGGGTCCTCGCCCCACAGGGCGTCGATGAGTTCGGGGGCGGTGGCGGTGCGGCCCTCGCGCAGCAGCAGCACGGCGAGCAGGGCCTGCTGCTGCGGGGTGCCGGGGGCGAGCCGGTCGCCGCCGCGCCAGGCCCGTACGGGGCCGAGGACCGCGTACCGCATCGCGGAACCGGGGCTGCGGGCTCCGGAGGCGTCCGCGGTCCCCGTGCCGTCCGCCGGAGCGATCCGTTCCGAGTCCGGCCCCGGGGGCTGCTCCGGCACGCCGCCGGAGACCGAGCGCTGCTCCGGTACCGGTGCTCCGCCGTTCATCCCGACCCCCTGCGTCCACATCGTCCGCGCCTCTTCGGTCCCGCCCCTGTGCACACGGGGAAACGCAGGGGACAGTCTGCCTTGTCCACTCCGCTTGCGGCAGGCGTGAGAGCCAGCTCTCACAGGGCCCGCCCACGCGCCCCGCGCCCACCGGCCGTCCGCGCGCCGACCGGCCGGTGGGCCCACCCCGCCCGTCATAACGCCCCGATCGTGCTAAAAAGGGCATCCTGCCCGCGCTGGACCGGTCTGAGCTGGAGGTGGCGGGGCCCGGCCCCGGACGTCATGGATCTGCGTTCCGTCGTATCCCTCTACGAGAGTGCCGAGAACCTCGGGGCGCCCGTCGCCTCCGTCCACCTCGACACCACCCACGACGACCGCCTCTCCGCCACCCACATCGAGCACCGCTGGCGGGCCCTGCGCGACGGCCTCGCCGAACACGGCTGCGACGAGGCGACCCTGACCGTCCTGGACAAGGCGGTCGGCGGCGTCCCCGACCTGCCGGGACCACAGGGCGAATCGGTCTTCGCCGCCGACGGCCGGCTCCTCGGCGTGCACACCCTCGCCGCACCGCCGCTGCGCGACCAGGCCGCGCTGCTGCCGATCCCCGACGCGCTGGCCCTCGTCGTCGACCTCGACCACCAGCTCCCGCACGTCGTCGTGGCCGTCGACGAGCACGGCGCCGACGTCGACGCCTTCCCCGTCAGCGCCGAACAGCCCGACACCCGCCGCACCTTCCACGGCACCACCCTGCACCTGGCCGGGCTGCTGGCCGACGGGCCCGTCACCGGCGTCACCCGGCGCCGCCGCGAGGGCCCCTGGGCCGACGTCGCCGGCCAGGTCGCGCAGGACGTGCTGGCGGCGGTCGGCGAGGTCAGGGCCCGCATGGTCGCGGTCACCGGCGACCCCCAGGCCCTCGAATCGCTCCGCGACCGGCTCTCGCCCGCCTTCTCGGCCCCCGGCGACATCCCGCCCGACCTGGTCCTGGTCACCGGCGGGCGCCCCAGCGGCGGCGACCCCGCGGCCCTCGCCGCACTGCGCCGCAGCGTCGACGCCGCCCTGCACGACGCGACCACCGCCCGCCACCGCGCCACCCTGGAACGGTTCCGCGGCGACCTGGCCCGCCACCGGGCCGCCGAGGGCGTCCCCGACACCGCCACCGCCTTCGCACGCGGCCGTGCCACCGCCCTCCTCCTCGCCGCCGACCGCGACCACGACCCGCAGCTGTACGCCTCCGCCACCGACCCGCGGGCGCTGGCCACCCAGGCCCCCGCCCTCGACGGCGACCCGACCGCCTTCGCCGGGCAGGCCGGGGCGCTGCTGCTGCGCTCGGCGGTCGCGGCCGGGGCGGAGTTCTCCGAGATCCTCACGCCCCATCAGGTGCCGGACGGGACCGGGGCGCTGCTGCGGTAGGGCGGACCCGGCCGACCCGGGGGCGGGCGGGGCGGGCGTTGTCGGTGCCGGGGTGTTCAATCGGCCTCATGCCCGCACCCGACCCCGCCTCCCTCCACCCCGAGGACCCCGCCCCCGTCACCGGCGAGACCCTGCGCGGCGACGACTGGTACGGCCGCGACCTCACCGGCCTCACCTACACCGCCTGCGACTTCTACGACACGGACTGGACGGAGACCACCGGCAGCGGCGCCCGCTTCGACCGCTGCACCTTCTCCGGCGTCCGCTTCAACGTCTCCCACCTCACCGCCACCGCCTTCACCCACTGCGAATTCCGCCGCTGCTCCTTCTTCGACGCCCGCCTCGACCAGTGCAAGGCGGTCGGCTCCACCTTCGACGCCTGCTCCTTCCGGCTGCTGAAGGTGACCGGCGGCGACTGGTCGTTCACCTCCTTCCCCCGCGCCGACCTGCGCAAGGCGGTTCTGGACGGGGTCCGGATGCGCGAGGCCGACCTGCGCGGCGCCCGCCTGGACGAGGCCGAGGTCACCGGCACCGACCTCTCCGGCGCCCTCCTCGCCGGCGTCAGCCTCACCGGCGCCGACCTGCGCGGCTCCGACCTCAGTGCCCTCGACGCCCGCACCCTGGACCGCACCGCCCTGGCCGGCGCCCGGATCGACCCGGCCCAGGCGGTGGGGATCGCCGTGGCGATGGGGTTCGAGGTGGCGTGAGGCCCGGCGCCGGACGCGCCGTCAGCCCCGGCCCGCCACCCCCGCGAAGTGCGGCCCGTCCGGCGCGTACGGGGCGCCCGCCAGGTCCCCGTACGCCTCCCGGAGCGTCAGCCCCGCCGCGGTCAGCTCGGCGGCCAGCGTCTCCGGGGTGAAGTGGCGTACCCAGTTGCAGAAGACCCGGTGCCCGCCGGCGGTGAGGATGTCGTACTTGTCGAGCGAGACGGGCCCGCCGCCGGGCACCTCGCCCTCCGCGTAGCGGAAGGTGTGCCGGAAGCCGGTGTACGGCTCCGGCGACCAGAAGCCGTCCATCAGTCCGGGCGCGTAGGCACACCCCTCCTCGACCGCGGCGAAGGCCGCCACCGCGTCCACGTCGAGGACGAACGACCCGCCCGGCGCCAGCCGTTCCCGTACGGCCGCGAGGAGGCGGGCGCGCTGGTGCGGGGCGAGGGCGCAGTAGTCCCGCATGACGAGCAGGACGAGGTCGTACCGCTCACCGTCCTCGGCCGCCGCGTCGCCCCACTCCAGGTAGTCCCCCTGGACGTACCGCACCGGCGTCCCCTCCCGCGCCGCCTCGCGCCGCGCGTACGCCAGCGAGCCCTCGGAGAGGTCGATGCCGGTGACGCGCGCCCCGGTCCGGGCCAGCGGTGTCGCGTACAGCCCGGGGCCGCAGCCGAGATCGGCGACGCGCACGCCCGGCCCGACCTGGAACGTCTCGGTGAGCCAGGTCAGGGCGCGGGCCACGAAGGAGGCCCGGTACGTCGAGAGGTCCACCGCCGGGTCGAGGTGGGCGGCGAGCATCCGCCCGGCCAGGTGCGGGTCGGTCCACAGCTCGGGGGTGGTGAGGAGCGCGTAGGGCGCGGGGCGGGCGGCGAGCCGGGTGAGGGCGGCGAAAAGGGGGTGCTGGTCGGTCACGGTGACTCCGGTGCGTGCGCGTGCGGCTGCCCCGGCGGGCGCGCGAGGAGCGCGCGGCGGCCGGTGGCGGGGCGGGATGCGGAACGTCAGGCGGAAGTCATGGCCCCGAGTCTACGGAACCGGGCCCGCGCACCCAGGCGAACGCCCCCCTGCCCCCGGCCGCCCCCGTGCCGCGTCGCCGCCCGCCGCCCCGGCCTCGTACGCTGCCAGGGACGGGCGGCGGCGGTGCGAAGGACGAGGTGCGGACATGGTCAACCGTTTCATCGGCGCGCTCTGGCACCGGCTGCGCGGCCCGCTGCAATGGCGGGTGATGTGGCTGGCGCACGCCACCTTCATGGTCGGCGTCACCGGCGTGGTCCGCGACGACGAGGGCCGCGTCCTCCTCCTCCACCACCGCCTGTGGCGCAAGGACACCCCCTGGGGCCTGCCCACCGGCTACGCCCGCCGAGGCGAGACCTTCGAGCAGACCGTAGTCCGCGAGGTCAAGGAGGAGACCGGCCTCGACGTCACCCCCGGCCCCCTGGTCCGCCTCACCAGCGGCTACCGCCTCCGCGCCGAGGCCGCCTACGAGGCCCGGCTCAGCGGGGGGACGATGCGCCTGGACCCACGCGAGATCCTGGACGCCGGATGGTACGCACCGGACCGCCTCCCGCCGGGGCTGATCGCCTCGCACCGGGAGCTGATCCTGGGGGTGGGGGCGGAGCGCGACACCGCGGTCACCAGGACCGACCGGGGCGCCTGAGGGCGCAGGGGCGGGGCGTCACGGCCGCCAGTACCCCAGTGCGCTCACCCGTTCCCTGGACGCGCCCAGTTCCTTGCGGGCCCAACCCGCCAGGGTGCGGGTGGTGTGGGTGTCGGTGGCTATCCAGAGGTAGGCGTCGGTGGGGAAGGCGGGGAGGGCGGATTTCACCGTCTCGGTGAGGCGGGCGCCGGCGCGTTCGCGGGGGACGGTGTGGACCGTGTGGCGGGAGGGGTCGGTGCGGAAGGGCAGGCCCTTCGTGGCCGGCCCGGCCTCGTCCGGGGTCTCGAACCAGATGGTGGCCGGGGTGGCCGGGAAGGTGTCGAGGAGGGAGTTGAGGGCGGGCAGGGAGGCCGGGTCGGCGACGGCGTAGAGGTGGGCCGGGGCCGGGTCGGGGGCGGTGAAGCCGGTGCCCTGGACCGTGGCGTCGATGGTGTCGCCCGGGGCGGCGGTGCGGGCCCAGTCGCTGGCGGTGCCCTGGTGCAGGGCGAACTCCAGGCTGAAGGTGCCCTGCTCCGGGTCGGGGTCGACCAGGGTGTAGGCGCGCTGGTGCGGTTTGCCGTCGCGCTCGAACCAGACGCGGACCCACATCGTGGGGTGGACGCCCGACTGGGCCAGCAGCCCGCCGTCGGTGAAGCGCACCCTGCGGTACTCCGGGGTGACCTCCTCGGTGCCCGTGACGGTGAACGTGAAGTCCTTGCCACGCAGCAACTTGAGGACGACGCCCTCCCAGCCGTGACCCACGGTGGTCTCCTCCCCTGATGATTACTTTAGGTTAGGCTAACCTAAATCTTTGCGGGTGTGGAGGCTGGGGGAAGGTTCGGGGGAGCCGCCGGGGGCGGCGCGCCGGGCGGCCGCGGACACACCTGACGGCACATCGATACACCGATGCCCGGTGACGGGCGGGGAGCAGCGGGGACGGATGAGAGCCGAGAGAGCCGAGAGAACCGACGGGGCCGGGAGAGCGGGCAGAGCCGGGGGGCGGCCAGGCTTCGCGTTGTTCCGGGACGACTGGGGCATCCCGCACGTGCGGGCGGGCGGGGCGCGGGAACTGGCGTACGGCCAGGGGTATGTGACCGCGCTCGACCGGGCCTGGCAGCTCCATGTCGAGCAGCACAGGGTGCTGGGCACCAGCGCCGCCTTCCTCGGGCCCGACGCCGCCGACTGGGACGGGCTCGCCCGCTGGACGCGGCTGGCCGACACCGCCCGGCGGTGCTACGAGCGGCTGGACGCCGACACGGCCGCCTGGGTCGCCGCGTACGCCGAGGGGGTCACCGACGCGCTGGCGGACGGGGCGCACGAGCGGGCCCCCGAGTTCGCGCGGACCGGCAGCAGCCCCGCCCCCTGGGAGCCGTGGACGCCGCTCGGGGTGTGGCTCTCCACCCACCTGCTCTTCGCGGGCTTCCCCGCCAAGCTCTGGCGCGGCGAACTCACCCGCCGCCTCGGCCCCGACGCCGTCCCGCTCTTCGCCACCGACGGGCCCGGCACCGCCGGCAGCAACGGCTGGCTGGTCACCGGTGACCGTACGGCGAGCGGCGCCGCGCTGCTGGCGGGCGACCCGCACCGGTTCATCGAGGACCCCGGGGTCTACCAGCAGATCCACCTGGCGGCGCCCGGCCGCGACGTGGTCGGCCTCGCCGTCCCGGGCGTCCCCGGCCTCGCCCACTTCGGCCACACCGGGCAGGTCGCCTGGGCCATCACCAACGCCATGGCGGACTACCAGGACCTCTACCGGGAGCGGCTGCGGCGCACCGGCGGCGCCGTCGAGGCGTACGGGCCCGGCGGCTGGGAGGGGGTGGCGGCGCACACCGAGACGTACCAGGTCGCGGGCGGGGAGCCGGTCACCGTGGAGGTGGTCGAGACGGGGCGCGGGACCGTGGTCGTGGGCGGGCCGGACGCCGGGCCGCTGCCCGGCGAGGAGGGCGGGGCGGAGCCCGCCAACGCGCTGGCGCTGCGTCATCACCCGCGCGTCTCCGGGCGCCTCGGCTTCGAGACGCTGCCCGCGCTGCTCGCCGCACGGACCGTCGCCGACGTGTCCGCCGCCGTCGACCACTGGGTGGAGCCGGTCAACGTCCTGCTCGCCGCCGACACCGAGGGCGGCCTGCTGCACCGCGCCGCCGGGTACGTCCCGCGCCGCCCGGCCGCCAACCGGCTCGGCCCCGTCCCCGCCTGGGAGGCGGACCACGCCTGGCAGGACGAGCCCGAGCCGCTGCCCGAGGCGCCCGCCGCGAGCTGGGCCGAGCCCGGCATCGCCGTGATGGCCAACGAGCGCGGGCTCGCCGGACCGCTCGGCACCGAGTTCGCCCCGCCGTACCGCGCCGACCGCATCCGTGCCCTGCTCACCGCCCGCACCGGCTGGCGCGCCGGGGAGATGGCCGCCGTCCACACGGACACCTATCTCGCCTCCGCCCGGCCGCTGCTGGCGCTCCTCGGCCGCCTCGACCCGGCCGCCCTCGGCGAGCCCGCCCGCCGCCTGCGGGAGCGGCTGCTCGCCTGGGACCGGCACATGGAGACCGGCTCGGTGGACGCCGCCCGGTACGCCGCCTTCCGCGCCGAGGTCGTCCGGCTGCTCGCCGCCCACCCCGCGCTCACCGGGCTGACCGGCACCGACGGGCCCGCCCGCGCCGACGGCTACCCGCCGGTCTTCCGGCCCTGGCTCTTCGCCACCGCCCGGATCGCCTACGCCCTCGAATCGCTGCTCACCGGCGGGCCCGTCACCGAGGACGAGCGGCTCGCGCTGGCCGCCGCCGCGCTGGAGGCGGCCGCACAGGACGACAGCGAGCAGCCCTGGGGCGCCCTGCACCGGCTCGCGCCCTGGCAGGCGGTGGCCTCCGGCGAGGAGTGGCCCTCGGTCGGCGGCGACCACGACTGCGTGCTCTCCACCTCCAGCCTCCCCGGCATCACCCACCTCTTCGCCCGCGGCCCCGCCGCCCGCTACGTCTGGGACCTCGCCCGCCGCGACGACAGCCTCTGGGCCGTCCCCTTCGGCGCCTCGGGCGTCCCGGGCGACCCGCACGCCCGCGACCAGCTCCCGCTGTGGCGCGAGGGCGGCCTGGTCCCCGTCGTCACCGACTTCGCCCGGCTGCGCCCCGTCCCCCTGCCCACCCCGTCCGACAGGAGCCCCGCCCGATGAGCAGCATCCCCAGCCCCGACCTCAGCGACCGCACCCCGGTCCACCGCCACCACGTGGACGGCTTCGGCGAGGTCCGTCTCGTCCCCGTCGACCCGGACGCCGACCTCGACCTGCTGTACGCCTGGGTCACCGAGGAGCGCGCCAAGTTCTGGGGGATGAACGGCTACACCCGCGAGGAGGTCCACGAGACGTACACCTTCCTGGACGGCCTCACCACCCACCACGCCTTCCTCGCCGTCCTCGGCGGCCGCCCCGCCGCCCTCTTCCAGACCTACGAGCCCGAGGCCGACCCGCTCGGCGAGTGCTACGACGTCCGGCCCGGCGACTACGGCGTCCACCTGCTGATCGGCCCCGCCCACGGCGGCCAGCCCGTCGCCAACTTCAGCAGCGGCCTCATCATCGCCCTGATCGACTACATCCTCACCGACCCCGGCCGCCGGCGGATCGTCGTCGAGCCCGACGCGCGCAACGAGCGGGCCATCGAGCGGCTGCGCCGGGTCGGCTTCGTGCTCGGCCCGGAGATCGACAAGCCCGAGAAGCGGGCCCGGCTCGCCTTCCTGGAGCGGGCCGACGCGGAGGCCGCCGTCAAGGCCGTCTCCCACCGCTGACAGCCCCGGATCGCGAGGGCGTCGAGGCTGGGGCAGAGTGGCCCCATGGACGACCTCAACGCCCTCGCGGACGAGCACGTGACCGCGGCCCACGCCGACCCGCACGGGCGCAGCGCCCACCTCCTCGTCCACGAGGACTGCCTGCGACAGAGCATCATCGCGCTGACCGCCGGGACCCGTCTGGACGAGCACAACGCGCCCCCGGCCGCCTCCCTCCAGGTGCTGCGCGGCGTCGTCCTCATCACCACCGTCTCCGGCGACACCGAACTGAGGTCGGGCCAGCTCCACCCGGTCCCGCAGGAGCGCCACGGCCTGCTCGCCGTGGAGGACGCGGCCGTGCTGCTGACCGCCGTCAACGACTGACCGGGGCCGCACCGCCGGCCGGACCCCGCTCGTATGCTGCCTGTATGACTGATGCGCAGCCGGGACGGCCGACCGAGAATGCCATGCGCCGAGCGCTCAAGCGGGCCCGGGACGGGGTGGCGCTGGACACCGCCGAGGCGGCGGTGTTGCTCCAGGCGCGGGGCGAGCAGTTGCGGGACCTGTCGGCCTCGGCCGCCCGCGTGCGCGACGCCGGCCTGGAGGCGGCCGGACGGCCGGGCGTCATCACGTACTCCAAGAAGGTCTTCATCCCGCTGACCCGGCTCTGCCGGGACCGCTGCCACTACTGCACCTTCGTCACCGTCCCCGGCAAGCTGCGCCGCGAGGGCCACGGCATGTACCTCTCGCCCGACGAGGTGGTGGAGGTGGCCCGCCAGGGCGCCGCACTCGGCTGCAAGGAAGCCCTGTTCACCCTCGGCGACCGGCCCGAGGACCGCTGGCCCGAGGCCCGCGAATGGCTCGACGCCCACGGGTACGACGACACCCTCGCCTACGTCCGGGCCATGGCCATCCGCGTCCTGGAGGAGACGGGCCTGCTCCCGCACCTCAACCCGGGCGTCATGAGCTGGACCGACCTCCAGCGGCTCAAGCCCGTCGCGCCCTCGCTCGGCATGATGCTGGAGACCACCGCGACCCGGCTGTGGTCCGAGCCGGGCGGCCCGCACCACGGCTCGCCCGACAAGGAGCCCGCCGTCCGCCTGCGCGTCCTGGAGGACGCCGGCCGCTCCAACGTCCCCTTCACCACCGGCGTCCTCATCGGCATCGGCGAGAGCTACGAGGAGCGCGCCGACGCCCTCTTCCAGCTCCGGCGCATCCAGCGCCAGTACCAGTCGATCCAGGAAGTCATCGTCCAGAACTTCCGCGCCAAGCCCGACACCGCGATGCGCGCCATGCCCGACGCCGAACTGGAGGAGCTGGCCGCCTGCATCGCCGTCGCCCGCCACATCCTCGGCCCGGCCGCCCGCATCCAGGCCCCGCCCAACCTGGTGGACGCCGAGTACGCGCTGATCGTCGGCGCCGGCATCGACGACTGGGGCGGGGTCTCGCCGCTCACCCCGGACCACGTCAACCCCGAGCGCCCCTGGCCGCACATCGACCAGCTCGCCGAGCGCACCCGCGAGTCCGGCTTCGAGCTGCGCGAACGCCTCACCGTCTACCCGGAGTTCATCGCCCGCGGCGAACCCTGGCTCGACCCGCGCCTCCTCCCGCACGTCCGCGCCCTGGCCGACCCGGAGACCGGCCTCGCCCGCGAGGACGCGCTCCCCGAGGGGCTGCCCTGGCAGGAGCCCGACGAGGGGTTCACCGCGACCGGCCGCACCGACCTGCACCGCACCATCGACACCGAGGGCCGCACCGGCGATCGCCGCGCCGACTTCGACGCCGTCTACGGCGACTGGGAGGCGCTGCGCGAACAGGCCGCCCCCGGGATGGTCCCGCAGCGCATCGACAGCGACGTCCGCGAAGCCCTCGCCCAGGCCGCCGACGACCCGACCCGGCTCAGCGACGACCAGGCCCTCGCCCTGCTGCACGCCGACGGCCCCGCCCTCGACGCGCTCTGCTCCATCGCCGACGACCTGCGCCGCGCCACCGTCGGCGACGAGGTCACGTACATCGTCACGCGGAACATCAACTTCACCAACGTCTGCTACACCGGCTGCCGTTTCTGCGCCTTCGCCCAGCGCCGCACCGACGCCGACGCCTACACGCTCTCCCTCGACCAGGTCGCCGACCGGGCCGCCCAGGCGTGGGAGGTCGGCGCCACCGAGGTCTGCATGCAGGGCGGCATCCACCCCGACCTGCCCGGCACCGCGTACTTCGACATCGCGCGGGCGGTCAAGGAACGCGTCCCCGGTATGCACGTGCACGCCTTCTCGCCGATGGAGGTCGTCAACGGCGCCAGCCGCACCGGCCTCTCGATCCGCGACTGGCTCACCGCCGCCAAGGAGGCCGGGCTCGACTCCATCCCCGGCACCGCCGCCGAGATCCTCGACGACGAGGTCCGCTGGGTCCTCACCAAGGGCAAACTGCCCGCCGCCGACTGGATCGAGGTCGTCAGGACCGCCCACGAACTGGGCCTGCGCTCCTCCTCCACCATGATGTACGGGCACGTGGACCAGCCCCGCCACTGGCTCGGCCACTTCCGCACGCTGGCCGCCATCCAGCAGGAGACGGGCGGCTTCACCGAGTTCGTGACGCTCCCCTTCATCCACACCAACGCGCCGGTCTACCTCGCCGGCATCGCCCGCCCCGGCCCCACCACCCGCGACAACCGGGCCGTCACCGCGATGGCCCGCGTCCTGCTCCACCCGCACATCACCAACATCCAGACCAGCTGGGTCAAGCTCGGCGCGGAGGGCGCCGCCGAGATGCTCCGCTCCGGCGCCAACGACCTCGGCGGCACCCTGATGGAGGAGACCATCTCCCGCATGGCGGGCTCGCGTTACGGCTCGTACCGCTCCATCGAGGACCTGCGTGCCATCGCCACCCTGGCCGGCCGACCCGCCCGGCCGCGCACCACGCTCTACGGCGAGGTGCCGGCCGAGCGCGTCGCGGCGGCCGAGGCGTCCGACGGGCACCTCCCGGAGCTGCTGCCGCTCGCCGACTGAGGCGCGCGCCGGGTCAGGGCGTGGCGGGCTCGCCGTCGGCGGGCTCGCCCGCCTCGGTCTCGGCGAAGGAGGGCTCGACCGCGCAGCCGGCCGGGATCTGCCCGGCGGTGCCCTCGCACTCGGGGCGCCCCTCGGACTCCGGCGAGCAGGCCGCGGCCGAGAGCACGGCGGTGAGGACGAGGGCGGCGGAGGCCGCGGCGGTACGCAAGCGCATGGATTTCCCCCTGTTCAGGTGCCCGGACACCTCATCCGGGCCCCTGGATGATCCCCCGTCCCCCTCGCCCGCGCCAGGGGCTCAACACCGCCCGGCCTACCCCCGCCCCACCGGGGCAGACGGCTCCCCATGACAGCGACAGGGGTGCTCTCGGGGGAGTGGACGCTCGGGTGGAGCGTGGTCGTCCTGCTCCTCGCCGGAGCGGTGACGGTCTGGTGCAGTGTGCGGCTGGCCGGGGTGGGCGACACCCTCGCCGACCGGACCGGGTGGGGCGAGGCGGTCTTCGGCGCCGTCCTCTTCGGCCTGGTCACCTCGCTCTCCGGAATCGTGATGACCACCGTCGCCGCCGTCGACGGCGAACCCCGGCTCGCGTACGGCAACGCCGTCGGCGGCATCGCCGCGCAGACCCTCGCCGTGGTCGCCGCCGACGCCTTCCACCGCCGCGCCAACCTCGAACACGCCGCCGCCTCCCTGCAGAACCTCCTCTTCGGCGTCCTGCTCGCCGGGCTCCTCGGCCTCTCCCTGATGGCCACCTTCAGCCCCGAGGTGACGGTCGCCGGGGTCCACCCCGCCTCGATCGTCCTGGTCCTGGTCTACATAGGCGGGCTGCATCTGGTCCGCCGTACCGACGACCCGATGTGGCAGGCGTGGGAGGCGGTCCGCACCAAGGAGACCGTCGAGGACGTGCCCGACGAGGAGCCGGAGGGCACGTACGCCGGCCGCCGCACCGGCACCCTCTGGGTGGAGTTCGGCGCCATCGCGGGCGTCGTCATCGTCGCCGGCTGGGCCGTCACCCAGGCCGCCCAGGTGGTGCTCTCCTCGACGGGGCTGCGCGCGGGCCTGGTCGGCGCCGGGATCATGGGCATCATCAACGCCCTGCCCGAGGCCGTCACCTCGATCGCCGCCGTCCGCCGGGGCGCCGTCACCCTCGCCTTCGCCGCCATCATCGGCGGCAACTGCCTCGACGTCCTCAACCTCGCCATCGGCGACCTCGCGTACTCCGGCGGCTCCCTCTTCCACGCCGCCGGCCGCGACGAACTCTTCCTCAGCGCCGCCGCCCTGCTGATGACCACCGTCGTCCTGGCCGGCCTCCTGGTCCGCCAGAAGACCGGCTGGCTCCGCCTCGGCTTCGACGGCTGGCTGCTCGTGGTTGTCTACGCGGGGACGATGGTGACACTGGCGGTCTGAGCGGCGCCCCCCTGTCGCTCCGTCACGCCCGGCGCAGGACCGACCCGCCGGGTACGCGGCGACGAGCTTCGCCAGGTGCGCGGCGCGCTCGGCGGAGGTACGCCGCACGCCCTCGCCCGCGTAGCACGGCGTCCACCTCCACCCTCGGATTGCCCCGGCTGCCGATGGCCCGGCGGGCGGCGACGCCCGTGACGGCGGTGCGCCCGATCCCGACTGCGGCTTCGGACAGTGGAGTTCCTTCCCTGTACGGCCATGGGCAGGCTGACCCGACGCGTCACCCACGAGGACCGCATCCCGCCGGGCCGGGCCACCGGCCTGCTGGACCGGCTCGCCGCTCGCTAGTGCGCCACGGGGCCGGCCCGCCCCTCCTCCGGCTCCAGCACCTTCCCGCAGAACTCCGCCTCGATCACGTTGACGTAGAGCAGCCCGTTCCCGATCCAGTCCCCGTTGATGTTGAACGTGAGCTGATGACGCCCGTCCGGCGTGCCGACCATCGCGGAGACGGACCCGTTGGTCCGCCCGCTCTTGCCGACCACCTTCACCCCGCACGAGGTCTCGGCGAACTCCACGCCCAGCCCGTACCCCGTCCCGTCACCCGCCGGCACCTCGGCGAACATCGCCTTCGTCTGGGCGCGCGGCAACAGCTTCCCGCTCACGAGCGCCCGCTGGAACCGGTTGAGATCCCCGGCGGTCGAGATGACGTCACCCGCCGCCCCCAGCCAGCTCATGTTCTGCTCGGTCGCGTCATGAACCGCGGCATCCGGCTCGTCCTGGTGCAGCCGCGAGTACGCCACCGGGTGCGGCTCCGGCATCGTGGGATCTGCGCCCGGGAAGGACGTTCCGCCCAGCTTCAGCGGGCGGATGATCCGCCGCTCGACCTCCCGCGCGTACGAACGCCCGGTCACCGCCTCGATCACCATCCCGGCCAGCACGTAGTTGGTGTTGGAGTACATCGGCGCCGACTCCGGCTCGGGATACGGCGGATACGTCATCGCGAGGGCCACCAGTTCCTCGGGCGTGTGCGAGTCGTAGCGGTGCTCCGGGAACCCCGGCCCGGCGGCCCGGTGGACGAACTCCGGGTCGTCGGTGTAATTGGCGATCCCGCTGGTGTGGTTGAGCAACTGCCGCACCGTGATCGCCTCGGCGTCGTACCCGTCCCCCCGCACCAGCCCGGGCAGCCACTCCTCGACCGAGTCGTCCAGACCGAGCCGCCCTTCCGCCTCCAGTTGAAGCAGCACGGTCGCGATGAACGTCTTGGTGATGCTGGCGCCCCGGAAGTGGTCGTCCGGGGTGCGTTCACAGCCGGTTGCGGTGTCGGCTTGGCCTACCTGGGCTGTCCAACGGGCTTCGCGGTGGCGTACTTCGGCGGAGGCGCCGGGGAGGGTGCCCTTGTCGACCAGGTCTTCGAGGGCGGAGAGGGTGGCTTGGTGGTGGGGGGAATTTGGCTGGGCTGCGGGGGAGGTGGGCGTGGTCGAGGGGGCGGCTGGGCTGGTGGTCGGGTGCTCGGCTGGGGTGGCGGAGGCGGGGGGCAGGGTTGCCGCGCCGGTGGCCAGGGCTATGGACAGGGTTAAGGCGAGCGTGCGGGTGGGGTGTTGGGGCATGGGGCGTCTCCTGGTCGGGGAGGGGCGGGGTGCCTCTCGGGGACCAGAACGCCTGTCTCTTATACACATCTGACGCTGCCGACGACTCCTTACGTGTAGATCTCGGCGGT
>NZ_JOII01000047.1 GCF_000719955.1 Streptomyces albidoflavus
GGACTTCACCGACCCGGTCGACGCCTTCCACACCCTGTGGTTCAGCGGGGCCGCGCTGGGTGGCGGGGCTGCCGGGGCCGGTGCCGGCGGCGGCGGAGAGGGCTTCGGCGAGGCCGCCGAGTTCCACGTGGACCACGACGACCGGCTTGTCGGGGGCGGTGGCGTGGGCGGTGCGCAGGGCGGCGCCGAGCGCCTCCCCGTCGGGGCGTTCGGGGACGCCGTCGGCGCCGACCCAGGGGATGGCGGTGACCACCACGGCGTCGCAGCCGTCGTCGGCGAGGGCGGCGGCGAGCGCGGCCCGGAAGTCCTCGGGGGTGGCGTCGGTGGTGAGGTCGCGGGGCGGCAGCGGGCGCAGGCCCTGGGAGAGGCAGGCGTCGTAGCTGAGCAGGCCGAGCGACTCGGAGTTGCCGAGGATGGCGACGCGGGGCCCCGCGGGGAGCGGCTGCCCGGCCAGGAGGAGGCCGACGTCGACCAGTTCGGTGACGGTGTCCACCCGGATGACGCCGGCCTGGCGCAGCAGGGCGGAGACGGTGGCGTAGGGCAGCCGGGTGACGGGGGCGGGGTGGCCGGTGGGGGTGATACCGCTGTGCCGGGCGCCCTGGACGACGACCAGCGGCTTGGCGGCGGCGGTGCGGCGGGCGAGGCGGGTGAACTTGCGGGGGTTGCCGATGGTCTCCAGGTACATCAGCGCGACGTCGGTGTGCGGGTCGTCGTACCAGTACTGCATGACGTCGTTGCCGGAGACGTCGGCGCGGTTGCCCGCCGAGACGAAGGTGGAGACGCCGGTCGGGTTGGGGACGCCGTCGGCGCCGCCGCCGTCGCGGTGGAGGGCGGAGAGCAGGGCGATGCCGATGGCGCCGGACTGGGTGAACAGGCCGACGCGGCCGGGCACGGGGAGTTCGGGGGCGAGGGAGGCGTTGAGCCGGGTCTCGGGGGTGGTGTTGATGACGCCGAAGGCGTTGGGGCCGATGACCCGCATCCCGTACGAGCGGGCCTGGCGGATCAGGGCGCGCTGGCGCTCGCGGCCCTCGGGGCCCTGTTCGGCGTAGCCGGCGGAGATCACCACGAGGCCCTGGACGCCGTGCTCGCCGCACTCCGCGACCGCCTCGGGCACCCGTTCGGCGGGGACGGCGATGACGGCGAGGTCGACGGGTTCGGCGATGTCGCGCACCGAGCGGTGGGCGCGGACGCCCTCGACGGTGTCGCCGGTGTCGGGGAAGCCCTGGTTGACGGCGTGGACCGGGCCGGTGAACCCGGCCTCCCGGATGTTGCGCAGGATGCTGCGGCCGACCCCGCCGAGGGTGCGGCCCACCCCGACCACGGCGACCGAGCCGGGGGCCAGCAGCCGCTGGACCGAGCGGGCCTCGGCGCGCTGTTCGCGGGCGTGCTGCACGGCGAGCGAGCGGTCGGTGGGCTCCAGGCCGAACTCCAGACGGACGACGCCGTCCTCGAAGCTGCGCTTCTGCTGGTAGCCCGCGTCGGTGAAGACCTTGATCATCTTGGTGTTGGCGGGGAGCACCTCGGCGGTGAAGCGCCGGATGCCGCGCTCGCGGGCGACCGCCGCGATGTGCTCCAGCAGGGCGGAGGCGACACCCCGGCCCTGGTGCGCGTCCTGGACGAGGAAGGCCACCTCGGCCTCGTCGGCCGGGGCGGAGGCGGGCATGCCCCGGTCGTCGATCCGGTCGTAGCGCACGGTGGCGATGAACTCGCCGCCGATCGTCACGGCCAGCCCCACCCGGTCGACGTGGTCGTGGTGGGTGAAGCGGCGCACGTCCTTGGCCGAGAGGCGCGGGTACGGGGCGAAGAACCGGTAGTACTTCGACTCGTCCGAGACCTGCTCGTAGAAGCTCACCAGGCGGTCGGCGTCGTCGGCGGTGATGGGCCGGATGCGCGCGGTGCCGCCGTCGCGGAGGACCACGTCGGCCTCCCAGTGGGCGGGATAGGCGTGCTGGTCCGACGGGGTGTCCATGGGAGCAGCGTACGGGTCGCGGAGCCGTCGGGCACGGGGCAGGCTGGGCCATGTTCCGCGGGCCGGATGTCCCTGGCGGGGTCGTCCGGAGCGGTGTGCGAGTCTGGTCTAGACAACATCGTCCGATTCGTGAAGGGCAGCTTCAACATGGCTGAGCGCCGCGTCAACGTCGGCTGGGCCGAGGGCCTGCACGCCCGTCCCGCTTCCATCTTCGTCCGGGCCGCCACCGCCTCCGGCATCCCCGTGACCATCGCCAAGCCGGACACCGCCCCGGTCAACGCCGCCTCGATGCTGGCCGTCCTCGGCCTAGGCGTCCAGGGCGGCGAGGAAATCGTCCTCTCCGCCGACGCGGACGGCGGAGAGGCCACCCTGGAGCGGCTGGCGAAGCTGGTCGCGGAGGGGCTGGACGAGCTTCCGGAGACTGTTTGAGTTCGGGCGTTACGCCCGGCGCGCGACGGGGCTGGGCGGGGTCGGGTTCCCGGGCCCGGGGGGGGCGTCGCGTTCCTTGTGGCGGGGCGAGAGGGGCGGCCGGTGGGCCTTGCCTGGGCTCGCCTCGGGGGCATGCTCCCGGCTTGGCAGGACCGGGCAGGGGAGCTTCCGGGTGCGGGTGCGGGGGCGCTGCCTGCCGCGAGCACGTGGCAGAGGCGTTTGCGGGGGTTGCGTGACCGCTTGCCGGGGAGGCGGGGGCGGGGCCAGCGGTGGGTGGGCGCTCCTGACTGGGGCGCGCGGGGGGCCGAGGACAGCCTGACGGGCTCGTGGGCGGGCCACGTCGTGCGCCTTGGGCATACGGTCGGTGAGCAGGGGCGCTGTGGAGTGAAGGCCCCCGACACGTTTTGCAGAAGTCCTCTCCGGTGGCGCCCAGTTCGCCTCTTCCTACCCGATGGACGCTTAGGTCGGTCGAGGATGCGGCTCCTTCTCATCGCAGGGATACGACCATGGCTCTGCGGGGCTCAAGGGCGCGGGCTCCTCATGGCCAGTGCGTTGCAGCCCGGGAGGCTCGCCCCCGCACTTGCGGGGAGCAGGAAGCCGCCGCGCTCCTCGCGCACTGCTCCGGGGGCTCACCCCCGCACTCGCGGGGAGCAGGAGGTCTCTCCGGAGACCGCCCGGTTCAACCTGGGCTCACCCCCGCACTCGCGGGGAGCAGACCAGGATCGCCCCGGCCGCCCAGGCGCGGTCGGGCTCACCCCCGCACGCGCGGGGAGCAGTCTCCCTGACCTGCATCTTCACCTCGGCAAGTCGCCGTTCCACGCCAACTTCGCCATGTCCGCCACCCTAGCCTCCGCCGCCCGCATCCCTCCCCCGCCGCCTTGCTTTCGCCGCAGAGCACTGCATGCATAGCCATCCCGGTCATCGGCCGGTAGAAGCACCAAGCCCCGGCGCCACTGCCTGAGCCTGCCTACCTTGGGCGCTGGGGATGGTCCCGATCGTGGCCGCGCGACCCGTCTCCGCAAAGGCGATCTGCCCAGCCAACCCCGAAGCGGAGTCGAGCGGAGTCGAGAAGAGCACCCGACAGGCCAAGCCCGCTGACAGCAGGGCCCTCCCCCAGCTGCCCCCAAGCACCGCCCATGAAGAAGCTAGCCGGGACAGAGAGTTCGTGGCAGCCGAGTCGCCACCTCCACAAAGCAACCCGGAGCGCGGCCCCGTCACAGCCGATGCTTCATCCAGCGGCCCGGCCCTGTGAGCCTGAGCCTTGCTCGTGGCCCCCGCGTGGAGACACCTCGGGGCGGAGAAGGTCGGGTGCCCCACGCCCCGAACGTACAAGCCCCGGCCCAGCCACGACGCGATCAGAAGAGCCGGCGGTCCAGGAGATCCGGCCACGGAGGTCCCGCGGAGCCGGTGCAGGCCGCCGGGTCGGGCTCTGCCACTTCCTAGGGCGGTCGCCCCAGTTCCCCGGGGGCCGGCTCCCTCCACCGGGGAGAGGTACTCCTCAGAGCCGTCGGGCTCACCGAGGGGCGCCGAGTTGGTGACGTGAACGCCGTAGCGGTGAAGGGTGGTGAAGGGTGTCCAGCCACGGTCGGTCCCCGAGTTGGCGAAGCGCGTCTCTCCGTCCGGCAGGACGAAGGGGCCGGGCCGGTCCCCGGTTCGACACCGAACGAGGACCGCTCGGCCGGGGGGGCATCGGGGTCCGCCCCCTCGGTCAGCCGGTGAAGCGGGCCACCCGAGGCGAGCAGGGACGGGGCGGCTTCGCGTGGCGTCGTCACGTGCTCGATGCGGCGTGGAGCGACCGGGATGCCGGTCTCGGCGAGTTGGGCCTTCATGGCGTCAGGGATGGACTGGCCGGCCATGTCCTCGCGCCGCAGCCGAGTGACACGCGCGGGACGTGCCCGTGAGGTCGGCGGATCGTACGTCGCTGCCCTGCGGCCCTTGCCCGAGCGCGGGACGCACCGTGTTTCGGTGACTTCCGGTGGAGCCCGGCGGAATTCGCGCACCACGAATTTCCCCGTTGCCCCGCACGCCGATATCGCGCGCCCCGGAGGGGGAATTCCCGCCGACCGGAGCCACCGAAGGCGCACACTCGGGAATTCGCTGTTCTTTGTATACGGTGGCCGTGTTAATTCCGGCCGCCCGGAATGTTGACGGCATGTTGCGAAGTCCTCACTCCGGTGGTCCGGGAGCCGAAGCGGAGGCGGTGGACCGCTGTCGCGCGTTCGGCGTGCTGGGCGGTGAGGGCGCGGGCGCGTTCGGCGTCGCCGCGGGCCACCGCGTCGACGATGGCGCCGTGCTCGGCCCAGGACTCGGCGGGGGCGGCGGGCGGGTCGACCGCGTACATCCACGTGACTTTCTGGCGGAGCTGGGTCAGCAGGGCGGTGAGGCCGGGGCTGCCCGAGGCCTGGGCGAGGGTCTCGTGGAACCAGGCGCCGAGCGACCGCAGATCCTCGCCCTCGCCCAGCCTGGCACGCTCCTGGCCCAGCCTGACCAGGCCGCGCAGGACCTTCAGGTGGGCCTCGGTGCGGCGGCGGGCGGCGCGGGCGGCGCCCAGGGGCTCCAGGAGCATGCGGATCTCCAGCAGGTCGGCCGCCTCCTGCTCGGTCGGCTCGGCGACGCAGGCCCCGGCGTGCCGGCGGGTGACGACGAACCCCTCGGCCTCCAGGGTGCGCAGCGCCTCGCGGACGGGGACGCGGGAGACGCCGTAGCGGCGGGCGAGCTGCTCCTCGGTGAGGCGGGAGCCGCGCTCGTGCACACCGGAGACGATGTCCTCCCTGATCGCGGTGCATACCGATTGCGCGGGAATACCCATACCCATCCTCCGCCCGTGACCCGCGAAAGCGCGGTCGTCCTGTGCTCTTCCGCGACTCTATGACAGGACGGAGTATTTTCCGACGGCGCCAGGTAATTCATGGATATCTTTTGGCCGGAAAGCGATAGCGGGGCGGAGGCGTCCGGGTATGCCGAAGGCCCCGGTCCGGGGGGATTCCGGGGCCGGGGCCTTCGGGGAAGCGACTCGCGCGGGTGCGTCTGTCAGACGTCGACGCCGTGGCCGCGCAGGTAGGCGACGGGGTCCATGTCGGTCCCGTAGTCGGCGCCGGAGCGGGCCTCGAAGTGCAGGTGCGGGCCGGTGGAGTTGCCGGTGGAGCCGGAGACGGCGATCTGCTGGCCCGGGGTGACGGTCTGGCCGACCGAGACGGTGGCCGAGGCCAGGTGGCCGTACTGGGTGTAGGTGCCGTCGTGCATCTGGATGACGACCTCGTTGCCGTAGGCGCCGCCCCAGCCGGTCTCGACCACGGTGCCGGCGCCGACGGCGCGGACGGCGCTGCCGGCGGGGGCGTGGAAGTCGACGCCGGAGTGGCTGCCGGAGGACCAGAGGCTGCCGCCGGTCTGGTAGCCGGTGGAGACGTAGGAGCCCTCGACGGGCAGGACGTAGCGGTTGAGGCGCTCGCGTTCGGCGGCGCGGGCGGCCCGGACCTTCTCGGCCCGCTTCTTCTCGGCCTTGCGCTTGGCCTCGGCGGCCTGGAGGCGGGCGGCCTCGACGGCGGCCTGTTCGGCGGCGGCGTCCTCGGCGGCGAGCCGCTGGGCGGCCGCCTGGTCGTCGATCCGGTCGGCGAGGCTGTGGCCGATCACGATGGCCTCGGTGAAGCCGGTGTGCGCGGGGGCCTCGGCCGCTGCGGCCGGGGAGGCGAGGGTGGACACCACGCCGGTGGTGGTGAGCGCGGCGACGCCGGCCAGGCCGGCCCCGGTGCGGGCGGCCCGGCGATGGGGGCGCCGGTGCTTCCCGGTGGGACGGGTGAACGCCATGGAGCGGCTGGTCCTTTCCTTCCTTGTCGCCTACCGGGTTAGCTGACGGGTTCGGAGCAGGAAGGTCTCCTACGGGCCCCTCGTGGGAGGCGCCCGATTCACCCCTGGGACGGTGGGTCCCCGGTTCCCCGGGCTCGCGCCCTGCGGGGATTCGGCGATGACTGCCCGTTCGCCACGGATGTGGCGGGTGTGTCGGCCGGACAGCCGCAGAGACGTTAATCGGCAGTTCTGTCGCGCTACAAACCGAACGCCGCTTTTGTAGCGCACACCACAGGGCAGACGGGGCGTCACTCCCACGAAACGGACATGCCCGCAGAGGCGTGGACATGACGGAACCCCGGATACCGCTCGGGTCTCCGGGGTTCCGTCACCGGGCCGGACCGGTGCCGGTCAGCCCTTGCTGATGCCGCGTCAGCCGGTGACCACGCTGACCTCGCCGATGCCGAGCGCGCGCACCGGCTCGGCGATCCGGGAGGCGTCGCCGACCAGGACGGTGACCAGCCGGTCGGCCGGGAAGGCACTGACCACGGCGGCGGTCGCCTCGGTGGCGCCGGTCTCCGTCATCATGCGGTACAGCCGCGCCTGGAAGTCGTCCGGCAGGTGCTGCTCGACCTGGTCGGCGAGGGTGGAGGCGACGGCGGCGGCCGTCTCGTACTTGAGCGGTGCCACGCCGACGAGGTTCTGGACGGCGGTGTCCAGCTCGGCGTCGGTCAGCCCCTCGGCGGCGAGGGTGCGCAGCACCTTCCAGAGGTCGTCCAGGGCCGGGCCGGTGGACTCGGTGTCGACGGAGCCGCTGATGGCGAGCATCGCCGCGCCGGTCCCCTCAGGGGTGGAGCGGAGCACCTGGGCGAAGGACCGCACGCCGTAGGTGTACCCCTTCTCCTCGCGCAGGACGCGGTCCAGACGGGAGGTCAGGGTGCCGCCGAGGCTGTACGTGCCGAGGACCTGGGCGGGCCAGACCCGGTCGTGCCGGTCGGGGCCGACGCGGCCGATGAGCAGCTGCGTCTGGACGGCGCCGGGCCGGTCGACGATGACGACGCGGCCGGTGTCGTCGGCGGTGACCGGCGGGACCGGGTTGGGCTGCCCGGCGTCGCCCTGCCAGGCGCCGAGGCTTCCGGCGAGCAGGGCGCCGAGGTCGGTGCCCTCCAAGTCGCCGACGACGACGGCGGTGGCGGTGGCCGGGCGGACGTGCCGCTCGTAGAAGGCGCGGACGGCGGCCGCGTCGATCCGCTCGACGGTCTCCTCGGTGCCCTGGCGGGGCCGGGAGACGCGCGAGCCGGCCGGGAAGAGCTGCCGGGACAGCTCCTTGGCGGCGCGGCGGGCCGGGTTGGCCTGCTCGTGCGGGATCTCGTCGAGGCGGTTGCGGACCAGCCGCTCGATCTCGGCCTCGGCGAAGGCGGGGGCGCGCAGCGCGTCGGCGAGCAGCCCGAGCGCCTTCTCCAGCCGGGAGACCGGGACCTCCAGGGAGAGCCGGACGCCGGGGTGGTCGGCGAAGGCGTCGAGGGTGGCGCCGCAGCGCTCCAGCTCGGCGGCGAACTCCTCGGCGCTGTCCCGGTCGGTGCCCTCGCTGAAGGCCCGGGCCATGATGGTGGCGAGGCCGTCGAGCCCCTCGGGCTCGGTGTCGAGCGGGCTGTCGAGCAGTACCTCGACGGCGACGACCTGCTGGCCGGGGCGGTGGCAGGTCAGCACCGTCAGGCCGTTGTCCAGGGTGGTGCGCTCGGGGGCGGGGAAGGCCCACGGGCGGGGCGCTCCCCCGGCCGGCTGGGGGTGGAGATCCATGGCGGGGGTGATGACGTCACTCACTGGCTGCGGCCTCCTCGCCGGTCGCGGTGTCGGTCTGGTCGGCGGGGCCGGCTTCCTCGGCGGTGAGCGGCTCGTAGACGAGGACCGCGCGGTTGTCCGGGCGCAGGCGCTCGGCGGCGGCCTGGCGGACCTCGTCGGCGGTGACGTCCAGGACCCGGCCGACGGCGGTCAGGGCGAGCTGGGGGTCACCGAAGAGGACGGCGTACCGGCAGAGTTCGTCGGCGCGGCCGGCCACCGTGCCGAGCCGGTCCAGCCATTCGCGCTCCAGCTGGGCCTGGGCGCGCTCCATCTCCTCGGCGGTCGGGCCCTCGGCGGCGAAGCGGGCCAGCTCCTCGTCGACGGCGGTCTCGATGGCGGGGATCTCGACGTCCCCCGACGCCTTGACGTCCAGCCAGCCGAGCGAGGGGGCACCGGCGAGGCGCAGCAGGCCGAAGCCGGCGGCGACGGCCGAACGGTCGCGGCGGACCAGGCGGTTGTAGAGCCGGGAGGACTCGCCGCCGCCGAGGACGGTGAGCGCCACGTCGGCGGCGTCGGCGGCGCGGGTGCCGTCCTCCGGGAGGCGGTAGGCGGCCATCAGAGCACGCGCGGGCACCTCCTCGCGGACCACCTCGCGCAGCTCGCTGCCGATGGTGTCGGGCAGCGAGCCGTCGCGCGGCGGGCGCTTGCCCTCGTGGCCGGGGATGGAGCCGAAGTACTTCTCGATCCAGGCGAGCGTCTGCCCGGGGTCGATGTCGCCGACGACGGAGAGCACGGCGTTGTTCGGCGCGTAGTACGTGCGGAAGAACTCCCGGGCGTCCTCCAGCGTCGCCGCGTCGAGGTCGGCCATGGAGCCGATCGGCGTGTGGTGGTAGGGGTGGCCCTCCGGGTAGGCGAGGGCGGTGAGCTTCTCGAAGGCGGTGCCGTAGGGCACGTTGTCGTAGCGCTGGCGGCGTTCATTCTTGACGACGTCGCGCTGGTTCTCCATCGACTCGTCGTCCAGGGCCGTCAGGAGGGTGCCCATGCGGTCGGCCTCCAGCCAGAGGGCGAGCTCCAGCTGGTGGGCGGGCATGGTCTCGAAGTAGTTGGTCCGCTCGAAGCTGGTGGTGCCGTTGAGCGAGCCGCCGGCGCCCTGGACCAGTTCGAAGTGGCCGTTGCCCTTCACCTGGGCGGAACCCTGGAACATCAGGTGCTCGAAGAGGTGGGCGAGGCCGGTGCGGCCCTTCACCTCGTGGCGCGAGCCGACGTCGTACCAGAGGCAGACCGCGGCGACCGGGGTCAGGTGGTCCTCGGAGAGCACCACGCGCAAGCCGTTGGCCAGGCGGTGCTCGGTCGCTGTCAGGCCGCCGGAGGCGGCCCGCGCTGTGGCCGTGTCACCCATGGGCAGGTACGTCCCTTCGCTCGCGAATTCTGGAGAAGTCCTCTCCGTCCTGTCACTCTATGCAACCGTGCCGACAGGGGGCGAAGTTCCCGCCGGATGGCACACGAAGGACGGGGTGCGGTCGGGGTTGTCCGCGGCGCGGTCCACAATGGTCGGCGTCATGTCCCGACCTTGTTGGTGAAGGAGCCGCAGCAGCGATGGCCCGCCGCAGCACGAAGACCCCGCCACCGGACGACTTCGAGGAGCGCATCCTCGACATCGACGTTGTCGACGAGATGCAGGGCTCCTTCCTGGAGTACGCCTACTCGGTGATCTACTCGCGTGCCCTGCCGGACGCGCGGGACGGCATGAAGCCGGTGCACCGGCGGATCGTCTACCAGATGAACGAGATGGGGCTGCGCCGCGACCGCGGCTATGTGAAGTGCGCCCGGGTGGTCGGCGAGGTGATGGGCAAGCTCCACCCGCACGGCGACGCCTCGATCTACGACGCGCTGGTGCGCATGGCGCAGCCGTTCTCCATGCGGCTGCCGCTCGTCGACGGCCACGGCAACTTCGGTTCGCTGGGCAACGACGACCCGCCGGCCGCGATGCGGTACACCGAGTGCCGGATGGCCGACGCCACCTCCCTGATGACCGAGTCGATCGACGAGAACACCGTCGACTTCTCGCCCAACTACGACGGCCAGGAGCAGGAGCCGGTGGCGCTCCCCGCCGCCTTCCCGAACCTGCTGGTCAACGGCGCCTCCGGGATCGCGGTCGGCATGGCCACCAACATGCCCCCGCACAACCTCGGCGAGGTCGTCGCGGCCGCCCGCCACCTCATCAAGCACCCGGGCGCCGACCTGGAGACCCTGATGCGGTTCGTGCCCGGTCCCGACCTGCCCACGGGCGGGCGGATCGTCGGGCTGGGCGGGGTGCGCGACGCGTACGCCACCGGGCGCGGCACGTTCAAGATCCGTGCCACGGTCGCGGTGGAGAACGTCACCGCGCGCCGCAAGGGGCTGGTCGTCACCGAGCTGCCGTTCAGCGTCGGCCCGGAGAAGGTCATCTCCAAGATCAAGGACCTGGTCGGCGCGAAGAAGCTCCAGGGCATCGCCGACGTCAAGGACCTCACCGACCGCGAGCACGGCCTGCGGCTGGTCATCGAGATCAAGAACGGCTTCGTGCCCGAGGCGGTGCTGGAGCAGCTCTACAAGCTGACGCCGATGGAGGAGTCCTTCGGCATCAACAACGTCGCCCTGGTCGACGGCCAGCCGCTCACCCTCGGCCTCAAGGAGCTGCTGGAGGTCTACCTGGACCACCGGTTCACCGTGGTCCGCCGCCGCAGCGAGTTCCGGCGCGGCAAGAAGCGCGACCGGCTGCACCTGGTCGAGGGGCTGCTGGTGGCGCTCGTCGACATCGACGAGGTCATCCGCATCATCCGGGACAGTGAGAACAGCGCGGAGGCCCGCGAGCGCCTCATGGAGCGGTTCTCGCTGAGCGACATCCAGACGCAGTACATCCTGGACACCCCGCTGCGCCGCCTCACCCGCTTCGACCGGATCGAGCTGGAGTCCGAGCGCGACCGGCTCACCGCCGAGATCGAGGAGCTGTCGCGCATCCTCGACTCCGACGCCGAGCTGCGCAAGCTGGTCTCCTCGGAGCTGGCGGCGGTCTCGAAGAAGTACGGCACGGACCGGCGTACGGTGCTGCTGGAGTCCTCCGGCGCGGCGGCCGCGGTGCCGCTCCAGGTGGAGGACACACCCTGCCGGGTGCTGCTCTCCTCGACGGGGCTGCTGGCCAGGACCGCCGACGCCACCCCGCTGGCCGAGGCGCCGAAGCGGGTCAAGCACGACCTGATCGTCTCGGCGGTGGCGGCGACGGCGCGCGGCGAGGTCGGCGCGGTCACCTCGGCCGGGCGGCTGCTGCGGCTCCAGGTGATCGACCTGCCGCAGCTGCCGGGGACGGACACGGCGCCGAGCCTGTCGGGCGGGGCGCCGGTGGCGGAGTTCCTCACCCTGGAGGCGGACGAGCGGCTGGTCTGCCTGACCACGCTGGACGAGTCCTCGCCGGGGCTCGCGCTCGGCACGGCGCAGGGCGTGGTGAAGCGCGTGGTGCCCGACTACCCCTCGCACAAGGAGGAGTTGGAGGTCATCTCGCTGAGGGACGGCGACCGGATCGTCGGCGCGACCGAGCTGCGCACCGGCGAGGAGGACCTGGTCTTCATCACCGACGAGGCGCATCTGCTGCGCTTCCCCGCCTCGGTGGTCCGCCCGCAGGGGCGGCCGGCCGGCGGCATGGCGGGCGTGAAGCTGGGCGAGGGTGCCCGGGTGGTGTCGTTCACCGCCGTCGACCCGGCGGTGGACGCGGTGGTGTTCACGGTGGCCGGCTCGCGCGGCACGCTGGACGACTCGGTGCAGACGACGGCGAAGGTGACCCCCTTCGACCAGTACCCGCGCAAGGGCCGGGCCACCGGCGGTGTGCGCTGTCAGCGGTTCCTGAAGGGCGAGGACTGCCTGAGCTTCGCCTGGGCGGGCCCGGCGCCGGCCCACGCGGCCCAGCGCGACGGCTCCCCCGCCCCGCTGCCGGAGCTGGACCCGCGCCGCGACGGCTCGGGCCTGTCGCTGCCCAAGCCGGTCGCGGCGGCGGCCGGTCCGGTCGGCTGACGCCCGTTACCCGGGGCCGCAGGCCCTGACGGGACCGCCCCGGCGCGTGACGCGCCGGGGCGGTGGGCTTTCCGGGGGCCTTCAGGCCACGGGCTGTTCCGTCCCCGGCGCGGCGGCGCGCAGGGCTTCGGGGTCGTCCGGGTCGGCGGTGTCCTCCTCGGCACGGACGAAGCGGAGCACGCTCCACAGGTGGCGCTCCTCGGCCTCCCGCGCCGCGTCGCGGCAGCCCTCCAGCTGAGCGGTGAGCGCGTCGGGGTCGATGCCCGCGCCGATCAAAACGAGCTGGGTGCGGCGTTCCTCGCCGGGCTCCCAGGGGCGCGGGGCGAACCGCAGGAAGCGGCCGACGGCGTGCAGGGTGTAGACGTGGCCGGGGTCGAGCGGGCCGAAGTCGACGAACCCCTTGATGCGGTAGAGCCCTTCGGGCCGGGCGTCGAGGAGGTCCATGAGCCGGCGCGGGTGGAGCGGGGTGCCGGTGGTGAACGAGGCGCTGTCGTAGGCGGCGTGCAGGTGGCCGTCGTGATCGTCGTGGTCCTCGCGGCCGCCCCCGGGCTCGTCCTCCTCGCGGGCGTCGTCGAAGGAGAGCTGGCCGTAGCGTTCGGTCTGCGGGCGGCGGTCGAAGAGGAGTTCCGGGTCGATGCGGCCGTAGGAGGCGGGGGTGACGGCGCCGTCCCCGGCGCGTTCCCGTACGGCGGTGAGCAGCTCCGCCAACTCGGCGGGGGTGACGCGGTCGGTCTTGTTGAGGACGACGAGGTCGGCGGCGGCGAGGTGCCGGTCCAGCTCGGGGTGGCGTTCGCGGGTCGCCTCGTACTCGGCGGCGTCGACCACCTCGACGAGGCCGCC
This sequence comes from Streptomyces albidoflavus, assembly GCF_000719955.1. Taxonomy (GTDB): domain Bacteria; phylum Actinomycetota; class Actinomycetes; order Streptomycetales; family Streptomycetaceae; genus Streptomyces; species Streptomyces albidoflavus. The sequence goes on from NZ_JOII01000047.1 coordinate 12,848, forward strand.
GTAGCGGATGTGCGGGTTCTCACTGGCGAGGATCATGCGGACCAGTTCGACCGGTTCGGCCAGGCCGCTGGCCTCGATGACGATGACGTCGAGGCCGGCCTCGGGACGGGTGAGCCGTTCCAGGTAGGTGTCGAGTTCGGCGACGTCGACGGCGCAGCACAGGCAGCCGTTGCCCAGCGAGACGGTGGAGCCGACCTGTCCGGCGACGGTCATGGCGTCGATCTCGATGGCGCCGAAGTCGTTGACGACGGCGCCGATCCGGGTGCCCCGGCTGCGCCAGAGCAGCTGGTTGAGGAGCGTGGTCTTGCCCGAGCCGAGGAAGCCGGCGAGGACGACGACCGGGATCTGCTGCCTGCCCACCAGGGGTCCTTTCCACCGTGCCGCTGCGCCCGCCCGCTCCGGACGGGCGTCCCAGGATACGGCGGTACGGTCCGGGCCCGGCGCCCCCACAGGCCACCGGGCCCGGCCGGTCAGGCGGCCGCCGGCTCGCGCAGCCAGACGGCGGTGTCGGAGGGCAGCGCCCCGTCGGCGCCGAGCGCTCCGCTGGCCAGCAGCAGCTCGGTGCCCTCCGGCACGGGTACGGGGCCGGCCCCCAGGTTGACCAGGCAGAGGACCCCGCCGGGGCGGCGGAAGGCCAGGACCTCCTCGGGGCTCTCCAGCCATTCCAGGGGGCCGTCGCCGAGGCCGGGGGTGGCGCGGCGCAGGGCGAGGGCGGTGCGGTAGAGGGTGAGCATGGAGGCGGGGTCGCCGTCCTGGAGGTCGGCGGCGTGCGCGGCCCAGCCGGAGGGCTGCGGCAGCCAGGGCTCGCCGGTGGAGAACCCGGCGTGCGGGGCGTCGGCGGTCCAGGGCAGCGGGACCCGGCAGCCGTCGCGGCCGGGGTCGACGCCGCCGGAGCGGGCGTGCATCGGGTCCTCGATGTGCTCGCGCGGGATCTCGGCCTCGGGCAGGCCCAGTTCCTCGCCCTGGTAGAGGTAGGTGGCGCCGGGCAGGGCGAGCGAGAGCAGGGCGGCGGCGCGGGCGCGGCGGGTGCCGAGTACGGGGTCGGTGGGGGTGCCGAACCGTTTGGCGGCGAAGTCGAAGCCGGTCTCGGCGCGGCCGTAGCGGGTGACGGTGCGGGTGATGTCGTGGTTGCAGAGCACCCAGGTGGCGGGGGCGCCGACGGGGGCGTGCTCGGCGAGGGTGTCGCGGATGGCGGCGCGCAGCCGCTCCGGCTCCCAGGGGCAACTGAGGAAGGCGAAGTTGAAGGCGGTGTGGAGTTCGTCGGGCCGCAGGTAGCGGGCGAACCGTTCGCTGTCCGGGAGCCAGACCTCGCCGACGAAGACGGCCCCGTACCGGTCGGCGACGGCCCGCCAGGAGCGGTAGATGTCGTGCAGCTCGTCGCGGTCGAGGTAGGGGTGCGGGTCCTGGCCGGGGGTGAAGTCGGGCAGGGCCGGGTCCTTGGCGGGCAGGGCGGCGGAGTCGATGCGGACGCCGGCGACGCCCCGCTCGAACCAGAAGCGGAGGATCTCCTCGTGCTCGGTGCGGACGGCCGGGTGGGCCCAGTTGAGGTCGGGCTGTTCGGGGGCGAAGAGGTGCAGGTACCACTCGCCGTCCGGGAGCCGGGTCCAGGCGGGGCCGCCGAACTCGGACCGCCAGTCGTTGGGGGCCAGTTCGCCGTGCTCGCCGCGGCCGGGGCGGAAGTGGAAGAGGTCCCGGGAGGGGCCGCCGGGGCCTTCGGCGAGGGCGGCCCGGAACCACGGGTGGGCCTCGGAGACGTGGTTGGGCACGATGTCGACGATGGTGCGGATGCCGTGCCCGGCGGCCTCCTCGATGAGCTTCTCGGCCTCGGCGAGGGTGCCGAAGGAGGGGTGGATGGCCCGGTAGTCGGCGACGTCGTAGCCGCCGTCGGCCATCGGGGAGGCGTACCAGGGGTTGAACCAGAGGGCGTCGACGCCGAGTTGCGCGAGGTAGGGCAGCTTGGCGCGGACACCGGCGAGGTCTCCGGTGCCGTCGCCGTCGGCGTCGGCGAAACTGCGTACGTACACCTGGTAGATGACGGCCGAGCGCCACCAGTCCGAGTCCGGCACGGGGGTTCCTTTCGTGCGTGTGGGGGCCGGGCAGGGTTCAGCCCTTGAGGCCGCCGGCGGTGAGCCCGCTCATGATGTTGCGCTGGAAGATCAGGAAGAGGATCAGCGTGGGCAGCGAGGCCATGGCGAGAGCGGCCAGCAGCCAGTTCTCGGGGACGCCGCTGGCCAGGGAGTAGATGCCGACGTTGAGGGTCTGCTTGCCGGGGTCGGGCAGGGCCAGCATCGGCCAGAGGAAGTCCTTCCAGACGCCGACCACGGCGAAGATGGAGACCACGCCGAGGATGGGCCGCGAGATCGGCAGCACCACCGAGCGCAGTGTCCGCATCGGGCTCGCGCCGTCGATGGCGGCGGCGTCGAGGAGTTCGCGGGGGATGGAGTCGAAGAAGCGCTTCAGCAGGAAGATGTTGAAGGCGTTGGTGACCGAGGGCAGCCAGATCACCCACGGCGTGTTGAGCAGGTTGCGCTCGAAGACGGGCAGGTCGAGCACGGTCAGGTACTGCGGTACGACCAGGACGGTCGCCGGGATCATCAGGGTGACGAGCATCGCCCCGAGGATGGCCTTGCCGAGGACGGGCCGCAGCTTGGAGAGCGAGTAGGCGGCGGCGACGTCCAGGACGAGCTGGAAGGCGAGGGCGCCGAACGCGTAGTAGAGGGTGTTGAAGAGGAGCTGGGAGAGCTCCATCACCTGCCACGCCTCGCCGTAGTTGCCGGGGTGGACGGCGTCGGGGACGAGGGTCGGCGGGATGCGCGCGAACTCCTCGGTGTCCTTCAGTCCGCTGGTCACCATCCAGTACAGGGGCCCGATGAAGACGAGCGTGAAGACGGCGACGACGAGGAACAGCACGGTCCAGTAGAGGATGCGGCCGCGGGGGCGGGAGAGCCGGGCCGGGGAGATCAGGGTGCGGGTCGTCATGGCGGCTGCCCTACTCCTGTTCGGCGCGGTTGAGGCGGACGTACGCCGCCGAGAAGCCGGCCAGCACGACCAGCAGGACGAGGCCGAGGGCGGCCGCGGCGCCGTAGTTGTTGAAGTTGAACGCGTACTGGTAGATGAGGTGGACGACGGTGGTGGTGGAGCCCTCGGGGCCGGCGCCGCCGGTGAGCAGGAACGGCTCGGTGAAGACCTGCATGGTGGCGATGATCTGCATGAGGAAGAGCAGCGAGAGGATCAGCCGGGTCTGCGGGATGGTGACGTGCCAGATCTTGCGCAGCAGGCCCGCGCCGTCCAGTTCGGCGGCCTCGTACAGCTCGCCGGGGATGGTCTGGAGGGCGGCCAGGTAGATCAGGCAGGCGCCGCCCATGTTCATCCAGGTGGAGGCGATGACCAGGGAGAGCATCGCGGTGTCGGAGGACTGGAGCCACTGCTGGGCGGGGAGGCCGAACAGCTCCAGGAGCCGGTTGAAGAGGCCGTGGCCCGGGTCGTAGAAGTACTTGAAGAGCAGGACCGAGGCGACCGGCGGGAGCATCACCGGCAGGTAGACCAGCAGCCGCAGGTAGCCGCGGGCGTGCCGGAACTCGTTGAGGACCAGGGCGATGACGAAGGGGACGACGAAGCCGAGGAGGAGCGCGAGGAGGGTGAACAGGGCGGTGTTGCGCCAGGCGAGGGCGAAGTCCGGGTCGTTGAAGACGTAGACGAAGTTGGACCAGCCGGCCCAGGAGACGACGCCGTTCTCGGTCTTCTGGAAGGCGAGGACGACCTCGCGGACCATCGGGTACCAGGAGAAGAACCCGAAGCACAGGACGGCGCCGATGAGGAAGGCGTGGGCGGTGAGGTTGCGGCGCACCGCCCGGGCGAAGGCGCCCTGGCGGGGCTCCTTCACCCGGGGCGCGCCGTCGTCCGTTCCGGCCGGGCGCCGGGTCAGGGTGGGCGTGGACGTGGGAGGGGCCATCGCTACTGGTTCGCCAGGACCTGGTTGACCTGCTGCTCGGCGGTGTCGAGGAGCTTGTCGATGTCGGCGTCCTTGTTGGTGAGGAGAGTGGACATCACCGTGTCGAGGACCTTGTAGACCTCCTGCGCCTTCGGCGGTTCGGCCTTGCCGTCGACCGGGTTGTCGGTGAAGGCGCGGAAGTTCTCGACCGGCATGGTGGCGTGGTCGGCGCGCTCCTTGTCGTCCTGCTCCTTGGCGGCGCCGGTGAAGAAGGCGGGCTGCGGCAGGCCGACCGGGAGGCCGTCGGCCTTGGTGCGGGACCACGCGAACTGGCCCTTGCCGGGGCTGAGCGTCTTGAGGTCGAGCCAGGCGACGGCCGCCTTGATCTTGTCGGACGAGATGCCCTTCTTGATCATGTAGCTGTTGCCGCCGAAGAGGGTGGCCTTCTGCCCCGGCATCGGGCCCATGCCGAAGTTGGCGTAGTCGGCGCCGAGTTGCTGCACCATGTAGGTGATGTCGTCGGGGGCGGCGAGGAACATGCCGAGCTTGTCGGTGGCCATCTGCTTCTGCAGGTCGCCCCACTTGAGCAGCTGGGTCTTGCCCATGCTGTCGTCCTTCCACCGCATGTCGTACAGGTTCTGCGCGACCCGCTTGCCGGTGGCGTCGTTGAAGGCGGCCTTGCCGTCGGGGCCGACGATCTCGCCGCCCTCGCCGTAGACGGTGGCGGTGTAGTGCCAGCCGCCGGTGTTGCCCGCGCTGTACTCGCCGAAGCCGGCTATGCCCTTGCCGAGACCGGCGATCTTGTCGGCGGCCTCGCGGACCTCCTCCCAGGTGCTGGGCGGGGTGTCGGGGTCGAGGCCGGCCTTCTCGAAGAGGCCGCGGTTGATGAGCAGGCCCATGCGGTAGTTGCTGGTGGGCAGGGCGTAGAGCTTGTCGTCCTTCTTCAGCACCTTCATGACGTCGGGGTCGATGTCGGCGAGGGCGGGGACGGTCTTCTCGTTGACGTAGGCGCTGATGTCGGCGGCGCCGTCGTTGTCGAGGACCTGGTCGAGGTCGGTGAAGTAGGCGTAGAAGACGTCCGGCTGCGACTTGGCCTTCAGCATCGCGGTGAACCGCGGCGGTTCCAGGCACTGACCGGGGGTGGAGCGGCCGTCGATGGTGATGTTCGGGTACGTCTTGTTGAACGTGGCGACGTCCTCCTTCCACTGCTTCAGCTCCGCCTTCTTGGCGGCGGGCGGCATGCAGTCGATGGTGAGCGTCAGCTTGGTCTTCGGGTCCAGCGGGGTGGCGGCGTCGGCCGAGCCACCGGGCGCGGGGTCCTGGTCACCGCTGCTGCTGGTGCCGCAGGCGGCGAGGGAGAGCAGGGTGAGGGCGGAGACGAACGTGACCGCGGTACGTCTGCGGTGCGGCGTGCTGAACCCGGAACTTCTCATCGGTGACCCCTTTAGGGCAGGAGCGTGGAAGCCCACAGCTGCCTCGCTGTGCGGCGGCGCTCACTCAACCACCGCACCCCGCCCTCCGCAAGATGTCACGCAGATTTCGCAATTACTTGACAGTTTCACGAGGCCGCGCGGCACATCCGGTACGTACCCTTCCGGCCACGCCCGGACGCGCCGCCCGCGCCCGTCTCAGCCCGCCGCCGTGCCGGCCCGGGGCGCCTGCGCGGTCGAGCCGCGGACCACCAGCTCGGGCTCGAAGAGCAGCTCCTCGCCCGGCACCGCGCTGCCGCCGATCTGCACGGTGAGCAGCTCCACGGCGGCCCGGCCCATCGCCTCGATGGGCTGGCGCACGGTGGTGAGCGGCGGCTCGGTGCAGTTCATGAAGGCCGAGTCGTCGTACCCGACCACCGAGACGTCCTCGGGCACCGACAGGCCCCGCCGGCGCACCGCCCGGACCGCGCCGAGGGCGAGGGGGTCGCTGGCGCAGACGATGCCGGTGATCCCCCGCTCCAGCAGCCGGGTGGCCGCGGCCTGGCCGCCCTCCAGCGAGAACATCGCCCGGACCACGTCGGCGTCGTCCAGCTCCGCGCCGAGCGCCTGGGCGGCGGCGCGGGCGGCGGCCAGTTTCCGCCGGGAGGGCATGTGGTCCTCGGGGCCCAGCACCAGGCCGATCCGCTCGTGGCCCAGCGAGGCGAGGTGGCGCCAGGCCTGCTCGACCGCGACGGTGTCGTCGCAGGAGACGGTGGGGAAGCCCAGTTCCCCTATGGCGGCGTTGATCAGCACCACCGGGATGTTCCGGTCGGCCAGCTGCCGGTAGTGGTCGTGCGGGGCGGCGGCCTGGGCGTAGAGACCGCCGGCGAAGACCACGCCGGAGACCTGCTGCTGGAGCAGGAGCGCCACGTAGTCGGCCTCCGAGACGCCGCCCTTGGTCTGGGTGCAGAGCACCGGGGTGAGCCCCTGCTGCGCGAGGGCGCCCCCGACCACTTCCGCGAAGGCCGGGAAGATGGGATTCTGCAGTTCGGGGAGGACCAGCCCCACCAGCCGGGCCCGTTCGCCGCGCAGCTGGGTCGGCCGCTCGTAACCGAGCACGTCCAGCGCGCTCAGCACGGCCTGCCGCGTGGAGTCGGACACCCCCGGTTTGCCATTGAGGACCCGGCTGACCGTGGCCTCGCTGACACCGACCTTCTGAGCCACCTGTGCAAGTCGTCGCGTCATGCACGCAAGATTAGCGCAAAGAATGAAAGCCGGTTGCGTCCGACCGCCCTCCCCCGCCCGCACCGCCGCTCCGGTCCCGGGCCATTCCCCGGGTTAGGGTCACCTCTGTGAGTACGTGTGCACGAGCCGCCCTCGACCTGCGGGAACCGCTCGCCGGAACCGCCGCCACCGCCCGCACCTGGCTCCTGATCGAGCAGCCCGGCCCGTGGGGCGCCCGCGCCGTCACCGCCAGCCGCCTCGACGCCACGCTCGGCGCCGCCCTGGAGGCCGCCGCCGAGTCCACCGGTGTACGGGTCGCCCTGATCCGCCGCCCCGGCAGGCGGCCCGCCGGGCCGGGCGGCACCCGCGTCCTCGCCGCCCACACCCTCCCCGGCCGCGCCTGGACCCGCACCGCCCGCCTCGCCGACCCCGAGGAACTCCGCGCCCTCGACCTGACCACGCTGGGCGCCGGGGACCCGGCCTCCTTCGAGGCGCTGGGCGGCGTGGCGTACGACGGGCCGCCGCTCGCCCTGGTGTGCACCAACGGCAAGCGGGACATCTGCTGCGCGGTGCTGGGCCGCCCGCTCGCCGAGGAACTGGCGCTCACCGCACCCGACTCCGCCTGGGAGATCACCCACCTCGGCGGCCACCGCTTCTCCCCCACCCTGCTGGTCCTGCCGCACGGCTACGCCTACGGCCGCTCCTCGGCGCCCGAGGTCAAGGAGATCCTGCGGGCCACCGCCGCCGGCGAGGTCGTGGTGGCCGGCGCCCGGGGCCGTTCCTGCTGGGACCGGCCCGGCCAGGCCGCCGAACTGGCCCTGCGGGAACGGCTGTCCGGCGCCGGGCCCGACGACCTCACGGTCACCGGCACCGAGGGCGCGGCACCCCGCTGGGAGGTGGCGCTGGCCCACCGCGACGGGCGCCGGTGGCGGGTCACCGTCGCCGAGGGCGCCTCGCACCCGCCGCGCCCCGAGTCGTGCGGCGGGTCCCCGGCGGCACCCCGGCGGATGGACGTCCTGGCGGTACGTCAGCTCTGAGCGGCCCGGTCCGTCCCGCTCAGACCGCTCCCGCGCCGGTCAGGGAGCGCACCTCGGTCTCCGCGTGCCGGTCCTCGTCGGGCTCCTCGCGTGAGGTGACGGTGCCGAGCCAGCCGCAGGCGAAGCCGAGCGGGACGGAGACCAGGCCCGGGTTCTCCAGCGGGAAGAGCTGGAAGTCGAGGCCGGGCAACAGGGAGGCGGGGCTGCCGGAGACCACCGGGGAGAGCAGCACCAGCACCACCGCCGGGACCAGTCCGCCGTAGACCGACCAGACGGCGCCCCGGGTGGTGAAGGAGCGCCAGAAGAGCGTGTAGAGCAGCACCGGAAGGTTGGCGGAGGCGGCCACCGCGAAGGCGAGGCCGACCAGGAAGGCCACGTTCAGGTCGCGGGCGAGCAGGCTCAGCCCGATCGCGAGCACCCCGATCCCGGCGGCCGCCAGCCGCGCCACCGTGACCTCGCCGAAGCGGCGGGCACCCTCGCGGCGCAGCGAGGCGTAGAGGTCGTGGGCGACCGAGGCCGAGGAGGCGAGGGTGATCCCGGCGACGACGGCGAGGATGGTGGCGAAGGCGACGGCGGCCACCACCGCGAACAGCACGGTCCCGCCGGTGGAGCCCGCGCCGCCGCCGAGGTCGAGGGCGAGCAGCGGAACGGCCGTGTTGCCCGCGGCGTTGGCGGAGCGGACCGCTCCGGAGCCGAGCAGGGCGGCCGCGCCGAAGCCCAGCACGATCGTCATCAGGTAGAAGCCGCCGATCAGCCCGATCGCCCAGACCGTGGAGCGGCGCGCGGCGCGGGCGGTCGGCACGGTGTAGAAGCGGGAGAGGATGTGCGGCAGTCCGGCGGTGCCCAGCACCAGGGCGAGGCCGAGGCTGATGAAGTCGAGCCGGGCCGTCCAGTCGCCGCCGTACCTGAGGCCGGGGGCCAGGAAGTCCAGGCCGTGGCCGCTGCGGGCGGCGGCGGTGGTGAGGAGCTGCCCGAAGTCGCCGGAGAAGCGGAGCAGCACCAGCACGGTGAGGGTGATCGTGCCGCCCATCAGCAACACCGACTTGACGATCTGGATCCAGGTGGTGGCGCGCATCCCGCCCAGCGACACGTAGACCACCATCAGCGCGCCGACGCCGACGACCGTCCAGGTCTGCGCCGCGCGGCTCTCCCCGCCGAGCAGCAGGGAGACCAGGGTGCCCGCGCCGACCATCTGCGCGACCAGGTACAGGACCGAGACGGTGATGGACGAGGTGCCGGCCGCGATCCGGACCGGGCGTTCGCGCATCCGGGCGGCGAGCACGTCGGCGAGGGTGAACCGGCCGCAGTTGCGGACCAGTTCGGCGACGAGGAAGAGCACCACGAGCCAGGCGACGAGGAAGCCGACCGCGTACAGCACGCCGTCGTAGCCGTAGAGCGCGATGAGGCCGGAGATGCCGAGGAAGGAGGCGGCGGACATGTAGTCCCCGGCGATGGCGAAACCGTTCTCCATCGGGGAGAAGAGCCGGCCGCCCGTGTAGAACTCCTCGGTGGTGCCGCGCCGGCGCCGTCCCGCCCAGGCGGTGATGGCCAGCGTCAGCGCCACGAAGAGGCTGAACAGCACCAGGGCGAGGGTCTGGTGGTCGCCGCTCATCCCCGGGCCCCCCGGGTCAGCTGCTGGGTCTCCCACCGCAGATCGAGCGCGAGCCGGTCCCGCCGCAGCCGGGCATGGCGCGCGTACGCCCAGGTCAGCACGAAGGTACTGGCGAACTGCCCGAGCCCCGCCAGCAGCGCCACGTTGACCGGCCCGAACACCGGACGGGCCATCAGCGTGGGGGCGGTGGTGGCGGCGACCACGTAGGCGAGGTACCAGGTGAGGAAGAGCGCGCAGGCCGGGACGACGAAGCGGCGGTACCGCCCGCGCACCTCCTGGAAGGCGGCACCGGCCCGCACCTCCCGGTAGATCTCGGCCGCGCTCGCCCCCTCGTCCTCGCCGCCCGGGGCGACCGCCTGCGGGGGCACCTCCGCCGCCTCCGGACGGGCCTCCGTCCCCGCCGGCGCCCCCCATCCGCTCGCCGACACGTCGTACCAGGGATCGTCGGGCCGGACCGCCCCGCCGCCCCCGTCGTACTTCTCCACCGCGCTCTCCTTCTCCGCGGCCGAGGTGACCGCGTGCCAAGGATGGGACGGCCGGGAAGATCGATGCGCCGAGTGGGGGCCCTTTCATTCGATCAGGTGACGGGCAGGCGGGTTTGGGGTGCCGACGGGGCGGTCGGAGTGGCGGCGAGCGGCGCGGATTCGGCCCGGGAGCAGGGCAGTTGGGTGAGGGTCGGGGCACTCGACGGCTACTGTCCCCGATGATCCGGCCCGTGCCTCATCCCTCTGCCGAGACCGCCCCCGCCAGTGCCTCGGGCAGCGGCTCGGCGTGCAGGACGTGGAGGCGGGAGACCGCGCGGGTGAGGACCACGTACAGGCGGTGGAGGCCGCGGAGTTCGGCGCGGACGATCTCGGCGGGTTCGACGGCGATCACGTGGTCGTACTCCAGCCCCTTGGCGGCGGAGGCGGGCAGTACGGTGACCCGGCCCTGGGTGCCGCCGGGGCGGGCGAGGGTGTGTCCGGCGGCGGTGAGGGCCTCACGGAGGCGGGCGGCGGCCGGGCCGGAGGCGATCACGCCGACCGAGCCGGGCCGGTGCAGGGCGGCGGTCACGGCGGCGAGGACCGAGGCGGCCGGATCGGCGACCCGCTCGACGCGTACCTCGCCGCCGGTGCGCGGGGAGCGGACCGGCTCCAGGTCCACGCCCAGCTCCGGCAGCAGCCGGTTGGCCAGCTCCGCGACGGCCGCCGGCAGCCGGAACCCCTCGGTCAGGCGGGTCACCACGGCCTCCTCCCGTCCCAGGTGCGCGAGGAGCCCGGGCCAGTCGGCCGCCGCCCACGGGGCGGTGCCCTGGGCCAGGTCGCCGAGGACGGTCAGGGAGCCGTGGGCGGCCCGGCGGGCGACGGCCCGGCACTGCATCGGGGAGAGGTCCTGCGCCTCGTCGACGACGATGTGCCGGTACCCGGCCGGACGCTCGATCAGCCCGGCCACCTCGTCGAGCAGCACCAGATCCGCGCCGGACCAGCGCGCTCCGCGCGCCCGCCGGGGTGTCCCAGGCCGGATCAGCACGGCCTGCTCCGCCTCCGTCAGCGCCCCTTGGGCCGCTTCGGCGAGGAGCGCGGGATCGCCCAGCAGCTCCGCCAGCACCTCCTCCGGGGTGGTCCGCGGCCACACCTCGTGGAGCACCGCCGCCACCGTCCGGCTCCGGGCGATCCGCCGGGTCCAGCCGTCGGAGCGCGGGCCGGACCCCCGTTCCGCCTCGGCCCGGACCAGCGCCGCGACCCGTTCCGCGACGCGCTCGCGCCCCACGCCGTACAGCGGTCCCTCCGCCCTGACCCCGGCGGCGATCCGCGCGATCCGCTCGGCGCCGACCCGCAGGCGGCGGGCCCCGTCGGGGACGGCCAGGGGCACCGCGCGCTCGGGCCGCACCCTCGCCCACAGGGCGCGGCGCAGGACCTCGGCCATGCGGGGATCGTGCTTGACGACGGTGGTGCGCGGGCCGTCCTCGGCCGTGACGGGGTGCCGGGCGATCTCCTCCTCGACGGTGGTCTGGCGTACGCCGGTCTCGCCGAGGGAGGGCAGCACCTCGGCGATGTGGTCGAGGAAACCCCGGTCGGGGCCGAGGACCAGCAGGGAGCCGCCGCGCCGCCCGTCCCCGTAGAGCAGGTAGGCGGCGCGGTGCAGGCCCACGGCGGTCTTGCCGGTGCCGGGCGCGCCCTGGACGCAGAGGGAGACGGTGGGGGCGGCGCGGATCAGGGCGTCCTGACCGGGCTGGATGGTGGCGGCGATGTCGCGCATGGGGCCGGTCCGGGGGCGCTCGATCTCCTCCGCGACGATCCGGCCGCCGCCGGCCTGCCCGGCGTCCAGCCGTTCGTCCTCCAGCGCGGTCAGGTCGGCGGAATCCCCGAGGCTGCCCGCGGCCCACCCGAACCTGCGGCGGACCGCGAGCCCGAGCGGGTCACCGGGGCCGGCCTGGTAGAAGGCGCGGCAGACCGGGGCGCGCCAGTCGACGACCAGCGGGGGCTCGGTGGGCTCGCCGCTGATCCGCGTGCGCCCCACGTGGTACGCCTGCCCGGCGTGGCCGCCCGCCGCCCCGGTCTCCGGGACGAACTCCATACGCCCGAAGAACAGCGGGCCTGGCGGCATCTCGCGCAACTCCTTGGCCCTGCTGCGCAGGCCGTGGCCGAGGACTTCGGCGTCGGCGCCGGAGGCGGAGACGTCCGCCCCGGTCCGCACCTGGTGGTCGGCGCCGTCCACCATGGCGGCGAGGGCCGCCCGGCACCGGTCGTGGTAGGTCCGCTCCTGCTGGAGCGCGTCATGGGTCGCGTCGTCGGGTGGTGGCATGGAGCCAGACTAATGCAACTCGGTCTCATTTTTAACCGAGTTGCATTTATGCTCCCCGCGCGGCCCTCACGCCAGCCCGGGCAGCCCCCGGCAGAGCTGGTCGAAGGCGGCTTCCGCCACCCGCGTGGCCTCCTCCGCCAGGTCGTCGGCGCGTCCGCCCGCCGCGATCAGCCGCCAGTTCTCCTGGGCCAGCACCCGGCGTACGGCCACGATCTGCCCGGCGGCCAGCCGCTCCCCGACGCCCGCCCCGACCTCGGAGTCGACCGGTGTGAGCGCTTCGGCCAGGGCCGCCTCGTCCCGTTCCTGGTGCGTGTGGAGCCGGGCCACCAGGGAGGGGGTGCCGTACAGCAGGGCGTGGAAGGCGAGGACGCCGGGATCGTCGTTGAGGCCGGTGACGGGATCACGGCGGTCCAGCCCGGCGAGGAAGTGCCGCCGGAGCGCCGCCAGCGGGGAGCATCCCGGCGGGCGCCCCGCGACGACCGCGCCCGCCTCCCCCTCGTGGTCGGCGAGCCGGTGCAGGACCAGGTCCTCCTTGGCCGGGAAGTACCGGAAGAGGGTCGGCTTGGAGACCCCGGCGGCGGCGGCCACGTCGGCCACGGTCACCCGCTCGAACCCGTGCTCCAGGAAGAGACCCACCGCCGTCTCCGAAAGCCGCCGGTAGGTCTCGGCCTTCTTACGCTCCCGCAGCCCGCCCATGTCATTCATGGACAGCGAGCCTACGCAGGGTCGCTCCATCGCGGCGTCCGGGCGGCCGCTCACGCCCCGCGCACGCCCCAGACCCGTTACCGGCCACCGCGCGCCCCCCGAAAACACGGAAGAACGCCGTACCGCTCGCGTGCGGTACGGCGTCCCCTCCGGACCCCGTCAAGGGCCCGATGACTCAGGCGTCGATGCGCGACCGGTCCAGGGTCGCGGCGGAGCTGGTGATGAACTCCTTGCGCGGCGCGACCTCGTTCCCCATCAGGAGGTCGAAGACGTGCTCGGAGGAGTCCAGGTCCGCGATGTTGATCCGGCGCAGGGTGCGGTGGCGCGGGTCCATGGTGGTCTCCGCCAGCTGGTCGGCGTCCATCTCACCGAGGCCCTTGTAGCGCTGGATGGAGTCCTTGTAGCGGACGTTCTTGCGCTGGAACTCCATGAGGGTGTCGCGCAGCTCCCGGTCCGAGTACGTGTACACGTACTTGTCCTGGCCCCGCTTCGGCTGCACCAGCTCGATGCGGTGGAGCGGCGGGACGGCGGCGAAGACCCGGCCCGACTCGACCATCGGGCGCATGTACCGCTGGAAGAGGGTCAGCAGCAGGCAGCGGATGTGGGCGCCGTCCACATCGGCGTCCACCAGCAGGATGATCTTGCCGTAGCGGGCCGCGTCCAGGTCGAAGGTGCGGCCCGACCCTGCTCCTATCACCTGGATGATGGCGCCGCACTCGGCGTTCTTCAGCATGTCCGAGACGGAGGACTTCTGGACGTTGAGGATCTTGCCCCGGATGGGCAGGAGCGCCTGGAACTCACTGTTCCGGGCGAGCTTGGCGGTACCGAGGGCGGAGTCGCCCTCGACGATGAACAGCTCGCTGCGCTCCACGTCGTCGCTGCGGCAGTCGGCCAGCTTGGCCGGCAGCGAGGAGGACTCCAGCGCCGTCTTCCGGCGCTGGGCGTCCTTGTGCTGGCGGGCGGCGATCCGCGTCCTGGCAGCCGCGACCGCCTTCTCCATGACCGCCCTGGCCTGCGCCTTCGCGTCCCGTTTGGTGGAGGTCAGGAACGCCTTCAGCTCCTTGGCGACCACCTGGGAGACGATCCGGTTGGCCGCGGAGGTGCCCAGCACCTCCTTGGTCTGGCCCTCGAACTGCGGCTCGGCCAGCCGGACGGTGACCACCGCGGTGAGCCCCTCCAGGGCGTCGTCCTTGACGATGTCGTCCTCGGCGACGCGCAGCAGCTTGGCCGAGCGGAGCACCTCGTTCATGGTGCGGGTGAGGGAGCGCTCGAAGCCCGTGACGTGGGTGCCGCCCTTGGGGGTGGCGATGATGTTGACGAACGAGCGGATCTTGGTGTCGTAGCCGGTGCCCCAGCGCAGGGCGATGTCGACGCCCAGCTCGCGGGTGACCTCGGTCGGCGTCATCTGGCCGAAGTCGTCCAGGACGGGGACGGTCTCCTTGAACGTGCCCTTGCCGCTGAGACGCAGCACGTCGCACAGGGCGCGGTCATCGGCCAGGTACTCGCAGAACTCGCTGATCCCGCCGTCGAAGCGGAAGGATTCCTCACCCTTCGAGCCGCCGTCGCCGAGGCCGTACTCGTCCCGGACGACCAGGGTCAGCCCCGGCACCAGGAAGGCGGTCTGGCGGGCCCGCTGGTGGAGCGTGGCGAGGTCCAGCTTGGCGTCCTTGAGGAAGATCTGCCGGTCAGCCCAGTACCGCACACGGGTGCCGGTACGGGCCTTGGCGACCTTCTTGACCTTGCGCAGGCCGCTGGCCGCCTCGAAGGGGGCGTCCACGCCGGTCTTGGCGAAGGCGCCCGGGACGCCACGGCGGAAGCTGATGGCGTGGGTGGCGCCACCACGGTCGACCTCGATGTCCAGGCGGGCCGAGAGGGCGTTCACCACGGAGGCGCCGACGCCGTGCAGGCCGCCGGAGGCGGCGTACGAGCCGCCGCCGAACTTGCCGCCCGCGTGGAGCTTGGTCAGCACCACCTCGACGCCGGAGAGGCCGGTCTTGGGCTCGACGTCCACGGGGATGCCGCGGCCGTTGTCGCGGACCTCGACCGAGCCGTCGTCGTGGAGGATCACCTCGATGTGGTCGCAGTAGCCGCCGAGGGCCTCGTCGACGGAGTTGTCGATGATCTCCCAGAGGCAGTGCATGAGGCCGCGGCTGTCGGTGGACCCGATGTACATGCCCGGTCGCTTGCGGACCGCTTCGAGCCCTTCCAGGACGAGCAGGTGCCGAGCGGTGTAATTGGAACCGTCCTGGTCTGCTCCTGCCAGCAAAGCGGTGGACGGCACGGACGTCTCGGCGGTCACGCGGGTTCGCTCCTCGCTGAATTCTGATGGTGGTCCACGGGATCGGGGACCTGGGCAACGGTCGCCGCTCAGAGGGTACCGAGGCCAGGTAGAGCCGATGTAACGCCACCCTCGGCTCAAACCCACCCTAGTCCAGAGCCGTACAGACGTTCGATCCCTCGATGGGGTGAAACAGATGTCACGTTCCCTTCCGGGCATGAACCATTTAGGCTCCGGGCACGTCCTCTTCAACACCCCGGCAAGCCAGCCGGTGAGGACCGGACCCGATGACGTGACAGCGTCAACCACCCACACGGCACATTCGCCGCCAAACCGGTAGCACCCGGCCTCCCCGGAAGATCTTTTCGAGGAAATGCCGCGAGCGGGAACGTTTTCGGCCTGGTTGGATGTTGACCCTGGTACGACAGCTCGTCGAGCTAGAGAAGAGGCGACGTGACTACTGTTCTGACCCCCGCGACCCCCCTGACGGCCGCTGACCGCTGTGACCGCTGCGGCGCCCAGGCCTACCTGCGCGTCGTGCTGATGAGCGGTGGTGAACTGCTCTTCTGCGCCCACCACGGCCGCAAGTTCGAGCCGGAACTCAAGAAGATCGCCGCTGAGATACAGGATGAGTCCGAGCGGCTGACGGCGACCCCGGCCACGGCCGAGGACGAGCGCTGACGCTTCGCACCCATCCCGACGAGCCGGCACCGGTCCTTTAACCGGAGTACGGGCCTCCTCCCCGCCCCAGCGGCGGGAAGGAGGCCCGTTTCGGTTTCCGGGGGCCTCTGGAGCCCCCTGCGCGGCGCCGGGCGACGCGGCCGCCAGGTTTGGCCGAAGCCGGCCTTGCGGGCGGCCACGACGCCCTTCCAGCGCCTCCAGGCGCCTTCAGGCGTCTTCCGAACACCCTCCAGGCGCTCCCGCGTGCCTACGGAGCGACCGCGGAGACCCGGGTGTAGACGCCCGGACTGCTGGCCCGCCCGCAGCCGCTACCCCACGAGACCAGGCCGATCAGCTTGCCGCCGGCCACCAGCGGGCCGCCGCTGTCCCCCTGGCAGGCGTCCCGGCCGCCGCGTGCGTCACCGGCGCAGAGCATGGTCTCCGCCTCGTACCGGCCGACCGAGCTGCCCGGGTAGGCGCGGCGGCAGGTGGCGTCCTCCAGCACCGTCACCCCGACGGACCTGAGCCTGGACGAGTACGTTCCGTTACCGGTCGTGTCGCCCCAGCCGAAGACGGTGGCCTTGCTGCCCGGCTTCTCCTCGGCACTCCCCGGCCGGGCCACGGGCAGCACCGCCGAGGCGGGCAGGGGCTCGGCGAGGGTCAGCGTGGCGAGGTCACCCGCGTTGCTGGCCGGGTCGTACCCCGGGTTGACCCGGACGCCGCTGACTGCGGTCTCCCGGCCCTTCCCCGAGGAGCGCAGGTCGTCGCGGCCGGAGATCACCCGCAGGTCGGGGACGCGGGAGAGGGCGACCCCGAGCACCTCCTCGTCCACGCAGTGCGCGGCGGTGAGCACCGTCCGCTCGCCGACGACCACCCCGCCGCAGAACTGGCCGGAGCGCTCGCTGCCGAACCGGTCGCGGCTGCCGAGGGCGACGACCCACGGGTGGTCGTCGACGCTGGCGAGGCTGCCGCCGACCACGACGCTGTCGGCCGCCGCCGGGGCGGGACCCGACAGAGGGGCCGCCAGGACGGCCACGGCCGCCACCAGCCCGGCCCGGCCGCTTCGGTTCCATCGACGCCGCATCTTCTCTCCTCACTCAAGGCGTTCTGTTACGCACCCAGAGTGATCTACGGCGGGGCCCCGCGCACGGGCGGCGCCACGGGTGGCCCCTGACGGAGTGCGCGAAACCGCACGGAGGTCCGCCCGGCCCCCGCCCGTGCGAGACGCGGACCCCCGGACGGCGAAAGGGGCCTTCGCAGTCCACCCGTGCGGGTGGACTGCGAAGGCCCCTTTCCCGGAGTTCCCCGGAGCGGAGCGGGTCCTAGTCGAGGTAGTCGCGCAGGACCTGCGAGCGGGACGGGTGGCGCAGCTTCGACATGGTCTTCGACTCGATCTGGCGGATGCGCTCACGCGTCACCCCGTAGACCTTGCCGATCTCGTCGAGGGTCTTCGGCTGACCGTCGGTGAGACCGAACCGCATCGAGACCACGCCCGCCTCACGCTCGGAGAGCGTGTCGAGGACGGAGTGCAGCTGCTCCTGGAGGAGCGTGAAGGAGACCGCGTCGGCCGGGACGACCGCCTCGGAGTCCTCGATGAGGTCACCGAACTCGCTGTCGCCGTCCTCGCCGAGCGGGGTGTGCAGGGAGATGGGCTCGCGGCCGTACTTCTGGACCTCGATGACCTTCTCGGGGGTCATGTCGAGTTCCTTGGCCAGCTCCTCCGGGGTGGGCTCGCGGCCCAGGTCCTGGAGCATCTGGCGCTGGACGCGGGCCAGCTTGTTGATGACCTCGACCATGTGCACCGGGATACGGATGGTGCGGGCCTGGTCGGCCATGGCGCGGGTGATCGCCTGCCGGATCCACCAGGTGGCGTATGTGGAGAACTTGTAGCCCTTGGTGTAGTCGAACTTCTCGACCGCGCGGATCAGACCGAGGTTGCCCTCCTGGATCAGGTCCAGGAAGAGCATGCCGCGGCCGGTGTAGCGCTTTGCCAGCGAGACCACGAGACGGAGGTTGGCCTCCAGCAGGTGGTTCTTGGCGCGGCGGCCGTCCTCGGCGATGATCTCCAGCTCGCGCTTGAGCTTGGGGGCGATCTTGTCGGCGTTGGCGAGCTTGTCCTCGGCGAAGAGGCCGGCCTCGATGCGCTTGGCGAGTTCGACCTCCTGCTCGGCGTTGAGGAGGGGGACCTTGCCGATCTGCTTGAGGTAGTCCTTGACCGGGTCGGCGGTGGCACCGGCGGCCGCGACCTGCTGGGCGGGCGCGTCGTCCTCGTCGTCGTCGGACAGGACGAAGCCCTGGCTCTCGCCGCCGGTTCCCTCGGGCGCGCCTTCCTCGCCCGGCTTGCCGGTGGTGGGCTTCTCCTCGGCCTCGTCGTCGAGCAGCTCGTCGACGACGTTCTTGGCCGCGGTCTTCTTGGCGGCGGTCTTCTTCGCCGTCGCCTTCTTCGCCGTCTTCTTGGCGGTGGTCTTCTTGGCCGCGGCCTTCTTCACGGGCGCCTCGGACTCCTCGTCCGTGGGCGCGGCCGCGGGGGCGCTCTTCTTCACCGGGGCCGCCTTGGCGGCCACCGTCCTGGTGGTGGCGGTGCGCTTCGCCGGGCTCTTCGCTGCGACGCTCTTCCGGGTGCGCTTGGGCTCCGCCGCACTGACCATCAGCGTCACACCCTCTTCCTCGAGGATCTGATTGAGGCTGCGCAGAACGTTCTTCCACTGAGTGGCCGGGATCTGGTCAGCTTCGAAGGCCCGACGCACGTCGTCGCCGGCGATCTGCCCATCAGCCTTTCCCCGCTCGATCAGCGCCATCACAGACTGGGACTCGGCGATCTCCGGCGGGAGCGTACGGGATGTGCTGGCCGACACGAACAACCTCTCGGAACGTTGAATAACGGCTTCCGGCCCCTGTCCTGGGTGAAGGACGGGAGCCGACGACCCACGGCTGGGATTGGACCGGGGACGTTGCGGGACCGGTGAGGGGGTACAGCGCCACGAACGACGACCGCATTCCCTCTTCGGCTATCACCTCTTAGGTCATCGCGCTGCCCGGTCGAGCGTTACGCCCAATCCGCGTGGCCCGAGTCACACCCCTATATCGGTCAAAATTCTCCGAATAGCGACAGAGGGCGACATAAAGATGCCGTGAAGCTCCGGAGGCCCGGACTCCGGTCACGGGGAGCCCCGAGCGCGGTGCGCGGTGCGGCCCCGGGCGGCACGGAGCCGCCGGGTCCGACCGTACTCCGGCTCCGTCCGGTGCGACGCACGGCTTCCCTCTCCCCTTTCCCTTACGCGCCCACGTTCCCCTTAAGCGCTCACGCGCATACGCGCCCGGGCGGCAACGCCGCGGCCCCTGGCGGCGGGCTTGCGCCGGCTGTCAGGGGCCGTCGTGTCGCCCGGCGGGAGGGAGGGAGGGAGGGAGGGAGGGAGGGAACGTTTCCCCAGGGCCGGCTCCCGGTGCGGGGCGTCCGGGGCGGGTGGCCGGGCCGGGCCGCGGCCGCCGCCGGCCTCCCCGCTCGCGGGATCAGCGGGGTGGCCGGCAGGACGGGGGGCGGCAGCTGCGGCGGACCGGAAGGCGGCGGAGGGCGCGCCGTGGGCCGCGAGGGTCAGTGCTGCTCGCGCGGTCCGGGGACGACCCGCTCCACCTCGGGGTGGGCGGTCAGGAGCTGGCGCATGGCGTGCTCGGCGGCGGCGCCGTCGCCCTCGGCGAGGGTGTCGATGATGCGGGCGTGGTGTGCGAGGGAGGTCTCGTTGGGCCGGTCGCAGCCGGTGGCCGGGCCGCCGGAGACCTGGAGGGCGGCGGAGACGATGCCGGAGAGGTGCTCCAGCATGCGGTTGCCGGCGAGCTGGATCAGCAGTCCGTGGAACTCGGCGTCGGCGCGGGAGAAGGTCATCAGGTCGCCCTGGCCCAGGGCGTGGCCCATGATCTCCACCATGTCCGCGAGCCGCTGCTGGGCGTCCTCACGGCCGTGGCCCGCGGCGAGGCGGGCGGCGAGCGGCTCGATCGTCCAGCGCAGTTCGCCGAGCTCGCGGCGCTGGTCCTCACGCTGCGGGCCGAAGGCGCGCCATTCGATGATGTCGGGGTCGAGGAGGTTCCAGTCGCTGACCGGGCGGACCCTGGTCCCGACGTTGGGCCTGGCGCTCACCAGGCCCTTGGCCTCCAGCACGCGCAGGGACTCCCGGACGACGGTGCGGGAGACCTCGAATCGCTGCCCGATCTCCTCGGGCACCAGGGGCCGGTCGGCCCCGAGGTCGCCGGAGACGATCATCTGGCCGAGCTGCTGGACGAGTTGGCCGTGAAGACCCCGGCCGCGATTACTGCTCGGACGCCGCACGGCCCTGCCCAGATCGGAGTCACCGCCCTCCCAGGACGCGGCGCTCCGCTCCGGCCCGGGCACCTCCGCGTAGGGGTAGCGGTCGAGTTCGCCCGGACCCGCGAGGCCGGAGTCGGTGGAACGGGCGGCGTTCATCATGGAGTGCGCAAGGGTAGTCACGGAACCTTTGTCGGCGTCGTCCCCAAGTGCCTTGAGGTCTTTGGTGAAAAGCACACGAAAGGGTGATCGCTCGCTCCGTGGCCATTGACGCCCCGCCGAAGGCACCCGAACACCCCTGTCCGGAACGCGGACTTGCCCGCCCGCCCGGTCAGAAACCACCGGCCCGCCGACGTCACACGAACAGATCCGCGCGGATACGTGCAGGACAGGGCCCTGAACGACAACATGACCGTGATATCCGCAGGTTGTCCCCACTCCCCCGGCCTCCCGCGCGACCCGTTCCGCAGGACCGCTCGGACACCGTCACAACCGCCCTGTGACGCACCGCAGATCACGCCCGGCGCACACGACGGCGCTCGCACAAAGGGCCGTTGGGCGCACTCGCGTACGAGACGCCGAGGGCGACGGAACAGGCGGTCCCGCCGGGGGCGGTGACCGCCTGGAACCGGGGTGACCGGAGGCTCAGACCTCGGGCCGCAGCATGGGCGGGTTGAGCAGAGTGGCGCCGCCCGCGCGGAAGAGCTGGGCCGGGCGCCCGCCCTGGCGGGTCGTGGTCCCGCCGGTGGGGACGAGGAAGCCGGGCGTACCGGTCACCTTGCGGTGGAAGTTGCGCGGGTCGAGCACGACGCCCCAGACCGCCTCGTACACCCGGCGCAGTTCTCCGACCGTGAACTCGGGCGGGCAGAAGGCGGTGGCGAGGGAGGAGTACTCGATCTTCGAGCGGGCCCGCTCCACCCCGTCCCCGAGGATCGTGCCGTGGTCGAAGGCGAGCGGTTCGGCCGGAAGCTCCGTCCGGCGGCCGCCCGCCGTCGTACCGAGCAACTCCTCGACGGGGGACCACCTCGCGTGGCGGGCGTCGCCGCCGGCCCGGGGCGCGGGGAGGTCGGGGGCGAGCGCCAGATGCGCGACGCTCACCACCCGCATCCTCGGATCGCGGTCCGGGTCACCGTAGGTGGCGAGCTGTTCGAGGTGCGCGCCGTTGGCGGTGGCCGGAGCCTCGGGGGTGTGGGCGCACAGGCCCGTCTCCTCCGTGAGCTCCCGGGCCGCAGCCGTGGACAGATCCTCGTTCTCCCGGACGAAGCCGCCGGGCAACGCCCACTTCCCCTGGAACGGGGCCTCGCCCCGGCGCACCACGAGGGCGCACAGGGCGTGCTTGCGCACGGTGAGGACGACCAGATCGACAGTGACAGCGAACGGCGGGAACGCCGACGGGTCGTAGGGGGGCATGAGGGTGATCATAGTCGTCTGCCTGACGATAAACAGCCTGTTGGCAGAGGCCGCACCGAGCGCGCGTCCGGCGGTTTCCCGGTCATTTCCGCGTGATCGTCCCGCATCGCGCACACGCGGCGGCCATGTCGCGGCGGTCCGGGACGGCACTCCGGGCCGGTGGCGGTCAGTGGAGGGTGGGCCGGTAGACGAGTTCCTGGATGTGGTGGTCGAGTACACGGCTCTCGGTCAGTTCGAGGTCGAAGTCGGCCGCGCCACGGAACACCGGGTCCAGTCCGGTGCGGCCCGTGATGACGGGGAAGATCGTCACCTGGAGGCGGTCCACCAGGCCGGCGGCCATCAGCGCCCGGTTCATCGAGAGGCTGCCGTGCGAACGCAACGGCACATCGGACTCCTCCTTGAGCCGCGCCACGACATCCACCGCGTCACCAGCCACGACCGTGGCGTCCGGCCAGTCCAGGGGAGCCTCCAGCGTCGTCGACACGACGGTGGCCGGGAGGTGTCGCATCCGCGTGACCCAGGGGTCGAGGACCTCCTGCTGCTCGCTGCCCGCCGCCAGCATCCGGGCGAACGCGCGGTACGTCTGAGCGCCGAAGACCATGCGCTGCTCCCCGCCGTACTCGGCGAGGCGCCGGTCCAGCAGTTCGGGGCCCTGCTTGCCCCAGTATCCGGTCCAGTCGGCCCCGGCGGCGCCGTAGCCGTCGAGGCTGCAGAAGACGTCGAAGGTGTAGGTGGTGGTCATGTCGCTCTCCTCGGTGGTGGGCGGTGGGCGCGCCAGGGCTTGGGCATCGGTGCGGCCGGTCTCGCCCGTCGGTGGCCGGGGGCGCGAGGCGGCGCGGCCGGTCGGCGAGGTGCCCGGCGCCGAAGGGCGGGAGGCGGGGGTCCTCCCGGATGGACGCCGGCACCGCCGACCCGCCGTACGTCAGCCTGACTTCCGTCCCTGACGGGCCCAGTGGCACCGGGTCGTCACGCCAGGTCCAGCGACCGAACTCCGGATGGCCACCCTCCTTCTCCTCCGCCGTGCGCCGGCCGATGGCGCGCGGAGGGTCGAGTACATGAACCTGGTTGGCCACCTGGTACTCCCCGAGCGGGTGATCGGGGTGGTGCGTGCCCAGCCGGGAGACCTGCCCTGCCTCGGGTAGCGGGGTCCGGTCGACGGGCTCTTGGGAACAGCCGGTGCGGTCGATCGCGGCGTGGGGGGGGGCGGGGTGACCAACGAGGTGGAGAGGGCGGGGGTG
>NZ_JOII01000048.1 GCF_000719955.1 Streptomyces albidoflavus
GGGCGGGGTCGCGTGGGGCTGGGGCGGGGGTGGCGGGGTGGTGCCGACGACGACCGTGGGGAGGTGGTTGACGCCGCCGGGCGGGGGTGTGCCGGGGGTGCCCGGGTCCGGCGGGGCGGGGGTGGACTCCGGAGCCGGAGCCGGAGCCTCAGCCGACGCCGGAGCAGGAGCGGGCGGGGTTGCCGGGGTGGCGGCAGTGCTCGGTGTGCCCGGCTCGGCGGCGGGCGTACCGGGGGCCTGGGCGGAGGCGGCGGGTTCGGCGGGTGTGGCTTCGGCGGCCGGGCTGTTCTCCGGGTCCTCCCGGTCGAGGAGGCGGACCGCGTGGCGGCCGAGCTGGGCGACGAGGCCGCCGGGGAGCCAGGGGTCGAGGGCCTTGCCGTCGCTGACGGTGTCGTCGGCGCCGGTCAGGGTGAGCAGGCGGTCCAGGGTAGGGCGGTCCTCGGGGTTCTTGGCGAGGCAGGCGCCGATGAGGTCCTGGAGGTTCTCGGGGACGTCCGCGAGGTTGGGCGGCTCCTGGGCGATGCGGTACATCAGGGCGTGGACGCCGCTGCCCGCCGTACCGAAGGGGAGCGCGCCGGTGGCCGCGTAGGTGAGGACCGAGCCGAGGCAGAAGACGTCGGCGGCCGGGGTGACGCGGTCGCCGCGCACCTGCTCGGGGGCCATGAACCCCGGTGAGCCGACCACGGCGCCGGTCCGGGTCAGGGCGGCCTCGGCGGTGGTCTCCAGGGCACGGGCGATGCCGAAGTCGATGACGCGCGGGCCGTCGATGGTGAGCAGGACGTTGGAGGGCTTCAGGTCGCGGTGGATGAGGCCGGCCGCGTGGATGTCCTTCAGCGCGTGGGCGAGGCCGGCGCCCAGGATGCGGACGGAGCGCTCGGGCAGCGGCCCGTGGTGCGAGGCGACCACCGACTGGAGCGAGGGGCCCGCGACGTACCCGGTGGCCAGCCAGGGCACCTCGGCCTCGGTGTCGGCGTCGAGCACGGGGGCCGTCCAGGCGCCGCCGACCCGCCGCGCCGCCGCGACCTCCTTGCGGAACCGGTCGCGGAACTCGGCCTGTTCGGCCAGTTCCCGCCGTACCAGTTTGACCGCGACGGTGCGCCCGCGTGCGGAGCGCGCCAGATAGACCTGTCCCATGCCGCCCGCGCCGAGGCGGGCCTGGAGGCGGTACGCCCCTATGTGCTGCGGGTCCCCCGGACCGAGCTGTTCCATCGCGGCGCCGCCTCCCCCGTAACACGCGTCTGCCACTGGTCCGGAGGATAGTCGGCGGGCGTGTGCCCGCGCCCCCGGCCGCCACCCTTCGTATCCGGACCGGAACGAAAGGTGGCCCCCGGCCGGGCGGGGAGAGGCCGGGGCAATTCCCTTGCCCAGGGGGGCGCGTGGCGGCATGATCACGCGGTGATCAGCATCTTCGTCTTCGCGGCCGCCGGTATCGGTGTGGCCTCCATAGCCTCCCGGGTGCGTCGTTCCCGGGAGCGGGCGGCGTTCGACCCCGCCCTGCACGGCCTGGTGCCCCGTGCCCAGCTCGACCCGGAACGGGCCGGGCCGCCGCGGACCGACCCCGGCCACGACGCCTTCGTCGAGGCCGTCCTCGGCGCCCGCCGGGGGGAGTGGAAGCAGGCCGCCGCCTACGTCGAGGCGGCCGGGCAGGACTGGGACGAACGCTGGTCGCGCCTGGAAGTCCTCCAGGAACTGGCCCAGGAGGACGACGACTGGCTCAAGCGGTGGCGCAAGGCCCACCCGGAGAGCGGCGACGCGGCCACCGTCCGCGCCGGGCTGATGGTCCACCGGGCCTGGGCGATCCGGGGCGGCGCCTACGCGCACAAAGTCTCCCAGGCCAACATGGACACCTTTCAGCGGATGCTCCCCGACGCGATGAAGGCCGCCCACGAGGCGTCCGAACTCGCCCCCGCCGACCCGGGCCCCTGGGTGGTGATGCTGACGGCCGCCCGCGCCCTCAACTACGACCACGGCCAGTTCTCCCGCCTCTTCGCGGGGCTCCAGACCCGCGCCCCCTACCACTGGGCGGGCCACCTCCAGGCCCTCCAGTTCTGGTGTGCCAAGTGGCACGGCTCCGACGAGCTGATGTACGACTTCGCCAAGCGGGCCCTGGCCGCCGCCCCGCCCGGCTCCGTCCTCCCCGGCGTCTACCTGTACGCGCTGGAGGAGGACGAGAAGCGGACCGGCAAGCGCCTGATGCAGACCGGGCCCGCGGCCCAGGAACCGCTGCTGGCCGTGGCCCGCGCGCTGGCCACCGCCCCGGAGACCGACCCGCGCCTGCCCGGCCTGCGGCACCTCCTCGCGTACCACCTGACGCGCTGCAAGATGTATGAGGCCGCGCTGCCGGTCTTCCGTGAGCTGGGGCCCTGGTGCGGGGCCGCGCCCTGGCGCAAGGGCGACCAGGGCCCGGTCGACGCCTTCGACGAGGCGCGGACCACGGCCGCGCTCAAGGTGGCCCAGGCCGGTCGCTGACCCGGGCGGCCGGGGCGCCCAGCGGTGCCCCGGCCCCCTGCGGCGGGCCCGTACCCGACAACCTGTCGCCCCGGCCTCCCGGCACCAGACACACCGCCCATTGCCCCGGCCGCCTGCCGCACTCTTAGCCTGTGGGCATGACCCCTCAGTCCAGCCAGCACGGCTCCCCCCTTCCGGGGCTCCCCGAGCCCGACCCGCAGACCGGTGCCGCCGTCAAGGCCGCCGACCGGGCGCATGTGTTCCACTCGTGGTCCGCGCAGGACCTGATCGACCCGCTCGCCGTGGCCGGCGCTCAGGGGTCGTACTTCTGGGACTACGAAGGCAACCGCTTCCTCGACTTCTCCAGCGGACTGGTCTTCACCAACATCGGCTACCAGCACCCGAAGGTGGTCGCGGCGATCCAGGAGCAGGCGGGCAAGCTCGCCACCTTCGCCCCGGCCTTCGCCGTCGAGGCCCGCTCCGAGGCGGCCCGGCTGATCGCCGAGCGGACCCCGGGCGACCTCGACAAGATCTTCTTCACCAACGGCGGTGCCGAGGCCGTCGAGAACGCCGTGCGGATGGCCCGCGTCCACACCGGCCGCACCAAGGTGCTGAGTGCCTACCGCTCGTACCACGGCTCCACCGCCGCCGCGATCAACCTCACCGGCGACCCGCGCCGCTGGGCCTCCGACAACGGCAGCGCCGGCGTCGTCCGCTTCTGGGCGCCGTTCCTGTACCGCACGCCGTTCTACGCGGAGAACGAGGCGCAGGAGTGCGAGCGCGCCCTCGCCCACCTGGAATCCACCATCGCCTACGAGGGCCCGCAGGCCGTCGCCGCGATCATCCTGGAGACCATCCCCGGCACCGCGGGCATCATGACCCCGCCGCCCGGCTACCTCCAGGGCGTCCGCGAGATCTGCGACCGGTACGGGATCGTCTTCATCCTCGACGAGGTCATGGCCGGGTTCGGCCGCGCCGGCACCTGGTTCGCCGCCGACCTGTACGACGTGGTGCCCGACCTGATGACCTTCGCCAAGGGCGTCAACTCCGGGTACGTGCCGCTCGGCGGCGTCGCCATCAGCGGCAAGATCGCCGAGACCTTCGCCAAGCGCCCCTACCCGGGCGGCCTCACCTACTCCGGGCACCCGCTGGCCTGCGCCGCCGCCGTCGCCACGCTGCGGGTGATGGAGGAGGAGGGCGTGGTCGAGAACGCCGCCCGGCTCGGCGCCGAGGTGGTCGAGCCGGAGCTGCGCCGCCTCGCCGAGCGCCACCCGAGCGTCGGCGAGGTCCGGGGCGTCGGCATGTTCTGGGCGCTCGACCTGGTCAAGGACCGCGAGACGCACGAGCCCCTGGTGCCGTACAACGCCACCGGTGAGGCCAACGCGCCGATGGCCGCCTTCGGTGCCGCCGCCAAGAAGCGCGGGCTGTGGCCGTTCATCAACATGAACCGGACCCACGTGGTCCCGCCGTGCACCGTCACCGAGGAGGAGCTCAAGGAGGGCTTCGCCGCCCTCGACGAGGCACTGACCGTCGCCGACGAGCACACGGTCTGACGGCCCCGGCCCCACCGGGCCGGGCCACCGCACGGAGGGTGACCGATGTTTCACGTGAAACATCGGTCACCCTCCGTGGTTTCACGTGAAACACCGTCCCGCCCGCGCCCGCCGGAACCGCCCCCTCCTGGCCTCTTTCCCGGTGCACGCGCGGCGCTCCCCGCTCCCGTAGCGCGTAGGCTGACGTGCTCATACGCGATGGCGAACGGGAAGGACAGGCAGATGTGCGCGACGCGCGAGAACAGCGCCCACGCCGTCACCCGCTCCACGCTGCGCCAGCAGATCGCCGGTGCGCTCCGTGACGAGGTCCTCGCCGGACGGCTCCACCCCGGCCAGGAGTTCACCGTCAAGGAGATCGCCGAGCAGTACGGCGTCTCCGCCACCCCGGTCCGTGAGGCGCTGGTCGACCTCTCCGCCCAGGGGCTGCTCGACTCCGTCCAGCACCGGGGCTTCCGCGTCCACGAGTTCTCGGTCGCCGACTACCGGGCGATGGTCGAGGCGCGGGGGCTGATCGCCGACGCGATGTTCAGCGGGCTCGGCCACCGCACCCCCGGCGACCCCGGCCGCTACCTCGCCGTGCGGCGCCGGGGCGAGGAGGCCGCCCGCGCCGCCTCGGCCGGCGACCTCAACGTCCTCATCGGCTACGACCTGCGGTTCTGGCAGGAGCTCTGCTCCCTCTTCGGCAACCCCTACCTCTCCGACTTCGCCTACCGCCTCCGGCTCCAGTCCTGGGTCTGCTCCGTCCCCTACCTGCGCCGCCAGGACGACCTGCGCGGCCGCCTGTGGACCGGCCACGGCGCCCTCATCGACGCCCTCGCCCACCAGCGCTACCCCGAGGCCCAGGCGATCATCGCCGCCTACAACGCCGACTCGCTCGCCTTCATCGAGGAACTGGCCGGACCCGGCGCCCGCTGATCCGGGCCGTACCACCCGGAGCCAGACAGCCAGGTTCCGCCGTACCCTTCCCGCACGACCTGTACCAGCACCCACGATCCCGCCTGAACCCCCACTACGCTTCCCGTGGTGATCCCAACGGCGACCGAGGAGAGTTCTGTTGGCCTGTGACCTGTGGCTGGTCCCCCTTGTCGATGTGCTGTGCCACGCCCCCGACAACCCGTTCGCCGAGGAACTCGCGCTCTACGACGCCGCACTGGGCGCCGCCGGACTGCCCGCCGTGCCGGTCTACTCCTACATGCCCGGCCTCTCCGGCGACGTCGCCCCCGTCGCCGGCTTCGACTACGAGGCCCTGCACTTCCTGCGCCGCGCCTACCTGCTCCAGGTCTGCGGCCTCGAAGTCACCCCGGTCGACGAACTAGGCGGAGACTACGAACAGTTGCTGGAGATGTTCGAGGCCACCGCCCAGCGCTCCCACCTGGTCTGGCACTACGACCACGCCGGCGCCTACGTCCCCGTCGACTTCCCCGAACCGCTGGCCAACGACGAACTCCTCGCCGGAGGCGGCCCGCTCGGCTCCTCCCACGGCCTGCTGCGCGACCTGGAGTACGTCGCCCCGTCCATCGGCATCGACCCGGCCAACCCGCCGGCCGCCCCCGCACCCCCGCAGGGCCCCACCGAACTGGAGGAGCCCGCCGCCCCCGCCCCCCTCGACGACAGCCCCTACGCCCGGGAGCGCCACGTCTGGCTCGGCCTGCACGCGGCGGTCACCAGGAGCCTGGGCCAGGGCTCGATGATCGTCTTCAGCTGAACCGGCCGGCCCCGGCCGCGCGGGTCAGCGCGCGTCCGGCGGCCGCTGGCGGGGCATGTTCGGCCGGGCGCCCGGCAGCAGGGCCGGGCGGGCGCCCTGGGCGGGCAGGTCCGCGCGGGCCGGGAGGCCGCCCGAGGCGCGGGCGGCGAGCGGGGCCGGGCCGGTGCGGAACTCCACCATCCAGTCCGCCGTCTCCGTCCTGACCAGGTCGTTCAGGTCGTCCGTGAAGCGGCGCAGCACGCCCAGGCAGCGGTCGGCGGCCTCGGCCGCGGTCCCGTCGGTGGGGCCCAGCACCTCGCGCACGCACTCCGAGGCCCAGTCGAACTGGAGCGCCTGGAGTCGCTGCTGCACCGCCTGCGCGGTCGCCATGTCCCGCATCCACCCCGAGGTCAGCCCCAGATACCGGTCGAGGGCGACACAGGCGGCCGCCGTCAGCACCGCCAGACAGGCCCACGGGGAGGCGCCGGGGACCGCGCCGGTCAGGTCGAGCAGCGGCAGGGCGGCGCCGGTCGCCGCGCCCAGCGCCGTCCCGGCGCGCAGCAGGCGGGCGCCGCGGCGCTTGCGGGCCCGGTCGGCGAGGTACCAGTCGGAGGTGGACAGGGCCGACTCCTCGACCCACTCGTACAGCTCGGTGAGGCGGTCGGCCGGCCGGCCCCAGTCGCCCAGCGGGAAGGGGCGGCCGGCGAGGTCGGCGGGGTGCCGCGGGCGCTGCCGTTCCCGGGGGCGGGCGTCGTCGGCCGGGCCCTCGGGCTGCTCTTCGGGCTGGCTCACCAGGCACTCCCTCTCGGCGTCGCTGTGCGGGGCCGTCGTCGGCGGACCGTGCGCGCGGCGGCGGGGCGTGGCGGACGGCCGTACGGGATGGTACTGAGCCGCGGGCACGACGCGTGCGCGTACGCGTGCTTTCCGTAACGCCCGTGCCGGGTGGGCGGTTCCGGGCGGGGCGGAAGGTTCCTTACTACCGCGCGGCGGGGCCGTGCCGTGTGCCGCCGGTGCGCCCGGAAGGGGCCCTGATCAGGTAGGGCGCGGGGGAAGGCGGTCACCCGAAAGAGTGCCTCAGCGAGGCTCGGGCCGAGCACGTACGCTCAAGACAGGCGGGAAACTCCCGGGCCCGGCCCGGGCGCCGGCTCCCGTCACGACCGACCCCCCCTACCTCTGACCCCAGATCCCAGAACACAGGAGCTGATCGTGATCCCCGGTGGTGGCCAGCCCAACATGCAGCAGCTGCTCCAGCAGGCCCAGAAGATGCAGCAGGACCTCGCGGCGGCCCAGGAGGAACTGGCCCGCACCGAGGTGGACGGCTCGGCGGGCGGCGGCCTCGTCAAGGCGACGGTGAACGGCTCCGGTGAACTCCGCGGCCTGGTCATCGACCCGAAGGCCGTCGACCCGGAGGACACCGAGACCCTCGCCGACCTGGTGGTCGCGGCGGTCCAGGCGGCCAACGAGAACGCCCAGCAGCTCCAGCAGGAGAAGCTCGGCCCGCTGGCCCAGGGGCTCGGCGGCGGCGGCATCCCCGGCCTGCCGTTCTGACCCCCGGCGCGGAAGGGGGCGCGGAGCCAGTCCGCCGCGTCCCGTTCCGTACCACTTGATCCGCGTTCGACCCCGGCGCGTTCACCCGTGGTGAATCCGCCGCCGTAATCCGCCGCACGCCTTATGGGCGGGCGCCCCGGCGACTACGGTACGAAGCGACGGCCCGGCCCCGGCGAGGGGTCCGGCGCCGCGGAGCACGAAGGAAGGCGTTCCGTGTACGAAGGCGTGGTCCAGGAGCTGATCGACGAGCTGGGCAGGCTGCCCGGCGTCGGTCCCAAGAGCGCGCAGCGGATCGCTTTCCACATCCTCCAGGCGGAGCCGGCCGACGTGCGGCGCCTCGCGCACTCCCTGCTGGAAGTGAAGGACAAGGTCCGCTTCTGCTCGGTCTGCGGGAACGTCGCGCAGCAGGAGCAGTGCGGCATCTGCCGCGACCAGCGCCGCGACGCCGCGGTGATCTGCGTGGTCGAGGAGCCGAAGGACGTCGTGGCGATCGAGCGGACCCGGGAGTTCCGGGGCCGCTACCACGTGCTCGGCGGGGCGATCAGCCCCATCGAGGGCGTCGGCCCGGACGACCTGCGCATCCGTGAACTCCTCGCCCGGCTCGCCGACGGCACCGTCACTGAGCTGATCCTCGCCACCGATCCCAACCTGGAGGGCGAGGCCACGGCGACGTACCTCGCCCGGATGATCAAGCCCATGGGTCTGAAGGTCACCCGCCTCGCCAGCGGGCTGCCGGTGGGCGGAGACCTGGAATACGCGGACGAGGTCACTCTGGGCCGCGCCTTCGAAGGGAGACGACTCCTCGATGTCTGACGCCACGCTCCACTCCACCACGCAGGACCCCGACGACTTCGCCGTCCAGATCGCCGACCAGGTCGAATCCTTCCTGGTCGCCGTCAGCGAGGTCGCCAAGGGTGACGAGCCGGACAGCGCCGTCCCCTTCCTCCTGCTCCAACTCTCCCAACTGCTGCTGGCCGGCGGCCGCCTCGGCGCCCACGCCGACTTCCTCCCAGAGGAGCGGTACGAGCCGGACCTGGGCCCCGAGCCCGACGTGGACGAGCTGCGCGAGCGGTACGCCGCCCTGCTGGCCCCCGTCGACGTCTACTCCGAGGTCTTCGACCCCTACGAGCCGCGCACCGCCCCGGTCCCGGCCCGCATCTCCGACGGCCTCGCCGACATCGTGGCCGACCTGCGCCACGGCATGGCCCACTACCGCGCGGGCCGTACCGCCGAGGCCCTGTGGTGGTGGCAGTTTTCCTACTTCTCCAACTGGGGCACCACCGCCTCCGCCGCCCTGCGCGCCCTCCAGTCCCTGGTGGTCCACGTCCGCCTCAACCAGCCCCTCCCGGCCCTCGACGGCCTCGACACCGACCAGGACCTCGCCGACGAGTCCCTCGACGAGGAGGCCGGCCGCGTCATGGCCGAGGAGATCGGCGCCCCCCTGGGCATGCGCCCGGTCCGCTGACCTGACCCGGCAGACGCGGGCTGTCCGCTCAACGGGACAGCCCCGTCACGGTCCCTGAGCCGACGGCCCGCCCGGCGTGCCGGACGGCGAAGCGCTGGCCGCGTTCCACCGGTACGGGGTGTTCGAGCGCCACCGCCACGGATCCCTGATGCAGGGGACGCAGCACCTCCGTCCCCTGCATCAGGGCCAGGGTTCCCGTCACGGTGGCCGCCCGTAGATACACGGCCAGGCGCTCACCGTCCCGCAGCTCGACCCCGCCCTGATCCGCGGCGAGCACGTCCAGGTCGGCGAAGAAGTGACGGTGGGCGCCGACGGTCCCGGGCTCCGCGAGCACCTGCCCCCGCTCCAGCGCGCCCGCCACCGCTTCCGGCCGCGCGACTCCGGCGTTCGTGCCCGCCCCCGCCTCGGCCGCTCGGCGCCCGCCTGCCTCCACCGCGAGGACGGGGACGGTGGCTGCTCCGCCACCGAACCCGACGACCTCCACCTCGTCGCCCGCGCGAACCCTGCCCCGCTCGACCTGGCCCGTCACGCGTACGCCCCGGACCCCGCGCGAGGCGTGGCGGAACACGTCCTCGACCACCATCAGGAATGGCCCGGTCAGCCCTTCGGCCACGTCCGCCTCTCTTTCCGTTCGGCCTTGTCGTCGGTGGAGTACGCGATGTCGCGGCTCATGCTGACAAGGATGGCGAAGGGGACCGACAACGCCCCGGCGTGGGCGACGCAGAGTCAGCGCGGAGGCCCCGTAAGCCGGTTGGCCGCTGTCGTAGGCTCCGTCGCGCCGGGGCGCGCACCCGGCGCCCGCCACGGACGCCCGAGGAGCCCCATGCCCGCACCCGCCGGATTCACCTGGACCGCCCGAGCCGACGGCACGGTCGTCGTCACGCACCGGGGCCGTAAGGCCGCCACCCTGCGCGGGGAGCGGGCCGCCAGGTTCACCGAGGAGGTGGAGGCGGGCGACCCGCAGGAGGTCATGGCGCGGTGGACCGGCGCGTACAAGTTCGGGAACGAGCGGACGGCGCGGGAGCACCCCCGCAACCGGGGGCGCGGGTGAGGGGCGGGGCGGAAGCGGCCGAGACGGCCCCGTCCGGCTCTAAACCTTTTGTGGTCACCCCCACAACCGGGAGTGATCGGTGAGGCCCTGGGAAGGGGACGGGCTGAGCGGCCGTGGGGCGCCCGGGCGGTGATCGCTGTCCGAGCGGGACATCTCGGGATGTGATACCACCAGGGTGTTTCCGGCCGGCTCGGTAAAATGAGCCGACCGCGGCGGAGCCGATCGCTCCGAGGCGCGGACCGAAACTGATTGACCGAGGAGCGCACGTGGGCCTTGTCGTGCAGAAGTACGGCGGCTCCTCCGTAGCCGATGCCGAAGGCATCAAGCGTGTCGCCAAGAGGATCGTCGATGCCAAGAAGAACGGCCACCAGGTGGTCGTCGTGGTGTCGGCGATGGGTGACACGACGGACGAGCTGATCGATCTCGCCGGGGAGGTGTCCCCCATCCCGTCGGGCCGCGAGTTCGACATGCTGCTGACGGCGGGGGAGCGGATCTCCATGGCCTTGCTGGCGATGGCGATCAAAAACCTGGGCCACGAGGCCCAGTCCTTCACGGGGAGCCAGGCCGGTGTCATCACCGACTCGGTCCACAACAAAGCGCGCATCATCGATGTCACGCCGGGCCGCATCCGGACCTCCGTCGACGAGGGCAACATCGCCATCGTCGCCGGTTTCCAGGGCGTCTCGCAGGACAAGAAGGACATCACCACCCTCGGTCGCGGCGGCTCGGACACGACCGCCGTGGCGCTGGCGGCGGCGCTGGACGCCGACGTCTGCGAGATCTACACCGACGTCGACGGCGTCTTCACCGCCGACCCCCGGGTCGTCAAGAAGGCCCGCAAGATCGACTGGATCTCCTTCGAGGACATGCTGGAGCTGGCCGCGTCCGGCTCCAAGGTGCTGCTCCACCGCTGCGTGGAGTACGCCCGCCGCTACAACATCCCGATCCACGTGCGCTCCTCCTTCTCGGGGCTCCAGGGCACGTGGGTCAGCAACGAACCGCAAGGGGACCAGAAGATGGAGCAGGCCATCATCTCGGGTGTCGCCCACGACACCTCCGAGGCCAAGGTCACGGTCGTCGGCGTGCCCGACAAGCCGGGCGAGGCCGCGGCGATCTTCCGCACGATCGCGGACGCCGAGGTCAACATCGACATGGTCGTGCAGAACGTGTCGGCGGCCTCCACGGGCCTGACCGACATCTCCTTCACGCTGCCCAAGGCCGAGGGCCGCAAGGCCATCGACGCCCTGGAGCGCGCCAAGGGCTCCATCGGCTTCGACTCGCTGCGCTACGACGACCAGATCGGCAAGATCTCGCTGGTCGGCGCCGGTATGAAGACCAACCCGGGCGTCACCGCGACCTTCTTCGAGGCGCTCTCCAACGCCGCGGTGAACATCGAGCTGATCTCGACCTCCGAGATCCGCATCTCGGTCGTCACCCGCGCCGACGTCGTCAACGACGCCGTCCGCGCCGTGCACACCGCCTTCGGCCTCGACTCCGACTCGGACGAGGCGGTCGTGTACGGGGGCACCGGGCGATGAAGTCCCGGCCGACTCTCGCGGTCGTCGGAGCGACCGGAGCCGTCGGCCAGGTCATGCTCCAGATCCTGTCGCAGCACGCCGACATCTGGGGCGAGATCCGTCTGATCGCCTCACCCCGCTCGGCCGGCCGCAAGCTGGCCGTGCGGGGTGAGGAGGTCGAGGTCCTCGCCCTCACCGAGGACGCCTTCGAGGGCGTCGACATCGCCATGTTCGACGTCCCCGACGAGGTGGCCGCCCACTGGGCGCCGATCGCGGCGGCCCAGGGCGCCGTCGTCGTCGACAACTCCGCCGCCTTCCGGATGGACCCGGACGTTCCGCTGGTCGTCCCCGAGGTCAACCCGCACGCGGTGCGCTCGCGGCCCAGATCCCTCGTGGCCAGCCCCAACTGCACCACCCTGTCGATGATCGTCGCGGTGGGCGCCCTGCACGCCGAGTTCGGTCTGCGCGAGCTGATCGTCTCCTCCTACCAGGCCGCCAGCGGCGCCGGACGCGAGGGCGTCGACACGCTCCGCCGCCAGCTGACCGCCGTGACCGGCACCGGGCCGCGCCCGGCCGTCGCGGAACCGGGCACCGGTCCTGGCGACGTACGCCGGGCCGTCGGCGACGACATGGGGCCCTTCCCCGGACCGCTCGCCCTCAACGTCGTGCCGTGGGTCGGCGAGCTGCGCGAGGGCGGCTGGTCCTCGGAGGAGATGAAGGTCCGCGACGAGTCCCGCAAGATCCTCGGCCTCCCCGACCTGCGCGTCGCCGTCACCTGCGTCCGCGTCCCCGTGGTCACCACGCACTCGCTGACCGTCCACGCCCGCTTCGAGCACGAGGTGACCGTCGAGCGGGCCCGCGAGATCATCGCCACCGCCCCCGGGGTCGTCCTCTTCGACGATCCGGCCGCCGGTGACTTCCCCACCCCCGCCGACGTGGTCGGCACCGACCCGACCTGGGTCGGCCGGGTCCGGCGGGCCCTGGACGACCCGACCGCCCTGGAGCTCTTCGTCTGCGGGGACAACCTCCGCAAGGGGGCCGCGCTCAACACCGCCCAGCTCGCCGAGATGGTGGCCCGGGAGGGGCGCGAGGAGCGCGAGGGCCGGTAGCCCGGCTCCCCGGCGGGCGGGAGGGGTGCGTCCGTAATGCGGAGAGAGCGCGCAGGGGTGCGGTAAGGCCGGGAAAGGGATGCCTCGTGGCGAACCGGGCTTTTCCGGATCAAGGGGCGCACCCATGTCCGGTATGCGGACGTGACTTTGCCGGGAGGGAAAATTTCCTCCGCTCGGGCGCCGAAGTCTGTGTAGGGCCTGTGTAAATTGAGTGCGCGATCAGGTGGTGGACCCTCTGAGCTGCACCGACGCGGGCGTGCCCGTGCGGTCGGGCAGTGCGTGGGAAACGCTTCGCCGTGCCCCGCAACCGGGTGTGCCGCGCGAGGCGTCTTCAGTAACCGTTCTCGGTCCGGAAAGCCGGTGGGGGGAACTCCGGCCGACGGTCATTTCTTGGGCGGAGTCGACCGCCGCCACCGGAATGACGCGAAAACTGGGGAAAAGGGAAGATCGGTTACGCATGAGGGCATTCGACGCAACGCCGGGAACCATGCCTGCCGCGTACAACCCTGTCGGGGGGAAGCGTGTCCAACAGACGTGGCAGAAGTTCTGGACTTCACAGCGGTACAGGCGAGGGGTCTCCCCCTGCGCCCCTCACGGCGCCCCCGGGCGGCCGTCGGCTCCGGCGGCATGCCGGTGATCGCCCCCATGCCGGCGACCCGGCAGCCCGCCCGTGCCCCGGCCCCGCGTGACGGCGCCGAGGCCACGATGAGCGCGCCGACGACCACGGCGGGGACCACCGTCGACCATCTGACCGAGACCTACCGCGCCCACTACCGCTCGCTCCTCGGGCTCGCGGCGCTCCTCCTCGACGACACCGCCTCCTGCGAGGACGTCGTCCAGGAGGCGTTCATCCGGGTCCACTCGGCGCGCAAACGCGTCCGCGACCCCGAGAAGACCCTCGCCTACCTGCGGCAGACCGTCGTGAACCTCTCCCGGTCCGCGCTGCGCCGCCGCATCCTCGGCCTGAAGCTCCTCTCCAAGCCGATGCCCGACATGGCCAGCGCCGAGGAAGGTGCCTACGACCAGCTGGAGCGCGACGCCCTGATCAAGGCGATGCGCGGCCTCCAGCGCCGTCAGCGCGAAGTCCTGGTGCTGCGCTACTTCGCCGACATGACCGAGGCCCAGGCCGCCGAGACGCTCGGCATATCCGTCGGCTCGGTCAAGGCGTACGGCTCGCGCGGCATCGCGGCTCTCCGCGTGGCGATGGGCAGTACGTCGTGAGCGCGGGCCGCCCCGAGCGGCGCGAGGCCCCCGACGGGGGACACGAGCGGGATGAACAGCAGCAGCCGAAGCAGACTGGAAACGCAGCCGTGAACGAGCAGGGCGGCAAGAGATCCGAGCGGCCCGAAGGGGATACGGGCGAGGACACCCGGGAACCGGGCACGGAGCCCACGGGCGAGGCCCGTGACGAGGCCCCTGAAGAAGCCCGCGAAGAGGCCCGTGACGAGGCCGCCCGGGAACCGGAGGCCGAGGCCGCCGACGGTGACGCGGACCGCGCCGACGCTTCCGTGGCCGGTGCCGACGACACGGCCGACGCCGAGGCCGACGACACGGCCGAGACCACGGTCGTCCCGGCCCAGCCGGCCGCCGAGCCCACCGCCTTGTTCGACGAGGACGACCTGCGGCGCCTGCTGCGGGGCGAGACTCAGCCGCCCGAGGAACCGGCCGGTCCCACCAGTCCCGCCGGCCCGCTCGACCCCGAACTCGACGGCCCCGCCCCGCTGGAGGAGGACGACCTCCGCCGCATCCTGCACGGTGCCGCCGACGGGCTCGGCCCCGCCGACACGGACGCCACCCTGGAGCACCTGCGGCGCGCGGTGCCGGCCCGCAGGGCCCGTAAGCGCCAGGCGGTCGTCGGGATGGCGGCGGCGGCGCTCTTCGTGGGTACCGCCGTTCCGGCACTGGTCCACGTGACCACGTCGGCGTCGTCCGACGACCGCCCTTCCATCGCCGGGCACGGGGAGGACGTGCAGGGGGGCACCGGCGGTGAGGGCGCGGGTTCCGGCAAGGAGCCCGGCGCGGGCGCGGGCAAGGACGACGCCGATGCCCCCGGCGCCGAGAAGGAGCGGGACAAGGCCGAGGGCGGCCAGTCCGCCGAGCCCGGCGAGAACCCGGACGGCTCCGCGCTCCCCGAGGACGCCCGCGCCGCCTCCTCCCCGCTCTGCGACGCCACCCAGCTCGGCTCCGCCTCCACCACCACCGAGGGACGCGGCGGGGACGGCTCCCTCTACGGCACCTTCCGCGTCACCAACGTCTCCGACCGCGGCTGTACCGTCGCCAGCTCCGGCACCGTTTCGGCGGTCGCCCTGGGCGCGGCCGACGCGAGCAGGGTCAGCGTGGTGCCGCACACCCCGGGCGACCCGGCCACCGGCCTCCCCTCGCCCATCACGGCCGCCTCGCAACTGGTCCTCGCGCCCGGCGCCGCGTACGAGGTGAAGTTCGCCTGGATTCCCTCCGAGAGCTGTCCGAACACCGGCAGCGGCGGCGACGGCGGGACCGGCGGCACCACGCCGACCGACCCGACGCCGCCCGCCGAGGGATCCAGCGGCGGCACCGACCAGGGCGCCACCGCCCCCGACGTCCAGCCGCAGCTGATGCGCTCCGACGGCGGCAAGGCCGACGGCAGCGTCACCGTCAGCCACGCCGCCGACCCGGGCGCCCCCACCACGGCCACCACCGTCCCCGACGCCTGCGCCGGCACCGTCTACTACACGGACGCCCTCCCGGCCGGAGGCTGACCGGCCACGGCGCACCGCCGCACGTACGACGATGCCCGCCCCCTCGGTGCAGGGGGCGGGCATCGTCGTACGTGCGGCGGACGCGCTGCTACGGGGTCGGCGCGGGCTTGCGGTCCTCGGCGGCGGCGTTCTCGGAAGCCTCGGACTCGGTGCCGGGGGACGGTGCGGGGGTGACCGGCTGGGGCGGGCCCTCGGGGGCGATGCCGAGGGCCTCGTCGCGGGCGACCTCGGCGTCCCGGCGCAGCAGCCGGAACCACATGAAGACCACGAACCCGGCGAAGACGAACCACTCACCGGTGTACCCGAGGTTCTGGAACGCCTTGAGGTCCAGCCCGCTGTCGGGGGTGGCGGCCGGGGGCACCGGGGTCAGCCCCGCGTTGCCCGGCTGCCCGTCGGTGAGGGTCACCCAGGCGTTCTCGACGGGGTACGGCACCAGGTTGACGAGGGAGGCGGCGCTGATGATGCCGACCTGGTCGGCGGGGAGGCCGCCGTCCTTGTACACGCCGGGCGAGCGGGTGTGCTCGGGCGCCTGGAGGACGCCGCTCAGCGAGACCTCGCCCTCGGGCGGCGCGGGCGCCTCGTCCGGATCGGCGGCGCCCGGCAGCCAGCCCCGGACCACCGGCAGCGCCGGCGAACCGTCCGACTGGCGGAGCAGGGTCAGCACGTAGTGGCCCTCCCGCTCACCGACCACGCGGGCCGGTACGAGGAACTGGTCCTCGTAGGTGCCGGTGGCCTCGGCGACGCGGCCCGAGGTCACCTTGTCGACGGGGAGCAGCTCGCCCACCGGAGCCGCGGGCTCCGTGCTGACGACGGGCTTCTCCTCGGCCTCCTTGTGCGCCTGCGCCCGGTCCTCGAACCGGCCGAGCTGCCAGGACCCCATGAAGACGCAGAAGGGGATGGCGAGGACCACGAACAGGTTGATGCCCCACCAGCGCGGGGTCAGCAGGAACCGGTACACACCCCCCACGGTACGGGGGTGCGCCGCCGCGCCCCGCGCCGGGGCAGGGCACGGGGCGCGGCGGCGCGCCGGATCAGGCCGGCAGGTACCGCGCGGCGAAGTCCAGTTCCAGCCGCACCTGCTTGATCCGCTCCTCGACCACGAGCGAGCCGTGGCCGGCGTCGTACCGGTACACCTCGTGCGGGTGCTCGCGCGCCACCAGCCGGTCCACGTAGTTGTCGACCTGCCGGATGGGGCAGCGCGGGTCGTTGACCCCGGCCGAGATGTAGACCGGGGCCGTCACGGCCTC
This sequence comes from Streptomyces albidoflavus, assembly GCF_000719955.1. GTDB lineage: Bacteria > Actinomycetota > Actinomycetes > Streptomycetales > Streptomycetaceae > Streptomyces > Streptomyces albidoflavus. Next base: position 16,361 of record NZ_JOII01000048.1, read on the forward strand.
CACGTAGGTCAGCGGCGACGAGGCCGCGAACCGCTCGGGGACCTCCTCCGGGGTGCCCCCGAGGAGGGTGCGGTCCATCGCCTTCAGCCCCTCCATCTCGTCGTGGTACGCCGTCACGTAGTCGGCGACCGGGACCGCGGCCAGCCCCAGCGACCAGGCGTCCGGCTGGGTGCCGAGGCCGAGCAGGGTCAGGTAGCCGCCCCAGGAACCGCCGGAGAGCACGATGCGGCGCGGGTCGGCGAGACCCGAGGAGACCGCCCACTCGCGGACCGCGCCGATGTCCTCCAGCTCGATCAGGCCGACCCGGTGCTTCAGCGCGTCGGTCCACTCGCGGCCGTAGCCGGTCGAGCCCCGGTAGTTGACGCGGACCACCGCGTAGCCGTGGTCGACCCAGGCCGCCGGGCCGGCCGCGAAGGCGTCGCTGTCGTGCCAGGTCGGACCGCCGTGGATCTCGAACACCGTCGGGAACGGGCCCTCGCCCTCGGGCCGCTGCACCAGGGCGTGCACCCGGCCGCCCGGGCCGTCCACCCACACGTCCTCCACCGGCACCGAATCCGGCGCCTTCATGCCGGGCGCGTCCAGCACGACCTCACCGGTGGTCGAGCGGACCTGCGGCGGCACGGCGGCCGAGGACCACAGGTACTCGACGGTGCCGTCGGGGCGGGCGGTGGCGCCGGAGACCGTACCGGCCGGGGTGTCGACGCGGGCCAGCGTCCCCGCGGCCAGGTCATACCGCCACAGCTCGCTGCGGGCCTCGAAGCTGTGCGCGATCAGCAGGCCCGAGCCGTCCGGGTACCACTCGGCCGACACGTCGCCGGGCAGCTCGATCGGCAGCTCGGTCTGCGAACCGTCCGCCACGTCCCACACCATCGGCTCCCAGCGACCGCGCCGCTGGTGGCCGATGAGCAGCCGGGTGTCCCCCTCGACCGGCGAGAACCCCATCACCGCGAGGCCCAGTTCCTCCTCACCGCCCCGGGTGTCGTCCAGCTCCGCGACGGTCTCCAGGGCCAGCGGCTCGCCGGGGCCGCCGCCCAGGCGCAGCACCCGCAGCGCCGAGTGCATGGCGTCGCCGTGCTCGGTGTGCTCGACCGCCAGCAGCGTGCCGTCCCGCGACAGGTCGCCGACACCGGCCGACTCCCGGTGCCGGTAGACCACGGCGGGCGCGCCGCCGTCCCGCACCAGGTGGATCGTCGACCCGTCCTCGTCGGTGGACCGCCCGACGACGGCCGTGGAACGCGCGTCCCGCCCGATCGCGAGCCCCGCCGGGTACGAGGGCTCCAGTCCCGGCACCGCCGGAACGTCCTCGCCGCCGCCGAAGGGCTGGCGCATCCACACGCCGAACTCGTCACCGTCGGTGTCGCTGAACCACCACACCGCCTCTCCGTCGGGCGTCAGCACGCCGTCGGTGGTGCCGTTGGGCCGGTCGGTCACCTGACGCTGGGCACCGGTGGCCCGGTCCCAGGCGTACAGCTCGTAGGTGCCGGTCGCGTTCGAGACGAACAGCGCGCGGTCGGGGGCGTCCTCGGCCCACTCGGGCAGGGAGACCCGCGGGGCACGGAACCGCTTCTCCCAGTCGGGCATGGCATTCGTGTCACTCATGGCTCCATGTAACCGGATGGACGGGGGGTGGTGCAGGGGGCCGGGGTGGGCGCCGGGCCACCGGCGGGATGCGCCGGGCCCCGCGCGATGCCCGCCCGGGGACGGAGGCCGGGGGACGGGGCCCCGGCTCAGCTCGCGACGCGCACCACCGCCTTGCCCGTGTTGGCACCGCGGAGCATGCCGAGGAAGGCGTCCACCACGTGGCCGAAGCCTTCGGTGACCGTCAGCGGGTCGCGGACCGTGCCCTGCCTCAGGTGCGGGGTCAGGGACGCCTCCAGCTCGCCCTGGGCGTCCCGGTGCCGGCTGACCAGGAAGCCTTCGAGACGGCCGCTCTTCTCCACGAGGTCGAAGAGGTTGCGCGGGGCCGCCGGGGGAGAGGCGGCGTTGTACTGGGATATGGCGCCGGCCCAGGCGATCCGGCCGCGCTCGCGCAGGGCGCCGATGGCCGCCTCCAGGTGGTCGCCGCCGACGTTGTCCACGACCACGTCGACGCCGTCGGGCGCGGCCGCCGCCAGCTGCTCGGCGACCGGCCCGTCCCGGTGGACGAAGGCGGCGTCGAACCCCAGCTCCGCGACCAGCCAGTCGGCCTTGGCCCGCGTACCCGCGCTGCCGACGACCCGCCGCGCGCCCAGCAGCCGGGCGAGCTGACCGGCCGCGCTGCCGACGCCCCCGGCGGCCGCCGAGACGAAGACGTCCTCGCCGGGCCGGAGGGCGGCGATCCGGGTGAGCGCCACGTACGCCGTCAGGCCGGTGCCGCCGAGTATCCCGAGGAAGCTCTCCGGGGCGACCCCGGGCAGGTCGGGGAGGACGCGCGCCTCGGCGGCGGTGACCGCGGCGTGCGTGCGCCAGCCCTGCCGGTGGAGGACGAGGGAGCCTTCCGGGAGAGCGGGGTCGGCGGAGGTGACGACCCGGCCGAGGGCGCGGCCCTCCAGCGGGGCGTGCAGCTCCCACTCCCCGTCCATGTTCTCGCGCATGTAGGGGTCGACGGAGAGCCAGGTGTTCTCCACCAGAGCCGTCCCGGGGAGCGGTTCGGGCATCGGCTCGGTGACGAAGGCGAAGTCCTCGGGCACCGGTGCGCCTCGTGGGCGCCGGATCTGGTGGACGGCGGCGAGCTTCTCGGGGAGGCGGCCCGAAGCGCTCGCGGGTGCGGTGGCGGAGGGGGACGGAGAGGCGGCGGTGGGCTGGACGGACATCGGTGACTCCTGGGGCGACGAGCTGTTGAGTGACCAACTCCCGGCGACTTCGGTGGAATTCCCCGTTCCGTGGCTGTCGCGAGGAAATCTCCCAGATGGCGAGGTGCGCGCCCCGGCGCGCGGGGCGCCCGCCCGCACGCGGGGGCGCGCCCCGCCCCGCACCACGGGCGTACACCTCGGATCGCCCTTCCGGCCGGGCGATATCGTCGGCGCGAAGCCGGGGGAAGCGGGAGGCGGGTCGGGTGGACGGCATACGGCAGGGGGTCGCCGGGGGCGTGCCCCGGCGCGCGGGCTGGTACGTCCAGACGTTGAGGCTGACGGCGTGCGCCCTGCTCGCGTGGCTGGTGTGGCAGGTGTGGCACCTGAGCACGTACGAGGCGGCCGACGTCGTCTGGGTCTGCGACGGTACCGGCAGCTGCGGCACCGACCACTTCGCCTCGGTGGGCCCTTTCGCCGGCATCGCCGCCGCCATCGGCCTCGGCATCGCCGCCGCCCGCTACCTGCACCGGTCCGCCCCCGGCGCGGTCGTCGCCCTGTCGGCCTGGGCGGCGCTCGCCGGCTGGCAGGACGCGCTGGCCGACGGGAAGGTGACCCGCGCCGACACCTCCGCCTGGTTCCTCCTGGTCCCCGTCGAACTGCCGGTCCCCACCTGGCTGGCCGTGCTGCGCTGGCTGACCGCCGCCGCCCTGGCCGGGGCCTGCTGCGGCGCCTTCTCCAGCCTGTACCGGACGGCGGCGGTGGCCAGATTCCTGCGCGGCCGCGCGTGCGCGCCGGGCACCTTGGAGGGATGGCGTTCGCTGGGCCGACGCCACGGCGAGGCCGACCTGCTCTTCGCCGACGAGCGCGGCGTGCGCCACCGGGTCCCGGTCGTCGTCGCCCGCCGGGCCCTGACCCGCGAGACCGTCCTCGCCGTCTACGACCCCGCCCGCCCCGGCGACGCCGCCCGGACCAGGGCCGCTCTGCCCCGTAAGGAGGCGAGGCCGTGAACCGGGCCAGGCTCCGGGCCCTGTTCGGCCCGCACTCCTTGTGGGGCGCCCTCCCCGTCGGCGCCGCCCTGACCGCGCTCGGGCTGGGCCTGACCGGCGGCGGACGCTGGCTCCTGCTGCTGGGGGCGGCCGCGACGGCGGGGGCCCTGCTCCTGCTCGCCGCCGTCGCGGAGGCCGGGAACGGCGTCGCCTCGGCGGCCCCGCGCCCCGGACGCCCCACCTCGTACGCCCCGGCGCATGTGCACGGCGTCCGGGTTGTGCACGCTGGGAGCGGGCGGACGCTGCGGGACAGCGACGGGCGGGCGCAGGGCACGCTGTTCGTCTTCGACCTGACCGTGGTCCCGGCCGGCCGTGCGCCGTACCGGGTCCTCGTCCGCCATCCGCTCGACGTGCAGGGCCTGGCCGGTCAGGGGAAGGACGGGACCCCCGTGACGGCCGTGGCCGCGTACGACCCCGAGGAACCGTGGCGCACGGTGCTGCCCGCCTCGCCCCCGCCGCGCGAGCGGCAGCGGGCCCGGGCGCTGGCCGCCGCCCCCGTGCCGACGGCGTCGCCGGTGACCCGCGTGGGGCTCCCGGCGGGAGCTTCCCTGCTCGTCCTCGGTGTCCTCTACGCGGGCGCGGCGGTCGCGCTCGTCCGGGCGGCGGGCTGACCGTCAGCTCCGCGGGCTGACGTCGATGACCTTGCCGTCGAGGTCGGCGGTGAGGTAGCCGCCGCCGTACTCGTCGCTGAGGTAGAGCCGCAGCACCGGCTGTTTGTCGTGGAAGGGGGAGGCCGGGTCGACGATGAAGTACCGGTTCTCGGGCTTCTCCACGCCCAGCCGCTTCTCGGCCTCGGTCATCAGGCCGGGCAGCGCGTCCCAGTCGAACCGGTCGAGGTCGACCACGGCGTCGCTGTCCCGCACCACGCCCCCGGCCCTGGCGCGTACGGCCTTGCCGTCGCGGTACTCGTAGGTGTCCCAGAGCTTCGGGTCCCGCTGGAGCGGTGCCTTGGCGGAGGCGTGGCTCTGGTGGACGTCGAAGGCGGTGACCTTTGTCGTCCCCATCACCTTCTCCAGCTCCGAGACGATCCGCCGGACCGACTCCGGGGTGAGCAGGCTGGTTTCCTTCTCGGGCGACTCCTCCGGCTGCGGGGTGGCGTCCTCCACGGGGTCCACGGACGGCGCCGAGGGAGTGGAACTGGGGGCGGCGGCCCGGTCGTCGCGCCCCGGGTCGCGGTCGCTGCCCGGGCCGAACAGGTAGAAGCCGCCGACCACCATCGCCGTGCTCAGGACCGACGAGACGCTCACCACGATCCGCGTCCGCTGGGTCAGCCGCCGCGCCCGCGCACGCTCCTCGGCCGTGGGGGCGTCGTCCGCCTCGTCCGTGACGAGCGGCGTGGCGGGCCCCTGCGCAGCCGAGGCGGTGGGCGCGCCGGCCGCCGCTGCCGCCGCGTCCTGCGGCGGCGCGTCCTCGGGCTCGACCCGCTGGGTCGGCGTACGGACGAGCGCCGAACCGGTGGGCCGCGGCGGCACCGCGCCCAGCCGCCAGGTCTGCTCCGCGCCCCCGTCACCCGCCCCGCCCGGACCGGGCCGGGAACCGGGCTCCGCCTCGGCCTCCGCCCGCGCCAGCAGCGCGTCCAGGGCCTCCGCGTCGGGCCGCGCGGCGGCATCCCGGGTGAGCAGCGCCTCCAGTACGGGGAAGAGGGCGCCCGCGTGACGGGGTTCGGGGATCGGGCCGTCGAGGACGGCGGCCAGGGTGGCGAGGGTGGAGGCCCGTCTGAACGGGTGGTGGCCCTCCACCGCGACGTAGAGCAGCATGCCCAGCGACCAGAAGTCCGAGGCCGGGTTCCCCTCGTCGCCGCGGAGGCGTTCGGGGGCGATGTAGTCGGGGGAGCCGACGAGTTCGCCGGTGGCGGTCAGGCTGGTGGACTCGCGCAGGGCGGCGATGCCGAAATCGGTGAGGACCGGGCGGCCGTCGGGGCGGAGCAGGACGTTGGCCGGCTTCACGTCCCGGTGGTGGATGCCCGCCGCGTGGGCCGCGCGCAGGGCCGCGAGGACACCGCGGCCGAGCCGTGCCGCCTCCGCCGGCGTCATCCGGCCCTCGCTCAGCCGGTCCTGGAGCGAGCCGCCGGTGACCAGCTCCATCACCAGCCAGGGATGGGCCACCTCGGCGGAATCCACGATGTGGTGGATGGTCACCACGTTGGGATGGTCGATCCGGGCCAGTGAACGCGCCTCGCGCAGCACCCGCTCACGCAGCATCCGGGCCGCGGTCGGGTCGGACTCCAACAGGACCGGGTCCGGCGGGCGCACCTCCTTCAACGCCACTTCCCGGTGGAGGGCGAGATCCCGCGCCCGCCAGACCAGTCCCATTCCGCCCCCGCCGAGCCGCGCGATCAGCTCGAACCGGCCGTCCACCACCCGCCCCATGGGCCCGCCCGCATTCATGCGGCTCAGCGTACGAGCCGGGACGGACACCGGAGGTCGCGGTTGGCCAACAAGGCGGGTACAGGCCCGACTCGGCGGTCGTACGAGGTTTCCGGTGCCACCGGCGGGTCGATGTTTCACGTGAAACCACGAATGCCGCACCATGGCCGATTCGCGTGTTTCACGTGAAACATCGCTTGGATGGTTTCACGTGAAACATCGACCGGTTTCGGGCGTGCTCGCGGCTTGCCGGAGTGGCAACAAAGGTGGTGCCGGGGGAGGCACCCTCGGATGATCGTGGGGCAGGCACCGGCGCCGCCCTCCTCGCGTCCCGCGTGCCGCACCGCGTCCGCGCCGCCCACTCTGGAGGAACCGTGGAAACCAACGCCCAGGCCACCGGCGCCCAGTCCGGCCCGCTCGTCCACCGCACCGTCGCCACCCCGGCGGGCCGGACCCACCTCGTCGAGCAGGGCACCGGCCCCCTCGTCCTCCTCGTGCACGGCTTCCCCGAGTCCTGGTACTCCTGGCGCCACCAGCTCCCCGCCCTGGCCGCCGCCGGCTACCGCGCCGTCGCCATCGATGTCCGTGGCTACGGCCGTTCGTCCCGGCCCGCCGACCCGGCCGCGTACCGCATGACCGAGCTGGTCGCCGACTGCGTCGCCGTCGTCCACGCCCTCGGCGAGGGCGAGGCCGTCGTCGTGGGCCACGACTGGGGCTCACGCATCGCCGCCGACGCGGCACTGACCAGGCCGGACGTCTTCCGCGCGGTCGCCCTGCTGAGCGTCCCGTACGAGCCGCACGGCGGGCCGCGCCCCAGCGAGATGTTCGCCAGGATGGGCGGCGACGACGAGTTCTACGTCTCGTACTTCCAGCAGCCCGGCCGCGCGGAGGCGGAGATCGAGCCGGACGTCCGTGGCTGGCTCTCCGGTGTCTACGCCGCGCTCTCCGCCGACACCATGCCCGGGCCCGACGCGCCCGACCCGCACTTCATCAGCCGGGGCGGCACCATGCGCCAGCGCTTCCCGGACGCGCGCCCCGCCTGGCTCACCGAGGCCGACCTGGACTTCTACGCGGGCGAGTTCGAACGCACCGGAGTGACCGGCGCCCTCAACCGCTACCGGAACATGGACCGCGACTGGGAGGACCTCGCCGAGTACGACGGGGCGCCGATCGTGCAGCCCTCCCTCTTCCTCGGCGGCGCCCTCGACGCCTCCACCACCTGGCTCTCCGACGCCATCGCCGCCTACCCCCGCACCCTCCCCGGGCTGGTCGCCTCGCACCTGCTCGACGACAGCGGCCACTGGCTCCAGCAGGAGCGCCCCGCCGAGGTGAACCACCTCCTGACGGCCTTCCTGGCCGGGCTCCCCGGCTGAATCCGCCCCGGTCAGGGCCTTGTCCCCACAACGGCCCGTCCCGAAGAATGCGGGCGGCCCGCGCGCAGGTCGGCGCGGTCCGCCGCACTTCCCGCCCACGCCCACCGCGTGGGCCCGTCGACAGGAGCCACTGTGTCCGACCCCGCCTCCTCCGCCACGGCGGCCCGCTTCCGCGCCGCCGTCGAGACCGCGACCACCACCGGCGACCTGAGCGGCTTCAGCGGGCTGTTCCTCCCGGACGTCCGCCTGTACAGCCCGGTCTCCTTCAAGCCGTTCGACGGCGAGGAGATGGTGATCGGCCTCCTCGGCGTCCTGGTCCGCACCTTCGAGGACTTCCGCTACATCGGCACCTTCACGGGCGAGGCGGCCACCAGCCGTGACCAGGACGCCCCGGCCTCCCCGGCGGACGTTCTGCTCTTCCGGGCCACCGTGGACGGCAAGGAGATCCACGGCATGGACCTGCTCCACTTCGACGAGACCGGCCTGATCAAGGAGATCACCGTCATGGTCCGCCCCCAGTCCGCCGTCCAGACGCTCGGCCAGGCGGTCCTGCGCGGGCTGGTCGAAGCGGGACTCGTCCCCGCCGAATAGGGGAGCGGGCCGCCGACGCACCCGGGGCCGGACGGCACCGCCCCGGGTGCGTCATCCCAACGGCCCTCGCCGAATCGTGCCCGGCGCCCCCAGCGCGAAGGCTCACAGGACAGGACCACTCGAGATCCGCTCGAGGATCACCGGGGAAACGCCCCGGCCAGGACCCTGCCCGAGGAGCCCTCCCATGACCTCCCCGCCCGACCCCGGCGCCCACCCGGACCCCGAGCAGCCGCGCCCCGTACCGCCGGCGCCGCCCCAGTTCGGCAGCGGCCTGCCCGGTCTGGAACAGGCGGACGAGCCCTGGCAGCGCCTCGACGGTCCCTCCGCCCCCGCCCCCGTCCCCGACCCGCACGGCAGCTGGCGCACCGAGGGCCTGATCTTCGCTGGCGTGCTGATGGTCTGCCAGGGCATCCTCGCCGCGTTGCAGGGCATCGCCGGAATCCTCGGGGACCCCTTCTACCGGGACGTCGCCGACTACACGTACCGGATCAGCCTCACCGGCTGGGGCGTCATCCACCTCGTCCTCGGCGTGGCCGTCGCCGCCACCGGCGCGGGCATCCTCCGGCGGGCCCGCTGGGCGCGACTGCCCGGCCTCCTCTTCACCTCGCTGAGCCTCGTCGCCCAGTTCCTCTTCCTCCCGTACCAGCCGGTGTGGTCGATCATCGTGATCGCCCTGGACATCTTCATCATCTGGGCCCTCGCCGCTTCCCCGGGCGGCCTGCGCGGCGGCGGGGAGCGCCACAAGGGCATCGCCCGGCCGAACCCCAGTCCGTAAGATGCGGGCCATGACGGCCGACGCCTCGAACACCCCAGTCCCGCGCGACCAGCTCCGCGTCTCCCACGAGGAGCGCGACGCCGTGGTGGAGCGGCTGCGCGACGCCGCCGGCGACGGCCGCCTGGACATCGACGAGCTGGAGGAGCGCGTCGGCCGCGCCCTCACCGCCAAGACCTACGGCGAACTGGCCCCCCTCACCGCCGACCTGCCCGTCTCCGCCGCCCTGGCCCCGGTCCCGCCCCTGGTCATCAAGAGCGGCATGCAGGGCGCCTCCCGCACCGGCCGCTGGAAGGTCCCCGCCAAGATCACCGCCCATGGCGGCATGGCGGGCGTCCGCCTCGACTTCACCCGCGTCGCATGCGCCCTCCCCGAGGTCGAGATCGAGGCGTACGGCGAGATGGCCGGCGTGACGATTGTCGTCCCGGAAGGCTGGTGGGTGGACTCCGACGAGGTCGACCCCGGCGTAGGCGGACTCCGCAACAAGACCCTCCACCCCGAAACCCGCCTCCCCGGCACCCCCTTGCTGCGCATCACCGGCAAGGGCGGCATGGCAGGCATCACCATCCGGTACCCGAACTTCCTCGAGCGGCGAAGGCTGGAGAAGGCCAAGGGGCAGTAGGGCGGGGCGGCCTGAGGGCCCGGTCTCAGGCGTCGGCGATCTCGACCGTCGAGCCCTCTCCTTCCGACAGGAACAACGCCACCGCCCGGCCCTCCTCCACCACCTCGTCCCGCTCAACCCCCGCCAGCCGCCCCAGCGGACGCACCGTCACGGCCCCTGTCTCCCCGGCCTCCCAGGTCGCGGCCACCCGCCCGTCCACCAGCACCACCCGTTCCCCGGCGACCGACAGGCCCCGGTGGGCGTCGTCGATGATCCGGGTGCGGTCGTGGTAGCCGAGGACGGCGTTGTCGAAGGCGGGGAGGAAGCGGACCGGGGCCGGGGTGTCGGGGTCCGGCCGCGGGGCGTCGGGAAGGTCGAGGAGGAGGCGGCCACGCTCGTCCCGGAAGGTGATCAGCTCGTCGCGGACGGCGGCGACGGCGGCAGGCAGTCCGGCCAGACCGCACCAGGCGCGCAGGTCGGCCGAGGCGGCCGGACCGTACGCCGCCAGGTAGCGGCGTACCAGAGCCTCCCCGGCCGGATCGTCGCCGCCCGCGACCGGTGGCGGCGCGACGTCGCGGCCGAGCCAGGCGGCGAGGGGCAGGTTGCGTACGCCGGCCTTCTGGCGCCACAGGCCGCGCGGGGGCAGTTGCACCACCGGAACGAGCGCGGCCACCACCATCTCGCCCAGCGCCCGCTTCCCCGGCCCGGGCCACCGGTCGGCGAGTTCCGCCGCCACCTCCGCCATCGTGCGGGGCCGCCCGTCGGCCATGACCCGCCGTCCCGCCTCGGCCAGCTCCTCCAGGTCGACGTCGGCGAGTTCGTCGCGGTAGACGCCCAGCACCCGCTGGCGCAGCATCGCCTCGTGACGGCCGCGCCAGGCCAGCACGTCGGCGGCGGTGACGAGGTGGACGGTCCGCCGCATGAGATGGGTCCGCACCACCTGCCGGTCCACCAGCAGCGCCGACAGCTCCGCCGGGTCGAAGGCGCGCAGCCGCGCGTGGAGCCCCACGTACGGCTCCTGCGGCTCCTGCGCCTGGAGGCCGCCCAGGTGAGCGACGGCTGCGAGCGGCCCCAGACCGGAACGGTCGAGCAGCAACTGGCGGGCCAGCGTCGCCCGGTTGAGCGCGCGGGTGGAGAGGACGGTCATCGCGGCCACCCTCGCCCGGTGCTCCCGTACCTCGTCATGTTGTTCCTCTCCCTCGTCGTTCGCGGACCCTGTCCCGTGGCGGTGCCGGAGGTCAGCTGCTGGTCCGCCCGTCGAGCGTCTCGCGGAGGATGTCGGCGTGCCCCGCGTGCTGCGCCGTCTCGGCGATGACGTGCGCGATCACCCGGCGCACACTGCGCACCTCACCCGGCTCCTGCCACGGCACGTCGGGCATCGCGTACGCCGCCGACAGATCCGGTACGGAGGCGATCACCGCGTCGGTACGCGCGGCCACCTCCTCGTACCGCCCGACGACCCCCGCCAGCGTCTCGCCCGGCATCATCCGGAACTCCTCCTCCCGCTCGATCATCCACCGGGGCAGCTCGCGCGCCGTCCCGGCGGCGAGATCGGCCCAGGTGACGCCCTCGGGCAGGTCGAACCGGAGCGCCGACGTCCCCTCCACCATGAAGCGCGCCCAGGTCTCCTCCATGGCGGTCACATGCTTGACCAGCCCGCCCAGACAGAGCGCGCTGACGGTCGGCCGCTGCCCGGCCTCTTCGTCCCCGAGCCCGGCCACGGTGGCGGTCAGCGCCCCGCGCACGGAGGCGAGCGCTCCGATCAGGTCGGCACGTTCGGCGTCGAGCGGGGTGGAAGTGGTGGTCGTCGCAGCCACAGGGGCCGCCTCCTTCGAGAGGGGTGCGGGGAGTTCCGGTTGTCCGGCGTTCCCGTGTTCCGGTGCCGGTCGTGCCCTCCTCGCGGGCACAGCCCCACAGTCCCAGCAGAAGAGGCCAGGATGTGTCCGCTACTCCGGTGCACCATGGAGCCATGCAGAAAACCTCGGCGCGGCTGCTGGCCCTGCTCTCCCTGCTCCAGGCCCGCCGGGACTGGCCGGGCGCGCTGCTGGCGGAACGGCTGGACGTCAGCCCGCGCACCGTCCGCCGCGACATCGACCGCCTGCGCGAACTCGGCTACCCCATCGCCGCTCTCAAAGGCCCGGACGGCGGTTACCGACTCGGCGCGGGCACGGAACTGCCGCCGCTGCTCTTCGACGACGACCAGGTGGTCGCCCTCGCGGTCGCCCTGCGGACCGCCGCGACGACCGGCGCCGGCATCGAGGAGGACGCGGTCCGCGCCCTGGCCACGGTCCGCCAGGTCATGCCGGCCCGGCTGCGCCACCGGATCGACGCCCTCCAGATCACCGCCGTCACCCGCCCCGGGGCCGACCTCGCCCCGCAGGCCGACACCGAGGTCCTCCTCACTCTCAGCACCGCCATCCGCGCCCGCGAGACCCTCCGCTTCGACTACCGGGCCCCGGACCACGCCCCCGGCCCGAGCGCGCCCCCACCGCGCCGGGCGGAACCGCACCACCTGGTCACCTGGGGCAGCCGCTGGTACCTCGTCGCCTGGGACCTCGACCGCGAGGACTGGCGCACCTTCCGCGTCGACCGCCTCACCCCGCGCACCCCGACCGGCCCCCGCTTCACCCCGCGCGCACTCCCCGGCGGCGACGTCACCGCCTACGTCGCCACCCGCTTCCGGGGCGCGCACCACCCCGACGGCACCCCCGCCTGGCCCTGCCGGGGCGAGGTCGTCCTCCACCTGCCCGCCACCGAGATCACCGGCTACGTCCACGACGGCCTGGTCGAGGAACTGTCCCCCGACCGCTGCCGCCTCACCCTCGGCTCCTGGTCCTGGCCGAGCCTGGCCGCCCTCATCGGCCGCTTCGACGTGGACTTCGAGATCGTGGGGCCGACGGAACTGGTGGAGGCGTTCCGGCGACTGGGCAAGCGATACACGGAAGCAGCGGCCCGAAGCACCTCCTCCAACGCACCGGCAACATCCGGTACGACGCCCCTCGACACCCCCTAATCCCGCCGCAGCAACTCGGGATCAAGATGCCGCCGGGCCATCGGCAGCGAGGCCAGCCCGGCAACCGCCAGCACCCCCAGCCCGCTGAGCAGAAGCAGCGGCAACCCCTCACCGTCCCAGAACACGGCCCCGCCCCCCGTCACCAGATAACTGGACTCGGCCAGCCGCCCGGCGACGAGCGCCCCACCGATCCCCACCGCCAGCGGCAACAACACCTGCGCACACTGCGCCGCCCGCAGCGTACGAGTCCGGATGCCGAGCAGCGTGAGGGTGGCAGTCCTGCGCCGCCCGTCCATGGCCCGGTCCGTCGCCGACACGAGGAAGGCCGCCACCCCGATGACGAGGCCGAGCACCATGCCGGTACCCAGCAGCCCCTTGACGATGGAAAGTTGGCGGAGGGACTCGATGACGATGCCGACAGGGTCGATCTGCGCTGTGGGCGCGATCCCTGCGAGCCGGTCCAGCGTGGCCTGGACTGCCTCGGGCTCGGGGGCTCCGCTGAGGACGAGCCTGGCGTGTGCGGGGTGAACCCCGGGAGGGAGGGTTTTCGGCGGGACGAGGAGGAGGGCCGAGCTCAGAGCGGAGGGCTGCACGGCGGCGAAGGTGACGGTTTCCTCGGGCACCGTGAACCGCGCACTGCCCGCCTCCTGCCCAGCCTCGTCGCGCAGCTTGACCAGGTGAGTAGTGCCAGGCTGCTTGGTGTCCTCCGTGTGCGCGAACGGGTCGTGCAGGGCAAGGGGCCGACCATCCACGCAGCCTCGCACGGTTCCGGGCGTGGCGAGCTTCTCCAGCTCGGTGCAGGTGGCGAACAGGATGTCACCTTCACGTGAAGGCACTTCAGCGGCCACCGCGTTCCCCGAAATCCCCTCGGTCTTCACCATCGCCGTCCGTTGCTCCGGCGTGACCTGCCGGAGCGGGACCTCGTACTCCTGATTTGGCGCCGTCCGCCGGCTCACCTGGTCCAGCTCGACGAGTACGCCCTGCGTGAGGGAGGCCGCGTAGACCAGGAGGACGAGTCCGCTGACGACGCGGAGCGCGGCGCCCGGGGTCGTCTCGTGGTGCCGCATCGCCAAGGTGAGGGGCAGCCGCTGGGTGGTGGCGGCGACCCGCGCGGCCAGCCAGGCCGTGACCGGCGGCAGCGCGAGCACGATCCCCGCCCCGGTCAGCTGAGCCCCGGCCGGCACGAGGAAAGAGGTGACCGCGCTCGGCTCGACGTGGACCCCGACAACCCCGAGGACGCAGTACGCCGTGACAATGCCCAGACCGGGCAGGACCAGCAGTGCTGCCAGCCAGCGGCGGGGTTTCCCTGGCTGGGCCTGTCGCCGTACAGCGAGCGGACGCAGGGCGGCCTCCTTCGCGTGCCGACGCCCGGCGAGGTAGGCGAGCGCGGGGCAGCCGAGCAAACAGGCGGCAAGCGTCCAGACCGACGGCAACCCGTCCGCCGGGTACCAGGCGAGACCCACCCAACCGGTCCGCTCGACCCAGGCGTTCACCAGCAGATGCAGCCCGACGCCCAGTACCGCCCCGACGGCGGCGGCGCAGAGCGTCTCCACCGCGCTCACGCGCATGGTGTCCCGCGCGCTCAGTCCGAGCAGTCGCAAGGACGCGAGCCGCCGTGACCGGGCCTCTGCCGAGAGCCGCACGCACACCGAGAGGTAGACGAAGAGCGGCAGCAGAACGAGACAGCAGAGCGTGAACCGCAGGGGCGCGACCGTGCCGTCGTCGATCGCCGCCTCGTCCGGCGCCGTCCAGCGATTCCCGTAACCGCCGAGCGGCCTCGCCTCGTCGGGCGGCAACTGGGCGCGCGTGCGCCCCACGTACGCGTACAACTCCTGCGGGCCGGTGAGTCCGGCAGGCCCTATGGTGTCCACGACCCGGCCCGGCAGAGCCCCTTTGAGTGCGGGGCGTTCGGCGAGCAGATCCCCCAACGCGGGGGAGACGACGACTTCGCCCGGCCGCGGTACTCGCGCCACCCCCGGCGGCAGGGGAACCGTCCCCGTCTCCGGCGGGGAGATGAAGATGCGCGTGAGCGGACGGTTGCCGAAGGGGTCCTTGCGCTCCAGGAAGAGTGCCCCGGAGCTGGGTCCCCCCTGCACCTCGCGCCCGGCCGCCCGGCCGTCGTGCGCCGCGAGGATCGCCGGAATGCTGAGCGCGGCGGCGAGACAGGCCACCCCCAGTGCGCAGCCGAGAGTCATCAGCAGGAAACGGACCCGCGTGGCGCGAGAGCCGCGGAGAACCAGCCGGAGGCCGAGGGCCAAGGGGGTCATGAGGCACTCCGGGCGGTGGCCTCACCCGTGGCGGGCGAGGGGACACCCCGGCCGAGGCTGATACGGCCGTCGCACATCACGTAACGCCGGTCCGCGTGCGAGGCGACCCCTTCGTCATGCGTGACGAGCAGCACGGCGGTACCCCGGCCCCGGGCAAGCGTGAGGAACTCGTCGAGTACGGCTGCCGCGTTCACCGAGTCCAGTGCGCCGGTGGGCTCGTCGGCGAAGACGACAGCGGGCTCGTGCACCAACGCCCTTGCGACTGCGACCCGTTGGGCCTGTCCACCGGAGAGCTGGGAGACGCGACGCCCGACCAACTCCCCCATCCCCAGCCGTTCCAGTACAGGCGTCGCCGCACGGTGTGCAGGCCCCTTCCGCTGCCCGGCGAGCCGCAGCGGGAGCGAGGCGTTCTCCTCGACGGTCAGCTCGGGCAGCAACTCGCCGTGCTGAAACACGTACCCGAACCGCTCTCGCCGCAGCGCCGACAACTCCTCGTCCTCGAGCGCTCCGTACTCCCGGCCTTCGAAGCTCACCGAACCGGCGGCCGGCGCCAGCACTCCGGCCAGGCAGTGCAACAGCGAACTCTTGCCGGACCCGCTGCTGCCGGTGACCGCCACGACCTCACCGGGCATGAGTGTGAGATCGGCTCCTTGCACGGCGAGTTGTGCGCCGTACCGGACGTCGACGCCCCGGGCACGAAGTACAGGGGCAGGGTTCGGGTACATGGGGCAGCTCTTTCTCGGCTGGTCGGTGGACGGGCCCATCGCATCGCGCAGGGGACTTGCGCAGTTGTCGGGCGGCACCGATCCGCGATCCCGGCGAACTCCTCTGCTGCCCGGTGAACCGCCGCCCGCTGTAGCCCTCGCCTACGAACGAAGTCGACTGATTACGGAGAGTACTCGCCTGATAGCAGATGACCGCTACTCAGTCCGAACTCTCACTCGAAGGTGGCAAGGCAGAACATTCCGGCAGGCGCGGCCACGGGGTAGCCGTCACTGCGGCCATCAGGGCGCGAAGCTGCTGTCAGGCGTAGCTTCCTGGTGCATGAGTGAGTATCGAGTCGTCAACAACTCCCTGAGCGGCAGTCATATTGAGGGCTCCGCCATCCAGGCTGCATCGTTCAGGGATGTGCACGTATCGGGCCCATCGAAGACGGTGAACAACGTGATCAGGGGGGCCCGGAAGCTGGACGTCTTGGCGACGTTGTACCGGGTGCTGGCCTCTCTCGCGGGACTGGCGGCCTTCGCGGCAGTCAATAGCGGCCGTACCCCGCTGCAAGCGGTGGCTACCGCATGTGACGCGTTGGGCCTCCCCGCGAGATGGGCCGCGTCCACCGCAATCTGGATCGGCGAACGCCCTGAACTGGTGGGGGGTGCCGCTGAGATCTTGCTGATACTCGCTCTGCTGACGTTGCCGAGGCGAAAAGACCTCGGATGGGATCTCGGACAGACGATGGAATGGCGTGGGCCGTCGACCGCGGTGCTGTCGTTTGCGCTCCTCGTGCAAGGTGGCTCCATGTGGCGGGGGCTGCTGTTGGTCGGATTGTTTGCCGCCTTCGGCGCGTGCTTGCTGAGCAGATCGACGTACCGGGCCGAGCGGGCGGAGCACATGATGGTGGCGGTGGTCAGCATCTTCCTGGCGGTGATCTTCGCCCCGCTGCTCGTGCTCGCGTGGATGCTCGGCCGAGACCCAGGTCACGTGTAAGGCATCCCGCGAAACCACTCAGGGGCCTGATCCGCGAAAGCGGATCAGGCCCCTGAGTGGTTTCAGCTGTCGGGGTGGCGGGATTTGAACCCACGACCTCTTCGTCCCGAACGAAGCGCGCTGCCAAGCTGCGCTACACCCCGATGTCGTCCGCTTCGCGGCGACACCGTTACTTTAGCGGACTGCGGGCCAGAGGCGAAATCCGGTTCTCGGGGGTGGTCGGGAGGTCGCGCAGGGTCAGGGGTGGCTGGTCAGCTCGGGGCTGTCCGGGTGGAGCAGGTCAGGTGTGGGTCTCGCGTTCCGTGAGGGTCAGGAGGGTGGCCTCGGGGGGGCAGGCGAAGCGGACCGGGGTGTAGCGGTTGGTGCCGCAGCCGGCGGAGACGTGGAGGTAGGCGGTGCGGCCGTCCTCGGTGTGGGTGGAGAGGCCCTTGACCCGGTCGGTGTCCAGGTCGCAGTTGGTGACGAGGGCGCCGTAGAAGGGGATGCAGAGCTGGCCGCCGTGGGTGTGGCCGGCCAGGATCAGGGGGTAGCCGTCGGAGGTGAAGGCGTCCAGGGTGCGCAGGTAGGGGGCGTGGACGACGGCGAGGGAGAAGTCGTCGGAGGCGGCCGGGCCGCCGGCCACGCGGGCGTAGCGGTCGCGCTTGATGTGCGGGTCGTCCAGGCCGGTGAGGCCGATGGTGTGGCCGTCGATCTTGAGGGTGCCCCGGGTGTTGGTGAGGTTGAGCCAGCCGGCCTCGTCGAAGGCGTCGCGCATCGGCTCCCACGGGTTGTGGACGGCGCCGGTGACGGGCTCGTTGCCGTTGAGGCCGTGGCGGCCCTGGAGCTTCTCGATCAGGTAGCGGCCGGGGTTGCGCAGGCGCGGGCCGTAGTAGTCGTTGGAGCCGAAGACGTAGGCGCCGGGGAACTCCATGAGCGGGCCGAGGGCGTCGAGGACCTCGGGGACGCCCTCGGGGTCGGAGAGGTTGTCCCCGGTGTTGATCACGAAGTCGGGGCGCAGGCCGGCCAGGGACTGGAGCCAGGCGCGCTTCTTGCGCTGGCCGGAGACCATGTGGATGTCGGAGACCTGGAGGACGCGCAGGGGGCGCATGCCTCGGGGGAGGACGGGGATCGTGACCCGGCGGAGCCGGAAGGAACGGGCCTCGAACCCGGCCGAGTAGGCGAGTCCGGCGGCCGCGGCCGCCGTGATTCCCAGGGGTACTCCGTATCGAGCGCGCATGGGCTCATCGTCGCAGACGGCGGGGGAGGGGGAAATCCGCGGGCGGCCCGGGCGGCGCACCTGAGACACTGACGTCATGACCACGCTCAAGTCCAGGCTTCAGGAAGACCTCACCGCGGCGATTCGCGACCGCGCCGAGCTGCGTTCGGCCACGCTGCGGCTGACGCTGGCCGCGATCACCAAGGAGGAGGTCGCGGGCAAGCAGGCACGCGAGCTCTCCGACGACGAGGTGCAGAAGGTGATCGCCAAGGAGGCGAAGAAGCGCCGCGAGGCCGCGGACGCCTTCGGCCAGGCCGGCCGTACCGAGCAGGCGGAGCGGGAGAAGGCCGAGGGTGAGCTGCTCGCCGAGTACCTGCCGAAGCAGCTCTCCGACGAGGAGCTGGGCCAGATCGTCGCCCAGGCCGTCGAGGAGGCGCGTGCCGCCGGTGCCGAGGGACCGCGGGCGATGGGCCAGGTCATGAAGATCGTCAACCCGAAGGTGGCCGGCCGTGCCGAGGGCGGCCGGGTGTCGGCGCTGGTGAAGCAGCAGCTGGCGGGCTGAGCGGTCCCGCGGAGCGGCACAGAGACGTAGGAGCAAGAGGAAGGGCGCCCCCGGTTCGTCTTCCGTTCTAGTGGTCGTTGCAACACCCCAGTTGAAGGGGTGCGATGGACTTCGAGATCCGGGGGAACCGGGGGCGTCCGCAGGGGCGAAAGGCTCTG
>NZ_JOII01000049.1 GCF_000719955.1 Streptomyces albidoflavus
GCCCCGGCCACCGAACAGCCCGCCGCCCCCGCCGTACCCCAGCCCCGGCCCGCGCCCGCCCCGGCCCCGGTCCAGCAGCCGGCCCCGGTCCAGCCCGGCTGGGCCCAGCAGCCCCCGGCGCCCGCCGCACCGGCTGCCCCGGCCGTGCCCGTCGCCCCCGCCCGGGGCGACGAGAACGTCCCGGTGGTCCCCTGGAAGCCGCCCGTCGAGGACCCGTTCCTCGCGGCCGCCCGGGCCCAGGCCGCCGCCCGCCCGGCCGGACTGGGGCGGCGGCTGGCCGCCCGGCTCGTCGACACCCTGGTGGTCGGTGCCGTGACCGCGGCCGCGGCCGTACCCCTGGCCTCGGCCGCCCGCGACCACCTCGACGCCAAGATCGAGGCGGCCAAGCTTTCCGGACGGACCGTCACCGTCTGGCTCCTGGACGGCACCACCGCCGGGTACCTCGCCGCGGTCCTCGCCGTACTCCTCCTCTTCGGCGTCGTCTACGAGGCGCTGCCCACCGCCAAGTGGGGCCGCACCCTCGGCAAGAAGCTGTTCGGGCTGCGCGTCCAGGACATCGAGGAGCACGACGCCCCGGCCTTCGGGGCGGCGCTCAGGCGCTGGCTGGTGTACAGCGTCTCCGGGCTGCTGGTGGTCGGCGTGGCCGGTGTCCTGTGGTGCCTCTTCGACCGGCCCTGGCGCCAGTGCTGGCACGACAAGGCGGCCCGCACCTTCGTCGCCCGATAGGCCCAATCCGGCGCGGCCGCCTCCCCCGGACGGCTCCCCGGCGGATGCGGCGGGACCCGGGGCACGGTCGACTCGGCCCATGACGACCGAACCGCCGCCCCCCGGGTCCGGCAACTCGCCGGACGACGACCCGTTCCGCAAGCCGCCCCCGTCCGGCGGCGGCAGCCCCTACGACCCGCCCCCGCAGGGCGGTGGCGGGGGCGACCCGTACGGCGGCAACCCGTACGACAACCCGCCGCCCCCCGGCGGCGGCGGACCCTACGGCCCGGCCGGGGGAGGCGGCCCGTACGGCGGTGACCCGCTGGCGGGCATGCCGCCGCTGGCGCCGAGCGGCAAGCGGGTGCTGGCCCGGGTCATCGACATGATCATCGTCGGTGTCGTGGTCTGGCTGCTGTCGATGCTCTTCAACGTCGGCACCTGGGACTCGGACGTCGACAACATCGACGCCGGCAAGTCCTTCGGCCAGTCCCTGATCGCCGCCATCCTCTACATCGCCTACGACACGATCCTCACCGCCCGCACCGGGCAGACGGTCGGCAAGCGCCTCCTGCACCTGCGCGTCGCCGACCTGAGCAACGGCGCGACGCCCAGCACCCAGACCTCCCTGATCCGCGCGGTGGTCCTCTGGCTGCCGTTCGCCTTCTGCTGCGCCTGCATCTGGACCATCATCTGCGGCGGCTGGAGCTTCTTCGACCGCCCCTACAAGCAGGGGCTCCACGACAAGGCGGCGAAGACGGTCGAGGTCACCACCGGCTGACCGGCACCCCGCACCCGGCAGGCCGCGCGGCGGCGGCCACACCAGGTCCCGGCCGGGCTCCCCCAGGGAGCCCGGCCGGGACCTTCGCGTTCCCGCCGGCTCAGCCCCGCAGCCCCCGCTCCCCGCCGGGCACGGCGACCCCGGCGTGGCGCCGGACGGCCTCGTGGCGCGTACCGGCCGGGGCGGCGGGGCGCGCCCGGGCCACCGCGCAGGCGGCGCCGAGCCCGAGGCCGAGCGCGGCGGCGGCGATCAGCGCCACCCCCGCCCCGCCGGTCGTCCCGGTGAGCAGCAGCAGGGCGAGCGTGGCGAGGACCACGGTGGCCGTACCGGTGGCGTACTGGGCGGGGGTGGGGCGAGCCATGGCGGACCGTCCTGTGCGTCTCGGGGGTGTCGTGCCACCCCGGCCCTCGGGACGGCGGGGAGGCGCGGAACGTTGGTGCGGCCGGCCGCGCGGGTGGGGCACCGGGCGGCCGGGCCGGGCCGTGGTCGGCCTCAAGGGAGGCGATGCCCCACGCCCAAGACCGGTAAGCCGCACGGTACTTCGGCGGTGAGGCACGCGGGGGCGCACGGGGTCACCGGGTGCGGAAGGCTGGCGCTCCGGTGGCGCACGGCCGTACAGTCGGCCGCCGTCCGGGCGCCCGTCCCGCCAACCGGCGCTCCGCATAACGTTATTGACCTGTTCAAGTCAAGACCTGTCTTTTCTTCCGCCACTCCGGTCGAATGTCGTCACTTGTGTTCCGTGCCGGGCGGAGACGCGGCAACAGGCCGCAGTCCCCGGCGCCCGGCCTCTCGGGAGGACAGCGCACACGTGAGCAGACATCGCAGAGCCTTCAGGGCCACCGCCCTGAGCGTGGCCATCGCCGCGATAGGCGCGACCACCGCGGCCGTCGGCACCGCACAGGCAGCCGACCGCCCGGCCGGAGACGACCAGGCCGTCGAGCGCCGCGACCCGGCGCCCGCCAAGGGCCACGTCGAGCACAACCTCGAAGGCCCGTTCAGCGAGAAGCAGGAGAAGCAGCGCGGCGAGGCCCTGCGCCAGCTCATATCCGGCGACAAGAAGGCCAGCCAGCGCGACGGCTCCCGGGTCCTGCGCCTCGACGACGGCAAGTACGTCGAGCTGGGCCGGGAGAAGACCGACCAGATCTTCACCATCCTCGTGGAGTTCGGCGACAAGGTCGACGACACCACGATGTACGACCCGGACGGCCCCGAGGGCCCCGAGGAGCCCGTCGTCAAGTACGGCGGCGAGCCCGGCCCGCTGCACAACCAGATCGCCGAGCCCGACCGGAAGAACGACAACTCCACCGACTGGAAGGCGGACTTCTCCCGCGACCACTTCCAGGACCTGTACTTCTCCACGGAGAAGAACAAGGAGTCCGTCAAGAAGTACTACGAGAAGCAGTCCTCGGGCCGCTACTCGGTCGACGGCGAGGTCACCGACTGGGTCAAGGTCGACTACAACGAGGCCCGTTACGGCTCCAACTACTGCGGCGACACCAACTGCGCCAACGTCTGGGACGTCGTCCGCGACGGCGTCAACCAGTGGGCCGCCGACCAGAAGGCCGCAGGCCGCTCCGACGCCGAGATCAAGGAGCAGCTGGCCAAGTACGACACCTGGGACCGCTACGACTTCGACGGCGACGGCGACTTCAACGAGCCCGACGGCTACATCGACCACTTCCAGATCGTCCACGCCGGCGAGGACGAGTCCGCGGGCGGCGGCGCCCAGGGCACCGACGCCATCTGGGCCCACCGCTGGTACGCGTACGGCACCGACGCCGGCAAGACCGGCCCGGCCGGCAACAAGGCGGGCGGCGCCCAGATCGGCGACACCGGCATCTGGGTCGGCGACTACACCGTCCAGCCCGAGAACGGCGGCCTCGGCGTCTTCGCCCACGAGTACGGCCACGACCTCGGCCTGCCCGACCACTACGACACCAGTGGCGCCGGCGAGAACTCCACCGCCTTCTGGTCGCTGATGTCCTCGGGCTCCTGGCTCGGTACCGGCAAGACCGAGATCGGCAACCTGCCCGGCGACATGACCGCCTGGGACAAGCTCCAGCTGGGCTGGCTCGACTACGCCACCGCCAAGGCGGGCACCAGGTCGACGCACAAGCTGGGCGTCGCCGAGTACAACACCAAGGACAAGCAGGCCCTCGTGGTCGAGCTGCCCGAGAAGGAAGTCACCACCACCATCACCGAGCCCGCCGAGGGCTCCAGCCAGTGGTGGTCCGACAGCGGCGACGACCTCAAGAACACCCTGACCCGCCCGGTCGACCTCACCGGCAAGTCCGCCGCCACCCTGGACCTCCAGGGCTGGTGGAACATCGAGGAGAACTACGACTTCCTCTACACCGAGGTCTCCACCGACGGCGGCGCGAACTGGACCGCGCTCGACGGCACCGTCGACGGCAAGCCGCTGCCCCGCGACGGCGGCGACACCCCCGCCCTGCACGGCGTCTCCGACGGCTACCGCGCCCTCTCCTTCCCGCTGGACGCCTACGCCGGCCAGCAGATCGAGCTGCGGTTCCGCTACCAGACCGACGGCGGCCTGGCCGAGCCCGGCTTCGCCGCCGACGCGATCTCCCTGACCGCCGACGGCGAGGAGCTCTTCGCCGACGGCGCCGAGGACGGCGACAACGGCTGGACCGCCAAGGGCTTCCAGCGCATCGGCGCCTCCTTCACCCAGGACTACCCGCAGTACTACATCGCCGAGAACCGCCAGTACGTCAGCTACGACACCACGCTGAAGACCGGCCCGTACAACTTCGGCTGGACCTCGACGCGCCCCGACTGGGTCGAGCACTTCCCCTACCAGAACGGCCTGCTGATCTGGCTGTGGGACACCTCCCAGAAGGACAACAACACCGGCGTCCACCCCGGTGAGGGCCGCGTGCTGCCCGTCGACGCCCACCCGAAGGCCGAGAAGTGGGCCGACGGAACGATCATGCGCAACCGGATCCAGGCGTACGACGCGCCCTTCAGCTGGTACCCGACGCAGGGCTTCACCCTCCACCAGGACGGCAAGCCCGCCAAGGTCAAGCCGAAGCTCGGCATCCCCGTCTTCGACGACGGGTTCCCCGGGCGCTACTACGACGCGGCGAACCCCACCGGGTCGGTCAAGGTCACTGACACCAACACCCGGATCACCATCACCAAGGAGCCGCTGAGCGGCAAGACGATCACGGTGAAGGTCGGGCCCTCGCTGAAGTAGCTCGCAAAACCGCAGGTCAGCGCCTTGTCGGCCGTCGCCCCCTAGCGGGCGGCGGCCGATCGCGCTTAGATGCACCCGTGACCGTCTTATTGACACGACTTCTCACGGGGGTGAGCTGAGGGATGGCCGCAGGTGGATTTGTCCGGATGCCGGGGGGTAGCGTCGTCGTCGCGCTGAGTCTTCCCGCGCCGACGCCCGGGGGTGGGCGGGGGGAG
The DNA here is from genome assembly GCF_000719955.1 of Streptomyces albidoflavus. GTDB lineage: Bacteria > Actinomycetota > Actinomycetes > Streptomycetales > Streptomycetaceae > Streptomyces > Streptomyces albidoflavus. The sequence continues at coordinate 4,913 of NZ_JOII01000049.1, forward strand.
CAGCGGGTGCGGGTGCTCGTCCATGCCAAGAACAGGGCGCGGGCCCTGACCCGGTTGCGCAACCTCGGGCTGCGGGCCGTCTATCTCCGGGGGAACGGGGCGCCTCCGACCCCGGACGAGATCACGGCCGTCCTTCATCATCCGGACGGGCTCATATGGCGGGCGGCGGCTCCTGCGCCGGCCGGGGATCTTTCCGTGTCCCGGGCGCCCGAGCTCTGGCGCCCGATTCGGGCGCTGCTCGCCTGACTCTTGGCTGCGCCGCGGCTGGGGTGGGGGTTGTTGCTCGCGCCGGTCCGGGGTGGCCTCAGGCGCCGGCCGGGCTGTCTTTCTGTGGCTCGGCTCCGCCCCGACCTGTCCGCCCGTGACCCTGCGGGTCACCGATTGGCCTCAAGCGCCGGCCGGGCTGTAGGGGTTCGCGGTTCGTTCCCCGCGTGGGTCGGGCGGGGCCGGGCCGGGGTACCTCCTCACAAACTGCATGGTGGGATCTTTGTGGCCAGCTGAAGCAACGACGGTGGTCACTGTGGAGGAGCGAGTCATCGGTGACGGCCTTATCTCCCCTCCGGCGGTCGGCCGCGTACGAGACCGTGGGGTGGGGTCGTGTCGGGGTGCCCCCGCAGCAAACTGCACGCTAGGCCGCCTTGCTCCAATTGACCCCGCACCCTGCAGTCGGTCGGCGCTTGAGGCCACCGCACCCGGGGCCGGTGCGGGCAAGTGGCCAGGTCAGGCCCTGCTCAGGTCTGGGCGGGCTTCCCCGTGAGGACAGCCCCCGCCTCGCGGAGTTCGGTGACGGTGGTGGCGACGGAGTCGGGGGCGACCCCGGCGGCGAGGTCGAGGAGGACGCGGGTGCCGAACCCCGCGGCGAGGGCGTCCAGGGCGGTGGCGCGGACGCAGTAGTCGGTGGCGAGCCCGACCACATCGACATCGGTGACCCCTTGTCCGCGCAGCCAGTCGGCGAGGCCGACCCCGTTCTCGTCGACCCCCTCGAACCCGCTGTAGGCGGCCGAGTAGGCGCCCTTGTCGAAGACGGCCTCCACGGCCCCGGAGACCAGGGCGGGCGCGAAGGCGGGGTGGAAGCCGGCCCCCTCGGTCCCGGCCACGCAGTGCACCGGCCAGGAGTCCCGGAAGTCGGGGCGGGCGGAGAAGTGGTCGCCCGGTTCTATGTGGTGGTCGCGGGTGGCGACGACGTGGTCGTAGAGCTCCCGCCCGGGCCCGTCGAGGTGCTCGGTGATCGCGGCGGCCACCTCCGCCCCGCCGGTGACGGCGAGGCTGCCGCCCTCGCAGAAGTCGTTCTGGACGTCGACGACGATCAGTGCGCGGCGCATGGCGTGTCCTTCGGTGGCGGAGCGGATACGGACGGTGCGGGCGGGGCCGGCGGCTCTCACTGTCGAGCGTAGGCACCGGGGGCCCGGTTCGGCAGGGTCGGGCGGGCCTCAGCCCGGCTGCGGGGCCACGTACTCGGTCGGGATGACCGGTTCCCCCTTGGAGAGCTGGGTGGCGGAGAGCGGCAGTGCGGCCCGTGCGGCGGCGTGCCGCTCGCGCGCCACGTCCATCGGCTCCCGCCCGACCACCTCGCCGTCGCGCACCAGCTCGACCAGGAGCTGTGCGTCGGCCAGCTCCGGCGGCACCGGCCCGGTCCCGACGACCTCGGCCTCGGCGACGCCCTCGGCGTCGCGGCGCCGGGCCGCCCACTTCCGCCCGCCCAGCGAGGTCTTCCCGCCCAGCGACTTCTTGGCCACCGGCTCCAGCGGCGCCCCGGGCTCGGTGGAACGGGCCCGCGCCACCAGCTTGTAGACCATGGAGCAGGTGGGGTGCCCGCTGCCGGTCACGAGCTGGGTCCCGACCCCGTACGCGTCCACCGGCGCGGCGGCCAGTGAGGCGATGGCGTACTCGTCGAGGTCGGAGGTGACGACGATCCGGGTGTCGCGCGCCCCGAGGCGGTCGAGCTGGTCGCGGACCCGGTGGGCGACGAGCAGCAGGTCCCCGGAGTCGATCCGGACCGCGCCCAGCTCCGGTCCGGCCACCTCGACGGCGGTGCGGACGGCCTCCTGGACGTCGTAGGTGTCGACCAGCAGCGTCGTGCCCCGGCCGAGCGCGGCCACCTGGGCCTCGAAGGCGTCCCGCTCGTTGTCGTGCAGCAGGGTGAAGGCGTGGGCGCTGGTCCCGGTGGTCGGGATGTCGTAGCGGAACCCGGCGGCCAGGTCGGAGGTGGTGGTGAAGCCGCCGATGTACGCGGCGCGGGAGGCGGCGACGGCGGCCAGTTCGTGGGTGCGCCGCGCCCCCATCTCGATGAGGGGCCGCCCGGCGGCCGCCGAGGACATCCGGGAGGCGGCCGCCGCGATGGCCGAGTCGTGGTTGAGGATGGAGAGGATCACCGTCTCCAGCAGGACGCACTCGGCGAAGGTGCCCTCGACCCGCAGGACCGGGGAGCCGGGGAAGTACACCTCGCCCTCCGGGTAGCCGGAGATGGTGCCGCTGAAGCGGTAGCCGGCCAGGTAGTCGAGGGTCGCCTCGTCGACGACGTCGTGGGCGCGGAGGTGGTCGAGCTGGGCCGGCTCGAAGCGGAAGTGCTCGACGGCGTCCAGGACCCGGCCGACTCCGGCGAGCACGCCGTACCGGCGGCCCTCGGGGAGCTTGCGGGTGAAGACCTCGAAGACGCACGGGCGGTCGGCGGTCCCGGCGGCGAGGGCCGCCTGGAGCATCGTCAGCTCGTAGTGGTCGGTGAACAGGGCCGTGGACGGCACCTCGACCGGCAGCCGCAGCGCGTCCTCGCCGGTCCGGGCCGGGCGGCCATCGGGTGCCGTGTTCCTGGGTTCCGCAGTGCTCACGGGGACAACCTCGCATTTCCGGGTGCGGCCGACGACCGCCACAGCGGCGGGCACGGCTGGATGCTACCCCACTTAACGTCAGTATGACGATTTCTGGTCCGGGGTCCGTCCGCGCGGCGCGAAACCTTCCCGGGCCCGCCGTTTGTGCGCCCGCGCGCCCCGGATGGCAGCATGGGCAGGGTGAGTGTGTCGCCCGCAGAGACCGAGCAACCCGCAGCGGCGGAGGAGACCTTCGCCGTACCCGAACCCGACCTGCCCTGGGTCACCCTCGTCCACAACGACCCGGTGAACCTGATGAGCTACGTCGCCTACGTCTTCCAGGCGTACTTCGGGTACTCCAAGGAGAAGGCCAACAAGCTGATGCTCGACGTCCATCACAAGGGGCGCGCCGTCGTCTCCAGCGGCAGCCGCGAGGAGATGGAGCGCGACGTGCAGGCCATGCACGGCTACGGGCTCTGGGCCACCCTCCAGCAGGACCGCGCCTGATGGCCGGGTACTTCGAGCCCACCGAGAAGGGCGCCGCGGCCGCTCTCGACGCCGTCGAGATCTCCATCATCCGCTCGCTGGCGGTGCAGCTCCTGGAGCTGATCGGCCCCGGCGACGACCACCTCGGCGACGACCCGCTCGCCGAGCTGTTCGCCGAGGGCCCGAGCGAGGCGCCCACCGACCCGGTCCTGCGCCGCCTCTTCCCCGACGCGTACGCCGACCCGGCCACCGCCGCCACCGCGCAGGAGGCCGAGGAGCTGCGGGCCCGCTCGGCCGAGTTCCGCCGCTTCACCGAGAACGACCTGCGGGCCGCCAAGCGCGAGTCCGCCCTGCTGGTCGTCCGCACCCTCGACGCCGTCCCGGTCGACAGCGAGGGCGGCGGCACCGTCGAGCTGACCCCCGACCAGTCCCGCCAGTGGATCGGCGCCCTCAACGACCTGCGCCTGGCCATCGCGGCCCGGCTCGACCTGCGCGACGAGTCCGACACCGACGAGCTGTTCCAGCTCCCGGACTCCGACCCGCGCAAGCCGATGGTCATCGCCCAGCTGTGGCTGGCGGGGCTCCAGGAGAGCCTGATCGAGACGCTGACGGCGGGCGGCTGAACCGCCCCGGATGCCGGGCGCGGGGGAGTCGGTTGTAATCGGTTGAACCCCGCGCCCGGCGCCGCTGCAATGGCCTGAAGAGTTGCGCTCCAGGGGCGTGGCCGCGTTCCCAGGAGAAGGGCCCGCCCGTGCACATGTCGCCACCGCCGCCCCACACCACGCCCGAGAGCGGGCCGCCGCCCGTTCCGCTCGGCGCCCTCGTCCCCCTGACGCGCCCCGGCTGGACCGAGGCGGGCCGCCATCTGCTCGCCGGCCTCGAACTGGGGGTGGACGAGGTGAACGCGGCCGGCGGGATCGGCGGGCGCCCGCTGGAACTGCTGGTGCGGGACACCGCGGCGGATCCGGGGCGGGCCGAGGCGGCCGTCGAGGAGCTGGCGGGGCTCGGGGTGGCCGCCGTGGCGGGGGAGTACCACAGCGTCGTCGCGCGGGCCGCCGCCGTCCGGGCCGAGGCGCTCGGGGTGCCGTTCCTCTGCTCCTCGGCGGTGCTCGACGCGCTCACCGAGGAGCCGGCCACGTGGGTCGCGCGGCTCGCCCCGGCCCAGTCGCACGGCTGGCGGAGCTACGCCGGCTTCCTGCTCGCGGCGGGCCACCGCCGGATCGCCGTGGCCCGGCAGGCGAGCCTGTACTGGGAGACCGGGACCCGCATCCTCCGCGACCACCTCGGGCAGCGGGGTGGCTCCGTCACCGAGCTGGACGCCGACGCGCTCACCCCCCGGGAACTGTGCGACGCGCTGGCCGAGGACGGTGCCACGGCGCTGCTGCTGCTCGCCGGGACCCCGCAGCCGGCGGTCCCGCTGGTCCGTGCCGTCCGCGCCGACCGGCGGCTCGACGGGGTGCTGGTCGGGGCCCCGGCCGGGCAGCCGGAGTTCCCGAGGTGGCTCGCGGCGCTGGGCGCCGACGGCGCCGGGGTCCCCTTCCTGCGCTACCTGCCCGAGCGGCCCGGTCCGCCGGCCGTCCGCGTCGGCGAGGCGCTGCGGGCGCGGCTGGGCGAGGAGCCCTCCTTCGTCGCCTACGAGGGGTGGGACACCGTGGCCGTCCTCGCCGGGGCGCTGCGGACGTACGGCACCGGGCGGGCGGATGTCGCGCGGGCCTGGGAGGGCGGGGCGGTCGTGGGCACCCGGGGCGAGATCCGGTTCTCCCGGCTGCCGGGGATCGGGGTGCGGCAGTGGGTCTGGCCGCCGGTCCAGGTGGCCGACCGGGACCCGGCGGAGCCGGGGCGGTTCCGCGTACTGCACCAAGGCTGAGCCCGCAAGGCGGGGCCTGGCCGCCGGAGGTCCGGGAGGGGCTTCCGGCGGCTGTCGCGCGGGGCCCGCTGTTCGCTCAACGGACGCCCAAATCCGTATAACGATGGCGTCAAAGGCCCGGCCGCCTATGCCGTCCGGCAGGCGGAATGTCCCCTTCTGTTTGTGGACCGGGTCACAGACCGCCAAGTGGAATGAAAGCTTCCGCGTGGTAGACCTTCACGACCACCCACGCGGACGCCACCCCTGTTCTCGTGGGCGCGTCCCCGCCGGCGGACCCCGGTGGGCGGTACTCCACATCCACATCCGGGGGGATCGGGACCCGGGTCACGGCCGACGGAAGGCCACGGCCCGGCGGAGAAAGGCGCACCACCATGTCCTCGACTCAGGTCGACACCGTCAGCGACGGAGAGCCGGGCCCCGGGCGAGGCGGCCCGTCCACGCCGCACGGCGGCGAGGGTTACCAGCGGGGCCTCGGCGCCCGCCAGATCCAGATGATCGCCATCGGCGGGGCCATCGGCACCGGCCTCTTCCTCGGCGCGGGCAAGGCCATCTCGAAGGCCGGCCCCAGCCTCATCCTGGCCTACGCCATCGCGGGCCTCGTCATCTTCTTCATCATGCGCGCCCTGGGCGAGCTGCTGATGTACCGGCCGGTCTCCGGATCCTTCTCGGAGTACGCCCGTGAGTTCATCGGCCCGTTCGCCGGGTTCGTCACCGGCTGGACCTACTGGCTGTTCTGGGTGGTCACCGGCATCACCGAGGTGACCGCCGCCGCCCAGTACATGACGTACTGGTTCGACGTCCCGCAATGGGTGTCGGCCCTCCTCTTCACGATCATCCTCTACGGGGCCAACCTGATCTCCGTGAAGATCTTCGGCGAACTGGAGTTCTGGTTCTCCATGGTCAAGGTCACCGCCATCGTCGGCATGATCCTGATCTGCGTCGGCATCCTGACGCTGGGCTTCTCCGACGCCGGGGACACCGCCACCGTGGCCCACCTGTGGAACCAGGGCGGCTTCTTCCCGGAGGGCATCGGCGGCACGCTGATGACGCTCCAGATCGTCATGTTCGCCTTCCTCGCGGTCGAGCTGGTCGGCGTCACCGCCGGCGAGTCCAAGGACCCCGAGAAGACGCTGCCCAAGGCGATCAACACCGTGCCGTGGCGCATCGCCGTCTTCTACGTCGGCGCGCTCGTCATGATCCTCTCGGTGGTGCCCTGGACCGAGTTCCAGCCCGGCATCAGCCCGTTCGTCGCGGCCTTCGAGAAGATGGGGCTCGGCGTCGGCGCCGCCATTGTCAACTTCGTCGTGCTGACGGCGGCGCTCTCCTCCTGCAACTCCGGCATGTACTCCACCGGCCGGATGCTGCGCGACCTCGCCCTCAACGGGCAGGGCCCGAAGTTCTTCACCCGCCTCACCCGCAGCGGCACCCCGCTGGTCGGCACCACCTTCTCGGCGGCGCTGATGATGGTCGGCGTCTGGATCAACTACCAGTGGCCCGGTGAGGCCTTCAACTACGTGGTCTCCTTCGCCACCATCTCCGGCATGTGGGCCTGGGTCATGATCCTGGTCTGCCAGATCCGCTACCGGGCCAAGGCCGACCGCGGCGAGCTGCCGGTCTCCTCGTTCCGGGCCCCGGGGGCGCCGTTCACCAGCTGGTTCGCGCTGTGCTTCCTCGCGCTGGTCGTCGTGATGATGGGCATCGACCCGGACACCCGGATCTCGCTGTACTGCGCCCCGCTCTGGGCGGCGATCCTGCTCGTCTCCTACCGGGTGCTGCGCGCCCGCGACCCGCAGAACGCGGCCTTCGCCAAGCGCTGACGACAGGGTCCGGCCGCTGCCGGACACCCGCTGTCCACCATGCGGGCCCGCTCGTACCACCCCTCGGTACGGGCGGGCCCGTCTGCTTATCCTGGGCCCATGCTGACCCTCACCCAGGCCCTCCACGACCAAATCGTCGCCCACGCACGCGCCGACCACCCCGACGAGGCATGCGGCATCGTGGCCGGCCCGGCGGGCAGCGGCCGGCCCGAGCGGTTCATCCCGATGCTCAACGCCGCGAGGTCCCCCACCTTCTACGAGTTCGACTCGATGGACCTGCTCAAGCTCTACCGGGAGCTGGACGACCGGGACGAGGAGCCGGTGATCGTCTACCACTCGCACACCGCCACCGAGGCGTACCCCTCGCGCACCGACGTGACCTACGCCAACGAGCCCGGCGCCCACTACGTCCTCGTCTCGACCGCCGACACGGACGACGCCGGCCCCTTCCAGTTCCGCTCGTTCCGGATCGTGGACGGCGAGATCACGGAGGAAGACGTGCAGGTGGTGGCCGCGTACCCGGCCGCCGGCTGAGGCCGTTCGCGGGCCCGCGCGAGGCGCCGGGCGCCCTGCTCCTGGCGTCTGTCCGTCATGCGGCCGTAAACCGTCCGCCAGTCAAGACGGAGCTGCGGAACACCGTGCGGGAATCGATACGATGACCGCATGGTTCCCCATGACGTGAGCGACAGGACGCAGGGCACGGCGCCCACCGCACTGTGCTCCGCCTCCACCCTCCTCCTGGGAGCCTTCGGACGCGGAGCCAGTCAGCGCCTGCACGTCGACCTGTGCCGGATCACCAGCACCATCTGTCAGGGCTGATCCCGCCCCGACCGCCCGACCCGCGGCCCTCGCGCCCCGCCGGGCACCCCCGTGCAGCCGAGCCGCGCACGCACGCCGTACCCACTCCACGACAGGAGCCCACGCCATGGCCATCGAGGTCCGCATCCCGACCATCCTCCGCACCTACACCGACGGCGCCAAGACCGTCGAAGGCAGCGGCACCACGCTGGCCGAGCTGATCGACGACCTGGAGACACGGCACGCGGGGATCAAGGAGCGCATCGTCGACGGCGACCAGCTCCGCCGCTTCGTCAACGTCTACCTGAACGACGAGGACGTCCGCTTCCTCGACTCCATCGACACCAAGGTCGCCGACGGGGACAACGTCACCATCCTCCCGGCCGTCGCCGGCGGCTCCGCGGCGCTCTGATGCGCTACGACTCCCCGCTCGCGGCCGTCGGGAACACCCCGCTGGTCCGGCTCCCGAGGCTGTCGCCCTCCGACGACGTACGGATCTGGGCGAAGCTGGAGGACCGCAACCCCACCGGCTCCGTCAAGGACCGCCCGGCCCTGCACATGGTCGAGCAGGCCGAGAAGGACGGCCGGCTCACCCCGGGCTGCACCATCCTGGAGCCGACCAGCGGCAACACCGGCATCTCGCTCGCCATGGCGGCCAGGCTCAAGGGCTACCGCATCGTCTGCGTCATGCCGGAGAACACCTCCCAGGAACGGCGCGACCTGCTCGCCATGTGGGGCGCGGAGATCGTCTCCTCCCCGGCCGCCGGCGGCTCCAACACCGCAGTACGGGTCGCCAAGGAACTGGCCGCCGAGCACCCGGACTGGGTCATGCTCTACCAGTACGGCAACCCGGACAACGCCGGCGCCCACTACGCCACCACCGGCCCCGAGATCCTCGCCGACCTCCCCTCGGTCACCCACTTCGTGGCCGGGCTCGGCACCACCGGCACCCTGATGGGCGTCGGCCGGTACCTGCGCGAGCAGAAGCCCGGTGTCGCGATCGTCGCCGCCGAACCCCGGTACGACGACGTGGTCTACGGGCTGCGCAACCTCGACGAGGGGTTCGTCCCCGAGCTGTACGACGCCTCCGTCCTCACCAGCCGGTTCTCGGTCGGCTCCGCCGACGCGGTCAGCCGCACCCGGGAACTGCTCCAGCAGGAAGGCATCTTCGCCGGCGTCTCCACCGGCGCCGCCCTGCACGCCGCCATCGGCGTCGGCCGCAAGGCCGTCAAGGCCGGCGAGAGCGCCGACATCGTCTTCGTCGTCGCCGACGGCGGCTGGAAGTACCTCTCCACCGGCGTCTACACCGCCGCCACCACCGAAGAGGCGATCGAGACCCTGTACGGCCAGCTCTGGGCCTGATCCCCTCCGCCACCCCGGCCGGGCTCCCGCGCGGAGCCCGGCCGTACGTGTCCGCGCACTGGGCGCACCCCCCTTTCCGCCGCCGCGCCACGCCCGGGCAGGACCGGCCCGCACACCGTCCGACCCCGCGCTCCCGCCGCACTCCGAACCGGTGACACGCCAGGTGAGTTGCCCCACAACCGGCCGACGCGTGGGACCTCGCGCCCCTTTCGGCCCGTAGTCTCGACGGACCCGCACGACCCCCCGGTCCGTATCAGACAGCGCGGAGGTTCCAGCTCCATGAAGCTCACCGTCGTCGGCTGCTCCGGGTCGTTTCCCTCCGCGGAATCGGCCTGTTCGAGCTACCTCGTAGAGGCCGACGGCTTCCAGCTGCTCCTCGACATGGGCAACGGCGCCCTCGGCGAGCTGCAGCGCCACACCGGTCTCTACGACCTCGACGCGGTCTTCCTCAGCCATCTCCACGCCGACCACTGCATCGACATGTGCGCCTACTTCGTCGCCCGGTACTACCGGCACGGGGACGGCCCCTGCGACGCGCTGCCGGTGTACGGCCCCGAAGGCACCCAGCAGCGGCTCATCACCGCCTACGGCGACAGCTCCGCCGAACACATGCCGGAGGTCTTCGACTTCCGCACCCTCAAGGAAGACGCCTTCGACCTGGGCCCCTTCCGGATCCGCACCGTCCGGGTCCCGCACCCCGTCGAGGCGTACGCGATCCGCGTCGAGCACGACGGCCGGTCGCTGACCTACTCCGGGGACACCGGGCCCTGCGCCGAACTCGACGCCCTCGCGGCCGGCACCGACCTCTACCTCTGCGAGGCGGCGTTCACGCACGGCAAGGAGAACATCCCCGACCTGCACCTCAACGGCCGCGAGGCGGGCGAGTCCGCCCAGCGCGCCGGCGCGGGCCGGCTGCTCCTCACCCACATCCCGCCGTGGACCGACCCGCGCACCAACCTCACCGACGCCCGCGAGGTCTACGACGGCCCGGCCGCACTGGCCGAACCCGGCGTCACGTACACGGTCTGAGGCGACTGCCGCGGACGGCGGCGGCCACCGGGAAACCTCCTGGCGGCCGCCGCCGTCCGTCCTCTACGCTCCCGCCCATGGGCATCTCCGTGAGCTGATCGCGCCGCACCGGCCGCGCACACCGCCGCTCCCCGTACGAGACCGGGGGCCGGGCGGACTGCCGCCGATCCCGCGCCCGCGACCTTCCGGCACTCAGCTCAGGAGCAGCGTCACCATGCCCCGTACCCCCGCACCCCGCCCCTCCGCCTCCCCGGCGCTCGACGCCCGCGTCGCCCTGCTGCGCCGGGCCGCGCACGCCGAACCCCGGCTCGAAGGCGTCCTCCTCTACGGCTCCTGGACCACCGGGGAGGCCGACGCGTACTCGGACATCGAGGCGTACCTCTTCCTCGGGGAGGGGCACGCCGACAGCTTCGACGGGCCCGGCTTCCTGCGGGCGCTCGGCCGGCCGGCGCTCGCCCACACCAACCAGTTCGGCATCCTGGCCGTGGTCTTCGAGGACGACCTGATGCGGGGCGAGTTCCACTTCGAGGAGGCCGGGGCCGGGATCGCGGCCGTCGAGGGCTGGCAGGGGATGGTCCACCTGCCCGACCCGGACGCCGCCGTCCTCCTCGACCGCACCGGGCGGCTCACCGAGGCCGCCGCCCGGCTCACCGCGCCGCTCGCCCCCGAACCGGTGGAGAGCGCCGCCCACCTCACCGGCGAGCTGGCCAACTGGACCCTGATGCTCGCCCACCTCCTCGCCCGCCGCGAGGACGCCCGCGCCCACAACCTGCTGCACGCCATGGTCGCCCCGCTCCAGCTCAAGCTCTGCCGCCTGCTGCGCGGGACCACCGACCACTGGCTGACCCCGAGCCGCGCCGCGGAAGAGGATCTGCCCGCCGCCGACCTCGCCCGGTACACCGCCACCACCGCCCCCCTGGAGGCGGCCGCCCTGCGCGCCGCTGCCCGCGCCTCCTGGCAGTGGTCGCGGGAGCTGGCCGCCGAGGCGCACGGCCGGTGGGGGACACCGGTGCCGGAGGCGCTGCACGCGCGGATCGCGGGGGTGCTGGCCCGGGACTGACGGGGTCACGCCTTGGTGGTGTCCTCGACCTCCTCCTCGTCCTCCCGGCCCGGGGTCTTCAGGTCGAGCTTGGTGATGAGGACGCGGAAGACCACGTAGTAGACGACGGCGAAGGCGAGGCCGATCGGGATGATGAGCCAGGGTTTGGTCGCCAGGCCCCAGTTGATGACGTAGTCGATCAGGCCCGCCGAGAAGCTGAAGCCGTCGTGGACGCCGAACGCCCAGGTCACCGCCATCGACACACCGGTCAGCAGGGCGTGGATGACGTAGAGGACCGGGGCGATGAAGAGGAAGGAGTACTCCAGCGGCTCGGTGATGCCGGTGACGAAGGAGGTCAGGCCGACCGAGAGCATCAGGCCGCCGACCTCCTTACGGCGGTGCGGCTTGGCCGAGTGGGCGATGGCGAGGGCGGCGGCCGGCAGGGCGAACATCATGATCGGGAAGAAGCCCGAGGTGAACTGGCCGGCCGTCGGGTCGCCCGCCAGGAAGCGGGTGATGTCACCGTGCACGACCTGGCCGTCCGGGGTGGTGTAGCTGCCGAACTGGAACCAGATGGGCACGTTGAGGAACTGGTGCAGGCCGATCACCAGCAGCGCCCGGTTGGCGACGCCGAAGATGCCCGCGCCCCACGAGCCGAGCCCGATCAGCCAGTCGCTGAAGCTCTCCAGGCCGTCACCGATCGGCGGCCAGATCCACAGGCAGATCGCGGCGAAGGCGATGGCGACGAAGGCCATGATGATCGGCACCAGGCGGCGCCCGTTGAAGAAGCCCAGCCAGTCCACCAGCCTCGTCCGGTGGAACCGCTGCCAGAAGTAGGCGGCGAGCAGGCCGATCACGATGCCGCCGAAGACCCCGGGGTTCTGGTACTCGTACGCCACCACCGAGCCGTCCGCCGCCTGGCACCCCGCCAGCACGTCCTTGGTGTCGGCCGGGCAGTCCTTCGGGAACTGCTGGAGCACGTTGTAGTAGACGAGGAAGCCGGCGACCGCCGCCAGCGCGGTCGAGCCGTCCGCCTTCTTCGCCATGCCGATGGCGACGCCCACGCAGAAGAGCAGCGGCAGCCCGATGTTCGGGTCGAGCAGGCCCCCGCCCGCCCCCGCCATCACCTTGGCGACGCCCGTCCAGCCCAGCCCCTCGTCGCCGAAGACGTCCGGCTGGCCGAGCCGGTTGAGGATGCCGGCCGCCGGCAGGACGGCGATCGGGAGCTGGAGGCTGCGGCCCATCTTCTGGAGGCCCTGGAAGAGGCTGTTCCACCATCGCTTGCGGGGGAGCGCCTCGTTCGCCGTACTCATCGGCTTCCTCCCTGCGCGGACGGCCGGCCCGCTGTCGCCTGCTGGTGACCGCCATCCTTCGGGACGTCAGGTTTCCCCGCCCGCGAAGTTGGGCCAACCGTGCGCTAACGTGACAAACCGGACCGGTCGGGACCGGTCGGCGCCCGCACACCCCGAGGGAGAACCCATGGCCAGCAAGGCTGAGAAGATCGTCGCCGCGCTCGGCGGCATCGACAACATCGACGAGGTCGAAGGCTGCATCACCCGCCTGCGCACCGAGGTCCACGACCCGTCCAAGGTCGACGAAGCCGCGCTCAAGGCCGCGGGCGCCCACGGCGTCGTCAAGATGGGCACCGCCGTCCAGGTCGTCATCGGCACCGACGCCGACCCCATCGCCGCCGACATCGAGGACCTGATGTAGCGAGCGGAGCGGTACGCCTCCAGGGCCGTCCCCGGCGCGGGGCGGCCCCGCCGTCGTGCGCCGGCCACCGGGGGAGCACCGGGCGCCGCCGACCGCGTAGGCTCCTCGCCATGGATCGCATCGACGGCCGCACGCCCGCCCAGCTTCGCCCCCTGACCATCGAACGCAGCTGGAGCAAGCACGCGGAAGGCTCCGTACTGGTCGCCTTCGGCGACACCAAGGTCCTCTGCACCGCCTCCTTCACCGAGGGCGTCCCGCGCTGGCGCAAGGGCAGCGGCGAGGGCTGGGTCACCGCCGAGTACTCGATGCTGCCGCGCGCCACCAACACCCGCGGCGACCGTGAGTCCGTCCGCGGCAAGATCGGCGGGCGCACCCACGAGATCTCCCGCCTCATCGGCCGCTCGCTGCGCGCCGTCATCGACTACAAGGCGCTCGGCGAGAACACGATCGTCCTCGACTGCGACGTCCTCCAGGCCGACGGCGGCACCCGCACCGCCGCCATCACCGGCGCCTACGTCGCGCTGGCCGACGCCATCTCCTGGGCCCAGGGCAAGAAGATCATCAAGCCCGGCCGCAAGCCCCTGACCGGCAGCGTCGCCGCCGTCAGCGTCGGCATCGTCGGCTCCACCCCGCTCCTGGACCTCTGCTACGAGGAGGACGTGCGCGCCGAGACCGACATGAACGTGGTCTGCACCGGCGACGGGCGGTTCGTCGAGGTCCAGGGCACCGCCGAAGGCGCCCCCTTCGACCGCACCGAGCTGGACGCCCTGCTCGACCTGGGCGCCACCGGCTGCGCCGACCTGACGAAGGGGCAGCTCGCCGCCCTCGCGGAATGAGCCCCGCGTTCGGGGGTACCGGGTAAAGAAACAACCAAGTCGCACGGCAACCGGAGCACCCTCCCGGGCGTCCCCACGTATGCGGGCCGGCACCGGCCGGTTCCGCACCGACGCCCGGGAGAGGAACCCCCATGCCTACGAGCCGCCGCCTCGCCACCGCGACCGCCGGTGCCGCCCTGCTCGTCCCCCTCCTGCTGGGATGCGGCGCGCTGGAGAAGGCGGCCGACTGCGTGCGCACCGCCGACCGGATAGCCGACTCCGTCGCCGACCTCCAGCGGGCCGCCGACGGAGCCGCCGAGGACCCCCAGCAGGCCTCCGAGGCGCTCGACCGGATCGACAAGAACGTCGACGACATCCAGAAGGACACCGGCGACGCCGACGTCAAGAAGGCCGTAGACCACCTCGACACGGCCGTGGGGAACGTCCGGGCCTCCCTGGAGAAGGGGGACGAAGTCCCCGATGTCAGTCCGGTGGTGGATGCCGCGGGCGAGCTGACCAAGGTGTGCACGCCGTAGCGGCGTGGGGTGGGGGGGGCCTCAAGCGCCGGCCGGGCTGATCTTTCGGCTGGGCTCCGGCTCCACGGCGCCGGTCACCGATGGCCTCAAGCGCCGGCCGGGCTTGGAAGGTGGCCTCAAGCGCCGGCTGGGCTTGGAAGGTGGCCTCAAGCGCCGGCCGGGCTCGAAGTGGCTGATCGGCCGTCGTTGATCGGCAGGCTGAGCTTCGAGCCGGGTAAGACTCAGCCCGGCCGGCGCTTGAGGCCAGTCAGTGACCGGCACCCCGGAGCCGGAGCCGGAGCCCAGGACAGCCCGGCCGGCGCTTGAGGCCACCCGTGGGCCATGTCCGATACTGAGGACATGACCCGCCTGATTCTCGCCACCCGGAACACCGGAAAGATCACCGAGCTGCGCGCGATCCTCGCCGACGCCGGCCTCTCCCACGAACTCGTCGGCGCCGACGCCTACCCGGAGATCCCCGACGTCAAGGAGACCGGCGTCACCTTCGCCGAGAACGCCCTGCTCAAGGCGCACGCCCTGGCCCAGGCGACGGGCCTGCCCGCGGTCGCCGACGACTCCGGCCTCTGCGTCGAGGTGCTCGGCGGCGCCCCAGGCATCTTCTCCGCCCGCTGGGCCGGCCGGCACGGCGACGACCAGGCCAACCTCGACCTGCTCCTCGCCCAGCTCTCCGACATCGACGACCCCCAACGCGCCGCCTACTTCGCCTGCGCCGCCGCCCTCGCCCTCCCCGACGGCACCGAACGCGTCGTCGAGGGCCGCCTCACCGGCACCCTCCGCCACGCCCCCGCAGGCACCCACGGCTTCGGCTACGACCCGATCCTCCAGCCCGACGGCGAAACCCGCACCTGCGCCGAACTCACCCCGGCCGAAAAAAACGCCATCAGCCACCGAGGCAAGGCCTTCCGCGCCCTCGCCCCAATCGTCCAAGAACTCCTCGGCTAACCCGCTCCCTTCACGCCCGCCCCATCCAGCCCGGCCGGCGTTTGAGGCCATCTTTGACCGGCAGGTCCCATCCGGAGCCCGACCAATCCCAGCCCGGCCGGCGCTTGAGGCCATCTTTCCGAGCCCGGCCGGCGCTTGAGGCCAAAGAGCCCGGCCGGCGTTTGAGGCCACCCCTTTCGGCCGGCCAAGAGGCAGGCGGGAAAAGGAAAAACCCGGACCACCGCGAGGTGGCCCGGGTTGTGCGGCCGGAGGGACTCGAACCCTCACGGGCGAAGCCCACTGGGACCTAAACCCAGCTCGTCTGCCAGTTCCGACACGGCCGCGAGCAGCGCCATCCTACCGGCACCCCCCACGCCCCCGGCAGGGCTAGAACTTGGGATCGGGCGACTGCGCGTCGAGGATCTCCCGAGCCTCCTCCTCGGTCGCCACCGAGGGCGGCGACCCGGCGAGCGGCCGGTGCGCCGTCTCCTTCATGCAGGCCACCGCGATGATCCCGACCAGCGAGGCCGCCATCGCGTAGTACGCGGGCATCATGTCGTCCCCGGTCAGCCCGATGAGCCCGGTGATGACCAGCGGGGTGGTCCCGCCGAAGAGCGAGGCGGAGAGGTTGTAGCCGACGGAGAGCGACCCGTACCGCACCGGCGTCGGGAAGAGCGCCGGGAGCGCCGCCGACATGGTGCCGAGCAGGCAGACCAGCGAGAGGCCGAGCATCAGCATGCCGCCCGAGACGGCGAGCAGGCTGCCCTGCTTGACCAGCAGGAACGAGGGGATGGAGAGGAAGAAGAAGCTGATCATGCCGGTCATGAGCAGTGGCTTGCGCCCGAAGCGGTCACTGAGTTTGCCGACCTGGTTGATGATCAGCATCAGCAGCACCATCACGCCGATGAGGATCAGCAGCCCGTGGCTCTCGTCGTACCCCATCTCGTCCGAGAGGTACGTCGGCATGTACGACAGCAGCATGTAGTCGGTGATGTTGTACGCGCCGACCAGGGCGATGCAGAGGATCAGCGAGGGCCAGTAGCGGCGGAAGATCTTCGCCAGGTCGCCCTTGTGGGTGGTCTCGACGCCGTCGGCGGCCTCGGAGGCGTGGGCGGAGGTGCCGTCCTCCAGCTTCTGGAAGGCGGGGGTCTCGTCCAGCTTGAGCCGCAGGTAGATGCCGACGAAGCCCAGCGGCCCGGCGACCAGGAACGGGATGCGCCACCCCCAGCTCTCCATCGCCCCGTCGTCCAGCACCGCGTAGAGCGCGGTGACCAGGCCGGCGGCGCCGGTGTAGCCGAGCAGGGTGCCCAGCTCCAGGAAGCTGCCGAAGAAGCCGCGCCGCTTGTCGGGGGCGTACTCGGCGATGAAGGTCGAGGCGCCGCCGTACTCGCCGCCGGTGGAGAAGCCCTGCACCAGCCGGAAGAGGATCAGCAGCAGCGGCGCCCAGAAGCCGATCGAGGCGTACGAGGGGATCAGGCCGATGCAGAAGGTGCCCAGCGCCATCAGGATCATCGTCAGCGCGAGGACCTTCTTGCGGCCCAGCCGGTCGCCCATCGGGCCGAAGAACATGCCGCCCAGCGGCCGTACCAGGAAGGCGACGGCGAAGGTGGCGAACGAGGAGAGCAGCTGCACCGTGTCGTTCCCGGACGGGAAGAAGACATGGCCGATGGTGACCGCGAGGTAGGAGTAGATCCCGAAGTCGAACCACTCCATGGCGTTGCCGAGGGAGGCGGCTTTCACGGCCCGCTTGACGGCCCGCTCGTCGGTGACGGTGATGTCGCTCCGCCGCAGCCTGGGATTCCTGCGCTGCCGCGCGGCACGGAAGAGGCGGGGATGCCGTTTGACCGCCTCGGGGTCGCCCCCGGTCTGCGGGCCGGTATCGGCCATGGCTGCTCCCTTTCCCTCGGTGGTGGTTCCAGGGACTGCTTCTGCGCCCAGATCGCAGGCGCAAACCGCCACGCCGGAAAAGTGTCGCCCCCTCACAGAACCCGCGCGACCCCGTCGCGTCTGAGTGGCTGACGCGGCGGGGCCGGGAGGAGGGGGCGGGAAGGGGGTCGCTCAGACGCCGAGGTCCCGCATGATCTTGGCGACGTGGCCGGTGGCCTTGACGTTGTAGAAGGCGTGCTCGACGGTGCCGTCCTCGCCGACCACGACCGTGGAGCGGATCACGCCCGTCACCGTCTTGCCGTAGAGCTTCTTCTCGCCGAAGGCGCCGTACGCGGCCAGCGTCTCCTTGGAGGGGTCGCCGACCAGCGTGACCTTGAGGTCCTCCTTCTCGCGGAACTTCGCGAGCTTCTCCGGCTTGTCCGGGGAGACGCCGATCACGTCGTACCCGGCGCTCGCCAGCGCGTCCAGGTTGTCGGTGAAGTCGCACGCCTGCTTGGTGCAGCCGGGGGTGAGGGCGGCCGGGTAGAAGTAGACGATGACCTTGCGGCCCTGGTGCGAGGCGAGGGAGACCTCGTTGCCGTCGGCGTCGGGCAGGGTGAAGGCGGGGGCGGTGTCGCCCGGCTTGAGTCGCTCGCTCATGATCGGTCTCCTCGCGGTGCGCGGTTCTGGTTCGTGTTGAGCCTAATAGGGGTGCCGTGGGGTGGGATCAGGCCAGAGCTGACAGACTGTCGACGGACAGAGACGGCTCACGGGATGGTCCGGGTTTCCCCGGGTACCCGGGGACCCATGGGTACGGACGACGACGGAGGCAGCGCGGTGTCGGATGCCAGGACCCCTGCGCAGATCGAGGCGGACATCAAGCGGCGGCGTGACACGCTCGCCGAGACCCTCGACGAGATCGGGGTGCGGGTGCACCCCAAGACGATCGTCGGCGACGCGAAGGCCCAGGTGGCCTCGCGGGTCGACGCGACCCTCGGCCGGGCCTACGTGGGGGTGAACCGCGCCCTGTCCCAGGTGCGCTCCGGTTTCACCCGCGAGGACGGCTCGGTGCGCCCGGAGCGGGTGATCCCGGTGGCGCTGGTCGCGGTCGGCATCGTCGGCCTGGTGGTGGCCTCCTCGCGCCGGGACTCCGGCAAGTAGGGCGCCCGCGCGGGGCCCCCGCCGGCGGCCTGGACCCTTCTCCGCACGGGGGAGCGGGCGCCAGGTAGGTTCGTGGCGTGAGTGAGAACAGCCGGCACGACAAGTTGCCCATCCGGATGCTGCACGACCGCGTACTGGTCCGCACCGACATCCCCGAGGGGGAGCGGCGCTCGACCGGCGGCATCGTCATCCCCGCCACGGCCGCGGTCGGCCGCCGCCTGGGCTGGGCCGAGGTGGTCGCCGTCGGGCAGAACGTCCGCGCGGTCGAGCCCGGGGACCGGGTGCTGTACGACCCCGAGGATCGCGCCGAGGTCGAGGTCCGTGGCGTCGCGTACGTCCTGATGCGCGAGCGCGACCTGCACGCCGTCGCCGCCGACCGCTTCGAGGGGTCGGAGGACGCGACGGGGCTCTACCTGTAGCGGAAGCGGGAGCAGGGCTTTCGGCCCGGCTGCCGGTGACCGAGGTCACCGGGGGCCGGGCCCGCTTTTTGCTACCGTGGAGACACCCGACGAGACGCGCCGTACCGGGCTGGCAAAGACGACGCACCCCCGTTGATCCCGCGTTTCTCGGAGGTGCCCCCGTGGCCTGGATACTGCTGCTCGTCGCCGGTCTGCTCGAAGTCGGCTGGTCGATCGGGATGAAGTACACCGAAGGATTCACCCGGCTCTGGCCGAGCGTCTTCACCGCCGCCGGCATCGTCGCCAGCATGGTGCTGCTCGCCCAGGCCGCCAGGACCCTGCCGATCGGCACCGCCTACGGCGTCTGGGTCGGCATCGGCGCCGCCGGTGCCGCCATCCTCGGCATGCTGGTCCTCGGCGAACCGGCGACCGCCGCCCGCATCTTCTTCGTCTGCCTGCTGATCGTGGCCGTGGTCGGGCTGAAGCTGACCTCGGGCCACTAGCGGCACCTTCGGAGAAAGCCCCCGCCTGTCCGACAGGCGGGGGCTTTTCGCGTACCGGGGAGGCCGGGCGTCAGCCCGCCTGCGGCGGGTCGAGGTCCGGGGTGGCGAGCGGGGCCAGGGTCTCGCGCGGTTCGCGGGCGGGGGCCGGGGCCGGGGTGTCCGGGGCCGGTTCGCCGGGCGGGGCCGGGTCGCCGTTGCGGCCCGGGTCCTCCTCCATGCCCGGCGGGACCTCGGTGTCGCCGCCCGATTCGCTCGGGGAGTCGCCCCCGGGCTCGCGGGACGAGGAGCCGTCCCCGTCCGGCTCGCCGGAGGCGTCCGGGTCCCGGGGGCCCCGGGAGGCCGCGCCCGTCTCGCTGGGGGAGGCGGTGGGGGAGTCCTCGGCCGAGCGGTCCGCGTCGAGCTGGAAGTCGCGCACCGGCTGCCCGGCCAGCGCGGCCCGGGTGAACTGGGCCCAGATCTCGGCCGGGGGCCCGCCGCCGTTGATGCGGGGCAGGCCCAGGGCGCCGTAGAGCGGGGTGTGGGCGCCGGACTTCGGGTCCTGGCCCATCACGGCGATCACCGTGGTCAGGTCCGGGGTGTACCCTGCGAACCAGGCGGCCGTGTCCTCCTCGGCCGTACCCGTCTTGCCGGCCGCCGGACGCCCGGCCTCGCGGGCCGCCATGCCGGTGCCGCCGCGGACCACGCTGCGCAGCACCTCGGTGGTGGTGTCGGCGGCCCGCCGGGTCACCGCGCCCTGGACGCGCTCCTGGGGCAGCTCCAGCTTCTCGCCGAGATGGCTGATCTCCTGGACCAGCCGGTGGGAGCGGTGGCGGCCGTGGTCGGCGAGGGTCGCGTACGCCTCGGCCATGTCGAGGACGCTGGCGGTGGCGGTGCCCAGGGCGATGGAGGGGTACGGCTGGAGGTCCGGGGTCGCCTTCGGCAGGCCCAGCGCGATGGCGGTGTCCTTGACCTTCTCGGGGCCGACGTCGACGGCGAGCTGGGCGTAGACCGCGTTGACGGAGCGGTCGGTGGCGACCTTCAGGGTGATGTCGCCGTAGTCCCGCTCGTCCTCGTTCTCCGGCTCGTAGGGGCCGCCGGTCCATCCCTCGACGCGGCGCTTGTTGGTGCCGTCGTAGCGGGCGTTGGGGTTGATGGTGCGGCCGTCCTGGGTGCGGGCCTTGTGCTGGAGGGCGGCGGTGAGGACGAAGGGCTTGAAGGTGGAGCCGACCTGGTAGTCGCGGCGGGTCGCGTTGTTGACGTACTGCTCGGTGTAGTCGATGCCGCCGTACATGGCGAGGACCTTGCCGGTGTCCGGGTCGATGGCGACGCCGCCGGCGCGGACGTTCCGGTCGGCCTTGCGCTCCTTCTTGTCGAGCTTGGAGATCAGCTTGTCGTCGACCGCCTTCACCAGGGCGTCCTGGTGGCCCTTGACCAGGGTGGTGGTGATCCGGTGGCCGCCCTTGGCCAGCTGCGCCTCGCTGACGACGCCGTGGGAGACCAGGTACGCGTCGACCGCCTGCACCAGGTAGCCGCGCTGGCCGGAGAGGCCGCGCGGGAGGTGCTGCTCGTCGGGGGTGGGGAAGGAGAGGCGGGCGCGGCCCGACTCGGTGAGCCAGTTCTCCTTGACCATGCCGTCCAGCACGTAGTTCCAGCGGGCCTCGGCGCGGGAGCGGTTGGCGGGCTGGGCGATCACGTCGTAGGCGCTGGGGGCGTTGAGGAGCGAGGCGAGGTAGGCGCCCTGGGCGGTGTTCAGGTCGCGGGCGTCGATGCCGTAGTACGCCTGGGCGGCGGCCTGGATGCCGTAGGCGTTGCGGCCGAAGTAGCTGGTGTTGAGGTACCCCTCCAGGATCTCGTCCTTGGAGGTCTCGCGGTCCAGCTTGATCGCGATGAAGAACTCCTTGGCCTTGCGGGTGACGGTCTGGTCCTGGTCCAGGTAGTAGTTCTTGACGTACTGCTGGGTGATGGTGGAACCGGACTGCTTGCCCTTGCCGGTGACGGTCTTCCAGGCGCCGCGGATCATCGCCTGCGGGTCGACGGCCGAGCCGGTGTAGAAGTCCCGGTCCTCGGCGGCGAGGACGGCGTGCCGTACCGGCTTGGGGAGGTCGGAGAGGGAGATGTTCTCGCGGTTGACGTCGCCGTCGCTGGCGAGCTGGGTGCCGTCGGCGTACAGGTAGACGTTGGACTGCTGGGTGGCGGCGGCGTTGGCGGCCGGGATGTCGACCAGCAGGTAGCCGACGAGGAAGCCGCCGCAGACCAGCACCACCAGGGCGAGGAACGAGCCCAGCACCAGCCGCCAGCTCGGCAGGAACCTGCGGATGCCGCGCTTCCGCGGCCCGCCCGCGTCCGGGTCGCGCTCCTCCCATCCGGGCCAGCGCTGCCGCTCCTCGTCCGCGCCGTCCGGCTGCTGCCGCTCCTCGCTCATGACTCCCCGATCCCGAATTGCCCGGTACGCCTTTTATGTCACTTTCGCATCATGCGTTCCGCCACGCCGACCGGCACGCGCCCGCACATCGAAAAGCCGTGGCGACCGGTACCGGTCCGCCCCTAAGCTCTTGCCCTTTGGCGCCAAAGCGGTGCCGGTCGTACCGAAAGCGGACATCGCCCGTTCGGCGGGCGTGTCACGGGGGAACGGAGCAGCAGCCAGATGGCCCACGGCCCAGGAAGGGCGGCGCTGTACGCGGCGGTGGCCGCCAAGGGGTTCCGGCGGTACGCCACCTACCGGGCGGCCACCCTCGCCGGAATCTTCACCAACACCGTCTTCGGCGTGATCCTCGCCCAGACCTACCTCGCCCTCTGGGCCGAACGCCCCGGACTCGGCGGCTACGACCAGGCGCAGGCCCTCACCTTCGTGTGGATCGGGCAGTCCCTTCACATGGCCGTCGCCGCGATGGGCGGGGGCTCGGAGGAAGAGCTGATGGAACGCATCCGTTCGGGTGACATCGCCGTCGACCTCTACCGCCCCGTCGACCTGCAACTCTGGTGGCTCGCCCAGGACGCCGGCCGCGCCTGCTTCCAGCTCTTCGCCCGCGGCGCCCTGCCGCTCGCCTTCGGCGCCCTCGTCTTCGACCTCGCCCTGCCCGCCTCGCCCGGCACCTGGATCGCCTTCCTCACCGCGGTCGCCCTCGGCCTCCTGGTCAGCTTCGGCATCCGCTACCTGGTGGCACTGAGCGCCTTCTGGCTGCTGGACGGCGCGGGCGTCGGCCAGCTCGCCTGGCTGGTCGGCATGTTCTTCTCCGGCATGATGCTGCCGCTCAACGTCTTCCCCGGCCTGCTCGGCGAGGTCGCCCGGGTGCTGCCCTGGTCCTCGATCCTCCAGCTCCCGGCCGACGTCCTCCTCGGCGTCCACACCGGCACCGGCCTGCTCGGCGTCTACGCCTTCCAGCTCGCCTGGGCGGCGGCGCTGCTGGCCGCCGGACGCGCCCTGCAGAGCCTCGCGACCCGCCGGGTGGTGGTCCAGGGTGGCTGACCCCGCCGCGCCCCCGCGCCCCGCGCCCGACCCCGTCGACGCCCGGTTCGGCTCCCCGCTCACCGAGGGGCTGCGCACCTACCGGCTGGTCGTCGCCATGTGGGTCCGCTCCACCCTCACCTACCGGGCCTCCTTCGCCATGGCCCTCTGCGTCGCCGTCGTCGCCAACGGCCTCGACTTCGTCGCGATCCTGCTGATGTTCTCCCACGTCGACCGGCTCGGCGGCTTCACCCTCGGCGAGGTCGCCTTCCTCTACGGCACCTCCGCCACCGCCTTCGGCCTCGCCCACCTCACCGTCGGCTCCATGGACCGGCTCGGCCGCCGCATCCGCGACGGCTCCCTGGACACCCTGCTGGTCCGCCCCGTCCCCGTCCTCGCCCAGCTCGCCGCCGACCGCTTCGCCCTGCGCCGCCTCGGCCGCATCACCCAGGGCGCGCTCGTCCTCGCGTACGCGCTGACCGTGCTGGAGATCGACTGGACCGCCACCAGGCTCCTGATGGTCCCGATGATGCTGGTCAGCGGGGCAGCCCTGTTCGGCGCGCTCTTCGTCGCCGGGGCCGTCTTCCAGTTCTACGCCCAGGACGCGGCCGAGGTGCAGAACGCCTTCACCTACGGCGGCACCACCCTGCTCCAGTACCCGCCGACCGTCTTCACCAGGGAACTGGTCGCCTCGGTGACCTTCGTGCTGCCGCTGGCCTTCGTCAACTGGGTGCCCGCCTCCTACGTCCTGGACCGCCCGCTGCCGCTCGGCCTGCCCGTCCAGGCGGCCTTCGCCCCGCCGCTGGTGGCCGCCGTCTGCTGCGTGGCGGCGGGGCTGCTGTGGCGGGTCGGGCTCAGGGCGTACCGCTCGACCGGAAGCTGACGACCCACCCACCCCGCCCCACCGAGACACAGGAGAGAGAACAGCGATGGACGCGACGGAGCGACCGGTGGCCGACCTGCCCGCACAGCGCGACGGCCAGGAGGTGATCCACCTCGACCGGGTCGAGAAGGTCTTCGAGGTGCGCCGCAGGGCCGGCCTGCTGCGGCGGGAGAAGCGCGAGGTCAGAGCCGTCGACGGGCTCTCCTTCTCGGTGGGGCGCGGCGAGGTGGTCGGCTTCGTCGGGCCCAACGGCGCGGGCAAGTCCACCACCATCAAGATGCTCACCGGCATCCTGACCCCGAGCGCCGGCACCCTGCGCGTCGCGGGCGTCGAACCCGCCCGCGACCGGGCCCGGCTCGCCCGCCGTATCGGCGTCGTCTTCGGCCAGCGCACCACCCTCTGGTGGGACCTGCCGCTGCTCGACTCGTACCAGCTCATCCACCGCATGTACCGCGTCCCCGACGCCCGTTACCGGGAGAACCTCGACCGGTGCGTCGAACTCCTCGGCCTCGGCGACCTGCTGGACGTCCCCGTACGGCAGCTCTCCCTCGGCCAGCGGATGCGCGGCGACATCGCGGCGGCCCTCCTGCACGATCCCGAGGTGCTGTACCTGGACGAGCCGACCATCGGCCTCGACGTCGTCTCCAAGGCCAACGTCCGGCACTTCCTCGCCGACCTCAACGCCGAACGCGGCACCACCGTCCTGCTCACCACCCACGACCTCACCGACATCGAGCAGCTCTGCCGCCGCGTCATGGTCATCGACCACGGCCGCCTCATGTACGACGGCGAGGTCGCCGGGCTCCACCGGATCGCCGAGGTGGAGCGCACCCTCGTCGTCGACCTCGCCACCGAGATGGCGCCCATCGCGCTGGAGTCGGCCCGCACCGTCAAGGTCGAGGGCCCCCGCCAGTGGCTCGCCTTCCCGGCCGGGCAGCCGGCCGCGCCGATCGTCGCCGAGATCGCCGCCGGATGGCCGCTGGTCGACCTCTCCCTCCGCGAACCCGACATCGAGGACGTCATCTCCCTGATGTACGCGGGGCGTTCGGCCGGCTGAGGGCGGTCGGCCCTGTCCCGGCGAGCCCTCCGCCTCATAGGGTGACCCGCATGAGTGAAGAGCTGCCCGAACTCCGCGCCTCCGACGACGACCGGGAGAAGGTCGCCGAACGGCTCCGCGACGCCATGGCCGAAGGCCGCCTGGACATGGACGAGTTCGGGGAACGACTCGACGCCGTCTACCGGGCGCGCACCTACGCCGAACTGGAACCCCTCACCCGCGACCTGCCCGCCACCGGGAGCGGCGCGCCCGCCGCCCGTCCCGGTGCCGAGTCCGGCGGGGAGAACTGGCCCGCCCGGATCGGCGGCACCGGGGACGCCCGCTGGGGCATCGGCGTGCTCTCCGGCTTCCAGCACACCGGCCGGTGGACCGTGCCCGCCCGCTTCAAGGCGATCGCCTTCTGGGGCGGCGGCCAGCTCGACCTGCGCGAGGCCCGCTTCGAGTCCCGCGAGACGGTCATCGACTGCTGGACGGTGATGGGCGGCGTCAACATCGTCGTGCCGCCCGGCGTCCAGGTCGAGGTGCGCGGGATCGGCATCATGGGCGGCTTCGGGCGCCCGGCCGGCGACGACACCCCCGACCCCGACGCCCCGCGCGTCGTCGTCCGCGGCTTCGCCTTCTGGGGCGGCGTCGGCACCGAGCGCAAGCCGACCCGCGCCCAGCGGCGCCTGGAGAAGGAGCGCCGCCGGGGCGAGGGGGAGGACCGCAAGGAACTGGGCTGAGGCGGGCCGCGCCCGGTCAGAGCTGGGCCGGGGCCGTCTTCCGCAGCAGCGACAGGTCGAAGGACTCGCCCATCTTCCGGAAGCCCGCGTCGCTCGGGTGCAGGTGGTCCCCGGAGTCGTAGGCGGGGCGCAGCTTCTGCGCGTCGTACGGGTCGCGGACGGCCTTGTCGAAGTCGACGTAGTGGTCGAAGACCTTGCCGGCGCGGATCGCCGCGTTGACCTCCTGGCGCATCCGCTCCTTCTCCGGCGTCCACCCGCGGTGGCCGCCGAAGGGCATGAGGGTGGCGCCGGTGACCCGCAGGCCCCGCTGGTGGGCCTGGCGGGTCAGGTCGCGCAGGCCGTCGGCGATCTCGGCGGCGGAGTTGTCGTGCGGGTTGCGCAGGATGTCGTTGATGCCGAGGGCGACCACCACCCCGCGCACCCCCGACCGGGAGAGCGCGTCCCGCTCGAAGCGGTTGAGGCCGCTGGGGTTGCCGGCCGGGCGGCCGAGGCCGTCGGAGAGCAGGCGGTTGCCGCTGATGCCCTGGTTGACCACGCTCAGGTCGAGGTTGCCGGGCTCGTCGCGCATCCGCTGGGCCAGGACGTCGGTCCAGCGGCGGTTGGCGCCCATGGTCGAGGTGATGCCGTCGGTCAGCGAGTCGCCGAGGACCACCACGGCGCCCTGCGACTCGTTGCTGTAGACGTCCACCGCCGTCACATACCGCCAGAACGGGCTCTGCTGCGTGTACGCCGCGCCCGACTCGTCGTCGGTCCGCTCGCCGCGCGCCACGTAGCTGATCTGGCGGGCGTGCGGGTGGTAGGTGACCGGGCCCGAGGGCGTCGGGCTGAACGTCGTGATCAGCAGGTCCGCGCCGTCGGGGACGCGGATGCGCACCGCGTCGCTGACCCGCTGCTCGCCCGGGGGGATGACGACGTCGCTGCGGCCGTCGAAGGTCAGGGCGCGGAGCGTTCCCGGGGCGGCCGAGGGGTTGTTGGGGGCGGCGGTCAGCGCGACGGAGGCGCGGGTGAGGTTGAGCGGCTGCTGCCCGTAGAGGTTGGAGAGGGTGACGCGGGCGCTGCTGCCCCCGGTGTGGGTGTGCACCACGTTACGGATCGACTGCCCGGCGTAGCCGCGGAGTTCGGTGCCGGGCTCACCGCCGACCGGGGAGGCCGACCACGCCGCGACCCAGCTGCCCGACGAGGCCGGAGCCGCCGAGCTGCGCGGGGTGCGGGCGCCTTGGTCCGCCGACTCGTCGCGGGCGCCGGTCCCGGTCACGCCCAGGTATATGGCGGCCGATATCAGGACGACGATCGCCGCGAGGGCGGCGAGCAAGGCATAACCGTGACGCTTGGTCATGCGCCTGTTACTCCTCGGGCCGGGGGAGCGCCGGGGCTCCGTGTGGATCTTCCATGATGCGTCATGGCGCGGAGAGTCGCGCGGGGCGCCCCCGGAGGGACAGACGCGGCCCGTGCGCGGTCCGTTCCCGCCCGGCGCCGGGGAATCGGGCGATTGCGGGAGCCGGGGGACAAGGGGTGCACCCGGCGTCCCGGAGCGCTGACGGAGGGTGAGATTCCGGTGCGGGGTGTGGGGATTCGTGTGCGGGGGGTCACAACCGGCTGACGGCGGTGTGCCGCGACGGCGCCGCAGGCGGGCGCCGTATCGTGCCGTACGGGGGCCATTCCGGGCGTGACGCGCGGACGGCCGGGTGCAGTGCGGGTCGACGGGACGGGACGCCATGGCAGCAGAGAACGACCGCAGGGGCGAGGGCGCGCGGGCGCCGGGTGGCGGCACGCCGCGCGAGCCCGGTGCGCCCGGGGCGCGAGGCGGCGCCCTGGGCGCCCTCCTCAGCGCCGGAGTGGGCGCCCCCGGCACCGGCGCCGACGCCATGGCGTTCACCGCCGCCGACGAGGAGAAGCGGCGCGGCGTCCGCCGCATGAAGGTCACCGCCACCGGCCTGCTCGTCCTCGTCGCCATCGTCTACGCCCTCGCCACCTGGGCCGAGCACTCCGGCGCCGGCGCCTGGGCCGGGTACGTCGCCGCCGCCGCCGAGGCGGGCATGGTCGGCGCGCTCGCCGACTGGTTCGCCGTCACCGCCCTCTTCCGGCACCCGCTCGGCCTGCCCATCCCGCACACCGCGATCATCCCGCGCAAGAAGGACCAGCTCGGCGCCTCACTCGGCGCCTTCGTCGGCGAGAACTTCCTCTCCCCGGACGTCATCCGCACCCGGCTGCGCGCCCTGCGCCTCGGCAGCCGGGTCGGCGGCTGGCTGGCCGTCCCCGCCAACACCGACCGCGTCACCTCCGAGCTCTCCACCGCCCTGCGCGGCGCCCTCACCGTCCTGCGCGACAACGACGTCCAGGCCATCGTCGGCGAGGCCATCACCCGCCGCGCCGACGCCCAGGAGATCGCGCCGAGCCTCGGCCGGATGCTGGAGCGGATCGTCGAGGACGGCGGCCACCGCCGCGTCGTCGACCTCGTCTGCTCCCGCGCCCACGACTGGCTGGTCCTCCACAGCGACACGGTGATGAACGCCGTCCAGGGCGGCGCCCCCGGCTGGACCCCGCGCTTCGTCGACAAGCGCGTCGGCGAACGCGTCTACAAGGAACTCCTGCGCTTCCTCACCGAGATGCGCGACATGCCCGACCATCCGGCGCGCGCCGCCATCGACACCTTCCTCGCCGACTTCGCCACCGACCTGCGCAGCGACCCCGACACCCGCGCCCGCGTCGAACGCCTCAAGTCCGAGATCATCCACCGCCCCGAGGTCCAGGACCTCATCGCCTCCGCCTGGTCCGCCGTCCGCGCCATGATCGTCGCCGCCGCCGAGGACGAACAGAGCGAACTCCGCCTCCGCGCCCGCGCCGCCCTCCTCTCCCTCGGCAACCGCATGTCCGCCGACCCCCGCCTCCAGGACAAGGTCGACGGCTGGGCCGAATCCGCCGCCGCCTACGTCGTCACCAACTACCGCACCCAGATCACCTCCCTCATCACCGACACCGTCGCCGGCTGGGACGCCGAACACACCTCCCGCAAGATCGAGGCCCACATCGGCCGCGACCTGCAGTTCATCCGGATCAACGGCACGGTGGTGGGATCACTGGCGGGGCTGGTGATTCATACGGTGTCGCGGGGGTTGGGGGCGTAGGGGGCGGGCCGCTCCTGACGGGCGGACCGCACCACCCCCACCAGCACCGCCGCCCCCGCGCACAGCGCCCCCGCTCCCACCCACACTGGGTCGTACGTGCCGAGGGTGTCGCGGGTCAGGCCGCCGAGGTGGGCCATGGCGCCCGCGCCGAGCTGGTGGGCGGCGTTGACCCAGCCGAAGACGACCACGGCGTCCGGGCCGAAGTGGACGCGGCACAGGGCCAGCGTCGGGGGCACCGTCGCCACGTCCAGCAGGCCGAACAGGACGGCGAAGGCCACCAGCGGCACCCCGACCGAAGGGGACCAGAGCAGGGGGAGGGCCACCAAGGTCAGGGCGCGCAGGCCGAAGCAGGCGGCCAGGACGCGGCGGGGGTCGACGCGGTCGGTGAGGCGGCCGGCGGCGATGGTCCCGGCCACGTTGAAGATGCCGACCAGGGCCAGCAGGGTCGAGGCCGAGGTGGCGGGCATGCTGTGGTCGTGGGCGGCCGGGGTGAAGTGGTTCCAGAGCAGGCCGTTGGTGGAGGCTCCGCAGACCGCGAAGACCCCGGCGAGCAGCCAGAACGCCGGGCGGCGGGTGGCGGCGGCGAGGACGCGCAGGGCCCGGCTGACGACCTGGGAGGCGCCGCCTGTGCCGGGCGCCCGCGACGACTGGGCCTGTACCGCCGCCCGCGCGCCCCGCGGCAGCGCCAGGGCGCACGCCGCCACCAGGCCCGCCGCGCCCGCCAGCCCCCACGCGGCCGCCTGCCACCCGTACCCCTCGACCACCCGGGACAGTACGGGCAGGAAGACGAACTGCCCGACCACCCCCGCCGCCGTCAGCAGGCCCGCGACGAGGCCGCGCCGTCCGGCCCCGGCCCGTTCCGCGACGCTCGCCGCCAGCGCGGTCGAGGCCGCGCCGGTTCCGAGCCCCACGCCCAGGCCCCAGGCCGCCGCCACCTGCGCCGGTGAGCCGGCCAGCGCCGTTCCGGCCGCTCCGGCCCCGGCCAGCACCAGCGCGCCCACGACGACGCGACGCACCCCGAGCCGGTCCATCAGTGCCGCCGCGAACGGCGCCGTCACCCCGTACAGCACCATGCTGATCGCGAACGCCACCCCGATCGACGCCCGTGACCAGCCGCGTTCCTCGTGCAGCGGGACGAGGAGCAGCCCGCCGAAGGTCGTGAACGCCCCGGCCGTGACGATCGCCGCGCCCGCCACGGCGACGACGGTCCAGCCATGGGCCGCCCGGCCCTGTTCCGGCTCTTGACGCGATGAGGAAATTGCCATGCCCCGACCATCCCGCCGGGCCCCGCGGACGCGTCAGTGGCCAGATGGACAGCTAACAGAAGATTACGGCCACGAGTGGCCGGGCAGAGTCGCAGAGCCTCTCTCCTGGCCCCTCCCCCTCCACGACCCGCACGCCCCACCCCCGCCAGGCCGCCCCGACTGAGCCGCCCCCCGCCGGCCGCCCCGACGACAGGAC
>NZ_JOII01000050.1 GCF_000719955.1 Streptomyces albidoflavus
GAACCTCAACCAGCCAGGAACCTGGCCGGTCGGGGTATCAACATATCTGGCGTTGACTTTTAGCACGCTGTTGAGTTCTCAAGGAACGGACGCTTCCTTCGTACTCACCCTCTCGGGCTTTCCTCCGGGCGCTTCCCTTCGGTATTTCGTGTTACCGACTCTATCAGACTCTTTCGCGTCCGATTTCCTCGGCGCCTTTCCGGTTCCAGCTCCACGTTTCCGCTTCGCTTTCCCTTTCCGGCAGTTCCGACGTTATCAGAGACTCTGAGTCGGAATTCCACCCGCCCCGGTCCGCGTGGGCACACAGAGGTGCGCCGTGCTTCCCGCTGGGGTGGAGACGTAAACGTACTGGAGCGGGGCTCCCCGATGCAAATCCGGGGAGCCCCGCTCCGTGGTGCGCCGGCCGGCGGCTCAGACCTCGACGACGACCGGAAGGATCATCGGGCGCCGGCGGTAGTGGTCGGAGACCCACTTGCCGAGGGTGCGGCGCACCAGCTGCTGGAGCTGGTGCGGCTCGACCACGCCGTCCTGGGCCGACTTCTCCAGAACCTCCTGGATACGGGGGACGACGTCGGCGAAGCGCGCGTCGTCGATACCCGAACCGCGGGCCTGGATGTGCGGGCCGCCGGTGATCTTGCCGGTGCTGGAGTCCACCACCACGAAGACCGAGATGATGCCCTCGTCGCCGAGGATGCGGCGGTCCTTGAGCGAGGTCTCGGTGACGTCGCCGACGGAGAGCCCGTCCACGTAGACGTAGCCCGCCTGGACCTTGCCGACGATCTTGGCGCGGCCGTCGACCAGGTCGACGACGACGCCGTCCTCGGCGATGACGATGTTCTGCGGCGGGACGCCGGTGAGGACGCCCAGTTCGGCGTTGGCCCGCAGGTGGCGCCATTCGCCGTGGACCGGCATCAGGTTCTTCGGCTTGCAGATGTTGTAGAAGTACAGCAGCTCGCCGGCCGAGGCGTGTCCGGAGACGTGGACCTTGGCGTTGCCCTTGTGGACGACGTTGGCGCCCCAGCGGGTCAGGCCGTTGATCACGCGGTAGACCGCGTTCTCGTTGCCCGGGATCAGCGAGGAGGCCAGGATCACCGTGTCGCCCTGGACGATGCGGATCTGGTGGTCCCGGTTGGCCATGCGGGAGAGCGCGGCCATCGGCTCGCCCTGCGAACCGGTGCAGACCAGCACGACCTCGTCGTCCGGCAGGTCGTCGAGCGCCTTGACGTCGACGACGAGGCCCGGCGGCACCTTCAGGTAACCGAGGTCGCGGGCGATGCCCATGTTGCGCACCATCGAGCGGCCGACGAAGGCGACCCGGCGGCCGTACTCGTGGGCGGCGTCCAGGATCTGCTGGATGCGGTGGACGTGGCTGGCGAAGCTCGCCACGATGATCCGCTTGTCCGCGTTGGCGAAGACGTTGCGCAGGACGTTGGAGATGTCGCGCTCGGGCGGCACGAAGCCGGGGACCTCGGCGTTGGTGGAGTCGGTCAGCAGGAGGTCGATGCCCTCCTCGCCGAGCTTCGCGAAGGTCGGCAGGTCGGTGAGCCGCCGGTCCATCGGGAGCTGGTCCATCTTGAAGTCGCCGGTGTGCACCGCCATGCCCGCGGGGGTGCGGATGGCGACGGCCAGGGCGTCCGGGATGGAGTGGTTGACCGCGATGAACTGGCAGTCGAAGGGGCCGACGCGCTCACGGTGGTCCTCCGCGACCTCCAGCGTGTACGGCCGGATGCGGTGCTCCTGGAGCTTCGCCTCGATCAGCGCGAGCGTGAGCTTCGAGCCGATCAGCGGGATGTCCGGCTTCTCGCGGAGCAGGTACGGGACGCCGCCGATGTGGTCCTCGTGGCCGTGCGTGAGGACGATGCCCTCGATGTCGTCGAGGCGGTTCCTGATCGAGGTGAAGTCGGGCAGGATCAGGTCGACGCCGGGCTGCTCCTCCTCGGGGAAGAGGACGCCGCAGTCGACGATCAGCAGCCGGCCGTCGTACTCGAAGACCGTCATGTTGCGGCCGATCTCGCCGAGGCCGCCGAGCGGTGTGACGCGCAGGCCGCCCTTCGGCAGCTTCGGCGGGGGGCCGAGTTCAGGGTGCGGATGACTCAAAAGATTCTCCCTACCACCCGCGCCACGTACCGGACGGCACGTGGCGCGGGTGTCGTTCGTGCTGGTGAAGTTGTGTGGTGGTGCTCCGGCGTACCGGTCGCGCTTATGCAGTTGTGAAGTCTGTGGACTGGAGCTGTACCCCGCCCGCGGCCAGGTCGATCGTGAGCTGCACAGTTTCCTCCGCCGACAGCTCGACCAGCGGCAGGCGCAGCGAGCCGCCGGGCAGTCCGAGCCGGTCGAGGGCGGCCTTGGTGGTGATGACGCCCTGGGTGCGGAACATCCCGGTGAAGACCGGCAGGAGCCGCTGGTGGATCTCGGTGGCCTTCTGGACGTCGCCGCTCAGGTGCGCCTCCAGGAGGGCGCGCAGCTCGGGGGTGACCAGGTGGCCGACGACCGAGACGAAACCGACCGCGCCCACCGAGAGCAGCGGGAGGTTCAGCATGTCGTCGCCGGAGTACCAGGCGAGGTCCGAGCGGGCGATGGCCCAGCTGGCGCGGCCGAGGTCGCCCTTGGCGTCCTTGTTGGCCACGATGCGCGGGTGCTCCCCGAGGCGCACCAGGGTCTCCGTGTTGATCGGGACACCGCTGCGGCCGGGGATGTCGTAGACCATGACCGGCAGGCCGGTGGAGTCCGCGATCGCCGTGAAGTGGCGGTACAGGCCCTCCTGCGGGGGCTTGTTGTAGTACGGCGTGACCGTCAGCAGGCCATGGGCTCCGGCCGCCTCGGCGGCGCGGGCCAGCTCGATGCTGTGGCGGGTGTCGTTGGTACCGACTCCGGCGACGATGTGGGCCCGGTCGCCGACCGCGTCGAGCACGGCCCGGATCAGCTCGGTTTTCTCCGCGTCACTGGTGGTCGGGGACTCGCCGGTGGTGCCGTTGAGGACCAGTCCGTCGTTGCCGGCGTCCACCAGGTGGGTGGCGAGGCGCTGGGCGCCGTCGATGTCGAGCGCGCCGTCCGCCGTCAGAGGCGTGACCATGGCGGTGAGGACCCTCCCGAAGGGGGTCTGCGGAGTGGAGGTCGGAGCCATGGGTAACACGCTACTCGCTACACGGCGTGCGGTCCCCCTCAGGGCGATGTGACGAGCGTCGTCGGCGTGCCCCGTGGGGCGGACGAACGGCGCAAGGGCAGACAGAAGGGTCCGGCACTGCCTGCTCGGGGGTTCAAGCAGTACCGGACCCGTTTCATCAGGCTAGATGAACTTTCTGAAAAGCCGCAATACGGACACCGCGGATGGCTGGCCCGGCGGACGCCGCCGCGGCCTCAGGGGCCGACGCGGCCGTTCTTGTTGAAGGCGGCGTACGTCAGCGGCATCAGCCCGGCCCAGTGGGCCTCCATCTCCTGGCCGACCATCTCGATCTCGCGCTGTGGGAACGAGGGGACCGTCGCCAGCTCGTGCTGGGTGCGCAGGCTGAGGAAGTTCATCAGCGACCGGGCGTTGCACGTCGCGTACATCGAGGAGTACAGGCCGACCGGCAGCGCCGCCCGGGCCACCTCGCGGGCGACGCCGCCCGCCAGCATCTCCTGGTACGCCTCGTACGCCTGGGTGTAGGTCTTCTCCAGGGTGCGGGCGGTCAGCTCGCGCTGCTCCTCGCTGCCCTCGACGAACTCGTACTTTCCGGGCCGGCCCTGCTGGACGAGTTTGCGGTCGGCGCCGGGGACGTAGAAGACAGGCTGGAGCTCCCGGTAGCGACCGGACTCCTCGTTGTACGACCACCCCACGCGGTGCCGCATGAACTCGCGGAAGACGAAGATGGGAGCACTGATGAAGAACGTCATCGAGTTGTGCTCGAAGGGGCTGCCGTGGCGGTCCCGCATCAGATAGTTGATCAGACCCCGGGAACGCTCCGGGTCCTTGCTCAGCTCGTCCAGGGACTGCTCACCGGCGGTGGAGACGCGGGCGGCCCACAGCACGTCCGTGTCGCTCGCGCTGTGCTTGACCAGTTGCACCGTGACGTCGCTGCGGAAACTGGGCTTGAGGTCTGGAGCAGGGGTGTCGCTCACCTGCGGGTCCTTCCATGGGGGTGTCGCTCGGGCGGCGCCCACTCTACGACCCGGCACCGACAATCG
This sequence comes from Streptomyces albidoflavus, assembly GCF_000719955.1. Taxonomy (GTDB): domain Bacteria; phylum Actinomycetota; class Actinomycetes; order Streptomycetales; family Streptomycetaceae; genus Streptomyces; species Streptomyces albidoflavus. The sequence continues at coordinate 4,165 of NZ_JOII01000050.1, forward strand.
GCCGTTCGGAGTCCTGCGCCGACAATCTTCAGCGAATTCGGCGATAAGGGGCACCGATCCGGGCCGCCGATCGTCTTACCTTGCAGAGACGTACTTCACGTCCCACCCCCACGACCGCACACGATCTCCGAGGAGAAGCGCCTTACATGTTCCGTCGGCGAGAGCCCGTTCCGTTCGCCTTCATCGCCGAGGCTGAGAAGTTCCGCAGCAATGTCACACCGCCGCCCAGGGAGCGTGCCTCCAAGGGCCAGCGGGTCGGCAGCACCCTGATGGGGCTGACCGTGGTGGCCGGGCTGGTCGGTGCCCTGCTGATCGGCATGCCCGCCCTGTCCCCCGAGCAGTCGACCGTCCAGCACCAGAAGTCCGAGGCATCCGAGGGTCGCTGAGCCGACCCGGGGACCCTGGAGTGGTCGGGGTGCGGCACTCTCGGTAGCCTCACCGGGCACCACCCCCCAGCGTGCTTGAGTGAGGACCAGCCGTGCCCCTTGCCTTCCTGACGGCCGACCGTGCATTCGACGAGGCCGCGGACGACGCCCCGCTCCCCTACGACGACCGGGACCAGTGGCGGCGGCCGTACCGCCCCGGCCCCTGGCGGGTCGGGGCGGCGGCGATACTGCTGCTGCTGGCGTCGTTCGTCCTCGTCAGCGCCGTGATCATCGCGGCCGCCGGGGGGATGTCCGGGGCGGCGGTGACCGGCGCCCTGGGGCTCGCCGTGGTCGCCTCCGCCCTGCGTCTGCTGCGCATGGGCGTCTGGGTCAACGCCACCGGCCTGCGCCACGTCCGCTTCTTCCTCACCCGGACGACGCCCTGGAACCGGGTGCGGGCGGTCCGCACCGCGCAGCGCCCGGTGAAGTGGCTGGCGCTCCCCCGCACGGTGCAGGGGCAGGCCCTGGAACTGGTCGTCCGGGAGGGCGCCGCCGAGCCGGCCGTCCTGCTCACCGACCACAACGCGGACTTCCTCTCCCGCACGGAGGCGTTCGACCGCGCCGCCGACACCGTGGAGGTCTGGGCGTACGAGTACGCGCCCGCCGCACGCGGCTGAGGAGAGCAGGCGAAGGGCCCCGGAGGACCGTTCCTCCGGGGCCCTTCGCGTGTGCTCAGCCCTGTTCGGGGACCGGGCGGCCGGCGTGCAGGGCGATGGCGCGCTGCATCGCCTTACGGGCCCGGGGGGTGTCCCGGGCGTCGTGGTAGGCGACGGCCAGCCGGAACCAGCAGCGCCAGTCGTCCGGGTGGTCCTCGGTCTCGGCACGGCGGCGGGCGAAGACCGCGTCGGCGGAGGCCCGGTCGACGCGGCCGCTCGGGGTGCGGACCAGTTCGTCCACGGGGAGACCGCCCTCGGCCTCCAGCTCGGCGGCGAGCCGGTTGGCCCGCTGGACGAACTGGGTGTTCTTCCAGAGGAACCAGACGCCGATCACCGGAAGCACCAGCACGGCCACGCCGAAGACGACGGTCAGCGGGGTGCCGTGCCGGATGAGCAGCACGCCGCGGCTGCCGACCAGGACGAAGTAGACGACCAGGACGAGGGCCGTGACGAGATAGGTGATCTTTGCGCGCATGGGGTCAGCCCGGTCAGTTCAGGTCGAGGAAGTGTTCCAGGCCGAAGGTGAGCCCCGGAGCGCTCCCCACCCGCCTGGCGCCGAGCAGGATGCCCGGCATGAAGCTGCTGTGGTGCAGCGAGTCGTGGCGGATCGTGAGGGTCTCGCCCTCGCCGCCGAGGAGGACCTCCTGGTGGGCGAGGAGGCCCCGCAGCCGCACCGCGTGCACCGGGATCCCGTCCACGTCGGCGCCGCGCGCCCCGTCCAGCGCCGTCGCCGTGGCGTCGGGCTGGGCGGGGAGCTGGGCCTCGGCGCGGGCGGCGGCGATCAGCTGGGCGGTGCGGGTGGCGGTGCCCGAGGGGGCGTCGGCCTTGTTCGGGTGGTGGAGCTCGACGACCTCCACCGACTCGAAGTAGCGCGCGGCCTGCTGGGCGAAGGCCATGGTGAGGACGGCGCCGATGGAGAAGTTGGGCGCGATGAGGACGCCGGTGCCCGGGGAGGCGTCGAGCCAGCCGCGCAGGGTGGCCAGGCGCTCGTCGGTCCAGCCGGTGGTGCCGACCACGGCGTGGATGCCGTTGCCGACGAGGAACTCGAGGTTCTCCATGACGGAGCCGGGGGTGGTCAGCTCCACCGCGACCTGGGCCCCACCGTCGGTGACCGCCGACAGCGCGTCGCCGCGGCCGAGCGCCGCCACCAGCTCCATGTCCCCGGCCGCCTCGACGGCGCGTACGGCCTCGGAGCCGATGCGGCCCTTGGCGCCCAGCACGGCCACCCGCAGCTTGTCGCTCATTGCTTCGTTCCTCTTCTCGGTGGTTCAGGCGACCACGTCGTGCAGGCGCGCGGCCTGCTTGTCCTTGAGCGGCCCGATGACGGAGAGCGAGGGCCGCTGTCCCAGGATGTCGCGGGCGACCTCGCGGACCTCGTCCGGGGTGACCGCCGAGATCTTCGCGAGCATGTCGTCGACCGACATCTGCTCGCCCCAGCACAGCTCGCTCTTGCCGATGCGGTTCATCAGGGCGCCGGTGTCCTCCAGGCCCAGGACGGTCGATCCGGCGAGCTGGCCGATGGCGCGGCTCACCTCGTCGTCGCTGAGGCCGCCGCCGGCGACCGCGTCGAGTTCGTCGCGGCAGATCCGCAGCACGTCGTCGACCTGGCTGGGCCGGCAGCCCGCGTACACGCCGAAGAGGCCGCAGTCGGCGAAGCCCGAGGTGTACGAGTACACGCTGTAGGCCAGGCCCCGCTTCTCGCGGACCTCCTGGAAGAGGCGGGAGGACATGCCGCCGCCGAGGGCCGCGTTGAGCACGCTCATCGCCCAGCGGCGGTCGTCGGTGCGGGCGAGGCCGGGCATGCCGAGGATGACGTGGGCCTGCTCGGTGCGGCGGTTGACCACCTCGACCTTGCCGTTGGCGCGCAGGGTGCGGCTGCCGGCGCGCGGCGCGGTCGGCTCCGCGTCGGTGCGCTCCAGGGCTCCGGCGCGGTCGAAGGCGGCGCGGACCTGGCGGACGACTCGGGCGTGGTCGACGTTGCCGGCGGCGGCGACGACCAGGCGGGTCGGGTCGTAGTGCCGCTTGTAGAAGCGGGCGATCTGGTCGCGGCCGAGGGCGTTGATGGTGTCGACGGTGCCGAGGACGGGGCGGCCCAGCGGGGTGTCGCCCAGCATGGTGTGGGCGAACAGGTCGTGGACGCAGTCGCCCGGGTCGTCCTCGGTCATCGCGATCTCCTCGAGGATGACGCCGCGCTCGGCGTCGACGTCCTCGGGGGCGATCAGGGAGCCGGTGAGCATGTCGCAGACCACGTCGATGGCGAGCGGCAGATCGGTGTCGAGCACCCGCGCGTAGTAGCAGGTGTACTCCTTCGCCGTGAAGGCGTTCATCTCGCCGCCGACCGCGTCGACGGCGGCGGAGATGTCGAGGGCGCTGCGCTTGGCGGTGCCCTTGAAGAGGAGGTGCTCGAGGTAGTGGGTGGCGCCGTTGAGCGTCGGGGTCTCGTCGCGGGAGCCGACGTTGACCCAGATGCCGAAGGTGGCGGAGCGGACGGAGGGCAGGGTCTCGGTGACCACGCGCAGCCCGCCCGGGAGGGTGGTGCGGCGGACGGTACCGATGCCGTCCTTGCCCTTGAGCAGCGTTTGGGTACGGGCGACGGCCCGCGCCGGGGTGGCGCGGGCCGTCGTCCGGGAGGTGCGGGACGTCACGAGGAGGCGTCGTCCTTCTCGTCCTCGCCCTCGATGACCGGGATCAGCGAGAGCTTGCCGCGGGAGTCGATCTCGGCGATCTCGACCTGGACCTTCGCGCCGACGCCGAGGACGTCCTCGACGTTCTCCACGCGCTTGCCGCCGGCGAGCTTGCGGATCTGCGAGATGTGCAGCAGGCCGTCCTTGCCCGGGAGCAGGGAGACGAAGGCACCGAAGGTGGTGGTCTTGACGACCGTACCCAGGTAGCGCTCGCCGACCTCCGGCATGGTCGGGTTGGCGATGCCGTTGATCGTGGCGCGGGCGGCCTCGGCGGCCGGGCCGTCGGCGGCACCGATGTAGATGGTGCCGTCGTCCTCGATCGTGATGTCGGCGCCGGTGTCCTCCTGGATCTGGTTGATCATCTTGCCCTTGGGGCCGATGACCTCACCGATCTTGTCCACGGGGATCTTGACGGTGATGATCCGCGGGGCGTTGGGGGACATCTCGTCCGGGACGTCGATGGCCTCGTTCATCACATCGAGGATGTGGAGGCGGGCGTCGCGGGCCTGCTTCAGCGCGGCGGCCAGGACCGAGGCGGGGATGCCGTCGAGCTTGGTGTCGAGCTGGAGCGCGGTGACGAAGGTCTTGGTGCCGGCGACCTTGAAGTCCATGTCACCGAAGGCGTCCTCCGCACCGAGGATGTCGGTGAGGGTGACGTAGTGCGTCTCGCCGTCGATCTCCTGGGAGATCAGGCCCATGGCGATACCGGCGACGGGGGCCTTGAGGGGCACACCGGCGTTCAGCAGCGACATGGTGGAGGCGCAGACGGAGCCCATCGACGTGGAGCCGTTGGAGCCGAGGGCCTCGGAGACCTGGCGGATCGCGTAGGGGAACTCCTCGCGGGTCGGCAGGACCGGGACCAGGGCGCGCTCGGCGAGGGCGCCGTGGCCGATCTCGCGGCGCTTCGGGGAGCCGACGCGGCCGGTCTCGCCGGTGGAGTACGGCGGGAAGTTGTAGTTGTGCATGTAGCGCTTGCGCGTCACCGGCGAGAGGGTGTCGAGCTGCTGCTCCATGCGGAGCATGTTGAGGGTGGTGACGCCCAGGATCTGGGTCTCGCCACGCTCGAACAGCGCCGAGCCGTGCACGCGCGGGATGGCCTCGACCTCGGCGGCGAGCGTACGGATGTCCGTGACGCCACGGCCGTCGATGCGGACCTTGTCCTTGATGACGCGGCGGCGGACCAGTTCCTTGGTCAGCGCGCGGTAGGCCGCGGAGATCTCCTTCTCGCGGCCTTCGAACTGCGGGAGCAGCTTCTCGGCGGCGACGGCCTTGACGCGGTCCAGCTCGGCCTCGCGCTCCTGCTTGCCACCGATGGTCAGCGCCTGGGCCAGCTCGGACTCGACGGCGGCCTTGAGGGCCTCGAGCACGTCGTCCTGGTAGTCCAGGAAGATCGGGAACTCGCCGGTGGGCTTGGCGGCCTTGGCGGCCAGCTCGGACTGGGCCTTGCAGAGCGCCTTGATGAAGGGCTTGGCGGCTTCCAGACCGGCGGCGACGACCTCTTCGGTCGGGGCGGCGGCGCCGTCCTTGACCAGCTGGATCGTCTTCTCGGTGGCCTCGGCCTCGACCATCATGATCGCGACGTCACCGTCGTCGAGCACACGGCCGGCGACGACCATGTCGAAGACGGCGTCCTCCAGCTCGGTGTGGGTCGGGAAGCCGACCCACTGGCCGTTGATCAGGGCGACGCGGGTGCCGCCGATCGGGCCGGAGAAGGGCAGGCCGGCCAGCTGCGTGGAGCAGGAGGCGGCGTTGATGGCGACCACGTCGTAGAGGTGGTCGGGGTTGAGCGCCATGATCGTCTCGACGATCTGGATCTCGTTGCGCAGGCCCTTGCGGAAGGAGGGGCGCAGGGGCCGGTCGATCAGGCGGCAGGTGAGGATCGCGTCCTCGGAGGGCCGGCCCTCACGGCGGAAGAAGGAACCGGGGATCTTCCCGGCCGCGTACATCCGCTCCTCGACGTCCACGGTCAGCGGGAAGAAGTCCAGCTGGTCCTTGGGCTTCTTGGAAGCGGTGGTGGCCGACAGCACCATGGTGTCGTCGTCCAGGTACGCCACGGCGGAACCGGCGGCCTGCTTGGCCAGGCGGCCCGTCTCGAAGCGGATGGTGCGGGTGCCGAAGGTGCCGTTGTCGATGACGGCCTCGGCGTAGTGGGTCTCGTTCTCCACTCGCGTGCTCTCCTCGTCTTCGTCCCTGGCCCGTGTGGCGCGGGGACGGGGCGGGGAGCGTTCCAGTTGCGGGCCGGTCTTCGATCGAAGCCCTCGGTGCCCCGCTCGCGCGGTGCTTCCGGGAGCCACTACCGAGGACCGGCGGCGGCGCGGAACGCGTCCCCTCGTCTCGCCCGGGTCGTGCCCGGACCTTTCCCGGGACACGTGTCTTACGTGCCCGGTGACCACGGTACGCGTACGTACGGTACGCGCGGGTGTGGTCAGGTTGTCCTGCTGTGACGCGTGCCCCACCAGCCTACAAAGAGACCGGGCCGGGGCGCACGTACGGCAAAGGGAGCGGTCCCCTCAGGCGGGGAACCGCTCCCTCCACGACGTCTTACTTGGCGCCCGCGGCACCGCGGCGGATGCCGAGGCGCTCGACCAGGGCACGGAAGCGCTGGATGTCCTTCTTGGCCAGGTACTGGAGAAGGCGGCGGCGCTGACCGACCAGGATCAGCAGACCACGACGGGAGTGGTGGTCGTGCTTGTGGGTCTTGAGGTGCTCGGTCAGGTCCGAGATCCGGCGCGACAGCAGGGCGACCTGGACCTCGGGGGAGCCGGTGTCACCCTCCTTGGTGGCGAACTCGGTCATGATCTGCTTCTTCGTAGCGGCGTCGAGCGACACGCGTACTCCTCTGTGATGTCTTCGCTTGCCTCCGAGCGCCCCTGGTCTTCGTCTCAGGGGAGGCTTCGGTGACTCGGGAGGCGGATGGATCCGTCCGGTCGTCCGGGACCGCGTGTCGAACGCGGGGCTCGGGACGTGGGCACAGACGGCCTCGGACAGAGTAGCAGGGGCGGGGAGCCGGTCGTGCCGCAGCCGGACAGGTCCGGGTGACGCGCGGGCGCGAGGTTGACGCCGGGGCGCGCGGGCGGGGTTCTACGAGGTCGGGGGCGCCGCCGGCCGGAAGTCGGGGGCGGGTCCGCTCCTTCGGGGGGCGTCCGCCGGAGGAGGTGGTGGGACCGGGCCGGGCACGGCAGACTGGGCGGCCGGTTTCGCCGTCGGGACGTGAAGAGGGAGCGGGCAATGGGGACTCAGCAGGAGAAGGACGAGCTGTACGCGCTGGACATCTCGGGTGTCGAGTGGATCAGCGCGCCCGGGGCTGAGGAGCACGAGGAGCGGGTCGAGATCGCCTACCTGCCCGGCGGCGGCGTCGCCATGCGCTCCTCGCTCGACCCGGACACGGTCCTGCGCTACACCGAGGCCGAGTGGCGCGCCTTCGTCCTGGGGGCGCGGGACGGGGAGTTCGACCTCAAGTGAGGGCGGGCGGGGCCGGACACCAGGTGTCCGGCCCCGCGCCGCCGGTGACGAGGCACGTGCCGCCTGCGGGCGGGGCGTGCCTTCTCCGTTTCCGGGGCCTGGAGCGGCAGCCGGTGCGGCGGGGTCCGGCTCCGCGGGCCGTGCGCAGGCGCCGAGTTGTGGTGATGGTGTGTGGACGGGCCCGGATTTGACCCGAGTTGCCCGTGGCACGGTTCGGCTCCTTGCGTACATATGCCGCACGGGTGAGGAAATCGCCCCGCTCCGAGGCGAGTTGTGACCGGCGGGAGCTGCCGGGGCGCTCGGGCCGGTGACTAGGCTGGGCAGGGGGCGCTGTGTGCGAAGAGGCGTGCCGGAGCGCGGCCGGGCAGCGGTCGCGGTACGCGCCGGGAGCCCGCGGACATCACCCCGCCGCACGACATGAGGGTGCACGACCACACCAGGAGGCATTGTGAGCAGCGATCGGGACGGGTTCCGCGGGGGCGGCAACACACCCGTCGATGATCAGGCCGACGTGGAGTCCGCCGCGGAGACGACCGGCGAGTACACCTTCAGCGCCGATGCCTGGTACACGGCCGAAGCCTCTTCGAGCGGCGGGGTCGCTCCGTTCTCGGGCGGGGGCTCGGGGGGCCGCAGGGCGGACGAGGCCGGGGGCGACGCGTCCGGCGCGGCGGACGGGGCCGGGGACGGTGCGGACGGGGCCGCCGGCGCGGAGCGCGACGGGGCGGCTCACGGGGCGCGCGACCTGGGGGTTTCCTCCTCGGACGGGGCGGCGCGGACGTCGCTCCCGGCGTCACTCCCGGAGCGTGACGACGCCGCCGGGGCGGACTCCGGAATCCGCGCGTCCGGCGAGGACGACGGGGGTGCGCTCAGCGCGGATTCCTTCGGGGCGGACTCGCTGGACGAGGACCCTGCGAAGGACGAGGCCGAGGACGAAGCCGGCGTAGGTGCGGACGGCGAGGCGGACGAAGAAGGGGACGGGGCGCGCGAGAGCGCGGCGGCGGGGAGTGCGTCCTCGGCCGGTGCGCCGGTGTCGCCGACCGACTTTGACTTCTCGTTCGCGGCCGGTGGGCTGGGCTCGCGCGGTGCCGCCGTGGTGGCCGCCGACTCGACGGCCGAGGAGGCGGAGTCCGCTCCGGGCGGAAGCACCGGGGACGACGTGCCCGAGGCGAAGAGCCGGGCGCGGGGCGTCCTGGAGGAGTTGATGGCGGAGGCCCGGGCGGAGCAGGACCAGGCCTCGGAGGACGAGGTCCGGGAGAGCGAGCCGGCGGAGGCGGACGGGGGTGCGGACGGTACGGCCGGGCCGGGCTCGGAGCCGGAGCCGGACTCTCACGCGGACTCTGACTCGTCCGGGACGCCGGTTTCCGGGGCGGAGCCGGAGCCGCCGTCCGCGCCGGACGGTGAGGACGGTGCGGCGTCGTCGGCCTCGTCCGCCGATGTGCCGTGGTCCGCGGGGTCGGGTTCGGCGGCCGGTGTCGGGGCGGTGGGTGCGGGGCGCCCGGTCTCGTTCGCTCGGCCGTTCTCCTCGCCGTCCGCCAGTTCCACCAGTTCCGCCGCAGACAGTGAGGACTCCGCGAAGGATTCCGCTTCCGGTGCGGGCGGTGGTTTCGGGGCCGCCTCGGAGTTCGGCCTGCAGAAGCCCGGTGGGGCGCCGGAGCGCGGCGTGACGGGGGACGACGGGGCGGCAGGGGGCGACAGCTCCGGTGCGCCGACGTCCTCCGGTGACGGGGCGAGCGGTCCGGGAGCCGGTGCGCACGAGAGCGTCGGCCCGGATTCCGCTTCGGGTTCCGGAACCGGTACGGACAGCGCGGGCCGGCCGGTGGCCGACGGGGCCGCGCCGTTCAGCTCGCGGGACGGCGGCGAGGCGCGGGAGCCCCAGCGGCCCGCGTTCAACGGGGGGTTCGCGCCGAACTGGGCGGACACTCCCGCACCCGGACTCGTCCCGCCGTCCCACGCGCGGATCGAGCCGTCCGGCCAGGGCGGCGGCCTGCCCGGGGTCCCGCCCCGTGCGGAGCAGCCCCCCGCCGCGCCGGAGCAGGAGGCTCCGGCCTCCGCGCCGCAGAGCGGGGCGGGCGCGGCCGACCTGGAGAGCGGCGACACGATGCGCTTCTCCGCCGCCGCGCTCAAGCAGGAGATCGCCCGTCGCGACGCCGAGGCCGAGGCCCGTCGCGCCGCGGCGGAGCCCGCGCCGCCCGCCCCCCAGGACGCCCCGCAGGACGCGCCGCAGGACGGTGCGCAGGGCGGGGCCGCCGGGGAAACGCCCTGGTCGGCCGCCCCGTCGCCCGCCCCGTCCGAGGCACCGCGCGACGCCGCCCCGGCGACGCCGCCCGCACCGCAGGACGCCCCGCCGCCGTGGGCGCAGCCGACGGGTGCGCCGCAGCAGGGCGGTCTGCCGCCGCTGCCGGCCGCCTTCCCGCCCGCGGAGGGCGCCCCGTCGGCGCCGCCCGGTGCGTCGCAGTGGCCCGGGGCGGCCGCTCCCCCGGTTCCCCCCGCGCCCCCCGCCACGCCGCCCTTCCAGCAGGCGCCCCAGCAGCCTCCGCAGGGACCCGGCCCGGCCGCCCCGCAGCAGGCGCCCGGGGTGGCAAGCGGCTACGGCTTCCCGCAGCAGCACCCCGGGGCGCCGCAGGGCGGTCCCGGTGGCTACGGCTTCCCGCAGGCGGCCCAGCCGCCCGCACCGCAGCCCACGCCGCCTGCCCCGCAGCCCGCCCCGGCCGACGCGCCCGCCGCGCCGCCCGCGCCGCAGGACGCGCAGCCGCCGCAGGCGCCCGGCCCGGGTGCGTACGGCTTCCCGCCGCAGGCTCCGCAGCAGCAGGGCGCGCCGGGCGGCTACGGCTTCCCGCAGGGGGGCCAGGCACCCGCCGCGCCCGCCCCGCAGGGCCCGCAGCACTCCGGCGCCCCGCACGGCGGGCAGCCCGCCACGGCGCAGCAGGGTACGGCCGGGGCGCCGGGTGCGTACGGCTTCCCGCAGCCCTCCCCCGCGCCGCAGGACGCCGCGCAGACGCCGCAGGCCCCGCACGCCGCGCCGGGGGCCCCGTTCGGCGCGCCCCACGCCGCCGCCCCGCAGGGCCCCGTGCCCGCGCCGCAGAACGCCCCGCAGACTCCGGGGCAGCCTCCGGCAGGCGCCCCGCAGGCGCCCGACGGCTACGGCTTCCCGCCCGCGCAGCAGGTGCCCGGTGCCCAGCCGCCGCCCCCTGCGCAGCAGGCGCCCGGCGCCCAGCCCGCCCCGGGCGTGCCCCGGGTGCCGCAGCAGGGTGTGCCGGGGCCCGCGTACGGCTACCCGGCGCCGCCCCAGCAGCCGCAGGCCGGGCCCGGGCAGCAGCCCTACCCGGCGCAGGGTGCGCCGTTGCCGCCGCAGGCGCCGGTGGACCCGCGGACCGGGGCGGCGTGGCCGCAGCCGGTCCAGCACGACCAGCGGGAGCGGACCAATCCGGGCGCGCCGCTCGGTTACACGGCGGCGGTCGAGCTGTCCTCGGACCGGCTGCTGCGCAACAACAAGCAGAAGGCGCGCAGCGGGCGGCCGGGTGCGGGCGGGCGGTTCAAGCTCGGCGGGAAGAAGGAGGAGGCGGAGCGGCTGCGGAAGCTGGAGCTGATCCGCACCCCCGTGCTGTCCTGCTACCGCATCGCGGTCATCAGCCTCAAGGGCGGCGTGGGCAAGACGACCACGACCACCGCGCTCGGGGCGACGCTGGCCACCGAGCGGCAGGACAAGATCCTCGCCATCGACGCCAACCCCGACGCGGGCACGCTCGGCCGCCGGGTGCGCCGGGAGACCGGGGCGACCATCCGCGACCTGGTGCAGGCGATCCCGCACCTCCACTCGTACATGGACATCCGGCGGTTCACCTCGCAGGCGCCGTCCGGGCTGGAGATCATCGCCAACGACGTGGACCCGGCGGTCTCGACCACCTTCAACGACGAGGACTACCGGCGGGCGATCGACGTCCTCGGCAAGCAGTACCCGATCATCCTCACCGACTCGGGGACGGGGCTGCTGTACAGCGCGATGCGCGGGGTGCTGGACCTCGCCGACCAGTTGATCATCATCTCGACGCCCTCGGTCGACGGGGCGTCCAGCGCCTCGACGACGCTGGACTGGCTGTCGGCGCACGGGTACGCGGAGCTGGTGTCGCGGTCGCTGACGGTCATCTCCGGGGTGCGCGAGACCGGCAAGATGATCAAGGTGGACGACATCGTCCAGCACTTCGAGACGCGCTGCCGCGGCGTGGTCGTCATCCCGTTCGACGAGCACCTGTCGGCCGGTGCCGAGGTGGACCTCGACATGATGCGGCCGAAGACGCGCGAGGCGTACTTCAACCTGTCGGCGCTGGTCGCGGAGGACTTCGCGCGGGCCCAGCAGCAGCAGGGCCTGTGGACCTCCGACGGCAACCCGCCGCCGGTGGCCGCGCCGCCGCTGCCGGGCCAGGCCCAGCAGCAGCCCGGGATGCCCGCCGCCGCACCGCAGCCGCCGCAGGCCCCGTACCCGCCGCAGGGCGGGGTCCCGCAGCAGCCGGGCGGCCCGGGGTACGGCTATCCGGCGTCGCAGCCGCCGGCGGGGCCGCAGCCCCCGGCGTACGGGGCGGGCGCGCCGCCTCAGGGCGCCCCGTACCCGCCGCAGGGGCAGCCGCCCCAGGCGCCGCAGCCGCAGCCGCAGCCGCAGCCGCAGCCGCAGCAGGACGGTTACGGCTATCCGGCGCAGCCGCCGGGGCCGTGGGGGCAGCAGCCGGGGGCGCCGGGCGCGGCGCCTTACGGGCAGCCGGGGCAGTACCCGGCGCCGGGTGCGCCGTACCAGGTGCCCGGGCAGGCTCCGGGCCAGGTGCCGGGACAGGGGCAGCCGCCCGCCGCGGAGGGTGAACAGCCGCCGCAGCAGTAGCCGTTGGCGTCGGGTTCGTACCGGCCGTCGTCCGGGGAGGGTCAACCTCTCCCGGGTGGCGGCCGGTTGGCGTTCTCCGGGTGGTGCGGAGCCTCTCGCGCAGCTCGCGCCCCACCTCGCGCAGGGCGTTTCAGAGGACTGGACCAATGAGCGCCGAGCCGCTCAACACCGCCCCGTTTCCCGGGCGTTACCGCAGGCCACACTGTGTTCATCGACCGTTGACATGTTTAGACCAGCGCTGGTAGACACTCACATCACCCAACGGCGCTTCATGATCAAGCGGCCTTCCCTGTGCGAGCGACGACGCGAGGTCCCCGACCTATGGACAGACCAGAACAGCACGGCAGCTCAACGAATCCCCGCACCCGGCGCGGCAGGCTCCGGCTGCTGGCCGCCTCGGGCGTGGCGGCGATGTCCCTGACGGCGGGGCTCGCCACGCCGCTCAACCCGGCCCCGCACGAGGCCGAGGCGGCCGACGGCGGCAAGAAGACGCTGACGGTGGCGGTGGCGCAGAGCGTCGACTCGCTCAGCCCGTTCCTCGCCCAGACGCTGGTGTCGACCTCGATCCACCGGCTGATGTACGACTTCCTCACCAACTACGACGCCAAGGACAACTCCACGGTGCCGGCGATGGCCACCGAGTGGGAGTCCTCCGACGACAAGCTGACGTGGACCTACACGATCCGCTCCGACGCCAAGTGGTCGGACGGCGAGAAGGTCACCGCCGAGGACGCCGCCTGGACCTTCAACACGATGATGGAGGACGAGGCCGCGGCGACCGCCAACGGCTCGTTCACCAGCAACTTCAAGAAGGTCACCGCGCCCGGCCCCGACAAGCTCGTGGTGGAGCTGAAGAAGCCGCAGGCGACGATGACCGCGCTGGACGTGCCGATCGTCCCGAAGCACGTGTGGGAGAAGGTCGACGACTTCTCGAAGTTCAACAACGACCAGGACTTCCCCGTCGTCGGCAACGGGCCGTTCGTCCTGACCGAGTACAAGCGCGACAGCTACGTCAAGCTCACCGCCAACAAGGACTACTGGCGCGGCGCCCCCAAGTTCGACGAGCTGGTCTTCCGCTACTACAAGGACCAGGACGCCGCCGTCGCCGCGCTCCGCAAGGGCGAGGTCTCCTTCGCCGCGGGCAGCCCGAGCCTCACCCCGGCGCAGGCCAACTCCCTCGCCAAGGCCGACAACATCAAGGTCAACGAGGGCCCCGGCCGGCGCTTCTTCGCCCTCGCGGTCAACCCGGGCGCGCGCACCAAGGACGGCGAGGAGTTCGGCGACGGGCACCCCGCGCTCCAGGACGCCAAGGTCCGTGAGGCGCTCTTCACCGCCGTCGACCGCGAGACCATCGTGGACCGGGTCTTCCAGGGCAACGCCGTCGAGGGCGAGGGGTACATACCGCCCCGCTTCGGCGACTACTTCTGGAAGCCGTCCGCCGAGCAGAAGCGCGCCTACGACCCGGCGAAGGCGGCCGAGCTGCTGGACGACGCGGGGTACGAGAAGAACGCCGAGGGCAAGCGCGTCGGCAAGGACGGCAAGCCGCTGGACTTCCGCATCCTGTGCCACGCCACCGACCCCAACGACAAGGCGGTCGGCAAGTACCTCCAGGAGTGGTGGGGCGAGCTGGGCATCGGCCTGAAGGTCGACTGCCTCGACAACGTCTCCGACCCGTGGGCGGCCGGCGAGTACGACCTGGCCTTCGACGGCTGGTCGGTCAACCCGGACCCGGACTTCGTCCTCGGCATCCACACCTGCGCGGCGCTCCCGAACAAGCCGAAGGAGTCGTCGGCCACCGACAACTTCATCTGCGACAAGGAGTTCGACAAGCTCTACGGGCAGCAGCTCGCCGAGTACGACCCGGCCAAGCGCGCCGACCTGGTCAAGCAGATGCAGTCGCGGCTGTACGACACCGGGTACATGAACGTCCTGGCGTACCCGAACGCCGTCGAGGCGTACCGCACCGACCAGATCAAGTCGATCACCACGATGCCCCAGGCCGCGGGCAACATCTACGGCCAGGACGGCTACTGGAGCTGGTGGTCGGCGGTGCCCGCCGACGACGACGCGGGGTCCGAGGGCTCGGGTGGCCTCTCCACCGGCGCGATGGTCGGCATCGGCGTGGCGGCGGTCCTGGCGATCGGGGCGGGAGTCCTCTTCGGGCTGCGGCGCCGGGCCACCGCGGAGGACCGTGAATAGGCCATGAGCACCGACAGCACCGCGGCTCTCGTCAAGAGCCCGGGTGCCGCCTCCGACGGTCCGGCCGAGGCCGGACCGTCGGGGCGCGGGCCCCGCTCCCGTTCCGCCGCCGCCTACCTGCGCTACGTCGCGGGCAAGCTGGCCGGTGCGGCGGTCTCCCTCTTCGCCGTCCTGGTCACCAGCTTCTTCCTCTTCCGCATGATCCCCGGCGACCCGGTCAAGCACATGACGCAGGGCCGCCCCGTCTCCACCGAGCAGCTGGCCGCGATGCGCCGCGAGTTCGGCCTCGACCTGCCGCTGTGGCAGCAGTTCACCGACTACTGCGCGAAGGCCCTCACCGGTGACTTCGGCATGTCGTACCAGTTCCGCGCCCCCGTCATCGACAAGATCACCGAGGCGCTCCCGGCGACGCTGCTGCTGACCGGCACCGCCTTCGTCATCTACACGGTGCTGGGCATCTGGCTGGGCGCACGCTCCGCGTGGCGCGGAGGCAAGTTCGGGGACCGGTTCGGCACGGCGTTCGCGCTGACGCTGTACTCGGTGCCGTCGTTCTGGCTCGGGCTGCTGCTGATCGTCACCCTGTCGGTCGGCGTCGGGCCGATCCCCGGCGTCTTCCCGACCGGCGGCATGGAGTCGGGCGGACAGTCGGGCTTCGCCCACGTCCTGGACGTCGCCCACCACATGGTGCTGCCCGTCCTCACCCTGGTCGCGGTGGAGTACGCGCGCACCCTGCTGGTGATGCGCTCCTCGCTGCTGGACGAGATGGGCAGCGACTACCTGACGACGGCGCGCGCCAAGGGCCTGCGTGACGACGCGGTGCGCCGCCGCCACGCGGTGCCCAACGCGCTGCTGCCCACGGTGACGCTGCTCTTCGTCAACCTCGGCAACACCGTCGCCGGCGCCATCCTGGTCGAGACGGTCTTCTCCTGGCCGGGCCTCGGCGGCCTCTTCTACCAGGCGCTGAGCGTGCCCGACCTGCCGTTGGTGCAGGGCCTGTTCTTCCTGTTCGCCGCCGCGGTGATCCTGATGAACACCCTCGCCGACGTGATCTATCCGCTGCTCGATCCCCGGGTGGGCCGATGACTGTGCACGAGACGACGGACGGCGCCGCGGGGCAGGGCGGTGCGGCGCCGCGCAGCGCGCGGGCGCTGGCCCGGGCGCGGCGGCTCCACGCGCTGGCGCGGTTCTGGCGCCAGTACCGGTCGCACCGGGGCGGGGTCTTCGGGCTCGCGGTGCTGGTGGTGATCGCGCTGCTGGCGCTGGCGGCGCCGTTGCTGGCCGGCGAGGAGTCCCGGAGCGTCACCGATGCCACCGGCGGGGCGCTGGAGGAGCCGAGCGGTGAGTTCCTGCTCGGCACCGACCAGTTCGGCCGGGACGTGCTGGCGCTGCTGCTGTGGGGCACCCGGGTCTCCCTGATGGTGGGACTGCTCGCCGCCTTCCTCTCGGTGGCCATCGGCGCCCTCGTCGGCATCACCGCCGGACACTTCAAGGGCTGGTACGCGACGGTCGTCATGCGGATCACCGACTGGTTCCTGGTGATGCCGACGCTGGTGCTGGCCATCGCCCTCTCCACGGTGATGGCCCGCTCGCTGTGGACGACGATCCTCGCGATCGGCGTCACCACCTGGCCCACCACGGCGCGGCTGGTCCGCGCGCAGACCCTGGCCGTGGAGTCACGGCCGTACATCGAGCGGGCGCGGGCGCTCGGCGGCGGGCACGGCCACATCATGGCGCGGCACGTGCTGCCCAACGTGATGCCGCTCGTCCTCGCCCAGACCACCCTGGTCATCTCGCTGGCGATCCTGACCGAGGCGACGCTGGCCTTCCTCGGCCTCGGCGACCCGACGGTCGTCTCCTGGGGCGGGCTGCTCCAGGACGCCCGGGAGGCGGGCGCGGTCAGCTCCGGCAACTGGTGGTACATCACCCCGCCGGGCCTCGCCATCGCCCTGGTCGCCCTCGCCTTCACCCTGTGCGGGCGCGCCATCGAGTCCGTCCTCAACCCCAAGCTGGGGGTCTCCCGTTGACACCGCACGACACGCACGAGGAACCCGCCGCCGCGAAGGCCGCGCCGGGCGGCGGCACACCGCTGCTGGAGGTACGGAACCTGGAGGTGACGTACGCCCGCACCCCGGGCTCCCCCGCCGTACCGGCGGTGCGGGGCGTGGACCTGCGGCTGGAGGCGGGGCAGAAGCTGGGGATCGCCGGGGAGTCGGGGTGCGGCAAGTCGACGCTGGCCCTGGCGCTGCTGCGGCTGCTGCCGTCCACGGCGAAGCTGTCGGGGGAGATCCTCCTGGACGGTGAGGACATCCGCACCATGTCGTGGGGGCGGCTGCGCGCGGTGCGCTGGGCGGGCGCCTCCGTGGTGTTCCAGGGGGCGATGCACTCCCTCAACGCTGTGCACCGGATCGGTGACCAGATCGCCGAGCCGATCCTGCTGCACGGCCGGGCGACCCCGGCCGCCGCGAGGAAGCGTGCGGGCGAACTGCTGGAACAGGTGGGGCTGCCCGCCGCGCGGGTCCAGGCGTATCCGCACGAACTGTCCGGCGGGCAGCGGCAGCGCGTCATGATCGCGATGGCGCTGGCCTGCGATCCGCGGCTGGTCATCGCGGACGAGCCGACGACCGCCCTGGACGTGATGATCCAGGCGCAGATCCTGCGGCTGATCGAGGGACTCGTCGCCGACCAGGACCTCGGGCTGATCATGATCAGCCACGACCTGGCCGTCCTCTCCGACACCTGCGACCGGCTCGCGGTGATGTACGCGGGCCGGGTCGTCGAGGAGGGGCCGGCGAAGGCGGTCCACGCGCACGCCGCGCATCCGTACGGCCGGGCGCTCTCCTCCGCCTTCCCGCGCATCGGCGACCTCGCCTCGCGGCGCGCGCCGCGCGGGCTGCCGGGCGATCCGCCGGACCCGGCGGCGGTGCCGGACGGCTGCGCCTTCCATCCACGGTGTCCGGTGGCGCTGGACGTCTGCGCGACCCAGGACCAGGTGCTGCGCGTGGCGGGGCCAGGCCGGCGGGCGGCGTGCGTGCGGGTGGGGGACGACGAGGGTGGTGCGGGTGCAGGGGACGGGGCGGCGGTGGCCCGGGAGGGCGCCGGCGGGGCCGCGTCCGAGGGCGTTTCGGAGACGACGGGGAGCGGGTCATGAGCGGCGCGGAGACGGGTGCGGTGCGGGGCGGCGGGGCGGCGGACCGGGCGCCTGACGGGGCGGCCCACGGGGCGCGCGACCTGGGCGTTCTCGCTCCGGACGGGGCGGGCGACGGGGCGCCGCCGCTGCTCAGCGCGGAGCAGGTGAAGGTCGTCTTCCCGGGTCGGCGCGGCGACCGCGAGGCGCGTGCGGTGGACGGGGTGGACCTCGACGTCCGCCCCGGCGAGATCGTCGCCCTCGTCGGCGAGTCGGGGTGCGGCAAGACGACACTGGCGCGGTCCCTGCTGGGGCTGGTGACGCCCACCTCCGGGCGGGTCACCTTCGACGGCAAGCCACTGGAGTACGCCTCGCGCGCCCTCAAGGCGTACCGGCGGCGCGCCCAGCTCGTCCTCCAGGACCCGAGCGGTTCCCTCAACCCCCGCCACACCGTGTACGAGGCGGTCGCCGAGGGCCTGCGCATCCACGGCTACGCGGGCGACGAGCAGGAGGCGGTGGCGGGTGCCCTGTCGCGGGCCGGGCTCCGGCCCCCGGAGCGGTTCTTCCTGCGCCACCCGCACGAGCTGTCGGGCGGTCAGCGCCAGCGCGTCGTCATCGCGGGTGCCCTGGTGCTGGAACCGGAGCTGATCGTCGCCGACGAGCCGGTCGCCTCGCTGGACGCCTCGGTGCGCGGGGAGATCCTCGCCCTGCTGCTGCGGCTCCGCGACGAGCTGGGCCTCTCCGCGCTGATCGTCACCCACGACCTGGGGCTGGCCTGGAACATCGCCGACCGGGTCGCGGTGATGTACCTCGGCCGCATCGTGGAGACCGGCGAGGTCGAGCAGGTCCTGACCGCGCCCCGGCACCCGTACACCCGGGCGCTGCTGTCGGTCCTACCGGAGTCCGAGACGGAGCCGGTGATCCTCACCGGCGAGCCCCCGGACCCCTCCCGCGTCCCGTCGGGCTGCCGCTTCCACGCCCGCTGCCCGGTGCTCGCCTCCGGCGAGGCCGAACGCGCCGGGGTCGCCGACGCCTGCCGCACGCGGGAACTCCCGGTGCTGCCCGGCAGCGGACCGGCGGCGGTGGCCTGCCACTGGGCCGAGGCCGTGGAGCGGGCGGCGGGCTGACGGGGCGTCCGGGACGTGGACCGTGCCTCACGCAGCGCGCTCCCCATCGGGTGACATCCTGGCGGGAGTGTGACGCCGGCCGTTGACGCGGCGGCGGGTCTGCGAGGAGGACGGGGCTGTGGGGCGACGGGGCGGGGCCGGGGCCCGGGGGCGCGGTGGGCAGGGTGGCACGGGGCGTCCGGGCAGGGGGCGCGGCGCGCGCAGCGGCGAGGCCCACGGGGCGGGCGACCAGGCACGGAGCGGGCGCCGGAGCGCCCCGGACGGGGCGGCGGCCGACGGGGCGACGGCGCCCGGTACGCCGCGCACCGAGCCCCGTGGGGACTGCGCGCGGTGCTTCGGGCTCTGCTGCGTGGCGCTGCCGTTCTCGCGGTCGGCGGACTTCCCCGTGGACAAGCCCGGCGGAAACCCGTGCGGCAATCTCCGGGCGGACTTCGGCTGCTCCATCCACGAGGAGCTGCGCCCGCGCGGCTGGACGGGCTGCACGGTCTTCGACTGCCACGGGGCGGGCCAGCAGGTCTCCCAGGTGACCTTCGCCGGTGAGGACTGGCGCGGCTCCCCGGACGCGGCGCGGCGGATGTTCGCGGTCTTCGCCGTGATGCGCCCCGTGCACGAACTCCTGGCGTACGTCGCCGACGCCCTGGACCGCCCCGAGACCCGCCCCGTCCACGCCGAACTGCGCCGCGCCCGTACCGGCCTGAGCGAGTTGGCCGGGGCGGACGCGGACACGGTGCTCGCGGCCGACGTCGGGGCGCTGCGCGCGGCGGTCAACCCGGCGCTGCTGCGCGCGGGCGACCTGGTGCGGGCGTGCTCGCCGCGGCGTGGCCCCGTGCACCGGGGCGCGGACCTGGCCGGCGCCCGGCTGCGGGGCGCGGATCTGCGCGGCGCGAGCCTGCGCGGGGCGCTGCTGATCGGGGCGGACCTGCGCGACGCCGATCTCCGCTGGGCCGACTTGATCGGCGCGGACCTGCGCGGCGCCGACCTCTCCGGAGCCGACCTGCGCGGCAGCGTCTACGCGACGGGCACCCAGCTCGCCGCCGCCCGGGGCGACGCCGCGACCCGCCTGCCCGGGGCGGTCCGGCGCCCCGCGCACTGGGCGACGGAGGGCACCGCGCCGGAAGAGGCGGCGCGCACCGGCTCGTAGCGCGGGCGCGGCGTGGGTGGCGCGGCGTCAGGCCGCGGGGTCCTGGGGCTCGGCGGCGGCGACGAGTTCGCGGCAGCGCGCGACGTCGCGGGACATGGCTTCCAGCAGTTCGTCGAGCGAGGCGAACTTGGCCTGGCCACGTACGAAGGCGAGGAAGTCGACGGAGACGTGCTGGCCGTAGAGGTCGAGGCCGACGCGGTCGATGGCGTACGCCTCGACGGTGCGTTCGGTGCCGTCGAACTGCGGGTTGGTGCCGACCGAGATGGCGGCGGGCATCGCCTCGCCCTCGGCGTTCAGCCAGCCCGCGTAGACGCCGTCGGCGGGGATCGCCGTGTAGGGGAGCGTCTCGACGTTGGCGGTGGGGTAGCCCAGTTCGCGGCCGCGCTGGGCGCCGCGCACGACGACCCCCTCGACGCGGTGCGGGCGTCCGAGGATCTCGGCGGCGCCCGCCACGTCCCCCTCGGCGACGAGGCGCCGGGTGAGCGTGGAGGAGAACGGCACGCCGCCGCCCGCGGCGCCACGGACGACCAGGTCGACCACCTCGACCTCGTAGTCGTAGGTGGCCCCCAGTTCGGTCAGCACGGCCACGTCGCCGGCGGCTCGGTGGCCGAAGCGGAAGTTGGGGCCCTCGACTACGAGGCGGGCGTGGAGCCGGTCGACCAGCACCTTGGCCACGAACTCGGCCGGGGACAGCTGCGAGAACTCCCTGGTGAACGGCAGCACGAGCAGGGCGTCGACGCCCAGTTCGGCGCAGAGTTCCGCCCGGCGGTGGTGCGGGGCGAGCAGCGGCGGGTGGGTGCCGGGCCGGACCACCTCGCTGGGGTGCGGGTCGAAGGTCACGACCACCGTCGGCAGCCCCGCCTCGCGAGCCCGCTCCACGGCGCGGCCGATGATCAGCTGATGGCCGCGGTGCACCCCGTCGTAGGAGCCGATGGTGACGACGCTGCGCCCCCAGTCCTGGGGGATGTCCTCCAAGCCACGCCAGCGCTGCACTGTGACCGCTCCTCGTCGAACCTGTGTGTGGTAATGGGCGTCTTCGCAGGTCTAAGAGTGCCATGCCGACGGTACGCGCTCCGCATCGGGCGTCCCGGCCGGCGCCGTACGTCCACCGGACGCCGCCACGTCCTCGATCGTCCTCAGCCCGCCGGAGCCGACCAGGGCACGCCACACCCCCGGATCCTCGTCGTACCAGGCCAGGGCATACGCGGCGAATCCCGGCACCGTCCTGGCCAGCTCCGCCAGGCGCCGGTCGAGCCGCCGCCCGCCCTCGGGTCCCCGGGCCAGCACCGTCCCCACGCGCAGGACCGCGCTCCGCAGCCGCGCGGCGTGTCCGGCCCGCTCCTCCGGCGCCGCGCCGGGGCGGGTGTCGTGGCGGACGACCAGCGCGACGAGGAGCGCTTCGAGGACGTCGGGGTGGGTCTCCTCCCGGAGCAGTTCCGCCAGCAGCTCACCCCGGAGCTCGGCGCCCGGGGCGTCCCCCGGCGCCGCCACGAGGGGCGCCAGCGCGGCACGGACGGAGGGCGGCCCCGTGCGAAACGCCGCGCGCACCAGCGCGCCGACCTCCGCGTCGGCCCCGCCCCGCGCCAGGCGGCGTTCGGCGTACGCCGCGACGTGGCCCGCCGTGTCGGGGCGCGCCCGGAGCAGCGCTGCCGCGAACTCCGTCGCGGGGGCGGCCACGGCGGGCGCCGCCTCCTCGGCCAGCACCCGGAGCACGTCGCCCGCCTGGCTGCCGGGGGCGGCGAGGCGGCGCCGGTAGGCGTCCAGGACGGGGCCCGGGTGGCTGGCCAGGGCGACGCCCAGGGCGGCGGCGGTCAGCTGCGGGTCCTGGGCGGCGGCGAACCGCACGGCCGCCTGCTCGACGTACCGCCCCCGGCTGACCGGGTCGCGGACGAGCAGGGCCAGCGCCCCGCCGTGCAGCGCGGCGTCGGCGGTGCGGGAGAGCAGCGTCGCGGCGGCGACCCGGAGCAGTTCGCGGTCGGCCTCGGACGCCGCGTACGGGGCGGCCCGCAGGCCGTAGGCGACGGCGGCGACGCGGCGTGCGGGGCGCGGGTCGATGGCCCAGCGGGCCACACCGCGGCAGACGGCGCCCGGGTCCTCCTCGGCGAGGGTGGAGAGCAGTTCGTCGGCGCGCTCGTGCCCGTCGGCGACCAGGGCGTCGACGAGGGTGTCCGCGTGGCCCTCGCGGTGCGTGTACAGCAGGGCCTGGGCGGCCGTGGCGACGGTCGCCGCGGGCAGGGCCGGCAACCGCCGGTCGTCGCCGAACCAGGCGCACAGCAGTGGCTGCGCGGTCCGGGCGTCGGCCCCCAGGAACTCGCCGGCGGCAGCCAGGAACCGGTCGTCGCCGCCCGTGCCGTCCGCCACCACGAGCCGCCGCAGCAGATCGGCCCGCTCGTCGGCGGGCAGCGCGAGCGCCGTCCAGAACCACGGCCCGAAGTCCTGCGGCACTCCCCGCTCCCGGGCCCGCTCGACGATCCACCCGGCGAGCACCCGGAGCACCCCGAGGTACGGCGTGCAGTCGGGCAGCCGGAGCAGCGTCTCGCCGAGCAGCCGCACCGCCCACCACGGGGCGAGCGCGGGGCGCGGGTCCCGGGCCGGGCCCGCCCCGTAGGTGCGGCGCGGGGCGGCTGCGCGGGCACGGGGCGTGGCCGCGTTTTCCCAGGTCGCGCGCCCCGTACGGGGCGCCGTGGAGTGCGGCGCGGAGGAGTCCGCGGCGGACGGGGCGGAGGGCTCCGTGACGGGCTCGGCGGTGGAGCGGGACGCGGCCGTTCCGCTCCGTCCGCCGCGCGGGCCCGGTGGCTTGGCCCCGTCCGTCGCGCCCCGCCCACCGGACGGTACGGGGCCATCGGCCAGGCCGCCCGCCCCCGCCTCGGCGCCCCCCACCACGCCGTCAACCACACGTGCCGCGCGCTCCCGATCGGGCGACCCCTGCTGGCGCGGAACCCACGCCTCCGGCTCGGCCGAAGCCTCACCCGCCGTCAGGAACTCGTCCGCGGCCTCGATCAGGCCCGCCAGCCGGCGGGACAGTTCGTCCGCACCCCGGTTCCGGGCGAGGTGCAGCAGCGCCTCGACCACGGGCCCGATGCGGTGCCGGGGAACGGGCAGCGTCCGGGGGACGGTCGGCACCGCTCCGGGCACCGCGCCACGCCCCCCGTGCGGGGCGGCCCGCGCGGCAGGATTCCGCTGGTCCGCCGCCCCGTAGGGCGCCGCGCGCCCCGCCCCGTGCCCGACGTTCAGCCCGGACTCCACCGGGGCCGGCCCCGCGTCGGCCGTGTCCGCCCCGCCGTACCCCGCACCCCCAGCAGATTCCTCCGCACCGTCGCCGCCCCGCACAACCGCACCGTCGCGTAGCTCCGACGCCCCGTCAGGCGACGCTCCCGCGACGCCCCGCCCCGTTCCGAGCGCCCCGCTCCGCCCCGCCTCGGCCGCAGCCCGCTCCGCCATCCGCCGACGCCGCCGCACCGTGGCTCGGGGCAGCGCCATCTCTTCGGCCCCGTCTCCCGGGCCAAGCCCGCTCCCCACCTCCGTGCTACCGCACTCCACGCCCACCACCGGCGCCCCGTTCCCGACACCCCCCGCTCCTCCACCCCCGGTCACCGCATCCCGCACCGTCTCCCCCGCACCAGCCCCAGCCCCGTCCCCGGCCGAAGCCCCGCACCCCCCCCCCC
>NZ_JOII01000051.1 GCF_000719955.1 Streptomyces albidoflavus
CCGCCGCCCCCAGCCTCCTCGGCACCCCCCACCCGCCACCGGTGCACCAGCGCCGACAACGCCGCGTCCACATCGAGATGCGCCCCCTGGAGCCAGTCCCCCAGCTCCTCGTGGGCGAACCGGTACCCGGCTCCCGCCGGAATGATCAGCCCCTCGGTCAGCACCGCCGAGGCGCACCCCGGAAGTTCGCCCAACCGGCCGCCGCCGGTGCCCCAGGGGAACAGCGACTCGAAGCTCTCCCGGTCCAGTTCCCCCTGCCCCGGTCCCAGGCAGCGGCGGGCCGCCTCGTGGAGCTGTCCGGCGACCCGCGCCGCGACCCGGCGCAGTGCCGTGCCGCGCAGCCCGTGCGGGGCGGCGAGCCGGACCGCCGTACGCAGGCACATCAGGTCGAGGTAGGCCGAGAAGACCGCGTCCCGGTCGAGCGGCAGCGCCGAGCGGGCCTCGCCCGGGCCCGGCCGCTCGGCGGGGTCGGGCACCCCGGGCGGCAGGGCGCGCCGGACATCGGCCAGGAGGCGCAGCGTGAGGGGGTGGCGGGCGTGCCGTTCGGCGAGCAGTCCGTCGGCGAGGCCGTACCGGGCGCGGGCCTTCGCGGCGGCGGGCTCGGGGAGGTCCCCGAGCGGCACGCAGTCGGTGACGGGGCGCCCCGGCTGCGGTTCTGCGGGGCGATGGCGGAGCGCGCCGGGGAAGAGGCCGCACACCTGCTCCCAGTACTCGGGGCGGCATCCCACGACCAGTTTGGCGCCGGTCCGGGCGAGCCACGTGGCGGTGCCCGTCGTCCAGGCGGAGAGGCGGTGGGCGAGGGCGGGCGGCATCTCCTCGGGCCCGTCGAGCAGCAGCACCAGGGAGCGCCCCGCCCGTCGCGCCAGCCGCGCGACCTCCTCGGGCGACGCGTCCTCGTGCGGGGCCGCCCGGTCCGGCGCGGCACCGCCCGCCGCCTCCACGATGCGGGCGGCGCGGGCCAGCGCACGCCGCGCGGCGTCGCCCACGTCGAGATCGTCCGGGAGCAGGTCCGCGCCGCGCAGCCACACCGTCAGCGCCGGATTCGCCCCGGCGGCGCGGCGCGCGGCGAGCGCCGCAAGCTCCGTGGTGCGCCCCGTGCCGGGCGCCCCGACCAGCCCGAGGACGAGGCAGGGCCCGTCCTCGAAGGCGGCGAGTTCCGCGGCCGTCCCGGGCCGTTCCACCGGGGGTGCCGTGGGGCTCTGCGGCCCCTCCGAGCCGACCGTCGTCGCGGTCAGCTGGAGCGCCCCCGCGAGGTTGAGCCCGGCGCCGAGCGCGGGCACGGTCGCCTCGTTGCGGGCCAGCAGCGCGGCGAGGGCACCGTCGGGCGCGTCCCGGACGGCGGCCCGCAGCGGCACCGCGAAACATCCCTGGCGCCCCACCTCCAGCGCGGGGGTGAGGACCGCGAGGACCTGCCCGGTGGCTGCGTCGAGCACCGGCGCGCCCGCCGCTCCCCCGCCGGGCCGGGCGGCGTTGCGGCCGTCGGTGCCGATGGCCAGTTCGAGGCCGGCCGCGAGCGCCCCGTCCGCCCCGTCCCCGGCGAACGGCGCGGGGCCCAGCACCCGGGCCTGCCGCCAGCCCCCCGCCGCCACCAGGACGTAGGCGCCACGTGCCGCTTCCCCGGCCGCGACCGGCAGCGGCACCGCCACGAGTCCCGGCGCGCGCAGCAGCGCGAGCCCGCTCCCGGGCAGCGGGGTGACGGCGTCGGCCCCGATGCGCACTGGCGCGGCGGCACCGGCGCCGTCGGCGCGGCCCACCAGCAGTTCCGCGGCGTCGCGTACCGCCTCGTACGCCGTGACGACGGTGCCCCGGTCGTCGGCGAGGAAGCCGCTGCCGAGCCTGCGCCCCGTGGTGTCCTCGACGCGGAGCAGCGCTCCGGCGGGTCCCTCGGCGCGGCCGGGCGGCGGGGCCTGCGGCGGCGGGGCGTCCACCGCCTCCGCGCCGGGCGGGATCTCACGCTCCGGCATCGTCCCGGGGGCGTCCGCGCACGCGTCGCCGCCCCGCCCTGCCCGCTCCTCCCGGTGCCCCGCCTCCGGGCCCCCTACCGGCATCGTCGTCCCTTTCCGCAGCCGCTCACCCCGAGACCGTAGGGCGGTGATGATCGGCCGGGCGCGGGGTGGGCCGAACGCGCCCCCTGTGCTCCGTCCCTTCACTCCGGGCGCCTACCCGGGAGGGTGAATTGCCGGGCACGTACGGGAAAACACCCCTCAGGGAGGGGCGCTGTGGAGCGGTGGGTCAGTGGTGTGGGTCAGGGACACACCGCTCCACGGCGGAGGCCGGGCGGGTCAGGCGAAGACGGCGACGCTCTTGGCGCGCCCCTTCTGCTCCTCGACCAGGGCCAGGCAGCGCCCGGCCGGGTCGAAGACGCCCACGGGGCCGCGGCCCGCGTACTCCTCGGGCATGTCGATGCGCACGCCGTTGAGGACGAGCTGCGCGCGCCGCTCGTCGAGGTCCCAGCGGGGGAAGGCCGCGGCGGCCGCCTCGGCGACCGGCATCACGGTCAGCTCCTCCTGGAGCTGTTCTAGGGTCTTCGCCGCGTCCAGCCCGTACGGGCCCACCCGGGTGCGCCGCAGCGCGGTGAGGTGACCGCCGACGCCGAGGGAGGCGCCGAGGTCGCGGGCGAGCGCCCGGATGTACGTCCCCGAGGAGCAGACGACCGAGACGACCAGGTCGAGGACGGGGGTGCCGTCGGCGGCCTTGTCCTCGCGGACGTCGTAGACGGTGAAGGACGAGACGGTGACCGGGCGGGCCGGGATCTCGAACTCCTCGCCCTCGCGGACGCGGGTGTACGACCGTTTCCCGTCGATCTTGATGGCGCTGACCTTGGACGGCACCTGCATGATGTCGCCGGTCAGCTCGGCGACCCCGGCGTCCACGGCCGCCCGGCCGATGCCGGAGGCGTCCGCCGAGGCGGTGATCTCGCCCTCGGCGTCGTCGGTGACGGTGGTCTGGCCGAGGCGGATGGTGCCCAGGTACTCCTTCTCCGTCAGCGCGAGGTGGCCGAGGAGTTTGGTGGCGCGTTCCACGCCCAGGACGAGGACCCCGGTCGCCATGGGGTCCAGGGTGCCGGCGTGTCCCACGCGGCGGGTCCGGGCGATGCCGCGCATCTTGGCGACGACGTCATGAGAGGTGAAGCCGGACGGCTTGTCGACGACGACCAGGCCGTCCGGCACCGAGCTGGACTGCTTCATTCTGCGGTGTCGTCCTCGTCCCGCTCGTCGGCCTCGTCCTCACCGGGCTTGCGGTACGGGTCCGCCTCCCCGGCGAACTTCGCGCCCGCCGACGCCTGGCGGACCTCGGCGTCCTTGTTCCGCGCCTTGTCGAGCAGGTCGTCGATGGTGCGGGCGTTGTCGGGCAGGGCGTCGGGGACGAAGGCGAGGGTGGGCGTGAACCGCACCCCGGTCTGCCGCCCCACCTCGGAGCGGAGGACGCCCTTGGCGCTCTCCAGGGCGGCCGCGGAGGCGGCGCGCTCCTCGTCGTCACCGTAGACCGTGTAGAAGACCGTGGCCTCCCGCAGGTCGCCGGTGACACGGGCGTCCGTGATCGTGACGAAGCCCAGCCGTGGGTCCTTGATGCGTCGGTCCAGGGTCTCCGCCACGACGACCTGGATGCGATCGGCCAGTTTGCGGGCCCGCGCGTTGTCGGCCACCGGTCCGTTCCCTTCTTGATGTGCGACGGGGCACCGTGCGGTGTCCCGGTTGTTCAGTCATCCTCGCCGTGGAACCGCCGCCGTACGGACAGCAGCTCCACCTCGGGCCGGGCGGCCACCAGCCGCTCGCACCGGTCCAGCACCTCCGAGAGGTGCCCGGGGTCCCCCGACACCATGGCGACCCCGATCTCGCACCTGCGGTACAGATCCTGGTCGCCGACCTCCGCCGCGCTCACCGAGAACTTCCGCTGGAGTTCGGCGACGATCGGGCGGACGGCTGAGCGTTTCTCCTTCAGCGACCGTACGTCGCCCAGGAGCAGATCGAAGGAGAGCGTCCCCACATACATGTGTGTCCGGATGTCCCGCCGGTACGGGGTCGTGGTGCCCCGGCCGCCGGACGTGGTCCGGCGGGCGGCACGGTCAGGGCCCCGCCGCGGCGGGCGGAGCCAGCTGAACCGTACACGCAACGGCCGGGGCCGATCGACGGGATTTCCCCCGCCGACCGGCCCCGATCACGCAGCCTCGCGTCAGGCGCGCGGCTTCTCGCGCATCTCGTACGTCGCGATGACGTCGTCGATCTTGATGTCGTTGAAGTTTCCGAGGTTGATACCGCCCTCGTAGCCTTCGCGGATCTCGGTGACGTCGTCCTTGAAGCGGCGCAGACCCTCGATGTTGAGGTTCTCCGCCACGACCTTGCCGTCGCGGACCAGGCGCGCCTTGGTGTTGCGCCGGACCTCGCCGGAGCGGACGAGGACACCCGCGATGTTGCCCAGCTTGGACGAGCGGAAGACCTCGCGGATCTCCGCCGTACCGAGCTCGACCTCTTCGTACTCGGGCTTGAGCATGCCCTTGAGGGCCGCCTCGATCTCCTCGATGGCCTGGTAGATCACCGAGTAGTACCGGACGTCGACGCCCTCGCGCTCCGCCATCTGCGCGGCACGGCCGGCCGCGCGGACGTTGAAGCCGATGACGATGGCGTCGGAGCCCATCGCCAGGTCGATGTCCGACTCGGTGACCGCACCCACACCGCGGTGCAGCACCCGGATGTCGACCTCCTCGCCCACGTCGAGCTGGAGCAGCGAGGACTCCAGGGCTTCGACGGAACCGGAGGCGTCACCCTTGATGATGAGGTTGAGCTGCTTGATCTCGCTGTTCTTGAGGACCTCGTCGAGGTTCTCGAAGGAGATCCGGCGGGTGCGCTTGGCGAACGCCGCGTTCCGCTCGCGGGCGGCACGCTTCTCGGCGATCTGACGGGCCGTACGGTCCTCGTCGACCACCAGGAAGTTGTCGCCTGCGCCCGGGACGTTGGTGAGACCCAGTACGAGGACCGGGGTCGAAGGAGTGGCCTCCTCGACGTTCTCGCCCTTGTCGTCGAGCATCGCGCGGACACGGCCGTACGCGTCACCGGCGACCATCGTGTCGCCGACGCGGAGGGTACCGCGCTGGACGAGCACGGTGGCGACGGCGCCGCGGCCCTTGTCGAGGTGGGCCTCGATGGCGATGCCCTGCGCATCCTGCTCCGGGTTGGCCCGCAGGTCGAGCGAGGCGTCGGCGGTGAGGACGACGGCCTCCAGCAGGGACTCGATGTTCTCGCCCTGCTTGGCGGAGATGTCGACGAACATCGTGTCGCCGCCGTACTCCTCGGCCACCAGACCGAACTCGGTGAGCTGACCGCGCACCTTGGTCGGGTCGGCACCCTCGACGTCGATCTTGTTGACCGCGACGACGATCGGGACCTCGGCCGCCTTGGCGTGGTTGAGCGCCTCGATGGTCTGCGGCATGACACCGTCGTTGGCCGCCACCACGAGGATCGCGATGTCGGTCGACTTGGCACCACGGGCACGCATGGCGGTGAACGCCTCGTGACCGGGGGTGTCGATGAAGGTGATGCGGCGGTCCTCGCCGTTCACCTCGGTCGCCACCTGGTAGGCACCGATGTGCTGGGTGATGCCGCCGGCCTCGCCGGCCACCACGTTGGTCTTGCGGATGGCGTCGAGCAGGCGGGTCTTGCCGTGGTCGACGTGACCCATGACGGTGACCACCGGGGGACGGGCCACGAGAGCCTCGTCGCCGCCCTCGTCCTCGCCGAACTCGATGTCGAAGGACTCGAGCAGCTCGCGGTCCTCCTCCTCGGGGCTGACGATCTGAACGGTGTAGTTCATCTCGTCGCCGAGGAGCTGCAGCGTCTCGTCGGAGACCGACTGCGTGGCCGTGACCATCTCACCGAGGTTCATCATCACCGCGACGAGCGACGCCGGGTTGGCGTTGATCTTCTCGGCGAAGTCGGTGAGGGAGGCACCACGCGACAGGCGAACGGTCTCGCCGCCGCCACGCGGCAGCATCACGCCGCCGACCGACGGGGCCTGCATGGCCTCGTACTCCTGGCGCCTCTGCCGCTTCGACTTGCGACCGCGACGCGCGGGACCGCCGGGACGGCCGAAGGCGCCCTGCGTGCCACCACGGCCACCGGGACCGCCGGGACGGCCACCGAAGCCGGGACGGCCGCCGAAGCCACCGCCACCACCGGGACGACCGGCGAAGCCGCCGCCGCCACCGGGACGACCGCCGCCGCCACCGCCGCCGGGACGGCCGGCGAAGCCGCCGCCACCCGGACGTCCGGCACCGGCACCGCCCGGACGGCCACCGCCGCCGGGACCACGGCCACCGGGACCCGGACGCGGGCCCGCGGCGGGACGCTGCGGCATCATGCCCGGGTTCGGACGGTTGCCGCCCGCACCACCGGGACGCGGGGCCTGCGGCCGGGGCATGTTGCCCGGGCTCGGACGGCCCGCGCCGCCCTGGCCGCCCTGCGGACGCGGAGCGCCGGCCGGACCGCCCTGCGGACGGGGAGCACCGGGACCGCCCTGGCCGCCGCCGGGACGCGGGGCGCCACCGGGACGAGGAGCCTGGGGACGGCCCATGCCGGTGGAACCACCGGAGGTGAAGGGGTTGTTGCCGGGACGCGGTCCGGCGGGACGACCGCCGGGACGCGGGGCCTGGCCGCCGGGACGCGGAGCGCCCTGGCGCTCGCCGCCACGGCCGCCCTGCTCGCCACGCTGGCCCTGGCCGCCGGGAGCGGGGCGGTTGCCCGGCTTCGGGGCCGGACGCGCGCCGGGCTTCGGGGCGTTCGCCGCGGGAGCGGCGGGGGGTGCCGTGAACTCCGGCGCCGCGGGCGCGGGCTTCGCGGGCGCCGCCGGGCCGGGCTTGGGACCCGGCGCCGGGCGCGGGCCCGGAGCGGGCGCGGGCTTCTCGGCGGCGGGCTTGGGGGCCGGCTTCGGGGCGGCCGGACGGGCCGCCTGAGCCGGGGAGGGGGCCGACGCGGGGGCCGGCTTGGGCGCGGCCTTGCGCGGCGCGCCGGGCTTCGGGGCGGACTTGCCGCCGCCGTTGCCCTGCTGGAATGCATCCGTCAGTTTCCGTACGACGGGCGCCTCGATGGTCGAGGACGCCGATCGGACGAATTCACCGAGTTCTTGGAGCTTGGCCATGACGGCCTTGCTCTCGACGCCGAACTCCTTGGCGAGTTCGTATACCCGGACCTTAGCCACTTCGCTCCTTTTAGGTCCGGGGTGCGCCGGACCGTCGCTACTTCATGGGCGTACTCATCGCGTACTCATCGAGTGCTCATCGCAATCTCGACCTACTTCCAACTCGCGAGGTACCTGGGCCGCGCGGGAGGTCCGCGCGGCGCTCTTACGGTGTTGCCCGGCCGGCAACGGTCTCGACGGCCCGGCTCACGTCCGTCGTGTCGAGCGGTCCCTGGACGCGGAAGGCCCTCGGGAACGCGCGGCGGCGGACCGCCTGGTCGATGCAGACCGGCACGGGGTGGATGTACGCACCCCGGCCCGGCAGCGTACCGCGCCGATCGGGGACGCAGGCGTCCCCGTCCACGACGATGCGCAGCAGTTCGTTCTTGGCCGCCCGCTCCCGGCATCCCACGCACGTGCGTTCAGGGCATGAGCGAGCAAGCGTCCGGCCAGACACGTTCAAGTCTACCTCCCCGCGCCGGCCCCACCCCTCCGGGGCAGGGCGCGGGCGGCACTCTTCCTGATCTCCGGCGTGCCCCGGGGCGACCCCGTGCGCCCCCTGTGCGCTCCGGGGGCGGGCAGCGTGATCGACATCACACCCGCGCGGCGCCGCACGCGGGGTCCGGGCCGCCTCAGCGGCGGTCCCGGCTCCACTCCTGACGGCGGTCGCGGTCCTCGCCGCGCTCCTCCGCACGGTCGTCGCCGGCCTCGCCGCCCTCGCCGGGCTGCTCGGTGTCGGGACGGATGTCGATGCGCCAGCCGGTGAGGCGGGCGGCGAGGCGGGCGTTCTGGCCCTCCTTGCCGATGGCGAGCGACAGCTGGTAGTCGGGGACGGTGACGCGGGCGGAGCGCGCCGCGAAGTCCACGACCTCGACCTTGCTCACCCGGGCGGGCGAGAGGGCGTTGGCCACCATGTCGGCGGGGTCGTCGGACCAGTCGACGATGTCGATCTTCTCGCCGTTCAGCTCGGCCATGACGTTACGGACCCGGCCGCCCATCGGGCCGATGCAGGCACCCTTGGCGTTCAGCCCGGAACGGGTGGAGCGCACGGCGATCTTGGTGCGGTGCCCGGCCTCGCGGGCGATGGCGGCGATCTCCACCGAACCGTCCGCGATCTCGGGGACCTCCAGCGCGAAGAGCTTCTTCACGAGCCCCGGGTGGGTCCGCGAGAGCGTGACCGAAGGCCCGCGTACGCCCTTGGCGACCCGCACCACGTAGCTGCGCAGCCGGGCGCCGTGCGGGTACTCCTCGCCGGGGACCTGCTCCTGCACCGGCAGGATGGCCTCCAGCTTGCCGATGTCGACCAGCACGTTCTTCGGGTCGCGGCCCTGCTGGACGACACCGGTGACGATGTCGCCCTCGCGGCCCGCGTACTCGCCGAGCGTGGCGTCGTCCTGCGCGTCACGCAGCCGCTGGAGGATCACCTGCTTGGCGGTGGTGGCGGCGATCCGGCCGAAGTCCGACGGGGTGTCGTCGAACTCGCGGGGCTCTACGCCCTCCTCCAGATCCTCGCGGTCCTCCTTGGCCCAAACCGTCACGTGCCCGGTCTCCCGGTCCAGGCGCACGCGCGCCTGGCGACGGCTGCCCTCGGTCCGGTGGTAGGCGATGAGGAGCGCCGACTCGATCGCCTCGACCAGCAGGTCGAAGGAGATCTCCTTCTCCCGCACCAAGCCCCGCAGGGCACTCATGTCGATGTCCACGGCTACGCCTCCTCTTCGTTCTGTGTCCGGTCGGCGGACGCGTTCTTGCGGTTGAACTCGATCTCGACGCGCGCCCGCGCGACGTCCTTCAGCGGCAGGCGGCGCTGCTTGGGCTTGCGGCCCTTGACCCCGGGGACCTCCAGGTCCAGCCCCTCCTCGTCGACCGCCTCGATCCGGGCCACCAGCTCCTCGGCGCCCGCGTCGGGCGTCAGGTGGAACTTGACCAGCCGGCCGGTGGCGCGCACGAAGTGGCGGTACTCGGACAGGGGGCGGTCGGCGCCGGGGGAGGTGACCTCCAGGACGTACTCGCTCTCGCCCATCAGGTCGGTCTCGTCGAGACGCGCGGAGATCGTGCGGCTGAGGTCGGCGCAGGTGTCGAGCTGGACGCCGTCGTCGGAGTCCACCACGACGCGCAGCACGCGCCGCTTGCCCGCGGGGGTGACCGTCACCTCTTCCAGGTCGAGTTCCTGGGAGCTGACGAGCGGCTCGATCAGCTCGCGCAGCCTGTCGCTCAACGTGGTACTCATCCGGGTGACTCCTCGGCCGCGTGTGCTGTTGTGGGTTGGGCGCGTGTCCGGTCAAAGGGTATCCGGTCCGCGGGGGTGTCGCGGCCGGGTACGGGGCCCGGCGGGCGCGCCGCCGGACGGACGGCTCCGCCCGAGCGGGGCCGCCGGGGCGCGGGTACCTTGATCATGGCGGGGCGGCCGGGCGCTCCCGCGGTGCCTTCCGCGCGCCGCGCCGCCGCCCGCCGTGTGCCGCTGTCCCCGTTCCCCCGTCGGTCCGCTGCTCCCCGAGGACGTCCGCCGTGCCGCTCACCCCGCCCCTCCCCCGGTCCGCCCGGGGACCGCGCCGCAGGACCGTGCTGACCGGCGCGGTCACCGGCGCCGTCTCCGCCGCGCTGCTCACCGGCTGCTCCGACGGCTCCGCCCCGGGCGGCACGGCGGCGGAGCGCGCTCGTTCGGCCGCGGCGCCGCGGCTGCTGGCGGCGGCACGGACCGGCAGCGAGCGGCTGCTGGCCCGGTACGACGCGGTGATCGCCGCGCACCCTCCGCTCGCGGCGCGCCTGAAGCCGCTGCGCGAGCAGGTCGCGATGCACCTGTCCGCGTTCACCTCGCGCCCCGCCGAGGAGCTGCCGCCGAACGCCGCGCCGCCCGCCCCGGCCCCGCAGGTCTCCCCGCACGCCGCGGCGGACCCGGAGGCCGCGCTGCGCGGCCTCGCCGACGCGGAGCGCGACCTGGCGGCGCGGCGCGGCAAGGACCTGCTGGAGGCGCCGGGCGAACTGGCCCGGCTGCTGGCCTCGGCGGCGGCGGCCGGTGCGGCCCACGCCTATCTGCTGACGGAGGGGAAGAAATGACGACGCGTACGCCCGGAAGCGCTCCGCGCACGGTGCGGGAGGACGGGGCCGACGACGCCGCCGAGAGCGCCGAACTGCGCGCGGTGCAGGCGGCGCTGCGCGCCGAGCACGCCGCGGTCTACGGCTACGGGGTGGTGGGCGGCCGCATCGGCGAGGAACGCCGCGCGGAGGCCCGCACGGCGCACGACGCGCACCGGGCCCGCCGCGACCTGTGGCAGCGCCTGGCGCGCGACCTGGGCGGCGCCCCGCAGGCCGCAGCGGCCGGGTACGCGCTGCCGTTCCCGGTCGCCGACAGCGCGGCGGCGGTGCGGCTGGCGGCGGAGCTGGAGGAGCGCGCGGCGGCCGTCTACGGCGACCTGGTGCGGGCCACCGAGGGCGAGCGGCGCACGGCCGCCGCCGAGGCGCTGCGGGAGGCGGCGGTCCGCGCCGTGCGCTGGCGGGGCGGCAGCGTAGCCTTCCCTGGGCTCACGGAGCGCGCGGACCAGCCGAGCGCCCCCGTGGCACCGCAGACCTGATTGCTGGAAGGAGCCGTACCCGCGATGGCGTTCGAACCTCCGGAGCGCCTTGTCCGGGCTCTGGCCGAGACCTCCGACGACGGCGACGCCGCCTGGCGCGAGCGGTTGCCGGGCCTCGTCGAGGAGGCGCTGGGCGCCTGCGGGGCCGCACCGGAACGCGTGCACGCCCCGGGCGGGCGGAGCAGCCTGGTGGTACTGGTCCGGCTCGCGGACGACGTGCCGGCGGCGCTGAAACTGGCCCCGCCGTCGGCCGCCCCGCAGGCGGAGGCACTCGCCCTGGAACGGTGGGACGGGTGGGGAGCCTGCCGTCTGCTGGGCCGCCCCGCGCCCGGGGCCCTGCTGCTGGAACGGCTCCGCCCGGACGTGTCGCTGCGGTCGCTGGCGCAGGCCAAGGCGCTCCTGGAGGCCGCCGACACGCTGCGCAAGCTCTGGGTGGAGCCTCCGGCCGAGAGCGGTCTCCCCACGGTGGCGGAACGCACCGCCCCGCAGGCCGCGACGCTGGAAGCAGCGCCCGGGATGTACCGCCCGCTCGCCGACGCCGCCCTCGCCGCCCGCACGGAACTGCTCTCCGACCCGCCCGAGGAACTGCTGCTGCACGGCGCCTACGGACAGGGCAAGATCCTGGCCGGCGACCGCGCCCCGTGGCTGGCGGTCGGCCCGTCCCCCGTCACCGGCGAACGCGCCTACGACCTGGCCCGCCTCGGCCTGGACCGCGTCGAGGACCTGGTCGGCGCCGACACCGGCGGCTCCTCCTCCCGCCGCCGCCTCTCCCGCCTCGCCGACTCCCTGGACGTGGACCGCGAACGCCTGCACGCCTGGACCGTCTTCCGCGCCGTCTACGGCGGCACGGCCGCTCTGCGACGGGGACAGAGGGCGATGGGCGAGGCACTGCTGGAGTACGCGGGGTGGCTTTAGGGCTACGGGGCTACGGGGCTACGGGGCTACGGGGCTACGGGGCTACGGGGCTACGGGGGATGGTCGGGGCGCGGGGTGCCGTCCGCTGGGTGTAAGGGGTGACTCCGCCCGGTGGGGTCGTACTGGGGACTGCCGAGGGTGGCGGTTCTCCGACGGGGCGGGCGGCGAGCCCCGAATGCTGCGGGGCGAGGGCGTTGCTTGCGCGGCGGCGTAACCCGAGCGGGTTCGGACCGGCTGGTAAGGGGCGCCGCCGCCCCGAGGCACCGTACAAGCCGCCCCGCAGGACGGCACGGGGCGGGCTGCGTCGCAGGTGGGCCGCGGCGTACGCAGGGCACGGGAGGGGCTCCCCGCCTAAGGGTCTCCCCCGCCCCGTCGCACCCTACCGACGGCACCGGGCGCGCCCCGTTCTCGTCGCGCGCCGCACGCCGCGGCCCCCGTCGTCCGGCGGGGTGTGCCGAGCGGCAGGGGCCGTGGTGGGTGCAGGGCCGGTCAGGCGGTGAGGCGGGCGACGGCCTCGGCGACGGGGAGTTCCTCGCGCTCGCCGGTGCGGCGGTCCTTCAGTTCCACGATGCCGTCGGCGCTGCGGCGGCCGGCGACGAGGATCTTCGGGACCCCGATGAGTTCGGCGTCGGTGAACTTCACGCCCGGCGAGACCCCGGCGCGGTCGTCGACGAGGACGCGGACTCCGGCGGCGTTCAGCTTCTCGGAGACCTCCAGCGCCAGCTCGGTCTGGAGCGCCTTGCCCGCGGCGACCACGTGCACGTCGGCGGGGGCGACCTCGGCGGGCCAGCACAGTCCCTGGCCGTCGGCGGTCTGCTCGGCGAGGGCGGCCACGGCGCGCGAGACGCCGATGCCGTAGGAGCCCATGGTCACGCGGACCGGCTTGCCCTGCTGGCCGAGGACGTCGAGCTGGAAGGTGTCCGCGTACTTGCGGCCCAGCTGGAAGATGTGGCCGATCTCGATGGCGCGGTCCAGCTTGAGGCCGCTGCCGCAGTTGGGGCAGGGGTCGCCCTCCTCGACGACGACCACGTCGAGGTAGTCGTCGACCTCGAAATCGCGGCCGGCGACGACGTTGCGGGCGTGCTTGCCGTCCTCGTTGGCGCCGGTGACCCAGGCGGTGCCGGGGGCGACGCGCGGGTCGGCGATGTAGC
The DNA here is from genome assembly GCF_000719955.1 of Streptomyces albidoflavus. Lineage (GTDB taxonomy): Bacteria > Actinomycetota > Actinomycetes > Streptomycetales > Streptomycetaceae > Streptomyces > Streptomyces albidoflavus. The sequence continues at coordinate 12,806 of NZ_JOII01000051.1, forward strand.
GGACCTTGTCCAGGCCCTGCGGACCGACGTAGCCGCGGACCAGGTCGGGGCGGCCCTCGAAGTCCTCGGCGGTGACGAGTTCGACCTCGGCGGGGGCCAGGTGCTCGCCGAGCTTGCCCAGGTCGACGTCGCGGTGGCCCGGCACGCCGACAGCGACGATCTCGCCGTCGACCTTGACCAGCAGGTTCTTCAGCGTCGCGGAGGCGGGCACGCCGAGGTGGGCGGCGAGCGTCTCGATGGTCGGGGTGTCGGGGGTGTCCAGCACCTCAACGGGGCCGTGCTCGGCGCCCTCGACCGGGGCGAGCGCGAAGGTGACGGCCTCGGTGTTGGCGGCGTAGGAGCAGTTCGGGCAGTCCGCGAAGGTGTCCTCACCGGCCGGCGCGGGGGCGAGGAACTCCTCGGAGGCCGAGCCGCCCATGGCGCCGGAGACGGCGGAGACGATGCGGTAGTCGAGGCCGAGCCGCGCGAAGATCTTCTGGTACGCGGCGCGGTGGAGCTGGTACGACTCCTCCAGGCCCTCGTCCGTGGTGTCGAACGAGTACGAGTCCTTCATCTGGAACTCGCGGCCGCGCAGGACGCCGGAGCGGGGGCGGGCCTCGTCGCGGTACTTGGTCTGGATCTGGTAGAGCATCACCGGCAGGTCCTTGTAGGACGTGCACTGGTCCTTGACGACCTGGGTGAAGATCTCCTCGTGGGTGGGGCCGAGGAGGTAGTCGGCGCCCTTGCGGTCCTTGAGGCGGAACAGCAGGTCGCCGTACTCCTCCCAGCGGCCGGACGCCTCGTAGGGCTCCTTGGGCAGCAGGGCCGGCAGCAGGACCTCCTGGGCGCCGATGGCGTCCATCTCCTCGCGGACGATGTGCGAGATGTTGTCGAGGACCTTCTTGCCGAGCGGCAGCCACGACCAGATGCCCGCGGCGGTGCGGCGCACGTAGCCGGCGCGGACCAGCAGCTTGTGGCTGATCGTCTCGGCGTCGGCCGGGTCGTCGCGCAGTGTCTTGACCATCAACCGGGACATGCGCTGGACCTGGGCCATGATGAACTCCTGGAGGGAAAGGGTGACTCGTCCAGGAGGTTAGCCCCGGGCGTGGGGCTGGCGGAAATCGGTTCTCCGCCGCGGTCAGCTCCGGAGCAGGGGCAGCGGGGCGCCCATGACCGCGTACGGGCGTGGTGCGCTGGGGAAAAGGACCCGGCGGGCGAGGTCGGTGTAGCCCAGTGAGCGGTACAGGCGGCGGGCCGGACTGTCGGTGTCGATGGCGGAGAGGATCGACCGGTCGAGCCCGCAGGTGTCGGTGAGCGCGGTGATGAGGCCCCGCCCGGCGCCCCGGCCCTGGTACGTGGGGTGGACGTGCAGCTCGGTGATGACGAACGAGCCGTCGAGCCAGGCGTCGTTGCCCTGGGCGCGCAGGTAGGACTCGACGACGGTGGACCACCAGTGACCCCGGTTGTTGGGCATGCCGTAGACGAACCCGGCCAGTCGCCCCGTGGGCGTGGTGGCGCCGAGCGCGCGGGCGCCGGGGCACTCCAGGTGGCGCAGGACGATGTGGCGGCGGACCGCGACCTCCTCCGCGCCGAGACCGAAGGCGACGGCCTGCACCTCCAGCGCCTCGTCCACGCGGGCCGCGAGGTCGAGGGGGCCGATCGTGAGGTGTTCCGGATTGTGGGTCCGGTCCCCGGGGAGGCGCGCCATGGCGGCGACCCTACCCGGCGCGGGCGCGGCGCGGGCTCCGCGCGGCGTCGTCAGGCGTCCTGCGCGCGGGGCAGCCTGGGCACGCTGGTGAGGAGCTTGCGGGTGTAAGGGTCACGGGGCGCGCCCAGCACTTGCGCGGTGTCGCCCTGTTCCACGACGCGGCCGCGGTCGAGGACGGCGGTGCGCTCGCAGAGGGTAGCGACGACGGACAGGTCGTGGGAGACCATCACGATGGTCAGGCCCTGCTCCTCCTTGAGCCGCGCCAGCAGGTCGACGACCTTGACGCGGGTGGTGACGTCCAGGGCGCTGACCGGTTCGTCGGCCAGCAGGACGCGGGGGGAGCAGACCGTGGCGCGGGCGATGGCGATGCGCTGCCGCTGGCCGCCGGAGAACTCGTGCGGGTAGCGCGAGGCGGTGTCGGCGGGCAGGCCGACCGCTTCCAGGGCGGCGGCGACCTTGGGCGCGGCAGTGGCGGCGGAGTCGACACCGAGCGAGCGGAGCGGCTCGGCGACCGAGGTCCCGACGCGCCGGCGCGGGTCGAGCGAGGAGTACGGGTCCTGGAACACGCACTGCACGCTGCGCCGGAACCGCCGCATCTGCGCCCGGTCCCGCAGCGCGAGCGGTGCCCCGTCGAAGCGCACGGTGCCCTCGCTCGGCTTCTCCAGACCGAGCAGCAGCCGCAACAGGGTGGTCTTGCCCGCCCCCGACTCCCCGACGAGGGCAAGGCTCCGCCCCGCCTCCACCGCGACGTCGATGCCTTCGACGACGGGGCGCGCGGCGTTCCGGTACGTGTACGAGACGGCGTCCAGGGCGAGCACGGGGGCGGTCATCGAGGGCTCCGGTGGGGGTGGCTGGGGGCGGGAGGACGAGGCGTGCGGCGCAGTGCGCGACGGGGCGGCGCGGGGGTCTGCCGCGCGGGGACTGCGGGGCGGGGCGTACGGGGCGGCGGGGCGCTCGGTCGATGCGTGCGTTTCCGCAGGTGGCGCGCGACGTGAGGCCGGCGCGGGGCGGCGTACGCGGCGCGGTGCTCCGGCGCCCCGCACGGGGCGGTGCAACGCGCCTCCGGAGTACCCGTTCCCGCAGGTCGCACGCGACGTACGGGGCGCGCCCCGTCGCCCCGCACACCACCCCGCGCAGCGCCGCAGACCAGCCGCGCCGCGCCCGCCCCGCGACGTCCCGCCCTCATCCCCCGGCCCCCACGTCCAGCGCCGACTCCAGCTTCCGGGCGCTCTCCACGAGGGCCGCCGTGTACGGCTCGCGCGGCCGGTGCACCAGGTCCTCGACGGTGCCCGTCTCGACGGCGCGGCCATGGCGGAGGACGAGGACGCTGTCGGTGATCCGGGAGACGACGGCGAGGTCGTGGCTGACGAAGAGCAGGGCCATGGAGCGTTCGCGGACCAGGCTGTCGAGGAGGTCGAGCATGTCCGCCTGGACGGTGACGTCGAGTGCGGTGGTGGGCTCGTCGGCGATGAGCAGCTCGGGTTCGCAGGCGAGGGCCATGGCGAGGGCGACACGCTGGCGCTGGCCGCCGGAGATCTCGTGCGGGAAGGCCCGGGCGATGCGGCGCGGGTCGGGCAGCCGTACCTGGTCGAGGGCGTCGGCGACGGCCTTGTGCAGCGCGTCGCCCTTGAGCCCGGTGCGGCGCCGCAGCGGTTCGGCGATCTGGCGCCCCACCCGCATCAGCGGGTCCAGGGCGGTCAGCGGCTCCTGGAAGACCACGGAGGCGCGCCTGCCCCGCAGTTCGGTGAGCGCCTTCTCCCGCGCCCCGACGACCTCGGTCCCCGCCAGCCGTACCGAACCGGTCGCCGTCATTCCGGGCGGCAGCAGTCCCAGCACGGCCAGCGAGGTGAGGGACTTGCCGGAGCCCGACTCGCCGATCAGGCCGAGCCGCTCCCCCGCGCCGACGGCGAAGGTGAGGTCGTCGACGAGGGTGCGGTCCTCGTCGGTCGTCACGGTCAGGCCGCGCACGTCGAGCAGGGTCATGCGGACCTCCGGCGGGCCGGATCGAGGGTGTCGCGGAGGCCGTCGGCGATGAGGTTGACGCCGACGACCAGGACGACGAGGAGCACGCCGGGGGCGATGGCCCCGGCCGGGGCGGTGGTGAAGGTCGCCTGGGCCTGCTGGAGCATCCCGCCCCACGAGGCGTTGGGCGGGGGCGCGCCGAGACCGAGGTAGGACAGGCCGGCCTCGGCGAGGACGGCGAGGCCGAACTGGAGGGCGAGGTTCACGACGAGGGTCGGCCAGATGTTGGGCAGGATGTGTGCGGCGACGATGCGCGGGCGGCTCGTACCGGAGGTGCGGGCGGCGGTGATGTAGTCCTGGGCGAGGACGCGCTTGACGAGGATGCGGGTGAGGCGGGCGACGACGGCGCTCTGCGCGAGGCCGATCGCGAGGATCGCGGAGCCCAGCGTCGCGTCCCGGGCGGCGACGATGAGCATCGCCAGCAGCAGCGTCGGGAAGGCGATGAGGATGTCCAGGAGCGCCGAGACCGTGTCGTCCAGCCACCCCTGCGCGTAGGCGGCGAGTACGCCGAGGGTGATGCCGAGCACGGCGGCGATGGCGACGGAGCCGAGTCCGGCCTCCCAGGCGATCCGGGAGCCGTTCATCACCTGGGTGAAGAGGTCGCGGCCGAGCTTGTCGGTGCCGAGCAGGTGGCCGTCGCCGGGCGGGGCGAGGCGGGTGCCGGAGGTGTCGTCGGGCTCGTAGGGCAGCCAGACGACGGATATGAGGGCGAGCAGGGCGACGAGGCCGGTGAGGACGCAGCCGGTGACCAGGGTCGCGGAGCGGCGGGGGCGGCTGCGGGGCTTGCCGGGCAGTTCGGTGACGGCGGGTACGGGGGTGGTCATCGGGCCCCTCCCGAGAGCCGGCCGCGCAGCCGCGGGTCGATGAGGCGCTGCACCAGGTCGGCGGCGAAACCGATGAGCAGCACGGCGAGGGTGGAGACGAACAGGACGCCCTGGATGACCGGGTAGTCGTGCTGGGCGATCCCGGTGGCCAGCAGCGAGCCGAGGCCGGGCAGCGCGAAGACGGACTCGACGACGACGGCGCCGAGGAGGGTGGAGGCCAGTTCCATGCCGAGGACGGAGATGACGGGGACGGAGGCGTTCCGCAGCCCGTGGCGCCACATGGCGCGGCCGAAGGAGGAGCCGAGCGCGCGGGCGGTGCGCAGGTAGTCGCTGCCGAGCACGTCGAGGGTGGCGGAGCGGACGTAGCGGATGAGGGAGGCGGACATGACGAGGGCGACGGTGATCACGGGGAGCACCAGGGCCTCGAAGGCGGCGCCGGGGTCCGCCCAGCCGTCCTGCGGGAAGCCTCCGGCGGGCAGCCAGCCGAGGTTGAGGGCGAAGACGGCGATCAGGATCATGCCGAGCCAGAAGACGGGCACGGCGATGCCGAGCTGCGAGACCGCGCTCAGCGCCGCCCCGTACCAGGTGCGGGAGCGGTACGCCGCGAGGAACCCGGCGGGCACCGCGACGAGTACGGCGAGCAGGAAGGCGGCGCCGGTCAGCGGCAGCGTCACGTCGAGCCGGGCGGTGACCTCGGGGGCCACCGGCAGGGAGCTGACGAAGGAGGTGCCGAGGTCGCCGGTGGCCAGCTGGGAGAGCCAGTGGACGAACTGCTCGGGTACGGGTTTGTCGGTACCGATGGCCTGCCGCGCCGCCTCGATCTGCTCGGGGGTGGCGCCGACCGAGGTGAGCGCGTTGGCGGGGTCACCGGGCAGCGTCCGCAGGAGCAGGAAGAGCACCACGCTGGCGAGGGCCAGCGAGACGAGCAGGAAGCCGAGGCGGCGCAGCAGGTAGGAGAGCATCGCGGCAGGTCAGCTCTTCTTGATGTCGTGGACGAAGAACTGGGAGTTGAGGCCGTTGACCGGGTAGCCGCTGAGGTTCTTGTTGGCGACGACGATCTGCGGGTACAGGTAGAGCCAGTCGCTCGCCGCGTCCTCGGCGGTCTTCCGGGCGACCTTCTTCAGCAGTTCGGTCTGCTGCTCGGTGGTGTCGGCCTGCTCGGCCTCCTTGACCCACCGGGTGACCTGCGGGTTGTCGTAGCCCCAGTAGAAGTCGGGGTTGCCGTACCAGACGAGGTCGCGGTCGTTGACGTGCTCCTGGAGGGTCGCCTCGAAGTCGTGGTTCTTGTAGACCTTCGTGTACCACTCGTCGGGCGTGATCGTGTTGATCTTGACGGTGATGCCGACCTTGGCCAGTTCGGACTTGATGAAGGTCGCGGCGGTCGGGTGCGGGTCGTAGTTGGGCGTGTCGAGCGTGAAGCTGAAGCCCTTCTCGTACCCGGCCTCGGCCAGCAGCTTCTTCGCCTTGGCGGTGTCGTGGGCGTCGATGCCGGTGAGGTCCGCGTACCAGGGGTCGGTCGGCGGGACCATGGAGCCGATCGGCTTGCCGTAGCCGCCCCAGACCGATTCGAGCAGCTTCTCGTCGTCGATGGCGGCGGAGACGGCCTGGCGGACCTTGGTGTCCTTGAAGGGCTTGACGCGGTCGTTGAAGGCGAGCAGCAGCTTGGTGGTGGAGTCGCCGTCGTTCACGTCGTAGTTGCCGTTGTTCTCGAACTGGTCGAGCGCGTCCGGGCTCTGCTGGCTCGTCACCACGTCCACGGCGTTGGTGAGCAGCGCGTTGTTGAGGGCGTTGGCGTCCTTGTAGTACCGGAAGACGGCCTGCTTGTTCTGCGCGGCGTCGCCCCAGTAGCCGTCGAACCGGTTGAGGCTGAGCGCCGAACCGCGGGTCCACTTGCCGAGGGTGTACGGGCCGGTGCCGTCCTCGGTGGTCTTCAGCTTCTCGGGGTCGGCGTCGGCGTTGACGATCCAGACGTAGCTGAGGTTGTAGAGGAAGGAGATCGACTTCTCGGAGAGGGTGACCTTGACCGTGCGCGCGTCGGGCGCCTCGATCTTCTTCATGACCTCCAGGTTCGCCTTGCGGGCGGACTGGGAGTCGTCGGCTATCACACGCTCCAGGCTGTACTTGACGTCCTTGCTGGTCAGCGCCTTGCCGGAGTGGAACTTCACGCCGTCGCGCAGGGTGAAGGTGTACGTCAGGCCGTCGTCGCCGACCTCGTGGTCCTCGGCGAGGAGCTTTTCGACGTCGCCCTTGTCGGTGAGCCGGAAGAGGCCCTCGTAGACGTTCCCGGCGAGCGCCTCAGTGACGCCCTGGCCGCCGCCCGCGGTGTTGCTGAGGTTCTGCGGCTCGTAGAGGGAGCCGATGTTGACCGTGGCGTCCTTGTCGTGCTTGCCGCCGCCGGAGCCGTCGGCGGAGGAACCCGAGCCGCCGCCGCAGGCGGTCAGCGCGAGGGAGAGGACGGCGGCGGAGGCGACGCCGACAACGGCAGGCTTCTTCAGTTTCATCGCTGCGTGCTTTCGTGCTGCGGCGCGCGAGCGCGCCGTACGGGGCGGAGAACGAGGGCGTGCGGGGCGCTCAGTGCGCCGGGGCGCCGTCGCGGAAGACGGGGCGCTTCTCGCCGGCCTCGACGGGCAGGTGGAAGCGGTTCTGCCGCGGCGGCATCGGACAGTTGTACTGGTCCGAGAAGCCGCACGGCGGCACAAAGGCCCGGTTGAAGTCGAGCACCACGCGCCGGCTCGCCCCGTCGTGCGGCACGAAGAGGAAGCGGCCCGCGCCGTAGGTCCCGTTCCCGTTGGTCGGGTCACCGAAGACGAGGAGCAGGGTGCCGTCGTCGTCGAAGGCGCTCAGCGTGTACGCGGTGCCGCCGACGGTCAGGGTGATGTCCCCGGGCACGACCAGCTCGCGCGATCCGCCGTTGTCCCGGATGTGCTCGAACGGCACCTTCCGGGCGCCCTCGACGGGGGTGTACTCCGCCTCCAGCACCCAGGCCGGATCGTACGGGTACGCCTCGACGCCGTCGAAGGCACGCAGCGCGGGCGAGGCGGCGTCCCAGCGGCGGATCGCGTACTCCGGGGCGCCGGTGACCAGGTCGGTGCGGCGCACGGTGGTCAGCGTGACGCCCTCCGGGAGGCCCTGGGAGGCCGCTTCCAGATCGGGGCGCTCACCGTCGGGGAGCCAGGCGGTCTCGACCAGGGCGAGGTTGCCCTGCGGGGCGCGGAGCGCGCGCAGGCGGTCGGCGCGCCACTGCTCCCACTCCCGCTCCGCAGCGCTGCGGGCCGGCTCGGCTGCGGACACGGAACGCTCGGACATGCGGCACTCATTCAGCTCGTCGCCTGGCTGGATTCACTTGGCGTGAAACCATCCCCAAAGGTCTTTCTTTATCGACTATAAGGGTGGCTAATGTCAAATGGGGTCAAGGGGTGAGACGAGGGGGTTACGGGTCCGGGTGTGCGCGCGGGGCGGGCGCGGGGGACGGGCGGGTACGGGGCGCGGGTACGCGCCGCGTGTGCGGGGCGGTTACGGGGCGGGCGACCTGGTGTTTCTTGTGCGCGGGCGTGGGTGCGTGCGGGGCGCTGGGGACGGGGCGTCAGGTGCTGTCACGGGGCGGGCCTGGGCGTGCCCCGTCCGGCAACGGAACGCTGCGCGGTGCCGCCCCGCCTCCGCACCCCGCCCGGCGCTGGAACTCCCTTCCGCAACGGCACTCCACGGAGCGCCTACGGGGCGCGCGACCAGGAGTTTTCGCCTCCGTGCCGCGCCCCGCACGGGGCGCGGCGCCCAGGCCCTGTGGGTCGCGCCCCGAATCTGCCGGAACGATTCAGAAGAGGACGCTCATGAACTCGCCGACCTCTTCGAAACCGACGCGCAGGTACGAGGCGCGGGCCGGCTTGTTGAAGTCGTTGACGTAGAGGCTGGCGACGGGGGCGATGTCGGCCAGGGCGTAGCGCAGCACGGCGGCCATGCCGGAGACGGAGAGGCCGCGCCCCCGGTACTCCGGGGCGACCCAGACGCCCTGGATCTGGCAGACCTGCGGCGTGGCCGCGCCGATCTCCGCCTTGAAGACGACTTTGCCGTCGTCGATACGCGCGAAGGCCCGGCCCGACCCGACCAGCTCGGCGACCCGTGCCTGGTAGAGCAGCCCGCCGTCCCCCGCGAGCGGCGAGACGCCGACCTCCTCGGTGAACATGGCGACGCACGCCGGCATGATCGTCTCCATCTCGTTCTTGCGGACGCGACGGACGTACGGGTCGGGCTCGATGTCCTCGGGCATGCGGTCGGCGACCATGAGCGGCTGGTGGGCGCGGACCTCGCGGGCGGGGCCCCAGCTCGGTTCGAGCAGGCGCCACAGCTGGGCGGTGGGGCCGGCGGGGCCGACGATGGAGGAGCAGCGCCGCCCCGAGCGGCGGGCGCGGTCGGCGAAGCCCCGTACGGCGGCGGGGGTGGCCGAGATGGGCACCAGGTTGGCCCCGGCGTAGCAGAGCGAGCGGAGCATGCCGTCCTCGTACCAGCCCCACATCTCACCGCCCAGGCGCCACGGGTCAAGGCCGGCGATCTGCACGCGGGCACTGACGAAGGCATTGGCGACGGGCTCGCGGTCGAGTATCGCGAGCGCGGCGTCCAGGTCACTCGGCTCGAGGACCCTGGTGGTGGTCTGCGTCAGCACAGGAAGGGACCTCATCATGCGGGGGTACTGATTCTTCGCACTGTACCCGGCGGTGCCCACGCGCGCCGCGCGCCCCGGTCCGGGGCCGCACGGGCCGGGCCGCGCGGGGGGTGCGGCGACGGGGCGACGCCGCCGCGGGGCGGTACGGGGCGCGCGGCGCGGGACGGCATAACCGCAGGTCGCCCGCCCCGTACGGGGCGGGCGACGGGGCGCCGCGCGGGGCGCTGGACGGGGCGTGCGACGGCCCCGTCCGGGGGTTCTCAGGCAGCCGCGCCGAGGAGCGCGGCCGGGACCGAGCGGCTCGGGATCAGCTGACGGAGACCGACGGCTCGCCCGAGGCGATGCCGTCCTTCTCCATCTGCTCGGCGATCTTCATCGCCTCGTCGATGAGGGTCTCCACGATCTTCGACTCCGGCACGGTCTTGATGACCTCGCCCTTGACGAAGATCTGGCCCTTGCCGTTGCCGGAGGCGACGCCGAGGTCGGCCTCGCGGGCCTCACCGGGACCGTTGACGACGCAGCCCATGACGGCGACGCGGAGCGGTACCTCCATGCCCTCGAGGCCGGCGGTGACCTCCTCGGCGAGCTTGTAGACGTCGACCTGGGCGCGTCCGCAGGAGGGGCAGGAGACGATCTCCAGGCGGCGGGGCTTCAGGTTGAGCGACTCCAGGATCTGGAGGCCGACCTTGACCTCCTCGGCCGGGGGCGCCGAGAGCGAGACCCGGATGGTGTCGCCGATGCCCTCGCTGAGCAGCGCGCCGAAGGCGACCGCCGACTTGATGGTGCCCTGGAACGCCGGGCCGGCCTCGGTGACACCGAGGTGGAGCGGGTAGTCGCTGGCGGCGGCGAGCTGCCGGTAGGCGTTGACCATGACGACGGGGTCGTTGTGCTTGACCGAGATCTTGATGTCGTGGAAGCCGTGCTCCTCGAAGAGCGACGCCTCCCACAGGGCCGACTCGACCAGCGCCTCGGGCGTGGCCTTGCCGTACTTCTGGAGCAGGCGCTTGTCGAGGGAGCCCGCGTTGACGCCGATCCGGATGGGCGTGCGGGTCTCGTTGGCCGCCTTGGCGATCTCGCGGACCTTGTCGTCGAACTGCTTGATGTTGCCCGGGTTGACCCGGACCGCGGCGCAGCCGGCGTCGATCGCCGCGAAGACGTACTTCGGCTGGAAGTGGATGTCGGCGATCACCGGGATCTGCGACTTCTTCGCGATGACGGCGAGCGCGTCGGCGTCGTCCTGGGTCGGGCAGGCGACGCGGACGATCTGGCATCCGGAGGCGGTCAGCTCGGCGATCTGCTGGAGCGTCGCCCCGATGTCGGAGGTACGGGTGGTCGTCATGGACTGGACCGAAACCGGCGCGTCCCCACCGACCGCCACCGACCCGACCTGGATCTGCCGACTCTTCCTGCGCTCGGCGAGCAGGGTCGGAACGGACGGCATTCCCAGTGAAATCGCAGTCATCTGCAGTGCAACCCCAAGATGTGGATCGTGGTCCCGAGATCGGCGGGCTCCGACGACCGAGATTACGGCACGGGCCCGGCCCCCGGCACATCCGTCCCCGCGTGTGGCCCCGGCGCGGCGGAGCGTGCGGGGCCCCCGGGACCCCTGTCACCGCACGGTACGGAGGGGGTGAGCAGCCCCGTCCGGGTCACCCGGTCGGCCGTTCGACAGTTCGGCCACAGATTCGGGAAGCCGGGGTGAACGGCCCGCCTGGAGCAGGGCGCGGGCCCGTCCGCAGCGGGCTCCCGTAGACGGCGAACCCCCGGCCGGAACACGTGCACGAGGCACAGGTCCGGCCGGGGGAACGAGGGGTCGCCGGTCAGGAGATGCGTACCGGATTCACCAGGTCGGCCACGAGGACCAGCAGGGTGAAGCAGATGAACAGGCCCGCGACCACGTAGGCGACGGGCATCAGTTTCGCCACGTCGAAGGGGCCGGGGTCCGGACGGCGCAGCAGGCGGGCGCCTCGGCGGCGTACCGATTCCCAGAGGGCTCCGGCGATGTGGCCGCCGTCCAGCGGGAGCAGGGGCAGCATGTTGAACAGGAAGAGCGACAGGTTGAAACCGGCCAGCAGGAACAGCATCATCGCGATCTGGTTCTGCGCCGGTACGTCGAGGTTCATCACCTCGCCGCCGATGCGGGCGGCGCCGACGACACCGACCGGCGAGTCGTCCGCGCGCTCCCCGCCGTCGAAGGCGGCGTCCCAGAGGGCCGGAACCTTGGAGGGCAGGGCGATGATCGACTCGACGCCGTTCTCCAGCATGTCGCCCATCCGGCCGACTGAGTCGACAAAGCCCAGTGGCTGGATCTCGGTCTGCGCGGCGAAGCCCAGGTAGCCGGCGCGCACCCACTGGTCCTTCATCACCTCACCATCCGCGTCCTTCTTGGCGACGCGGTTCTCGATCAGGTTGGCCTCGAGCTGCGTCCGGGCGCCGTCGCGCTCGACGGTGAGGGTGGCGGGCCCGATGGTCTGGCGGATGCGCTCGGAGAGCGTCGCCCAGTCGTCCACGGGGGCGCCGTTGAAGGCGACGATCTTGTCGCCCTCCTGGAGCCCGGCCGCCTTGGCGGGCGAGACCGGGTCGCCCGGGCGGCAGGTGTCGCGCTTCTCGCTCTGCGCGATGACGCACTGCTGGACGCCGCCGACCGTGGTGGTCTGCGTCGCGAAGCCGAAGCTCATCGACACGCCGAGGAAGATCGCCACGGCCAGGATCAGGTTCATGAACGGCCCGGCGAACATCACGATCACGCGCTTCCACGGCTTGCGCGTGTAGAAGAGCCGCGTCTCGTCGCCGGGCTGGAGCTCCTCGAACGCCGCCGACCGCGCGTCCTCGATCATGCCGCGGAACGGCGAGGTCGAACGGGCCTCGATCCGTCCGTCGGCACCGGGCGGGAACATGCCGATCATCCGGATGTACCCGCCCAGCGGGATGGCCTTGATGCCGTACTCGGTCTCGCCCTTGCGGCGGGAGAAGATCGTCGGCCCGAATCCGACCATGTACTGCGGCACCCGGATACCGAAGAGCTTCGCCGTCGACAGGTGCCCCAACTCGTGCCACGCGATGGAGAACAGCAGGCCGAACGCGAAGACGAGGATGCCGAGGACCGTCAACAAGATCGTCATGCGCGAGCCTCCGCTGCGAGTTCCCGGGCCCGGGCGCGTGCCCAGGTCTCCGCTTCCAGGACGTCCGGGACCGTGAGGGAGGTTCCCGTTCCGGGAACGCCGTGCTCGGTCACCACCCGGGTGACGGTATCCATGATGGCGTTGAACGGCAGCCGCTCCGCGAGGAACGCCTCGACGCACTCCTCGTTGGCGGCGTTGAAGACGGCGGGAGCGGTCCCGCCGAGCCCCCCGACGTGACGGGCGAGACCGACCGACGGGAACGCCTCGGTGTCGAGCGGGAAGAACTCCCACGACGAGGCCTTGGTCCAGTCGAAGGCCGGCGCGGCGTCCGGCACCCGCTCCGGCCACCCGAGACCGATGGCGATCGGCCCCCGCATGTCGGGCGGCGTGGCCTGGGCGAGCGTCGACCCGTCGCTGAACTCCACCATCGAGTGAACGTACGACTGCGGGTGGACGACGACCTCGATCTGCTCGAACGGGATGTCGTACAGCAGGTGGGCCTCGATGACCTCCAGGCCCTTGTTGACGAGGGTCGCGGAGTTGACCGAGATGACCGGGCCCATCGCCCAGGTCGGGTGCGCCAGGGCGTCCTCACGGGTGACCCGCTCCAGCTCTGCGCGGGTACGGCCGCGGAAGGGGCCGCCCGAGGCGGTGACGACGAGGCGGCGCACATCCGCGCGGATGCCCGCGGCAAGCGCCTGGAAGAGCGCGGCGTGCTCCGAGTCGACGGGGATGATCTGGCCCGGCTTGGCCACCGCCTTCACCAGGGGCCCGCCGACGATCAGCGACTCCTTGTTGGCGAGGGCGAGAGTGCGGCCCGCCTCCAGCGCGGCGAGCGTCGGGGCGAGGCCGATGGAGCCCGTGATGCCGTTGAGCACGGTGTGGCAGGGCGACTGGGCCAGCTGAGTGGCCGCGTCGGGGCCCGCGAGGATCTCGGGCAGCGGCTCCGACGCGCCGTACCGGGCGCGCAGCGCCTCGCGCAGTAGCGGGGCCGCCTCCTCACGGGCCACAGCCACCGCGGCGGGCCGCAGCTGGTACGCCTGGTCGGCGAGCAGGTCCACCCGGCCGCCCGCCGCGGAGAGCGCGGTCACGCGGAAGCGCTCCGGGTGACGGAGCACCAGGTCGATCGCCTGCGTACCGATGGAACCGGTGGAGCCGAGGATCACGATGTCGCGCCGCCCGGCCGCGTCGTCGAAGACGAGGTGCGGATCGGCGAGCGGGGAGGGGCGCGCTGCGGTGGCAGGACTGTCGGTCATCCCCCCATTCTTGCGCCCCGCACGCGATGGGTGTGCAGGGCGGTCCCGGTGCTGTCTCTTATACACATCTCCGAGCCCACGAGACCAGAGAGGATCTCGTATGCCGT
>NZ_JOII01000052.1 GCF_000719955.1 Streptomyces albidoflavus
CTGTGGGAGAGTAGGACGCCGCCGAACTTTCTTTGGCCTCGGGCCCTGGAAACCTTGTGTAAACAGGTTTCCGGGGCCCGAGGCATTTCTGCGTTCAGGGGCTTTTCTGTTGTCGGCTGAGGGTTAGAGCTTTCCTGCGGCCTTGGCCGACAGGTAGGCGTCGGCGAGTGCGGAAGCCAGATCGGCAGGTGGTGCGTCGACCACCGTGACACCGCGTCGGCGGAGCAGGCCTGCCGTGCGGTCGCGTTCGGCCTGTGCCTTATGCGCGGCAGCTGCCTGGTAGACCTTCTCTACCGTGCCTCGGGCCGCCGCCATCTCCGCAAGCCTCGGGTCGGCGACGGAGGCTACAAGGAGCGTGTGGCGGTCGAGGACGCGGCCGAGGACGGGCAGAAGCCCTTCCTCGACGGGGGTGGCGTCGAGCGTGGTGAGCAGTACCACCAGGGCCTTGCGGGGAGTGTTCCGCAGGATCTCGGCTGCCAGGCCCCGGGTGTCGGTCTCGACCAGTTGCGGTTCCAGGGAGGCCAGGCCGTCCACCAGGGCCGGCAGGAGCTGGGGTGCGGCCTTCCCTCTCACCTGTGCGCGGAGTTCGCGGTCGAAGGCCAGGAGGTCGACGCGGTCGCCCGCGCGAGAAGCCAGGGCGGCGAGGAGCAGGGCGGCGTCCATGGCTGCGTCCAGTCGTGGCGCGTTTCCCACGCGTCCCGCCGACGTGCGGCCGGTGTCGAGCACGATCAGCACGCGGCGGTCGCGTTCGGGGCGCCAGGTACGCACGGCGACTTCGGAACGTCGGGCGGTCGCGCGCCAGTCGATGGACCGGGTGTCGTCACCCGGAACGTACCTGCGCAGACTGTCGAACTCGGTGCCCTCGCCCCTGCCGAGCGCGCTGGTCCGCCCGTCCAGCTCGCGCAGGCGGGCTGTCTTCGCAGCGAGCAGGCGGCGGCTGTGGAACGGTGGCAGGACGCGGAGGCTGCCAGGAACGCGGTGCGTCGCCTGGCGGGAGACGAGCCCCAGCGGTCCGTACGAGCGGACGGTGACGCTGTGTGCGACGGCTTCGCCCCTGCGCGTGGGGCGGAGTTGGGTATGGAGCTCGCGGGTTCCGCCGGCGGGCACGTCGACTCGGTGCCGGGCGGCGTCGGTGGCCCCCGGCACGGCGTTGCTGGGCGGCCAGGCGTCGCGGAGCAGTGCCCGCAGGGGCCGTGACGAGGTGTTGGTGAGCTGGAGGCTGGTCTCCGCCATCTCGCCCTGTCGAATGTGTGTGTCACCAGATCGGGTGAAACGGAGCTTTCGTACTGGCGCGGCAAGGGCGTAGTCGCACATCATTGCGACAGCGAGGGGGGAGTTGACGGCGGCAACCCCCAGCCAGCTGGGTTCGAGCAAAGCGACGGGGAGGGAGCCGAGAGCAGCTAGGAGTGCGGTGCGTCCGGTGAGTGCCATGGTCCGTCGCCTTCACCGAGGGACGGGGACGCGGGCGAGGAGAGAAGTGAGGACCGCGTCGGGGGTGACGCCTTCCATCTCGGCCTCCGGGCGGAGTTGGACACGGTGTCGCAGGGTGGGAAGGGCGAGAGCCTTCACGTCGTCAGGGATGACGTAGTCACGGCCGGTCAGCCAGGCCCAGGCGCGTGCGGTGGAGAGAAGAGCGGTGGCGCCGCGAGGTGAGGCGCCGAGGGAGAGCGACGGGGAGTCGCGGGTGGCCCGGCAGACGTCGACGATGTACGCGGCGATCTCGGGGGAGACAGAAGTGCCGGCGACTGCTGAGCGGGCAGCGTCGAGCTGGGCGGGGCCGGCGACCGGGTGCAGACCGGCGGCGGACAGATCACGTGGGTCGAATCCCCGCGCATGACGTGAGAGCAGGGCGATCTCATCGTCCCTCGGCGGGAGCGAGACGTTCAGCTTCAGAAGGAACCGGTCCAGCTGGGCTTCGGGCAGGGGGTACGTGCCCTCGTACTCCACCGGGTTCTGCGTGGCGGCGACCAGGAACGGTTCGGGGAGGTGGCGGGCGGTTCCGTCGACAGTCACCTGTCTTTCCTCCATGGCCTCCAGCAGGGATGCCTGCGTCTTCGGAGGCGTGCGGTTGATCTCGTCGGCGAGCAGGAGGTTGGTGAAGACCGGGCCGGGCTGGAAGGAGAACTCCGACGTGCGGGCGTCGAAGACGAGGGAACCGGTGACGTCGCTGGGCATCAGGTCCGGCGTGAACTGGACGCGTTTCGTCTCCAGTTCGACCGCCGCCGCCAAGGCGCGCACCAGCAGGGTCTTGGCGACACCGGGGGCGCCCTCCAGCAGGACGTGACCGCGGCAGAGAAGAGCGATGACCAGCCCGGTGACGACCGGGTCCTGGCCGACCACGGCCTTCCCGATCTCGGCGCGTACCGCTTCGAGAGCGGCGCGGGCCTCCGCGGCCCCGTCTGCGTCGGGCGTCGGTGCGCTCATGACGTGCGTACCTCTCTTTCGAGGGCGTCGAGTTGGTCGGCGAGCCGGACCAGACCGGCATCGTCGGTCGGGGCCGGGCCGAAGAGGAGAGAAGCAGGGTCCTGGCCGGGGGTTCGGCCCTTCAGGAGGGCGGTGAGGGCCGGCAGGAGCACTTCGGGGGCGTCGGCGTCCGCTGCCGCTACGCCGGTGAGTTCGGCGAGGCGGGCGCGGGAGGCTCCGCGCAGCAGGGCGGCCGCCTGGTCGCGGGCGTCCGCCCGGTGGTACAGGCGAGCCCGGCCCTCTGTCGTCTCCGAGGCCCGTACGACGACGGGCAGGTCCTCGCTGACGACGGGGCCCAGGCGGCGGCCGCGCCAGATCGCCGCCAGGACCGCGGCGAAACAGAGTTGCAGGGTGGCCCAGCGCCAGCCGTCGGGGACCAGTTCGAGGAAGCCGCGGGGTTCCTCCGGCGCGGCGGATGCGTCGGGCGAGGAGGGGAGGTACCAGAGCAGGTGCCGGCGGGAGCCGAGGAGTTGGAGCGCGAGGGAGGCGTTGCCGTGTTCGTCGAGCCGGTCGTTGTGCAGGATGTCCGAGGAGCCGAGGAGGACCGTCTCGGGCACTCCCGAGGTGCCTTCCGTGGCGGGCGCCCGGCCGGGGAGGCGGAGCAAGGAGGGCAGGCCGTCGGAGGGGTAGCAGCGTTCGGCCCCGGACGCGTCGGTGGAGTAGCGCAGACCTCCGACGTCGGCGGTGCCCGCGCGCTGTGCGGCCGGGAACGCGCAGGCCGGGGCGATGGCCGACCGCTCGGCCGGGGGCCTTGCCTCGGTGCCCGGCGCGAGTCCGGTGAGGGAGGACGATCCTGGGGCCACGAGCACGAGGCGGGCGTCCGCCTCGGCCGCGGTGGAGCGCAGGGCCGACTGCTGCTCGCCGGTGAGCCGGTCGGGGACGGTGACCAGCAGGGTGGTGTCCGGGCCTGCCCGCTCGCGGAGAGCGGTGAGGGAGTCGACCGGCTGTACCCGGATGCCGTCGTGAGCGAGGAGGGCGGCCAGAGCCCGGCTGCCCCGCGGATCGTAGGAGGAGGGGTCCAGTTCGCCGCTCTCGTCGCCCTGTTGGAGAGCGGCCAGGGTGATCCCGGCCACCACGATGAGCAGCACGGCGAGCAGGACGCCGCGAGAGCGCACCCACAGCGGGGAAAGGCGAGACGAGACCGGGGCGGGGCTGGTCATGGGCGCCCTGCCGGGGTCCGTGCGGTGTCGGCCGGTTTCGCGCGGCGGAGGGCTGCGTCCAGAGCGGTGAGGCGGCGGTACGTCGTGTGGTCGGCGGTGCGGCCGCCGTACGTGGTCTCGTCGAAGGCCCGCGCGGCGTCGCGCAGGGCGTCGCTGTGGCCGGGCAGGACGAGGGCTGCCGCTGCGGCGGCCTCGTCGGCGGTGCGCCCGGGATGCGGGCTGAGGAGGCCGCGCTCCTCCAGGGAGCGGACCAGGGCACGCATCGTCTCCTGCACCGCGCCGTTCCAGTCGTGGTCCAGGGCGTACGCCTCGGCCTGGGCGCGGTGTTCGGCGGCGGTGCGCGGGTGGGCGTCGAAGACTGCGGCGGACGGGGTGGAGGCGCGGGCGGTACGGCCCAGGCGCAGGCGAAAGGCGACGGCCAGCGCGATCAGGGCGAGGACGATCACGGTCACGCCGATGCCGCCGCCGGGTGTGGCACCGGCGGCGGCGTCGAAGAGGTTTTGGACCCAGTCCCAGAAGGTGGTCCAGGCTCTCTGGAGCAGGTTCGGGTCGTGTTCGTGGTACCGGGGATCGGAGAGTTCCCGGCGGGCTGCTTCCCGGGCCGGGTCGCGGTCCCAGGACGCTGGCGGCCCGCCCTCACCGTGCGCGGCGGCGGCCGGGACCGCCCAGACATCCCCCCGCCAGGTCACCGCATCAGCTCCCGGAGGCGGACGGCGGCGGGCTCTCCTGGCTCTGCGTGGCGGCGGCCCTCGTCAGTTCGACGTCGAGGGCCTCGCGGCGGATGCGCTGGTCGATGTAGAGCAGCACGGTCACGCCCGCCACGATCGGCAGCGTCAGCATGGCGCCGATCACCGAGCCGACGCCGGTGATGATCAGGTACGTCCAGCCGAAGTTGGTGACGACCATCTCGTCGAGGGCGCTCGCTCCGCTCTCACCGGTGATGACGGCGGCCACCCGGGAGAAGGGCAGGAGGATGACCGACGACACGATCATCACGAGGAGCTGCGCCAGCAACTGGATGCCGAAGACGCGCCACCACGAGCCCCGGACCAGCTTCGCCGACCGGCGCATGGCCTTGACGACGCCCTGCTTCTCCAGCATCAGCGCGGCCGAGGAGAGGGAGAAGCGGATCGTGAGCCAGACGGCCACGCCGGCTCCCCCGAGCGCTCCGAGGGCCAGCAGCGCGGCCGCGCCCTCCGAACCGGAAACCATACCGAGGAGTACACCGGGCACCATCGCGACGGTCACGACGCCGATGGCGATCAGGGGCAGCAGCAGTGTCAGGCCGGCGAGCCGGGCCAACTGCGGACGGGCATCGCGCCAGGCGTCGGAGAGCGACACCGGCTTCCCGAGCACGGCCCTGCTCGTCACCATGGTCAGCAGAGCGGTCGCCACGATGGTGCCGAGCAGCGAGACGAGCAGCACGAGGCCCGAGTCCAGCAGCGCGCCGCGCATGGCGGAGAGGAGTTCGTCGGTCGTCGCCGAGGGGTCCTCGAGCGCCGCGACGTCGACGGAATCGCGCAGCACGAAGCGCTGCAACAGGATCAGCACCACCTGCGTCGCCACCGCGATCATCAGCGATATGCCGAGCACGGTGCGCCAGTGCGTACGGAGCGTGGCGACGGCACCGTCGAGGATCTCGCCCACCCCGAGCGGGCGCAGCGGGATCACCCCGGGCTTGGCCGCGGCGGGAGGCTGGGTCCAGCCGCCACCGCCCCAGCCACCGCCGGACGGGGGCGTCCGGTCACCGCTCTCCGCACGGGTGCGGCGCCCGCCCCCGCTGTCACCGGCGCCGGAGCCTGTCGTCCCGGGGGCCGACCACTGGCCCGGAGGCGGCTGCTCCTTGGACCACTTCGACGGAGAGGCGCCGGGGCCGGTGCCCTCCGCTCCCTCCGGCGTCGCGCCCTCGTGGTCGCGGTCACGGTCGTCCGAGGGGCCAGGTCCGGGCGCTGCCCAGCCCGGAGTGTCGTTCATCGTCGCTCCTTCACGGTGCCCGCGCGGTCGCGGCGGCCGGTTGTCAGCCATGGTCCCACGGGCGCGTCCGGTACTGACCGGCCCCCATCGCGGTCCACGCCTTCTTTTGTCGGGTGTCCACAGGGCAGACTGAACGGATGGCTGATCAGTGCACACGAGGTTCCGCGGACATACCGGACTCGATTCCCGCCCTCCGATGGGAGGAGCCGCCTGAGGGGCCCGTGCTGGTGCTGCTCGACCAGACACGGTTGCCCGGCGAGGAGAGCGAGCTGGCCTGCACCGACGCTCCCGCCCTGGTCGATGCGATCCGGACACTGGCGGTCCGGGGCGCACCGCTCCTGGGCATCGCGGGCGCCTACGGGGTCGCGCTCGCTGCCGCCCGCGGCTTCGACGTCGCCGACGCGGCGCGGATGCTGGCCGCGGCGCGGCCCACCGCGGTCAACCTCGCACGCGGAGTCCGAAGAGCCCAGGAGGCCCACGCGGCGGCGGCCGCCGCGGGCGGGAACGAGCGGGCGGCCGCTGCCGCCGCCCTCGCCGCCGCCCAGGCCCTGCACCGGGAGGACGCCGAGGGCAGCCGGCGCATGGCCCGGGAAGGGCTGGCGCTCCTCGACGAGCTGGTTCCCGGCGGGCAGCACCGCCTGCTCACCCACTGCAACACCGGGGCCCTGGTCTCCGGGGGCGAGGGGACCGCGTTCGCGGTGGCCCTGGCCGCGCACCGGGAGGGGAAGCTCCGCCGCCTGTGGGTCGACGAGACGCGGCCGCTGCTGCAGGGCGCGCGGCTCACCGCCTACGAGGCCGCACGGCACGGAATGCCGTACACCCTGCTCACCGACAGCGCCGCGGGCTCGCTCTTCGCGGCGGGGGAGGTGGATGCCGTGCTGATCGGTGCCGATCGGATAGCGGCGGACGGTTCGGTGGCGAATAAGGTGGGGAGCTATCCGCTCGCCGTGCTGGCGCGCTACCACCACGTGCCGTTCATCGTGGTCGCGCCGGTGACGACGATCGACATGGACACCCCGGACGGGGCGGCCATCGAGGTCGAGCAGCGGAGCGGTCACGAGGTGACGGAGGCGATCTCGCCGTCGGGGCGTGGCGTCGGCGGGGAAGCGGGCGGCGGTGTGCCGATCGCTCCCCTGGGGACGCAGGCGTACAACCCGGCGTTCGATGTGACGCCTCCGGAACTGGTGACCGCCGTGGTGACCGAATGGGGCGTGGTCTCGCCCGTGACCGAAGGGGCGTTGGAGCAGCTGTGCGCCAGGTCACGCCAGGTATCGATGAGCTAATGGGATGATGTCGTAATGAAGGGACGCGTTCTCGTCGTCGACGACGACACCGCATTGGCGGAAATGCTCGGGATTGTGCTGCGCGGTGAAGGCTTCGAACCCTCGTTCGTCGCTGACGGCGACAAGGCTCTCGCTGCCTTCCGTGAGACCAAGCCGGACCTGGTGCTTCTCGACCAGATGCTGCCTGGCCGCGACGGAATCGAAGTGTGCCGCCTGATCAGGGCGGAGTCCGGTGTGCCGATCGTCATGCTCACAGCCAAGAGCGACACGGTGGACGTGGTGGTCGGACTGGAGTCCGGCGCCGACGACTACATCGTGAAGCCGTTCAAGCCCAAGGAGCTGGTCGCCCGTATCCGGGCGCGCCTGCGCAGGTCGGAGGAGCCGGCTCCGGAGCAGCTCACCATCGGTGACCTCGTCATCGACGTCGCCGGGCACTCGGTGAAGCGGGACGGCCAGTCCATCGCGCTGACGCCGCTCGAGTTCGACCTGCTGGTGGCGCTGGCCCGTAAGCCGTGGCAGGTCTTCACCCGGGAGGTCCTCCTGGAGCAGGTGTGGGGGTACCGGCACGCCGCCGACACCCGGCTGGTCAACGTGCACGTTCAGCGGTTGCGTTCCAAGGTCGAGCGTGACCCGGAGCGCCCCGAGATCGTGGTGACCGTGCGCGGGGTCGGCTACAAGGCCGGACCGAGCTGAGATGAGCAGGGACAGTGCCGCCCCGCCGTCGCAGGAACAGGGCAACGGCGCCGGGCGGCCTGTCGGACGGACGGACAGGGGCCCGGGCCTCGGCTGGCTCAGGGAGAGTCGGCGGGTTCTCCAGGGAGGGGTTCCCAGCAGCCCCTTCCTGCGCCTCTTCGCCCGCTGGGTGCGGCGCCCGCTGCTCCCGGCGGTGCGCCTGTGGCGTCGCAGCATCCAGCTGAAGGTCGTCGTGACGACCCTGCTGATGTCGCTCGGCGTCGTGCTGCTGCTCGGCTTCGTCGTCATCGGGCAGGTGCGCAACGGCCTGCTCGACGCCAAGCAGCGGGCCGCGCAGAGCCAGGCCCGCGGCGGCTTCCAGGTCGCGCAGGACAAGGCGGACACGGCCAGTGCCCGCTCCGCCCAGGACGGGGGCGTGGCCGACGGACGTACCCAGAACGCCACGGTCTGGATGTCCGACCTGGTCGAGCAGTTGTCCAGCGGTGGCCAGTCGGCGTTCGACGTGGTCGCGCTCAGCGCCGACGCGCTCGACGACACGGGGAGCATCCGGGGGCCGCGCGCCTCCGGTGGTGTGGTGCCCGTGCAGAGCGTGCCGGTCGACCTGCGGCGGGCCGTGGACGAGACCGCGGGATCGCCCGGCGGCCTGTACCAGAGCTACACCCGGATCACCTACGCCAGCCAGGCTTCCCAGCCCGGCCTGGTCATCGGCAAGCGCCTGAACGACCCCAACGGCGACGCCTACCAGCTCTACTACCTCTTCCCGCTGACGCAGGAGGAGAAGTCCCTCACCCTGATCAAGACCACGCTGGCCACCGCCGGCCTGTTCGTCGTGGTGCTGCTCGGGGCCATCGCCTGGGTGGTGGTCCGGCAGGTCGTGACGCCGGTCCGGATGGCGGCGGGGATCGCCGAGCGGCTGTCGGCCGGGCGTCTCCAGGAGCGGATGAAGGTCACCGGTGAGGACGACATCGCCCGCCTCGGCGAGGCGTTCAACAAGATGGCGCAGAACCTCCAGCTCAAGATCCAGCAGCTCGAGGACCTGTCCCGGATGCAGCGCCGCTTCGTCTCGGACGTCTCCCACGAACTGCGGACGCCGTTGACGACGGTGCGGATGGCGGCGGACGTCATCCACGAGGCGCGCGAGGACTTCGACCCCGTCACCGCCCGCTCCGCCGAACTCCTCGCCGACCAGCTCGACCGGTTCGAATCGCTCCTCGCCGACCTCCTGGAGATCAGCCGTTTCGACGCCGGTGCGGCGGCCCTGGAGGCCGAGCCCACCGACCTGCGCGACGTGGTCCGCCGCGTCGTCGGTGGCGCGGAGCTGCTCGCCGAGCGCAAGGGCACCCGGATCCGGATTCTCGGTGACGAGCAGCCCGTCGTCGCGGAGGTGGACCCCCGGCGCGTGGAGCGCGTGCTGAGGAACCTCGTGGTGAACGCGGTGGAGCACGGTGAGGGCCGGGACGTCGTCGTACGGCTGGCCTCGGCCGGCGGAGCCGTGGCCGTCGCGGTCCGTGACTACGGCGTGGGGCTGAAGCCGGGGGAGGCGACCAGGGTGTTCAGCCGCTTCTGGCGGGCCGACCCCGCGCGGGCCAGGACGACGGGCGGGACCGGGCTCGGGCTCTCGATCGCCCTGGAGGACGCGCGGCTGCACGGCGGCTGGCTCCAGGCGTGGGGCGAGCCGGGCGGGGGCTCGCAGTTCCGGCTGACGGTGCCGCGTACCGCCGACGAGCCGCTGCGTGGATCGCCGATCCCCCTGGAACCCGCCGACTCCCGGCGGAACCAGGGCGCCCAGGAGGTCGAGCAGAAGCCTGTGCGCCCCGTGGCACCCGCGCCGCGTACCGATGTGGCGACCACCGTGCTGCACGCGCCGGGCGTCGGCCTGGCGCGGCTCTCGGCCGCCGGTCGGGCCGCCGGCTCGGAGGAAGGGGCCGACCGGTGCCGTCTGCCCTCGAGGGCGGCGCCGCGGCCCGTGGTCGATCCGACGGCGCTCCCGGGCAGTGGCTCCCGGGTGGTGGCCCGGTCCGGCTCTGCGGAGGGCTCCAGGGAGCACGTGGTGGACGGGACGGCGCCGGTCGCCTCGGGGGCTGCCCCGGGCGGGCGCGCGGATGAGCGAACAGAAGGCACCGCGCGGGCGGGGCGTGAGGGCGAGGGGGGCCTCCGTGGGGAGTGACAGCGGTCGTCGGAGCGGCGTGCGGCGGTCCCAGGCGGGACACCAGGGTGCCGACGGGAGGGGACCCTGGCGTTCCGGCACGTCGGTCTGCGCCACGGCGGCGGCCGCCGCCGTGCTCGCCGGGTGTGCCTCCATGCCCGACAGCGGTGATGTGACCGCTGTCGACGCCACCCAGCGGACCGACGCGCAGGTCCGCGTCTTCGGGGTCCCGCCGCGGGACGGAGCCCGGCCCGAGGAGATACTCGACGGCTTCCTCGAGGCTCTGACCAGCGATGACCCTGAGTTCTCGATAGCCAGGGAGTACCTGACCGAGGAAGCGGCGGACAACTGGGAGCCGGAGCGCAGCACCACGGTCCTGCGCGACGGGCCCAACCGGGGAGCGGAACGCGCCCGGTCCGGCCGCGACGGCGGGTTCCAGTACACGCTGACCGGCCGGATGGTCGCCAGGGTGGACCAGCAGCGGGCCTACCAGCCGTCCGAGGGCGCGTACAGCGAGCCCATCCACCTCGTGGAGGTGAAGGGGCCGGACAGGATGCAGTGGCGTATCGACGCGCCCCCCACCGGCGTCGTTCTCGGGGAGTCGGACTTCCTGCGGATCTACCGCCCGGTCAACAAGTACTACTGGGCGACCGAGGCGTCGCAGCAGCCCGGCAGGCCCGTCGGCCTCGTCGCCGACCCGGTCTACGTCCGCCAGCGCATAGACCCCGTCACGGAGGCCGTGCGCTCGGTGCTCTCCGGGCCGAGCGACTGGATCGCCCCGGTCGTGGACTCGGTCTTCCCGGACGGCACGCGGCTGAAGTCGCCCACCAAGGCGCTGGTCCCGGACGACCAGAGCCGGCTGAAGGTGCCGCTCAACAAGCAGGCCGACCGGGTCGGCCAGGCGCAGTGCGTGCGGATGGCGACCCAGCTGCTGTTCACCCTGCGTGACCTGACCTCGTCCGGTGTGGACGAGGTGGAGCTGCTGCGGTCGAACGGTTCCCAGCTCTGCGTCCTGGACGAGAACCGGGCGGACAGCGTGGTGCCCGCCGTCACGGCCGGCCACCCCGACTACCAGTACTTCGTGGACGACGGTCACCGGCTGGTGCGGATGACCGGGGGCGCCGACGGGGAGAGCGGGTCGAGCGCGGAACCGGTGCCCGGTGACTTCGGCGTCGGCGAGCAGGGCCTGAGGTCGGCCGCGGTCTCGCGGGACGAGGAGCGGGCCGCCGGGGTCTCGCTCGACGGGCGGTCCCTCTTCGTCGGCTCGCTCACGTCGGGGGACGGGCTGAAGAAGACCGAGGTGCGCAGCCGGGCCAAGTCCGAGGAGGAGCGCCTCTCCGCCCCCAGCTGGGACGGCAGAGGGGATCTGTGGATAGCGGACCGCGACGGTGCGCGCTCCCGTCTGCTGCGGCTCGAGCAGGGCGCGGAGGAGGCGCAGGAGGTCAAGGTGGCAGGGCTCGGGGAAGGCACCGTCCGTGCCGTCCGTATCTCCGCCGACGGCGTCCGCGTCGCCCTGATCGTCGCCGAGGACGACCGGACGTCGCTCCGGATCGGCAGGGTGGAACGCCAGACGGACGGCGACTCCTCGCAGGTGGCGGTGACCGAGCTGCGTACGGCCGCACCGCACATGGAGGAGATCACCGCCATGTCCTGGGCCGGCGGCAGCCGCCTGGTCGTCGTCGGGCGGGAGTCCGGCGGTGTCCAGCAGCTGCGGTACGTGCAGAGTGACGGGTCCACGCCGTCCGGGGGCTCGCTGCCCGCGCTCACCGGCGTCAAGGAGATCACCGCCTCCGAGGACGACCGGCTGCCGCTGGTCGCGCGCTCGGACGACGGGATCGTGCGGCTTCCTCCGGGCGGGAACTGGCAGACGGTGGTCAAGGAGGGCGCGGCCCCGGTCTACCCCGGCTGAGACCGAGCTGTTCGGAGAGCTGTCGACTCGGTGGCGACCGAGCGTGTGTTCGGAATGCGTCATGTGGGCTGCATCCCCGCACACCTCCCGATCGATGCCCGGAAAGTCGCCCTCGGGGCGGTTTCACCTGATGCGGTGACGGAGTTGTCCACAAGCGGCCGGTTGTCCCCAGGCTCCGGCCCGCCAGGCGCTCCGGCGGCAGTGTGCACGCCATGGACACATGGTGGTGGCAGGCGTTCAGCGACCTGATGTTGCCGCTCGACTGCGCCGGGTGCGGGGAGTACGGGACGCGGCTCTGCCGACGGTGCCTGGCGGAGCTCGGCGGCGGAGTGGCGCGTCCGGTACGGCCGCACCCGGCCCCCGCCGGGCTTCCGGCCGTGCGGGCCGCCGTTCCGTACCAGGGGGCGGCTCGTGCCCTGCTGCTGGAGCACAAGGAGCGTGGGGCGCTCTGGCTGGCGCGTGTGCTGGGCGCCGTACTGGCCTCGGTCGTGCACGCGAGCCCGGCCTGTCGGCACCTGCCGCGGGCGGAGTGCGTCCTGCTTGTGCCGGTTCCCTCGGCGCCGCGGGCCGTGCGGTCACGCGGTCACGACCCGGTGCGCCGGATGGCCTCGTACGCGGCGGCGGAGTTGCGCCGGGCGGGAGTGCCGGCGCGAGCCGCGCCTCTTCTCGGGCAGCGGCGGCGGGTGTGGGACCAGAGCGGACTGGACGCGGAGGGCCGCGCGGCCAATGTCGCCGGAGCTCTGAGGGTGGTCCCGGGCGGTGGCGCCGTGCTGGCGCGGGGCCACGTGGTCCTGGTCGACGACCTGATGACGACCGGCGCGACGCTGGCCGAGGCCGCTCGGGCGGTGCGCAAGAGCCGGGAGGAGGACAATCGGAACTGTGGCCCGGGACTCATGGAGGGCCGATCGGACGGGTACCCGGCGGACTTCCGGGGAAGTCGTGGGGCATGGCTTCCGCGTGCGGCGGTCATCGCCTCTTCACCGTCGTCCTTCGAAATAAACCGGAACTGACGAGGAGCTTCCGTCGTTGCAGCTGGTGAGGGGGTTGATTCACCTGAATGGAGGTACGCGGGAGTAGAGGGTGACGGCATCCCTCCGAGCGGGATATGTTCGGTGGGGAGGAATGGCTCGACAGCATTCCCCCCGATAACCGAATTGCCGGTGCGGTGACGTGATCGTTCACTCGTATCGGTGAAGTGAGAGCCCGGTCCCGCGGGGAGGAGGAGGTGGAAGTCACCGAGTCCGAGGCTCCGGAATGATCCGGAGCCGGTGCAAAAGGAAGATGCTCCGCCGCTGAAGCGGAGCGATCCGGGAACGGAGTTCTGCGTGGACATCGTCGTCAAGGGACGCAAGACCGAGGTGCCCGAGCGGTTCCGCAAGCACGTGGCCGACAAGTTGAAGCTGGAGAAGCTCCAGAAGCTCGACGGCAAGGTGATCAGCCTGGACGTCGAGGTGTCCAAGGAACCGAACCCGAGGCAGGCCGAGCGGAAGGACCGGGTCGAGATCACGGTCCGCTCCCGTGGACCCGTGATCCGGGCCGAGGCGTCGGCGGCCGACCCCTACGCGGCCCTCGACCTGGCCACGGCCAAGCTCGACGCGCGGATGCGCAAGGAGCACGACAAGCGCTACTCCCGCCGGGGCGCGGGGCGCATCTCCGCGGCCGAGGTGGTGGACCACATTCCGGACGCGGCCCGGCTCGCCAGCGACGGCACCCTCATCACGGAGCAGGACGAAGAGGCCGTCAAGACCACTCGGATGGGTTCACTGGAGGTTCAGGGCGAAGGGCCGCTGATCGTCCGCGAGAAGACCCACGCGGCTGCTCCCATGTCGCTCGACCAGGCGCTCTACGAGATGGAGCTGGTCGGACACGACTTCTATCTGTTCGTCGACTCGGAGACCAAGGAGCCCGCGGTGGTCTACCGGCGTCACGCGTACGACTACGGCGTGATCCATCTCCGGACCGACCCGATGGTGGCCGAGGCGCCCGTCGGCGGCGCCGGAGGCGCACTGGGCGGCTGAGCCGTCGCGACAGGTCCGCGCGAGTGCCCCCGGGAGCGTTGGTGCGCCCCCCGGGGGCGCCCCTGTCTCCGTGGCTCTGCCGCGCGCCGCCCCCGTGGCATGAAATTATGACCGAGCCGGTCAACCGGCGTACGGCCGCCCCAGGTTGGGGAGGCACGGTGAGACGGGCCACGGCCTTCAGGGGGAGGAACGATGCCGGAGACTTTCGGACCGTTGCACAATGGCGGGCCCGCTACGGGCTCCGGGACAGGTGCGGGGCGAGGCGTGGTCAGCGGGCTGCCGGGGTTCGCCTCGCGCGGCCCCGACCTGGAGGAAGAGTTCGAGGAAGATCCGGTCGAGCCGATCCGGGTACTTGTCGTGGACGATCACGCCCTGTTCCGTCGCGGGCTGGAGATCGTGCTCGAGGCGGAAGAGGACATCGAGGTCATCGGTGAGGCCGGTGACGGCGCCGAGGCGGTGGAGAAGGCCGCCGACCTCCTGCCCGACATCGTGTTGATGGACGTGCGGATGCCGAAGCGCGGCGGAATCGAAGCGTGCACGGCGATCAAAGAAGTGGCACCCAGTGCCAAAATCATCATGCTCACCATCAGCGACGAAGAGGCCGATCTCTACGAGGCCATCAAGGCCGGCGCCACGGGCTATCTGCTGAAGGAGATCTCCACCGACGAAGTGGCGACGGCGATTCGGGCGGTCGCGGACGGGCAGTCGCAGATCAGCCCGTCCATGGCCTCGAAACTGCTCACCGAGTTCAAATCGATGATCCAGCGGACGGACGAGCGCCGCCTCGTTCCCGCTCCCCGGCTCACCGATCGCGAACTGGAGGTGCTGAAGCTCGTCGCCACCGGGATGAACAATCGCGATATCGCGAAGGAATTGTTCATCAGCGAGAACACGGTGAAGAACCACGTCCGCAACATCCTGGAGAAACTCCAGCTCCACTCGCGCATGGAGGCTGTGGTCTACGCGATGCGGGAGAAGATCCTGGAGATCCGCTGAGCCCGCGGGGTCGCCGGCGCCCCAGGCTCCGGCGCCGCCGCCCGCGCGTCACGCTCAGTTCAGCGCGGCTGCCAGTTCGGCGGTGAGCGCGGGGCGCAGCTCCGGCTGCGTCATGTGTTCCACCCGCACCTCGGTGCAGCCCACCCAGCGTGCCGCCTCGGCGAGGGCCGCCGCCGTGGCCGCGACGGACTGGGCGGGGCCGGGGCTTCCCGGCAGGTCGCCGCCGAGGGCGACGTGCCGGGCCACCAGGGTGTCGCCGGAACGCGCGGGGTCCACGCGGCCCACCAGTTTGCCCCCCGCGAGGACGGGCATCGCGAAGTAGCCGTACAGCCGCTTGGCCTTCGGGGTGTACGCCTCCAGCCGGTGCGTGAAGCGGAAGATCCGCTCCGTGCGGGCGCGTTCCCAGATCAGTGAGTCGAACGGGGAGAGCAGCGTGGTCCGGTGCCGGCCGCGTGGAGGTGTGCTCAGGGCCTCCGGGTCGGCCCAGGCGGGCTTGGCCCACCCCTCGACCTCGACCGGGACCAGGCCGGTGTCGGTGATCACCGAGTCGAAGTTCTCGCCCTTGATCCGATGGTAGTCGGCGAGGTCGGAGCGGGTGCCGACGCCCAGCGCCCGGCCCGCCTGGCCGACCAGTTCGCGCAGGCACGCCTGGTCGTCCAGGGCGTCGTGGAGGAGAGGTGCCGGGATGGCGCGCTCGGCGAGGTCGTAGACGCGCTTCCAGCCGCGTCGGCTGGTGCACACGACCTCGCCGTACATGAGCGCCCGCTCGACGGCGATCTTCGTCTCCGACCAGTCCCACCACTCGCCGCCGTTCTTGGCGCCGCCCAGCTCGGACGCGGTGAGCGGGCCTTCTGCCGTCAGCTGGGCGATCACCTTGTCGTAGGCGGCCTGCGGCAGGTCGTGGTGCCAGTGCGGGCGGTCGCGGTAGGCGCGGCGGCGGAAGGCGAAGTGGGGCCACTCCTCGACGGGCAGGATGCAGGCCGCGTGCGACCAGTACTCGAAGGCGTGCGGCGAGCCGTCCGCGTCGGAGCTCCAGTAGGCGGCTTCCACGGCCGGGCGGCCGACGGCGCCCAGGCGGGCGTAGGGCACCAGCTCGTGGGAGCGGGCCAGCACGGAGATGGTGTCCAGCTGCACGGCGCCGGTGGCCCGGAGGACGCCGCGGACCCCGGCGCGGCGGTCCGGCGCACCCAGGAAGCCCTGCGCGCGCAGCGCGATGCGGCGCGCTTCGTCAGCGGAGAGGCTGGCGACGGGGCGGTGGACGGCCAGGGTGTCGGCGGCGCTCGGCAGACTCGTCATGAGCGCACTGTAGGACGTGGCACCGACACTGTGAATTGATCCTGATTCGGGGGATTGGCGAGCCCGCAGCCGGGCATGGTCGTTACAGAGAGTGACGAGTCGTGTGAAGGGGGGTGCGGGTTGTGAGGTGGATCGTGGTCCTGATGACCGTGGTGTGGGCGGTGCGAGACGCCGTCCCGCGTCTACGCGGTGCCCGGCGCGGGCGTCGGGCGGGCGGCGGGTGTGCGCGCGGGTACGTAGGCGTCCGTGGAGGGGAGGCCCACGTCGGTGGGGAGCAGGGCCGCGACCCAGCAGTCCCGGCGGACGCCGTTGTTGAGGATGCCCGCGCGTTCGGTCCCTTCGGGGACGAACCCGGCGCGCAGGGCCGTCGCGCGGGAGGCCGCGTTGCCCACTTCGGCCCGCCAGAAGATCCGGTCCAGCGGGATCCGGGTGAACCCCCAGCGGGTGACGGCCTCGACCGCCTCCGTCATCAGGCCCCGGCCGCGGTACTCTGCGGCCGTCCAGAAGCCGAGCTCCGCGGTGCGCGTCGCGCGTACCGACAGGCTGATCGCCGCCACCAGGGCGCCGTTCCCGGCGGGGTCCACGGCGCCGAAGGTGAACTCGGTTCCCTGCCGCCACCCCTCGGGGCAGACCTTGTTCACGAAATACTCCGCGTCCGCGCGGCGGTACGGGGACGGGACGGTGGTCCACCGCTGGATCGCGCCGTCCTGGCACGCCCGGTACATGGCGTCGACGTCCGCCGTGGTCAGCGCCCGCAGGGTGAGGCGCGCGGTCGTGAGAGTGATCGGCTCCA
Organism: Streptomyces albidoflavus; assembly: GCF_000719955.1. GTDB lineage: Bacteria > Actinomycetota > Actinomycetes > Streptomycetales > Streptomycetaceae > Streptomyces > Streptomyces albidoflavus. Next base: position 16,732 of record NZ_JOII01000052.1, read on the forward strand.
TCGCGTGATTGTGCAGGTGCCGAGCGTTCCGGCGCCAGAAGAGCGGGAGCCGCCCCGGCACGTTCGCGGTGGCCCGTCCGTTGTCGTGATGGCAGACCTCCCGGCGCGGTGGGGTCCTCGCATACGATGGCCGTTGCCCAAGAGAATTCCGACCGTGCCAGGCCCGACCGGCAAGGAGACCAACCCCCGTGTCCGTCCTCTCAAAGCTCATGCGTGCAGGCGAAGGCAAGATCCTGCGCAAGCTGCACCGCATCGCGGACCAGGTCAACTCCATCGAAGAGGACTTCGTCAGCCTCTCCGACGCCGAGCTGCGCGCCCTCACCGATGAGTACAAGGAGCGCTACGCCGACGGCGAGAGCCTCGACGACCTCCTGCCGGAGGCGTTCGCGACCGTCCGGGAGGCGGCCAAGCGGGTCCTCGGCCAGCGTCATTACGACGTCCAGCTCATGGGTGGTGCCGCGCTGCACCTCGGTTATGTCGCTGAGATGAAGACCGGTGAGGGCAAGACCCTCGTCGGTACGCTGCCGGCCTACCTCAACGCGCTCTCCGGCGAAGGCGTCCACCTGATCACGGTGAACGACTACCTCGCCGAGCGCGACTCCGAGTTGATGGGCCGCGTCCACAAGTTCCTGGGGCTGAGCGTCGGCTGCATCGTCGCCAACATGACCCCGGCGCAGCGCCGCGAGCAGTACGCATGCGACATCACGTACGGCACCAACAACGAGTTCGGCTTCGACTACCTGCGCGACAACATGGCGTGGTCGAAGGACGAGCTGGTGCAGCGGGGCCACAACTTCGCGATCGTCGACGAGGTCGACTCGATCCTCGTGGACGAGGCCCGTACTCCGCTGATCATCTCCGGCCCCGCCGACCAGGCGACCAAGTGGTACGGGGACTTCGCGAAGCTCGTGACCCGCCTGACCAAGGGCGAGGCGGGGAACCAGCTCAAGGGCATCGAGGAGACCGGCGACTACGAGGTCGACGAGAAGAAGCGCACCGTCGCCATCCACGAGTCGGGTGTCGCGAAGGTCGAGGACTGGCTCGGCATCGACAACCTCTACGAGTCGGTCAACACCCCGCTCGTCGGCTACCTCAACAACGCCATCAAGGCGAAGGAACTCTTCAAGAAGGACAAGGACTACGTCGTCATCGACGGCGAAGTCATGATCGTCGACGAGCACACCGGCCGTATCCTCGCCGGCCGCCGCTACAACGAGGGCATGCACCAGGCGATCGAGGCGAAGGAAGGGGTGGACATCAAGGACGAGAACCAGACGCTCGCCACGATCACCCTCCAGAACTTCTTCCGCCTCTACGACAAGCTCTCGGGCATGACCGGTACGGCCATGACCGAGGCCGCCGAGTTCCACCAGATCTACAAGCTGGGCGTCGTCCCCATCCCGACCAACCGGCCGATGGTCCGCATGGACCAGTCCGACCTCATCTACCGGACCGAGGTCGCCAAGTTCGACGCGGTCGTGGACGACATCGCGGAGAAGCACGAGAAGGGGCAGCCGATCCTGGTCGGCACCACCTCGGTCGAGAAGTCCGAGTACCTCTCGCAGCAGCTCTCCAAGCGCGGCATCCAGCACGAGGTGCTCAACGCCAAGCACCACGAGCGTGAGGCGTCGATCGTCGCCCAGGCGGGCCGGCGGGGCGCGGTCACGGTGGCCACCAACATGGCCGGCCGTGGTACCGACATCAAGCTCGGCGGTAACCCGGACGACCTCGCCGAGGCGGAGCTGCGCCAGCGCGGGCTCGACCCGGTCGAGCACGTCGAGGAGTGGGCCGCGGCGCTGCCCGAGGCCCTGGAGCGGGCCGAGGCGTCGGTGAAGGCCGAGTTCGAGGCGGTCAAGGATGCCGGTGGCCTCTACGTGCTGGGCACCGAGCGGCACGAGTCGCGCCGTATCGACAACCAGCTGCGCGGTCGTTCCGGACGTCAGGGCGACCCGGGCGAGTCCCGGTTCTACCTCTCCCTCGGTGACGACCTGATGCGCCTCTTCAAGGCCGCCATGGTCGAGCGCGTCATGGCCATGGCCAACGTCCCGGACGACGTGCCGATCGAGAACAAGATGGTGACCCGCGCCATCGCCTCCGCCCAGTCCCAGGTGGAGCAGCAGAACTTCGAGACGCGTAAGAACGTCCTGAAGTACGACGAGGTGCTGAACCGCCAGCGTGAGGTCATCTACGGCGAGCGCCGGCGCGTCCTGGAGGGCGAGAACCTCCAGGAGCAGATCCAGCACTTCATGGACGACACCATCGACGCCTACATCCAGGCCGAGACCGCCGAGGGCTTCGCCGAGGAGTGGGACCTCGACCGGCTGTGGGGCGCCTTCAAGCAGCTCTACCCGGTGAAGGTCACCGTCGAGGAGCTGGAGGACGAGGCCGGCGACCGTGCCGGGCTGACCGCCGAGTTCATCGCGGACTCCATCAAGGACGACATCCACGCGCAGTACGCGGCGCGTGAGGAGCAGCTCGGTTCCGAGATCATGCGTGAGCTGGAGCGTCGCGTGGTCCTCTCCGTGCTGGACCGCAAGTGGCGTGAGCACCTCTACGAGATGGACTATCTCCAGGAGGGCATCGGCCTGCGGGCCATGGCGCAGAAGGACCCGCTGGTCGAGTACCAGCGTGAGGGCTTCGACATGTTCACGGCCATGATGGAGGGCATCAAGGAGGAGTCGGTCGGCTACCTGTTCAACCTGGAGGTCCAGGTCGAGCAGCAGGTCGAGGAGGTTCCGGTGGCGGAGTCGGAGCAGGGCGCCGACCTCACCAAGCGGGACGCCGTTCCGGCCGGTGGCAGGCCCGAGATCCGGGCGAAGGGGCTCGACGCCCCGCAGCGTCCCGACCGGCTCCACTTCTCCGCGCCCACCGTCGACGGTGAGGGCGGGGTCGTCGAGGGCGACTTCGCCAGCGAGGGCGCTACGGGCCGGACCGCCAACTCCGACGGGCTCACCCGCGCGGAGCGGCGCAAGGCGCAGAAGGGCGGGCGTCGCCGCAAGAAGTAGGCGCCGAGGCTTGTGGGGTGGTCGGTCCGGTGTGGGCCGGCCGCCCCCACGAGCCGGACGACGGGCGGCGTGCGCGGCCTGGCGGCGGGTGTGTCCAGGGCGAGCGGTGACCTTGCCCGGGGCGGGATCAAGCGGCTTCGGGCGCTCGCGAGACCGTGCCGGATGGCCGGGAGTGCGCGTGGGTCGCCCGGGAGCGGGCAAGCCAAGGCCCAGCGTTACGCAGGGTTGCCCGCGCGAGTCCGTACCGGATGGCTGGGAGCGCCCGGGGACGGTCGCGAACCCGCATGGGGTGACCCGACAGCGCGCACTGCTGGCCCGCGAGGCCGCATTGCACACCCGCCAACGTGGCAGCGTTCGCTGTTTGCCTTGCCCCGTCCGCTGTCCGCAGCCGCACCGTTGTGCGCGTCGCGCATTCTGGGGTCTGGGTGCCCGTGTGCAGTCGGTCGAGCAGGGCCACCTTCTCGACCGTTCGGGCGCACCCGCACTACCGCGAGCCCGCCTGGGATGGCCGGTAGCTGTACTGCTCGGCCGTAGGCCCGAATCCACACGCTCGTAAGCGCTGCGCCCTGCCCCATGCGCCCTGCGCCGAGCGCGGCCGTACCGTTGAGCGCGCCCCATAATCCCTCCCCCCCCGCAGAGGCTTGGCCAGGCCGCTGTCCTGCACGTCTCGCACGTGGGCTCACTGCATTGCGCGTGAGCCGCATCGCACGTTCGTAGGCATGGCGCCGTCCGCTCTGCGGCGAGCGCAGGCGTGTCACTGTGGGCGCCCCGGGTTTGCGGGCGGTCGCTCGCGCAGCCGTCCGGCCTGGGCCACGTCTCGCCCACTTCTCAGAGCCCCGTCGCCCGACGGTTCCGGCTGGTGATGTGTGGAGTGTGTCCAGCCGGGGTCAGGGGTGTCCCGCGTAGAGGTCGGTCAGGAGGGCGGCGGCTGCGTGGGTGGCGGGGTGGGGGTCGTGGCGGCGCCAGATGAGGTGGACGGGGACCGGGGCGGCGTCACGGACGGGGCGGTAGGTGATGCCGTCGCGGCGGTACTGGGTGGCGGTGGCGTGGGGCGTGACGCCGACGTAGCGGCCGGTGGCGATGGCGGCGAGCCAGTCGTCGATGTCGTGGGTGTGTTCCAGGGCGGGGCGTTCGGCGTCGGGCCAGAGGCGGGCGGTGGTCGTTCCGGTGCGGCGGTCGACGACGAGGGTGCGGTGGCGGATCTCGTCCAGGGGGATCGAGCGGCGGCGTGCCCAGGGGTCGTCGGAGGCCAGGGCCACGTAGCGGCGTTCGTGGCCGACGACGGTGTGGGCGTAGCGGTGCGCGTCGATGGCGGTACGGACCACGGCGAGGTCGCAGAGGCCCTCGGCGAGGCCGCCGGTGGGGCTGTTGTGGCGGATGAGGTGGAGGGCGACGTCGGGGTACCGCTCCTGCCAGCGGCGTTGGAACTCGCGGGTGTGGGCGCCCATCGCGGACCAGGCGTGGCCGATGCGCAGGCGGGTGTGGCCGGTGGTGGCCTCGTGGACCAGGTTGTCGGCCTCGGCCAGCAGGTGGCGGGCGCGGGGGAGGACCTGGACGCCCGCGGTGGTCGGGGAGACGTTGCGGCTCGTGCGGTGCAGGAGGCGGACGCCGAGGGTCTGCTCCAGGGAGAGCAGGGTGCGGGAGGCGGCTGCCTGGGAGATGCCGAGTTCGATGGCGGCGTCCGTGAAGCTGCCGGTGTCGACGATCGCCACGAGGCAACGGAGGTGGCGTAGCTCCAGGTTGCTCGCGGTGACGGCCGGGGTGGCTCCGGTGGCTCCCGTGGCTCCCTTGCGGCCTGGGGTCGTCTCGGCAGGGGTGTCGCCGCGCGGGCGCCGGGTGGTGCGGGCGGCGTCGGCTGCGGTCAGGGGTGGGCTGAGAGGCGCATCGAGGGGTGCGGAGCGGTCGGGGCCATCCATGAGTGCAGCGTATAGATGGCATCGCCTATGCATTTTGGGTATGGACGGCTCGGGCGGACGCTCGGCGCATGGCACCGGATCGGCACCCGCACTCCCATCCCCACCTCCGTTCCCACTCCCGTACCCATCCCCATCTGCGACCTTCTCCGTCTCCCTCTGGCGCCTCCCCTCCGCCTTCGGGGGCGTCCTCCGTATCGGCGTCCGTGGCGCAGGCTTCCCCCGCGTCGTCCGAGCCTGGGCGGCTGGGGGCCGGGGTGGCGTTGATGTTGGGGAGTGGGCTGTCGAATCAGAGTGGTGCTGCCGTGGGGGCGCTGGCCTTTCCGGTGATCGGGCCGGTCGGGGTCGTCGCGGTGCGGCAGTGGGTGGCGGCCTGTGTGCTGGTGGTCGGGGTGCGGCCCCGGCTGCGGGGGTTCAGCGCGTATCAGTGGCGGCCGGTGCTGGGGCTGGCGGTGGTCTTCGCGACCATGAATGTCTCGCTGTACGCGGCGATCGACCGGGTCGGGCTCGGGCTCGCGGTCACCCTGGAGTTCCTCGGGCCGCTCGGGGTGGCGCTGGCGGGTGTGCGGCGCCGGGTCGATCTGTGCTGTGCGTCGGCGGTGCTGGCGGCGGTCGCGGTGCTCACGCGGCCGCAGCCCAGTAGCGACTACCTCGGGGTGGGGCTCGCGCTGTCGGCGGCGGCGTGCTGGGCCTGTTACATCCTGCTCAACCGTGAGGTCGGGCGGCGCGTACCCGGTGCGCAGGGGTCGGCCGCGGCGGCCGCGGTCTCGGGGCTGCTCTATCTGCCGGTGGGGGCGGTCGTCCTGTGGCACCACCCGCCCACGGCCGGGGCTCTGGGGGCCGCGCTGGTCGCCGGGGTGCTGTCGTCGGCGGTGCCGTTCGTGGCCGACCTGCTCGCGCTGCGCCGCGTGCCCTCACACCACTTCGGGGTGTGGATGAGCGTGAACCCGGTGTTCGCGGCGTTGATCGGGTGAGTGGTGCTGGGGGAGCGGATGACGGGGGCCGCGTGGGCGGCCGTCGGGGTGATCGTGGGGGCCAACGCCGTGGTGGCGGCGGGGAATGGGGGCGGGAAGCGAGGCGAGGGCGGGTGAGAGTGGGGG
>NZ_JOII01000053.1 GCF_000719955.1 Streptomyces albidoflavus
ACACGTAAGGAGTCGTCGGCAGCGTCAGATGTGTATAAGAGACAGCCCCCCGAAGGAGCACCCCCATGCCCGGCACCGTCAACGTGGCCGTCATCTACTACTCCTCCACCGGCACCATCGCCCGCATCGCCGACGCCATGGCGACCGCCGCCACCGAGGCGGGCGCGCATGTCCGGCTGCGGAAGGTGCGGGAGCTGGCGCCGCAGGCCGCGATCGACTCCAACCCGGCGTGGGCGGCCAACGCCGACGCGACGAAGGACCTGCCCGAGGCCGAGCCGGACGACATGGTCTGGGCCGACGCGGTGATCTTCGGCTCGCCGACCCGGTACGGCAACGTCTCCGCCCAGCTCAAGCAGTTCATCGACACCCTCGGCGGCCTCTGGGCCGAGGGCCGGCTCGCCGACAAGGTCTACAGCGGCTTCACCGCCAGCAGCACCGCCCACGGTGGCCAGGAGTCGACCCTGCTGGCGCTCTACAACACCGTCCACCACTTCGGCGGCATCCTGGTGGCCCCCGGCTACACCGACCCGTCGAAGTTCGTCGACGGCAACCCGTACGGCACCTCGCACGTCTCCGGCCAGGGTGACCTGCCGGTCGGCGACCAGACCCTCCAGGCCACCAAGGTGCAGGCCGAGCGGGTCGTCCGGGTGGCCCGCGCGCTCAAGGAGGGTGGCCTCACCGGCGGCGCGTGAGTTCCCGCCGCCCGCCGGCGCTCACTCGGGGCGCGCGGCGGGCGGCGCCCCCTCCCGGTACGGGTTGCCCTCGGTGGCGTACGGGTTGGGCTCTCCCTCGGTGAGGATGCCGCGGAACGGCTCGCCCTCCCCGGCGAAGGTGTACGCCCCGGCCTCGATGCGCGCGATCAGGCCACGGGTCCACTCGGCGCCGGTGTCGGCGGAGTGCACCCAGAGGTTCATGATCTCGCCGATGTGGCCGATCGACTCGGACCCCGCCTCGGGCGTCCAGTACTCCGTCACCGAGCGGCGCCACTCCTGGATGGAGCGGAGCCGCTCCTGGAGCAGCGTGACCGCCTCGGCCCGCTCCAGGTCGACGAGGAAGCCGAGGGCTGCGTAGAGCAGGTCGGGCTTCTGGTCGTAGCCGGTGAGGGCGGCGCGCAGGAGGCGGAAGAACTCCTCCTCGCCCTCGTCGGTGACCGAGTACTCGGTGCGCGGCGGGCCGCCCGCCGTGGACGGCGCCGTCTCGTGGGCGACCAGCAGCCCTTGCCGGGCCAGTTGTTTGAGCGCGTGGTAGATCGAGCCGGGCTTGGCGTTGGACCACTCGTGGGCGCCCCAGAACTCCAGGTCGTTGCGGACCTGGTAGCCGTGGGCCCGCCCGTGCTGGCGCACCGCGCCCAGCACCAGCATCCGGATCGCCGACATGCGCCGCACCACCTCCCGCGGAGCCCGGACCGGGCCCGGCCTGGTCAATTTTGACCAGGCTACGGGAGCCCGGACCGGGAGGGCATACCGGCGCAGCCGCGTCAACCGCCCCGCCGGCTACCCCCACTCCTCGCCCCACTCCTCGCCCCGCTCCTTCGCCACCAGCTCGAAGGCGACGGCCCCGTCCAGGCTCTCCCGGATGATGTCGGCGTGGCCCGCGTGCCGGGCCGTCTCGGTGATCAGCCGGAGCAGCAGCCAGCGCAGCGAGACCCGCTGGCCGGGCGGGAACCAGGGCGCGTCGGGGAGCGCGAAGGTGGCGTCCAGCGTCTCGGCGGCGTGGATGAACTCCTCGGTGCGGCGGGCCACCGCCTCCCAGGCGGCCAGTTCGGAGGCGACCGTCTCCTCGCCGACCAGTTCGTAGCCGTGCTCCTGGTCGGCGTACGTCTCGCCCTCGGCCGGCTCCGGGGCGGTCCCGGTGGCCCGCTCCAGCCAGCTCTGCTCGGTGAGCCGGACGTGCTTCAGCAGGCCGGAGAGGGAGAGTTCGCTGGCGCTCGGCCGCGTCGCCGCCGCCTGGTCGCTCAGGCCGAGCAGGGCGCGCCGGATGCCGCCCCGTTCGGCGTCGAGGAAGGCGAGGAGCGCGCCCCGCTCGTCGCCTCGCGCCTCGGGATCCACGTGAACCACCATGTGCAGCCGCCTTCCCCGTGTCCGGCCCCGCCTCGTGCGGGGCTCCTGCGGACACCTGCCATCCTGGCGGCCGACGCGGTCAGGAACGGTCCGGAACGGGGTTCAGGACGCGCGTAAACCCTCCGACGGGGGGACCGGAACGGGATCAGGGCGGGCGGTTCAGGGCGGGACGGGGCGGGGCGGTGGGTCAGAAGGGGAAGACGCTGCGGCCGTGCTGGACGGAGATCCACTTCTGGGTGGTGAACGCCTCCACGGTGGCCTCGCCGTTGAGCCGGCCGGAACCGCTGGCCTTCTCGCCGCCGAAGGCGACCTGGGGGTCGTCCTGCACGGTGGAGTCGTTGACGTGGATCATGCCGGTCTCGACGCGGTGGGCGAAGTTGACCCCGCGTTCGGCGTCGGCGGTGTGCACGGCGCCGCTCAGCCCGTAGGGCGTGTCGTTGGCGATGCGGACCGCCTCGTCGTCGCCGTCGAAGGGGACCAGGACGACGACGGGGCCGAAGATCTCCTGGTGGAGCAGGGCCGAGTCGGCGGGCACCCCGGCCAGCACGGTCGGCTCGACCAGGTTGCCGAGGGTGCGGCCGTGGACCAGGGCGGTGGCGCCCTCGGCCAGCGCCCGGTCGACCATGGCGCTCAGCGCGTCGGCCTGGAAGTCGCTGATGACCGGGCCGAGGTCGGTCTCCTCCTCGCGCGGGTCGCCGGTGCGCAGCGCGCGGACCCGGGCGGTGAACTTCTCGGTGAACTCGGCCTCGACGGACCGGTCGACCAGGATGCGGTTGGCGGCCATGCAGACCTGCCCCTGGTAGACGAAGCGGCTGAAGACGGCGGCGTCCACCGCGTAGTCCACGTCGGCGTCGGCGAGGACGACCAGCGCGCTGTTGCCGCTCAGCTCCAGCACGGTCCGCTTGAGGTGGCTCGCGGCGACCGCGCCGACGTGCCGGCCGACCCGGTCGGAGCCGGAGAAGGAGATGACCCGGGGCACGGGGTGGGCTATGAGGGCGTCGCCGATCTCGGCGATGTCGGTGACGACGACGTTGAGCAGCCCGGCCGGCAGTCCGGCCTCCTCGAAGATGCGGGCGATGAGCCCGCCGCCGACGACGGGGGTGTTCTGGTTGGGCTTGACGACCACCGCGTTGCCCAGCGCCAGCGCGGGGGCGACGGTCTTCAGCGCGACCAGGAACGGGAAGTTGAACGGGCTGATGACCCCGACCACGCCGACGGGCAGCCGGTAGACGCGGTTCTCCCGGCTGCGCTGCGAGGCCGGGAGAATGACGCCCTCGGGGCGCACCGTCAGCCGGATCGCCTCGCGCAGGAACTCACACGCCATCTCGACCTCGTGGCGGGCCTTGGAGCGGGTCGCGCCCTGCTCCTCGCACATCGCCTCGACGATCTGAGCGGTGTGCTCCTCGGTGATCCGCAGCGCCTTCTCCAGCACCGTCCGCCGGGCGTGCGGTCCGGCGGCGGCCCACGGCTTCTGGGCGCGCTCGGCGGCCCGGTAGGCCTCGTCCACCTCGGAGACGGTGGCCACGGTGATCGCCGCCAGCTTCTCGCCGTTGAACGGGTTGAAGTCGATGATGTCCCAGGAGCCGGTGCCGGTCCGCCACCGCCCGTCGATGTACTGGTGGGCGAGCCGGCCGAAGTCGGCGAAGCCGGGGCCGGATGCGGCGGCCCCTGCGGGGACGGTGGAGTCGGACATGTGATCCCTAACCGCTGACGCGAAGTTCACCGGACCCGTGCCGCAGCGCGGGGGCCGGTCGTGCCCAGTGCCGGTGTGCGCGGGCCGGACGCCGCCCGTCCCGTACGCGGCTCATCGTACGGCCGTGTCAAGTGAGTTGGACCACACCGCGCAGCAGATCGCGGGTGCGGGAGGGGTCCGGGCTGTCCCGCTGGAGCCGCTCCATGGCCCTTTCGTACTGGGCGACCTCCTCGCGCTTGTCGAGGTAGAGGGCGCTGGTGAGCTGCTCCAGGTAGACGACGTCGGAGAGGTCCGACTCGGGGAAGCGCAGCAGGGCGAAGGCGCCGGACTCGCCGGCGTGGCCGCCGAAGCTGAACGGCATCACCTGGAGGGTGACGTTGGGCCGCTCGCTGATCTCTATCAGGTGCTCCAGCTGCTCGCGCATGACCGTCCGGTCGCCGTACGGGCGGCGCAGCGCCGCCTCGTCGAGGACGACGTGGAAGCCGGGGGCGCGTTCGGAGACGAGGAGCTTCTGCCGTTCCAGGCGGAGCGCGACCCGCCGGTCGATCTCGGCGGCGCTCGCCCCGGGCATGCCCCGTTCGACCACCGCGTGCGCGTACGCCTCGGTCTGGAGCAGGCCGTGCACGAACTGCACCTCGTAGACGCGGATCAGGGAGGCCGCGCCCTCCAGGCCCACGTATGTCTGGAACCAGCCGGGCAGGACGTCGGAGTAACTGTGCCACCAGCCCGCGACGTTGGCCTCCCGGGCCAGGTCGAGCAGGGCGGCGCGCTCGGCGCCGTCGGCGACCCCGTACAGGGTCAGCAGGTCCTCGACGTCCCTCGCCTTGAAGCTCACCCGTCCCAACTCCATGCGGCTGATCTTCGATTCGGAGGCGCGGATCGAGTAGCCGGCCGCCTCTCGCGTGATGCCGCGTCCCTCTCGTAGCCGCCTCAGCTGCGACCCGAGCAGGATGCGCCGCACCACCGAGCCTCCGGACTCGCCTGCGGTCACCTCTCAGCCCTCCCCATCGTTCAGGGTTCCGCAGTCTGCCACTAAAACCTCCGGGGTGTACGCGTTCGGTTACGGAAACAGACAAGCGCGAGGAGGCTCCACCTCAGGGGCGCGAAACAGTCACGGGAAGAAATCGTGGGCAACACCCACAGGAGCCCCGAATTCCGGCGCGTGCACGTGCATCTGCCCTTGCATCTGCTCCCCGCATTCGCAACGATGGCTCGCGCACCACCGCCATATCGCTACACACCGCGAAACCGGGGAGTGCCTCGCATGGGGACGAATGGATCGACCATGCTCGCGCCTTTAAGGCAGGGGCTTCCCCCACTCGACCCCGCGCACGTCCGGTACGCCGCCTCCTGCGCGCTCCCGCCTCGTTACGAAGCGGTGCGCAGCGCGCGGGCGTTCACCCGGCGGACCCTCGCGGAGTGGAAGAACGACGAGCGGTTCGACGACATCGCCCTGGTCGTCTCGGAACTCGTCACCAACGCGCTGCGGCACGCGCTGCCCGCCGACACCCCGCGCCCCGACGACCCGCCGGTCCGGCTCCATCTGACGGCCTGCGAGCGCCGTCTGGTGTGCGCCGTGCGCGACCCCAGCGCGGGGACGCCGGCGGCGCGCCCGCCGGGGGACTGCGACGCGGAGTCGGGGCGGGGCCTGTTCCTCGTCGACTCCTTCAGCGACGCCTGGGGCTGGCACCCGCTGGCGGGGCAGCTCGACGGGAAGGTCGTCTGGGCGCTTTTCGAGAGGTGAACGGGCGAGGGCCCGGGCGTACGCCGCCCGGGCCCTGGCCGGTGTCCGCCTCAGGCCCCGGCGATCAGGTGGTCGAACTCCCCGTCCTTGATGCCGAGCAGCATCGCCTCGATCTCGGCGCGCGTGTAGACCAGCGCCGGGCCCTCGGGGTGCCGGGAGTTGCGGACGGCGACGCCGCCGCCGGGCAGCTTCGCGAACTCGACGCACGAGCCCTGCGAATTGCTGTGTCTGCTCTTCTGCCAGGCCACGTCGTGGAGTTCGCTGGCCGCCATGCCGTTGTACACGTGGTGCACTGGATCGCTCCCCCGTGGCGCCTCGGCTCGGCCCGGGCCGGTGGTGAGGCGGGTCGTGAACTGGTCGGGTACGCCGTCGCGGACGCGGTGGTGAAGCGGTCGGGTGGCGGCTCGCGACGTCTCCTCATGAGTCGGGACTCGTTCGGATCATAGCGGTGTTCACCTGCGGATGCATGGGCAGATGCACGTGCACGAGGGGTGTTGCCGCGGTTACGGAACTGTCCCGCCTCCGCCACGAACGCCCAGGTACCAGGCGTCCCGGCTTGACGCCACCCGGCGCGCCGGTGGACCCTCCCCGGTGTCCGGCACCCGGCGGGGCACCGCCCTGACCGGCTGTCACCACGCGTCGTTCCAGGGGGAAATGTCATGCGCAAGTTGGTCCGGATCTCCGTCGCCGCCTCGGCGGCCGCCCTGCTCCTGCTCACCGGCTGCGGCAGCGACTCGGACAGCTCCGGCGGCGGCACCGGCAAGCACAAGGGCGGCAGCCACGGCTCGGACGCCGACGGCGACGGCGGTACGGGCGGCTCCGGCGGCGCCTCCTCCGCGCCCGGCTCGGCCGACGGCGCCTGGCACGCCACGGTCGACGGCGCGTCGCTCTTCCTCACCATCACCGGCAACCAGGCCGCCACCATCGGGAAGGGCAGCTGCGCGGGCACCTACCAGGCGCAGAAGCTCAGCCTGAAGTGCGCGGACGGCAGCACCGACCGCACCAGCGGCAAGGCGGAGCTGAGCGGCGACGGCGATTCCCTGACCGTCTCGTGGGAGGGGTCGGGCGAGGAGAGCTTCCGCCGCGTCGACCCCGGCACCCTCCCGCAGGAGCTGCCCACCGACCTCCCGACCGAGCTGCCCTCGGGCGTGCCCACGGGCGACGTCACGACCCAGTAGGCGCCTACGGCCCCTCCCCGGCGGCGCGTTCGGCGCGGGACTCGGCGAACGGCGGGGACTCCTCGGCCGCCTCGGAGACCTGCTCCAGCGCCGCCAGCAGCATCCCCGCGCCCCGGCGGACCACCCGGTCCGGTACGCCCTCGCCGTCCCACGCCGCGAGCGCCGCGCGCACCTCGTCCCACTGCGGCACCCTGCGGTCCCTGAGGTCCCGGGCGCCCCGTTCGGTGGTGGTGCGCAGGGCGTGGGCGAGGCGCTGGGCGGCCGGGACGGGGACGGCGCCGCGCTCCGGCAGGTGGGCCTCCATCAGCATGGCGGCCCGGGAGAACGCCCCGATCGCCTCCTCGGCGTCGTCGGCGGAGGTGCGGGAGAGGCCCCGGTTGCGCACCGGCTCGTGCGCGGCCCGGGCCAGCGCCTCCTGCCACGCGGTGTGCGCGGCCCGGGCCTCCAGCAGCGCCGTCCGGACGCGGGTGTCGTCGGGCCCGGCCGGGGTGGCGTACCGCTCGACCACCTCGGCGGCGTACCGCCCGGCGGCGGTCAGCCAGTCGGCGAGGCGGGTGCGGAGCCGGGGTGTCTCCCAGGCCGGGAACAGGGCGTACGAGGCCATCGCGAGGACGCCGCCGATCAGGGTCAGCACGACGCGTTCGGGGACGGTCTGGGTCCACTCCTCGCCGCCCATGCCGAGCAGGAAGACCACGTAGCCGGAGACGAAGAACTGGCTCACCGCGTAGCCGGTGCGCATCAGCAGGTACATCAGGGCCGCGCAGGCCACCGCGAGCAGCGCCGAGACGCGCACGCTCGGCTCGGTGAGCTGGAGGATGCCGGTGGCGGCGAAGACCCCGAGCAGGGTGCCGCCGAACCGGGCGACGGCCCGGGAGTACGTACGGGAGAAGTCGGGCCGCATCACCATGACGGCGGCCAGGGGCGCCCAGTAGCCGTGGCCGAAGGGCAGCAGGGTGCCGATGAGGTAGCCGAGCAGGGCGACGGCGGTGACCCGGATCGCGTGCCGCAGGATGGCCGAGTCCGGCCGCAGTTCGGCGCGCATGCTGCGGGCCACCACCGGGACCAGGCTGATCAGGCCGGGCCGGTGCAGCACGGCGGGGGCGGGCGGTTCGGCCGGTTCGACGGGGAGGGGCGGTTCGTCCGGGGGCGGCGGGGCGGCGTGCGCGCCCGGCGCGGGCGGCTCCTGCGGGGCGCCGGGCTCCTGGGTGCGGGCGAGGGTGGCGCGGGTCGCCTCCTCGCGGACGGCGTCGGCGCGGGCGGCGGCCTGCGGGGGCGCGTCCGGGGCGGCGGTGGAGCGGCCGGCCGGGTCGGCGGTCTCGATGACGTCGCCGAGCAGCGCCTTGAGCCGGAGCGCGGACCGGCGGGCGGGCCCGGTCAGCACGTCGCCGGTGTCGGGGGTGCGCAGGGTCGCGACCGAGGGCGCGTCCAGGGCCAGCGGCGTGCCCCGGCGTACGGAGCGGGCGGCGGCGTCCAGTACGGCCGCGGCGGCGGCGAGCAGTTCGCGGACCCGGTCGCGTTCGACCCCCTCGGCGGGGGCGCCGAGCGCCGGGTCGGCGAGGGAGGCGAGGACGGGGCGGATACGTTCGGCCAGGCCCCGGGCGCCGGAGAGTTCGGCGGGGCGGTGGCGGTGCTCGCGGGGGGTGAGCTGGGCGGCCTCGCGGGCCTCCATGAGGGGTTCGGGGTCGAAGTCGGCGTGCGGGTCGTGGCGGAGCCTGCGGGCGTAGTCGGCCTCGGCGGCCAGGGCGTCGGCGAGGGCGTCGCGGTGCGGCCGCCAGCGGCGGAAGGGGAACAGCACGAGCAGGGCGGCCTGCACCAGCCCGCCGAAGAGGCTCATCGCGGCGTGCCCGGCCGCCTCCGCGACGGAGCTGGGCAGGGTGATGGTGATGAGCATGATCGCCACGTTGGAGGAGGCCATCACGCCGACGGTGGGCCCGGCGGCCCAGCTCAGCCCCGACAGGAACGCCCAGGTGGCCAGCAGGGCGAGGAAAAGGGCCAGGTGGGAGGCGGAGAGGTAGCCGAGGAAGGTGCTGATGCCGAGGGTGGCGCCGGAGACCAGGGCGAGCTGCGGGCGCGGCCGCCAGCTGCGCTGGAAGGTGGCGATGGCGGCCTGGTAGGCGCCGAAGGCGGAGCTGGCGGCGACCGCCGGGGAGAAGAGCCAGAGGCTCACCCCGATGACGAAGGCGAGGCCGAGGGCGCCGCGCAGCGCGCTCAGCGGCTCCAGCCTGCGCCGCTCCACCGCGAACCCCGCCCGCGCGGTGTGGCCCAGCGCCGAGAGCCAGCTCATGCGTCCGAGCGTAGGCGCAGGGGGCCCCGTCCGCGCGGAACGGCACGGGGGCTCCGGGGGCGTACGCCGGGGCGGGCTGAAGGACTCACGCCCCGGCGCGTACCCGGTCAGCCCTGGTCGATGCGGCCCCGGTGGCCGTCGACGCCGGCCCGGTCGGCGGCGCGGGTGCCGTCGTCCCAGCCGGCCCGGTCGTCGGCGCCGCGGACCCGGGTGGTGGTGGTCCGGGGGAAGAGGCGGCGGGTCTCCTCGGTGACGGCGAGGTCGCGGCCGGCGAGGACGGGGAGCAGGTCGGCGGCGGCCAGGGTCTCGGTGGCGGCGCGGGCGGTCTCGGCGAGCCGGTCGCCGAGGCGGTGGGCGTAGGCCAGCATGAACGACTGACGGAACGTCTTGGTCCGCTTGCGCCCCCCGGCGCGCTGCGCGGCCTCGGCGCGGCTCATCGCGGTGGCCGCCTGCACCAGCAGCGAGGTGTAGAGGAGTTCGGCCGGCTCCAGGTCCGCCTCGTGGCCGACCACGGTGGAGAAGGCCAGCTCCTCGTTCCACACGGCCTGGCAGCGGTTGGCGCGGGCGACGGCGTCCAGCAGGATCGCCTTGGCCGTCTCGTACGGCGGATCGACCGAGATCCGGCGTGCGCCCGGCGCGTCCGCGCCCCCGGCCCGGCCGGCCGACAGCTGGGCCTCGTCGACGCTGTGCCGGGCCATCAGCTCCTGCGCCTTGGCGGTCAGCGCCTCCGCCTCGGGCGGGTACCCGGTCGCCTCCGCCTTGGCGAGTAGGGCGCGGATACGGCCGAGCATCCGGTCCTCGGAGGCTTCGCCGCCGGGGGTACGGGGCGGGGCGGCGGCGCCGGCCGGGCGGCCGCCCGGGGGCGGGCCGAGGGGTTCGAGGGCGGGCAGCCGCAGCAGCAGGCGGAGCGCCTGGAGGACGGCGGTGGCGCGGGCGAACCGGTCGCGGCCGCCGGTCCCGGCCCAGGCGGGGGCGGCGAGGGCGTCGAGCTGGCGGCGCCAGAGCGGGGTGAGGCCGTTGCCGTAGCGGGCCAGTTCGGCGGCGGTCAGCTCGGCCAGGGCGGTGCGCGCGGCCGGGTCGAGCTCCTGGCGGCGGGCCTCCCGGTCGAGGTCGGCGGGGAGCCAGCCCCGCTCCCAGGCCCGGCGCACGTACTCCTCGCCGCGGAGCAGCAGCTCCCGCCCGGCCTCGTCGGGGTCGGCGGCGGCCAGCAGAGAGGCGCCGGTGTCGAGGGCGGCGTCGTCGTCGGCGCCGCCGTAGAGGGCGGCCGCGAGGGCGCGGGCGACGGGGGTCTCCGGCCCGGCGCCGCCGCGCCCGCCGTCCCGCGCGCCGCCACCGCTCCGTCCGCTGCCGCCCATGACTCCGCTCCACCTCGTCCGCGCGCTCTCCCGCCGGCCGGGGGGCGTACGGCTCCATGGTCCCAGAGCGGCGGGTGCTCCCGCCCCGCGCCCGGGGGCGTGCACCGCTCCCGCTCGGGGCGTGCGCCGCCAAACCCGAGTGCCCCGGTTTCCGTCGATCCGGTGGACCGGGGGCCGGAAAGGGATGAGTGGCGCCGGGGCCGCACAGGATCTCGCTGAACGATCACCGCACAACCGTGCGAACCGGTCGCACAGGCCGGTCGTGCGGAGAGGAGTCCCCTTGAGCGAGCAGAGCGCCGAGCAGTCGGAGCAGGCCGTCGGCACCATCGGCCTGATGCGCCCCCTGGACGCCGCCGTCCCGCCGGCCGCGCCCGCCCCCGACGAGACCTGGACCTTCGGCCGCGTCCTGAAGGAGGACGCCGACGGGAACCCAGTCCACGAGGCGACCGCCTGGGTCTACCACGGCGAGGGCAACAGCGGCCTGGTCCGCCCCGTCCTGCTGGCCGACGGCTTCAACTCCGGCCACAGCTCGCTCGACGGGCTCTACGACGGCCTGGAGCGCGGCGCCTACCCCCTCCTCGGCGAGCTGCGCCGGAGCGGCCGGGACGTGATCATCCTCGGCTGGGGCGACCGCAGCGCCTCAGTCCTGACCAACGCCCGCTTCGCGAGCGAGGCGATCCTGCGCACCATCGCCGAGCGGCTGGGCGGTGAGCGGCTGGTGGTCGGCGGCTTCAGCATGGGCGGCCTCGTCACCCGGTACGCCCTGGCCAGGCTGGAGCACCAGCGCATCGACCACCAGACGGGCGTCTACTTCTCCTGGGACACCCCGCACCGGGGCGCCTGGGTGCCGATCGGCCTCCAGGCGTTCGCGCACTACCTGAAGCAGCTCAACCCGTACAACAGGGCGCTGTCCGACCAGATCAACAGCCCCGCCGCCAAGCAGATGCTCTGCCGTCACCTCGAATCCGTGCAGGCGGGTGCCGAGGTGACCACCGAGCGCGAGGAGTTCCTCGCCGAGCTGGAGCGGGTCGGCGGCTGGCCGCGCATCCCCCGCCTCCTCGCCGTCGCCAACGGCCGGGGCGACGGCAGCGGGAACGGCGCGGAGGCCGGCGTCCCCGCCCTGCGCTCCACCGGCGTGGCCTTCCCGCGCACCGTGCTCCACACCCAGCAGGAGGGCGCGGGCACCGTCGTCGCCGAACTCCGGGCCCTGCTCGGCAGGGACGAGACGGTCACCACCGACGACCTCCCCGAGTTCGACGGCGCCCCCGGCGGCACCCTCTCTTCCTTCGCCATCGCCGCCGCCGCCCTCAACGCCCTGCCCCTGGCGAGCGCCGAGGCCCCCGTCCCCTCGGTCTGCTTCGTCCCCACCGTCAGCGCCGTCTCGATCCGCGACCTGGACACCACGGAGCTGCTCCGCACCGACATCGACAAGACCGACCCCGGGGAGAGCGACTTCGACGACTTCCTCTGCGCCTCGGAGAACGAGCCGCACACGAAGATCACCGAGGAGCTGGGCTCCTGGCTGCTCGACCGGTTCTGACCGGCGGCGGCTGAGAAGGCGGGCAGGAGGATGGCGGGCATGACGCCGCTCCCCCTCCTCCTGCTGGACGTCGACGGGGTGCTCAACCCCTTCGCCGCTCCCGCCTGCCCCGACGGCTACCGCGAGTACGCCTTCTTCCCCGAGGACGACCCGCCGGTACGGCTCTGCGCGGCGCACGGGCCGTGGCTGCGCACCCTGTCCCGGACCTTCGAACTGGCCTGGGCGACGGGCTGGGAGGACGAGGCCAACGTCTTCCTCGCCCCGGTCCTGAAGCTGCCGGCCCTCCCGGTGGTCCGCTTCCCGCCCGTGCCGTTCGACCCGGCCGAGAAGGTCCCGGCGATCGACGCGTTCACCGGCGGCCGCCCGGCCGCCTGGGTGGACGACGCCCACACCGAGGCCGGAGCCGCCTGGGCCAGGTCCCGCACCGCACCGACCCTCCTGCTCCCCTCGGACCCGGCCCGCGGCCTCACCGCGGACATGGTCGCCGCGCTCCACACCTGGCGGGCGGCGTTGTGAGCCGGGGGCCGGGGGGCGGTCGGCGGGCCGGCGGGTTTGTCGGTCCCGTCCGGCACAATCCCCCCGTGCCCCTCACCCCGCGAGAACTCAACCGGGCGACCCTGGCCCGTCAACTGCTCCTCGAACGAAGCCCGTTGTCCGTCCCGGACGGCGTCCGGCAGGTCGTGGCGCTCCAGGCGCAGCACCCGGCCTCCCCGTACGTGGCCCTGTGGAACCGGCTCGGCGGCTTCGACCCGGCCGGGCTCGACGCCGCGTTCGCCGGGCGGACGGTGGTCAAGGCGACGCTGATGCGGATCACCCTGCACGCGGTGCACGCCGAGGACTACGCGCCGTTCCGCGCGGCGATGCAGCCGACGCTGTACGGGGCCAGGCTCGGCGCCCGGTTCGCCGGGACGGGCCTGACCCCGGCGGACGCGGCCCGGCTCCTCCCCGGGCTCCTGGAGTTCGCCCGCACCCCGCGCACCTCGGCCGCACTGCGGGCCTGGGTGGAGGCGGAGGTCGGCGCCGAGAGGCGGGACGGCGCCTGGTGGGGGCTGAAGGGGTACGCCCCGCTCCACCACGCCCCCACGGAACCCCCGTGGACCTTCGGGCACCGCCCGTCCTTCGTCGCCGCCGGCCTCGACGCGCCGCCCACCCGCGCGGACGGCGACCCCCACGTCCAGGAGGCCCTGCGCACCCTGATCCTGCGTTACCTCTCCGGTTTCGGCCCCGCCTCGGTGGCCGACGTCGCCCAGTTCGCCCTGGTCCGCCGAACCGCCGTACGCCAGGCCCTGGCCGCCCTCGGCGAGGCCGTCGTGCACCTCCCGGGCCCGGACGGCACGCCGTACCACGACCTGCCGGACGCACCCCGGCCGGACGGCGGCACGCCCGCCCCGCCCCGCCTGCTGGGCATGTGGGACAGCATCCTGCTGGCCTACGCCGACCGGGCCCGCGTGATACCCCCGGCGTACCGCCCCCTGGTGATCCGCCGCAACGGCGACGTCCTGCCCACGCTCCTGGTCGACGGCGAGGTGGCGGGCGTCTGGCGCCCGGTCGGGGACGAGGACGGGGCCGGGGACGGGAACAGGGCCGGCATCGAGGCCACCGCCTTCCACCCCCTCTCCCCCGCCACCTGGGACGCCCTGGCCGCCGAGGCCCGCTCCCTGACCGCCCTGCTCACCGCCCGCGACACCACGGCGTACCGGCGCTACGGCCACTGGTGGGCCAAGCTCCCCGAGGGCGGGGAGGTGCGGCGGCTCTGACCTCCGGGGCAGCCGTGCCCCGGCCGTGGCGGGGCACGGCCGGGCTCAGCTTCCGACGGTGCGCAGCGACACCCACAGGGCGAGCACGGAGAGGGAGAGCACGAGGGGCACGGAGACCAGTCCGAGCCGGGTGAACTCGCCCAGGCGCACGTCGGTGCCGTGTCCGCGCACCACGCGCCGCCAGAGCAGGGTGGCCAGGGAGCCCGTGTAGGTGAGGTTGGGGCCGATGTTCACCCCGAGCAGCACGGCCAGGACGGCGCCGGGGTGGGCGGGGGCGGTCAGCGGCAGCAGGACCAGGACGGCGGGCAGGTTGTTGATGAGGTTGGCCAGCACGGCCGCCAGCGCCGCGAGCAGGAACAGCGCGAGGAGCCCGGTGCCGTCGGGGAGAAGGTGCCCGAGCGCGGCGCCGAGACCGTTGTCCACGACCGCGCGGACCACCATGCCCAGCGCCAGGACGAAGAGGCAGAAGGGCAGCGCCGCGGCCTGGACCAGCTCCCTGACGGAGGTCCGGCCCCGGGCCAGGGCGGGGACCGCCAGCACGGCCGCTCCGGCGACCGCCGCCCAGACCGGCTGGGCGCCGAACGCCGAGAGCACCACGAATCCCGCCAGCGTCGCCGCCACCGTGAGCAGGGCGGACAGGGGCAGCTCGCGGGGTCGGCCGAGGTCCGGGGCCCGGCCGCCCGCGGCCAGTTCGCCGGCGAAGAACCAGCGGATCACCAGGTACTCGGTACCGATGGCGACCAGCCACGGCAGCGCCATCAGCGCGGCGAACCGGGTGAAGGTCAGCCCGCTCGCGGCGAAGGCCAGCAGATTGGTCAGGTTGGACACGGGCAGCAGCAGCGAGGCGCTGTTCGCCAGGTGGGCGCAGGCGTAGAGGTGCGGCCCGGCCCGGACGCCGAGCCGGGCGGCGGTGGCGAACACCGTCGGCGTCAGCAGGACCACGGTGGCGTCCAGGCTGAGCACGGCGGTGATCAGCGAGGCGGTCACGAAGACGAGGACGAGCAGCCGGCGCGGGCTGCCGGCCGCCCGGTCGGCCATCCAGGCGCCGCAGGCGCGGAACAGGCCCTCCCTCTCGCACAGGTGGGCCAGCACGAGCACGGCGGCGAGGAAGCCGATGACCGGGCCCAGCCGGGCCGCCTCCGCAGCGGCGTGGTCCAGCGAGAGCGCGCCGACGGCGATGACCGTTCCGGCGGCGGGGACGGCCACCAGCGCCTCGGACCGGCCCCACGGCCGGAACACCGCGCCGGCCAGCACGAGCAGCAGCAGGACCACGGAGACCGCTTCGGCCGGGTGGGCGTTCACAGCCGGTCCTTTCCGGGGGGTCGGTTCCGCCGTGGTGGGCTGCGCGCCGGGGACGGCACGCACGGCACACAGGCCGCCCGTCGTGCCCCGGGGGCAGCAGAGTACGGCGGTCACCGGCGGAGGGACCCGGGTCGGCGCGGGCGCGACGGGGCGCGGTCAGTCGGCCGCGGTCTCCTCACCGATGTCCTGTTCGGCCCAGACCGTCTTGCCGCCGGGGTCGAAGCGCACTCCCCACCGGTCGGCCATCTCCTCGATCATGAACAGTCCCCGGCCCCTCTCGTCGTTGCCGGTGGCGTGGCAGACCCGCGGCGCGGAGCTGCTGGCGTCGTGGACCTCGCAGACCAGGGCCCGGTCGCGGATCAGGCGCAGCCGGACGGGCGCCGAACCGTGGCGGATGGCGTTGGTGACCAGTTCGCTGACGAGGAGTTCGGTGGTGAAGGCGAGGTCGCCCAGGCCCCAGCGGGTGAGCTGTTCGGCGCAGGACCGTCGTGCGGACGCGACCTGCTCGGGCGAGTCGGACAGCTCCCAGGTGGCGACGTCGACGGGCGGCAGCGGCCGGGTGCGGGCCAGCAGCAGCAGGGCGTCGCCGGTCGGCCGGCGGCCGAGGAACCGGCCGAGCGCCTGGTCGCAGCGTTCCTCCAGGCTGCCCCGGGCGTGCGAGAGCGCCTCGCGCAGGGCGGCGGAGCGGTGGGGGCGGCCGTCCTCGGGGCCGTCCTCGGCCAGAGCGGTGAGACCGCTGGTGAACAACGCGATCTCGCTCTGGTCGGCGAGGGGGAAACGGCTGGTCTCGTAGGCATGGCGGTCGGGGCCCAGCGGAGGGCCGATGTCCAGCGGCGCGGTGCGCATCGGGCCGTCCCCCGGGCCGATCAGGGGCGCGGGGTGTCCGGCCGAGGCGGCCTGGCAAGTGTGCTCGACGGGGTCGTAGACCAGGTACAGGCAGGTCGACAGCGGTTCCGGTGCGCGGAGTCCGAGGTGCACGTCGCGGGCGAGCCGGGCGGTCAGCGTGGCGAGCCGGGAGAGGAGTTCGCCCGGTTCGGGGTCCTGCTCGGCGAGGGCCAGGAGACCGGCGCGCAACCGCCCCATGAGAGCGATGCCCCGCACCCCCGGCTCCGCCACGTCGCCGATGACCAGGGCGGTGCGGGCGCCGGACAGGGGGATCACCTCGCACCAGGCGTTGCCGATGTCCTGGAGATGGCCCTCGGCGGTGTGCACGGTCCGGGTGTCCTGCGGCGCGCCGGGAGCCAGACTGCGCCGCAGCAGCTGGGCCGCCGCCTGCTCCAGGGTGAAGCGCCGGGCGTTGTCCACGGCCTGCTCCGCCTGTCTGACCATCCGCACGGCGGTGGCCAGGTCGTCCTGGGTGAACGGGCCCTCCTCGCCGGGCGGTAGAGAGCGGCCAGTCCCAGCAGGCGGCCCTCGGCGATCAGCGCGTGCGCTCCGGCGGGCGCCAGCTTCCGCTCGACCATGCCGGACAGCCACCAGTCGTCGTCACCGCCCAGGACGGCGACATGCGGCCGGTGGTCGGCGAGGGCGCGGGCGAACGGCCCGCCGTGCGGGTAGCCGTGCCGACCGCCGACGGGGAACGCCACCCGGCATCCGCTCGCCCGTGTCCGTGCCCGCGCTGACCCGCCGGACGAGGCTCTGCGGGCCGACGGTGGCGTGCCGGGGCAACTCCCCGCGCAGAACGCAGTCGAGGATGTCCACCGTGGCGGTGTCGGCCGGCCGGGCGGCCATCATGTCCACGAGCCGCTGCGCGGTGTCGGCCACGTTCAGCGACCGGTCGATCAGCGCCTCTTCCTCCACCAGGGTGTCGAGCCTGCCGTAGTCGTGTCGTTCCCCGCTGAGGTCGGCGATCTGCGCGGCCACGCCACCGGGGCCGCCGTCGGGGTCGCGCAGCGGGTGGGCGGCCAGGGTGAGGGCCCGTTCCTCACCGGACGTCGCGCGGCTGACCACCGCCCGGGTCTGCATCCGGTCCTCCTCCTGCGCCTTGCGCAGCAGGGCGTAGACCTCCTCGTCCAGCAGCCCGGCCGACCCGTCCTCGACCGGCTCGCCGGCCACCTCCCCGAGCACGTGGTGCGGCGCGGCCGCGTGGTAACGCTGCAGGTCGAGCGCGGCGTCGAAGGCGAACAGGCTGGTCGGCGGCAGCTCGCGCAGAGCGTCGAGCGCGGGATGGTCCCCCGGACGGTCGGCATCCTCGGCAGAAGGCATGTCGCATCGCTTCCCGCGCCGGCGGCCCGCGTCGCCGTACTTCCCGGCCACGCGACCCGAACGGACGCGGTGAGCGACCCCCGGCACGGGCGTCCGCCCCGTCGGCCCCGCCGGACACGGTCTCCCGGGCCGGGGCCCGTCGAGGTCATGCCGCCCGGTCCCCGGCAGGGCCGTACCAGTCCAGGCACAGCACGGTGGCGTCGTCGGCGAGGCGGCCGCCGCAGGCCTCGTCGACGGCGGCGGTCAGGGTGTGGACCACCTGGCGCGGGTGGTCGTCGGCGGTGGCCAGGACGAGGGCGGCCAGGTCGACGATCTCGGCCCGGCGTTCGCGCATGCCGTCGGTGTAGAGGACCAGGCGGTCGCCGGGGCGCACGTCGAGTTCCTGGACCCGGTGCGCGTCGGCCTCGGGGACGCCGAACGGCAGGTCGACCTCCGGGTGCACCTCCTCGACGCGCCCCTCGCGCAGCCGCAGCGGCCAGTGGTGGCCCGCGTTGACGAACTGGGCGCCGCTGCCGTCCAGGGCCAGGCGGAACAGCAGGCCGGTGGCGAAGGTGCCGCTCCCGTGGTCGAGGAGGGCCTGATGGGTCCTGCGGGCCTGTTCGGCGAGGTCCACCCCGGCCCTGCGGGCGCCGCGCGAGGCGCTGACCAGCAGGGTGGCCATGAGCGAGGCCGCGACGTCGTGGCCCATGGCGTCGGTCACGGAGACGTGCAGGGTGTCGCGGTCGAGGGCGAAGTCGTAGGTGTCGCCCGCGATGTTGTCGGCGGGGACCAGTGCCGCCGCCAGGGTGAACGCGTCGGCCTCGCAGCAGGACGAGGCGGGCAGGAGCTGGCGCTGGATCTCGGCGGCCAGGCTGACCGTGGTGGTGCGCTGGCCCCAGTGGTAGAGGTCGGTGAAACGGCGGTCGGTGACGAGGATGTACGCCAGCACGTGCGCGGCCCCCTCGATCCGCTCCCGCACCTGCGCCGTCACCTCGCCCGGGAGGAAGAGTTCGAGTACGCCGAGCGTGTCACCGCGGTTGGTGACGGGGGCCAGCACGCGCGTCCCTCCGGGCCCGTCCGGGAGCTTGCGGAGGCGCTGGTCGCGCAGCACCTCGTCGTACAGGGTGCCGTCCAGCGGGAGCCGCTCGATGCGGTCCGCCTGGCCGGCGGCGGTCTCCTCGGTGACCCGCACCATCTTCCGGCCGACGGCGTCGAGGAAAAGGAACGACACATTCCAGGCACCGAGCCCGTCCCGCAGGTCGCGCGCCACCACGTCGAGGGAGTCCACCGGCGCGGCGCGCTCCGCCGCCGCCAGCAGCGCCGCCGCTCCGATTCGCTCCCGTGCCACGACGTCCTCCCAGGTACCCGGTGCGCGCCCCCGCGTGGTGGGCGGGGGCCCTCCTCTCCAGGTTCGCCGCCACGGGCCTTCGGCGCGCCACGAGACCGTTGTCGGCCCCCGGTGCAAGAATCGTACGTATGACCGAACGATGGGCGGTGGCCGTGACCGAGGGCGGCGGTGCGGAGCTGGCGCCGCTCGCCGCCGACGGCACGCTCGCCGGGCCGGTCGTCCGGGAGGCGGCGCTCGCCGAGGCGGTCCGCTCCCGGCCCGGCGTCTCCCGCTGGGTCTGGCGCGCCACGGCCGGGATCTACCCGCAACTCCTCCGCGCGGGCGTCCGGACCGAGCGGTGCTACGACGTGGAGGCCGCCGAGACCCTGCTCCTGGGCCACGAGGGCCGGCTGGGCGCACCGCACTCGGCGGCGGCCGCCCTCGCCCGGCTGCGCGGCACGCCCGTACCGCCGGACCCGCCACCGCGTGCGGCCGAGCCCGGCGCCGGGGCGCAGTCCTCCCTCTTCGAACCGCAGCCCGTCCCGGTGGGCCTCGCCGACCTCGCCGAGGTCTACGCCGAACAGCTCCGCCGCCACGAGCACGCCGTCCACCCCGGCCGGATGCGGCTGCTCACCGCGAGCGAGTCGGCCGGGGCGCTGGTCGCGGCCGAGATGACGGCGGCGGGGCTGCCCTGGCGGGCGGAGACCCACCGCGAGGTCCTGCGCGAGCTGCTCGGCGAGCGGTACGGCGGCTCGGGCGAGCCCCGGCGGCTGGCCGAACTGGCCGACGAGGTCTCGGCGGCCTTCGGGCACCGGGTGCGGCCCGAACTCCCGGCCGAGGTGGTGCGGGCCTTCGCCCGCGCCGGGATCAAGGTCACCTCCACCCGGCGCTGGGAGCTGGAGAAGATCGACCACCCGGCGGTCGCCCCGCTCCTCGCCCACAAGAAGCTGTACCGGATCTGGGTGGCGCACGGCTGGCAGTGGCTGGCCGACTGGGTGCGGGACGGGCGGTTCCGCCCGTCCTATCTGCCGGGCGGCACCGTCAGCGGCCGCTGGGCCACCAACGGCGGGGGCGCGCTCCAGATCCCGAAGGTCATCCGCCGGGCCGTCGTCGCCGACCCGGGGTGGCGGCTCGTCGTCGCCGACGCCGACCAGCTGGAGCCGCGCATCCTCGCCGCCGTCTCCGGCGACCGGGCCCTGATGGAGGTGGCCTCCCGGCCCGACGACCTCTACCAGGCCGTCTCCGACCGGGCCTTCCAGGGCGACCGCGACCTGGCCAAACTGGCCGTCCTCGGCGCGGTCTACGGCCAGACCTCCGGCGACGGCCTGAAGAACCTGGCCGCCCTGCGCCGCCGCTTCCCCGCCGCCGTCGACCACGTGGACGAGGCCGCCCGCGCCGGGGAGGAGGGCCGCCTCGTCCGCACCTGGCTCGGCCGGACCTGCCCGCCCGCCACCGCCCCGGGCGGCCCCGCCGAGGAAGCCGGCATCCCCGACGCCCTGCCCGAGGGGGACACCGGCGGGTACGCCCCCGGGGCCTCCTCCGGCGCCCGTGCCCGGGGCCGCTTCACCCGCAACTTCGTCGTGCAGGGCAGCGCCGCCGACTGGGCCCTGCTCCTCCTCGCCGCCCTCCGCTCCTCGCTCGCCCCGCTCCGGGCCGAGCTCGTCTTCTTCCAGCACGACGAGGTGATCGTCCACTGCCCCGACGAGGAGGCCCCGGCGGTCGTCGCCGCCATCGCGGCGGCCTCGGAGCGGGCCACCGCGATCTGCTTCGGCGACGTGCCCGTGCGGTTTCCTTTCACCACGGCCGTGGTGGGCTGCTACGCAGAGGCCAAGGGGTGACTCGACGGCACGACCCACTGGCCTCAATCGCCGGCCAGGCTGAGTCCGGTTGCGCCGCGACTGGGCTTCTGCTCGGCCGCAGGGCCGAGGTGGGGTGGCCTCAAGCGCCGGCCAGGCTAGGTTCGGCTGCGCCGCAGCTGGGCCCCGCCTCCCTCTGCCGGCCCTGACCCTGCGGGTCCCTGATGGCCTCAAACGCCGGCCGGGCTGTTGGTTCCCGCCCGTCTCGACCGTGCCGGTCAAGGATGGCCTCAATCGCCGGCCGGGCTGTTGGTTGCCGGGCTTCGTCCCGACCATGCCGGTCACCGATGGCCTCAAACGCCGGCCAGGCTGTCAGTGGCTGGGCTCCGGTTCAACCGTGCCGGTCAAAAACGGCCTCAATCGCCGGCCGGGCTGTAGGGGTTCGCGGTTCCTCCGGTGCGTGGGTGGGGCGGGGCCGCGCCGGGGTACCTCCTCACAAACTGCATGGTGCGGGGTCAATTGGAGCAAGACGGCCTAGCGTGCAGTTTGCTGCGGGGGCACCCCGACACGACCCCACCCCACGGTCTCGTACGCGGCCGACCGCCGGAGAGTGGGAAGAGGCCGTCACCGATACAGGGCCTCTCCACAGCCACCACCGCTTCAGGTCGCCACAGAGAGCAATGGGCGACGGCCTGTCTTTTCTCCTCCCACCGGCGGGACGACGCCGACGAGACGGAAGGGCGGGGACGGGTCGGGGTGCCCCCGCAGCAAAC
>NZ_JOII01000054.1 GCF_000719955.1 Streptomyces albidoflavus
GTCGTCAGGAACAAGATCAGCACGCATTCCGGACACACTGCCGACCAAGATCGCCGAGCACAAGACCCGCAGCCAAACTCATTCTGAAACGATCAGTAAGTGAGGGTGTGAGAGGTGAGTGCCCCGTGGGGGCCGCGACCCGGATGCTTCGTAGCCGCTCATCCGGTGCCGACCGCACTCATTTGATCATCCGCCTGTCGCGCCCATATGTCCAGGGGGCCGCCCACGTGAGCATCGCCACGTATCGGACAGGCTGCCCACCCCCGTCCCGACCTGCCCGAACCGCTCCCGGCACCCGCCCGGCCCCCGGTACGGGAGCCACTGATTCCCTACCTACGGGGCCGTAGCTACGATGCGGAACATGACTCAGCCCGCCTCCGAGGCGACGACCTCCCCGTCGAAGGGTTCGACCGCGGCCAAGCTCGCGGCCGAGATCCCCGCCATCGTCAAGCCCAAGCTCCGCGGCTGGCTGCACGCCGGAATGTTCCCGGCCGTCGTCATCGCGGGGCTGGTCCTGACCGCGTTCACCGATTCCACCCGGGGGCGCATCGCCTGCGCGGTCTACGCCCTCAGCGCCTGCCTCCTCTTCGGCGTCAGCGCCCTGTACCACCGGGGCACCTGGGGAGCGCGCGGCGAGGCCATCCTGCGCCGCCTCGACCACGCCAACATCTTCCTGATCATCGCGGGCACCTACACGCCCCTGACGCTCCTGCTGCTGCCCGAGGAGAAGGGCCGCTGGCTGCTGTGGGGCATCTGGGCCGCCGCGCTGGCCGGGATACTGTTCCGCGTCTTCTGGGTGGGCGCGCCCCGCTGGCTCTACACCCCCTGCTACATCGCCATGGGCTGGGCGGCCGTCTTCTTCCTCCCGGACTTCATGCGCGCGGGCGGCGTCGCCGTCCTGGTCCTCGTCATCGTGGGCGGCCTCCTCTACAGCGCCGGCGGCATCATCTACGGCCTCAAGCGCCCCAACCCCTCCCCGCGCTACTTCGGCTTCCACGAGGTCTTCCACTCGCTGACCCTCGCGGCCTTCGTCGTGCACTACGTGGGCATCTCCCTGGTGGCGTACCAGCAGGGCTGAGCACGCGGCGGGAGAACCGGAACCGGGCCACCAGGGGCGGCGGGCACAGCGACAGCGCCCGCCGCCCCTCGCGTCACCCCGAGTCGCCCGGCACCATGCCGTCGTCCCCGAGCGAGAGCCGGGCCGGGCGGCCCCGCGCGACCTGGCGCCCCGTCCGCTCCGCCGCCTGCTCGGCCCGGACCAGCGCCCGCACCGCCCGCCGGGACTCCCGGCGCTCGGCCGCGGTGGCCCGCACCGGCCTGCGGCCCCCGGCCGCCGCCGGTCTCGACGCCGAGGCCACCGCCACGGCGAGCCCGACCACCACCAGCAGCACGACGCCGAGCACCCCGGCCGCCCCCAGCAGCGCGTACCCCCCGACACAGGCCACCGCGGCCAGCAGGGCGAACACCTCGGCCCGCCGCCCGCGCCGCACACCCGGCACCCTCTTCGCATCCGCGTACATCCGCATCCCCTCTCTCCCCCGGCCGCACCGGCGGCCGAAGTAACTCCATGTGAGCACTACTTCATCCGAGAGTGACATACGGCTCCGACAAACGGCGGCGCTTCTCTGGCCCCGGCCCTACAGACAGCCCTCCGCTTCAGCCCCCACCCGCACCCCCACCGCAGCTCACCAACACACCCCAACACCTCACGCAGATTCCGCTTACTTCTTCTGCCGCTCGGCCCCGGACCCGGGCCGACGGTTCCCCCCGGCCCCACGGGGCCCACGCGCCCCACACCCCGCCCGGACCCCCTCCAGCTCCTCCACCCAGGTGGTGCGAAGCCGTACCGGAAGGGGCACAGGACCGGAA
Organism: Streptomyces albidoflavus; assembly: GCF_000719955.1. GTDB lineage: Bacteria > Actinomycetota > Actinomycetes > Streptomycetales > Streptomycetaceae > Streptomyces > Streptomyces albidoflavus. Next base: position 1,870 of record NZ_JOII01000054.1, read on the forward strand.
AGCGCCCCCCGGGCCGTCCGGGCGCGTGCCATCCTGGCCGGATGAACGGACCGGAGATCCTCCTCACCTTCGCGCCCGGGCTGGGCCTCTTCGTCTCGCACGAGCGCCGGGCGGGTCCCAGCACCGTGATCACCGACGGGGCCTCGACCCTCGGCCACGTGGTGGAGTCGCTCGGCGTCCCGCTGACCGAGGTCGGCTCGCTCACCGTCGACGGCCGCGAGGTGGCGCGCGGTCACATCCCCGCCGCCGGGGAGCACGTCACCGTGGGAGCCGTGGCCCGCCCGCAGCAGATCGAGGGGGCGCCGCTGCGCTTCCTCCTCGACGTGCACCTGGGCACCCTGGCCCGCCGGATGCGGCTGCTCGGCATCGACACCGCCTACGAGAGCCACGACCTCGGCGACCCCGCCCTGGCCGCCCGTTCCGCCGCCGAACAGCGGGTCCTGCTCAGCCGCGACCGGGGCCTGCTCCGCCGCCGCGAACTGTGGGCCGGCGGGTACGTCTACAGCGACAAGCCCGACGAGCAGCTACGCGACGTCCTCGGCAGGTTCGCCCCCGCGCTGACCCCGTGGACGCGGTGCACCGCCTGCAACGGCCGGCTCCGCGACGCCGACAAGGACGAGGTCGCCCGCGACCTGGAGGGCGGCACCAAGGCCACGTACGACGTCTTCGCCCGGTGCGACGCCTGCGGCCGGGTCTACTGGCGCGGCGCCCACCACGACCGCCTGGAGACCATCGTCCGCCAGGCGCTCCGCGAGTTCGGCAAGGTGCCGGCCAGGGCCTGAGACCCCGGCCGGCACTCCGTCAGCCGCCGAGCTGGGCGGCGAGCAGGGCCGGATCGGTCGTCGGCGCGTCACAGACGAACCCGCGGCAGACGTACGCGGTGGGCGCGCCCTCGGCCGGTACCCGCCCGGCCAGCAGCGGGAGTTCGCCGTCGGCCGGACCGGCCGCGACGACCGCGCCGGGCGCCGTCGAGAGCAGCGCCGTGCGGTGCAGGACGGCGGTGCGCGGGTCGTCCGGGTCACCCACCACGGCCACCTCGCGGGGACCGTCGAGCAGCGCCTCGGTGACGGCCAGGCCGTTGCCGATGAAGCGCGGCACCTTCGGCCCGAGCGCCGCCACCACCCCGAGCGCCCGTTCGGCGGCGGTGCGGTGCGGCTCGGAGCCGGTCTGCGCCGCGTAGCCGAGCAGCGCCCCGGCGGCGGCGGTCCAGCCGGACGGGGTGGCGTTGTCGGTGGGGTCCTGGGGGCGCCGGATGAGCTGTTCGGCGTCGGAGGCCGTGTCGTAGAGGGCGCCGCTCTCGTCGGTGAAGCGGTCGAGGACCCCGTCGAGGAGCAGCCCCGCGAAGTCCAGCCAGACGCCCTCCCCGGTGACCGAGGCGAGCGCGAGGAACCCTTCGGCGACGTCGGCGTAGTCCTCCAGGACACCCGCGTTGCCCGACGCACGGCCGTCGCGGGAGGTGCGGGTGAGCCGGGCGTGGTCGTCGAGGTGGAGGCGGACCAGCAGGTCGGCGGCGGTCACCGCGGCGTCGACCAGGTCCGGCCGCTCGAAGCAGGCCCCGGCCTCGGCGAGCGCGGCGATCGCCAGCCCGTTCCAGGCGGCCACCACCTTGTCGTCCCGCCCCGGCTCGGGCCGGCGCAGCCGCGCCTCGTACAGCCGCTCGCGGATCGACGCGATCCGCCCCGCGTCCTGGACGGCCCCGTCCTCCTGCGGCAGCCGCAGCACCGAGGCCCCCTCCTCGAAAGTGCCCTCCTCGGTCACGCCGAAGTGGGCGGCGGCGATCCGCCCGTCCTCCTCCCCGAGCACCTCGACGAGCTGCGCGGGCGTCCACACGTAGTACGCCCCCTCGACCATCCGCCCGCTCGCGTCCGCACTGTCCGCGTCGAGCGCCGAGGCGAACCCGCCCTGCGGCGTGCCCAGATCCCGCACCATGAACTCCGCGGTCTCCAACGCCACCCGCCGCGCCTGCTCGGAGCCGGTGGCCCGCCACAGATGGACGTACACCCTGCACAGCAGCGCGTTGTCGTAGAGCATCTTCTCGAAGTGCGGCACGATCCACTCCCGGTCCACGGAGTACCGCGCGAACCCGCCGCCGAGCTGGTCGTAGATCCCCCCGCGCGCCATCCGCCCGGCGGTGTCGGCCGCCATCTGGAGCGCCCCCTCGGCGCCGGTACGGGCGTGGTGCCGCAGCAGGAACTCCAGCACCATGGACGGCGGGAACTTGGGCGCGCCCCCGAACCCCCCGTTCACCGGGTCGTACTCCCGGGTGAGCCCGAGCAGCGCCTGCGCCGCCTCCTCGGCACCGGGCAGGCGCGGCTCCCCCAGCGCCAGCCGCCGCTCCCGCAGATCGGCCACGATCTTCCCGGCCACCTCGTCGACCTCCCCCCGCCGCTCGGCCCAGGCGACCCGCACCCCTTCCAGCACCTCCCGGAACCCCGGCATCCCGTGCCGAGGCTCCGGCGGAAAGTACGTCCCGAAGTAGAACGGCTCCCCCTCCGGCGTCAGAAACACCGTCATCGGCCATCCCCCGTGCCCGGTCGCCGCCTGCACCGCCTCCATGTACACGGCATCGACATCGGGCCGCTCCTCCCGATCCACCTTGACGTTGACGAACCCCGCATTCATCACCGCGGCAGTCGCCTCGTCCTCGAAACTCTCGTGCGCCATGACGTGGCACCAGTGGCAGGCGGAGTAGCCGACGGAGAGCAGGACGGGCACATCCCGGCGGCGTGCTTCCTCGAACGCCTCCGGCCCCCAGGGGTGCCAGTCGACGGGGTTGTCGGCGTGCTGAAGGAGATAGGGGGAGGTGGACTGCGCTAGTCGGTTGGCCATGGTTCCCATCCTCGCGCACCCGGCCCGACGACACCGGTGCGCCACGAGGCGAGGGCGAGGAGGCAGGTGGCAGACCTGGCGCTACGAGGCCGGGCGGCGCGGCATAGACGCACGATCCGTTCCGCTCACCAACCGCCACCTGGGCCCACACGGGCCGGCGGATCGGCTCCAACCGGTCGGCTCACGAGGCCCAATCACCCGTGCCGAGGCAGCGGAGTCAACACAGCCCACCCTTCTTGTGTAACTGACAATAATGAAGTACCTTACAGTGCATGCAACATGACGCGTGGTCACCGACGCCCGTACTGTTGACGGTCGATCTCGTGATCTTGACGCTACGAGACAGCCGCCTTCACATCCTTCTGGTGAAGCGGGGAGAAGACCCCTTCCAAGGCATGCTCGCCCTGCCCGGGGGATTCCTGAACCACGATGGCGAGGAGATCCTGGACGCCGCCCACCGCGAACTGGCCGAGGAAACGGCCCTGACGTCCGACTGCGTGCACCTTGAGCAGTTGGCTGTATACGGAGAAGCGAGCCGCGACCCCCGAGGTCGAGTCGTTTCCGTGGCACACCTGGCGATCGCACCGGAGTTGCCCGACCCGGTCGCGGGCACGGATGCCACCGACGCCGCGTGGATTCCGGCGGAAACCGTACTGTCCGGCAAGGCCGCGCTCGCATTCGACCACCGCCGGATTGCAACGGACGGAGTCGAACATGCCCGCACCAAGCTGGAGTTCTCGTCGCTGGCCACGGCGTTCTGCGGGGAAGAATTCACCATCGCAGAGCTGCAACAAGTCTACGAGGCCGTCTGGGGCACCCGTCTCGACACTCGCAATTTCTATCGAAAGGTCCAAGCCGCGAAGGGATTCATCATTCCGGCCGGCACGGACCGCAGGAGCACGGGCGGACGCCCGGCACGGCTGTACCGGGCCGGTCCGAAAACCGTCCTGTTCCCACCGCTGATCCGACCCACGCCACCCGCCGAGGAAGAGAACACGAAAGGGGAAGAGGAATAAATGCCGAAAGGCCCAGTGGTAATTCTCACCGCCCTCAATCTTGAGTACGAGGCCGTACGTCAGAAGCTGGCGAATCCGCAGGTGCACCGCCACGAGCGAGGTACACGGTTCGAAACGGGAAACGTGCAGGGCACGTCACACCGTGTCGCACTCGGTCTGACGAGCAAGGGCAACCATTCCGCCGCGGTGATCGCCGAACGCGCCATTCAGGAGTTCTCACCCGCGGCCGTGCTGTTCGTGGGGGTCGCCGGCGCCTTGTGGGACGCCACCAGGCTCGGCGACGTGGTAGTGGCGTCCCACGTGTACGCCTACCACGGCGGAACCAGCGAAGACGACGGGCTCAAGGCCCGCCCACGGGCATGGGAAGCACCGCACGGCATCAGCCAGCTCGCCTCGCACCTGGCCCGCTTGGACGACTGGGCAGATGGCGCCTCCGGTCACGATTACGCGCCGCAGGTGCGATTCGGGGCGATCGCCGCCGGCGAGATCGTCCAGAACTCAAGAATTTCGTCCGAAGCGCAATGGATCAGACAGCATTACAACGACGCACTCGCCATCGAGATGGAGGCAGCCGGTGTGGCACAAGCCGGCCATCTCAGCGGGGCGCCGGTGGCCATCATCCGGGGAATCAGCGACCGTGCAGACGGCACGAAGAACAGCAAGGACGATCGCAACTGGCAGCCACAGGCCGCAGCGAACGCCGCGGCGTTCGCCATCCGGCTGGCGAAGGAGCTGGCAATGGAACAGGAGGAGGCATCATCTCCCCGTAATGACATGATGCCTCCGGTCGCCCGGCCCGAGCGGCACCTTGGCAATACCGCCCACAACAGCACTGTCGGCATCATGGCCAGCTCGGTCACGGGCAGCAGCGTTCACATGAATACGGCCCCGCAGAAACCCGGCGCGCAGAACCTGTTCACGGCATTCAACGAGTTCCGCGAGAGTCTGACGCGACACCGCACTCAAGGCGACCTCGACGAAGACACATACCGTGAGGCCCTGGCCGATCTGGAATCCGCCCTACGGTCGGCCCGGGAGCGCACCCCCGATTCGTCCAAGCGGGCGTCCATGACACTCAGAAGACTGCGCGGGCTGGTCGCGGATTGCCCTGCGCTCCTGGCCGAGCTGACGCCACTGATCGCCGCAGCCGGTGACCGGGCATGAATGACAGTAACGGTGCCGCGCACAGCTCGGCCGCGTACGACTCCACCATCGGGATCCAGGCGGAAACCGTACACAACTCCAATGTGTACTTCGTCCACCACGACGCTTCGCCGCAGGAGAAGTTCAGGGTGGGCGTGCAGCTACTGGAAGACGGCATTGCCAGCCGCGCCCGCGAGATGATCAGTGATGCGATCGCTCACGGCTACCACCACGCGGAGGTGCGGTTCCACTGGGTCCTCGCCATGCTCAGCGGCCGCACCCACCACGACCTCAGCCCCGAAGAACTCCAGCAGCTACGCAAAGCCTCCATGCTTGTGCGGACTTATGCCGAGGGCCAGTGGAAGCAAGCCCTTCGCGTCACTTTCGACCTGTTGGCGGCGCTCGGCACCGCCAGCGGAGCGACCGGCCCTGTGTTGAAGGAGCTACAGGAGCTGCCGTCCCGGCAGCGCGATGCGATCCTCCGTCACTTGGACCTCATGCTCACCGGAGGACTGAAAGACGAACTTTGGGCGGAGACCCTCGAAAGAGCCGAAGCGGAGCGCTTCGGCAACAGTCGGGACCGACGGGTATGGGCCTACTTCGAGCTCCCGCCCATTGGGGCCAGGGCCGTGATCCCTCGCCTGGACACTACTGCCGCTGCCGCCGCCCAGACGGCCCTACCGCAGCGGGTGGCCCTCTTCGCGGTCAGCAGTGTGACCCTCGTGACCCTGGCATGGATCGCACATCCGGCCCAGGCGGTCTTCGAGTCACTGGTGGCGCTCGGCGCCGGCCACACCGCGGCTCGATTCGGAATCCAGTGGTGGGGCCGAGAACCCCGGCCGGATCCCGTGGCCGGGTCCCCCGCCCCGCAGCCACACAGTCCCGCGCCTGCCCCCGGGTTCACCAGAAGCGTCCAGAACAGGTTCGATCACTACTTCAGCGTCCGAAGGCCCCATGGGTTCACCACTGAAGCCTGGCTTGCGCACACTGCTGAGGTCCGCAGCAAACTCGCGGCCGAAATCGCGGACCTCTACCGGGAGAGCCGGATCAGTGTCGACAAAGTCAACTGGCTGATCCGATACCTCGCGGAGGAGACCAGGGACCGCTACGCCAAGGGCACTCTCGTCGACGGGCACCCTCAGGACAGCACTCCGATCAGGACGAAAGCCCTGACCGTGGCATCCCTCGCCGTTCTCGCCGTCGCTGCCCTGTCAGCACTCGGCACGGCGGCATCGGGTGCCACCCAGCAGCGGCCGCTGTGGGCGTTCCTGGCACTGCTCGGCGCGGCCTGGTCGGGTCACGCGGCCGCTCAGCTGTGGGTGAAGCTCCGGCGTGAAAGGCAACGACTCGCCAGGGAGGCGCGAGAGTACCAGGAGGAGCTGGCTGCACGAGAGAACGCTTACCAGCGCTGGAAATCGTTCCTCGACGCAACTCGTCCCACCGAGCAGGAAATGGAAACCTGGCTCACCTGCGACAAGACCGCGTTCGTCAATGAGGCGTTGCGACACCACCGACTCACCTGGCGGGATCTGATCACACACACCATCCTGGTCACCCCGGCACGCTCCTACAAACGGGCTCGGGTCCAGGGCGGCTCGTGGCGGTACTCCCATTACATCATCCAGCTATTCCTGTTCACCCGAGAGGGTATCCGCGAAGTCAAAGCCGAACTCAAGTTCTCCGACTCAACGCTCAAGAACGAGCAGCGGAGCAACTACCGGTTCGACGCCCTGTCGTCGGTGCAGGTGACACAGAACGCCGATGTCGGCTACGACCTGGAGCTGGTCCTCACCAATGGACCGGCCCGGAAGATCCGGGTCAAGGACGCCGATGCCCATCAACTCGCACCGGACGAGAACGCCCGGGAAATATCGGAGATCAGTCTCAGCGCGTCCGGCCTCACACATACCTTCCGCCTCTTGGAGGGCATTGCCGCAGACGGAAAGGACTGGGTCGAACGACACTCTTCCGATGACCTGACGTCCTTTCAGAGCTTCAGCTAATCCCGGAATCAACCACAGGAATGGGCCGTGACCTCCATGGACGATGTCACCGAGAGCAAAGTCCTGCTGGCCGAGTACGACCGCCTCAAGGAGGAACAGAGGACTCGCATAGGATTCCGCGACAACCTGCTCTACTTCACGCTCGCCGCGATCACTGCGGTCGTGGCACTCACCGTCCAGAGCGGACAGTCCCGACTGCTACTTTCCGCACCCGCGATCTGCCTGATCCTGGGCTGGACCTACCTCGTGAATGACGAGAAGATCTCGGCGATCGGCTGCTACGTCCGCGATCAGCTGGGGCCTCGTCTCGGAGAACTCGCCTCCGCCCACGTCGAGGTGTTCGGCTGGGAGGTGTACCACCGCAACGTTGCGGGTCGCGCCATGCGCAAGCGGCTTCAGACTGGGGTGGACCTGGTCACCTACCTCGTCCTGCCCGTGGTCTGCATGGTCGCGTTCTGGTGCTCCCCCGACGTTCAGCCCCTGCTCGTCATCACTTCACTTGTCCAGATGCTGGTTCTGGCGGTGCTGGGCTGGCATTTCTTGCGCCGAACCGAGCAGTAGCCCTGGTCATGCGGCTGGCGAGCGCCGTACGTCGGCCCATCCGGAACTCCTATCGTCCGTGTCCGGAGCTGATCGATACCGAAGCCGCACACAAAGAGATCCGGTCTGTCGCGCTTGAGGCCGCAGTCCCGCCGATAGTCCGGAGACGGTCCGGTCACCCTCCGGCCTCCTTCGCCCGGAACTTCCCGCACCCGCACACATCGCCGAACCGTCGCTGGCTGTTCCCGTAGCTGTGGTTGTTCCAGGTGTGGTGGCCGAAGTCGTGATGGCAGCGGCCGCCACCCCAGTGTTCGGGCAGGGTGTGGCCGCAGTCGGCGCAGGTGGGGTGGGTGACCACGGGGCTGATGATGGTGCCGCCGCGCAGGATGCGGGCGATCGCGAGAACGCCCACGGTAATCACGACAATCCCTACAAGACCCACGACGTGCCCGGCGCTCATGCGTTGCCCCCCCCCCCCGTCGAGCCCAGGCCGGCCCTCCGCCGGCCCCTGCACCGCCGCGCGGCGGGACGGGCAAGGTACTGCAAGTGGGTGAACGACGGGAGGTGTTGAGGCTCCCGTGGAGACGTGCGCCGGATGCCCATAGCTGCCTGCGGCTGTCCCCCGTGCCCGGCATCCGAGTGGTGTAGCGGCGCCCGGCCCGGCTGCGGGGCCCGCTGGGGTACGAACCATGGGGTGGCCGTCTCTCTTGGCGGAGGGGTCGCCTCCGTGGCCGGGACCTGCCCGGCGCCCCGTCGGCAGAGAGGGACCGAACACCATGGCCACCCCCAGCGCGCCCTTCGGAGCCGGGCAGCCCGCCCTGCTCAACCTCGCCGACGAGCAGTTCGGCGCCACCCCGCTCTGGCTGATCATCGTGGTGGGCGTGCTGATCGTGCTCGCCGTCGGGTTCGCCCTGATGATCAGGCGGCACAAGCACAAGCACAAGTAGGGGCCCCGGGCTCAGCCGTCGCCGAGGGGGATGCGTACCGCGCCCGTGCCGCTGAACTCCAGCCACAGCGCGCCGGGGTGACGGGCGATCCGCAGGGCGATCGCGGAGCAGGCGGGGCAGCGGGCCACCAGGCCGGGGAGGCGGCCGTAGACGTGGAGCTGGGCGAGGGCGCCGAGGAGGCCGCAGTGGGGGCAGCGGCGCAGCACCCCGGTCAGGTCGACGTCGAAGACCTCGGAGAGGAGGCCCGCCAGGACGTTGCCGTCCCGGTGGGTGGGCTGGTGGGCGGCGGTGTCGGCGGACGTCATCGGTGGGCTCCTGGCGGGTCGGGGGCAGGGGTGGGGTCGGCCGGGGCGGTCCGGCCGCCACGTCAGCCGAAGCGTTCGGTCCTGATCCGGTCGGGCGGGTGGCCCACCTCGACCAGGAGGCCGGAGACGGCCTCCACGAAGGCGGTGGGGCCGCAGACGAAGCAGCGCGGGGCGTCCTGCGCCCGCCAGCCGGGGCGCTCCAGGTCGGGCAGGGTCAGGCGGCCTGGAGGCCGTACCGCGCCGGGTGGTGCCCGGCGGGTGTAGACGGTGTCCACCACGGGGCCGGCCGGCTCGGCGGCCAGCCGGTCCAGTTCCGCCGCGTACCAGCGCTGGTCGGGTGCGCGTACCGAGTGCAGCAGGCGCAGCGGGGCGGGGGCCGGGGCGCCCTGGCGGGCGCGGACCATCGCCATCAGCGGGGCGACGCCGGAGCCGCCGCCGACGAGCAGGACGGGGTCGGGCACGCCGTCGGCGGGGTCCCAGACGAACCAGCCGCCGAGGGGGCCGCGGACCTCCAGCTCGTCGCCGGGGCGTACCTCCCCGGCGAGGTAGGGCGAGACCTCGCCGTCGGCGACGGGCTGCACCGACACCTCCAGCCGGGCGCCGTCGGCGGGGGCGCAGAGTGAGTAGCTGCGGACGGCCTGGTAGCCGTCCTCGGCGGTCAGGCGGAGGTCCACGTGCTGGCCCGCCAGGTGGCCCGGCCAGCCGTCGGCGGCGAGCACCAGGGTGCGGGCGTCGGCCGTCTCCTGGCGCACCTCGGCGACGACGGCCACACGCCACAGGGCGGGGGCCCGCATCAGTCGCCCTGGACGCGCTGCTCGCGCCACGGGTCGCCGTACGCGTGGTAGCCGAGCTGTTCCCAGAATCCCGGCTCGTCGGTCCTGGTCAGCCGCATACCGTTCACCCATTTGGCCGACTTCCAGAAGTACAGGTGCGGCACGAGCATCCGGGCGGGTCCGCCGTGCTCGGGAGGCAGCGGCGCGCCGTCGTACTCGTGGACGATCCACGCCCTGCCGCCGGTGACGTCGGCCAGCGGCAGGTCGGTGGAGTAGCCGCCGTAGGAGGTGACCAGGACGTACGTGCCGTCCGGGTCGACGCCCTCCAGGAAGGCGTCCACGGGGACCCCGCGCCAGCGGGTGTCGTACTTGGACCAGCGGGTGACGCAGTGGATGTCGGCCTGCGGGGTCTCGCTCGGCAGGGACATCAGGGCGTCCCAGTCCCAGGTGCGTTTCTCGCCGGCGGCGGTGGTGAGGGTGAAGCTCCAGCGGTCGTGCGGGATGTGCGGTGTCGGGCCCGCGGAGAGGACGGGGAAGTCCTCGGTGACGTACTGGCCGGGCGGGAGGCGGTCGCCGCCGGGGCCGCGCCGTCCGTGGAAACCCCGGGAGATCACAGCCATGGGCCCTCGTCCTTCCTCGCGGGTGCCCCCTCCTCTCCACCCTGGGCACAGGCTCCCCGGCCCGCAATCGCAGCGGCGGGACGGCCGGGTGGGTGCCGTCGGTGCCGTGGTGGCCGGTGCGCCGGGCCTACCCCTCCAGCGCCGCCAGGATCTGCCGCGTCGTCGCGGCCGCCACCCTCTCGTTCACCGCCGCGTAGGCGGTGTAGGCGCTCAGCCCCGTCGCCAGGGACCATCCGCGGCCGCGCAGCCAGGTCGCGTCGTCCACGTCCAGGGTCTCGCGGAAGACCGCGCGGGTCCGGGGGGAGAGGAGGGTGTGGGCGATCATCATGTCGCGGGCGGGGTCGCCGGCGCCGAAGCCGCCGAAGTCGATGACGGCGCTGAGGCGGCCGCCGGTGACGAGGAGGTTGCCGGTGTGGAAGTCGCCGTGGAACCAGACCGGCGGGCGGTGCCACCCGGGCGCGGCGAGAGCCGCCTCCCACAGGCCGGTCAGGGCGGCGGCGTCGAACACCCCGGCGGTCGCGGCGATGGCGGCGCGGGTCGACGCGTCCCGGCCGGCCAGCGCGTCGCCGGCCAGGTCGTCCCGGGTGGCGGCCTCGGCGACGGCCTCCGGGGCGAAGCGCCGCAGCTCGGCGAGGAACCCGGCGAGCTGCCCGGCCGCCGTCACGGAGTCGCCCAGCGTCTCGACGGTCGCCACCTCGCCCTCCAGCCACCGGGACACCGCCCACGGCCAGGGATAGCCGAAGGCGGGCTCGCCGACCCCGGCCGGTTCGGGCACCGCCAGCGACACGTGCGCGGCGAGCCGAGGCAGCCACTCGGCCTCCTTGCGGGCCTGCCCGACGGCCCCGGCATGGCGCGGCAGCCGCACGGTCAGCCCGTCGCCCAGCCGGTGGATCACATGGTCCGACCCGGCCGGCTCCAGCAGGGTCAGCGGCAGATGGGCCCAGTGCGGGAACTGGGCGTCGACCAGGCGCCTGACCAGGGGGGTGTCGATGGCGGGGCTTTCGGTCGGCAAGAGCGCTCCTGGGGTTCGGGACAGGCGGGGGCACGGGGCCCGCCTCCCATGACAGGGCATCAGCGCGACTTCTGTCGACGCGTTTTCGCATGACCCCGCCCCACCCGGCAACACGCTCCAGGTCCCCCGGTCCACCGCACGGAAAGGCAGTCACTCATGAGCCAGATCGAGGAGTCCGTCGAGGTCGCGGCGCCGCTGTCGGCGGTCTACAACCAGTGGACGCAGTTCGAGGAGTACCCGCGCTTCATGTCCGGGGTCGAACGGATCGAGCAGCGCTCGCCGACGCTGACCCACTGGGTGACCCAGGTGGACGGCGTACGGCGGGAGTTCGACGCCGAGGTCACCGAGCAGATCCCGGACGAGCGGGTGGCCTGGACGACCGTCGGGGGCGAGGTGCGGCAGGCCGGTGTGGTCACCTTCCACCGGATCTCCGACGACCGGACCAAGGTCATGCTGCAACTGGAGCTCGAACCGCACGGCGTCACCGAACAGGTCGGCGACAAGCTCGGCTTCGTCCGGCGCCAGGCCGTGGGCGACCTGGAGCGGTTCAAGAGCTTCATCGAGAAGCGCGGCACGGAGACCGGCGGCTGGCGCGGCCAGGTCTGACGCCCGCGTGGGCGCCGTACGTACGGGAACGGGCCGGGCTCCCTCGGGGAGCACCGGCCCGTTCCCGTCGGGGGCCCGGCGGTCAGGCGGTGGGGGCGGCGAGGACCGAGTCGTCGGTGACGCGGGCTCCGGGGAGCTGGTGGCGGGCGGCGATCAGGGCGGCGTCGGCGTCCCGGGTACCGGTGACCACGCAGAGGGTGTACGACACGTCGGCCAGGCGGCGCTGGGCCTCCTCGCCGCCGTCCTGGGCGTTGAGCGCCCGCAGGGTCTCGTACTGGCCGATCAGGTCGCGCAGGACCGCGGGGTGCGCCATCAGCATGGGGGTGTCCTTGTCCTCAGGGTGTCCTCGGGGCCGGTACGGCCGGGGCGGCATAGGCCTTCGGCGGCCGTCTGCCCCCGCCGGAACCGCCCACACCTGCGGTTTTCGGCCAGGAGCGGAAGGTGACGGACCGTTCGCTCCGGCGTACGACCCCCTCGCGCCGGAGCGCGCCAGGCACCACACTGGGGCGGCGGAGGCGGGATGGGCGCGGTGGGGCTCCGCAGGGACCGGCCGGACGCGGCCGGGTGACGTGAAGGGGGATCGCGATGCGGACCAGTCATCGGACCCAGGCCGAGGAAGTGCTGGCGCGGGCGGTCGAGGAGGAGGTGCGGCGCTCCGGCGGCCGCACCGACGGACAGGTACTCCTCTCCCGGGCCCGCGGCGAGCTGGACGCCCTGCTGCGCACGGCCGACGAGGAGTACGCGGCGTACGAGGCGGCCGTCGCCGCCGCCGAGGCCGAGCGGCAGAGCTTCGGCCAGCGGTACGCGCGGGAGGGCGCGGGCACGCCGCTGCTGGTCGCCGGGGTCGCGGCGGCCGCCGCCTGCGCGGCGGACCTGGCCTTCGGCACCGGCGCGAGTACCGCGCTGGGCGCCGGGGCCGTGGTGGGCGTGGCCGGGGCGGCGGCGACCGTGGTGAAGGTGGGCGCCGTGCACTGGCCGGCCGCGCACCGGCAGGCGGGGGCCCTGGGCCAGCCGGGCGGGCCCGAGCAGTTGCGGCTGGCCTGGCTGACGGCGCTGGAGGTACGCGGGGTGCGGCCGTTCCTGGAGCGGCAGCGGACGCCCGCGGTGCCGGCGGCGCGGCGGGCGGCGCCGGCCCGTCGCCATGCCGGGCCGGTGCTGGGGCGGACCGACAAGAGCGCGCTGGCCAGGCGGCGTTCGGTGCTGCAGCGGTCGTTCGAGCGGCTGCCGTCGGAGGAGGGGCCGTTCGCGGGCCGCCGGGAGCTGATGGCGCGGATCACCCAGGAGGTGCGGGCGGCACGGGCGGCGACGGAGACCCGGCCGGTGGTGCTGGTGCTGCACGGCGAGCCCGGCGCGGGCCGCACCACGCTGGCGGTGCGGGCCGCGCGGGAGCTGAAGGACCAGTTCCGGGGCGCGTGCGTGGTGGACCTGCGCGGCGGCGGGCAGAGCAGGACGGTGCCGCTGTCGACCCGGGAGGCGCTGCTGCACCTGCTCAACCGGCTGGGAGCGCCACGTGAGCAGTTGCTCCAGCGGGAGGGGAGCACGCCCGAGCAGCAGACGCGGCGCCTGGCCGAGCTGTACCAGCGGCATCTGACCGACATCCCCGTGATCGTGGTGCTGGACGACGCCTCCGACCCCGGGCAGGTGGCGGCGCTGGTGCCGGAACACTCCGACAGCCTGGTCCTGGTGACGGCCCGGGAGCCGATGGAGCTGCCCGAGGGGACGGCCGCGCGGGTGCGGCAGCTGCCGGTGACGGCGCTGGACGCGGCCGGTGCCGAGGAGGTGCTGCGGGCGGCGGCGGGCGAGGCGCCCGACCCGTACGACGCGCAGGCCACCGACCGGATCGTGGAGCTGTGCGGCGGGCTGCCGCTGGCGCTGCGGGTGGCGGGCTCGGCGCTGGCCGGGCGCACACCGCGCGAACTGGCCTCGGCGCTGGAGGCGTACGGCCCGGTGAGCCCCGTGGAGCGGGCCCTGTGGCTGCGCCACACCGATCAGGAGGAGGCGGCGCGCCGGCTGTTGCGGCGGCTGGCGCTGGCGGGGCGGGCCTCGCTGGGGGCGGCCGCGGCGGCGGCGCTGCTGGACACCGGCGAGCAGGAGGCGGAACGGCTCCTGGGCGTGCTGGCGGCGGCCGGGCTGATCGACAGGGTGCGCGGCAGCCGGTACCGGCTGCACACCCTGGTCCGCGGCTTCGCCCGCGCCCGGCTGACCGACGAGGAGCCGGCGGCGGAGCGGACGGCCGCGCAGGAACGGCTGATCGTCAACTACGCGGAACTGGCCGAGCAGGTGATCGGCCTGGTCGACGGCAGGTCCTCGACGCGGGCCGACTCGGCGTTCCAGGCGGGGGCGATGGGCCCGCACGGCTTCAGCTCGCTGGAGTACGCGCTCAACTGGCTGGACCAGGAGTCGAGTTTCATCACCGCCGCGCTGCGCGACGCGGAGGGCGTCGACCAGGGAGCCGTCCGCAACCTCCTCGGCGCCCTGTGCGACTACTGCCTGCTCCGCGGCGACCTCTACCGCCTCGGCGAGCTGAACGACCTGGCCCGCGCCGTCGACCAGGGGCTCCTGGCCCGCTCGGTGCAGTGGCGCACCGGCATCGCGGAACGTCAGCTCGGCGAACTGGACAAGGCCCGCACCACGCTGACCTCGGTGGTCGGCCTGTACTACGAGGCGCGCCACGAGCCCGGCGCCGCCCTCGCGCTCTGCTCGCTCGGCATCACCCTGCACCACCAGGGGAAACTGGCCGAGGCCGCCGAGAAGCTCCGCGAGGCGCTCGCGCTCCAGCAGCCCGGCGAACTGGCGGCCGACCGCGCCTGGACCCTGCACGCGCTGGGTGCCGTCGAACGCGACCGCTCCCGCCTCACCGAGGCCGAGCGGCTGCTCGCCCAGGCGGACCGGCTGCACACCGCCAACTCCTCGCTGCACGGCCAGGCGTGGACCCGCTTCCAGCTCGGCCAGGTCCGGCTCCGCCAGGGCACCGTCGAGCGGGCCGAGGAGGAACTGCGCGCCGCGCTGGAGCTGTACGGCAGGACCGGCGACGTGCGCGGCCAGGCGTGGGCCCTCACCCAGCTGGGCCGCGCCCGGCTCCACCGGGACCAGGGCACCGAGGGCCCCGAGGCCGCCGAGGAACTGCGCGGCGCCCTCTCCCGCCACCGCGACAACGAGGACGCCCGCGGCGAGGCGTGGACCCGCTACTACCTCGGCCAGGCCCTGGAGGACTCCGGCGACCTGGCCACCGCCGTCCGCGAACTGGAGGGGGCCCGCACCATGTTCTCCCGGATGCGCGACGTGTACGGGCTGGCCTGCGCCCGGCACCATTCGGCACGCGTCACCCGCGACCTGCGGGCCGCGCAGACCGGCTCCCTGCGCAACAGCGGCTTCGCCCGGCAGCTGCTGGTCGACGCCCGGGCCGACTTCCGGCGCATCGGCGTCGCCCACGGCGAAGCCTGGACCTGCCTGGAACTGGCGGTCACCGACGCGGGCAACGGCCGCACCGGCCAGGCCCTCACCCTCGCCGAGGAGGCCACCGCCCTCTTCACCTCGTACGGCGACACCCGGGGCGAGGAGTGGTCCCGCTTCCTGACCGCCACCCTCCTCCCGTTCGCCGCCCCCGCCGGCCCGGAGTCCGGCGCCGCCCAGGCCCTCGCCCTCCTCGACGACCTGATCGCCTCCCCCTCCCCCGCCCGCGATGCCCGCCTCACCACCTGCCTCCCCGCCTTCCGCCTCCTCGTGGAGCGCGGCGTGGACCCGGCCGGGGAGTGGCCGGTGTGGGCACTGGGACTGGTGCCGGGGCGTCATGCGCGGGAGGTGATGGGCGTGGGGTGAGGGGCCGCGCCCTACGCGTGCGGCCCCCGGGGGCGCCCCGGACGAAAACCGGGGTGCCCCGGCCCCTCGCCCCCTCGCATACTCACCGCATGGACACCCCCACCGCCCGTTTCCGCGACCCGCGCTCCACCGTGTACGACTTCCTCGACCTGGTGCTCGTGCACTGTCCGGGGTGTGCGGGCGCCGCGCGGGTGGTCCGGGTTCCCGGCGACGAGGGTCCGGGAGGACGGCGCCCCTTCGCGACGAGGCGGCTGGTCTGCGGGGGCTGCGGGGCTTCCCGGAAGTGCGACGGCACGCGGCTGACGTTCCCGCGCGGCGCCGCCGGCCCGGTGACCGACCCCTACTTCGGCAGGCCGCTGTGGCTCCGGGCCGAGACCCGGCACGGGACCTTGTGGGCGTACAACCTCGACCACCTCGACCTGATCCGCCGGTTCGTCGCGGCCTCGCTGCGGGAGCGGGCGCCCTGGTACGACACGGGGCAGAAGATGACGCTGGTGGCCCGGCTGCCGGTCTGGGTCAAGCGGGCGGGGAACCGGGGCG
Source organism: Streptomyces albidoflavus (assembly GCF_000719955.1). Classification (GTDB taxonomy): domain Bacteria; phylum Actinomycetota; class Actinomycetes; order Streptomycetales; family Streptomycetaceae; genus Streptomyces; species Streptomyces albidoflavus. Next base: position 18,023 of record NZ_JOII01000054.1, read on the forward strand.
AGGTGCTCCGGGCCCTCGACCGGATGCACGCGGGCGTGCCCGTGGAGCGCGCCGGAGCGCCCGTGCAGGCCGGGGGCGCGTAGGGGCTCACCGGGGTGTGAAGAGGTACCCCGGGAACCCCGAAGAGCCCCGGCGCGCGGAGTGCGCGGCCGGGGCGGTGCGGGCCCGCCGGACCCGGTGGGGCTACTTGCCGGCGGAGCCCTGGGCGGGGGTGCCGCCCGGAGCCGCCTCGGGCTCGGCGAAGTCGACCTTGCCCATGTGGCGGTTCATGGACTTCATCAGGGCCCAGACGGCGAGGGCCATCACGGCGAACACGATGAACCCGAGGACACCCGGGGTCACCTTGTTCTCGTCCAGCTCCTTGGCGAGAGGAACGAGGTGCGTCATTGCCAGGTTTGCGCTAGCGCTCATGTCAGCCATTGTCGCGGATGCCCGCGAAGAGGTCGTCCTCGGGGAGGGACGTGGCGACGTGCGACTTGGCCAGCTCGTACTCCTCGGTGGGCCAGACCTCCTTCTGGAGCTCCATCGGGATGCGGAACCAGCCGCCGTCCGGGTCGATCTGGGTGGCGTGCGCGATCAGCGCCTTGTCGCGGATCTCGAAGAAGTCCGCGCAGGGCACGTGGGTGGTCAGCTCGCGCTCGACCCGCTCCATCTCGTGCCACCGCTCCAGCCACTCGCCGTACGGCGACTCCATGCCGCGGGCCAGCAGCGCCTCGTGCAGGGCGGTGGTCCGCGGCCGGTTGAAGCCCTGGTTGTAGTAGAGCTTCATCGGCTGGAAGACCTTGCCGAACTCGTCCTCCGGGAAGCGCTCCGGGTCCCCGGCACCCTCGAAGGCCACCATCGAGATCTTGTGGGTCATGATGTGGTCGGGGTGCGGGTAGCCGCCGTTCTCGTCGTAGGTCGTGATGACCTGCGGGCGGAACGCGCGGATCGACTTCACCAGCCGCCCGGCCGCCTCCTCGACGTCCTCCAGCGCGAAGCAGCCCTCGGGCAGCGGCGGCAGCGGGTCGCCCTCGGGCAGGCCGGAGTCGACGAAGCCGAGCCACTCCTGCCGCACGCCGAGGATCTGCCGGGCCTCCTCCATCTCCTTGGCCCGTACCTCGTGGATGTTCTCCTCGATGTAGGGGTCGCCCTTGAGCTTCGGGTTGAGGACGTCACCGCGCTCGCCCCCGGTGCAGGTCACGACCAGCACGTCCACCCCCTCGGACACATACTTCGCCATGGTCGCCGCGCCCTTGCTCGACTCGTCGTCGGGGTGGGCGTGCACGGCCATCAGTCGCAGCTGCTCTGTCAAGACTCGTTCCTCGTGAATACGGCGCCCTCGATGCGTCGGCGCGATGGTCGGCTTCTATAGTGACCGAACCGGACGGCGGAAAATTCCGGTGGCCCCCAGCCCGAGAGGATTGATCATGAGCGCGGTGCGCGAGGACCTTCCCGAGGGCCGATACGGACGGGCCCGGTCCGCCGACGAGCAGACGGACCGCCGGCTGAAGATCACCGGCGGCGTGCTGGGTGTGCTCTTCCTCGCCATGATCGTCTGGTTCGGCTGGTCGCACGTGACCGGGACCGCGATCAGCGGCGAGATGATCAAGTTCGACGTCTCCGCCGCCACCCAGGCCAAGGTGCACCTGGAGGTGCACAAGGACCGCGAGGGTTCCGGCTACTGCACCGTGCGGGCCCTGGCGGAGGACGGCAGCGAGGTCGGCCGCAAGGACGCCCTCTTCGACCAGGACGCGGCCCGCGTCGACAAGGTGATCTCGCTGCGGACCACCTCCCAGGCCACCGCCGTCGAGCTGGTCGGCTGCTCCCCCGCCTGACCGGCCGGCCCGCCGCGCCGGTGACGGCGCCCACCCCGCCGAGCCGGGGAAACGGCTGCGACCTGCGAAGACGCCGCACCCGCCAGATTCATCCTCCCCCTTTCTCGCCTGAATTGTTAGGCTCGTGGTTTCGCCCACCCGGTACGGAACATCCTTCCGAGTAGGGCGATGCTTTGTATCCCAGTACCTACGAGGAGCACCTGTGACCCAGACCAGCGACAACGTCACCTGGCTGACCCAGGAGGCGTACAACCAGCTCAAGGCCGAGCTGGAGTACCTGTCTGGTCCCGCGCGCACCGAGATCTCCAAGAAGATCGAGGCGGCGCGTGAGGAGGGCGACCTGCGCGAGAACGGCGGGTACCACGCGGCCAAGGAGGAGCAGGGCAAGCAGGAGCTCCGGGTGCGACAGCTGACCCAGCTCCTGGCCCAGGCGAAGGTGGGTGAGCCGCCCGCCGACGACGGCATCGTGGAGCCGGGCATGGTCGTCACGATCGCCTTCGACGGCGACCCTGACGACACGCTGACCTTCCTGATGGCCTCGCGCGAGTACGCCAGCGCGGACATCGAGACCTACTCCCCGCAGTCGCCGCTGGGTACGGGCGTCAACGGGAAGAAGGTCGGTGACACGGCCGAGTACGAGCTGCCTAACGGCAAGCGGGCCTCGGTGAAGATTCTGGCCGCCAAGCCGTACTCGTCCTGACCTTGCCCCCTACGGGGCTGGTCGGCCGCCACAGGCTGCACCCAGGTGCCCTCGGTTCCGGTTTGCCCCGGAGCCGGGGGTGCTTTTCGTTGTGCTGCGGCTGGGCCTCGGCTCTGCCTGCCCGCCTCTGACTCCGCGGGCCACCGACTGGCCTCAAGCGCCGGCCGGGCTGTAGGGGTTCGCGGTTCGTTCCCCGCGTGGGTCGGGCGGGGCCGGGCCGGGGTACCTCCTCACAAACTGCATGGTG
>NZ_JOII01000055.1 GCF_000719955.1 Streptomyces albidoflavus
CCCCCGCCGCGAGCGAGCCGCCCGCCCGGCCCCGGCGCACCCCGGCCCGCCCCACCCCGCAGGAGCCGTCCCACACCCGGGACATCGCCGTCGTGGGCGCGGCCGTCCGGCTGCCCTCGGCCCGCGGCCTCGCCGAGTTCACGGCCCTCCTCGACGAGGGCCGGGACACCGTCCGCGGTCTGCCGCAAGAACGCGGCGGCCAGGGCGGAGGAGCCGGCCCCTACGCCTCGTTCCTCGACCGCGTGGACGAGTTCGACCCCGCCCCCTTCCGCATCTCCCCCCGCGAGGCCCCGCTGATCGACCCGCAGGCCCGGATCGTCTACGAGACGGTCTGGGAGGCGCTGGAGGACGGCGGCCGGACCGGACGGCGCGCCGAGGACAGCACCACCGGCCTGTGGATCGCCTACAGCCACGACCACTACCACGAGGAGCGCGTCCGCCACGGCGCCCACGAGGGGCGCGGCCTCGGCCTGGAGGCGATGATCGCCAACCGGCTGTCCTACCTGATGGACTGGCACGGACCCAGCGCCCTCGTCAACACCCTCTGCTCCTCCTCGCTGGTGGCACTGCACACCGCCGTCCAGCACCTGCGGTCCGGGGACATCGACACCGCCGTGATCGGCGCCGTGCACGCCGCCCTGAGCCCCGAGTACTTCCGCTCCATGGGCGACCTCATGGCCCTCTCGCCCCGCCACCGGTGCCGGGCCTTCGACGACACGGCCGACGGCTTCGTGCCCGGCGAGGGAGCCGTCGCCGTGGTGCTGCGGCGGTACACCGACGCCGAACGGGACGGCGACCGGGTCCGCGGCCTGGTCAAGGGCGCCGCCGTCAACCACGGTGGCCGGACGACCCGCTACTCCGCGCCGAGCCCCAAGGCACAACGGGACGTCGTCGCCGCGGCCCTGAACGACGCCGCCGTTCCGCCCGAGACCATCGACCTGGTCGAGGCCCACGGCACGGGCACCCGCCTCGGCGACCCCATCGAGATCGACGGACTGACCCGGGCCTGGCGCGCGCACACCGACCGCTCCCAGTTCTGCGCGATCGGCTCACTGAAGTCCAACATCGGCCACCTCGAACCGGCGGCCGGCCTCGCGGGCCTCGTCAAGATCCTCCTGGCGATGGAGAGCGAACGCCTCCCCGCCACCCTGCACGTGACCCGCCCCAACGACCACATCCGCTTCGAGGGCACCCCCTTCCACCTCGCCGACCGCGCCCGGCCCTGGCCGCGCGGCGAGCGCCCCCGCCGCGCCGCCCTCAGCGCCTTCGGCATGGGCGGCGTCAACGCCCACGTGATCGTCGAGGAACCACCCCGGGCCCCGGACCGTCACCCCCTCGCCCAGGACAGCCACCTCCTCCAGGCCGGCGCCGCCGACGAGCAGACCCTGCGCACCCTGGCCGGTGCCTACGCCGACCAGCTCGCCCGCACCCCCGCCGAGGAGATCGGCGACTTCACCCGCACCGCCAACACCGCCCGCGCGACCCACCGCCACCGCGTCGTCGTCCACGGCACCACCGGCGCCGAACTCGCCGAACGGCTCGCGGCCGTCGCCGCCGGCACCACGCCCACCGTCCGGCACACCGACCGCACCACCACCGCGTTCCTCTTCACCGGCCAGGGCTCGCAGTACGCCGGCATGGGCCGCGGCCTGCTCGCCACCGAACCGCACTTCCGCGACGCGCTCCACGAGTGCGCCGACCTCCTCGCCCCGCACACCGACGTCCCGCTGCTCGACCTCCTCCACGGCGACGCCCGGCACCTCCTGGACCAGACCCGGTACGCGCAGATCGGCATCGTCAGCGTCCAGGTCGCCCTCGTGCGGTACCTGGCGGCAGCCGGCGTACGGCCCGACGCGGTGGCCGGACACAGCCTCGGCGAACTCACCGCGGCCTGGACCGCCGGCGTCCTCACCCTGCCCGACCTGCTGCGGCTCACCGCCGAACGCGGCCGGCTCATGCAGGCCGCCCCCGCCACCGGCGCCATGGCCGCCGCCCACACCGACGCCCGCACCCTGGCGGACACCCTGGAGGCGTACCCCGGCATCGAGATCGCCGCCTACAACGCGCCGCGCCTCCAGACTGTCACCGGGCCCGCCGAAGCCCTCGAACGGCTACGGGCGCACGCCGCCTTCACCGTCCGGCCGCTGACGGTCAGCCACGCCTTCCACTCGGCTCTCATGGACGGCGCCGTCGGTCCGTTCCGGGAGGCCGTGGCCAAAACCCCCCTGGCACCCCCCACGCTCCCCTTCGCCAGCACCCTCACCGGGAGCTGGCACACCCCCGCGACCGCCACCGATCCCGCCCATTGGGCCCGCGCCGTCCGCGAGCCGGTCCGCTTCGCCGAGGCCGTCACCACGCTCCACGGCACCGGCCCGCACACCGTGTGGGAGATCGGGCCGCACCCGCACCTGATCCCGCTCGCCAGGGCCACGCTCGCCGGATCCGGCGCCACCGGCGCCGGCCCGGCCTGGATCGCCACCCTCCGCCGCGACCACGCCGACCAGGTCCAACTCCACGCCGCCCTCGCCGCCCACCACGACCACACCGGCGCCGACCTCGACTGGGCCGCCCTGCACGACGGCAAGGACCAGCGCGTGACCACCCTGCCCACCTATCCGTTCCACCGACGGCGCTTCTGGCTCCCGGCCGAGGACCGGGACCACGCCACCACCAGCACATCCGACGACACGAGAAGGCCCGAGCACCATGGCTAGCGAGTACGGACTGAAGCGACACTTCAACGGCGAGGCCGCCCGCCTCATCGGCGGGAAGATCCGCGCCCTCCACCCCGAGTTCGACGTCGAGGCGTACGCCGGAGAGGTCGAGCAGCGCATCCCCGGCAAGGAACTCAAGGACCGCGTCCTGGTCCTGGCCGAGGGACTGCGTACCCGGCTGCCCGGCGGCTACCCGGACGCCCTGCCCCTCCTCCTCGGCACCCTGGGCGACGAACTGGCCGAGGGCGAGGGCATGTTCAACACCAGCTGGTACCTGATGCCGGTCGCCAGGTTCGTCGAGGAGTACGGCCTCGACCACCCGGAGCTGTCCCTCGACGCCATCGAGGCGATCACCCGCTGCCACACCGGCGAGTACGCGATCCGGCCCTACATCGAGCAGCACCACCCCCGGACGATGAAGCGCGTCGCCGAGTGGGCGCTCAGCCCCAGCCACAACGTGCGCCGCCTGGCGAGCGAGGGCGTCCGCCCCCGCCTGCCCTGGGCCCGCACCCTGGACATCTTCGTCCAGGACCCGGCCCCCGTCCTGGCGATCCTCGAACCGCTGCGCAGCGACCCCTCGGAGTACGTCCGCAAGTCCGTCGCCAACAACCTCAACGACATCGCCAAGGACCACCCGGAGACCGCCCTCGCCACCGCCCTGCGCTGGCTGGAGGAGAGCCCCACCCCCGAGACCGAATGGACCGTCAAACACGGCCTGCGCACCCTGGTCAAGAAGGGCAACCAGCAGGCCCTGGCACTGCTGGGCGCCACCGGGGGAGAGCACGTCCAGGTGGACCGGCTGTCCCTCACCCCGCAGGCGGTCACCGTCGGCGACACCGTCGTCATCGACGTGGACCTCGCCAACACCGACGACCGCCCCCACAGCGTCACCGTCGACTACGTCGTCCACCACGTACGCAAGAACGGCCGCAGCATCCCCAAGGTGTTCAAGCTGACGACACTCGAACTCGCCGCCGGGGAACGCCGCAGCCTGCGCAAGTCCCACCCCCTCAGGGAGGTACAGACCCGCAAGTACTACCCCGGCGAGCACGCCGTCGACATCCAGGTCAACGGCCTGGTCAAGGCCACCGAGAGATTCGGGCTGCGCACATGAGCGGCGCCCGGGTCCACCTCACCGCCGCCGATCCGCTGGTCGCCGACCACCGGATCGGCGGCACCCCGGTCGTCGCGGCCGCGGCGCAGATCGACCTCCTGCTCCGCGCCTGCGACGCCGCCCGGCCGGACCGGGTCCGCACACTGGAGCACGTCGCCTTCCGGGCGCCGCTGCGGGTGACCGGACCCGGGACCGTACTGGACGTCACCACCGACGACGGGCGGTGCGCACTGCGCTGCGACGGCACCGAGTACGCCACCGCCCGCCACCGTGACGCCCCCCTGCCGCCGCCCCGCTACCTCGACGTGGCCGGACTGGGCGCGGGGTGCGCGGAACCGGTGCCGCTCGCCGGGCTGGACGCCTGGCGGCGGGCCAGCGGCATCACCTACGGCCCCGCCTACCGGGCGATACGTTCCGCGCGCCGGGGGCCCGGCCGGATACTGGCCGTGGTGCGCGCCGGCGACGACACCACCTGCGCGCCGGCGTTCGTGCCGCCGCCGCTGCTCGACAGCGTCTTCCAGGCACTCGGCCTGCTCGACGCCGGAGCCGCCGGGGCCTGCCTGCCCTGGTACGTCGGCCGGATCACCGCCCGCCGCCGCATCACGGGAACGGTGCTCGCCCTCGTCGAGCGGGAGGCGGGCGAGGAGCCCGCGAACGGGGCCGTACGCGGCCGGGCCACCGTCTGCAACCAGCAGGGAGAAGTCCTCCTCGAACTCGACCGCATCACCCTGAAGTCCGCCGCGCCGCCCGCCCCCGACCCGCTGCCCTCGCCCACCACCCACCTCATCGAGACGGTCGGCTGGCGCCGGAGCGAGACGGCCGGCCCGCCACCGGACGGCGAGGGCGCCGTCCTGCTCGTCGCCGCCGACGACCGGACCCCCGCCGGGCTCCGGCCCGACATCCGCCTGACGCCCGGCGAACTGACGCCGGAACGACTCGACGAGGCCCTCGCCCCACACACCCTCCACGAGGTGGTCTACGTCGCCCCCGAGGGCCTGTCCGGTGCCGGGCCCGCGACCGAGGCGCTCCAACGGGTCTTCGCCCTCGTACGGCACCTGGCGGCCCGCCCGCCGATGCCCCGGCTGCTGATCGTCACCACCGGCGCCCACCAGGTCAGCGGCGACGAGGCACCCGACCCCTTCATGACCGCCCTGTGGGGCCTGGGCCGCACCCTGCGCGTGGAGCACCCCCGCACCACCGTGCGCCTCGCCGACCTGGAACCCGGCACCACCGCCCCGCTCCCGGCCATCCCGTACGGGCAGGACGAACTCGCCCTGCGGGACGGCACCTGGCACACCCCCACCACGGAACCCCAGCAGCCCCTCCCGGCCACCCCGCCCCGCCTGAGCGGCGGCCGCTTCCTGATCACCGGCGGCATGGGCGCCATCGGCCTGCGGGTCGCCGAACTCCTCGCCGACGAGGGCTGCGCCCACCTGACCCTGGTCGGCCGGACCGTCCCCGACGAAGGCGAGCGACGCCACCGGCTCGACCGGCTCGGAACCCGCTGCGCCCTCGACATCGTCGCCGCCGACGTACGCGACCTGCCCGCTCTCCTCGCCGACGCCCCGCGCTTCGACGGCGTCTTCCACACCGCCGGGGTGCTCCGCGACGGCCTGGCCCGCGGCCTGACACCGCAGCGGATCGCCGAGGTGCTCGGCCCCAAGGCCGGCGGCGCGCACGCGCTCGCCGAACTGACCGCCGCCCACGAACCGCCCGGCTTCGTCGCCCTCTTCTCCTCCGTCGCCGCGGTACGCGCCAACCTCGGCCAGAGCGCCTACGCCGCCGCCAACGCCTACCTGGACGGCTTCGCCGCCCGCCAGCGCGCCGCCGGCCGCCCCTGGTACAGCCTCGGCTGGGGGCTGTGGACGGTCGGCATGGGCGAGGACGTCGCCCCCCGGGCCGCCACCCACGGCGTGCCCGCCCTCACCCCGGACGACGGCGCCGCCCTGCTGCGTACCGTCCTCGGCCGCCCGCCCGCCCACTACGTCCTGTCCGCCACCGCGCAAGCGAAGGGTGAACCCATGACCGCCGCCGTCGAACCGGAAACCGGGCTCTGGCCCCACCTGGCCGCCGCACTGCGGAAAATTCTCCACGTCACCGAGGTCTCCCCGGACGACGACCTGCTGGAGATGGGCCTCGACTCGATGATGGCGGTCGAACTCGCCGCCGCTCTCTCCGGCAGCGGCCTCGACGTCGACCCGATGGTCTTCTTCGAGCACAGCCGCGTCAGCCTCCTCCTCGCCAGCCTGGAGAAACTGCCCCGCAGCGGCCAGGAGCCCGAAGCCACCGCACCCGCACCCGCTCCCGCCGTGAATCCCGTCGTCCCCGCACCCCCGCCGCCCGCCCCGGAACCCCACCGGCCGGCCCCCGCACCCGCCGGCACTTTCGTCCCCGACTGGGACCGCTACCGCACCCCGGCCCCCGGCCCCGCCAGGCCCGCTCCCGCCGCCCCCGCCGGCCGAGCGCCGCGCCCGCCCCGGCCTGCCGACGACCGGGCCGCCGCCCGCGTCCCCCGCCGGACGCTGCCCGGCCGGCTCCGCAACGCCTCCGGCGGCAGCTTCCTCGACCGGCGCATCGACGCGCTCTCCGAGGAGGACCGCCTGATCGTCGCCCGGGACGAGTACTTCTACGAGCCCGTCATCGAGCAGGCCGAGGGCGCGCGCATCAAGTTCGACGGCCGCTGGTTCCTCAACTTCGCCTCGTACAGCTACCTCGGCCTGATCGGGCACGACTACATCGACCAGCGGGCCCTGGACGCCGTGGAACGGCACGGCACCGGCGCCCACGGCGTACGGCTGCTCGCCGGCACCCTCCACCTCCACCGGGAACTGGAACTGGCCCTCGCCCGGTTCCTCGGGGCGGAGGACGCCATCGTCTACTCCAGCGGGTACATGGCCAACGTGGCCACCGTGGGCGCCCTCGTCGGCCCCGGCGACGTCATCATCGGCGACGTCTACAACCACGCCAGCATCCTCGACGGGTACCGGCTCTCCGGCGCCGACGCCATCACCTACGCGCACAACGACCTCGCCGACCTGGAACGGGCCCTGAAGAAGGCCGGGGACGCCGGCCGGCTGGTGGTGACCGACGCCGTCTTCAGCATGGACGGCGACGTCGCCGACCTGCCGGGCATCGTCGACCTCTGCGAGCGCTACGACGCCCCGCTCATGGTCGACGAGGCGCACAGCCTCGGCGTCCTCGGCGACACCGGGCGCGGCATCACCGAGCACTTCGGCCTCGACCCGGACCGCGTCGACGTCAAGATGGGCACGCTCTCCAAGACCGTGCCCAGCGCGGGCGGTTACGTCGCCGGCTCCCGCGACCTGATCTTCGCCCTGAAGAACAACGCGCGGGGCTGGATGTTCTCGGCCGCCGCCACCCCCGCCCAGATCGCCGCGGCCAAGGCGGCGATCGAGGTGATCGAGGCCGCTCCCGAACGCGTCCGCGAACTGCGGGCCAGAACCACGCGGTACCGCGAGCGGCTGCGCGCCCTCGGCTTCGACACGCTGACCGGCGAAACCCCGGTGGTCCCGGTCATCTGCGGCAGCGCCGAGCAGGCGGGCGCCATGGCCCGGCTCTGCCAGCTCGACGGGCTGTTCGTGCAGCCCATCGTCTACCCGGCCGTGCCGCGGACCCTGCCCCGCCTGCGCACCATCGTCAACCTCGACCACTCCGAGGCCGACCTCGACACGGCGGTCGACGTGCTGGAGAAGGCCGGCCGCGCCTGCGGCCTTCTTCCCTGACCAAGCGACACCAGACTCTCCTCAGGACACGGAACACAGGATTCAGGACACCCAGGGGGTAGGACATGACCGACATCGATGCCGCGGCGTTCTTCGCCGCAGTGCTGAAGACCATCGCCTCGACCCGCAACAACGGCGCCGGCCCCGAGGAGCACACGCAGGGCGTGGTGGAGCCGGCCGGCCGCATCCGCGCCGTCGAGCAGGAGGCCGCCGACCGGCGCCTCACCACCGGCGAGGCCGGAGAGGTCCTGGACCTCCTGGAGACCACCTTCCGGACCAAGCGCACCCCCGACGAGGAGCGGGAGTACTACCTCCAGTACATCGAGAAGGTCTCCGGGGTCAGCCGCGCCTCGCTGGGAGTGTCCGCCCCGTGAACGCCCCCCGCGCCGCCTGGTACAGCCACGAGCTGTGCCACTGGCACGATCCCGGGGCCGGATCGGGCTACCTGCCCGTCGGCCCCGGCATCGAGCCGCTGCGGCAGTTCGCCGTCGATCCCGACCTGCGGCGCGCCGAGGGCCTGGTCCGGGCCTCCGGGGTGATGGACCACTTCACGGCCGTGACCCCGCTGCCCGCCACCGACGAGGAGCTCCTGCGGGTGCACGTGCCCGAGCACCTCGAACGCGTCGAGGCGGCCTCCGCGGCGGGCGCCGGCGACGCGGGCGTGTACGCCCACGTCAACTACCACAGCGCGCACGCCGCACGGCTGGCCGCCGGCGCGTGCGCGCAGGCCGCCATCGCCGTCGTGGAGGGGCGCTTCGAGCGGGCGTACTGCCTGGTGCGACCACCCGGCCACCACGCCGAACCGGACCGCGCCATGGCCCTCTGCCTCTACAACAACCTGGCGGTCGCCGCCCGCACCGCCCAGCGCCACGGCGTGCGCCGGGTGCTGGTCCTGGACTGGGACGTCCACCACGGCAACGGCCTCCAGCGGGTCTTCTACGACGACCCGGACGTGCTGTACATCTCCCTCCACCAGGACGGGCTCTTCCCGGCCGCCTCCGGCCGCGTGCTGGAGACCGGCACCGGGAAGGGCACCGGCCGCACCCTCAACGTGCCGCTGCCGGCCGGCAGCGGACACGGGGCGTACATCGCCGCGCTCGACCAGGTCGTCGAACCCGCGGCCCGCGCCTTCCGGCCCGAACTGATCCTGGTCGCGGCCGGCGTCGACGCCGGCGCCCACGACCCGATGGGCCGGATGATGTGCACCAGCCGCACCTTCCACGCCCTGTCCTCGGCCCTGTGCCGCCTGGCGGACGAGCTGGCGGGCGGCAGGATCGTCTTCGCCCACGAGGGCGGCTACTCGGCCTGGTACCAGCCGACGCTGGTGCTCGCGACGGCCGCCGCCATCGCGGGGCTCCCCGCTCCGCACGACCCGTTCCTGCACGCGCTGGAGCACCTGCCCGGCCAGCGCCTGCAACCCCACCAGAGCCGGGTCCTCACCCACCTGCGCGACCACCACCCGCTCCTTACCGGCCAGGGAACCCCCGTCGGTGCGGCACCCGGAGGGGCCGATGGATGACTGGTGGCTGAGAGCGGGCGCCGGGGCGGGCGCGACCGGCGAGCGGGCCCGGCGCCGCGTGGTCGCCCTCCCGCACGCCGGAGGCTGGCCCTCCGCGTTCCGCAGCTGGTGGCAGGTGCTGCCGCCCGACGCCGAACTGCTCGTCGCCCAGTTACCGGGCCGCGGGGCGCGCCTGGGCGAGACGCCCCTCACCTCCGTCGAGCCGCTCGTCGAGGCACTCAGCCGCGAACTCGCGGAACGCGACCCGCTGCCCTACACGGTGGTCGGCCACAGCTTCGGCAGCGTCCTCGGCTACGAACTGACCCGCGCCATGGAACAGAAGGGCCTCGCCCCCGACCTGCTCGCCGTCTCCGCCCGCCAGCCGCCCTGCTTCCCGAGCCTGCCGCCCTTCGCCCACCTCCGCAGTGACGCCCAGTTGCTGGAGCACCTGACGGAGATCGGCGGGATGGCCCCGCAGCTCATGACCCGGCCGGAGCTTGTCCAGCCCGCCCTGCGCGCCATCCGCGCCGACCTGGAGGCGATGGAGCGCCACCAGCGGCCCCTCACCGGGACCGGCGTGCCGATCCTCGCCCTCGGCGCCGTCGACGATCCGGTCGTCGTCGCCGAGCGCCTTCACCTGTGGTCCCTGGAGACGACCGGTGGCTTCCACCGGTCCCTGTACACCGGCGGCCACTTCTACCTGTACGCCCACGCCAACGCGGCGGCCATCGCCCGCCGCCTGTTGGCCGACCGCCCCGGCCCGACGGCCGGACACCCTGCCCCACCGACGCCGGGCCGCCCGGTCCCCGTACCGGACGGCGTCCCGGCGCCATCTCCCCGAAAGGAAACACCTTGAGCACCATCGCCGACATCCCCGCCAAGGCAGGGCCGAAGGAGTGGCTGGGGCTGGCCGTGCTGGCGCTGCCCACGCTGCTGCTGTCGATCGACGTGAGCGTGTTGCACCTGGCCGTGCCCCACATCAGCGAGGCGCTGAACCCCTCGGCCTCCCAGATGCTGTGGATCATCGACATCTACGGCTTCCTGATCGCCGGGTTCCTGGTCACGATGGGCACCCTCGGTGACCGCATCGGCCGCCGCAAGCTGCTGCTGATCGGCGCCGCCGCCTTCGGCCTCGCCTCCGTCGCCGCCGCCTACGCCGACGACCCGGCGCTGCTGATCGCGGCCCGCGCCCTGCTGGGCGTCGCCGGTGCCACGCTGATGCCCTCCACGCTGGCCCTGATCAGCAACATGTTCGCCGACGCGCGCCAGCGCGGCATGGCCATCGCCATCTGGGTCACCATGTTCTCGGTCGGCATCGCGCTCGGCCCGGTGGTCGGCGGGGCCATGCTGGAGTACTTCTGGTGGGGCTCGGTCTTCCTGCTCGGCGTGCCGATCATGGGGCTCCTGCTGGTGGCGGGCCCCGTCCTGCTGCCCGAGTACCGCGACGAGAACGCCGGCCGCCTCGACCTGACCAGCGCTCTGCTCTCCCTCGTCGCCATCCTGCCGGTGATCTACGGACTCAAGGAACTGGCCAAGGACGGCCTGGCCGTGCTGCCGCCGCTGGCCCTCGTCGCCGGTGCGGCCCTCGCGGTGGTCTTCGTCCGCCGGCAGCGCACCCTGGACAGCCCGCTGATGGACTTCCGCCTCTTCCGCAACCCGACCTTCCGCACCGCCCTCGTGACCCTGCTGCTCAGCATGCTGGTGGCGGGCGGGACCTACCTGCTGGTGACCCAGTACCTGCAACTGGTCGGCGGGCTCTCCCCGATGACGGCGGGGCTGTACCTGCTGCCGGCGGCCTTCGCGCTGATCGTCACCTCCGTGATCTCCCCGATCGCCGCGAGCAGGTTCCGCCCCGCCCACGTGGTGGCGGCGGGCCTGGTGGTCTCCGCCCTCGGCCACGTCATGCTGGCCACGGCCGACAGCACGTCGGGAATAGCCCAGGTGGTGACCGGCTTCGCCTTCGTCTACGGCGGCGGCGGACCGCTGGTCGCCCTCGGCACCGACATCGTGGTCGGGTCCGCCCCGCCCGAGCAGGCCGGGTCGGCCTCGGCGGTCTCGGAGACCAGTACGGAGCTGGGCATGGCCCTCGGCGTGGCCACCCTGGGCAGCCTCGGCGCGGCCGTGTACCGCGCGGGCGTCGAGCTTCCCCCGGGTGTGGGGGACGGCGCGGGCGACACCCTCGCCGGCGCGCTCGACGCGGCGAAGAGCCTGCCCGCCGAGGTGGCGTCGGCGCTCGCCGACTCCGGCCGCGCCGCCTTCACCGACGGCATGAACGCCGTCGGCGCCGTCGGGACCCTGCTCGCCCTGGGCTCCGCCGTCATGGTGGCCATGGTGATCAAGAGCCCGCCCACCGGCGCCGGCGAGGAGCCCGCCACCGGGGACGAGCCGCTGGTCAAGGCCGCGGAGTAGCCGTCCCCCCGAGAACGGAGCCGGGGCTCCCTTCGTCCCCCACGCGCGGTGGGGGAGAGGGGAGCCCCGGCGGGATGGCGCGGTCTCAGGAGGGATCCTGGTACGCGTCGGCGTACTCCGCGGACGGCTCGATCGGCGAGATGACGTCGACCAGTACGCCGTCCGGGGCCGCCACGATGAAGTGCCGCTGCCCGAAGTCCTCACTCCGGAGCGGCAGCTGGGGACGCAGGCCGGCGCCGTCGACGAGCCGCGCGTACTCCGCGTCGACGTCGGCCACCTCGAAGTTGAGCAGCACCCCCTGGACGGGCTGCCGGAACCCCTCGGGCACCGACGGGTGTCCCGCGTCGACCAGTGCCAGTTCCTGGTGGGGCGGCTCGGTCCGCCTGAGGCTCACGTACCACTCGTTCTCGAAGGTCGTCTCGAAGCCGAACAGGTTCTTGTAGAACGCGGCCGACTCACTCAGCTTCCGCGTACAGAGCACCGGATAGAAGCTGGTCAGGGCAGAGGGGGCCATCTCGCTCACCGTTCCGTGGAGGGGCGGGGTCCGGCTGTCGGCGACGCCCGCTGGGTTCTTCATGGCAACGAGAGGAGCGCCGGGGCGTTACGTCCCGCAACTCGGTCGGCCGTCACCCGGACCATGTTGACATACCGGCGGTACGTCATTAACTTCGGCAGGCATACCGTCGGTACGTGAGTTGAGGACGGCGCCCATGCTGGCCAGCTTCTGTCCCGTGATCCGCACATCCCGCATCGAGGAGTCCCGCGCCTTCTACACCGGCCTGTTCGGCTTCAAGGTCACTTACGAGACACCGTGGTACGTGGATCTGGCCCGCCCCGCCCTGCCGCCCCGCGAACTCAGCCTGATCGACCTCGGCCACCCGGCCGTGCCCGAGGCCCAGCGATTACCCGTACGGGCCGTACGCATCGTCCTGGAGTCGGAAGCCGGGGAGGCCGAACTCCAGCACGCCCTGAGCCGCGCCGGATTCGACGCGCGGCGCGTGTTCCGGCCCCCGGGCCGGGCGCCCGGAGCCCTCACCCTCATGGACCCCAGCGGTGTGCGGGTCCATGTCGTCGCACCCGCCTGACCACCGGTCCGCTCGGCGACCACGGATGCCCCAGGGGAGACGTGCCATGCCCGCAAGAATCGATCCCGACACGGCGGCCGCGGTGATGCGCGCGGCCGGACTCGAACCCATGGAGCCCTACCCCGGGGCGAACGTGGCCTGGAACTGCCGCTGCCTCAAGGGCGCCCACGGGGTGGCGCCCACCTTCACCTCGGTCCGCACCGGCACGAGTTCGGGATGCCGGCACTGCGGCAGGACCGCCGCGGGGGAGCGGCGCCGCGCCGCGGGCCAGGCCCGAGCCGAGGCCGACATGAGAGCGGCGGGCTTCGAGCCCCTCGACCCCTACCCCGGCGCCCGGATGCGATGGCGCTGCCTGCACACCGCCTGCGGCCGTGTGGTGCACCCCCGGCTCTTCCAGATCCGTACCGGCGGCGGAGGCTGCCTGGCCTGCGCGGGCCGGGCGCCTGTCGAGCCCACGGCCGCCGAGGCGGAGATGCGCGCCATCGGGATGGAACCGCTCGAACCCTTCCCCGGCCGCGTCCGCGACCCCTGGAGCTGCCGCTGCACCCGGTGCGGCCATGTCGGCACACCGACCCTCAACAACATCCGCCGCGGCCAGGGAGGTTGCTACCCGTGCGCCCACCGCGGCCGGTGACCGCACCGCTCACGGCACGCGCAGGGCCTCCAGCAGGCGGGTGAGTGCCGCCGTCGCGTCGGCCAGATCGGCCGGGTCGGACGAGGCGGCCAGCCACAGCGCCGCCTCGTTCATCGCGCCCGACAGCAGATGGGTGAGCGGCTCGACGGGCTGGGCGGGGATCGTGCCTTCCTCGATCAGGACGGCGAGCACCTCCGCGAGATGCCGGCCCGAGGTGGCCTCGTTCATCTCCCGCCACTCGGCCCAGCCGAGAACCGCGGGACCGTCGATGAGCATGATCCGCTGGATCGCCGGATCGGTGGAGGCGCCGAGGAACGCCTCGCACCCCACGAGCAGTTGCTCCCAGGACGACTCCCGCGCGTCCGCCGTGGCGGCGATCCGCTCCGCCACCTCCTGCTGCGCCTGCTCCAGCACCACCCGGAACAGCTCCGCCTTGCTGCTGAAGTGGTGGTACAGCGCCCCCTTGGTCACCCCCGCCGCCGCGACGATCTCGGACAGCCCTACGGCCCCGTACCCCAGAGTTGAGAACAGCCGCCTGCTCTCCCGCACCAGCGCCTGCCGCGTCAGCTCCCGTTGCTGCGCCCGGACTCCCTGCGGCATCCGACTGCCCTCCCGTCCTAGACATACTGAAGGTACGCCAACACGGTACCCCCGCGACAGGGCCGCGCCCGGGGCGGGAGCGGAGGACACACTTCCGCAGGTCATCGCCGCCTGCGCCCCCGCAGTGCCGGACCTTCTCCCGCCCGCCGAAGGAGCCCCACTCCAAGACGTGACGACGCGTCCACGTCCTGAGCCTGCCGAGGCGCCCTCGTCCACGGGACTGGGCCCGCCCGGCAGGCAGCCGCCCTCCGAGCCGAAGAGCGCTGCACTTCTGACTGGCGCATCAGTCAGCATCTCAATGCGCCCCATTACCAGCGCCTATACCCTCCACAAGTGTTGAGTTTTCCGCAACATGCTTCTACGGTCTTGCCCGTGGAAACCGACGAAGGCCCCGCCAGCCCATCGACAGCCGGCACCGCCGCCCGCGTCCGCGCGGTCATCGCTGACGCAGGCGTCAGCCAGCGCGAGTTCGCGCGCCGTGTCGTCATGGACCCGTCCAAACTTTCGCGTGCGCTGAGCGGCACCCGCCGCTTCACCGTCGCCGAGCTGGCACGGATCGCGGACGAAGGCCGGGTCGACGCCGACTGGCTGCTCGGCACCCGGCCCCGCGAAAGAGAAACGGCGTCCGCCGTCCCCGTCGAGGGCGGGCGCCCGCTGCAGATCGTCCGCGAGACGGTCCGGCTGATCGCGGAGCACGGATTCCACGCGGTCCGCGTCGCCGACATCGCCCGTGCCTGCGCCACCAGCAGCGCCGCGATCCACTACCACTTCCCGGGCCGCGCCGAACTCCTGGAGGCGGCCGTGCGCTGGTGCATGGACGAGGACACCGCACGCCGTGCCGCTCACCTCGCCGAGGCGGACGACGCGGCGGCGGAGCTGCGCCAACTCATCGCGCTGCAGACACCGCGCACCGCACAGCAGCGCCGCCAGTGGGCGGTGTGGCTGGACCTGTGGGCCGAGGCCGCGCGCTCCACGGCGGTCGGCCGACTGCACTCCGAGTACTACCGCCAGTGGCGGGAGACCGTCACCGACGTCCTGCGCCGGGGCGCCGGTCAAGGAGTCTTCCGCGCCGGGATCGACCCGCACGCGGCGGCACTGACGCTGACCGCCCTGATCGACGGCCTCGCCACCCACGTCCTCTCCGTGAGCGGGCCGGAGTCCGCCACGGCCGCGGACGCGATGCACCGGACACTGACCACCCACATCACCCACACGATCCTGGCTCCGTAGCCCAGAAACCACGGACGCCCCGCCCCTGCCCCACCGCGCCGCGGAGGCAAGAACCCGGGAGGCACCCACATGCCCATGACCGAGAACGTCATCATCACCTGCGCCCTCACAGGCGCCGGCGACACCGTCCGCAAGAGCCCCCACGTCCCCGTCACCCCGGAGCAGATAGCAAGGAACGCCGTCGAGGCGGCCGCCGCCGGGGCAGCCGTCGTCCACATCCACGTACGCGACCCGGAGACCGGCGATCCCTCCCGCGACCCCAAGCTGTACCGGGAAGTCGTCGAGCGCATCAAGGAGACCGGCACCGACGTCGTCATCAACCTCACCGCGGGGATGGGCGGCGACCTGGTCATCGACCCCGACGACCCGCTCACCCACCTCCCCGGCACCGACCTCGTCGGCGGCCTGGAACGCCTGCCGCACGTCGAGGACCTGCTCCCCGACATCTGCACACTGGACTGCGGCTCGCTCAACTTCGGCGACGGCTCCAACCTCTACGTCTCGACGCCCGACATGCTGCGCGCGGGCGCACGGCGCATCCAGGAACTGGGCGTACGACCCGAGCTGGAGATCTTCGACACGGGCCAGCTCTGGTTCGCCAAGCAACTGCTCGCGGAGGGCCTGCTCGACGCCCCGACCGTCTTCCAGCTGTGCATGGGCGTCCCGTGGGGCGCCCCGGCCGACCCCGGGGTGCTCCAGTCGATGGTCAACATGCTCCCGGACGGCGCACGTTGGGCGAGCTTCGCGCTCGGTCGGATGCAGATGCCGTGGGTCGCCCAGTCGATCCTGCTCGGCGGCCACGTCCGCGTGGGCCTGGAGGACAACCTGTACCTCGGCAAGGGCAACAAGGCGACCAACGCTCAGCTCGTCGAGCGTGCCGTGACCCTCACCGAATCGATCGGCGCACGCGTCGCGACACCGGACGAGGCCCGCACCACGCTCGGCCTCAAGAAGCGCAAGTAGTCCGCCGCGACGACGAAGGGGCCCCTCATGACCTCACCCGAGAAGACCTCACCCGACCCCACCTCTCCGAAGGTGACGCTTACGGAGACCACCCCTCCGGAGAACGTCCGCCGCGTCGCCTGCGTCGGCGCCGGAGTCATCGGCGGCGGCTGGGTCGCCCACTTCCTGGCACGCGGCTACGACGTCACCGCCTGGGACCCCGCGCCCGACGCCGCGCAGAAGCTGCGACGCCTCGTCGACGCGGCGTGGCCGGCACTCACCTCGCTCGGCCTCGCCGAGGGCGCGTCACCCGACCGGCTCACCGTGACCGAAACCCTCGAACAGGCCGTGGCCGACGCCGAGTTCGTCCAGGAGAGCGCACCCGAGAAGCTCGACCTCAAGCGCGATCTGCTGACCCGCCTGGACACGGCGACGCCGCCCGGCGTTGTCATAGCCTCCTCCACCTCCGGCTACCCGATGACCGACATGCAGACCACGGCCGCGGACCCGTCACGCCTGGTCGTCGGCCACCCCTTCAACCCGCCCTACCTCATCCCGCTCGTCGAGGTCGTCGGCGGCGAACACACGGACCCGGCGGCGGTCGCCTGGGCCACCCGCTTCTACCAGACCGCGGGCAAGTCCGTCATCACGATGAACAACGAAGTCCCCGGCTTCATCGCCAACCGCCTCCAGGAGGCCCTGTGGCGGGAAGCACTCCACATGGTCGCCAACGGTGAGGCGACAGTCCGGGACATCGACCTGTCCATCACCGAAGGGCCCGGGCTGCGCTGGGCGGTGATGGGACCGATGCTGACCTTCGCCCTCGCCGGCGGTGAGGGCGGCATGGCACACATGCTGGACCACTTCGGTCCGTCCCTGAAGTCACCGTGGACACGCCTCGAAGCACCCGAACTGGACAAGGAGTTGTACGACGCCGTGGTGGCAGGCTGCGACGAGGCGGCGGACGGCCGCTCCATCGCGGATCTGGTCGCGGAACGGGACAAGGGCGTCATCGATGTCCTGCGTGTCACTGGCCGCCTGGGCCGCGAGGGGGAAGCCCGATGACGAAGCTCCCTCTGTTCCGCAGCACGGTCCGCCCGGAGTGGATCGACTACAACGGTCACATGAGCGAGGCCTACTACTCCCTCGTTTTCGGCCACGCCACGGACGCACTGATGGCCGAGACCGGCCTGGGCCCCGCCTACCGCGAATCCACACGCTGCTCCCTCTACACGGTCGAGTCCCACATCCGCTTCCTCCAGGACGTTCCCGAAGCCGCTCACCTGACCATCCGCACCCGCGTGCTGGGGGTGGCAGCACGCAAGACTCACTTCACCCACGAGATGTACGTAGTCAGCGCCTTGGGGGCGGAGCCGACACCGGACGCGCTCCCGGTGGCGACGACGGAACTGCTCGCGGTCCACGTCGACCAGCAGGCGGGCAGGGCCGCCGCTTTCCCGGACACGGTCCGGCACCGGTTCACAGAGCTGACCGAACCGCCTCCGGCCTGGGCGGGCCGCTCCATCGCCGCCGTGGCCTGACACGCCCGGGCCCTCGTATCGCCCCCGTGCCGTGCGCCTTCCTCTGCGAGGAGGGGGCCCGGTGGTGGGGGATCCCGGGTTGGTCCCTTTCGGCTGTCAAGACCGACTGTCAGTGCTGGATGAGACGGTAGGGGCACCGAGTCGGAATCAAGGGGGAGTTCTCATGTCCGGGAATCAGAATTTCATCAATCACGTGGCTCTTGTACTGGATGCGAGTTCGTCGATGTCTCGCCTGAGTGGCAAGGTGATTGAGGTGGCTGATCAGCAGATCGCCTATCTGGCCCGCCGTTCTCGGGAGCTGGATCAGGAGACTCGTGTCACGGTGTACGTGTTCGCGAACAAGGTGGAGTGCGTCATTTACGACAAGGACGTTCTGCGGATGCCGTCGCTGAAGCAGCTCTACCGGGTCGGTGGCATGACGGCACTGCTCGCGGCCACTCTCACCTCGCAGCGGGAGCTCGCCCAGACCGCGCAGCTCTACGGTGACCACAGCTTTCTGACGTTCGTGCTGACCGATGGCCAGGAGAACGCCAGCCACCGCTGTCCCGGTGCCCCTTCCCAGAAGCCGAAGGAACTGGTCGCAGCGGTCGCGCAGATGATCGAGACGCAGCAGGACAACTGGACACTGGCCGTCCTCGTGCCGGACCAGATGGGCAAGCGCGAGGCCATGCAGTACGGATTCCCGAAGGACAACATCGCCATCTGGGACGCGACCAGCACGCAGGGTCTGCAAGAAGCGGGTCAGGTCATCCAGGAGGCCACGGAAAAGTTCATGGTGGGCCGCACCCAGGGCATCCGGGGTTCGCGAGCAGTGTTCTCCATGAGCGCGGAAGTAATCAACAAGGACACCATCAAGGCCGCCGGCCTGACTCCGCTGAACCCGTCGGATTACCACCTGATCCCCGTGACACGCGACGCCGCCATCCGCGACTGGATCGTCTCGTCCGGTCACACCTACCGCACCGGCGGCGCTTTCTACCAGCTGAGCAAATCGGAGAAGATCCAGCCGCGAAAGCAGATAGCCGTCCTGGAAAAGAAGACGGACCGCATCTACACGGGCCCGCAGGCCCGCACACTCCTCGGCCTGCCCGACATCGAGGTCCGAATCAAGCCGGACCACAACGACGATTTCACCATCTTCGTACAAAGCACCAGCGTGAACCGCAAACTCGCCCCTAACACAAGGGTCCTCTTCATGCCCTGACCCCGATTCGGGGCTCACTGGCTGTGGCTGTGCTCAGGTCGGCTCGGCAGTTCGGTGTGGACGGGCGGACGGTGTCTTCACCCCTTGTCCTCGCCTTCGGTGCCGTAGCTTGGGCCGTCTCTTCTGGATCACCATGAGGGTTGCGGCGAGGCGGAGTGCGGCCAGGTGAATGGTGGCCAGGGCGCATCCCTGCTCGACCTTGTTGATGCATGGCTCGACGGTGTGCGTTGCTTGCAGGTCGCGCGGTCCGCGACGAGGTGGATCTTGCCGAGAGCGCTCACCACTCGTATCCATGATGCGTATTTCGCATGCTTGGGGTTAGGGTGTGTCCATGGTGATGAGTACTGAGGAGTGTTTGCGTCTGACGGTGGCTGCTCTGATGCAACTGACTGGGGAGCGGCAGCCTGATGTGGCTATGGCTATTGGTCTGACGCAGCCGCAGCTTAGTCGTCGTCAGTCGGGTAAGGCGTCATGGACTTTGAGTGACTGTGACCGGCTTGCCGCGCACTGGGGTATGTCCACCCTTGATCTCTTGTCCGGTCCTACCCACGCTGCCGGTTGTCTGCCCGCGACCCGCCGTTCCACCACGACCGGTACCCAGACCAC
>NZ_JOII01000056.1 GCF_000719955.1 Streptomyces albidoflavus
ATGCACAACCTCGCCCTCACCGGATAAACCGGCGGTCCGCACAACGGCCTCCCCCATACCCGAGGCGACCCGAAGATCATTTGCGGGACAACCCTTAGGCAGCCACTTTGGCGCGAGCCTCGAAGATCATGGCCCCAACGTCGTGCTTTACCGGGCAGGTCCACAGACTGCCCGACGCGCCGGAAGCTTACGGGGCCATGATCACTCGCGCCAAAGCAGCTCCAGCCCGAAGCCGCTCCGCCGCCCTTACGGAGAATAGCGCTGGCTTTCGTCTCGCAACCTGCGTATGAAGGCAGATCCCATCGTGCCCCAGTTCCTGTCATTCTCATGAATCACGTGAGGAATATCCTGCAGATCCACACCCCATCGTTCCTCTGCTACCTCAATGGTGCTCACCATTCTTCCAGTTACCATTTCGGGCACCTCGGTTAGCGCTGGGCCGGCAAGGTGCAGAGTTTCTTTTGCATGATTCAACGCGGACGGCGCGTAACGCATATCCAGAAGGTTCATCAAATGCAGCAGCTCCGCCGACATCTCGCCAGACCCAACCTCCCGGCGAAGCACACCGCAAAAATCAAGGAAGACTCGACCTTTCAGGGTGGCGCCCGCCAAAGTAACGCCACCGCCGAATTGCCTAAGAAATCCACACCCTAAGAGCCTAATTAGACGTTCTCGTACCGCTCCCTGAGAGACCTGCAATTTTTCGGCTAGGTCGCGAATCCTGGAAAATTCCTCAGCGGCTGTCGAAATGACAAACAATAGGGCAAGATGCAGGCCCGCCAAGCCACTAGTCCGAACAAAGAATCTCACGTCTTCGGCAGTCAGATTACCAAAGACGACGTTCATCAGGATGTCTCTACTGACCTGTTCCGTAAGCAGGTCAGCCACGAGATTCCGCTGCGACTCCTCGTCAGCGTCAAAGTCCTCCGGGATCCAGAAAACGCGCAAGCGGTGCGGTCGCGCCAAGTCGCTACCCGACCTAAAATCGTGCAGGGCCTCAGAGAGAAGCCGACGAGATTTAATTGTATCCCTTGCCACGTACGCGCAGATATCAGCTTCCGCATCTAGCAGCATGGTTCGGACATCTTTATCGACCCCAGCTGTGTGGTTCCAGAGAGTTTGTCCCACGAGAGGCCGCGACCAGTCACGTCGAAGTTCGCATGCGAAGTCGAATTTTCGCCGCTCAGCCTCGACATACGCGTACAGGTTGGTGCGCGACAGTCGTCCCAGAATCTCTGTTGCGCACTGAGATAAGAATTGGTGCTCTGCTGATTCCGTCACCCCAGCATGGTAGCTAAGACCACCCCGCTATGGGAGACAAACGGGGCAACTACCGTGGGGCGTCCGAGCTGCCCTGGGCCGTTCAAGGTCGTCCGACATCGACCGACAACGGCACAAGCCCACTGCATCTGAGCTGGTCAGCGCCGCGCCCTTCTTCAGTCACGCCGGTCAGCCAGGAAGCCGATCAGTAGATCGACCATTGCCGCAGTAGCTAGCGATGAAATGTCCCATCGAAACTCTGCCGGCCTCTTTTCCACAGGCTCAAGGCCGGCCGGGACCGATTAGATATCGATCATCCGCTTCATAGTCGTAAACCATCCGACTACCTCTTCGAGAACACCCAGCTGAGTCAGGCTCTTTTCAGTGATCCTGTCGGCATTCGAACAGAGGCGCGACTTAACGTTCTTAGGTTTGAGTGGCTTGTGCCCGACTAGCCCCTTCAGAGCGTCGGAGACCTCCTTAGACATGTCACTCAGAGCTTGAGAACGGGGGACAAAGGTAATCCCTGGGAAGATTTCTTCGATGACATCGGGGGAAAAATAGTTTTCGATCTCTCTGAAAGTCGTGTGCGTAGCCTTTGCTCCGACCCTGGAGTTCAACTCGTTGAGCTGCCGAGTATGTGCGACGAACTCTGGGTCGTCCGGGTTGTTGTCTCTATCAAAGAGATAGAACTCGGGAATCGCCAAATTCTTCCATTGGCTGACCCAGTGACCGAGGTTATCTCCACCCAAGGGAATGAAGACAACCTCTCCAGACTGAGCCAATTTCGCCAATTCGAAATCGATCAAGCCGGATTTGCTCAAAGATTCATGCACGCCAAGCAGGAAATCAATGTCCGTGGCGCCCTCGACACCGATGAAGAGTTTCACATCATGGTCGGGTAGAACCCCTAGGTCTTGCGCAAGCCTCTCAACCCCAAACGGGTCAGGGCCGTCGATATAAGTCCTGTCTTCCTCTTTCACAACGCGGCGCAGAGACTGAATAGGGATTAGTCGGGCGAGTGAGGGCGAGTGAGTCGTGATCATGACTTGCGAATCGTCCAATTCGCTAAGCAGCAACAGGTTCATTAGAAGCTTCCGCTGCATGCTCGGATGCAGCGCCGTTTCTGGCTCCTCGATCGCATAAATCATGGTGCGTCGCTGCGATTCGTCTGTCGCCGCTTCAACCTGAGCTCTGAAGAAGTTCATGAGCAACAAGCGTCGGGATCCGCTTCCCCACTTGTTGACAGGAACGGTGTCCTCATCCGTAAGACTTACCTTGAAGACTGATTCCCATTTCGGGTTGGTCGAGCGCGGCGCAAGTGAAGAGGCCATTTCGGGGTTGATGGTCGCCATGCCCCGGACAGTCTCGTCCAGGATCGGTTGAACTGCTTGGTGAATTTCTGCGGCAATCGCGTCTAGAGCCTCACGGCGCTGCTGCACGGCACGAGTGATGGCCGTTTTGATAGGGTCTTGGGCCTCACTATCCTGATCTGTGCTTGCCCTATCCGCACGGAATAGCGAGAAGCTAGGAAGCTCCTTACGCAGTGACTCCCAAATCCTTTTTCCATCCTCCTGCCTTGCCAGCGGAATGTACCTCTCGCTGATGTCCAGATTTTCGGCGTTTCTCCAAAGTGCTCGCCGCAGCTCAACATTGCTGGACTTATTAACGCCCGAGAGGTCAGCATCAAGCTCCCCAGCCCTTTTTTTGAGCTCCGTGTTCTTTAGTGAGATCAAATCGTCGCAGCCTTTTACTGACGGATGAGCGCACAGCGCTGCAACACCAGAAAGCTTCGGGGTGGCCAGGGCGCAGTTGTAAGTCTTTCGGATTACAAGTAATCCATCACGTGAGAGCAAGTATTCGTCTTTGAGGTTAGTGACGGCTTGAGTATCGAGAACGAGTTGGGCAGGGAACCCATCGAAGGTGCACTCGATCTCTACTTCGCTATCATGCGACCCCCTACACAAATCATCCTTGTCTGGAGCCCTTTCCGAGAAAAAGATTTCCAAGGCTTCAAGCAGCGTGGACTTACCTGAGTTATTCATCCCCGCCAACGCCGTGAACTTGGCGATCGGAACCGACACCTTTTCGTTGATGCCGCGAAAGTTCCGGAGGGAAACTGCAATCAGCCGCATTGCAATCACGCGCTTTCGATCGTGCCACACTCTTTGGGTCATCGGAGTGACTTGAGATTCTCCAAGAGGCTAAAGGTGCACTGCAACCACTTTGAGAAAGTGGAGGGTTTTGTAGCTGAATGACCGAAAAGTTCACTTCTGTGGAGGGGGCCTGGTCGGCGACCAGTGGACCAGGCCTCCGACTCCGTCGCAGTCGCCCCCTGCTGGATTCGTCTTAGCTCCCCAAGCCGATGTTAAGCAGCTACGCAGGCCAGGGACGCTCTGTCAGCGTCGACCAGTAGCCTGCGACGATCAGCCGTGGCACGCCTGGAGGCTTCGTGGAAGCTACCGCTCTCGTCAGTCCCGATCGGTTGTGGTCAGCACAGGAGGTCTTGACGCGTCCGAGCCCTGTCCCGAGTGCAGCAGGAGTCTATGGATGGCACTTCAAGCAGCCACCTCACCCCGATCTGAACGCCGGGCGCCTGCTCTACGTCGGGATAGCCCCGCGGTACATGGCGAACCGGACCAGCACCCAGAACCTGCGCAAGCGGGTGCGCTACCACTACCGGGGCAACGCGGCCGGCTCGACCCTGCGGCTCACCCTCGGGTGCCTGCTCGGACTCGAGCTGCGCCGCGTAGGCAGCGGCAAGCGGATGACCTTCGGCAAGGCTGACGAAGCCGCCCTGAGCCAGTGGAAGGCGGACAACGCGCGGGTGTGCTGGATCGAGCAGAGCGAACCGTGGGCCCTGGAGTCACGGCTCACCTCCGAGCTTGACCTCCCGCTGAACCTCGACCAGAACCGTCACAATGCGTTCCACGGTCGGCTGAAGGAGCTACGGGCCCAAGCGTGCCAGTGGGCCCGAGAGTTGCCCATCAGCTCGTAGGCCGGCGGGATGGTTCGACGGGCCGTTTTCTGGGCCGTCTCTGGGCCGTCCGAGGCCGCTCGACGGTGGCCGACGACGACCAATGACGACCACTCAGCCGCTCATGAATACCGCTCTGACCATCGAAAACCCAGCTCACCAAGATCCCCGGCAAGACCCAGGGCAAGAAGAAGTAAGCAGCTTTCTGTCGTAGGCCCTCCGTCCCCGGAACTCAGGGGCGGAGGGCCTCGCCGTTGCCCCCTCACCCACCCCCGCCCAACCAAGGCATCGGATCCGTGTAATGCCCCTCCACCATCACCTCGAAGTGCAGGTGGGGCCCGGTCGACAGGCCCGTTGAGCCGACCCAGCCCAGGGTTGTGCCGGGGATCACCGTGCTGCCCTGGGTGGTGTTGAGGGCGGAGAGGTGGCTGTAGGTGGTTTGGAGGCGTTTGCCGTTGGCTTTGCCGTGGTCGATGACGACGCGGTTGCCGTAGGCCTGGGTGAGGCCGGCGAAGGTGACCGTTCCGGGGCCGGCGGCGGTGACCGGGGTGCCCTGGGGGGCCGGGAAGTCGACGCCGGTGTGGAGTTTGGTGACGCCGGAGAGGGGGTGCTGGCGGGTGCCGAAGGCGGAGCTGAGGGTGGTGGAGAGGACGGGGCGGTGCAGGTAGCCGTCGCGGGGTGGGGCTCCGGCGTCCGGGAGCGGGGAGGGGACGGTGTCGAACTGGGCGTACTGGCGGGCCAGTTGTTTGATCTTGCGGACGTACGGGAGGGCCGGCTCCGGGACGCGGCCCGCCTTGGTCACGGCGGCCTCGTCCTGGTCGTAGGCGGCGAGGGTCAGGTCCAGGAGGTCGCCGTTGACCGTGCCCCTGGTGCGCGACTCCGTCATGCGTTCGGCGAGGGCGCAGTCCCAGCGGCCGAGGGCCACGAGGGCGTCGGCGGGGTCCTTCGGTGAGGAGGTGCCGTTGCCGTTGGCGTCCTCGCCCCACTTGCGCCACTGGGCCGGGGTGAACCCGGCGAGGCCGGAGGGGCCCGAGAGTGCCGCCCCGTCGTTGCTCCAGCCCGATCGGAGGTCGATCTGCGCGGCGAGTACCGAGGGGCGGAGGGTGTCGCACTGGTCCGCCGCCTTCCTCAGCCAGGGGAGGAGGGAGGGGTCGACCCGGTCCGTCACGGCCTGGGGAGCAGGTGCCGCGTCCCCGTCGTCCCCGCCGAGCAGGCCGGAGAGGCGGTCCGTGGCCACCAGGAAGACCGCGGCGGCCAGCAGCACGGTGAGCGTCGGCAGGACCAGCAGGAGGAACGGGCCCGGGCCGCGCCGCTTGCGCCGCGCCGGGTCCGGGCGGGTCTCGTGCTCCTTCCGCTCCTCGCGCTCCTCGTGCTCCTCGGGGGCGGGCGGCTCCCCGTCCGGGGTCCGCTCGGTGTCGCGTACGGGTGTCTGCACGGGCCGAGCCTACGGCGCGTGCCCGTGCGGACACCCGGCGAGGTGAGCTAACAGGACTGCTGAGGGCCGGAGTTGGTGGTACCGACATGGCCGACCTGGGTCTCGTCGGTGAGGGCGGCGCCCGCTCCCCTGGCCACGTAGCAGGAGTACTTGGTCTTGTTGATCACTTCGAGGTGGATGTGGGCGCCGGTGTCGCCGTTCACCTGGTAGCAGGAGGAGTAGCGGAAGCGGCCGGTCTGGCCCAGCCGGGTCCACGGGCCCACGGTGGCGCCGACCGCGATCGCGTCGGGCTTCTGGTCGACGTGCATGACGTCGGCGCGGCCGACCACGGCGCCCGTCGCGGAGTCGCTCGCCTCAAGGCCGATGCGCCAGCCGCCGTCCGCGAGGTTTCCTGTGGCGCAGCCGGGGGTGACGGTCACCACCTTCACCGTCACGGCGTTCCCGGCCGAGGTCTTGCTGCCGAACGGGGAGACGACCGTGGCGCCCGGGTTCTGGTAGATGTCCACCGACCAGTCGTTGAGGTAGCCCCAGTTGGAGAAGACGCGGTGGTGGGAGGAGGGCGGGGTCTGGCCGAAGCGGTCCCACAGGGACGGTCCCTGGATGGGTGGGTAGACGGCGACCGTCGCCGCGGCCTGTACCCGGGCGGGCTGCTCCTCGGCCTGGGCGGCCGGGGCCGACAGCAGGGCGGTGGCGGCGGTCAGCGCGGCGGCGAGCGCGAGGCGGGTGATGCTGCGGGGGGACATGGCACTCCTGGGAGGTGTGGGGGAGGAGCGAGGCCGTCCAGCCAACCACCGCCCGGTCCCCCGATCCAGGGCCCCCGGGGCCCTTGCCCGGTACCGGACGGGCCTAAGGGGAGGGGGAGTTGAGGCGATCGGCGCCGGGCCGACGTGGGCCGCCGGATCCCGGGTACACGGTCCGGACCTGTTGATCCCCTCACCCCGGGAGTGACCCATGGCGTCCTCACTGCTCGAAGCCGTCGACATCAAGGCTCCGGTGGCGATCAGCTGGCGGCTCTGGGCGAACGTGGAGCGCTGGCCCACCTTCCTCAGCCACGTCAAGCACGTCCAGCCGGTCGACGACTCCACCTTCGTCTGGCAGCTCTCCCTGCCCGGCGCCGACAAGGAGTTCGTCGCCGAACTCACCGAGGTCGTCCCCGAGGACCGGATCGCCTGGCGCACCACCGAGGGCGTCCACCACGCCGGAGTCGTCACCTTCCACCGCCTGAACGCCATGGAGAGCCGCGTCACCCTCCAGATCGAGTACGAGCCCGAGGGCTTCCTCGAACACCTCGGCGCCCTCACCAACCTCGACGCCACCCTCGCCAACTACGACCTGGGCGAGTTCCAGCGCCTCGCCGAGCAGGAGGCGGCGGAGGGGCTGATCTGAGAGGCGTCCCCGCCCGCGCGGCCAGGGTCAGGACGACGCGGGCGCGGACCGCGCTTCCCGCTGTTCCCCGGCGTCGGCCGCCAGCCTCTGGCGGCGCGTCGCCGGCCCGAAGAGGGCCAGGACCACGGCACCGACCGTCCAGGAACCGGCGATGAACATGAAGACCGCCTCGTACCCGACGCCGTTGTAGATGCCGGCGATCATCAGCGGACCCGCCGCGTTCGACAGGCGTCCCAAGCCGTAGGCGATGCTGGTCCCCAGGGAGCGGCCGTTGGTGTCGAACAGCTCCGGCGCGTAGGCGTAGGCCAGGGCGGTGTAGCCGCGTTCGAAGAGGTTGACCAGGAAGCCGAAGACGACGATGAGCACCGGGGTGAACGTCAGCCCGTACAGCAGCCCGGAGCCCGCGATGACCAGGCCGAAGACGACCAGGCACCACTTGCGTTCGAACCGGTCGGTCACCATCGCCGCGAGGAACGAGCCGAGCGGCGCGCCCACGGTCGTCAGGGCGACGTAGAAGATCGAGTCCTCCACGCTGACGCCCTCGGCGGCCAGCAGCGTCGGCGCCCAGCTGGAGTAGCCGAAGAAGCCGATGGTCTGGGTGATCCACAGGACCGACAGCAGAATCGTCGGGTAGAGGAACTTCCGGTCCTTGAGCATGCCCAGCCCGCGCCTGACGACCGGGCCCCGGGGACGGGGCTGCCGCGCCTCGGGAAGGGGGCCGTGCTCGGCCGCCGCGCTCGCCTCGATGCGCGCCAGGACGGCTTCGGCCTCCGCGTGCCGGCCCCTGGCCTCCAGCCACTGCGGGGACTCCTCCAGCTTGCGGACGAAGTACAGGAAGAACACGCCGAGCGTGCCCCACAGGTAGACCAGGCGCCAGGACCAGTCGGCCATCGGCACCACCGCGGAGGCGACGAGATTGGTGGCCGGGGTGCCGCAGATGCCGATCACGATGGCGTACGCCTGGTACTTGCCGCGCTTGGCGCTGGGGAAGAGCTCGCTGATGTAGACGACGGCCACGACGGTCATGGCGGACAGGCCGGCCGAGGTCAGCACGCGGAAGACACCGAGGGACCAGAGGTCCCAGGCGAAGACGCACGCGAACGACCACAGGGTGAACCAGAGGGTGGTCCAGGTCAGGGTGCGTTTGCGCCCCAGCCGGTCGGCCAGGCCGCCGGCCACGACGGCGCCGATGAACATGCCCACGAACGACGTCGAGGTCACGTAGGCGATGTCGTTGACCTCGGCACCCCACTGCTCACGCACCACCGGGGCGGTGATGGCGAAGGTGTTGATGTCCGCGAACTCGAAGAAGTAGGCGAACGCCACCGCGAGCAGGGTGGTTTTGTGGAACTTCGAGATCGGCAACCGGTCGAGCCGGTTCGCCGCGTTGGTGGTGCGGTTGTGCTCCACTGCGGGCTCCTGGAACGAGGGCCCGGCGTCGGCGCCGGGCCGGGTGGTGTCAGCGGGCCTCTTCCGGCCAGTACAGACGCATGGGGTTGTCGACCAGCAGGGCGTGCTGCCGGTCGCGTGTGGTCGCCACGTGGGGGATGTGGTCGACGAGCAGCCCGTCGTCGGGCATGTGGTCCCTGAGGTTGGGGTGGGGCCAGTCGGTGCCCCACAGCACGCGGTCGGTGAAGGTGTCGACCACCTTCCGGGCGAACGGGACCACGTCCTGGTACGCCTCGCGTTCGCCGTCCAGGGCGGGCGGCCCGGAGACGGTCAGCCGTTCGGGGCAGGAGACCTTCACCCAGACGTCCCCCGTCTCCACGAAGCGCAGGAAGCGCGCGAACTCGGGACCGTCCGGGCTCTTGGTGACGTCGGGCCGGCCCATGTGGTCGATGACCAGCGGCACCGGCAGGGAGGCGAAGAAGCGCTCCAGGCCGGGGAGGTCCGCCGCCTCGAAGTACAGGACGACGTGCCAGCCCAGCGGCGCGATGCGCCGGGCCACCGCCTGGAGCGCCTCGGTCGGGACCACGTCCACCAGGCGGCGGACGAAGTTGAAGCGCACGCCGCGGACGCCCGCCTCGTGCAGGCGCCGCAACTCCTCGTCGCTGACGTCGGGGCGCACGGTCGCGACCCCGCGGGCCAGGCCGCCGGCGGTGTTGAGGGCGTCCACCAGCGCGCTGTTGTCGGCCCCGTGGCAGGTGGCCTGGACGATGACGTTGCGGGAGAGACCGAGGTGGTCGCGCAGCGCGAACAGGTCGTGCTGGGAGGCGTCGACGGGGGTGTACTTGCGTTCGGGGGCGAAGGGGAAGTCGGCGGCGGGGCCGAAGACGTGGCAGTGGGCGTCGACGGAGCCGGGCGGCGGGGTGAAGCGGGGGACGGACGGGCCGCGGTACCAGTCGAGCCAGCCGGGGGTGACGGGGAAGGATCGGTCGGTCATCAGGGGCGCTCCTCGGGGCGTCAGTCGAGGTAGGTCAGGCCGAGCTCGGCCAGCGGGCCGCGCATCGCGTACAGGTCGAGTCCCAGCTCACCGTCGCGGAACCGCTGCCGCTTGCCCTCCTCCGCCGCCTCGCGCCGCGCGGCGGCCTCGGCGACCTCCGCGGCCCGCGCGGCGGGTACGACCACCACGCCGTCGGCGTCCGCGACCACCACGTCACCGGGGTTGACCAGGGCGTTGGCGACGACGACGGGGACGTTGACCGAGCCCAGGGTCGCCTTGACGGTGCCCTTGGCGTTGACGGCGCGGGAGAAGACGGGGAAGTCCATCCGGCGCAGGTCGTCGACGTCGCGGCAGCCGCCGTCGATGACGAGCCCTGCGGCGCCGCGGGCGCGCAGCGAGGTGGCGAGCAGTTCCCCGAAGAAGCCGTCCTCGCTCTCGGTGGTGCAGCCGGCCACCACGACGTCGCCCTCCCGTACCTGTTCGGCGGCGACGTGCAGCATCCAGTTGTCGCCCGGCTGGAGAAGAACGGTGACGGCCGTGCCGCAGAGCCGGGCGCCCTCGTAGACCGGGCGGATGTAGGGGCGCATGAGGCCGAGGCGGCCCATCGCCTCGTGCACGGTGGCGACGCCGAACGCCGACAGCGCTTCGACGGCCGCCCGGTCGGCGCGCTCGACGGTGCGGTGGACGATTCCGAGAGGGTGCATGGTGCGGTTCCTTGCTCTGGGGAGGCCGGGCTCAGCGGCCCTGGGCGGTCAGGCGGGCGTCCAGAAGGGGGTAGACCCGGCGGGCGTTGCCCTCCAGGACCGCCGCCAGGTCGGCCGGGGAGAGGTTCGCCCGCTCCACGTAGCGGCGGGTGTCGTCGAAGTGGTGACCGGTGCGGGGGTCGACGCCGCGGACGGCTCCGACCATCTCGGAGGCGAAGAGGACGTTGGCGGCCGGTATCACCTCCAGCAGCAGGTCGATACCGGGCTGGTGGTAGACACAGGTGTCGAAGTGGACGTTGCGCAGCAGCCCGTCCTCCGGCTCGGGCCTGCCGAGCGCCTGCGCCAGGCCCCGGAACCGGCCCCAGTGGTACGGCACGGCTCCGCCGCCGTGCGGGATGACCAGGCGCAGCTCGGGGAAGTCCGCGAACAGGTCGCTGTCGAGCAGTTGCATGAAGGCGGTGGTGTCGGCGTTGAGGTAGTGCGCCCCCGTCGTGTGGAAGGCGGGGTTGCAACTGCTGGAGACGTGCACCATCGCGGGCACGTCGAGCTCCACGAGCTTCTCCCAGACCGGGTACCAGGAGCGGTCGCTCAGCGGCGGAGCGGTCCAGTGGCCGCCGCTCGGGTCGGGGCTGAGGTTGACGGTGACCGCGCCCAGCTCCCGGACGGCCCGCTCGATCTCCGGGATCGTGGTGGCCGGGTCCGCGCCGGGCGACTGCGGGAGCATCGCGCCGGGGGCGAACCGGTCCGGGTACAGCTCCGAGACCCGGTGGCACAGGTCGTTGCAGATGCGGGACCAGGCGGCGGAGGTGGCGAAGTCGCCGATGTGGTGGGCCATGAAGGAGGCGCGCGGGGAGAAGACGGTGACGTCGATGCCGCGCTCGTCCATCAGCCGCAGCTGGTTGGTCTCGAGCGACTCGCGGATCTGGTCGTCGCTGATGACCGGCCCCGCCGGGTCGGGTGCCCGCACGGGGTCGGTGAGCGCGGCGGTCTGGGCCTCCCGCCAGTGCCCGAGCGGGGCGGGGGCGGTGGTGTAGTGGCCGTGGATGTCGATGATCACGCGGACTTCTCCTGGGCGGTGGGGGCGGGGTCCCAGACGGAGCGGGGGACGAGGACGTCCCCGGCCATGAGGAGGCGGGCGGTGCGCAGCAGCGCGGAGCGCGTGACGCGCCGGGGGTCCGCCGCGTCGCGGGCCAGGGTGACGTCGAAGGAGCCGGAGGGGTGCTCGACGGAGACGGTGGGGTCCGTCCCCCGCACGGCGGTGGCCAGTTCGTGGGCGACGCTGCCGTCGAGTACGCAGGCGGTGGCCGCCGTCACGGCGGCCAGGACGCCGATGGACTGGTGGCAGACGCGGGGGATGAGGCTGCGGGTGGAGAGAGTTCCGCCGTTCCGGGCGGGCGCCACCAGCGTCATCTTCGGATAGTTGCGCGCCGACACGTCGCCCAGCCCCATGGCCTCCCCGCAGACCAGGCGCAGTGCCTCCACCCGGTCGCGCAGCTCCTCGTCCGCGTCGATCTCGGACGGGGACTCGTACCCGGTGGCGCCCAGGCGCCCGGCGGCGACGATCGCCAGCGGCTGGCCGTTGTCGATCAGCGTGACGTCGACGGGGCCGAGGCCGGGCACGTCGAGGGTGTCCCGAATCCGGCCGGTCGGCAGGAGGGAGCCGGTGACGGAGCCGGCGGTGTCCAGGAAGCCGATCTCGACAGGGGAGGCGGTGCCGGGGACGCCGTCGACGCGGGCGGCGCCCTCGTAGGCGACGTGCCGGGTCCCGGTGCGGCCGGCCGGGGTGGCGACGGTGATCTCGGCGACCATGCCGGTGTTCAGGGTGAGGACACGTGCCGTGGTGCGGTCTCCGGCGGCGGCGATCATGCCGGTCTCCAGGGCGAAGGGCACGACGGCGGCGAGCATGTTGCCGCAGTTGGACGAGGTGTCCACCGTCCTCCCGTCGGGCTGGACCTGGGCGAAGGTCCACTCCAGGTCGGCCCCGGCGGCCGAGGCCGGGCGTACGAGCCCGATCTTGCTGGTCAGCGGGTGGCCGCCGCCGACACCGTCGATCTGCCGCGCGTCCGGCGAGCCCATCGCCGCCAGCAGGACGGCGTCCCGCAGACCGGGGTCTTCCGGCAGCAGCCGGGCGTCGAAGAACGGGCCTCGCGACGTGCCTCCCCGCATGAACAGGCAGGGGACGGCGGTCTGGGAACCGCGACGGGTGACCTCCGGGGCCGGGGAGGCTGCTACGGCAGGCATGGCCCCTCCTTCGTGTTCGGGGTGTGACGAGGAAGCTAGATCATCAACAAGATTGTTGACAAGATGTTTCGCAAAATTGTCACCCTCGGCGTTCCGGGCTGGGGCCTCCCCCGGACGGCGCATTAAGGTTTCCCTGCGGGAAGCTGCCGACGGCCCGAGCACGACGACGGAAGACGACGGAAGAGGACGACTGAGTGACCGACAAGCTCACGGGCGCCGCAGGCCGCCAGCACGTGGCGGACTCCATCAGGCACGCACTGCGCTCCGGAGACCTGGTCCCCGGGCAGCGGCTCGTGGAGAACGACCTCGCCGCGGCCTACGGCGCCACGCGCGGGGCCGTCCGTGAGGCACTCCAGGACCTCGCCGCCGAAGAGATCCTCGAAATCGTCCCCCGCCGGGGCGCGCGGGTGCGCACGGTCTCCGTGGAGGAGGCCGTGCAGATCACCGAGTGCCGCTCGGCGCTGGAGCAGTTGTGCGCGGGCAAGGCGGCCACCCTCGCCACCGACGACCAGCGCGCGGAACTCGCCCGGATCGGCGTGGACATGCGGCAGGCCGTCGCCGACGGGGCGTGGGAAGCCTATTCGGCGCTCAACCAGCGGCTGCACGAACTGGTCATCGAGGCCAGCGGCCAGGAGGTCGCCCGGCGCACCCTCGGCCGGCTCAACGGGCCCATGGTGCGCTACCAGTTCCGGCTGGCCCTGCGCCCCGGCCGGCCCGCCCGGTCCCTCCCCCAGCACCTGGCCATCATCGAGGCGGTGGTGGGCCGCGACCCGGAGGCGGCGGGCCGTGCCGCCGCCGCTCACCTCGACGACGTGATCGAGCAACTGCGGTCCTCCGCCGCCCCTTCCCCGACCTGACCGCGCCGGCGCCCCGCCCGCGCCGTCCGCCGCCCCGGCCCGTCACGGGCCGCCGCCCGTCAAACTGTCACGCCGTCACATCGGCCCTGTGCGCCAGCAGATGGACCTGCCGGAACTGGCGGCGGTCGGTGGGCTGCGGCTCGCGGATCATGCGGGCCGTCTCGGTCAGGCCCGTCTCGCGGAGCAGGGCGGAGAGGTGGTCGGGGCACCAGCGGTAGGCCGGGGCCACCGCGTGGTCGAAGACCTGGGTGCGGTGGCCGGGGGACTCACTGGCCCAGAAGCCGAGCAGCAACTGGCCGCCGGGGGCCAGAACCCGCGCGAACTCGGCCAGTACGGGCGGGAGTTCCGCAGGCGGCGTGTGGATCACCGACCAGCGGGACAGCACGCCGGACAGCGTGGCGTCGGGCAGGTCCAGCCCGGCCATCGAGCCGACGTCGAACCGCAGTTCCGGGTGGGCGGCGCGGGCCAGGCCGATCATCGCGGGCGAGACGTCGAAGCCGCGCGGCACCAGGCCGAGGCCGGCCAGATGGGCGGTGACGTGCCCCGGGCCGCACCCGAGGTCGGCCACCCGCGCGTCCGGTCCGGCCCCGCGTACCGCCTCGGCGAAGGCGGCCAGCATCGCCCGGTCCAGGGGCGCCTCGCGCAGGGAGTCGCGGAAGAGCTGGGCGTAGGTGTCGGCGGCGGCGTCGTAGGCGGTACGGGTGGCGGTGAGCGAGTCGGTCAGGGCGTCGGGAGTGGCGTCGGGTGCGGTCATGCGGGGGACGGTAGTGTAGTCGGCCCGCCGGGTCGGCCGTGCGGCCACTCCGGCGGTTCCGCGCAGACCCGTCCGGACTGCTTAGGCCGGCCGTTGCCGAGGAGCGCGACGCGGGGCACACCCGGGTGACCGCCCCCGCCACGGCTCAGTCTGAGGCGGACCGGCGGCCGGGTGCCAGCGCGAACACCGTCGCCGCCACCGCGAACATCAGGACCGCGCCCACCAGCCCCGCCGTGCGCAGCGCCTCGGTGAACGCGGTCGCCGCCTGTTCCGCCAGGCGGGGCAGGTCCAGGCGGTCCGCGACCCCGACGGCGCCGCCGAGCGACTCGGCCGCCTGCGCGGCCAGTCCGGGGGGCGCGTCGTGCAGGGCCGGGGTGTCCGCGAGCCGGGCCCGGTAGACCTGGCCGGCGACGGTGCCGAGGACCGCGACCCCGAGGGCGGCGCCCAGTTCGTACGAGGTCTCCTCCAGGGCGCCCGCGCTGCCCGCCTGTTCCTCGGGGGCGCTGGACATGATCAGGGCCGAGCCGACGGCGAGCGAACCGGTGCCCGCGCCGATCAGGGTCAGGGCGGTCAGGACCGCCGGGAGGGCGAGCGGGCCCGGTGTCAGGGCCAGGACGAGCAGGCCGGTGCCGGTGACGGCGGGACCGGCCGCGAGGACGGTCCGGGCGCCGAGGAGCCTTGCCAGCGGGGGCGCCAGCAGGGAGGCGGCGACCCCGGCGGTGGCGACCGGCAGCAGCCGCACCCCGGCCGCCATCGGCGAGGCGCCGTCGGCCAGTTGGAGCCACTGGGCGAGCAGGAGCATGGCCCCCACCATGGAGAAGGTGGTGCCGAGGGCGGCGACGATCCCGGCCGTGAAGGGGCGCCGCCCGAAGAGCCGCAGCTCCAGCAGCGGGTCCGCGCGCCCCAGGCAGCGCCGCGCGAACCAGGTCAGCGCCACCCCGGCCCCGGCCAGCGCCACCCACGCCTCCGGCGCCGTGGGCCCGTTCCCCTCGCCGAACCGCTTCACGGCCCACACCAGCAGCACCATGCCGGCCAGGGCGAGCACGGCCGCCCGCGCGTCCCAGCGCCCCGGCTCCGCGACCCGCGACTCCGGCAGCAGGGCGAGCCCGGCGACGAGCGCCACCAGGATCAGCGGGACGTTGACGAGGAAGGCCGCCTGCCAGGGGAAGTGCTGGAGCAGGAAGCCGCCGACCAGCGGCCCGGCCGCCGCGCCCAGCCCCGACACGGCCGCCCAGACCCCGAGCGCCGTGGCGCGTTCGGCGGGGTCGGTGAAGAGCACCCGGATCATCGACAGCGTGGTGGGCAGGATCATCGCGCCGCCCACCCCGAGCAGGGCCCGGACCGCGATCACGCCGGGGGCCGCGTCGGCGGCCGGCACCAGCAGCGAGGCCCCGGCGAAGAGCCCGTAGCCGAGCAGCAGCGTACGCCTGCGGCCCCACCGGTCGGCGAGGGCCGCGCAGGGGACGAGCAGCCCGGCCAGGACGAGCGAGTACACGTCCACGATCCACAGCAACTGCACCGAGGTGGGCCGCAGTTCGGCCGTCAGAGCGGGCAGCGCGATGTTCAGCACGGTCATGTCCATCGCGACGACGAGCAGACTCGCCGCGAGCGCCCCGGTGGCGGCCCAGCGCCGCCCGCGCGACAGGGCCGGACCCCGGTCACGGGAGGCGGCAGAGGAGGCAGGAGCGGTCATCTGCGGGCCTCCCGCGATGGGGTCCGGCGACGGGCGTGACACCTGGTCGCTATATGCGCGGGGGCGGGCCCTCGTACACGCGTGGAGGGTGCGGGTGACCCGTACGGGTGAGTGCGGGGGAGGGGAGGGGGGCGGTGCCCGGGGCTCAGCCCGGCTCTCGCAGGTGGACGCAGCCCGGTCGGCCCGCCGGGAAGTCGATGCCGGTCTCCTCGGTGACCGCCGCGAAGAAGGCGCGGCCCTGGCCGGTCTGGCGGGAGGTGGTCCAGGTGAGGGCGAGATCGTCCGGGAGGATGCGGTGGAGGGCCTCGCGGGCCAGGCCCTGGCCCTGCCAGGACGGGGCCACGGTGACCGAGTCGACGTGGCCGGTGCCGCAGGCGCGGCAGAGGCGGAACTCGATCCTGCCGATCTCGCGGTCCGCGGCGTCCCGGATGAGGAGTTCGCGCGGACCCGCCGGACGCCCGGCGGAGGTGGCGTGGAAAGCCGGGGCGGTGCCCGACTCGGGTCTGGTGGAGCGGGGGTGTCGCGTCACGGACGGCTCCCGGCCTCGGCCCGGAGGTGTCCCGTCTCCGGGGAATGCGGCGGCCACTTGCCGACCGACGTGAGTTCTACATTACTGTAGAGACGCACGTGGGCCAGGGCCGCGAACCGGACCTGGTCCCCTCGGCGCTGCCCCGGCACCGCCACCCCCAGCTTCGGGCCGACGGAGCGTGTCCGCCACCGCGAGGACGCGGACGCCCGCTCCGCCCGGTCCCGCGACCCGGCGCCAGGGACCTTCTGACGGCGGCCACCCGGCCGTGGTCCCCGGCGCCTCACGGTCCCGCATTCCGTCTGCGGGACCACCGGCGGGGACCTCGATCACGACCAGGACGAGGTCCCCGCCGGCCTTTTCGCCGTCGTCACCCGGGGGCGACGCTCAGACGATGACCGGGATGGTCTCACCGGGGTTGGTGGACCAGTTGGTGACGATGGGCTTCTCCACCGCGGCCGGCTCCGGGAGCGCCAGCTCCGCCGGGTTCGGGTCCTCGTCGGTGACGGAGACGATCACGTTCTCGAACTCGACGCCCCCGTCCTCCTTGGTCGTCTTGGGGCTGATCCCGGTGTACGCGACGGCCGAGCCCGACAGCTTGATCGGGTCCTCCCCGCCCTGCCCGACCGGGGAGGCGACGCCCTCCGGCTTGGACCCGAAGGCGACGCTCGGGGTGTTGACGTCCAGGTAGCAGGTGATGCCCGACTTGGCCTTGGCGGTGACCTGGTAGTAGCCGCCCGCCTGGGACTTCGGGGTGAGGGTGAGGTCCAGGTCGTTGGTGCCGCAGGACTGGCCGACGCCGCCCTCGCCGGCCCCCTTGTCGCCGCCCTTGTCCGCGCCCGCCCCGGCCTCGCTCCCGGAGTCCTCGGAGCCGGAGTCCGTCCCGCCCGTACCGGACTCCGCGCCGTCGGAGGCGTCCGCGGAGGCGTCGGTCGAGGTGGAGGCGGAGGCCGCGGGCGCCGCGGCGCCGTTGTCCTCGGGGCCGCAGGCGGTGGTGGTCGCGGCCAGGGCGGTCGCCGCGGCGGCGGCCAGAAGGAGACGGGCGGAACGGTTGGCGAGACGTGTACGCATGAGGATCTCCAGCGACTTTCGGGTGCGGTGTTCTGCGGTGTTTCCCTGCTGACTTTCAGGACACTAGGGGCCGGTCGATGGCGGAACGATCCTGTGCATGTCCGGGTCCTGTCTCAGCGCGAAGGTTGCCCCCGAGGCTGTGTGGATCATGTGCCGAGGCTCTGCCGGACCGGTGACCGGAGGGGCCCTCCGGGGGTCTGCGGGGGGTCTGCGGGGGTCTTGGCCGAGGTTGTGCCGGGGTTCCGCCGAGGTTGTGCCGGGGTTGCAGGGGTTCGGTCGGTCGACGCGTACCCGTCAGGTCCGTCCATCC
The DNA here is from genome assembly GCF_000719955.1 of Streptomyces albidoflavus. Lineage (GTDB taxonomy): Bacteria > Actinomycetota > Actinomycetes > Streptomycetales > Streptomycetaceae > Streptomyces > Streptomyces albidoflavus. The sequence continues at coordinate 17,598 of NZ_JOII01000056.1, forward strand.
CGGAGAATGGGGGGAGCGACGGCCCGACGGGCCGTCCGGGCCGGACAACGGGAGGTGGCCGCATGGCCGAGGTGAACGCACAGGGCGGCAGGCGCCGTGGGCAGGGCGAACTCGAGGCGCAGGTGCTCGCCGTACTGCACACCGCGGACGAGCCCGTCTCGGCCGCCTGGGTCCGCGAACGCCTCGGCGGCGACCTCGCGTACACCACCGTCATGACCATCCTGTCGCGGCTCGGCGCCAAGAACGCCGTCACCCGCGAGCGCTCCGGCCGCGCCTTCCTGTGGACCGCCGCCGCCGACGAGGCCGGGCTGGCCGCGCTGCGCATGCGCCGCGTCCTGGACGGCGAACGCGACCGCGACGCCGTCCTCACCAGCTTCGTCTCCTCCCTCTCCGGCGACGACGAGCGCCTTCTGCGGGCCCTGCTGGAGAGCGCCCGGGGCGACACCGACGGCGGCTGACATGGGGCTCTTCGTCTTCCTCCCGCTGATCCTGCCGCTCACCGCGCACCCCATAGCCCGCCTCGCCGAACAGCACCTCCACCCGCGCACCGGCACCCGGCTCCTCGCCGGACTCAGCCTGGTCCTCGCCGTGTGCAGCACCCTCTGCCTCGCCCTGCTCGTCGTCGCCGGCACCGCCCGCCTCCCCGGCAACCCGCTGCCCGACGCCTGGGCCGCCCCCGAGGTCCGCGCCGTCGTCCCCTACGACGAGGTGACCGGCAGCGCCGCCCTCATCGCCCTGCTCGCCGCCCTCACGGCCTGCGCCCTCGCCCTCGTCCGCGAGGCCCGGCTGCGGCTGCGCACCCGCCGCGCCCTGGCCGGGCTGCCCGGCACCCACCCCGCCGTCCTGCCCGACCCCGAGCCCTACGCCTACGCGCTGCCCGGCAGGCCCGGCCGCATCGTGGTCTCCCGGGCCATGCTGGAGAGCCTCGACGCGGACGAGCGGCACGCCCTGCTCGCCCACGAACAGGCCCACCTCGACGGGCGCCACCACCGGCTGCTGCTCGCCGTCCGCCTCGCCGCCTGCCTCAACCCGCTGCTGCGCCCGCTGCGTTCCGCCGTCGGCTACGGGGCCGAGCGCTGGGCGGACGAGGACGCGGCGATGGCGGTCGGGGACCGCCGGCTCACCGCGCGGGCCGTGGGGCGGGCTGCCCTCAGTTCCCGGTCCGGGCCTGCTTTCGGGCTGGCCTTCGCCGAGCCTGCTCCCGGGCCCGTTCCGCGCCGGGTCGCCGCTCTGCTGGGGCCCGCGCCCTCGCCCCGGCGTCTGCCGCCCGCCATGACGCGGCCGGGGCTCGCCTTTCTCATGGCCACCACCGGGGCTGCCGCTTCCGCCGCCTCCTCGGTCAACGCTGCGCTGACCCTCCTCCTCGTCCTGAAGGCGGCGACCCCGCTCTAGCCGGCGGGGCCGGCGGTGTTGAGGCTTGGCTGCGATGTGGCTGCGCCGCGACTGGGGGTACCGGTCGTTGCCCGCGCCGGTCACTGATTGGCCTCAAGCGCCGGCCGGGCTGTTGGTTGCGGGGCTCCGTCTCGACCGTGCGGGTCACTGATTGGCCTCAATCGCCGGCCGGGCTGTTGGGTTCGCGGTGCGTTCGCCGGGTGGGTCGGGCGGGGCCGGGTCGGGGTACCTCCTCACAAACTGCATGGTGCGGGGTCAGTCGCTTCAAGGCGGCCGTGTGTGCAGTTTGCTGCGGGGGC
>NZ_JOII01000057.1 GCF_000719955.1 Streptomyces albidoflavus
CGCCCGGTTACATTCCGAACCCGGAAGCTAAGCCTTACAGCGCCGATGGTACTGCAGGGGGGACCCTGTGGGAGAGTAGGACGCCGCCGAACTATTATTCAGAGTGGTGGTCCCCGGATTTCGGTCCGGGGACCACCACTTTTTTGATTTCGGTCACCTCGCGTTCACCGTCCGCCGCCAGCATGTGCGGCATGGGGACAGAGAAGATGCTGAGGGCCGCGGGAATCGGGCGGGGCGACGAGGTCGTGGTGCCGGCCTTCGGACGGGCCGACGTCGCGGGAGCCGTGGTCGCCGCCGGCGCGCTGCCGGTGTTCGCCGACATCGACCCGCACTCCTACTGCCTGGACGCCGAGGCCGTGGCCGCCGTCACCGGGCCCCGTACCGCCGCGATCGTCGCCGTGCACCGCTTCGGGCGCTCCGCGCCTCTGTGGCAGCTCAGGGGGCACGGGGAGCGGCACGGGCTGCTGGTGCTGGAGGAGCGGGACGCCGTGGGGGAGCCCGTCGACGTGGCGGAGCGCAGGCGGGCCGCCGACCACCTCGACCAGCGGCTTCGCGGGGTCGGGACGCCTGAGAAGGACCGGGACCACACCTACACGCAGTACGTGGTGCGGGTGCCGGGGAACGGCCGGCCCGATCGGGACGCCTTCGCGCGGGCGCTGCGGGCCAAGGGCGTCGCCTGCTCCGTGCCGGTCAAGACGCCGCTGCACCGTACCGCCGAGCACTGGCGCGACGTACGGCTTTTGGAGACCGAGCGGGCCGCCGACGACACCCTGGCGCTGCCGCTCGTACCGGTGGCGGAACGGCGGGGGCTGCACCGGCTGGTGTCGGCGTGCAACGCGCTGGGCGGGCTGCTGCAGCCGGCCTGAGTTCCGGCTGCTGGGGGTGGTGCGAGGGGCGCTCGAATTCAGGTATGCTTCTTCTCGTTGCCAACGCGGAACACCGCGAAAAGCAGCAGCCGGCCCCAATAGCTCAGTCGGCAGAGCGTCTCCATGGTAAGGAGAAGGTCAACGGTTCGATTCCGTTTTGGGGCTCAACGAAAAGGCCCCCGCCCATTGGGCGGGGGCCTTTCTCGTGTGTGCGTGAGGTGGGAGCCGGGGCGGAGAGGGGCCGGCGGGAACCGGCCCCTCGGATTTCAGTTCCGCTGGGGTTCGGGGACGCGCATCGTCAGGATGGCCATGTCGTCCGACGGGGAATCGGCGGCGAACCGCTCGACGGCGCGCATCACCCGGGCCGCGACCGCGCCGGCCGTCAGCCCCGTGCAGCCCTTCAGGACCTCCGCCAGGCCGTCGTCGCCCAGCATCCGGCTGCCCTCGCGGCGCTCCGTGATGCCGTCGGTGACGCAGAGCAGGACGTCGCCCGGCTCCAGCCGCACCGTCTGCTCGTACAGCTCCAGGTCGTCCATGACGCCGAGGAGGGGCTGGGGTTCGGCGGCCGCCTCGACGGAGCCGTCCTGGCGCAGGCGCAGCGGGAGGGGGTGACCGGCGCAGACCACCTTCAGCAGGGCGCTGCCGTCCTCCTGGGGGCGCAGCTCGCCGTAGAGCAGGGTGAGGAAACGGCTGCGTTCGCCCTCGTCGAGGATGGCGTTGTTGAGGCGCTCCAGGACGGCCGGGCCGCTGTAGCCCTCGCGGGCCAGCAGGCGCAGTGCGTGGCGGGCGAGGCCGGTGACGGCGGCCGCCTCGGGGCCCGTGCCGCAGACGTCGCCGATGGCGAAGCCGTAGGCGCCGTCGGGGATGGTGAAGAGGTCGTAGAAGTCGCCGCCGACCTCGTTCCCCTCTCCGGCCGCGCGGTAGATGACCTCGACCTCTACGCCCGGTACCTCGGGCATGTCCGGCGGGAGCAGGCTGCGCTGGAGGGACTGGCTGATCGCCATCCGCTCCGAGTACAGGCGGGAGTTGTCGAGGGCCAGGGCGGCCCGACGGGAGAGGTCCTCGGCCAGTTCCAGGTTCTCCTGGCGGAAGTGGTCCTCGGAGGGCTTGCCGAGGACCAGCATGCCGATGACACGGTTGCGGGCCACCAGCGGCAGGACGACCGTCTCGCCGCCGACGGAGGCCGCCGTGGTGAGGGTCGAGCCGATCCCCGAGCCCAGGTGGTGCGGCTCGTCGTCCAGGCTCCGGACGGAGGCTTCGAGCGCCGCCTCGTGCGCTGCGCGCGCCGGGGCGGGCCAGATCCGCGCGCCCGGCGTGGGTACCGGCTCGGGCGGGTCGATGCGGCCCAGCAGCGCCTTCAGGCCGTCGATGCGCTCCTCGTCCTCGTGCAGCACGTAGGAGAGGTACGGCTCGGAGGCGGTGTCGGCGATCGTGTAGACGGCGCACCAGGTGGCCAGGGTCGGGACCGTCATCTGGGCCATCAGCGCCAGCGTCTGGTCCCGGTCGAGGGTGCCGGCCAGCAGGTCGGACGCCTCGCCGAGGCGGGCCGACTCGACGGCCAGCGCGATCCGGTCGGCGGCGAACTGCAGGCGCAGCGCCTCCTCGTTGGAGTAGCGGCCCGCGCCCTCCGCGGCGACGCCGAGCGAGCCGGTCAGGCGCCCCTCGACCTTGAGCGGGACCGTCACCACCGAGCGCATCCCGGTGCCGTTGAGCAGCGGCACGGCGCCCGGCACGGCGCTCAGGTCCTCGTGGACGGCGGGCATCCGGGCCGTGCCGTACCGGCCGGAGCCGGTGTCGACCGGGACGCGGGCGAACCGCTGGCGGGCGGAGGGCAGCCCGGTGGTGGCGCGGACCTCCAGCTCCGTCTCGTCGTCGGTGGCGAGCAGCAGGAAGGCGGCGTCGCCGTCGAGCATGTCGCGGGAGCGTTCCACGGTGCGCTGGAGGAGCCCGTCGAGGTCGTCCGGGGCGGGGGAGCCGATGAACGTCTCGAACGGGTCGGTGCTCTGGCCGTCGGCGCGGTGCGCGGACTCCGGGGCGGCGCCGCGCTGCGGCGTGGCGAGGACCGCGCGCTCGTCGTCGCGGACCAGCAGGCAGACCGTGGAGGGCTCGCCCTGCGGGTCGCGGACGCGCAGGTGGGAGGCGTAGACCGGGACGACGCGGCCGTCGGCGGCACGGATGCCGTAGCTGCCCTCCCAGCGAGAGAGGCGCAGGGCCTCGGCGATGCCGGTGCTGGTGCCGGGGGTGTGCGGCCACGCGGCGTAGTCGGTCAGCGGCTTGCCGATGATCTGCTTGGCCGGGTAGCCGAAGAGTTCCTGGGCGTCGTCGTTCCAGGCGGAGACGGCGCCCTCGCTGTCGATCTGGATGACCGCGACGCGGACCCGCTCGTCGGCGAGCGGCAGCAGCTCGGTGGAGACCGAGGGGCCGGCGGTGCGGGTGCCGACCTGGCGCTCGGGCAGGTCGAGCCGGAACCAGACGTGCTTGTGCGCGGGGGAGTACTCGACGCCCCAGCGGGTGGCGAGCGCCGCGCAGAGCTGGAGGCCGCGGCCGCCCTCGCGGTCCGGGCTGCCCATCGCCACGCCGCTGGACTGGAGCGGGATCTCGCGCTCGGGATAGCGGTCGGACACCTCGATCCGCACGCCGTCGCCGGAGCGCAGGCAGACCACCTCGGCGGCGGTGCCGGCGTGCACGACGGCGTTGGTGACCAGCTCGCTGGTGAGGACCACGGCGTCGTCCACGACGTCGCCGAAGCCCCAGCCCTGCAAGGTGTCGCGGACGAAGGCGCGGGCGGCCGCCACCGAGCGTCCGACCGGTTCGAAGGTGTGGGCGGCCCGCGCCGTGATCACAGAACTCCTCGTGCGGTTGTCGGCGGGGTCCAGGCTCCCGTGGTCGGGGTGCTCGGCCCCGGATGCCGGGGGCTGTTCCCCGGGCAACATCAGTCCCATTCCTCCGGCCGCCCCTCCGATGCCCGTACGTACGTGTGCCACCGCCCAGGCCGGGCATACCGGGGTGGTTGGACAGCCTGGTGCCAGGTTACTTACCTTCACGGTCCCGGCGGATGCCGGTCGCGCGGTTTTGGTCCGGAGGGTGTGCGGACGGTGTGCGAAGCTGCCGAACTGTTATGGCCTGGTTCGGCCGGGGTGAAACACTGGGAATGCTCCTGGCAACGGCCCGAGCAAACCTGCAGTACGTCGACCCTTGCGGGAGGGACACGGTGGAGTCTGGCGCAGCGGCGCGGAGCACGACCACGCGCGGACAGGGCGGGCGGTCCCGAAGTGCCTCCAGGGGAGGGACGGTCGAGGTGGACGCGGCCCAGCTCCAGCGCCTGAAGTCCGCCCTGGCCGCGATGCGGGACGGCAACTTCCGGCGCCGCCTGACGGTGACCGGCGACGGTGTGATGGCCGAGGTCGCCGCGTTGTTCAACGAGGTCGCGGACCGCAATCTGCATCTGACCGGAGAGCTGTCGCGGGTGCGGCGCACGGTCGGACGTGAGGGAAAACTCACGGAGCGGCTGGAGACGGGGGTCTGCGAGGGCTCCTGGGCCTCGGCGATCGAGGCGTCCAACGCGCTCGTCGACGACCTGGTCCATCCCGTCTCCGAGGTCGGCCGGGTACTCTCCGCCGTCGCCGACGGTGACCTGGAGCAGCGGATGGAGCTGCGGACGCAGGCGCCGGACGGCTCGGGGCATCCGCTGCGCGGGGAGTTCCTGAAGGTCGGCCGGACGGTCAACAACCTGGTCGACCAGTTGTCGCGGTTCACCGACGAGGTGACCCGGGTGGCCAGCGAGGTCGGTACCGAGGGCAAGCTGGGCGGCCAGGCGCAGGTGCGGGGCATGTCCGGTTCGTGGAAGGACCTCACGGACTCCGTCAACACCATGGCGTACCGGCTGACCGCGCAGGTGCGGGACATCGCGCTGGTGACCACGGCGGTGGCCCGGGGTGATCTGTCGCGCAAGGTGACGGTGCACGTCGCGGGCGAGATGCTCGAACTCAAGAACACCGTCAACACGATGGTGGACCAGCTGTCGTCGTTCTCCTCCGAGGTGACGCGCGTCGCCCGCGAGGTGGGTACCGAGGGTGAGCTGGGCGGGCAGGCGCGGGTGCCCGGGGTGGACGGGGTGTGGAAGGACCTCACCGATTCGGTGAACCTCATGGCCTCCAACCTGACCGCGCAGGTGCGCGGGATCGCCCAGGTCACCACCGCCGTCGCCAACGGTGACCTCTCCCGCAAGGTGACGGTGAGCGCGCGTGGCGAGGTCGCCCAACTCGCCGAGACCATCAACCAGATGACCGAGACGCTGCGCACCTTCGCCGACGAGGTGACCCGCGTCGCCCGGGAGGTCGGCGTCGAGGGCCAGCTCGGCGGGCAGGCCAACGTGCCGGGCGCCGCCGGTACCTGGAAGGACCTGACCGACTCGGTCAACACGGTCTTCCGGAACCTGACCACGCAGGTGCGCGACATCGCGCAGGTGACGACGGCGGTGGCCAACGGTGACCTCTCGCAGAAGGTCACGGTGGACGTCTCCGGCGAGATGCTGGAGCTGAAGAACACCGTCAACACCATGGTCGACCAGCTCTCGGCGTTCGGCGCCGAGGTGACCCGGGTGGCCCGCGAGGTCGGCGTCGAGGGTGAACTGGGCGGCCAGGCCACCGTGCAGGGCGCGGCCGGCACCTGGAAGGACCTCACCGACTCGGTCAACACCGCGTTCCGCAACCTCACCGGCCAGGTCCGCAACATCGCCCAGGTGACGACGGCGGTGGCCAACGGTGACCTCTCGCAGAAGGTCACGGTGGACGTCTCCGGCGAGATGCTCCAGCTGAAGAACACCGTGAACCGCATGGTGGACCAGCTCTCCTCCTTCGCCGACCAGGTCACGCGGATGGCCCGGGACGTGGGGACCGAGGGCCGCCTCGGCGGTCAGGCCCGGGTGGACGGGGTCAGCGGCACCTGGAAGGAGCTGACCGACTCCGTCAACCTCATGGCCGGCAACCTCACCGCGCAGGTGCGGCAGATCGCCCAGGTCACCACGGCGGTGGCGCAGGGCGACCTCTCGCAGAAGATCGGCATGGACGCCCGCGGCGAGATCCTGGAGCTGAAGAACACCATCAACACGATGGTCGACCAGCTCTCCGCCTTCGCCGACGAGGTGACCCGGGTGGCCCGCGAGGTGGGCACCGAGGGCCGGCTCGGCGGCCAGGCGCAGGTGCCCGGCGTGGCAGGCGTCTGGCGCGACCTGACCGACTCGGTGAACGGCATGGCCGGCAACCTCACCGCGCAGGTCCGCCAGATCGCCCAGGTGGCCACCGCCATCGCCCGGGGTGACCTGTCGCAGAAGATCGACGTGGACGCCCGGGGCGAGATCCTGGAGCTGAAGAACACCCTGAACACCCTGGTGGACCAGCTCTCGGCCTTCGCCGAGCAGGTCACCCGGGTCTCCCGCGAGGTCGGTACCGAGGGCATCCTCGGCGGCCAGGCGCGGGTCGACGGGGTCTCCGGCACCTGGAAGGACCTCACCCAGTCGGTGAACAGCATGGCCAACAACCTGACCATGCAGGTCCGCAACATCGCCGAGGTCACCACCGCCGTGGCGCGCGGCGACCTCTCGAAGAAGATCACCGTCGACGCCAAGGGCGAGATCCTCGAACTGGTCACCACCGTCAACACGATGGTCGACCAGCTCTCCAACTTCGCCGAGCAGGTGACCCTGGTCGCCCGTGAGGTGGGTACCGAGGGCAACCTCGGCGGTCAGGCGCGGGTGCCGGGCGTCACCGGCATCTGGAAGGACCTGAGCGACAACGTCAACACGATGGCGAACAACCTCACCGGCCAGGTGCGGAACATCGCCCACGTCGCCACCGCCGTGGCCAACGGCGACCTGACCAAGAAGGTCACCGTCGAGGCGAGCGGCGAGGTCGCCCAGCTCGCCGACACTGTCAACACCATGGTGACGACCCTGTCGTCCTTCGCCGACGAGGTGACCCGCGTCGCCCGCGAGGTGGGCACCGACGGCATCCTGGGCGGCCAGGCCCGCGTGCCGGGAAGCTCGGGGACGTGGAAGGACCTCACCGAGTCCGTGAACTCGATGGCCTCCAACCTCACCGGCCAGGTCCGCAACATCGCGATGGTCACCACCGCCATCGCCAAGGGCGACCTCACCAAGAAGATCGACATCGACGCCCGGGGGGAGATCCTGGAGCTGAAGACGACCATCAACACCATGGTCGACCAGCTCTCCTCCTTCGCGGAGCAGGTCACCCGGGTGGCCCGCGAGGTGGGTACGGAGGGCCAGCTCGGCGGCCAGGCGCGGGTCCGCGACGTCGACGGCACCTGGCGCGACCTCACCGAGTCGGTGAACGAGATGGCGCAGAACCTCACCCGCCAGGTGCGCGCCATCGCGGCCGTCGCCACCGCGGTGACCCGCGGCGACCTCCAGCTGAAGATCGACGTGGACGCGGCCGGCGAGATCCAGGCGCTCCAGGACAACATCAACACGATGATCACCAACCTGCGCGACACCACCCTCGCCAACAAGGAGCAGGACTGGCTCAAGGGCAACCTCGCGCGGATCTCCGGTCTCATGCAGGGCCGCCGCGACCTCACCGACGTCGCCTCGCTGATCATGAGCGAGCTGACCCCGGTGGTCTCGGCCCAGCACGGCGCGTTCTTCATCGCCGCGCCCACCGAGGAGGACCCGGACCTCTCGGCGGAGGCCCGCGAGAACGCGTACGAGCTGCGGATGATCGGGAGTTACGGCTACTCGATGGGGTCGATGCCGACCGCCTTCAAGCCCGGTGAGTCGCTGATCGGGGCCGCCGCGCAGGAGAAGCGGACGATCCTCGTCGACCATGTGCCCTCCGGGTACCTGAAGATCGCCTCGGGGCTCGGGGAGGCGCCGCCCGCCCATGTGATCGTGCTGCCGCTGCTCTTCGAGGGCACCGTGCTCGGCGTGATCGAGCTGGCCGCCTTCCAGCAGTTCACCCACATCCAGCGGGACTTCCTCAGCCAGCTCGCCGAGATGATCGCGACCAGCGTCAACACCATCAGCGTCAACACCAAGACCGAGGAGCTGCTGAAGCAGTCGCAGGAGCTGACCGAGCAGCTGCGGGACCGCTCGGAGGAGCTGGAGGTCCGGCAGAAGGCGCTCCAGGCGTCCAACGCCGAACTGGAGGACAAGGCCGAGCTGCTGGCCCGTCAGAACCGCGACATCGAGGTCAAGAACACCGAGATCGAGGACGCCCGGCAGGTGCTGGAGGAGCGCGCCGAGCAGCTCGCCGTCTCCATGCGGTACAAGTCGGAGTTCCTGGCCAACATGTCGCACGAGCTGCGCACCCCGCTCAACTCGCTGCTGATCCTCGCCAAGCTGCTCGCCGACAACGCCGAGGGGAACCTCTCCCCGAAGCAGGTGGAGTTCGCCGAGACGATCCACGGGGCCGGTTCCGACCTGCTCCAGCTGATCAACGACATCCTCGACCTCTCCAAGGTCGAGGCGGGCAAGATGGACGTCAGCCCGACCCGGATCGCCCTGGTCCAGCTGGTCGACTACGTCGAGGCCACCTTCCGGCCGCTCACCGCCGAGAAGGGCCTGGACTTCTCCGTCCGGGTCTCCCCGGAGCTGCCCGCCACCCTCCACACCGACGAGCAGCGGCTCCTCCAGGTCCTGCGCAACCTGCTCTCCAACGCGGTGAAGTTCACCGACAGCGGCGCCGTGGAGCTGGTCATCCGGCCGGCCGCCGCCGACGTCCCCGACGCGATCAGGGAGCAGCTGCTGGAGGCCGGTTCGCTGGCCGACGCCGACGCCGACCTCATCGCCTTCTCCGTCACCGACACCGGTATCGGCATCGCCTCGGGCAAGATGCGGGTCATCTTCGAGGCGTTCAAGCAGGCCGACGGCACCACCAGCCGCAAGTACGGCGGTACCGGCCTCGGCCTCTCCATCAGCCGGGAGATCGCCCGCCTCCTCGGCGGCGAGATCCACGCCGCGAGCGAACCGGGCCGCGGCTCGACCTTCACGCTCTACCTGCCGCTGCACCCGGCCGAGCTGCCCCCGCAGGGGTACGCGCAGCTCGCCCCGGCCGTCGAGCCCAAGGGTGAACTCCCCGCCGGGCAGGAGCCGCAGAGCACCGAACCGGTGCCCACGGAGCCGCTGAAGGACACCCGCAACGGGCCCGTCTCCCTCTTCCGCCGGCGCCGCAGGGCCGCGGAGGAGACGGCGGCCGGGACGGACGGCGGCGCCGGCCAGGCGCAGCCCCGCACCACCTCGCCGGGCCGGCCGCTGGACGCGCCGCCGGAGGAGCGCCCGGCGCGCGAGCCGGTCAGCTTCGACGGCCAGAAGGTGCTCATCGTCGACGACGACATCCGGAACGTCTTCGCCCTCACCAGCGTCCTCGAACAGCACGGCCTGGCCGTCCTCTACGCCGAGAACGGCCGCGAGGGCATCGAGGTGCTGGAGCAGCACGACGACGTGGCCGTGGTGCTGATGGACATCATGATGCCGGAGATGGACGGGTACGCGACCACCTCCGCGATCCGCCGCATGCCCCAGTTCGCGGGGCTGCCGATCGTCGCGCTGACCGCCAAGGCGATGAAGGGCGACCGGGAGAAGGCGATCGAGTCGGGCGCCTCCGACTACGTCACCAAGCCGGTCGACCCCGACCACCTGCTGGCCGTGATGGAGGGGTGGATGAGCCAGGACGGCTGACCGGCCCGCGCCGCGCCCCGGCCTCCGCCGCCCCTGGGCGCGGAGTTGGGGCCGGCGGGGCGTACCGTGGCGGGACGTGGCGCCGGCGCGTCCCGCCGGACGGGGAACCTTCCGGGGCCAGGCCGCGTTTGCGCTTACGTACAAGTGACATCGCGGTGACAGGGTGTGGCGAAGAGCGGGGTGCGGCTACCATGACCGGCACAAGGACGGACGACGCAAGGGAGTCGTCCCCCGGGGCAGGCCCCGGTGCTTCCCCACGTCCGCAGGATCAAGGAAGCCCCATGCCGGGGCGAGGAGGGCGGGCCAGGATGCAGAAGGCCAAGATCCTCCTGGTCGACGACCGGCCGGAGAATCTGCTGGCGCTGGAGGCCATTCTCTCCGCGCTCGATCAGACACTGGTCCGGGCGTCGTCCGGGGAGGAAGCGCTCAAGGCGCTGCTGACGGATGACTTCGCGGTCATCCTGCTGGATGTGCAGATGCCGGGCATGGACGGTTTCGAGACCGCCGCCCACATCAAGCGCCGGGAGCGGACCCGGGACATCCCCATCATCTTCCTCACCGCGATCAACCACGGTCCGCACCACACCTTCCGCGGGTACGCGGCCGGCGCGGTCGACTACATCTCCAAGCCCTTCGACCCGTGGGTGCTGCGGGCCAAGGTCTCGGTCTTCGTCGACCTGTACATGAAGAACTGCAAACTCCGCGAGCAGGCGGAACTGCTGCGCATCCAGGTCGAGGGCCGCGACGGCCAGAGTGAGCCGACCGGTGTCATCGCCGAGCTGTCCGCCCGGCTCGCCGCCGTCGAGGAGCAGGCCGAGGCGCTCTCCAAACAGCTGGACGACGAGTCGGCGGACGCCGCCGCCGTCGCCACCGCCGCCCACCTCGAACGCAAACTCACCGGTCTGCGCAGGGCCCTGGACGCCATCGACCCGACCTCGGGCGGTACGGCCCCCGTCCTGCCGCCGCAAGGCTGAGCCGGGCGGGGCCTGTCACCTGGCCCCGGCCCGCTCGCTGACCGGCCGTCAAGGCGACGCCGCGTCAGGAGCGACACGGACGGGTGAAGCCCCGGGCGCACGTGTCCCGTCCGCCCCGCACCGGTAACCTCACCACCATGGCCTCACGTACCTCCGGCAAGGGATCACCGTCCTCGGCGCGCGGCGCGGGGCGTTCCGGGGGACCGGCGAAGAAGACCGCGGCCAAACCGCCGGTGAGGAAGAAGGCGCCCGCCAGGAAGGCGGCGGCCCGCAAGCCGCCGCCCAGGCCCGCGCCCGCCCCCGGCCTCTACCGCTTCGTACGCGCCGTCTGGCTCGGCGCCGCCCACGGTGTCGGCGCCGTCTTCCGCGGCATAGGACGCGGTGCCAAGGGGCTCGACCCCGCCCACCGCAAGGACGGCCTGGCCCTGCTCCTGCTCGGCCTCGCCCTGATCGTCGCCGCCGGCACCTGGTCCAACCTCCAGGGCCCCGTCGGCGACCTCGTGGCGATGTTGGTCACCGGTGCCTTCGGCCGCCTCGACCTGCTGGTGCCGCTGCTGCTGGGCACCGTCGCGGTGCGCCTGATCCGCCACCCCGAGAAACCCGAGGCCAACGGGCGGATCGTCATCGGCCTCTCCGCGTTGGTCATCGGCATCCTCGGCCAGGTCCACATCGCCTGCGGCTCGCCGGCGCGCGGTGACGGCACCGCCGCCCTCCAGGACGCCGGCGGCCTCATCGGCTGGGCCTCGGCCACGCCGCTGATCTTCACCGTCACCGAGGTGCTGGCCGTCCCGCTGCTGCTGCTCCTCACCGTCTTCGGGCTCCTCGTGGTGACCGCCACGCCGGTCAACGCCATCCCGCAGCGGCTGCGCACCCTCGGCCGCCGCCTCGGCCTGATCGCCGCCCCGGCCGGCGCGAGCGACGACGACGCCCGCTACGAGGAGCAGTGGCGCGAGGCGCTGCCCGACGCGCGGCGCCGCCCCGGGGCCGACGACGAGGCGGACGAGGCCCCGGCCAGGCCCGCCCGGCGCCGCGCCCCGCGCAAGGCCGCCGCCGAGCGGACCGGGCGCGACGCGGTCGACATCGCCGCCGAGGCGGCCGCCGCCCTGGACGGGGCCGTGTTGCACGGCATGCCGCCCTCCCCGCTCGTCGCCGACCTCACCCAGGGCGTGACCACCGAGCGCGAGCCCGCCACCTCCCCGGTGCCCCCGGCGCGTACCACCGGCTCCGAGGAGCCTGCCCGGCCCACGCCCGGCCGCCGCAGGACCACCGGGAGCCAGGACTCCGGTTCCGTACCGGATCTCACCAAGGCGCCGCCCGTCGACGAGAGCAGGCCGCTGCCGCCCCGGGCCGAGCAGCTGCAGCTCTCCGGGGACATCACCTACGCGCTGCCCTCGATAGACCTGCTGGAGCGCGGCGGACCGGGCAAGTCCCGCAGCGCCGCCAACGACGCCGTGGTCACCTCGCTGACCACCGTCTTCAGCGAGTTCAAGGTCGACGCGGCCGTCACCGGCTTCACCCGCGGCCCGACGGTCACCCGGTACGAGATCGAACTCGGCCCGGCCGTGAAGGTCGAGCGGATCACCGCGCTCACCAAGAACATCGCCTACGCCGTCGCCAGCCCCGACGTGCGGATCATCAGCCCCATCCCGGGCAAGTCCGCCGTCGGCATCGAGATCCCCAACACCGACCGCGAGATGGTCAACCTCGGCGACGTGCTGCGCCTGGCCGACGCCGCCGAGGACCACCACCCGATGCTGGTCGGCCTCGGCAAGGACGTCGAGGGCGGCTACGTGATGGCCAACCTCGCCAAGATGCCGCACATCCTGGTCGCCGGAGCCACCGGTTCCGGCAAGTCCTCCTGCATCAACTGCCTGATCACCTCGATCATGATGCGGGCCTCGCCGGAGGACGTGCGGATGGTCCTGGTCGACCCCAAGCGCGTAGAGCTGACCGCCTACGAGGGCATCCCGCACCTCATCACGCCGATCATCACCAACCCCAAGCGGGCCGCCGAGGCGCTCCAGTGGGTGGTCCGCGAGATGGACCTGCGCTACGACGACCTGGCCGCCTTCGGCTACCGGCACATCGACGACTTCAACGCGGCCGTGCGCAGCGGCAAGGCCAAGACCCCCGAGGGCAGCGAGCGCGAGCTGCAGCCCTACCCGTACCTGCTGGTCATCGTGGACGAGCTGGCCGACCTGATGATGGTGGCGCCCCGGGACGTGGAGGACGCGATCGTCCGCATCACCCAGCTCGCGCGGGCCGCCGGCATCCACCTGGTCCTCGCCACCCAGCGGCCCAGCGTCGACGTCGTCACCGGCCTCATCAAGGCCAACGTGCCCTCCCGGCTCGCCTTCGCCACCTCCTCGCTCGCCGACAGCCGGGTCATCCTCGACCAGCCCGGCGCCGAGAAGCTCATCGGCAAGGGCGACGGGCTCTTCCTGCCGATGGGCGCCAACAAGCCCACCCGGATGCAGGGCGCCTTCGTCACCGAGGAGGAGGTCGCCGAGGTCGTCAAGCACTGCAAGGAGCAGATGACGCCGGTCTTCCGGGACGACGTGGTGGTCGGCGGTCAGAAGAAGAAGGAGATCGACGAGGAGATCGGCGACGACCTCGACCTGCTCTGCCAGGCCACCGAGCTGGTCGTCTCCACCCAGTTCGGCTCCACCTCGATGCTCCAGCGCAAACTGCGCGTCGGCTTCGCCAAGGCCGGCCGGCTGATGGACCTCATGGAGTCCCGGGACATCGTCGGCCCCACCGAGGGCTCCAAGGCCCGTGACGTTCTCGTGAAACCTGAGGACCTGCCAGGAGTGCTCGCCGTGATCCGGGGGGAGGAGCAACCGTGACGGCTCCTCATCCCCAGCCACCGGGCCGGAGCGGGGGCAGGGCGGCGCGACCGTCCTGACCCCGGACCACCGGGAGGGCGGCGGGTGCGAGGGGCCCGGACGACGGACAGCACCGCGTGGCGGACTGGCGCGCGGCGAAGGGAGACGGGCGTTCCCACCCGGCGTACGCCGGACCGCGCCCGGCGTGTGGCTCCGGGCGCACGCCGGTACCGGGCCCCGGCGCACCGGTGACCGGGCCGGCGGCGCGGACGGGGCAACCGTTTCCCTTCGGCGTACGTCAAGTTGAGAGAAGGGGCACTCTGTGCCCCGGGCCGCGGCGGGAGGGCGCCATTCCGATGGCGTACAAAGTCCGTCCGCCCGGTTGCCCCCCGCATTCGCAACCCCCCTAGACTGGACCTCCAGCAGGTGGCTACAGGCTCGAAAGGCACCCCCGTGTCCCTCGGCAAATCCCCTGAAGACAACGGTTCTTCCCCCGCGGCCGAGGTCGAGGACGAGCGTCCTACGACCGAGCAGGCCCCCGCTCCCGAGCCCGGCGACGCCACCGCCGACGGGCCGGCCGAGACCGCCCCGCCGAAGCCGGAGATCGGGCGCACCCTCGCCCGTGCCCGCACCGAGGCCGGACTCGGCGTCGACGAGGTCAGCGCAGCCACCCGGGTCCGCGTCCCGATCATCCAGGCGATCGAGCAGGACGACTTCTCCCGCTGCGGCGGCGACGTCTACGCCCGCGGCCACATCCGCACGCTGGCGCGCGCCGTCGGCATCGACCCCGAGCCGCTCGTCGCCGCCTACGACGACGACCACGGCGGCCGCCCGGCCCCCACCGCGCCCGCCCCGCTCTTCGAGGCCGAACGCATCCGCTCCGAGCCGCGCCGCCTCAACTGGACGGCGGCCATGGTCGCCGCCATCGTCGCGGTCGTCGGCTTCGTCGGCTTCACCCTCTTCAGCGGCGAGGACGAGGGCGGCGCCAAGAACGTCGCGGGCGAGAACGGCAGCACCGCCCCGCCGGCCGGGCCCTCGAAGTCCGCCGAGAAGCCCGCCCCCGACCCGAAGCCCTCCGAGAGCGCCATCGCGGCGGCCCCCGCCGACCGGGTGACCGTCAAGATCACCGTGCCCGAGGGGCGCAGCTGGCTCTCGGCCAAGGACCACAACGGCCAGCTCCTCTTCGACGGCACGCTCCAGAAGGGGCAGACCAAGACCTTCACCGACAAGGAGCGCGTCGACCTGGTCATCGGCGACGCCGGCGCGGTCGAACTGCTCGTCAACGGCGAGGAGATCGAGGACCGCTTCCAGCCCGGCCAGGTGCAGCGTCTCTCCTACACCAAGGGCGACCCCAACGCGGGCTGAACCGGGCAGACGGGACCCTGTCCCGGCCGGGGCGGGGGCCCCGGCCGGGACAAAGTAGTCTTGAGCCCATGCCTGAACGCCGTACCGTCGCTCTCGTCACTCTCGGATGCGCCCGTAACGAGGTGGATTCGGAGGAGCTCGCAGGCCGCCTGGAGGCGGACGGCTGGCAGCTCGTCGAGGACGCCGAAGCCGCCGATGTCGCCGTCGTCAACACCTGCGGCTTCGTCGAAGCCGCCAAGAAGGACTCCGTCGACGCCCTCCTGGAGGCCAACGACCTCAAGGCCCAGGGCAGAACCCAGGCCGTGGTCGCGGTCGGCTGCATGGCCGAGCGGTACGGCAAGGAGCTGGCCGAGGCCCTCCCCGAGGCCGACGGGGTGCTCGGCTTCGACGACTACGCCGACATCTCCGACCGGCTGCAGACCATCCTGGGCGGCGGCATCCACGCCTCCCACACCCCGCGCGACCGGCGCAAGCTGCTGCCGATCAGCCCCGCCGAGCGCCAGGACAGCGCCGTCGCCCTCCCCGGCCACGCCCAGGAGCCCGCGGCCGCCCCCGCCGACCTGCCCGACGGCCTGGCGCCCGCCTCCGGGCCGCGCGCCCCGCTCCGCCGCCGGCTGGGCACCAGCCCCGTCGCCTCGGTCAAGCTGGCCTCCGGCTGCGACCGGCGCTGCTCCTTCTGCGCCATCCCCTCCTTCCGCGGCTCCTTCATCTCCCGGCGTCCCTCCGACGTGCTCCAGGAGACGCGCTGGCTGGCCGGGCAGGGCGTGAAGGAGATCATGCTGGTCTCCGAGAACAACACCTCGTACGGCAAGGACCTCGGCGACATCCGGCTGCTGGAGACGCTGCTGCCGGAGCTGGCGGAGGTGGACGGCATCGAGCGGGTGCGCGTCAGCTACCTCCAGCCCGCCGAGATGCGGCCCGGCCTGATCGACGTCCTCACCTCGACGCCGAAGGTCGCCCCCTACTTCGACCTCTCCTTCCAGCACTCCGCGCCCGGCGTGCTGCGGGCCATGCGCCGCTTCGGCGACACCGACCGCTTCCTCGGCCTGCTGGAGCAGATCCGCGCCAAGGCCCCCGAGGCCGGCGTCCGCTCCAACTTCATCGTCGGCTTCCCCGGCGAGAGCGAGGCGGACGTGGCCGAGCTGGAGCGCTTCCTGACCGGCGCCCGCCTCGACGCCATCGGCGTCTTCGGCTACTCCGACGAGGACGGCACCGAGGCCGCCGGGTACGAGGGCAAGCTCCCCGAGGAGGAGGTCGCCGAGCGTCTGGCCCGGGTCTCCCGACTCGCCGAGGAACTCGTCTCGCAGCGCGCGGACGAGCGGGTCGGTGAGACCGTGGAGGTACTCGTCGAATCCGTCGACGAGGAAGAGGGCGCCGTCGGCCGGGCCGCCCACCAGGCCCCCGAGACCGACGGACAGATCCTCTTCACGAGCGGCGCGGACCTCACCCCGGGCCGTATGGTCGTGGCCAAGGTGGTCGGCACCGAGGGAGTGGACCTCGTCGCCGAACCCCTGCACCTGATCGAGGAGGCGGGCAGATGACCGGAGTGTCGGCGTCCACGGCCGGTGGAGCCCACGCGGGCGGCGTACACGGCGCCAGCCGCGGGACCCCGGCCGTCCGGCAGGCCGGCGTCTGGAACATCGCCAACATCCTGACCATGATCCGGCTCCTGCTGGTCCCCGGATTCGTGGCCCTGCTGCTGGCGGACGGCGGGTACGACCCGGCCTGGCGCGCCCTGGCCTGGGCGGCCTTCGCCGTCGCCATGATCACCGACGTCTTCGACGGGCACCTCGCCCGGACGTACAACCTGGTCACGGACTTCGGCAAGATCGCCGACCCGATCGCCGACAAGGCGATCATGGGCGCCGCGCTGATCTGCCTGTCGTGGCTCGGGGAGCTGCCCTGGTGGGTGACGGCGGTGATCCTCGGGCGCGAGCTGGGCATCACGGTGCTGCGCTTCTGGGTGATCAGATTCGGCGTGATCCCCGCCAGCCGGGGCGGCAAGCTGAAGACCCTCGCCCAGGGCACGGCGGCCGGCATGTACGTCCTCGCGCTCACCGGGCCGTTGGCCACCCTGCGGTTCTGGGTGATGGCCGTCGCCGTGGTGCTGACCGTCGCGACCGGCCTGGACTACGTACGGCAGGCCGTCGTGCTGCGCCGTGCGGGTCTCGCCGCCGAGCGGGCCGCACGCCGTGAGGCGGCCACGGGCGCGCAGGGCACCGTCGGCGAGGTCGGCCCCGCCGTCCCCACCGCCACCGCCTCCGAGGCCCTGGTGGCCACGGCGGCCTCCGCGGCCGGGCCCGCCGAGCGGACCGGCGAGGCGCCACCGGCCGCCGGCGAGCGGGCCGGACAGGCCCGGGAGCAGAGCCAGGACGCCGCCGGCGCACGGCAGGTCGGCGGGGAGACCCGGCGGTGAGCCTGGAGGCGGAGCACGCCCTGCGGCTGCTGGAGGAGCGCGGCGAGACGCTGGCCGTCGCCGAGTCGCTGACCGGGGGCCTGGTCGCCGCCGCCGTGACCGCCGCCCCGGGCGCCTCGGCCGCCTTCCGCGGCTCGGTCACGGCGTACGCCACGGAGCTCAAGGCCCGGCTGCTCGGTGTCGACGAGGCGCTGCTGCGGGCCAGGGGCGCCGTGGACCCCGAGGTCGCGCACCAGATGGCCCAGGGGGTGCGCCGGGAACTGGGCGCCGAGTGGGGCGTGGCCACCACCGGCGTGGCCGGGCCCGAACCGCAGGACGGGCGCCCCGTGGGCACCGTGTACATCGCCGTGGCCGGACCTGGGGGAGGGAAATCGGCCGCACTGCGGTTGAACGGCGACCGTACGGACATCCGTATGGAGAGTGTCCGGAGGGTTCTCGGCCTGCTCATCGGGGAACTGGGCGGACACGGGCGGGCGCAGGATACGGAACAGAACGGGGAGACCTGATGTTTGCAGCCCTGAGTGAACACGACATCGCTCCCCGCACGGCCGCAGCGGTAGGCGGTACGGTGGGGCGTGAAGGATGCGGTTACGCGGTCCGAGGAGGGAGCCACCGATGATTCTGCTCCGTCGCCTGCTGGGTGACGTGCTGCGTCGGCAGCGCCAGCGCCAGGGCCGTACTCTGCGCGAAGTCTCCTCGTCCGCCCGAGTCTCACTCGGCTATCTCTCCGAGGTGGAGCGGGGGCAGAAGGAGGCGTCCTCCGAACTGCTCTCCGCCATTTGCGACGCGTTGGACGTACGGATGTCCGAACTGATGCGTGAGGTCAGCGACGAGCTGGCCCTCGCCGAGCTGGCCGAGTCCGCCGCTGCCACCGACCCGGTGCCGGCTCCGGTCAGGCCCATGCTGAACGCCGTCTCCGTCTCCGGCGTACCGCCGGAGCGGGTGACGATCAAGGCGCCCGAGGCCGTGGGCGTCGCCGCCGCCTGAGCGGCGCGGCGAGAAGAACGGCACGTCACACGTGTAGCCCCGGTGGGGGCGGGCACGCGGATCCACAAGATCCGCTCCCGCCGCCACCGGGGCTTCTCGTTGGGTGACGACGGTGCCGCCCGGCCCGGACCCGCCCCTCGGGCGGTCGCGGTGGCCGGTGGGAGCCGGGGTCTTCCGAACTGACGGGTGGCAGCACCGGTCCACCGAAGGACCGGTCGAAGTTACCCAAATCGGTCACCTGTGTCATCGTGGTGCGTGGCTGGCGACGGCCCGCCGTCGATGACGGGTGACCGGCTGTGACGACTTGGAGGAATGCGATGAACGTGGTCAAGAGCCCGCTTCCGGAGACCGACCTCAAGGTGGTCGCGGGCGCCCTGCAGGGCGGCCTGGTGGACCTGATCGACCTCTCCCTGGTCGCCAAGCAGGTGCACTGGAACGTCACGGGCCCGCGCTTCCGCTCTGTCCACCTCCAGCTCGACGAGGTGGTCGACACCGCCCGCGCCCACTCCGACACCGTGGCCGAGCGGGCCTCGGCCCTCGGGGTCTCCCCGGACGGCCGCGCCGCGACCGTCGCCGGGACCAGCAGCATCGGGGTGGTCAACGAGGGCTGGATCAAGGATGTGGACGCGGTCAACACCCTCGTGCAGGCGCTGGCCGCGGTGATCGGCCGGATGCGCGAGCGGATCGAGGCGACCGGTGACGCGGACCCGGTGAGCCAGGACATCTTCATCACCATCACCGCCGACCTGGAGAAGCACCACTGGATGTTCCAGGCGGAGAACAGCTAGACAGAACCGGCGGCCGCCCGCGGCGGCCGACGACGAACCCGGGGGCGGGCCGCACTCAGTGCGGCCCCCGCGGGCGTCGCCGCGGTGGTGGCGGGCGGCTGGGGGCTGAGCGTCCTGCCGGTGCACTGCGTACCGAAGTCTCGCGCCGACGAGCAGGCGGCGCGGGCGCGGGCGGCGGCCCGGCGGTTGGTGGCGCGGGTGCGGGGCGGGCAGGGGGAGCCGGGGGACGGGTGAGGGCGGGACGAGGCGTTACGCGGCGGGGGCCGGGCCCTTCTGGCAGCCCGGGCACCAGTAGGTGGGGCGTTCGCGGGTGGGGTCGCCCTGCTGGGCGGTTCTGACGGTGGCGCCGCAGCGCAGACAGGGGCGGCCGGCGCGGCCGTAGACGTACAGGGGGCGGTCGGGGCGGCCGGTGGTGGTGCGGCGCGGACGGTGGCGGTTGGCCTCCAGGAGGCGGGCCGCGAGGGTGGTGAGGCGTTCGGGGTCGGGCAGCTCGCCGACCGGCAGCCACGGGGTCACGCGGAGCAGGAAGCAGAGTTCGCTCTTGAAGACGTTGCCGATGCCCGCCAGATTGCGCTGGTCCAGCACCGCCTCGCCGACCTCGCGCTCCGGCGCGGCCGCCAGCCGGGCCAGCGCCTCGGTGGGGGACCAGTCGGGGCCCAGCAGGTCGGGGCCGAGGTGGCCGACGGCCTCGTCCTCGGCCGTGGTGCGCAGCAGCTCCAGGACGGGCAGGCGGTAGCCGACGGCGGTGCGTGAGGCGGTGCCGAGGACCGCGCGGATCTGGTGGCCCGGCCCGCCCCGCCAGCGCTCGCCCGGTGCGAAGATCCGCCACGAGCCGTCCATCCGCAGATGGGAGTGGAGGGTGAGGCCGCCCTCCAGGCGGGTCAGCAGGTGCTTGCCCCGGGCCACCACCTCCACCACGGTGCGGCCGGTGAGGTCGACCGTCGCGAGGCGGGGCACACGGAGGTCCGAGACGGTCAGCTCCTGGCCGGCGAGCGCCTGGTGCAGGCGCCCCGCCGCCTGGTGGACGGTGTCTCCCTCGGGCATGGCTCCATGATGCCTGGCCGGCCGGGGTCAGGGCCTGGTGGCGAACGGCCCGTCCGGGGCGAAGGCGAGGGCGGCGAAGCGCTCGCCCATGCGGCGGTGGGTGGCGGCGTCCGGGTGCAGCTCGTCGGGGAGCGGCAGCTCGGCGTGGTCCGCCTCGCCGTACAGCTCGCGGCCGTCGAGGAGGTGCAGGTGCGGGTCGTCGGCGGCCCGCTGCCGCACGATGCGGGTCAGCTCGTCGCGGATCACGCTCAGGGTGAGCTTTCCGGCGGCCACCTCGGCCGGGTCGCCGACCGCCTTGAACTTGATCCGCCCTTCGGCGATCTCGCTGAAGTCCGGGGCGCAGGGGCCGGGGGTCTCCTCGTGGATCGGGCAGAGTATCGGCGTGACGACCAGGAGCGGGGTGGCCGGGTGGCCCTCGCGGATGGTGTCCAGGAAGCCGTGGACCGCCGGGGTGAAGGCGCGCAGCCGCATCAGGTCGGCGTTGACGAGGTTGATGCCGATCTTGACGCTGATCAGGTCGGCCGGGGTGTCGCGCAGGGTGCGGGCGGTGAACGGGTCGAGCAGCGCGGCGCCGCCGAGACCGAGGTTGACCAGGTCCACGCCGCCCCGCGCCGCGGCCAGCGCGGGCCAGGTGGTGGACGGGCTCGCGGCGTCCGAGCCGTGGCTGATCGAACTCCCGTGGTGGAGCCAGACGCGGCGTCCGCTCTCCGGGAGGGGCTCGACGGGCGCGTCGGTGCGCAGGGCCAGCAGCTCGGCCGCCTCGTTGTGCGGCAGCCAGATCTCGATGTCCTTGACCCCGGCGGGCAGCTCGGCGAAACGTACCGTCCCGGGCGGGCCGGGCACGGTCTCGGCGGTGCCGGCCGCCATGTCGAGGGTGAGGGTGTTGCCGCCGGGGGCGCTCGCCCGGTCGACGAGGCGGCCGTCGACCACCAGGTCGTACAGGCCGTCGGGCCGGGGCGGGGCGCCCACGTAGACCCGCTTGGTGGGCAGTGTCTCCAGGGCGACGGCGGTGGACCGGGTGCGGAAGGCCAGCCGTACGCCCGAGGGCTGGGCCTCGGCCATGGCCAGCTGGCCGTCGGTGTTCTGGGCGCGGGCCCAGGCGGGCAGCCGGTGCGGGAGGACGCCGCGTGCGGTCGGCTCCAGCTCCAGGGCGCCGCGGACGAGGTCCGGGGTGAGGGGGGTGGTGACCGGGGTGGGGGCCGGTTCGTGGTCGGTGGGCATGGTTCCGCCTGGGGGTCGCAGGGTGTGGGGTGGGATGCCGCGCCGGGGCCGGGACGGGGCGCGGGCCGTCCGGGGGCGGTCAGCCGGTCAGGGCTGGGCCTCCCAGTTGCGCAGGAGGGTGTCGAGGGAGTCCAGGACGCGTGCCCAGCTCTCCGAGGAGTCGGGGGCGCTGTGGCTGAAGCCGCCGCTCGCCTCCAGGCTGACGTAGCCGTGGAAGACGCTGCCCAGCAGCCGGACGGCGTGTGTCTGGTCCGGCTCCGAGAGGTCGTAGCCGCGCAGGATCGCCCGCGTCATCTGGGCGTGGCGCACACCGGCGCTGGCCGCCGCCGTCTGGGGGTCCAGCGGCAGCTGGGCGGCCGCGTACCGGCCCGGGTGCTCGCGTGCGTAGTCGCGGTAGACGTCGGCGAAGGCGGTCAGGGCGTCCTTCCCGGCCCGTCCGGCCACGGCGTCGGCGGCGCGGTCGGCCATCTCGGCCAGGGCGAGCAGGGCGATGCGGGTCTTGAGGTCCTGGGAGTTCCTGACGTGCGAGTAGAGGCTCGCGACCTGCACGCCGAACTGTCGCGCCAGGGCGGAGACGGTCACCTGGTCGAAGCCGATCTCGTCGGCGAGTTCCGCTCCGGCCTGGGTGAGGCGCTCGGGGGTGAGTCCCGCACGGGGCATGACCGGGTCCTTTCGTCTGGCTAATGCCATGGTGCATCTGCCTAAGGCATTTAGGCAAATGTGGTCGTGCTTTCGGCGGGGAGGGTATGGCTCGGGGAGGGGTGGTGCCGGAGTGCGTGGAACGGGGGGGGGCGGTCACTCCCCCGTGGCGGGGCCCTTGCGCTGCTTGGCGTGGAAGCGGGCCTTCTTCTGGCGGTTGCCGCAGGTGTTCATGTCGCACCACTTGCGGCTGCGGCTCTGGCTGGTGTCGAAGAAGGCGGCCCGGCAGGTGGGGGAGGCGCACAGGGCCAGTTTTCCGTCGCGCTCGCCGGAGAGGATGCCGATCGCGTCGGCGGCGATCACGCTGAGGGCGTCCTCGACGGAGCCCGAGGCGAGGTGCCAGCGGCGCTCGCCCTCGGGGGTCAGGACGGCGGCCGCCCGGCCCTCGACGCTGCGGTCGTTGATGACGCGGACGGCGGTGGCGGGGAGTGGCGCTCCGGTCGCGGCCGCCGTCGCCGCGGCGTGGACGGCCTCGCGGAGTTCCCGGGCGAGGCCGAGCTGGGCGGGCGTGCAGGAGCCCACGGCGAGGCCGTACACCGCCAGCCAGTCGACCAGTCGCTGCGGCACGGGGATGCGCTCCACGGGTTCGCCCTGCCGCTCCGTCAGTGTCGCCGTGAAGCTCGTCGCCGGCACGGTGCCGAGGCGGAAGTCGGGGAACTCTGCGGGCATGGAACCACCTTAGCCGGTTGTCGCTGCATCCGGGCCCGTGCTAGAACCGCCTTAGCCGGTTCTCAGGTGGGGGCCGGTCCAGCGACGGCCAGGAGGTGCCGCCATGTCCCGCTCCCTCAGCGACGTGCGAGCGTTCGAAGCCCGTGCGACCGACGCCGAACTCGACGACCTGCGCGCCCGGCTGGCCGCGGCCCGGCTCCCGGAGGCGGAGACGGTGCGTGGCGCCCCGCCGGGGCCCGGCCGGTGGGAGCAGGGCGTGCCACTCGCCGACCTGGCCGGTCTCGTGGAGTACTGGCGCACCGGCTACGACTGGCGGGCGTTCGAGGCGCGCCTGCACCGGGCCGGCCAGTTCCGTACGACCGTCGACGGCCTCGGCATCCACTTCCTGCACCGCCGCTCCGCCCGCGCGGACGCCACCCCGCTGCTCATGACGCACGGCTGGCCGGGCAGCGTCGCCGAGTTCATCGACGTCGTGGACGAACTGGCCCACCCCGCCGACCCGGACGCGCCGGCCTTCCACGTGGTGGCCCCCTCGCTGCCGGGCTTCGGCTACAGCGACAAGCCGGCCACCACCGGGTGGGGGACGGAGCGGATCGCGGCCGCCTGGGTGGAACTCATGGGCCGGCTCGGCCACGACCGGTTCCTCGCCCACGGCGGCGACTGGGGCGGCAACATCACCACCGTGCTCGGCGGCCGCTTCCCCGGCCACGTGCTCGGGGTCCACTCGACCTTCGCGGAGGCACCGCCCGGGCTGACCACCGACGGGCTGACGCCGGACGAGCGCCGGTGGACCGAGGAGACCCGCCACTTCTGGCGCCACCGCGCCGCGTACGCGAAGCAGCAGGCGACCCGGCCGCAGACCATCGGCTACGCCCTCGTCGACTCGCCGGTGGGGCTGCTGGCCTGGATTCTCGACAAGTTCGCCGAGTGGTCGGACACCGAGGACAGCCCCTTCGAGACGATCTCCCGGGACCGCCTTCTCGACAACGTCACCCTGTACTGGCTGACCCGGACCGGCGCCTCGGCGGCCCGCATCTACTACGAGAGCCACAACTCGGTCGACCCCGCGCTGCGGGTCGACGTCCCGGCCGCCGTCACCATGTATCCGCGCGACATCGAGAAGACGCCGCGCCCCTGGGCCGAGCAGCGCTACCGCCGCATCGTCCGCTGGCGGACGCCGGAAGCCGGGGGCCATTTCCCGTCGCTGGAGGTTCCCGGGTACTTCGTCCAGGACCTGCGCGAGGGCCTCGCCGCCGTACTGGCCGCCGCCGGCCGGTGACGCGGACGAGGCGGGCCGGGGCCTCTCCGGTCACCTCCCGCCGCGCAGCCGCAGCCCCCTCGGTGTCGCGTGGAAGCCCGCGTTCTCCAGGTAGGTGCCGACCGGAGAGGTCAGGGCGGGCTCGCCGTTGACGCGTTCGACGGTGACCGTGCCGAGGGAACCTCCGGCGGCAGAACCCGCGAGGGCGTGGGCGGCTCCCTCCAGGCGGGGATCGGGGGCCGAGGGGTCGTCCGGGGTGGTGGAGGGCCAGGCCAGCAGGGTCTTGCCGCCGCGCTCCATGTACATGGCCAGCTCCCCGTCGACCAGGACGACCATCGCCCCCGCCTTACGGCCCGGCTTGTGCCCGGCCCCGCTCGGCGGCTCCGGCCAGGGGAGAGCCGCGCCGTACGCGTTGGCCGGGTCGGCCGCCGCCAGCACTAGGGCCTGCCGGGGCGTACCGCCGGCCTCCCGCTCGGCGGCGGTCGCGGAGGCACGCAGGCGGTCCACCGCGCCGTCCATCGCGAACTGGGCCGCGCCCAGCCCCTCCACCACGTAACCCCGGCGGGCCTGCCCGCTGTCCTCGAAGGCCGACAGGACGCGGTACACGGCGGAGAAGCCGCCCTCGACGCCCTCCGCCGCCACCGCGCCGCGCGTGACGACGCCGTGCCGGTCGAGGAGGGTGCGGGCCAGGGCGTGGGCCCGCAGGGTCGGATCGGGTTCGAGTGGGGGCAGCAGCGACCAGCGGCCCGCGACCGTCGGCGGGCCCGTCCGCGAGGCGGGCCGCGGCGCGGCGGTCAGCGCGCCGAACCGGCCCCGGGGGACGCTGCGGCGCGCCCGGTGCGCCGTGGACCCGGCGGTGCGGCCCGAACCGAGGAGGGCCCGGAGCGGAGCAACCGTGTCGTTGGTGAGCCGCCCCGACCAGGCCAGCTCCCAGACGGCGTCCGCCAGCGCCTGGTCGGAGGCGGTGGGATGGGCGGCCCGGACCTGGTCGGCGATCTGGCGGAAGAAGAGGCCGTACCCGCCGGCGAGCGCGTCCAGCACCGCCTGGTGCAGCGGCGACAGCTCCAGCGGGTGCGGGGGCGGCAGCAGGAGCGGGGCGTTGTCCGCGAGGTAGAGCGAGACCCAGCCGTCCTTGCCCGGGAGCGAGCCGCTGCCCGCCCACAGCAGCTCCCCGGTGGCCGTCAGCTCGTCGAGCATCGCCGGCTGGTACTGCGCCACCCGCGACGGCAGCACCAGCTTCTCCAGCGCGGAGGCCGGCACCGCCGCGCCCTGGAGCTGCTCCACCGCGCGGACCAGCCCGTCAAGACCGCGCAGTCCCTGCCCGCCCAGGTGCTGCCACGGCGGCAGGAACCGGGCCAGCGCCGTCGGCTCCACCGGCTCCAGCTCCTGGCGCAGCGCGGCCAGCGAACGGCGGCGCAGCCGGCGCAGCACCGTCGCGTCGCACCACTCCTGGCCCACCCCGGCCGGATGGAACTCGCCCTGCACCACCCGCCCGCTCGCGCCGAGCCGCTCCAGCGCCCCCTCGGTGACCGCCCGCCCGAGACCGAACCGCTCCGCCGCCGCGGCCGCCGTGAACGGGCCGTGGGTGCGGGCGTACCGGGCGAGGAGGTCGCCCAGCGGGTCCTTCACCGGCTCCGTGAACGCCTCCGGGACCCCCACCGGAAGCGCCACGCCGAGCGCGTCGCGCAGCCGCCCCGCGTCCTCGATCGCCGCCCAGTGCTCCACCGAGGCGATCCGCACCTCGATGACGCGGCGCGCGCCCGCCAGCTCCCGCGCCCACGCCGGATCGGCGCCGCGCTCCGCCAGCTCCGCCGAGGTCAGCGGGCCCAGCACCCGCAGCGCGTCGGCGACCCCCTCCGCGTCCTTGATCCGGCGGTCCTCGGTGCGCCACTGGAGCTCCTGCTCCAGCTCGGCCAGGACCTCCGCGTCCAGCAGCTCCCGCAGCTCGGCCTGGCCCAGCAGCTCGGACAGCAGCCGCGAGTCCAGCGACAGCGCCGCCGCCCGCCGCTCGGCCAGCGGCGAGTCCCCCTCGTACAGGAACTGCGCCACGTACCCGAAGAGCAGGGAGCGGGCGAAGGGGGACGCCTCCGGGGTCGTCACCTCGACCAGGCGGACGCGGCGGGCCTCCAGGTCGCCCATCAGCTCGGTCAGCCCCGGCACGTCGAAGACGTCCTGGAGGCACTCGCGGACCGCCTCCAGGACGATCGGGAAGGAGCCGAACTCGCTCGCCACCTGGAGCAGCTGCGAGGCCCGCTGCCGCTGCTGCCACAGCGGGGTGCGCTTGCCGGGGCTGCGGCGCGGCAGCAGCAGCGCGCGGGCCGCGCACTCCCGGAACCGCGAGGCGAACAGCGCCGAGCTGCCCACCTGGTCGGTGACGATCCCCTCGATCTCGCCCTTGTCGAAGGTGACGTCCTGGGCGCCGACCGGGGACTGCTCGGTGTCGAAGGCCGTGCCCGGGTCCGACGCCTCGTCGTCCAGCAGGTCCAGCCCCAGGAGGTCCGCGTCGGGCAGGCGCAGCACGATCCCGTCGTCGGCGTGCATCACCTGGGCGTCCATGCCGTACCGCTCGCTCAGACGCGCCCCCAGCGCCAGCGCCCACGGGGCGTGCACCTGCGCGCCGAACGGGGAGTGGATCACCACCCGCCAGTCACCCAGCTCGTCCCGGAACCGCTCCACGACCACCGTCCGGTCGTCCGGGACGTGCCCGCACGCCTCGCGCTGCTCCTTCAGGTACGTCAGGAGGTTCTCCGCCGCCCAGGCGTCCAGCCCCGCGGCCAGCAGCCGCAGCCGGGCGTCCTCCTCGGGCAGCGCCCCGACCTCCCGGACGAAGGCGCCCAGCGCCCGCCCCAGCTCCAGCGGACGCCCCAGCTGGTCGCCCTTCCAGAACGGCAGCCGCCCCGGCACGCCCGGCGCCGGCGAGACCAGGACCCGGTCGCGGGTGATGTCCTCGATCCGCCACGAGGTGGTGCCCAGCGTGAAGACGTCGCCGGTGCGCGACTCGTAGACCATCTCCTCGTCCAGCTCGCCGACCCGGCCGCCGCCCTTCTTCGGGTCCGCGCCCGCCAGGAAGACGCCGAACAGGCCGCGGTCGGGGATGGTGCCGCCGGAGGTGACGGCGAGCCGCTGCGCCCCCGGGCGGCCCGTCACGGTGCCCGCGACGCGGTCCCAGACCACGCGCGGGCGCAGCTCGGCGAAGGCGTCCGAGGGATAGCGGCCCGCCAGCATGTCCAGCACCGCGGTGAACGCCGACTCCGGCAGCGAGGAGAACGGGGCCGCCCGCCGCGCCAGCGCCAGCAGGTCGTCGAACTGCCAGGTGTCCATCGCGGTCATCGCCACGATCTGCTGGGCCAGCACGTCCAGCGGGTTCGACGGGACCCGCAGCGCCTCGATCCGGCCCTCCCGCATCCGCTCCGTCACCACCGCCGACTGCACCAGGTCGCCCCGGTACTTCGGGAAGACCACGCCCGTGGAGACCGCGCCCACCTGGTGCCCCGCGCGCCCCACCCGCTGGAGCCCCGAGGCCACCGACGGCGGGGACTCGACCTGCACCACCAGGTCCACCGCGCCCATGTCGATGCCCAGCTCCAGGCTGGAGGTGGCCACCACGGCGGGCAGCCGGCCCGCCTTCAGGTCCTCCTCCACCTGGGCGCGCTGCTCCTTGGAGACCGAACCGTGGTGGGCGCGGGCGATCAGGGGAGGCGCCCCCGAGGCCGACGAGGCGGCGCCCATCAGCTCGGCGGGGGAGTGGTCCTCGGGCATGGCCTCGCCGGTGGCACGCTCGTAGGCGATCTCGTTCAGCCGGTTGCACAGGCGTTCGGCGAGGCGGCGGGAGTTGGCGAAGACGATGGTCGAGCGGTGCGACTGGATCAGGTCGGCGATGCGCTCCTCGACGTGCGGCCAGATCGAGGGGCGGTCGCCCGAGCCCTCGTCGCTCACCGGCGAGCCGCCCAGCTCGCCCAGATCCTCCACCGGCACCACCACCGACAGATCGAACTCCTTGCCCGAGGCCGGCTGGACGATCTCCACCCGGCGCTGCGGCGACAGGAACCGCGCCACCTCGCCCACCGGCCGGACCGTCGCCGACAGCCCGATCCGGCGGGCCGGCTTCGGCAGCAGCTCGTCCAGCCGCTCCAGGGAGAGTGCCAGATGGGCGCCGCGCTTGGTGCCCGCCACCGCGTGCACCTCGTCGAGGATGACCGTCTCCACCCCCTCCAGCGCCTCCCGCGCCGAGGAGGTCAGCATCAGGAAGAGCGACTCCGGGGTGGTGATGAGGATGTCCGGCGGCCGCGTCGCCAGCGAGCGCCGCTCCGCCGCCGGGGTGTCACCCGAGCGGATACCGACCCGCACCTCCGGCTCCGGCAGCCCGAGCCGCACCGACTCCTGCCGGATGCCCGTCAGCGGGCTGCGCAGATTGCGCTCCACGTCCACCGCGAGCGCCTTCAGCGGGGAGACGTACAGCACCCGGCAGCGCTTGCGGGACTCGGCGGGCGGCGGCGTCGACGCCAGCGTGTCCAGCGCGGAGAGGAAGGCCGCCAGCGTCTTGCCGGAACCGGTCGGCGCCACCACCAGCACGTCCGAACCCTCGGCGATGGCACCCCACGCCCCCTCCTGGGCGGCGGTGGGCGCCGAGAAGGCCCCGGTGAACCAGTTCCGGGTCGCCGGGGAGAACGTGTCGAGCGCTGAGCGTGCCATGGCTCCCATCGTGCACCCCGCCACCGACAACCACCGGTCCACGGCGTGGACGCCCAGGTCACGCGCGGTGCGGACGGCGCACCATGGACCCATGGAACGGCAGGACGCCCCCGACACGCCCGAGCAGCGGCAGGCCGCACGCGAGTGGGCCCGGCACTGGAGCTGGGAGCCGCTGCCCGGCCTCGACCTGCTGCGCGCCCGCTACATCCGCCACACCTTCCCCCGCCACAGCCACGAGGGCTACACCCTCGGCGCCGTCACCCACGGCGTGGAACGTGTCGAGCTGCCCGGCACCACCCTGCACGCGGGCCCCGGCACCCTCGTCATGGTCAACCCGGAGGTCGCCCACGCCGCCCGCGCCGGCACCCCCGAAGGCTGGGCCTACGCCACCCTCTACCCCTCCCTCGGCCTGGTCCGCGAGGTCGCCGACGCCACCGGCCACCCGCCCGGCACCCCCGTCTTCGACCGCCCCATCGCCGACGACGCCCGCTCGGGCCGCCTCGTCCGCGCCGTCCACCGCGCCGTCGAAGAGGGCGACGCCCTCGCCGCCGACACCCTCCTGCGGGTCCTGATCGCCCGCCTCCTGAACCTCTACGGCACCACCGCGGCCCACGCCGTCCCCGCCTCCGCCGGCCGGGGCACCGCCGCCCGCGCCCGCGACCTCCTGGCGGAGCGGCTGACCGACCCGCCCTCCCTGGAAGAACTCGCCCGGACCCTCGGCAGCAGCCCCTTCGCCGTCCTGCGCGCCTTCAAGGCCGCCTACGGCATGCCCCCGCACACCTGGCTCACCGACGCCCGGGTCCGCCGTGCCCGCGCCCTCCTCCATTCCGGCGCCACCCCCGCCGAGACCGCCACCGCCGTCGGCTTCACCGACCAGCCCCACCTCAACCGCCACTTCACCCGCATCGTCGGCGTCACCCCGGGGGCGTACCGCAGGGCCCGCCGGGCGGAGTGAGGCGCACGGTGCCCGCACCGTCACGGGGCGCGCCCCGTGACGCCCCGTACGGGGCGCGCGACCTGCGCAGACACCCACCGCGCCGGGCGGCCAGCGGGGCGCGCAAGAACGTACAAGACGGCCCCGCCCCGCGCCCCGTACCGTCCGGGACGTGGCTGAACAGACGACCCCCATCGACTCCGCCGGGCCGCCGCCCGGCGACCCCGCCCCCGGCATACCCGCGCCCCCCGCCGCCGGCGACCGCCAGGTGATCCGTGACGCGCTCGGCGTCGGGATCGCCGTCGGGCTCTCCGGCTTCGCCTTCGGGGCGACCGCCGCCGGGGCCGGGCTCACCGTGGCCCAGGCGTGCGCGCTGAGCCTGCTGGTCTTCACCGGCGCCTCCCAGTTCGCCCTGGTCGGCGCGTTGGCGGCGGGCGGCAACCCCTTCACCGCCGCGGCCGGCGCCTTCTTCCTCGGCGCCCGCAACGCCTTCTACGGACTGCGCCTCTCCCAGCTCCTCGCCCTGCCCCGCGCCGCGCGCCCCCTCGCCGCCCACTGGGCCATCGACGAGAGCTCCGCCGTGGCCCTCGCCCAGCGGGGCCGGCGCCACACCCGCCTCGGCTTCTTCGTCACCGGCGCCACCCTCTACGTCCTGTGGAACGTCACCACGCTCCTCGGCGCTCTCGGCGCGGAGGCGATCGGCGACACCGGCGCCTGGGGCCTGGACGCCGCCGGCCCCGCCGTCTTCCTCGCCCTGCTCGCCCCGATGGTCCGTACCGCCCGCGAACGCGTCACCGCCGCGGCCGCCGTCCTTCTCGGCCTCGGACTGCTGCCCGTCCTGCCCGGCGGCGTCCCCGTCCTCGTCGCCGCGCTCGCCGCCCCCGCCGTCCTGTGGGCCGAAGGCCGCCGCAGGCCCCGCCCCTCCGAGGAGAGCCCCCGATGACCGTCTGGATCGCCATCGCGCTCACCGCCGCCGGCTGCTACGCGTGGAAGCTCGCCGGACTCCTCGTCCCCGCCGGGGTCCTGGAACGCCCCCTCGTCCGACGGCTCGCCGCCCTCGTCCCGGTCGCCCTGCTCGCCGCCCTCACCGCCCAGCAGACCTTCGCGCAGGGCACCACGCTCACCCTCGACGCCCGCGCCGCCGGGCTGGCCGCCGCCGGGATCGCGCTGCTGCTGCGCGCCCCGTTCCTCGTCGTGGTGGGCGCCGCCGTCGCCGTCACCGCCGGACTGCGGGCCCTCACCGGCTGACCCGCGCCCGGGGCGCGATACTGGGTGCATGCGGCTGACGGTTTTCTGGGAACTCATGGCGGACCACTTCGGCGCGGGCTACGCCGAGACCTTCGCCCGCGACCACGTCATGGCCGAACTCGGCGGGCGCACCGTCCACGAGGCGCTCGACGCGGGCTGGGAGGCGAAGGACGTGTGGCGCGCCGTCTGCACCGCCATGGACGTCCCCTCCGAGCGCCGCTGACCGCGCCCCGGGCACCGTCCGGGCGCCGATGTGACCCGGGCGACCTGCCGGGTGGTCCCGCGCGGTCCGCCGGTGGGCGAGACTGACCCCGTGTCATCGACAGACGAGAGCGCGAGCCCCGCCGACCGCCCCGCCACCGGCCCCGTACCGGAGCCCGACCGGCCGCCCCTGGGCTCGGCCATGCCCCGGTGGCTGCCGCGCGCCATGGTGATGGCGCTGGCCCTCGTCGCCGCCTTCCAGCTCGGCACCTGGGCCTTCCACCAGCTGACCTCGTTGCTGATCAACATCCTGATCGCCTTCTTCCTCGCCCTCGCCGTCGAGCCGGCGGTCAGCTGGATGGCCGCCCGGGGCATGCGCCGGGGCCTCGCCACCGCCACCGTCTTCCTCGGCCTGCTCGTCGCCAGCGCCGGGTTCGTCACCCTGCTCGGCTCGATGCTGGCCGGGCAGATCGTCGACATGGTCGAGGACTTCCCCAAGTACCTCGACTCGGTGATCAGCTGGATCAACCAGACCTTCCACACCGACCTGTCCCGCCTGGAGGTCCAGGACAGCCTCGTCCACTCGGACTGGCTGCGGCGGTACGTGCAGAACAGCGCCACCGGTGTCCTGGACATCTCCGCGCAGCTCCTCGGCGGCCTCTTCCAGCTGCTGACGCTCGTCCTCTTCGCCTTCTACTTCGCCGCCGACGGGCCCCGCCTGCGCCGCGCCCTGTGCTCGGTCCTGCCGCCCGCCCGCCAGGCCGAGGTCCTGCGCGCCTGGGAGATCGCCGTCGACAAGACCGGCGGCTACCTCTACTCGCGCGGCCTCATGGCGCTCATCTCCGGCGCCGCCCACTACGTCCTGCTCCAGTGGCTCGGCGTGCCCTACGCCCCGGCCCTCGCCGTCTGGGTCGGCCTGGTCTCCCAGTTCATCCCCACCATCGGCACCTACCTGGCCGGCGCCCTGCCGATGCTCATCGCCTTCACCGTCGACCCCTGGTACGCCCTGTGGGTGCTCGGCTTCGTCGTCGTGTACCAGCAGTTCGAGAACTACATGCTCCAGCCGAAGCTGACCGCGAAGACCGTCGACATCCACCCCGCCGTCGCCTTCGGCTCCGTCATCGCCGGCACCGCCCTCCTCGGCGCCGTCGGCGCCCTGATCGCCATCCCCGCCGTCGCCACCCTCCAGGCCTTCCTCGGCGCCTACGTCCGCCGCTACGACGTCCACGACGAGGCCCGCGTCAGCGGCCACCGGCGCCGGGCACCCGGCCCCGTCCTGGTCCGGGTCCGCAAGGCCCTGCGGCTGCCCAACGAGGAGACCGCCGGCCCCGACGTCATCGCCCCGGCGGAACCGCTCCCCGGCGAAGAGGGCGGAGCGACGCGGGCGGAACCCGGCGGCGAACGGCCGGAGGACCGCGAGTAGGCGCACCGACCCGCGGACGCGCGCCGACTTCGGCGAGATCGCCGAAGCCCTCGCCGTCCACCAGCGCGACGCCGTGACCGTCTACGCCGGTGCCCGGCCGAGTTGACCGCACGGTCCGCGAAGGGGGCGCCTCGTTCCGTCGCGACCGCCGGTCACCTGAGCCGGCTCACGCGCTCCGGTCCTGGCCGCCGGCGAACGGGCGGTGGCGCAGGTTCACCTCGCGGGCCGGGTCGTCGCCGTTGAGCAGGGCGAGGCGGACGGGGGCGCCGCCCGGGTTGTCGAAGAGCCGTACGCCGTCGCCGAGCAGGACGGGCGCGACGTGCAGGTCGATCTCGTCGATCAGGCCGCGTTCCAGGAGCTGCCGCCCGACGGTGGGCGAGAGGACCTCCAGGTTCCCGCCGCCCGCGGCGTCCGGTCCGATCCGCACCGCCTCGGCCACGTCGCAGCTCAGGGGGTCACCGGAGCACCTCGTAGGTCAGGTGGGTCGCGGTCGAGGTCGGCGTCACGCTCCGCTGCACCAGTGTGCGCGGGGCCGCGCCGGTGAACAGGGGCGTTCCCGCGCCCAGGACGACCGGGGCGAGGTGCAGGGAGAGTACGTCCACCAGCCCCGCCTCGAAGGCCGAGCGGATCGTGGCCGCGCCGCCCATCAGGACGGTGTCCAGTTCGGTGCCGCTCCTCTCCGACGCCTCCTCGGCCCGCTCCCGCGCGGCGGCCACCGCGTCCTCCAGGCCCGTGGTGACGAACGTCCAGTCCAGCCCGGTCAGCCGCAGCGCGGCGGGCAGCGCGCTCGTCACGACGACGAAGGCGGGCCGGCCGGCCTCCCCGGCGCCGTAGCCGACCTCGTCGCTCCAGCCGTCGGGACCGTCGACCACGTCGAAGAGCCGGCGGCCGAGGACGACGGCGCCCGAGCGCGCGGTGGCCTCGCCCAGGATCCGCCGGTCCTCGGGGTCCTCGGAGAACGCCCAGGTGTGCAGGGCCTCGCCTCCCCTGCCCAGGCCGCCCGCCGGGCCGGGATCGGGGCCCGTGACGAAGCCGTCGAGCGAGACGGAGATGTCAGCGATGATGCGCGTCATACCGGGGGAGACCTCCTTCGACGACCGAACTCATCGGTCCCAGCAGTCCCGACGGTCATACGCGAACCTGGCCCCCGCCCCGGGGAAGGCGCGCCCGGAGCACCGCACACGGCCCCGGCCACGGACCGGAACGGTCATCCCCGGTCCGCAGGACGGCTCCACTCCGGAACCCAGACGCCACCCTCGGGCCGGACGGGGCGGGCGGCGGCGAGGTGGTCCCGCAGTGCGGCCAGCGACGGGTGGGGGTTGTCGGTGCGCCAGATCAGGCAGTGGGGGTAGACCGGGGTCGGGTCCACCAGGGGGATGCGGCGCAGGGCGTGCTCGGCAGGCCAGACCAGCGGGGTCTGTTCGCTGACGAAGGTGGCCAGGGTCGTGGAGCCGGCGATGGTGTCGAGCAGCGGCTCGATGCCGAAGTCCGGCCCGACCGTGTCGACGACGAAGCCGAAAGCCTCCGCCATCGCGTCGTAGTAGGCGGTCCACTCGGTGCCCGGGGTGTTCCCGGGCATCCAGATCCGGTGCCCCGCGAGCTGCGCGGGGGTGATCGCGGGCGCCTCGGCGTACGGGTGGCCGGGCCCCGTGAACAGGTGCAGCGGCTCGTCGAGGACCGGGGTGGCCGCCACCCCGGGCGGGAGCCGGTGCCCCGGCGCGGACACCGCGCGGAACGTCGCGTCGACCGCTCCGTCGCGTACGGCGGCGACAGCCGTGTCGGAGTCGAAGAGCGTCACGACGTCCAGCTCCGTGCCGGGGTGGGCCCGGTGGAAGCCGCGCAACAGGCCCGCCAGGGAGAGCTGCCGCCCGATCACGTCGACGCGCAACGCCCTGCTGCCCGGCCGCACCGAGGCGACGGCCCGCTCGGCGGCCCGGAGCAGCCCGCGGGCGTGGGGGAGGAACGCCTGCCCGTCGACGGTGAGCCGCGCTCCCCGCGCGTCCCGGACCAGGAGCCGGACACCGAGCTCCTTCTCCAGCGCCGCGACGCGCTTGGACACCGCCTGAGGTGTGACCGACAGGTCGGCGGCGGCGTCCTGGAACTGGCCGGCGTCCACGACGGCGACGAAGGTGCGCACGGCGGTGACGTTCATTCCGGTCATCCTAGGCCCGTCCGGACAACCATCAGTTGATCGAGTGAGGGGCCGGCGTTGTTTGAACCGGACCTGCGCCGGGCGGTTTGATGGCGCGGCCGATCCCGGGGCAACCCCTGGTTGATCCGGCCACCGTCCGCCGCCGGGTGTCCGCCCGGCTCCCCGGCCCCTCGTGAGGAACCCCCATGCCTGATCAGGACCGGCTCTACG
The DNA here is from genome assembly GCF_000719955.1 of Streptomyces albidoflavus. GTDB lineage: Bacteria > Actinomycetota > Actinomycetes > Streptomycetales > Streptomycetaceae > Streptomyces > Streptomyces albidoflavus. Next base: position 34,668 of record NZ_JOII01000057.1, read on the forward strand.
TCCGTACCCCCGAGTTCGCGCGGGTGGCCGAGCGGATCGCCCACGTCACCGCCCTGACCTTGCGGCTCAACGTGCTGCCCTTCGACGACGAGGCCGGCCGCGCGGCGCTGCTGACCGAGATCCTCGGCAGGCCGCTCCCCGCCACCGCCACCCTCTACCCGCCCTTCCACACCGACCACGGGCTGCGCATCGACATCGGCGAGCACGTCTTCGTCAACCAGGGGTGCACCTTCTTCGACCAGGGCGGCATCCGGCTGGGCGACGGGGTGCTGATCGGCCCGAGGACCAGCCTCATCTCCTCCGACCACCCCCTTGCGGCCTCCGAACGGGCGGACTACATCACCCGGGCCCCGGTCACCGTCGAGGCCGGCGCCTGGCTCGGCGCGGCGGTCACGGTGCTCCCCGGCGTCACGATCGGACGGGGCGCGGTGGTCGGCGCCGGGTCCGTCGTCACCAAGGACGTCCCACCACACACCCTCGTCACCGGAGAGGCGGCGTCCGTGCGCAAACGGTGGGAGGACTGAGCCGGGTGTGCGGCGACGGCGGGACGGGGGCAGACGGGCCGTGCGCACCGCGTGGCACGCTTGACACAAAAATCGAACATCCATTCTTATGAAGAATCTGGCGATGCGGCGCCTGGGTTTCCGGCAGTCCGGGGGCTGAGTTATCCACAGCCGCGAGGGCGTCGAGGCGCATTGTCAGTGCCAGGCGTTAGCGTTTTCGACGTGAAGCGAACGACTCAAGCAAATCGGGTGGAACCCATGGCTGGAACCGACCGCGAGAAGGCGCTCGACGCCGCGCTCGCACAGATTGAACGGCAGTTCGGCAAGGGCGCCGTCATGCGCATGGGCGAGCGGCCGAACGAGCCCGTCGAGGTGATCCCCACCGGCTCGACCGCGCTGGACATCGCCCTCGGCGTGGGCGGCCTGCCCCGCGGCCGCGTCGTCGAGGTCTACGGCCCGGAGTCCTCCGGCAAGACGACCCTGACCCTGCACGCCGTGGCCAACGCGCAGAAGGCCGGCGGCCAGGTGGCCTTCGTCGACGCGGAGCACGCGCTCGACCCGGAGTACGCCAAGAAGCTCGGCGTCGACATCGACAACCTCATCCTGTCCCAGCCGGACAACGGCGAGCAGGCGCTGGAGATCGTCGACATGCTGGTCCGCTCCGGCGCGCTCGACCTGATCGTCATCGACTCCGTCGCCGCCCTGGTGCCGCGGGCCGAGATCGAGGGCGAGATGGGCGACTCCCACGTGGGCCTCCAGGCCCGCCTGATGAGCCAGGCGCTCCGGAAGATCACCAGCGCGCTCAACCAGTCCAAGACCACGGCGATCTTCATCAACCAGCTCCGCGAGAAGATCGGCGTGATGTTCGGCTCCCCGGAGACGACGACCGGTGGCCGCGCCCTGAAGTTCTACGCCTCGGTCCGGATCGACATCCGCCGCATCGAGACGCTCAAGGACGGCACGGACGCGGTGGGCAACCGCACCCGCTGCAAGGTGGTCAAGAACAAGGTCGCCCCGCCCTTCAAGCAGGCCGAGTTCGACATCCTCTACGGCCACGGCATCAGTCGCGAGGGCGGCCTGATCGACATGGGTGTGGAGCACGGCTTCGTCCGCAAGGCCGGCGCCTGGTACACCTACGAGGGCGACCAGCTGGGGCAGGGCAAGGAGAACGCCCGCAACTTCCTCAAGGACAACCCCGACCTGGCCGACGAGATCGAGCGCAAGATCAAGGAGAAGCTCGGCGTCGGCGTGCGGCCCGATGCGGCCGGCTCCGAGGCGGCCGCCGACTCCGCAGCCACCGAGGAGGCCAAGGAGGCCAAGTCCGTGCCTGCTCCGGCGGCCAAGGCGACCCGGGCGACCAAGGCCGCGGCGGCCAAGGGCTGATCCGCCGTGGCGCAGTGGGCCCGGCGTCCGGACGCCGACGATCACCCGCAGGAGCAGGGCGCATCCCTGCCCGGCCCCCCGTGGCCCGATCCGGACGACGGGGGAGCCGGACCGGAGGGTGACCCGGCCGGTGCGGGGGCCGGCCGGCGGCGTGGACGCGGACGCCGCCGGGACGCCGGTACGACCGGTGGTTCCTCCTTCCCGTCGAGGGCCGGGAGGGAGGAGCCACCTCAGGATCCGGCGGAGCGCGCCCGTGCCATCTGCCTGCGCCTGCTGACCGGGACGGCCCGCACCCGCAGCCAGCTCGCCGAGGCCCTGCGCAAGCGGGAGATCCCCGACGAGGTGGCCGACGAGGTGCTGACCCGCTTCGAGGAAGTGGGCCTGATCGACGACGAGAAGTTCGCGGACGCCTGGGTCGAGTCCCGCCACCACGGGCGGGGCCTTGCCCGGCGGGCACTGGCCCGGGAACTGCGCACCAAGGGCGTCGACGCCGCCGTCGTCGACGAGGCGGTCTCCAAGCTCGACCCCGAACAGGAGGAGCGCACCGCCCGCGAACTGGTCGACCGCAAACTCCGCTCGACCCGCGGCCTCGACCGGGACAAGCGGCTGCGACGGCTCGCGGGGATGCTCGCCCGCAAGGGGTACGGGGAAGGGCTGGCGCTGCGGGTCGTGCGCCAGGCGCTGGAGGAAGAGGGGGAGGACATGGAGGAGCACATGTGGGGGGAGTGACCGGCGAGGTCCGGCGGATCGCGTCGCCACGCCGGTCAGGGCCCCGGCACCTCGCTGATCAGGAAGCGGCGGGCGCGGTCACGGGCAGACCCGCGGCGCGCCACGCCTGGAAGCCGCCGACGAGGTCGGTCGCCCGGAACAGGCCGAGATCGTGCAGGGAGGCGGCGGCCAGACTGGAGGCGTAGCCCTCGTTGCAGAGGACGACGATCTCAAGGTCGTGCCGGTCCGCCTCGGGCAGCCGGTGACTGCCCTGTGGGTCAAGCCGCCACTCCAGCTCGTTCCGCTCGACGACCAGGGCCCCCGGGATCAGACCGTCCCGGTCGCGGAGGGCTGCGTAGCGGATGTCCACCAGGAGCGCCCCCCGACGGGCGGCGTCCCGCGCCTGCTCCGGGGTGAGCCTGGTCAGGCGGGAGCGGACGCGTTCCAGGTGGGTGTCTATGGGGACGGGGGTGGTGGGGGGCCTCGGCGGTGCTGAGGGTGCGGGGCCGGTGGCGTCGTTGGTGGCGGGGGCCG
>NZ_JOII01000058.1 GCF_000719955.1 Streptomyces albidoflavus
GGCGGGGGTGTCAGGGCCGGGCTCGGGGGGTGCCCCGGAGGCGCCGGGGGACGGGCTCGCGCCGGGCGAGGGTGACACCTCGGCGGAGGGGGACGGCGAGGGGGAGGCCGACGGGGACGGCTTGACGACGACCGGGGTGGGCGCCGGGCTGGGCACGCCGCGGACGGTGCCGTCCGGGTCGAGGAAGACCGGGATGCCGCCGGGGACCAGGCCGAGGGTGTCGGCCCGGCGGCGCAGCGCGTCCGGCCGGGCCCGGGCGTCGACATCGCGCTGGAGCTCCTGCTGCTCGTCGGTCAGCTCGGTGTTCTCGCGCTTCAGCTCGCTGAGGGTGAAGGAGCCCTCGTTGAGCGCGGAGTTGAGCACCAGCAGGGTGATCAGGCCGCCGCCGAGCAGCACCACCACCAGCAGCACGAACGGGGTCCGGGCGGCGTTCGCCGGGCCGGCGGGGAGCAGCCGCGCCAGCCGGGCGGCGCGGCCGCGGAGTTCGGGCCTGCCCACCTGGCGGCTCACTCCTGGTGCTCCTCGCGGATGCGCTGGGCGCCGCGCAGCCGGGCGGGGGCGGCGCGCCGGTTCTCGGCGACCTCCTCCTCGGTGGGGAGTTCCGCGCCCCGGGTGAGCAGCTTCAGCCGTGGCTGGTAGCGCTCGGGGACGACCGGCAGGCCGGGCGGGGCGGTGGAGGCGGCCCCGGCGGCGAGGACCTGCTTGACCAGCCGGTCCTCCAGCGAGTGGTACGACAGGACGGCGAGCCGCCCGCCGACGGCGAGGGAGGCGACGGCGGCGGGGATCGCCCGCTCCAGGACCGAGAGTTCGCCGTTGACCTCGATGCGCAGGGCCTGGAAGGTGCGCTTGGCCGGGTTGCCGCCGGTGCGCTTGGCGGCCTGCGGCAGGGCGTCGCGGATGACCTCGACCAGGCGGGCGCTGGTGGTGAAGGGCTCCTTGGCCCGCTCGTCGACGACGGCGGAGACGATGCGGCGGGCCTGCTTCTCCTCGCCGTAGGCGCGCAGGATCCGGACCAGGTCGCCGGGGGCGTAGGTGTTGAGGACCTCGGCGGCGCTGATGCCGGTCGTCTGGTCCATCCGCATGTCGAGCGGGGCGTCCTGGGCGTAGGCGAAGCCGCGGCCGGCCTCGTCGAGCTGCATGGAGGAGACGCCGAGGTCGAAGAGGACGCCCTGGACGCGGGGGATGCCGAGCCGGTCCAGGACCTCGGGCAGCTCGTCGTAGACGGCGTGGACGAGGGTGGCGCGGTCGCCGTGGCGGGCGAGGCGCTCGCCGGAGAGGCGCAGTGCCTCCTTGTCGCGGTCGAGGGCGACGAGGCGGGCGGCGGGGAAGGTGGCGAGCAGGGCCTCGCTGTGGCCGCCGAGGCCGAGGGTGCAGTCGACGACGACGGCGCCCGGTTCGGCGAGGGCCGGGGCGAGGAGGTCGAGGCAGCGGCGGAGCATCACGGGGACGTGGCGGGTGTTGCCGTCCTCGGGGGCCGCGGCCTGGTGGCCGGCAGCGCTCGGCGCGCCGCTCGTCTCGTCTGCGTCGCGCACCGGCATTGCGCCCTCTCGGTCCGGTGCGGGGCGACGCGGCCGGGCCGGGTGTCCGCCGGGGGCGGCGCCGCCCGGCGCGTGGCCGGTCCCGGATGCCGCCGGCCGGAGGGCGGCCGGGAGCCGCCGTACGCGCACCGCACGCGTGGGTTTCTCTGCGGGGGCCGTTCGATGGTCCCCCGGTGCGGCGAGGGCGTGTCGCCCCGGCCACTTCGCGTCACTTTAGTCCACTCGTCCCGCCGGTCAATCAGCCGCTCCGTGCGTCGCCCGGGGCGGTGAGGACGGCCGGGAGGCCGGGTGTGGATTACCTCACAAGGGGTGCCACGAGGGCTCTTCGTCCCCCTCCGGGCGTACCACGGGGCCCGGCGCGCATTACCGTCGTAGCCATGTCGACTCCCGCTCACACCGAAGGCCGCCCGACCCAGGCCGGCTCCCACGTCACCGACCGCCTCGTGGAGGCCAACGGCCGGTACGCGGCCAAGTTCACCGACCCGGGCATGGACGCGCGCCCGGTGCTCAAGGTGGCCGTGGTGGCGTGCATGGACGCCCGCCTCGACCTGCACGCCGCGCTCGGCCTGGACCTCGGCGACTGCCACACCATCCGCAACGCCGGCGGTGTGGTCACCGACGACGTGATCCGCTCGCTCACCATCAGCCAGCGCGCGCTGGAGACCCGTGGCGTGGTCCTCATCCACCACACCAACTGCGGTCTGGAGAGCCTGACCGAGGAGTTCCGCCAGGACCTGGAGGCGGAGGTCGGGCAGCGGCCGACGTGGGCGGTGGAGTCCTTCCGCGACGTCGAGCAGGACGTGCGCCAGTCGATGCAGCGGGTGCGGACCTCGCCGTTCCTGCTCCACACCGACGACGTGCGCGGCTTCGTCTTCGACGTGAAGACCGGCGCCCTCACGGAGATCGACCCGGCCTGACGGCGTGTCACCCCGGACCCTCCCCGGCGAAAAACGGCAATTCTCCTCGAACCGGCACCAGTTGCCCGGATGCGAGTGACACACCCCCTGGGCGGCAACAAGAATGCGCAGGAGGCATCGCGCGACGGCCCCCGGCTGTACGCGCTGCCCACTGATCGGGGAGGGTCCGGCCGCGCCGTCGCGCACCGGCCCGACAACGGGCCGAGGAGGGCCGGGTGACGACCTATGACGGGCGAGCGAGCCTCACAGATCTGACCGCCACAGCGGAACGGGTGCGCAGGTCGGTCGAGGGGGTGATCGAGGGCAAGCCGGAGGTCGTACGGCTCTCGCTGACCGTCCTGCTGGCCGAGGGCCACCTCCTCATCGAGGACGTGCCCGGGGTCGGCAAGACGATGCTGGCCAAGGCGCTGGCGAGATCGGTGGACTGTTCGGTCCGCCGCATCCAGTTCACCCCCGACCTGCTCCCCTCGGACATCACCGGTGTGAGCGTCTACGACCAGCAGCAGGCCGAGTTCGAGTTCAAGCCCGGGGCGATCTTCGCGCAGATCGTCATCGGCGACGAGATCAACCGCGCCTCCCCCAAGACCCAGTCGGCGCTGCTGGAGTCGATGGAGGAGCGCCAGGTCACCGTGGACGGCCACAGCTACGCGCTGCCGGGCCCGTTCATGGTGGTCGCCACCCAGAACCCGGTCGAGATGGAGGGCACCTACCCCCTTCCGGAGGCCCAGCGGGACCGCTTCATGGCCCGCGTCTCCATCGGCTACCCCTCCCCCGACGCCGAGCTGCGCATGCTCGACGTGCACGGCGCCACCTCACCGCTGGACGACCTCCAGCCGGTGGCCCACGCCCACGACATCCTCAAGCTGGTGGAGACGGTCCGCGAGGTCCACGTCTCGGACGCGGTACGCCGCTACGCCGTCGCCCTGGTCGGCGCCACCCGCAGCCACCCCGAGCTGCGGCTGGGGGCCTCGCCGCGCGCCACCCTGCACCTGGTGCGGGCCGCCAAGGCCGCCGCCGCGCTGGCGGGCCGCGAGTTCGCGCTCCCCGACGACGTGCAGGCGCTGGCGGTGCCGGTCCTCGCGCACCGGCTGCTGCCGACCGCCCAGGCCCAGCTGGCCCGCCGCACCTCCGAGCAGCTGGTCCACGAGATCGTCCAGGGCACGCCCGTCCCCGGCTCGTCCAACGGCTCGGTGCCGCACGTCCGGCGCCCGTACTCCGCGCCCCGGGGCATGTGATGCCCGGCTCCGGCGCCGAGGGGGCGCGGGAGCGGGGCGGGGTGCGCGGGGCGCTCGGCGGGCTCACCACCCGGGGCCGCTCGTTCCTGGCCGCGGGGCTGGCCGCGGCCGTCTGCGCCTATCTGCTCGGCCAGGGCGACCTGCTCCGGGTCGGTCTGCTGCTGGCCGTCCTGCCGCTGCTCTGCGTCCTGTTCCTCCACCGCACCCGCCACCGGGTCGAGGGCAGCCGCCGGCTGACCCCGGCCCAGGTGCCGGCCGGCTCCGAGGCGCGGGTGACGCTCCGGGTGGACAGCGTCTCCCGCCTCCCCACCGGCGTGCTGATGCTCCAGGACAAGGTGCCCTACGTCCTCGGGCCGCGCCCGCGCTTCCTGCTGGACCGGGTGGAACCGGGCGGCCGCCGCGAGGTGTCGTACCGGGTCCGCTCCGACCTGCGCGGCCGGTACGCGCTGGGCCCGCTCCAGCTGCGGCTGACCGACCCGTTCGGCATGTGCGAGCTGGACCGCGCCTTCTCCGGGCAGTCCACGCTGACCGTGGTGCCGCGCGTCGAGCGGCTGCCCCCGCTGCGGCCCGGCGGTGAGGCGCGCGGCTTCGGCGAGGGCCGGCAGCACACGCTGGCGCTGGCCGGGGAGGACGACCTGATCCCGCGCGGCTACCGGCACGGCGACGACCTGCGCCGGGTGCACTGGCGCTCCACGGCCCGCCTCGGCGAGCTGATGGTCCGCCGCGAGGAGCAGCCGCAGCGGGCCGGCTGCACCGTCCTGCTGGACACCCGGGCCGCCGGTTACGCCGGTTCGGGTCCGGGCTCGGCCTTCGAGTGGGCGGTGTCGGGGGTGGCCTCGGCCCTGCTCCACCTGCTGGAGAAGGACATCCCGGCCCGGCTGGTCACCGACACCGGCGACGCGGTCCCCTCCGAGGGGTCCGCCACGTCGCACGGCGGCCGGTCCGGCCAGACGGCGGCGCTGATGATGGATCTGCTCGCGGTGGTCGGGCACTCCGACGGCGCCGGGCTCTCGCGGGCCCACGAGGCGCTCGGGGAGAGCGGCGAGGCGCTGCTGGTGGCCTTCCTCGGCGACCTGGACGAGGAGCAGACCACCCTGACCGCGCGGATGAGGCGGCCCGGTTCGACGGCGGTGGCCTTCCTGCTGGACTCCGCCGTCTGGGCGGGTGGCGACGGCTCGGCGCTCGACGCCCGGGCCCGGCGGCTGCGGGAGGCCGGCTGGGCCGTGGTGCCCGTCCCGCCGGGTGTCCCGCTGGCCCCGTTGTGGGGCGGCGCCGCGGCGCCCGGTCCGGCCGCCGGCCCCCGGCCACGTACAGCTTCGACTTCCCCGGGGGGTGCCGCGTGAGCGGACGGATCGGGATCGCCCTCGCCTCGTGGGCGGCCACACTGCTCGCCTCGGCCTCGCTGCTGCCGCTGGTGGACCGCTCCGTCTGGCTGGTCCAGGCCGCGATCCTGCTCGGGCTGACGGCGGGCGCCGGTGCGGCGGCCCGCCGGGTGCCGCTGGCCCGGCCGCTGACGGCGGCCGCCCAGCTCATCACCGGGGTGCTGCTGCTGACCCTGCTCTTCGCCAGCGAGGAGGCGTTCCTCTGGTTCCTGCCGACCCCGGACGCGGTGCGCGAGCTGGGGACGCTGATCGGGAACGGCGTGGGGGACGTGGGGCGGTTCACCAGCCCGGCGCCGCTGACCGACGGCATCGCGCTGCTGCTGGTGGGCGGGGTGCTGCTGGTCGGCCTGCTGGTCGACACCTTCGCGGTGACCTACCGGGTCGCCGCCCCGGCGGGCCTGCCGCTGCTGGCGCTGTACTCGGTGGCGGCGGGGCTCTCGGACGGCGGCGCGGGCGCGCTCTGGTTCGCGCTGGCCGGCGCCGGGTACCTGGTGCTGCTCCTCGCCGAGAGCCGAGACCGGCTGGCGCAGTGGGGCCGGGTCTTCGGCGGCCCCTCCCGCGGCGGCTTCGCCCCCCGGGAGAGCGTGGGCACCCCGACGGCGCCGACGCGCTCGGGGCGCCGGATCGGCGCCGTCGCGCTGGGGCTGGCCCTGGTGGTGCCGCTGGTGCTGCCCTCGCTCGGCGCGGGGCTGCTCGGCGGCACGGGTCCCGGGCCGGGCGGCGGAAGCGGCGGCGGAGGCACGATCTCCGCGGTCAATCCGCTGGTCTCGCTCCAGAACAGCCTGAACCAGCCGGAGAACCGCGAGGTGCTGAAGTACCGCACCAACGCCGCCGACACCGACGACCTGTACCTGCGGATCGTCTCCCTGGACGAGTTCGACGGGACCTCCTGGAAGCCCGCCTCCCGCAACGTCTCCGAGGTGCCCGAGCGGCTGCCGCCCCCGCCGGGGCTCGCGGCCGAGGTCCCGTTCACCGAGGTGTCGACCAACATCTCGGCAGCCGGCTGGTACGCCCAGGACTGGCTGCCGATGCCGTACCCGGCCACCCGTGTCGAGGTGCCGGGCGACTGGCGGTTCGAGCCGGTCAACCGGACCCTGGTGGGCGACGGCGCCCAGAACACCCGGGGCGTCCAGTACTCCGTCGACAGCCTCCTGGTGCGCCCCGGCGCCGCCCAGCTCTCCGTCGCGGACTCGGCGGCGGCCGCCCCGACCCTGCCCGACGAGTTCTCCTCGGTGCCCGACTCCCTCCCGGCCGTGGTGGAGCGCACCGCCCGCCAGGTGACCCGGGGCGCGGACAACGACTACGAGCGGGCGGTACGGCTCCAGGACTGGTTCGCCCAGGAGGGCGGCTTCGTCTACGACACGCAGGTGCGGGCGGGCAGCGGCTCGGAGGCCATCGCGCGGTTCCTCCGCGACAAGGAGGGGTTCTGCATCCACTTCTCCTTCGCGATGGCCTCGATGGCCCGCACCCTCGGGATGCCCTCCCGGGTGGCGGTCGGCTTCACCCCGGGGACGGCGAAGAGCTCCGGCGAGATGTCGGTGGGGCTGCGGGACGCCCACGCCTGGCCCGAGCTGTTCTTCGAGGGGATCGGCTGGACCCGGTTCGAGCCGACCCCCAACCGGGGCTCGGTGCCCGAGTACACCCGGCCCGACGTGCCCGACAGCGAGGTCGACGACCCGGAGCAGCCCGAGGAGTCGGTCTCCGAGGCCCCCTCCACCCGGCCCAGCGACAACCCGGACTGCCCGCGTGCGGAGCGGGCGCTCGGCGAGTGCGGCTCCGAGGAGCCGGACGCGGGTGCCGCCGCGGGCTCGGGCGGCCCGCCCTGGGGCACCCTGCTCGGTACGGCCGGCGCGCTGCTGCTCCTGGCGGCGGTGGTGCTGGGCCCGCTGATCTGGCGGCGCCGGGTCCGCGGGCTGCGGCTGACCCCGGCCGGCGGCGGAGCGGGCCCCCGGGGGGTGCCGCCGCTGGCGGCCTGGCAGGAGCTGACCGACACCGCCTGGGACCACGGGATCCCGCCGGACGAGGCCCTGACCCCGCGCCGGGCCGCCGTCCGCCTGGTGGAACTGGCCGATCCGGGCCCGGAGGCCGCGGAGGCGGTGCACCGGCTGGCGGGAGCGGTGGAGCAGGAGCTGTACGCGCCGCGTCCGGTCCCGGTGGCCGGGCTCGCCGAGGACGTGGAGCACTTCCGGGCCGCGCTGCACGCCCGGGCCTCCCGCCGCACCCGGCTGCGCGCCCTGCTGCTGCCACGTTCCGCCATCCGGGTGACGTGGGCGGCGTCCGACCGCTGGGAGCGGCTGCGGGAGCGGGGCCGGTCCGCGGCCGGACGTCTCCCCCGGCCGCCCCGGCTGCCCCGCTTCCGGGGCAGGGACGCACAGAGCGGCTGACCGGCACGGCGACGTGAGGGGAGGGGCGGGCCCGGACGACGGGCCCGCCCCTCACCGCGTACGGCCGGCTGTCCCGGCGCGGGCAGGTGTACGGCACACGCGTCCACGCACAACGGTGTGGGGTCCGCCCCGGAAGGCGGACCCCACACCGTCACTGCTGCTCGGAACCGGCCTGAGGCCGGTCCCCGCGTCTACTGCCCTTGTCCGTCCCGGCGCTGCTGCCAGCGCTGTTCGATACGGTTCATCACGGAGCGGCGCTGTCTGCCTTGTCTGCCCTGACGTCGCTTGGCGCCGGCGCCCGCGGGGTCCGCGGAGCCAGGGGCCGGCTGCTCGCCCGGCTTCGGCGCCTTGCGCCAGCCGGTGACCGCGAGTACCGCGCAGCCCAGCATGACGAGGAATCCCACCACGCTGACCCAGATCTGCTGCGCGACCATCCCGGCCATGAGGAGCACGATTCCCACCAGGAAGCCCACCACTGCCTGGTACACCCGGCGACGGGTGTACGTACGCAGCTTGCTTCCCTCAAGCGCTGTCGCGAACTTGGGATCTTCGGCGTACAACGCTCGCTCCATCTGCTCGAGCATGCGCTGCTCGTGCTCTGAGAGCGGCACGGAGTCCTCCTCATCGTGCAGTCGCCGAGGCGACAGGGGGGTCCCCTTCAGGATAGGCAGGGAATCGCCCCCGTGAAACCCGCCCCTCTGCGCCAATTCGCCATCCGGTTCGAGCCGACACACCGATTCACTGAGGCGTCCATTCCCCAGGAAGCGGTCTGCCATGCCTTGCCGGACTCCCTCGATCATACGGCGCCGACCGCCCGAACGGGTTCCCGTGCCGTACTCCGTCCGGACCGGGTGCCCTGATCACAGGGGTGCACGGGCGGGGCGGAGGGACTAGTCCTCCTGGGTGGGGGTCTTCTCGCCGAGGACGTGGAGCTGGGTGGCGACGGCGTGGAAGGCGGGTTCCTCGGCGGCGGCGGCCTCCAGCTTGAGGAGGGCTTCGAGGGCGCCCGGCTCGGTGTCGACCAGCACGCCGGGAACCAGGTCGGCGAAGACCCGGACGCCGTGGACCGCGCCGACCCGCACGCCCGCGGCCTCCACCAGGCCGGTGAGCTGGTCGGGGGTGAAGCGGTACGGCACCGGGTCGGCCTCGCCCCAGCGGCCCGCCGGGTCGCCGAGCGCGGTACGGGCCTCGGTGAAGTGGCCGGCCAGGGCCCGGGCGAGGACGGCCCCGCCGAGTCCGGCGGCGAGCAGGCTGAGGGTGCCCGAGGGGCGCAGGGCGGCGGCGACGCTGGCGACGCCTTCGGCCGGGTCGTCCATGTGCTCCAGGACGCCGTGGAGCAGGACCGCGTCGTAGGCGCCCCGGTCGACCACGTCGAAGAGGCCCAGCGCGTCGCCCTGCACGCCGGTGACGAGGTCGGCGACGCCGGCCTCGGCGGCCCGGCGCTCCAGGGCGAAGAGGGCGTTGGGGCTGGGGTCGACGACGGTCACCCGGTGGCCGAGGCGGGCCACCGGCACGGCGAAGTTGCCGCTGCCGCCGCCGGAGTCCAGGACGTCCAGCGAGCGCCTCCCCGTGGTCTTCACCTGGCGGTCGAGGGCGTCCTTGAGGACCTCCCAGACCACGGCGGTACGGAGAGAAGCGCGGGGGCGCATCGGGTCCGACACGGCAGTTGACTCCTCGGCACGGCACCGCCGCTCGGGGCGGCGGGCGTCTATCGGGTGCAGTGGGCTCCCACCCTATTGCCTCCACGCCACCGCCCCGGCCGGGGCGGTGGGCTCCCCGGCCGGTCAGCGGGGTGCGGGCGCGTCCGCAGGCGGGGCGGGGGCACGGGCGGCGGGACCGCAGGCGGCGCGCGGCCGTGAGGTGCACCACGGGCAAATCACCACCGGCCGGGGCACTTCACCCCGGCCGCCGCCCCTCGGCCCCGTACCGGCGGCGGGGGCGGATTGCGGCCCGGCACGGGCCCGGCATAGCTTTTGAACTGACCAGTCAGTTCAAAAGCTATGCCGAGGAGGGACGGGCCGTGACCCGCCACCAGCCGGAACCGGAGCCCCAGCGCCAACCGGAACCCGACGCCGGCAGAGACCCCGCCGCCCCGGCCGGGCGAGCCGCCCCCACCCCGGACCCGGCGGAGCTTCCCGGGGGCGCCGCCGTCGAGGCCGGGGGGATCGGGCTGAAGGGGCCGCGCGGCTGGGTCTTCCGGGAGGTGACCGTCGAGGCGGCCCCCGGCTCCGTGGTGGCGCTGACCGGCGCCTCCGGCACCGGCCGCACCTGCCTGCTGCTGGCCCTCACCGGGCGGATGAAGCTCACCGAGGGCGAGGCCCGCGTCGGCGGGCTGCGGCTGCGCAAGCAGGCCGCGGCGGTCCGGCGTACGGCGGCCCTCGCCCATGTCCCCGGCGTCGACGACCTGGAGCCGTCCCTGACCGTCGGCGAGCACCTGCGCGAGCGGGTCCTGCTCCAGCGCCGGTACGGGACGGCGCCGCTCGCCGCGCTCAAGGCGGCACTGCGATCGCCCCGGCAGCGGCGCGCGGACGCCCGCCGGGTCCACGACGAGGCGCTGGCCGCGGCCGGGCTGGACCTGGCGACGCTGCCGAAGGGCCCCCGGACGGCCGTCCGCGACCTGGAACGGCTGGAGCGGCTGCGGCTCTGCGTGGCACTGGCGCTGATCGGGCGGCCCCGGCTGATCGCCGTGGACGACGTCGACCTGAAGCTGTCGGCGCCGCTGCGCGAGGAGGCGTGGGCGCTGCTGGCGAGCGTGGCCGCCTCGGGCGTGACCGTGCTCGCGGTCTGCGGCGAGGCGCCCGCCGGGCTGCCCGGCGACGTCCCCCTGGTGGTGGTCGTCACCGACCGGGCCACCGGCGCCCGCACCGCCGAGGAGCCCGCCGAACCGGCCCCGAAGGCCGACGACACCGACGAGACCGAGAAGGAGACGGCGGATGCGCTCGCCGAAACTGGCCGCGCTTGAGCTGAAGCGCTTCGGCAGGGGACGCCTGCCCGCCGCCGCCCTGGTGGCCCTCCTGCTGCTGCCGCTGCTCTACGGCGCGCTGTACCTGTGGTCCTTCTGGGACCCGTACGGCCGGCTCGACCGCATACCGGTCGCCCTGGTCAACGAGGACCGGGGGGCGAAGATCGGCAAGCAGGAGCTGCGGGCCGGGGACGACATCACCGAGGGCCTGCACGAGAGCGAGGTCTTCCAGTGGCACGAGGTCGGCGGCGACGAGGCGCGGCGCGGCGTCGAGGACGGCACGTACTACCTCTCGCTGACGATGCCGAAGGACTTCAGTGAGCGGATCGCCTCCAGCTCCGGGGACCACCCGGAGACCAGCGCGCTGAAGGTGGAGACCAACGACGCCAACAACTACATCGTCGGGCAGATCTCCCGGACCGTCTTCACCGAGGTCCGCACCTCCGCCTCGGCCAAGGCGTCCCGCTCGTTCCTGGACCGGATCTTCCTCTCCTTCTCCGACATCCACGGCGCCACCGCCGAGGCGGCCGACGGCGCGGACGAGCTGAAGAAGGGCATCGGGAAGGCCAAGGACGGCTCCAAGGACCTGGTCGACGGCCTGAAGGAGACCCGGACCGGCAGCACCGACCTGGCTTCCGGGGTCAAGCGGCTCGACAAGGGCGCGGGGGACCTGGAGAAGGGCTCCGCCCAGGTCGCGGCGGGGACCAGGCTCCTGGCGTCGAAGGTCAACTCCACCTCCGCGAAGGTCCAGCCGTACCTGAAGAAGGACGGCAAGTTCATCGGCGACACCGCGCGGCTGGTCGCCGACTCCACCAAGATCGTCCGCGCCAACCTGGCCGAACTCGTCAAGGCAGCCCCGGTCGCCGCCCGCAGCGCGCACGCCGCCTCCGAGACGCTGGACAAGGTCTACGCCGCCCGCTGCGAGGACGGTCCCGGCGAGCTGGGCGACCCGGCCTGCCCGGACCTGAAGAAGGCGAAGGACGCGGCGGCCGACGTCGCCAAGGTCGCCGACGACCTGGAGACGGTGATCGGCGACGCCGACCTCGCCACCCTCGACGGCCACCTCGCCACCCTCCAGAAGCAGGCGGACGCCCTCGCCAAGAGCGCCCCCGCCCTCGGCGACGACCTGAAGGAGGCCGTCACCAAGGTCAACGCGCTCGACAAGGGCGCCCAGCAGGTCGCCGCCGGCGCCAAGAAGCTCCACACCGGCCTCGGCACCGCCCGTACCGGCGCCTCCGACCTCGACACCGGCATCGGCAAGGTCCAGACCGGCGCCAAGGACCTGAACGGCGGCATGTTCCGGCTCGCCGACGGCTCCGGGCAGCTCGCGGGCGGCCTCCACGACGGCGTCGAGAAGATCCCCGACTACGACAAGAAGGACCGCGACGACCGCACCGAGGTGATGGCCGACCCGGTCCGCCTCGCCTCCCAGTCGATGCACGCCGCCCCCAACTACGGCACCGGCTTCGCCCCGTACTTCATCCCGCTCTCCCTCTGGGTGGGCGCGATGGTCGCGTACATGGTGATCCCGCCGCTCAGCCGCCGCGCGCTGGCGGTCGGCACCTCCGCCTGGCGCACCGCGCTCTCCGGCTGGCTGCCGGTGGCGGGGCTCGGGGTGCTCCAGGTCGCCGCGCTGATGTCGGTGCTGCACTGGGGGCTGGGGCTGGAGATGGTCAGGGCGGCCGGCACGATCGGCTTCCTGTTGCTGGTCAGTGCCTGCTTCACGGCGATCGTCCAATGGCTCAACGCCCGCTTCGGCGCGGCCGGGCGCATCCTGGTGCTGGCCGTGCTGATGCTCCAGCTCACCTCGGCGGGCGGCACCTACCCGGTGCAGACCAGCCCCGGCTTCTTCAACGCCATCCACCCGTTCCTGCCGATGACCTACGTGGTCGAGGCGCTGCGGCTGCTCATCACCGGCGGCCCGCTCGGCCCGGTGTGGCAGGCGTGCGCGGTGCTGGCGGCGTTCACGGCGGGCGCCCTGGCGCTCACCGCGCTGGCCGCACGCGGCAGGCAGCGGTGGACCGTGGACCGCCTCCACCCGGAGCTGACCCTGTGAGCGCCGGGCGCGCGGCACCCGCCGCACCTGCGAAAATCGGGGCCATGGACAGCAGCACACGGCGCCAGGCGACCCGGCAGAAGCTCTACGAGGCAGCCGTCACCCTCATCGCCGAGCAGGGCTTCTCCGCGACCACGGTCGACGAGATCGCCGAGCGGGCGGGGGTCGCCAAGGGCACCGTGTACTACAACTTCGCCAGCAAGACGGTGCTGTTCGAGGAGCTGCTGCGGCACGGGGTGGGGCTGCTCACCGCCTCGCTGCGCACGGCGGAGCAGGAGACGGCCGCCCGGGGCGGCAGCCGGGTCGACGCGCTGGACGCGATGATCCGCGCCGGGCTGGTCTTCATCGACCGCTACCCGGCCTTCACCCAGCTGTACGTCGCCGAGCTGTGGCGCACCAACCGGGCCTGGCAGGACACCCTGCTGGTGGTCCGGCGGGAGGCGGTCGCGGTGGTCGAGGAGGTGCTCAGGGAGGCGGTGGAGACCGGGGAGCTGAGCCCCGAGGTGGACATCCCGCTGACCGCTCCCGCGCTGGTCGGGATGGTCCTGGTGGCCGCCCTGGACTGGCAGTCCTTCCAGCGCGGACGCTCCATCGACGACGTCCACGCCGCCCTCTCGCTCCTCCTCCAGGGCCGGGTCAGCGGCGTGGGCCCGGCCCGCCCCTGACCCGGCGGCACGCGAGACCGGGCGGGGCCCCGGAAGACCTCTCGGCCCCGTCCGTCCCGCCGCCCCGTGTCGGCGGCACGGACACGTCACCGCACGACCCCGCCCGGCGCGCCCCACTCTTCCCGCCGCCGCCCCGGGCCGCCTCCGCGTCCGTACCCAGTCGCCGCTGAGTACGGGTACTCAGCGGGCCTTGGACCGCCCCGGCCGCCGTCCCGGAGCGCGCCATAGAATCGGGCCCATGGCAAGAATCGCGGTGATCGGCGCCGGCATGGGGGCCATGGCGGCGGCGGCCCGGCTGGCGGTGGCGGGGCACGACGTGGAGGTGCACGAGCGTGCGGAGACGTACGGCGGGGCCCTCGGCGCGTACCGCAGGGACGGCTTCACCTTCGACACCGGGCCCGGACTGCTGACCCTCCCGGCGGTCCCCCGCGACCTCTTCCTGAAGACCGGCCGCGAGGCCCTGGAGGACCGGGTCCACCTCACCGAGACGGACCCGGCCGTCCGCCACGTCTTCGCCGACGGGGTCCACGCCGACCTGCCGCACACCTCGCGCGCCCAGGTCGCCGCCGCCCTCGACGCGGCCCTCGGCGACGGGGCGGGACAGCGGTGGGGCGCCTTCCTCAACCGCGCCAGGGACACCTGGGACCGCTCCCGGCGCCCCCTGCTGGAGGAGACCCTCTGGCCCAACTGGCAGGTCCTGGCCGGGCGCGAGCCGTACCCGGCCGAGCCCTGGCGCCGTCCGCTGCGCCGCGAGCGCCGCGCCACCACCCTCGCCGAGATCGGCGCCTGGGAGCTGCGGGACGCACGCCTCGCCGCGCTCCTCGGGCAGTACGCGCTGGCCGCGGGGCTCGACCCGCGCACCGCGCCGGCGGGTGCCGCCGTCCTGCCCTACCTGGAGCAGACCTTCGGGCTCTGGTCGGTGCGGGGCGGGACGCGGGCGCTGGCCACCGCGCTCTACGAGCGGTGCGTGCAGCGGAAGGTGCGGTTCGTCCTCGGCTCCGAGGTCACCGCGATCCGTACCGAGGAGGGGCGCGCGGCGGGGCTGGTGACCGCCGACGGGACCCGGGTCGACGCCGACCACGTGGTGGCCGGTGTCCCGCCGTCCGTCCTCGACACCCTGCTCGGTGCTCCCGCGCGCACCGCCGGCGAGGTCCCGGCCCAGCGGGAGACCGACCGCGCCTCGCGCCTGCTGGTGCTGTTCGCCCTGGACGGCGAGCGGCCGGCGGGCACCGTCCACCGGACCGTGGTGCACAGCCGCGACGCGAAGGCCGAGGCCACCCATGTCTTCGGCGGGGCACCAGGGGTGGCTGCCGACCCGACCCTGACGGTGGACCGTCCCGACGACCCCGGCCTGGTCCCGGGCCCCGGCCACGAGGCGGTGACGGTACGGCTGACCGTGGCGCCCGGCACCGAGCCCACCGAGGCCGACCTGGACCGGATCACCGCCCGCGCCGAGGCGGCCGTCCCCGGTCTCGCCGGGCGGATGCGGTGGCGCCACGCCCTCACCCCCGCCGACATCGCCCACGCCACCGGTGCCCCCGGCGGCGCCGTCCCCGCGCCCGCCCTGGCGGCGGCGGACGGCACGCTGCTCCACCCGGCCAACTCCACCCGCGTTCCCGGCCTGTTCACGGTCGGCGGCTGGTCCCACCCGGGCGGCGGCCTGCCGCACGCCGGGATGTCGGGCGCCCTGGTGGCCGGACTGATCGTCGAGGGACCGGAGTTCACCGGCTCGACCTGAACGGAACGCCGCCCTTGGGCGGCGTCCGTGGCAACGGAGACGTCAGTACCGGTACTGCTGCCCGCCGTGGTCCGGCGCGCCCTGCCCCTGCGCCGGAGGCTGCTCCTGCGACTGCCCGCCGTACCCCTGCCCCTGGCCCTGTCCCTGGCCCTGACTCTGTCCCTGCCACTGGTCGTAGCCCTGCTGCGGGACGTAGGTGCCGTCCGGCTGCTGCTGCGGCGGGAGGCCCGAGGCGTCGTAGGTGCCGTATCCGGCGTCGTAGCCGCTCTCCCCCTCGCGCTGCTGGGGGACCCAGACGCCGCCGGGCGGGGTGTCGGTGTAGCCGGTCTGGCTGTACGTCTCCTGCGGGTAGCCGTAGGCGTCCTGGGCCTGCTGGCCGTTCCAGTCGCCGTAGCCGCTCTGGGCGCCCTGGTCGTATCCGGCGGTGGCGGCGTACGGGTCGGCGTGGCCGGTGTACTGGCCCTGGCCGGTGTCGTAGCCGTACCCCTGGGAGGCGTAGTCGTAGTCGTACCCGGACTGGGCGGCGGCGTACGGGTCCTGCGGGGCGTATCCCGACTCCTGGGCGGCGTACGGGGTTTCGTAGCCGGCGGGGTCGGTGGCCGGCTTGGCGGGGCCGTCGTCGTAGACGCCGTACTGGCCGGTGTCGTCGGGCATCGGCTCGACCGTCGCGTAGGCCGGCGGGGCCTCGGGGGCCTCCGGCAGGTCCGGGGTCTCCTCCTGGAGGCCGGAGACCTCCAGGGTCGGGTCCTGCTCCGTCGCCCCCTGGGTGCGGCGGCGGCGCGAGGCGCCGGGCCGGCCGCCGACCGCCCAGCCGGTGGAGAAGCCCCGGCGGAAGGAGAGCGTCACAAAGGTCTGCCCGACCGCGAAGGCGATGGCGCCCAGCGCGATCACGATCACGAGCGAGGTCAGCACGCCGAGGACGACGCAGGAGAAACCGGCGAAGGCCAGCAGCCGCCAGCGCAGCCGCGCCTTGTACTGGAGCAGTACCTCACCGAGGAGCCACAGCGCCACTATCCCGAACGCGATGTAGAGGACCGTCCAGCCCATGTACGCCCCTCTCCCGCGGTCGCCCTCACCGGCGGCCGCGGATCAGCCCTTGTCGTCGTGCAGGCCCAGATTCTCGTGGATCTCCAGTGTCGCCGTGGAGTTGTTCAGGGTGATGAAGTGGAGTCCGGGCACACCTTCGGCCAGCAGCCTCGCACAGAACTCCGTGGCGAACTCGATCCCCATGGAGCGTACCGCCGCCGGGTCGTCGGCCGACGCACGCATGCGCTCCTCCAGCTTCCGGGGGAAGACCGCGTTGCTCAGCTGGGCGAACCGCTCGATCTGGCGGAGGCTGGTGACGGGCATGATCTCCGGGATGATCGGAGTCGCGCAACCGGCCGCGGTCACCCTGTCCCGCAGGCGCAGATAATCCTCCGGATCGAAGAACATCTGGGTGATGGCGTAGTCGGCACCGGCACGGCACTTGTCGACGAAGTGCCGGATGTCCGTGTCCCAGTCCGCGGACCTGGGGTGCCGCTCGGGGAAGGCGGCGACGCCCACGCAGAAGTCGCCGGACTCCTTGATGAGCCGGACCAGCTCGGCGGCGTAGGTCACGCCCTCGGGGTGGCGCACCCACTCCCCCATCGGGTCGCCGGGCGGGTCGCCCCGGACCGCCAGCATGTTGCGGATACCGGCGTCCGCGTACTGGCCGATGATGTTGCGCAGCTCGGCGACCGACTGGTTCACGGCGGTGAGGTGGGCGACCGGGGTGAGCGTGGTGTCGTCGGCGATCTGCCGGGTGGCACGGACGGTGCCCGAACGGGTCGAGCCGCCCGCCCCGTACGTCACCGAGACGAAACTCGGCGCGACCGCCTCCACCCGGCGCAGGGCGTCCCACAGATTGCGCTCGCCCTTCGGGGTCTTCGGCGCCCAGAACTCGAAGGAGTACGAGGTCTTGCCGGAGGCGAGCAGATCACGCACGGTCGCGGCGTGGTCAGTCCTGGTGGAAGCGGTACCTAGGGCCATACGGGCAGGTTAACCAGGGCGAGGGGGCGAGCGGGCCGAAGCTGGTCGATTCGCCCGCTTCAACCGATTCTTGTCCACACCTTGGACAGGCGTGGACACCCCGGACGGGACCGGCTCAGAGGGCGCGCAGACGGCGGGCGAAGCCGGCCGCCGCGGCCTTCGGGTCGTCGGCCTCGGTCAGCGCCCGGACCACGACGACCCGGCGGGCGCCCGCCTCGGTCACCTCGTCGAGGTTGGCCGCGTCGATGCCGCCGATGGCGAACCAGGGGCGGTCGGTGGTGAGGGTCGCGGCGTAGCGGACCAGGTCCAGGCCGGGGGCGTGGCGGCCCGGCTTCGTGGGGGTGGGCCAGCAGGGGCCGGTGCAGAAGTAGTCGACGCCGGGCTGGGCGGCCGCGGCGGCCGCCTCGGCCTCGCTGTGCGTGGAGCGGCCCACCAGCGGGGCGCCACCGATCACCGCGCGGGCCGCGGGGACCGGCAGGTCGCCCTGACCCAGGTGGAGGACGTCGGCCTTGGCGGCGTGGGCCACGTCGGCGCGGTCGTTGACGGCCAGCAGCCTGCCGTGGCGGCGGCAGGCGTCGGCGAAGAGCTCCAGCAGCTCCAGCTCCTCGGCGGCCTCCAGCGACTTGTCGCGGAGCTGGACGATGTCGACGCCGCCGGCCAGCACGGCGTCCAGGAACTCCGGGAGGTCGCCCTGGCGCTTGCGGGCGTCCACACAGAGGTAGAGGCGGGCGTCGGCGAGGCGGGCGCGGGCGGTGTCGGACATGGGGTCCCCCCTGACAGCGGTGTGCGGGCCGCGTTCACGACGCGGCCCGCATCCGGATGGGCTCCCGGGCCGGCGCCCGGGTGCGAGCGGGGCCCGGGTGGGCCGTGCTCGCCGTGTGGCTGGGTCAGACGGCGAGCGCCTGGGCGCGGCGCTTCACCTCTGTCCCGCGATTCTCGTTCAGTGCCTGGGCCGGGGTGCCCGGCAGGGTCTCGTCGGGCGTGAACAGCCACTCCAGCATCTCGTCGTCGGCGAAGCCGTCGTCCCTGAGGACGGTCAGCAGGCCGCTGAGGCCCTTGACCATCTTGTCGCCGTCGATGAAGGCGGCGGGAACCATCAGTACGCGGTTCTCGCCCCGGCGGACGGCCAGGAGCTGGCCGTCCTTCACCAGCTGGCGGACCCGGGTCACCTCTACGTCGAGCTGTTCGGCGATGTCGGGGAGGGTGAGCCACTCGGGGACGAGAGCATCGATCTTTGCGTCAATCTCGGTCACGTACCCAAGAGTGCCATGGCGGCGCGAGCGCCGCCGGTTCGGTAGGGGGTGCGCTTGTTTGCCTGGGGGCCCCTGTTGTGCCTTCGGGGGCTGTTGGGGGTGGCCCCGGCTGGGCCCTTTTACTGGGCTTCGCCCCGGTGTGCGGGCGCTTTGTCCGTGGCGGTCATTGACTGGCCTCGATCGCCGGCCGGGGTGTGGCTGCGCCGCGCTCAGGGGTGCCCGGTTGTTGCCCGTGCCGGTCACGGACTGGCCTCAAGCGCCGGCCGGGCTGTGAGGGTCGCGGGTCGTTCCCCGCGTGTGCCGGGCGGGGCCGCACCGGGGTACCTCCTCACAAACTGCATGGTGCGGGGTCAGTCGCTTCAAGGCGGCCGTGTGTGCAGTTTGCTGCGGGGGCACCCCGGGGTGCCCCCGCAGCAAACTGCACACACGGCCGCCATACTCCAATTGACCCCG
>NZ_JOII01000059.1 GCF_000719955.1 Streptomyces albidoflavus
AAACGCACGCCCCGGATCCACCGACTGCACACCCGCATGCCCCAACACCACCGCAACCTGACCACGCACCAGATCCAGCAACACCTCACGACGCTCATCTACGCCCAACGCCCCAAGACGCTGCACCAGACCCGCCGCCGCCACCGAACCACCCGCAGCCGCACGACGACCACGCCGCCGCACCAGACCAAGCATCATCGGGTGCAGGTCACCCTGCCCCCGCAGGGCGGCCAGGTCGAGGCGGACAGGGAGGACGACCGGCTCATCGGAGGCCAGGGCCGCGTCGAAGAGGGCGGTTCCCTGCTCGGCGGTCAGCTCGGGCATGCCTGCGCGGGCGACGCGGTTCCGGCTGGTCCCGGAGAGGGTGCCGATCATGCCGGCGTCCTGGGTCCACGGGCCCCAGGCGAGCGAGGTCGCGGGCAGGCCGAGGCTGCGGCGGTGGCGTACCAGGGCGTCGAGGAAGGTGTTGCCGGCCGCGTAGTTGGCCTGGCCGGGGCCGCCGAGGATGCCGGACATCGAGGAGAAGACGACGAAGGCTTCGAGGTCGAGGGCGCGGGTGGCCTCGTGCAGGTTCCACGCGGCGTCCGCCTTCGGGCGCAGCACGCGGGTCACGCGCTCGGCCGTGAGTGATTCCACCGTGCCGTCGTCCAGCACCCCAGCGGAGTGGACCACCGCGCGCACCGGGTGGCGGGCGACCAGCTCCGCGACGGCGGCGGGGTCGGAGACGTCGCACGCCTCGACGGTCACGTGCGCACCGGCCTCGGACAGTTCGGCGACCAGTTGCCCGGCGCCGTCGGCGGCGGCGCCGCTGCGGCTCACCAGCAGCAGGTCCCGCACCCCTCGCTCGACCACCAGGTGCCGGGCGACGATCCGCCCCAGCCCACCCGTACCGCCGGTCAGCAGCACGGTGCCGTCGAGGCTGTCCCAGCGCGGGCCCGTCGTGGTGCCGGAGGTGATCCGGGCCAGTCGCGGAGTGAGCACCTCGCCGTCGCGTGCGGCGGTCTCCGGCTCGCCCGTGGCGACGGCTGCCAGCACGGTCGCGGTGTCGGTGCCGCGTCCCACCTCCATCAGGCCGAAGCGGCCGGGGTGCTCGGAGACGGCGGAGCGCACCAGGCCCCGGAGGGCCGCGTCGGCCAGGTCGCCGCCGTCGACGGCGTCCGAGGTGACGAAGACCAGGCGGGAGTCGGTGAACCGCTCCTGCGCCAGCCACTCCCGCACCAGCTCCAGGCCACGGGCGGCCAGAGCGTGGACGGCGTCCACCACCGCGTCGGGCCGCGTCGCGGCGTCGGGACGCACCCGGACCAGCACCGTCGCCGGTACCTCCTCGGCGGCGGCCAGGGCCTCCAGGTCGGGGAAGGCCACGAACCCGCCGTCCGACAGCCCGTCGGCCCGGAGGACTGCCGCGAGGGCCGTGGACGCGTCGGAATCCCCGAGGACGCCGACCGGACCGGTGTCGGCCGCATCACCAGGTGCCTCGGTCCGGACCCAGTCCACCCGGAAGAGGGCGTCGCGGGTCAGGGCGTCGACACCGGTGGCGTCGGGGGCGACCCGGCGGAGCACCAGGTTCTCGACGCTGGCGACGGGCGCACCGGTGGGGTCGGCGACGGCGACCGTCACGGTCTCGTCGCCGGTCCGGGTCATCCGGACCCGGACCTCCCGGGCGCCGGTGGCGTGCAGGCACACCCCTTCCCAGGAGAACGGGACCACCCCGTGCGCGAGACCGCCCAGGGCCGAGACGTGGAGGGAGGCGTCGAGGAGCGCCGGGTGGAGGCCGTAGGCGGTGGCGTCGCGCTCGGCGGAGTCGGGCAGGGCGACCTCGGCGAAGACGTCGTCGCCCCGGCGCCAGGCGGCGCGCAGGCCCTGGAAGAGCGGCCCGTACCGGTAGCCGCCCTCGGCCATGCGCTCGTACAGGCCGGTGAGGTCGAGGGGTTCGGCGTCGGCGGGGGGCCACACCGAGGTGTCGAACTCCACGGTGCGCTCCCCGGGAGCGAGGACACCGGTGGCGTGCTCGGTCCAGGGCTGGTCGTCGGCGCCCTCGGCGCGGGAGCGGGCCGCGAGGACGCGGCGGCCGGCGGCGTCGGCGGGGCCCACGTGCAGGTGGAGCTGGACGCCGCCCTGCTCGGGCAGGACCAGCGGGGCGGCGAGGGTCAGTTCCTCGACGCGGTCGCAGCCGACCTCGTCGCCGGCGCGGACCGCGAGCTCCACGAAGGCCGTGCCGGGCAGCAGCGCGTTGCCCATGACGACGTGCTCGCCGAGCCAGGGATGGGTGCGCAGGGACAGCCGGGTGGTGAGCAGGAGACCGCCGGAGTCGGAGAGTTCGACGGCGGCGCTGAGCAGGGGGTGGCCGGCGGCGCGCAGGCCGGCGGACTCCACGTCCCCGGCGGGTGCAGGTGCGGGCACGGGCCAGTAGTGCTCGTGCTGGAAGGCGTACGTGGGCAGGTCGACGAGGCGGGCGCCGGTCCCGGCGAGGACGGCGGTCCAGTCGACGGGCGCACCGGTGGCGTGGAGGCGGCCCAGCGCGGCGAGTGCGGTGACCTCCTCGTCACGGTCCTTGCGCAGGAGCGGGACGAGGACGGCGTCCTCACCGGCGCTGGCCCGCGCCATGCCACTGAGCACCCCGTCGGGCCCCAGCTCCACGAACCGCGCGACACCCTCCGCCGCCAGAGCCTGGACACCGTCGTCGAAACGGACGGCCTCGCGGACATGCCGCACCCAGTAGTCAGGCGTGGTCAGTTCACCCGGCTCCGCGATCCGGCCCGAGACGTTCGAGACGACCGGCAGCGAAGGCTCCGCGTACGACAGCCCGGACAGGGCCTCACGGAAGTCAGCGAGCATCGGCTGCATCAGCGGGGAGTGGAAAGCGTGCGACACCCGCAGACGGCTGACCCGACGCCCCTGCTCACGGAACACCTCCGCCACCGCCTCGACCGCGTCGTCGGCGCCCGAGACGACCACCGACGACGGACCGTTGACCGCAGCGACCGACACACCCTCGACAGACTCCAGACGCGGCAACACCTCCGCCTCGGACGCCTCCACAGCCACCATCGCGCCACCCTCCGGCAACGCCTGCATCAGCCGCCCACGAGCAGCCACCAGAACACACGCATCCGCCAGCGAGAACACACCCGCCACATGCGCAGCCGCCACCTCACCGATCGAATGACCGGCAACGAACTCCGGCCGCACACCCCACGACTCGACCAGCCGGAACAACGCCACCTCAACGGCGAAGAGCCCCGCCTGCGCGTACGCCGTCCCGTCCAGCACCGACGTATCGTCGCCCCAGACCACCTCACGCAGCGGGCGCTCCAGGTGCTCGTCCAGCCCGGCGCAGACCGCGTCGAACGCCTCCGCGAACACCGGGAAACGCTCGTACAGCCCACGCCCCATCCCCAGACGCTGCGACCCCTGCCCCGAAAACAGGAACGCGGTGGAGGCGCTGCGGACGGCGTCCTCCAGGACAGCGGGGTGGGGTTCGTCGGCGGCGAGGGAGGTGAGAGCTGCTTCGGTGGTTCCGGGGTCGGTGGCGAGGACGACCGCGCGGTGCGGGAGCGGGGCGCGGCTGGTGGCGAGGGAGAGGGCGATGTCCGCCGGGCGCGGGGACTCGGCACCGGTGTGGTCGGTGAGGTGGGCCAGGAGTCGTGCCGCCTGGGCGCGTAGCGCGGTCTGCGAACGGGCGGAGAGGAGCCAGGGGGTGACCGCCGGGTCGGTGGCCGTCACCGGTTCGGCGGGGGTGGCGTCCTGAGGGGTGTCCTCGGCCCCGGCGGGTTCGGGGGTGGCCTGTTCGAGCAGGACGTGGGCGTTGGTGCCGCTGATGCCGAAGGCGGAGACGCCGGCCCGGCGGGGACGGTCGGCGTCGGGCCAGTCGACGGCCTCGGTGAGGAGTTCGACGGCGCCGGCCGTCCAGTCGACGTGCGGGGTGGGGGTGTCGACGTGGAGGGTGGCGGGCAGCAGGCCGTGCCGGATGGCCATGACCATCTTGATGGCGCCGGCGACACCGGCGGCGGCCTGGGCGTGGCCGATGTTCGACTTGATGCCGCCCAGCCGCAGCGGGCGGTCCTCCGGGCGGTTCTGGCCGTAGGTGGCGAGGAGTGCCTGGGCCTCGATGGGGTCGCCCAGGGTGGTGCCGGTGCCGTGTGCCTCGACGGCGTCGACCTGGTCGGCGGCGAGGCGGGCGTCGGCGAGCGCGGCCTCGATGACGCGGCGCTGGGAGGGCCCGTTGGGCGCGGTGAGGCGGCTGCTGGCACCGTCCTGGTTGACGGCGGTGCCGCGGACGACGGCGAGGACGGGGTGGCCGTTGCGGCGGGCGTCGGAGAGCCGCTCGACGAGCAGCACGCCGACGCCTTCGCCCCAGGAGGTGCCGTCGGCGGCCTCGGCGAAGGGCTTGCAGCGGCCGTCGGTGGCGAGGCCGCGCTGGCGGGAGAACTCGGTGAAGAGTTCGGTGGTCGGCATCATGGCGACGCCGCCGGCGAGGGCGAGGGAGCACTCGCCCGCGCGCAGGGCGCGGACCGCGAGGTGCAGGGCGACCAGGGACGAGGAGCAGGCGGTGTCGACGGTGACCGCCGGGCCCTCCAGGCCGAGGGTGTAGGAGATCCGGCCGGAGAGGACGCTCATGGCGCCGCCGGTGAGGTTGTGGCCCTCGGTCTCCTCGGCGGTGCGGGCCAGGGAGCCGTAGTTGGTGTCGGCGCCGCCGACGAAGACGCCGGTGTCGGTGTTGCGCAGGGAGGCGGGGCTGATGCGGGCGCGCTCCACGGCCTCCCAGGCGGTTTCCAGGAGCAGGCGCTGCTGGGGGTCCATGGCGAGGGCTTCGCGCGGGGCGATGCCGAACAGGTCCGCGTCGAAGTCGGCCGCGCCTTCGAGGAAGCCGCCCTCACGGACGTAGCTCTTGCCGGGGGTGCCCGGGTCCGGGTCGTAGAGGCCGTCCAGGTCCCAGCCACGGTCCGCGGGGAGGGGGCCGATGGCGTCGGTGCCGTCGGCGACCAGCTGCCACAGGTCCTCCGGGGAGCGGACACCGCCGGGGAACCGGCAGGCCATGCCGATGACGGCGATGGGCTCGCTCTCCCGTGCCTCGACCGTCTCCAGCCGCTGCCGGGTGCGGCGAAGGTCGGTGGTGACCTTCTTGAGGTAGTCGCGGAGCTTGGCTTCGGAGCTTGCCATGGGGTGGATCCTCTGAATTCGGGAAGGACGCGGTGGCCGGGGCGGGGGGACGGGAGCGGTGGCCGCCGGCGCGCTCGTGGACGCGCCGGCGGCCAGGCGCCGTCAGGCGAGCCCGAGTTCGTTGTCGATGAGGTCGAACATCTCGTCGTCCGTGGTGGTGTCGAGGTCGGAGTCGTCGTCGGGCTCGTCGGCGCCCTGGGAGGTGGCGTCGAGCTTCCACCCGAGGGCCTTGAGTCGCTGCGCCAGGCGGGCGCGGTCCTGGTCGTCGAGGGCGGCGCCGCCGACGGCGGCCTCCAGGGCGGCAAGTTCGGCGAAGACGGCCTGGTCGGGCTCGCCGGTGGCTGTGCCGAGTTCGGTCTGGAGGTGGCGTACGAGGGCAGCCGGGTCCGGGTGGTCGAAGATCAGGGTGGTGGGCAGGGAGAGCCCGGTGTCGGCGTTGAGCCGGTTGCGGAGTTCGACCGCGGTCAGCGAGGACATCCCGAGGTCGAGGAAGCCGCGGTCCGCGTCGAGGGACGCGGCGGAGGCGTGGCCGAGGACGGCGGCGAGGTGACCGAGGACCGTACGGTGCAGCAGCGCCCGCTGCTGGGGGCCGCTGAGTCCGGCCAGCCGCTCACGGAGGTCCGCCGGAGCACCGGTGGCCGCGCCGGGCCCGGAGTCGGCGGCGCGTCGTACGGCCGGGCGGGCCAGGGCCCGCAGCAGCGGCGGCGCCTCGTCGGCGCGCAGGGTGCGGGTGTCGAGCCGTACGGGGACGAGGTGGGCGGTGTCCAGGGCGGTGCTCGCGTCGAGGAGGGCGAGCCCCTGTCCGGCGGTGAGGGGGCGGATGCCGGAGCGTTCCAGGCGGGCCAGGCCGGTGGTGTCGAGGGCGCCGGTCAGGTCGCTGCGGTCCTCCCAGAGGCCCCAGGCGAGGGAGTGCGCGGGCAGGCCGCTCGCCCGGCGGTGTTGCGCGAGGGCGTCGAGGAAGGCGTTGGCGGCCGCGTAGTTGGCCTGGCCGGGGCCACCGGCGACGCCCGCGTAGGAGGAGAACATCACGAACGCGGTGAGTTTGGTGTCGCGGGTGAGCTCGTGGAGGTGCCAGGCGGCGTCGGCCTTGGGCCGCAGGACGTGGGCGACGCGGTCGGCGGTGAGGCCGTCCAGTGTGCCGTCGTCCAGGACACCGGCCGTGTGGACGACGGCGGTCAGGGGGTGTTCGGCCGGTACGGCGTCGAGGACGCCGGCCAGTTGCTCGCGCTCGGCGACGTCGCAGGCGACGATCTCTGCCTCGGCGCCGAGCGCGGCGAGTTCCTCGCGCAGGGCCGCAGCTCCGGGGGCGCCGGGCCCGCGACGGCTGGTGAGCAGCAGGTGGCGTACGCCGTGGCGGGTGACGAGGTGACGGGCGACGAGGGCGCCGAGGGTGCCGGTTCCGCCCGTGATCAGCACGGTGCCGGCGCCGGTTCCCTCGCCCCACGGAGCGGTGGCGGCGGGCGCGGGGGCGCCCTCCGGGTGACCGGCGGGGACCAGGCGCGGCACGGTGACGGTGCCGGCCCGTACGGCGAACTGGTGCTCGCCGGTGCGCGCGGCCGCCTCGGCGGCGGCGATCAGGGTGTCGGCGGCGCTGTCCTCTCCGGTGTCGCCGGGGGCGGGGTCGAGGTCGGCCAGGAGGAAGCGTCCGGGGTGCTCGGTCTGGGCGGAGCGGAGCAGGCCCCAGGCGGTGGCGTCGGCGAGGCCGGGGACGGTGTCGTCCGGGCCGGTGGCGACGGCGCCCTCGGTGACCAGGAGGAGCCGGGCGCCGGCCAGGCGCGGCTCCCGGAGCCAGGCGGTGGACAGCTCCAGGGCACGGGACGCGGAGGTGTGCGCGGCCCTCGTCGGGTCCTCGCCGCTGTCGTGGCCGTGGAAGGCGACGACCAGGGCGGGAGGTGCGGCCTCGTCGTTGTCGAGGGCGGTGGTGAGGGCGGCCAGGTCGGGGTGGCGCTGGACGGTGGCGCCGCTGCGTTCGAGGGCGGCGGTGAGCCGTCCGGGGGCACCGATGACGGCCCACGGACCGTGTGGTTCGGGGGTGGCGGAGGAGGTTGTGTCGGTCCACGGGAGCCAGGCGACCCGGTGCGGGGCGTCGGGGCCGGCGGTGGCGGGGAGCCGGTCGGGGCCGGCCGGACGGGTCACGGCGGTGCCGGTGAGGACGAGGTCGCCTGCGGCGTCGCGGGCTTCGACGCTCCAGGTGGCGTCGTCCCCCGGGGTGAGGCGTACGCGGAGCCTGCTGGCGCCGGTGGCGTGCACGGTGACGTCCCGCCAGGCGGCGGGCAGGACCGGTGCGGTGGCCTCCTCGGTGGTCGCGGCGAGGGCGAGCGGGGTCTGCAGGAGCGCCGGGTGGAGGCGGAAGCGCGCCGCGTCGGCGTGTGCGGTGTCGGGAAGTGCGACCTCGGCGAGGACGTCGGTGCCGGCGCGCCACAGGGAGCGCACCGTGTCGAAGGGCGCGGCGAGGTCGAGGCCGCGGTCCTCGGCGAGGGCGCGCACGGGGGCGGGGTCGCCCGCGACGGCGTCGGCGGGCGGCCAGGTTCCGGAAGCCTGCGGGGTGGTGGTGGGCCGGTCGGTGAGGGCGCCGGTCGCGTTCCGCGTCCAGGGGGTGGCGGGCTCACCGGCGTCGGCGGCGTGGAGCCTTGAGTGGACGGAGAACGGCCGGGAGTCGGTGTCGGCGGCGGAGACGGTGAGCTGGATCTCGACGTGCCCCTCCTCGGGCACGACGAGCGGGCTGTGCTCGTCGAGTGTGGCGACCACGGGCAGGCCGGTCTCGTCGCCGGCCCGGACCGCCCAGTCCAGCAGGGCGGTGGTGGGGACGACGGCGGCGCCGTGGGTCCGGTGGGCGTCCAGCCAGGGCTGGGTGGTGAGGGACAGGGAACCGCTGAGGACGGCTCCGCCGTCGGCCAGGCGGACGACGGTGTCGAGGCCGGCCGGGTCGCCCTGGGGGGTGCCGGCGTCCAGCCAGTACCGCCGGCGCTGGAAGGCGTAGGTCGGCAGGTCGACGGCGGTGCCGTGGGACACGGCGGGGCGCCAGTCGACGGGGACGCCTTCGACGTGGGCGGCGGCGAGGGCGGTCAGGACACGGGCGGGGCCGCCGTCGTCGCGGCGCAGCGAGCCGAGGGCCACCGCGTCGGCCCCGAGGGCGGCGACGGTGTCCTCGATGCCGACGGTGAGCACCGGGTGCGGGCCGCACTCGACGAAGACGTCGTGGCCCTGCTCGACGAGGGCCCGCAGGGACTCCTCCAGGCGGACGGTGCCGCGCAGGTTGCGGTGCCAGTAGGCGGCGCCGAGTCCGGTGCCGGGGTGCCAGTCCGCGGTGACGGTGGAGAAGAAGGGGATGTCGCCGTCGCGGGGCTCGATGCCGTCGAGGGCGGCGGGCAGGCTCTCGGCGAGCCGGTCGACGTGGGCCGAGTGGGAGGCGTAGTCGACGGGGACGCGGCGGGCGCGGACGCCCTGTTCCTCGCAGGCGGCGAGGAGGGTGTCGAGGCCGCCGGTGTCGCCGGAGACCACGACGGAGGAGGGGCCGTTGACGGCGGCGACGCAGACGCCGGGCAGATCGGCGAGGAGGGCGGTCACCTCGTCGTGCGGGGCGGTGACGGCCACCATGCCGCCGTGTCCGGAGAGTTCGCGGGCGATGGCCCGGCTGCGGACCGCGACGATCCTGGCGGCGTCGGCGAGGGAGAGGGCCCCGGCGACGGCGGCCGCGGCGATCTCGCCCTGGGAGTGGCCGAGGACGGCGGCCGGACGCAGGCCGTGGGCGCGCCACACCTCGGCGAGGGCGACCATCACGGCCCAGGTGACGGGCTGGACGACGTCGACGCGGTCGAGGGCGGGGGCACCCTCCTCCTGGCGCAGGACGGCGGTCAGGGACCAGTCGACGTACGGGGCGAGCGCCTCCTCGCAGGCGGCGACGCGGTCGGCGAAGGCGGGGCTGGCGTCGAGGAGTTCGGCGCCCATGCCGGCCCACTGGGAGCCCTGTCCGGGGAAGACGAGGACGGTCCGGCGGTCGCGTCCGGCTCCCCGGCCGCCGGTCACCACGTGGGCGGCGGGGCTGCCCTCGGCGAGGGCGGCGAGGCCGGCGCGGAAGTCGCCGGTGGCGCTCCCGACGACGACGGCCCGCTTCTCCAGCTGGGCGCGGCGCGTGACCAGGGTGTGGGCGATGTCGGCGGGGTCGGTCCCGGGGTGGGCGTCGAGGTGGGTGAGGAGGGCCTTGGCCTGGCCGCGCAGGGCGGCCTCGCTGCGGGCGGACAGCACCCACGGCAGGGGCATGGGGCGGGTCTCCGTCGCGTCGGCGCCGGTGGGCTCCGGCTCGCCGCCGTCCGGGCCGGGGACGGCGGGGGCCTCCTCCAGGATGACGTGGGCGTTGGTGCCGCTGATGCCGAAGGAGGAGACGGCGGCGCGGCGCGGGCGGGAGGCGGAGGGCTCGGGCCACGCGGTGGCCTCGGTCAGCAGGCGCACGCCCGAGTCCGCCCAGTCGACGTGCGGGGTCGGCGCGTCGATGTGCAGGCTCTCGGGGAGCAGGCGGTGGCGCAGGGCCAGCACCATCTTCATCACCCCGGCGACACCGGCCGCGGCCTGGGTGTGGCCGAGGTTGGACTTGACGGAGCCGAGGAACAGCGGGTGGCCGCCGTCCCGGTCGCGGCCGTACGTGGCGAGGAGGGCCTGGGCCTCGATCGGGTCGCCGAGGCGGGTCCCCGTGCCGTGCGCCTCGACGGCGTCGACCTCGGCGGCGCCGACACCCGCGTCGGCGAGGGCCTGGCGGATCACCCGCTGCTGGGCGGGGCCGTTGGGGGCGCTGAGGCCGTTGCTGGCACCGTCCTGGTTGACGGCGGAGCCCCGGACCACGGCGAGGACCTGGTGGCCGTTGCGGCGGGCGTCGGAGAGCCGCTCGACGAGGATCAGGCCGACGCCCTCGGAGAAGCCGGTGCCGTCGGCGGCCTCGGCGAAGGGCTTGCAGCGGCCGTCGGCGGCGAGGCCGCGCTGCCGGGAGAAGTCCACGATGATCTCGGGCGAGGACATGACGGTGACGCCGCCCGCCAGGGCCATGGTGCATTCGCCGCGTCGCAGGGCCTGCAGCGCCATGTGCAGCGCGACGAGGGAGGAGGAGCAGGCGGTGTCGACGGTGACGGCCGGGCCCTCCAGGCCGAGGGTGTAGGAGACGCGGCCGGAGACGATGCTGTTGGCGTTGCCGTTGTTGACGTATCCGGCGATCTCGTCGGGGACGTGGGTGACGCGCTTGAGGTAGTCGCTGGAGGAGAGGCCGGCGAAGACGCCGGTGCGGCTGCCGCGTACCGAGCGGGGGTCGATGCCGGCGCGTTCGAAGGTCTCCCAGGCCGTCTCCAGGAGGAGGCGCTGCTGCGGGTCCATGGCGAGCGCCTCGCGGGGGGAGATGCCGAAGAAGTCGGCGTCGAAGTCGGCGGCGTCGTGGAGGAAGCCGCCCTCGCGGGTGCGGGAGCTGCCCTGGCCCTCGGGGACGGAGTCGTAGAGGCGGGCGAGGTCCCAGCCGCGGTCGTCGGGGAAGGGCGCGACGGCGTCGGCGCCGTCGGCCAGCAGCCGCCACAGGTCCTCGGGCGAGTGGATGTCGCCGGGGAGGCGGCAGGCCATGCCGACGATGGCGAAGGGGTCGTCGTCGCCGGGCGCGGCGGGAGCGGGTGCGGGCGCGGCGGGGAGCGCCGCCGGGGTGCCGTCGGAGAGTTCACCGTCGAGGTGGGCGGCGAGGGCGGCGACGGTCGGGTGGTCGAAGACGAGGGTGGCGGGCAGCCGCAGACCGGTGGCGGCGCTGAGGCGGTTGCGCAGTTCGACGGCGGTCAGCGAGTCGAAGCCGAGGTCGCGGAAGGCGCGGCCGGCGTGGAACGGCTCGGTGTCGTCGTGGCCGAGGACGGCGGCCGCGTGGGCACCGACCAGGTCGCGCAGGGTGCTGAGCCGGTCCTCGGCGGAACGGCCGGCCAGGCGGGCGCGCAGGCCGTCGGTACCGGCGGCGGCGCCGGCCTCGGCGGTGCGCCGGACCGGGCCCCGGTACAGGGCGCGCAGCAGGGGCGGGACCTCGTCGCCGGAGGCGCGCAGCTGTCCGGTCTCCAGGCGGACCGGCACCAGGTGGGGGCGCTGCTCGGCGAGGGCGGCGTCGAAGAGGACCATGCCGTCGGCGGCGGAGAGCGGCAGGACGCCGGAGCGGCGCACCCGGGCGAGGTCGGTGTCGTCGAGCTGTCCGGTCAGGGCGCTGGTGTCGGCCCACAGGCCCCAGGAGAGGGAGGTGGTGGGCAGGCCGTCGGCCCGGCGCCGGTGGGCGAGGGCGTCGAGGTAGGTGTTGGCGGCGGCGTAGTTGGCCTGTCCGGCGTTGCCGAAGACGCCGGCGCCCGCGGAGAACAGCACCAGGTCCGCGAGGTCGAGGTCGCGGGTGAGGCGGTGCAGGTGGCGGGCGGCGTCGGCCTTCGGGGCGAGGACGGTGCGCAGCCGGTCGGGGGTGAGGGATTCGAGGACGCCGTCGTCGAGGACGCCCGCGGCGTGGACGACGGCGGTCAGCGGGTGCTCGGCGGGGACGGCGGCGAGCACCGCGGCGAGGGCGTCGGCGTCGGCCGCGTCGCAGGCGGCGAGGGTGACCTCGGCGCCCAGCTCCCGCAGCTCGGCGGCGAGTTCCCCGGCGCCGGGGGTGTCGGGGCCCCGGCGGCCGGTGAGGACGAGGTGGCGCATGCCGTGGCGGGTGACGAGGTGGCGGGCGAGGATGCCGCCGAGGACACCGGCGCCGCCGGTGACCAGGACGGTGCCCTCGGGGTCCCAGGCGCGCGGCAGGGTGAGCACGATCTTGCCGTAGTGCTTGGCCTGGGCCATGTGGCGGAAGGCTTCGCGGGCGTGCCGCACGTCCCAGGTGACGGTGGGCAGGGGCCGCAGGGCTCCGGAGGCGAAGAGTTCCGACAGGTCGCGGAACATCTCCTGGATGCGGTCCTCACCGGCCTCACGCAGTTCGTACGCCTGGTAGAGGGCGGCGGCGGGGTGGTCGCGGAGGACCTGCCCGGGATCGCGGACATCGGTCTTGCCCATGTCGACGAGGCGTCCGCCGGGGGCGAGCAGCCGCAGGGAGGCGTCGATGTAGTCGCCGGCCAGGGAGTTGAGGACGACGTCGACGCCACGGCCGCCGCTGGTGGCGCGGAAGCGGTCCTCGAAGGCGAGGGTGCGGGAGGAGGCGAGGTGGGCGTCGTCCCAGCCGTCGGCGCGCAGCAGGGTGCGCTTGTGGTCGCCGGCGGTGCCGTAGACCTCGGCGCCCCAGTGGCGGGCGAGCTGGGCGGCGGCCATGCCGACACCGCCGGCGGCGGCGTGGACGAGGACGGACTCGCCGGAGTCGAGGTGGGCGAGGTCGCGCAGTCCGTAGTAGGCGGTGAGGAAGGCGACGGGGACGGAGGCGGCCTGCGCCCAGGTCCAGCCGTCGGGTACGGGGGCGAGCATGCGGGCGTCGGCGACGGCGCGGGGGGCGAAGCCGCCGGAGACCAGGCCCATGACGCGGTCGCCCGGGGCGAAGCCGGTGACTCCCTCGCCGACGGCGGTGACCACACCGGCCGCCTCGGCGCCGAGGAGCACGGCGGGGCCGGGGTACATGCCGAGGGTGTTGAGGACGTCGCGGAAGTTCAGTCCGGCGGCACGTACCTCGATCACCACCTCGCCGGCGGCGGGCTCCTCGGCCGCCCCGGGGGCGGCGACGAGGTCCAGCCGGTCGACGGATCCCTTCTCGAGGATGTCGAGGCGCCAGTTCCCGGTCCCCTCGGGCACGGTGAGGGCGTCGGAGGTACGGGGCCGGACCAGGCGCGGCGCGTACGCGGCGCCCTGGCGGAGGGCGAGTTGCGGCTCACCGGCGGCGAGTGCGGCCGGCAGGGCGAGCCAGGAGTCGTCGTGGACGTCGAGGTCCGCCAGGACGAGGCGGCCCGGGTGCTGGGACTGGGCGGACCGCACCAGGCCCCAGACGGCGGCGCCGGGCAGGTCGTGGGCGGGGTCGGCGGGGCCGGTGGGGACGGCGCCGCGGGTGACGACGACCAGCGGAACGCCCTCGGTGGTCTCGTCGGCGAGCCAGCTCTGGACGGTGGCGAGCACGTCGTCGAGGACGGCGTCCGGGACGCCCGGCTCGGCGTCGGGCGCGGCGGC
The DNA here is from genome assembly GCF_000719955.1 of Streptomyces albidoflavus. GTDB lineage: Bacteria > Actinomycetota > Actinomycetes > Streptomycetales > Streptomycetaceae > Streptomyces > Streptomyces albidoflavus. The sequence goes on from NZ_JOII01000059.1 coordinate 13,279, forward strand.
CGTGCCCGACGCGGCGGCCCCGGCGAACAGCAGGACGGCGTCCGGCCGGTGACCGGTGGCCTCGGTGTGCTCGGCCAGTGCGCCGGGGGTGGCGAAGGCGGGCAGTGTGGTTCCGCTGCCGTCGGGTGCGGTGACCGGGTCGGCCGGGGTGCCGAGGACGGCCCAGCCGGTGGCGGCCGGGACGGCGGCGGGCGGCGTGACCGGTGTCCAGTCGAGGCGGAACAGCCAGTCGCGGGCGGCGCGGGCGGACGGATCGAGGGTGTCCGGCGCGATCTCGCGTACGGCCAGGGCGTCGATGGTGGCGACGGGGGCGCCGGTCGGGTCGGTGAGCTGGACGGAGATGGCGTCCTGCCCTGCCGGGGAGACGCGGACGCGCAGTGCGGTCGCTCCGGCGGCGTGCAGGCAGACCCCGCTCCAGGTGAACGGGACGACCGTGCGCCCGGCGCTGCCGGGGGCGAGGTGGGCGGCGTGCAGGGCGGCGTCGAGGAGCGCGGGGTGGATGCCGAACCGTCCGGCGTCACCGCGGACCTGCTCGGGCAGGACGACCTCGGCGTAGAGGTCCTCTCCGCGGCTCCAGGTGGCGCGTACGCCCTGGAAGACGGGCCCGAACTCGTAGCCACGGCCGACGAGCAGCTCGTAGAAGCCCTCGGCGGCGACGGCGGTGGCGCCGGGGGGCGGCCAGGCGGTGAACTCCTCGGGCCGGTCGACGGCGGGGGCGCCGGGCTCGGTGAGGGTGCCCTGGGCGCGGAGCGTCCAGAGGTCCTCGGTGGCGCCGTCGGGGCCGGTGGTGCGGGTGTGGACGGTGACGGGACGGCGGCCGGAGGCGTCGGGTTCGCCGACGCCGATCTGGACCTGTGCCTCGCCGCGGTCCTGGAGGACCACGGGGGCCTGGAGGGCCAGTTCCTCGATCCGGCCGCAGCCGAGGACGTCTCCGGCCCGGATCACGGACTCCACGAGCGCGGTTCCGGGGACGATCACGGTGCCGGACACCGCGTGGTCCGCGAGCCAGGGGTGGGTACGCAGCGACCACCGTGCCGTGGCCACCAGGCCGTCGCCGCCCGCGAGTTCGACGGAGGCACCGAGCAGGGGGTGGTCGGGCGAGTCGAGGCCGGCCGAGCTGACGTCACCGCCCAGCTCGGCGAAACGCGGCCAGTAGTGCTGCCGCTGGAAGGCATACGTGGGGAGGTCGACGTGACGGGGCCGGGTGCCCGCGTAATGCGTCTCCCAGTCCACCTCGGCGCCCAGCGCCCACGCCTCACCCAGCGACAGCGCGAACCGCTCCAGACCACCCTCGTCACGCCGCAGTGTGCCGACAACGCCGGCCTGCACGCCCGCGTCCTCGATGGTCTCCTGCACCCCGGTCGCCACCACCGGATGCGCACTCACCTCCACGAACACCCGGAACCCGTCGGCCAGCAACGCACGCGTCCCCGCCTCGAACTCCACCGTCCCCCGCAGATTCCGGTACCAGTACCCGGCGTCCAGACCAGCGGTGTCGATCACTCCACCCGACAACGTCGAGTAGAACGGCACATCACACGAACGCGGCGCCACCGGCGCCAGAAGCCCGGCAAGCTCCTCCTCGATCCGCTCCACATGCACGGAGTGCGACGCGTAGTCCACCGCCACCCGACGCGCCCGCACACCCGACGCGTCACACACGGCCACGAACTCGTCCAACGCCCCCGCATCACCCGACACCACCACCGACGACGGCCCGTTCACCGCCGCCACACCGATCCGCCCCTCCCAGCCCGCCAGCAGACCACGAACCTCGTCCACGTTCCTTGCGACCGACACCATGCCGCCCAGACCCGACAACGCACGCAACGCACGCGACCGCAACGCCACCACACGCGCCCCGTCCTCCAACGACAGACCACCCGCCACCACCGCAGCCGCGATCTCCCCCTGCGAATGACCGATCACCGCACCCGGCTCCACACCCTGAGCCCGCCACACCTCCGCCAACGACACCATCACCGCCCACAACACCGGCTGCACCACATCC
>NZ_JOII01000060.1 GCF_000719955.1 Streptomyces albidoflavus
CCCCGTGTCCAGACGGGCCACCACCGCGTCCAGCGCCTCCGCGAACACCGGGAAACGCTCGTACAACTCCCGGCCCATCCCCGCACGCTGCGAACCCTGACCCGAGAAGAGGAGAGCGAGTGTGCGCTCGGTGGCCCGTCCCCGCGCGGCCTCGGCCGGTTCGCCCTCGGGGCCCGCGAGGAGCACCGCACGGTGTTCGAAGGTGGAGCGTCCGGTGGCCAGCGAGTGACCGATGTCGAGCGGCGCGGCGCCGGTGACCGAGGTGACGCGGGCGAGCTGCGCGTCGAGCGCCTCGCGGGTCTTCGCGGACACCGGCCAGGGGACGAGGGTGGGCCTGGCGGTGGGCGTCCCGTCCTCGGGCGTCGCGGGCTCCTCGGGCTCGGGCGCCTGCTCGATCACGACGTGGGCGTTGGTGCCGCTGATGCCGAAGGAGGAGACCCCGGCACGGCGGGGGCGGCCGGTCTCGGGCCAGGCGGTGTTCTCGGTGAGCAGGCGGACGTTGCCCGCGCCCCAGTCGACGTGGCTGGAGGCCTCGTCGATGTGGAGGGAGCGGGGAAGGACGCCGTGCTGGATGGCGAGTACGGTCTTGATGACGCCCGCGACACCGGCGGCGGCCTGGGAGTGCCCGATGTTCGACTTCACCGAGCCGAGCAGCAACGGCCGGTCCTCGGGCCGGTCCTGCCCGTACGTCGCCAGCAGCGCCTGCGCCTCGATCGGGTCGCCCAGCGGGGTGCCCGTCCCGTGTGCCTCCACGGCGTCCACGTCGGCGGCGGAGAGTCCGGCGCCCGCCAGGGCCTGGCGGATGACGCGCTGCTGGGACGGGCCGTTGGGGGCGGTCAGGCCGTTGGAGGCACCGTCCTGGTTGACGGCCGAGCCGCGCACCACGGCCAGTACCTGGTGGCCGTTGCGGCGGGCGTCGGAGAGCCGTTCCAGGACGAGGACGCCGGCGCCCTCGGCCCAGCCGGTCCCGTCGGCGGAGTCGGCGAACGCCTTGCAGCGGCCGCTGGTGGAGATGCCACCCTGGCGGGTGAAGCCCGAGAAGCCCATCGGGGTGGACATCACGGTGACGCCGCCCGCCAGGGCGAGGCCGCACTCGCCGTTGCGCAGGGCCTGGGCCGCCAGGTGGATGGCGACCAGCGAGGCGGAGCAGGCGGTGTCGACGGTGACGGCGGGCCCGGCGAGGTCGAAGGCGTACGACAGGCGGCCGGAGACCACGCTGGCGGTGAGGCCGGTGGTGGCGTGGCCCTCGGCGTCCTCCCGGGAGTTCATGACGACGCCGACGTAGTCGACGCCGGCCGTGCCGACGTAGACGCCGGTGCGGCTGCCGCGCAGGGAGACCGGGTCGATGCCCGCCCTCTCCACCGCCTCCCAGGTGGTCTCCAGCAGGATTCGCTGCTGCGGGTCCATGGCGACCGCCTCGCGGGGCGAGATCCCGAAGAAGCCCGCGTCGAAGGCGGCGGCGTCGACGAAGCCGCCCTCGCCCGCCGCGCTGCTGCCGGCGCCTTCGCCGTTCAGGGCGTCGAGGTCCCAGCCCCGGTCGGCGGGGAAGGGCGCGATACCGTCACGGCCCTCCTCCAGGAGCCGCCAGTACTCCTCGGGGGTCGCGACGCCTCCGGGCAGCCGGCAGGCCATGCCGACGACCGCGATGGGTTCGCGGCGGTGGGCCTCCGCCTCCTCCAGCCGCCGACGGGTCTTGTGCAGATCGGCCGTGACCCACTTGAGGTAGTCGACGAGCTTCTTGTCATCGGGCATGACGTGGGGAACCTTCCTGTGGTGGATCAAGCTCGTCTCAGAGGTCGCCCAGGCGGCCGAGCTCGTTGTCGATGAAGGCGAAGACCTCGTCGGTGCTGGCCGACTCGAAGTCGTCGTCGACGGAGGAACCGGCCTGCTCGGGGGCGTTGCCGCGCACCTGGTCGAGCATCTGGCCCAGTCGCAGGGCGAGGCCCGCGCGGGTGATCTCGTCCGGGTCCCCGGCCGACAGCAGCGTCTCGAAGCGGTCGAGTTCGGCGAGGAGCGACGGTCCCTGCGGGACGGCGTCGTCACCGGCCAGCTCGGCGACGAAGTGTTCGGCGAGCGCGGTGGGGGTCGGGTAGTCGAAGACCAGCGTGGCGGGCAGCCGCAGCCCGGTCGCGGTCGCCAGGTGGTTACGGAGTTCCAGCGCCGTCAGCGAGTCGACGCCCAGCTCGCGGAACTCCTGGCTGACGTCGACGGACTTCGGTGAGGCGTGGCCCAGGACCCGGGCGGCCTGTTCGCGGACCAGGTCGGTGACGTACCGGACGCGCTCGGCGGCACCGAGCCCGGCGAGCTTGGCGCCGAGCGCGGCGGAAGCGCCGGCCGCGTCCGTGGAGGCGGCGGTACGGCGGCCGCTGCGGACCATGGAGCGGAACAGCGGGGGCAGGTCCTCCGGCGCCGCGCCCCTCATCGCTCCGGCGGCGAGACCGACCAGGACGAGGAAGGACTCGTCCGAGCCCCGGGCGATGTCGAACAGTTCCAGACCCTGGTCGACGGCGAGCGGCGGGAGTCCGCCGGACTGCATGCGGCGCATGTCCGTGTCGGACAGGGTGCTGGTCATGCCGCCGTCGTGGGCCCAGGGGCCCCAGGCCAGCGAGGTGCCGGCCAGGCCGAGGTGGCGCCGGTGCCGGGTGAGGGCGTCCAGGAAGGAGTTGGCCGCGGCGTAGTTGCCCTGGCCGGGGCTGCCCATGACGCCCGCGACGGACGAGAAGGGCAGGAAGGCGGCGAGGTCGAGGTCGCGGGTCAGCTCGTGCAGGTGCCAGGCGGCGTCCACCTTGGGCCGCAGGACGGCGGCGAGGCGTTCGGGCGTGAGGGAGGCGATCACCCCGTCGTCGAGGATGCCCGCGGTGTGCACGACGGCGGTGAGCGGGTGTGCGGCCGGGACCGCGTCGAGGAGCGCGGCCGTGGCCTCGCGGTCGGCGGTGTCGCAGGCGGCGACGGTGACCTCGGCGCCCAGTTCCCGCAGCTCGGCGGCGAGTTCGGCGGCGCCGGGGGCGTCCGCGCCGCGCCGGCTGGTCAGCAGCAGGTGGCGCATGCCGGCCCGGGCGAAGCGGCGGGCGAGGTGGCCGCCGAGCGCGCCGGTGCCGCCGGTGATGAGGACGGTCCCCTCGGGGTTCCAGCGGGGCGGCATGGTCAGCACGATCTTGCCGGTGTGCTTGGCCTGGCTCATGAAGCGGAACGCCTCGCGGGCCCGCCGGACGTCCCAGGTGCGCACCGGGAGCGGCCGCAGCGCGCCCTCGGCGAAGAGGTCGAGGAGTTCGCCGAGGAGGGCCTTGTTCCGCTCCGGTCCGGCCTCGCCGAGGTCGAAGGCCTGGTAGCGGACCTCGCCCGTGGTCTGTGGGTCGCGGATGTCGGTCTTGCCCATCTCCAGGAACCGGCCACCGGGAGCCGTGATCCGCAACGACGCGTCCACAAAGTCACCCGCCAGCGCATTCAGGACCACGTCCATGCCCGCGCCACCGGTCACCTCCCGGAACTTCTCCTCGAAACCCAGGTCACGCGAGGACGCGATGTGAGCGTCGTCGAGCCCCAGACCCCGCAGCGTCTCCCACTTGGGCTCGCTCGCCGTGGCGAAGACCTCGGCGCCCACGTGCCGCGCGAGCTGGATCGCCGCCATACCGACACCACCCGCACCGGCGTGGATCAGCACCCGCTCCCCCGCCTGAACCGAGGCCAGGTCACGGAAGGCGTACAGGGCGGTGAGGAAGACCAGCGGCACCGAGGCCGCGTCCCGCATGGTCCAGCCTTCGGGGACCTGGGTGACGTAGTGCTGGTCGGCGACGACGACGGGGCCGAATCCGCCGGGCACGGTGCCGAGGACGCGGTCGCCGGGGGCGAGGCCGGTGACGGCCTCGCCGACGGCGGTGACCACGCCGGCGGCCTCGGTGCCCATGGGGCCGGACTCGCCCGGGTACATGCCGAGCGCGTTCAGCACGTCGCGGAAGTTGAGACCGGCCGCCTCGACGTCGATGCGGACCTCGTGGGCGCCGAGGGGCTGGAGGACCTCCGGGCACGGGGCGAGGACCAGGTTGTCCAGGCTGCCCTTGCCGGTGGTGTCCAGGCGCCACGGGGTGCCGGTGGGGGCGAGGAGGCCGGGTGCCGTGGTGAGCCGTTCGAGCCGGCCGACCAGCGCGGTGCCCTCGCGGACGGCGAACTGGGCGTCGCCGCTGCCCAGCAGCCCCGGCAGGTCGGGCAGGAGCGCGCGCAGGGTGTCCGGGGCGTCCGCTCCGTCGAGGTCCAGCAGGACGAAGCGGTCCGGGTTCTCGGACTGGGCGGAGCGCACCAGGCCCCAGGCGGCACCGGCCGCGAGGTCGCGGACGGTCTCGGTGTCGTGCGCGGCGACCGCTCCCGTGGTGACGAAGACCAGACGGGAGTGGCCGAGCCGCTCGGCGGCCTGCCACTGCTGGAGCAGGTCGAGCGTCCGCGTGGTCAGCGCGTGGACGGCCGCCGGCACATCGGCGCCGGGGGCGTCCGGGTCCCCGGCCCCCGCCGCGTCACCGGCACCGGCGAGCGGGACGAGGACGAAGTCGGGTGCTGCGGACGGGTCGGCGTCGGGGCCGGTCAGCTCGGTGAGGGAGGCCAGGGTGGTGCCCACGCCGAAGACGTCCTCGCCGAGGGTCGCCGCGGTCAGGCCCTCGGTGGGCTTGACCGCGGGTGCGGCCGTCCAGTCCAGGCGGAAGACCGGCTCCTGGCCACCGGTGGCGACCGGGGCGCTGGGCACGGTGGGGGCGCGCAGGACCAGGGACTCGGCGCAGAGCACCGGGACGCCTTCGGCGTCGACGGCGGTCAGCCGGACCGACTCGTCCCCGAGCCGGGTGATCCGCACCCGCAGCGTGGTGGCGCCCCTGGCGTGCAGGGAGACGCCGTTCCAGGCGAAGGGCAGCAGCGGGTTCTCCTCGCTGCCCACCCCGAGGTAGCCGTTGGCGTGCTGGACGGCGTCCAGGAGCGCGGGGTGCATGCCGAAGTACTGGGCGTCCCCGGCGACCTCCTCGGGGAGGGCGACCTCCACGAAGGCCTCCTCACCGCGGAGCCACACCTGGCGCAGGCCCTGGAAGGACGGCCCGTACCCGGTACGGCTGTAGTCGCCGTCGAACTCCACGGAGACCGCGTCCGCCGGGGGCCAGACGGGGGCTTCGAAGGAGTCGGTGCGCTCCTGAACGGCCAGGAACCCGTCGGCGTGCCGGGACCACGGCGCGTCGACGGCGTCGGAGGGACGGGAGTAGAAGGTGACCGACCTGGTGCCGGTGTCGTCGGGAGCGCCGACGACGACCTGGACGGAGACCGGGTGCTTCTCGTCGAGGACCATCGGCGCGGCGAGGACGAGTTCCTCGACGCGGGCGCAGCCGACCTGGTCGGCTGCGCGGATGGCCATCTCCAGGTAGCCGGTGCCCGGCATGATGACGGTGCCGCCGACACGGTGGTCGAGGAGCCAGGGGTGGACCTGCATGGAGATCTGGCTGGTGAACAGGACGCCCTCGGAGTCGGCGAGCGGGACGGCCGCGCCGAGCAGGGGGTGTTCGGCGGAGATGAGGCCGGCCGTGCTGATGTCGCCGGTGAGGGCGGCCGGGCGCGGCCAGTACCGCTCGCGCTGGAAGGCGTAGGTGGGCAGCTCGGTGCGGCGGGCGCCGGTGCCGGTGAACCAGGCGGACCAGTCCACCCGGACGCCGCTGACGTGGAGCCCGGCGACCGCGGTCAGCAGCGCGGTCTCCTCGTCGCGGTCCTTGCGCAGGGCCGGGAGGACGACTGCCTCGTCCCGGTCGTCGGCTTCGAGGACGCTCTGGGCCAGGGCGGTGAGGACACCGCCGGGTCCGATCTCCAGGAAGGCGTTGGCGCCGGCGCCGGCCAGGGCGCGGACACCGTCGGCGAAGCGGACGGTGGCGCGGACGTGCTCGACCCAGTACGCGGCCCGGGTGAGCTGTCCGGGTTCGGCGAGGGCGCCGGTGACGTCGGAGACCACCGGGATACGCGGCTCCGCGTACTCCAGGCTCTCCGCCACCTGCCGGAACGCGTCGAGCATCGGCTCCATGAGCGGGGAGTGGAAGGCGTGGCTGACCGGCAGGCGCTGCGTCTTGCGGCCCTCGGCCGCGAACTCCTCCGCCAGGGCGAGGGCTTCGTCCTCGGTGCCGGCGATCACCACGGAGTCGGGGCCGTTCACGGCCGCCAGGGACAGGCCCTCGGTGAGCCGGGGCACGACCTCGGCCTCGGTCGCCCGCACGGCCACCATCGCCCCGCCCGCGGGCAGTTCCTGCATCAGGCGGGCGCGGGCGGCGACCAGCCGGCAGGCGTCCTCCAGCGAGAAGACTCCCGCCACGTGGGCCGCCGCGATCTCGCCGACCGAGTGGCCCGCGACGTGGCCGGGGCGCACGCCCCACGACTCGACGAGGCGGTACAGGGCGACCTCGACGGCGAACAGCGCGGGCTGCGTGTACCCGGTCGTGTCCAGGAGAGCCGCCGTCTCGGAGCCCTCCTCCGCGAACAGCACCTCCCGCAGCGAGGGGGTCAGGCCGGTGTCCAGCCGGGCGAGGACGGCGTCCAGTGCCTCGGCGAAGACCGGGAAACGGTCGTACAGTTCGCGGCCCATGCCGGCACGCTGCGATCCCTGGCCGGAGAAGAGCAGGGCGAGCGAGCGCACCGCGGCCCGGCCCCGGGCGGCCTCCCACGGCGTCGTGCCGGGGCGCGCGAGGAGCACGGCGCGGTGGTCGAAGCGGGCGCGGCCGGTGGCCAGGGAGTGGCCGACGTCGAGCGGGGCCGCGCCGTCCAGCGCGGTGACGGCCGCGATCTGCCCGTCGAGGGCCTCCTCGGACTTGGCCGACACCGGCCACGGGACGACGGTGGGCGTGGGCCCCGGCAGGAGGGCCGCACCGGGCTCGGCGGGCTCCGGGGCCGGGGCCGGGGCCTGCTCGATGATGGTGTGCGCGTTGGTGCCGCTGATGCCGAAGGACGAGATGCCCGCCCGCCAGGGCCGGCCGCTGTCGGGCCAGGCCGACTCCTCCGTGAGCAGCCGTATCGCCCCGGACTCCCAGTCGACGTGGGTCGAGGGCCGGTCGACGTGGAGGGTGCGCGGCAGGACGCCGTGGCGCATCGCCATGACGGTCTTGATGATGCCGGCGACGCCGGCGGCGGCCTGGGTGTGGCCGATGTTCGACTTGATGGAGCCGAGCAGCAGTGGCCGGTCCGCGGGCCGGTCCTGCCCGTACGTCGCCAGCAGGGCCTGGGCCTCGATCGGGTCGCCCAGCGGGGTGCCCGTGCCGTGGCCCTCGACCGCGTCGATGTCGGAGGGGGTCAGTCCGCCGCCGGCCAGCGCCTGGCGGATGACGCGCTGCTGGGACGGGCCGTTGGGGGCGGTGAGGCCGTTGGAGGCGCCGTCCTGGTTGATGGCCGAGCCGCGCACGACGGCGAGGACCTCGTGACCGTTGCGGCGGGCGTCGGAGAGCCGCTCGACGACGATCAGGCCGACCCCCTCCGACCAGCCGGTGCCGTCCGCCGCGTCCGCGTACGCCTTGCAGCGGCCGTCGACGGCCAGGCCGTTCTGGAGGGTGAAGCCGGAGAAGGCGGACGGGGTGCTCATCATGGTGATGCCGCCCGCCACGGCGAGGTCGCACTCACCCGCGCGCAGCGCCTGCATCGCCCAGTGGAGGGCGACCAGTGAGGAGGAGCAGGCGGTGTCGACGGTGACCGCCGGCCCCTCCAGGCCGAACGTGTAGGCCAGCCGGCCCGAGACGACGCTGGCGGCGAGGCCGGTGCCGGCGTGGCCCTCCAGGTCCTCGCGGGAGTTCATGACGAGCGTGGAGTAGTCCTGGCCGTTGGTGCCGACGAAGACACCGGTACGGCTGCCGCGCAGTTCGTCGGCGTCGATGCCGGACCGTTCGAACGCCTCCCAGGTGGTCTCCAGGAGCAGGCGCTGCTGCGGGTCCATCGCCAGCGCCTCACGCGGGGAGATGCCGAAGAAGGCCGCGTCGAAGTCGGCCGCCCCGGAGAGGAATCCGCCGCGCAGGGTGGCGCTGCGGCCCCGGCCGTCGGCCCCGCCGGTCGTCAGCGTGGCGAGGTCCCAGCCTCGGTCCTCGGGGAATGCCTCGATGCCGTCGCGGCCCTCGCTGACCATGGCCCACAGGTCCTGCGGGGAGCGGACCCCGCCGGGCAGGCGGCAGGCCATGCCGACGATGACGACCGGGTCCTCGGCCAGTGCCGCCGGGGTGGCCCGGCCGGAGCCCGGGGTGTCCTGCTCGCCCAGCAGTTCGGCGAGGAGGTGTTCGGCGAGGGCCTGGGCGGTCGGGTAGTCGTAGACGGTGGTGGCGGGCAGGCGCAGGCCGGTCGCGAGGGCGATCCGGTTGGGCAGCTCGATGGCGGTGAGCGAGTCGAAGCCCAGGTCGCGGAAGTTCCGGTCGGCGGCGACGGCCTCCGGTCCTGGGTGACCGAGGACGGCTGCCGCGTGGGTGCGCACCAGTTCCGTGACGCTGTCGGTGCGCTCGTCGGCGGGAAGGCCGCGCAGCCGCTCGGCGAGCCCGGAGGCGGCCGTGCGGGCACGGTCGCGGGTGGTCTCGGCGTCGGCGAGGGCCTGCCGGGCGTCGGGCAGGTCGCGCAGGAGCGCGTTGCCGCGCATGCCGATCAGGCCGTCCAGGACCTGCGGCTGGCGCGGGTCGAACAGGACGGGTGCGGCCTCGGGCCGGGTCACGGCCTGCCGCAGTGCGGCCAGGGCCAGATCCGGGTGGACCGCCGGGTGCCCGGCTCCTGCCCTCGGGGCGGCGGGGGCGTCGTCCCCTCCGGCCTCGTCGGCGTCCCCGATCCAGGCGCCCCAGGCCATCGAGGTGGCGGGCAGCCCCTCGCTCCGGCGGCTCCGGGCGAGGGCGTCGAGTACGGCGGTGGCGGCGGCGAGGTTGGCCCGGCCCGCCGTGCCGACGGTGCCGGCGACGGAGGAGCAGAGGGCGAAGACGTCGAGGTCCAGGCCGCGGGTCAGCTCGTCCAGGTGGAGGGCGGGCGCGGTCCGCGCGTGGTGCGGAGCGGCGAACCGTTCCGGGGTCAGGTCGTCGAGGACTCCGTCGTCGACGACTGCGGCGGCGTGGACGACGGCGGAGAGCGGGGTGTCGGCGGGGATGCCGTCGAGGACGGCCGCGAGGGCGTCCCGGTCGGCGGCGTCGCAGGCGACGAGGGTGACGCGGGCACCGGCCGCCTCCAGTTCGGCGCGGAGCGCGTCGGCGCCGGGGGCGTCGGGACCGCGTCGGCCGAGGAGCACCAGGTGCGCGGCGCCGGCTCCGGCGAGCCAGCGCGCGACGTGGGCGCCGCGTCCGCCGGTACCGCCGGTGACGAGGACGGTTCCGCGGGGCTGCCAGCCGTCGCCGGGCTCCGCGGCCGGTGCCGGGACGAGCCGGCGTGCGAAGGCGGCGGAGGAGCGGACGGCCACCTGGTCCTCGCCGTCGTGTCCGGCGAGGACGGCGGCGAAGCGGCGGGCGGCGCGTTCGTCCCACGCGGAGGGCAGGTCGACGAGCCCGCCCCACACGGCGGGGTGTTCGAGGGCGGCGACCCGGCCCAGGCCCCAGACGGCGGCCTGGGCGGGGGCGGTGACGGCCTCGGAACCCGCCACCGCGACGGCTCCCCGGGTCAGGCACCACAGGGGGGCGTCGACCCCGGCGTCGAGCAGGGCCTGGAACAGGACGGCGGTCGGGGCGGCGGGCACTCCCGCCGGGTCGCCGGTGACGGCTGCCTCCGGCGTGTCGGCGAGGGCCAGCAGGGAGACCACACCGGCGAGGGCGGCGCCGTCGGCGGAGAGGGCGCGCAGGCGGTCGGCGAGCGCGTGGCGCTCGACGGTGTCCACGGTGAGGCGGACGACGTCGGTGCCGACGGCGTCGAGGACGGCGGAGATCCAGGGGTCCTCGCCGTACGCGGCGGGCACGACGGCCAGCCAGGTTCCGGCCGGGGCGGGCGCGCCGGCCGGCAGCGACAGCGGCTTCCACGTCTCGTGGTGGCGGTTGGAGTCGACCATGGCCTGGTCCCGGCGCCGGCGCCGCCAGGTGGAGAGGGCCGGGAGTACCGCGCCGAGCGCCTCGGTGTCCACGGCCAGGTCGGTGGCGAGACGGGTCAGGTCCTCGCTCTCGACGGCGGTCCAGAAGGCGCCGTCGAGCGGGTCGGAGGAGCCGCCGCCCGTACTGGGGTGCCGGGTGTCGGGCCAGTACCGCTCGTGCTGGAAGGCGTAGGTGGGCAGGTCGACGCGGCGGGCGCCGGTGCCCTCGAAGCAGGCGGCCCAGTCGACGGGGACGCCGGTGACGTGGAGCGTGGCGAGCGCGGTGAGCAGGGCGGGCTCCTCGGCCCGGTCCTTGCGCAGCGCGGGCGCGGTGACGGCCTCGGAGTCGGTGCCCAGGGTCTGCCGGGCGAGGGCGGTGAGGACGCCGCCGGGACCGGCCTCCAGGTAGGCGTCGGCTCCCCGCTCGGCGAGGGCGCGGACGCCGTCGGCGAAGCGGACGGTCTCGCGGACGTGCCGCACCCAGTACTCGGGATCGGTGAGCTGACCGGGCGCGGCGAGGGCGCCGGTGACGTTGGAGACGACGGGGAGACGCGGTTCGGCGTACGCCAGGGAGCGGGCGACCTCGCGGAACGCGTCGAGCATCGGTTCCGTGAGCGCGGAGTGGAAGGCGTGGCTGACCGGCAGGCGCTGGGTCTTGCGTCCTTCGGCCACAAACTCGGCGGCCAGCGCGGTCACTTCGCTCTCCGGGCCGGACACGACCACGGAGTCCGGGCCGTTGACCGCAGCGAGGGAGAGTCCCTCGGTCAGCCGTGGGGCGACCTCAGCCTCGGTGGCCTGCACGGCCGCCATGGCGCCGCCGGCGGGCAGTTCCTGCATCAGGCGGGCGCGGGCGGCGACCAGCCGGCAGGCGTCCTCCAGGGAGAAGACCCCGGCCACGTGCGCGGCGGCGATCTCGCCGACGGAGTGACCGGCCACGTACTCCGGCGACACGCCCTGCGACTCCAGCAGGCGGTGCAAGGCCACCTCCACGGCGAAGAGCGCGGGCTGGGTGTAGCCGGTGGTGTCCAGGAGAGCGGCCGTCTCGGAGCCCTCCTCCGCGAAGAGCACCTCACGCAGCGGACGGTCCAGCTCCGGGTCGAGGAGGGCGGTGATCTCGTCGAGTGCCTTCGCGAACACCGGGTAACGCTCGTACAGTTCACGGCCCATTCCGGCCCGCTGGGAACCCTGGCCCGGGAAGAGCACCGCGAGCCTGCGCTCCACGGCACGGCCCCGCGCCACCTCCACCGGCTCGTCCTCGGCACCGGTGCCCGCCAGCAGGACCGCGCGGTACTCGAAGGAGGCGCGGCCGGTGGCCAGGGAGTGGCCGATGTCGAGCGGGGTGGCGCCGGTGACGGTGGCGATCCGGGCGAGCTGCGCGTCGAGCGCCTCCGGGGACTTCGCGGAGACGGGCCAGGGCACGGCCGCCGGAGCCGGGGCGGACGCGGCGGCCGGCGCGGCCTCCACGATCTCCGGGGCCTGCTCGATGATGGTGTGCGCGTTGGTGCCGCTGATCCCGAAGGAGGAGACGGCGGCGCGGCGTGGACGGCCGGTCTCGGGCCACTCCGTGGTCTCGGTCAGCAGGCGGACGTCGCCCTCGGTCCAGTCCACGTGCGTGGAGGGCCGGTCGATGTGGAGCGAGCGGGGCAGGACGCCGTGCCGGATCGCCATGACGGTCTTGATGACCCCGGCGACACCGGCGGCGGCCTGCGCGTGGCCGATGTTCGACTTGATGGAGCCGAGCAGCAGCGGCCGGTCCGCGGGCCGGTCCTGCCCGTACGTCGCCAGCAGCGCCTGGGCCTCGATCGGGTCACCCAGGGTGGTACCGGTGCCGTGTGCCTCCACGGCGTCGACCTCGTCGGTCGAGAGCCCGGCGCTCGCGAGGGCCTGACGGATGACCCGCTGCTGCGAGGGTCCGTTGGGCGCGGTCAGGCCGTTGGAGGCACCGTCCTGGTTGACGGCGGAGCCGCGCAGTACCGCGAGGACCGGGTGGCCGTTGCGGCGGGCGTCGGAGAGGCGCTCGACGACGAGCATGCCCACGCCCTCGGACCAGCCGGTGCCGTCCGCCGCGTCCGCGAACGCCTTGCAGCGGCCGTCGGTGGCCAGGCCGCCCTGCCGGGTGAAGCCGGCGTACCCCATGGCGGTGGACATGACGGTGACGCCGCCGGCGAGCGCCAGGTCGGCTTCGCCGGAGCGCAGCGCGTGCGCGGCCCAGTGGAGGGCGACGAGCGAGGAGGAGCAGGCGGTGTCAATGGTGACCGCCGGCCCCTCCAGGCCGAAGGTGTACGACAGCCGGCCGGAGATGACACTGGTGGCAAGGCCGGTGGGAGCGTGGCCCTCGGCGTCCTGACGGGAGTTCATGACCAGGGTGGTGTAGTCCTGGCCACTGGTGCCGACGAAGACACCGGTACGGCTGCCACGCACCTCCGTGGGGGTGATGCCGGCGCGCTCGAACGCCTCCCAGGTGGTCTCCAGGAGCAGGCGCTGCTGGGGGTCCATCGCCAGCGCCTCGCGCGGAGAGATGCCGAAGAAGCCGGCGTCGAAGTCGGCGACGTCGTAGAGGAATCCGCCTTCGGAGGTGGCGCTGCGGCCATGGCCGCTCTCGCCGCCGCGCTGGAGGGTGTCGAGGTCCCAGCCCCGGTCGGTCGGGAAGGCGGAGATGCCCTCCTGGCCGTCGAGGACGAGCTGCCACAGCTCCTCGGGAGAGCTGACTCCGCCGGGCATCCGGCAGGCCATGCCGACGATGACGACGGGGTCCTCGGCGAGGGCCGCGGCGACGGGCGTCGGGGCGGTGGCGCCGGTGGCGCGCTGCTCGTCGAGCAGGGCGGCGATCAGGTGCTCCGCCAGCACGCCGGGCGTGGGGTGGTCGAAGACGAGGGTGGCGGGCAGCCGCAGGCCGGTGGCGCCGGTGAGGCGGTTGCGCAGTTCGACGGCGGTGAGGGAGTCGAAGCCCAGGTCGTGGAAGTCGCGTTCGGCGTCGATGGCCTGGGCGGAGGAGTGGCCGAGGACCGAGGCGGCCTCGGCCCGGATCAGGTTCACGGCGAAGCGGAGCCGCTCGTCCTCGCGCAGGTCGAGGAGGCGCCGGGTGAGTTCGTCGGCGGTACCCGCGCCGCCGACGGCGGTCGCGGCGGCGCGCCGGGTGCCGCGGACCAGGTTGCGCAGCAGCGGCGGCACCTCCCCGGGCATCCGGGTGGAGCCCGAGGCTCCGAGGGGGACGAGGTGCGGCTCGTCGGAGACGACGGCGGCGTCGAGGAGGGCAAGCCCCTGCTCGACGGTGAGGGCGGGGGCCGCCGACGCCGACATGCGCCGCACGCCCGCGTCGGTGAGGGTGCCGGTCATGCCGCTGGTCTGCTCCCAGGCACCCCAGGCCAGGGAGAGCCCGGCCAGACCCTCGGCCCGGCGGTACTGCGCCAACGCGTCCATGAACACATTGGCAGCGGCATAGTTGCCCTGCCCCGCACTGCCCATCACACCGGACACCGACGAGAACATCACGAACCCTGCGAGACCCATGTCCCGCGTCAACTCGTGCAGGTGCCACGCAGCGTCCACCTTCGGACGCAACACCCCCGACAACCGCTCAGGCGACAACCCCGTCACCACACCGTCGTCCAGCACACCCGCCGTATGCACCACAGCCGTCAACGGATGCCCCACCGGCACCGACGCCAACAGCCCCGCCACGGCAGCACGGTCCGCCACATCACACGCCACCACGTCCACGTGGGCACCCAGCCCGGCCAACTCCTCACGGAAAGCATCCACACCCTCCGCCGCCGGACCACGCCGCGACACCAGCAACAGACGCCGCACCCCACGCGCCGACACCAGATGACGCGCCACCTCACGCCCCAGACCA
>NZ_JOII01000061.1 GCF_000719955.1 Streptomyces albidoflavus
ACGCCCCCCCCCCGCCAGGCCGCCCCGACTGAGCCGCCCCCCGCCGGCCGCCCCGACGACAGGACTGACCCCATGCCCGCCCCGCACCTCGTCGCCGTCCTCATCCGCGACGGCGTCCTCCCGATGGAACTCGGCCTGGTCCACCAGCTGTTCGGCAGCGCCCGCGCCACCGACGGCACCCCCCTCTACACCGTCCGCACCTGCGCGACCCGCCCCGGCCCCGTCCGCACCGACGCCGACTTCCCCGTGTACGCGCCGCACGGCCCGGAGATCCTCGCCGAGGCCCGTACCGTCCTCGTCCCCGCCTCGCACGAGCAGGACGAACGCCTCGCCACCGAGCCCCTCCCCGCAGACCTCCGCGCCGCCCTCGACACCGCCCGCGACGCCGGCGCCCGCCTCGCCTCCGTCTGCACCGGCGCCTTCGTCCTCGCCGCGTACGGCACCCTCGACGGCCGCCGGGCCACCACCCACTGGCTCTCCGCCGACCGCCTCGCCCGCGCCCACCCCCGCGTCGAGGTCGACGCCGACGTCCTCTACGTCGACGAGGGCGAGGTCCTCACCTCGGCGGGCGAGGCCGCCGGCATCGACCTCTGCCTCCACCTCATCCGCCGCGACCACGGCGCCGCCACCGCCGCCGACGTGGCCCGCCGCACCGTGGTCCCCCCGCACCGCGAGGGCGGCCAGGCCCAGTACATCCGCCGCCCCGTCCCCGAACCGGGCACCGCCTCGACCGCCGCCTCCCGCGCCTGGGCCCTGGACCACCTCGCCGACCCGCTCACCCTCGCCGACCTGGCGGCCCAGGCCACGATGAGCGTCCGCACCTACACCCGCCACTTCCGCCAGGAAACCGGCCAGACCCCCCTACGCTGGCTCACCCAACGCCGCCTCGACCGCGCCCGCCAGTACCTGGAGGAAACCGACCACACCATCGACCACATCGCCGGCGTGTGCGGCTTCGGCACGGATGTCTCGCTGCGGCACCACTTTCACGCGGCGCTGGGGACTACGCCGCGGAATTATCGGGCGGCGTTTCGAGGGTGAGGGTCGGGGCTGCTACGACGTGCTGACGGGCTCTCCCAGCGAGAGCTGCCTGACCTCGCGCGGAGCCTTCGCGGGAGCCGTCGTCGACGGCGGAGCGGGACGCCGCCGCGAGGTGCCCGCCCCCCTCTCCAGCGCGTCGTGCACATGCGCCGCGAGGGCCTTGGCCAGCGGCACGGGGACGGCGTTGCCGATCTGCCGGGCGATCTGCGTCTTGCTGCCGCACCAACGGAAGTCGTCCGGGAAGCCCTGGATGCGGGCGGCCTCCAGGTGGCTCAGCGGGCGTGGTGCCTCAGGGTGCAGATAGCGCCCCTTCTCCGGCTTGAAGAACTCCGTCCGGATGGTCACGGACGGCTTGTCCCACTCCAGCCGGCCCATCACGTCCCCCGAGCCGTTGACGTGCCGGTCCCAGCTGTCTGTGGAGAGCCGTTGGAACCCGGCCCTGTCCGCGTGTACGCGGTCGTGCTCGGTGAGCGCCTTACGGTTCTGTCCGGGAAGGATCGCCCGGTAGCGGGCGAGGGACAGCTCGGTCGGGGTGCGACCGACGTGCAGGTCATGGCCACGGAACGGCCCGGGGATGCTCTCCCGCAGCCGCGCCACGAAGTCCTTGTCCAGCGGACCGGTCTCCCTGACCTTCCGGGAGATCTTCACGGTCGGCGTTCCCTCGTCGTTCACCATGGGCAGTTCTGTTCCGCGCGTGGCGTTCGGGATCGTGGCGTGCCCCGGGCGCAGGCATTCACGCAGGGTGCGCCAGGCGGGGGGAGCCGCCTGGTCGATCGGCAGGTGCTGTCCGGCAGTGCGGCGTCCGGTGTGCGTGGGACCGGGGTACCCGATGTGCTGGTCCCCGCGCACACCGATGACGATGGTGCGGCGCCGGACCTGGGCCGCGCCGTAGTCGGCGGCGTTGAGGATCTCGGGCTCCTCCAGGGTGTACCCGATCTGCGCGAATGCCGCCGTCAGCTCCGTGATCTGCTCCGACGAGCGGAAACGGTCGACGTTCTCGATGATGAAGATCCGCGGCTGGACCAGCTCGACGACCTTGAAGTACTCCTCCCAGAGCTGGTTGCGCGGGTCTTCGGGGTCCTCCTTGCCGAGACCGGAGAACCCCTGGCACGGCGGACCGCCGAGGATCACGTCCGCCTTGAGTCCCGAGTCCCGGACCACGTCGACCCAGTCGGTGATGTCTCCCAGATGGAACCGGTGATCGGCGGATTCGGTGGAGTGGGCCCACTCGGTGAAGTTGGTGACGTAGGTCAGAGCGGCGGCGGGATCGATCTCGACACCCGCGACCGGGACGAAAGCATGGCCACCCTCACGGGCGCGCACCGATTCCGAGTACTCGCGGAAGCCCTGGCTGAACCCCCCGCACCCGGCGAAGAGGTCCACGATGCGGTAGGGCTGGTCGGTCCGGGAGTTCATGGCGCGATTTTAGACGGGTCGGAGAGCCCGGCTCCCGCGAGGTCCCGCGCGATCGAGCCTGCCACGGCGGCGGCGAGGGGCGGTGGGCAGGCATTCCCGACCTGCCGGTAGGAAGAGGTCTTGCGTCCGCTGATCCGCCACTCCGGCGGGAAACCCTGGAGCAGTGCCACTTGGGCCACGGTGAGTTTGGGGAGGAGGTTGACGGCCGCGTGCACGTCGGGCACCGCGTCGGCCACGCCCCCACCGTTGACCCCGAGCTTCTCCCACGAGCGCTTGGAACCGGTGGGTCCCAGATCCGCACCGCCCCGACGGTCCGAGCCGCCGACCAGCGTGGGCGCGGGCCGATTGGCACGGGCGGCCCATGCCATGGCCCCCCGCCAGCCGCCGGCGGCCATTGAGGGGGCCAGTACCGATCCCACGTCGGCGCACGGTGTCGGTCGAGGTGACGGCCACGAAGGCGCAGTGCCCTGGCGCAGGGCGACGAGGAACCCGTGAGGGCGCCGCTGGGGGACCCCGAAGTCCTGGGCGTCGAGCACCCGCCAGCCGTAGCCGTAGCCGACCTCGCGCAGGTGATCCTCGACCCACGCCCGCAGCGGCGCGTACGCGGGGTCCCGCACGAGTCCCGGTACGTTCTCGATCAGCAGGGCACGGGGGAGCGTCGCCTGGGCCAGCCACACGACCGCCTGGAGCAGGAAGTGCACGTTCTCCGGGTCCTTGCCGGGGCCGTTGACGCTGGACGGCAGGCGTGGGAGGCCCGCCGCGAGCAGGTCGATGTCGGTGTCCGGCGGGAAGAGGTCGGGCCGGTCGCTCGGCAGGAAGTCGGTGAGATCGGTCTCCAGGACCGGCCAGTGCGGTCGGTTCGCCAGCAGGGTGGCACACGCGTCCGGCTTGCTGTCGACCAGGGCGAGGGGGGTGAATCCACCCGCCTCCAGGCCCAACGAGAGGCCACCCGCTCCCGCGCACAGCTCCAGTGACCTCAGCACTTCGAACCCGCCCCGTCCGTTCGTCTCTCTCCGGCTGTCACCGTGAGGCCGGAGGACCCGGCCACCCCTGCTCCTCGCGCACCTCCACGATCCGCGCCGCCACATCCTCCGGCGCCTCATGTTCCCAGAACCTCAGCACCGTCCACCCCTGTTCCACGAGATGGGCCGTGGTCTCCCGGTCGCGGGCCATGTTCTTGTCGAGCTTCTCGCGCCACCAGGCGGCGTTGGCCTTCGGGTGGGTGGCGTGTTCGGGGCAGCCGTGCCAGAAGCAGCCGTCGAGGAAGACGGCGACGCGTTGTCCCGGGAAGGCGATGTCGATGGTGCGGCGGCGCATGCCGGGGACGGGGACGTGGAGGCGGTAGCGCTGGCCCGACGCGAACAGGAGGCCGCGCACGGCGAGTTCGCACGCGGTGTCGCGTCGGGCCTGTCGGCGCATGCGGGCGGAGACCGCCTCCGAGGACGGTTCGGCTCCGTTCATCGGGGTGTTCCCGTGCTCGTCGTCAGGGGGGAGTCACCCCGCCCCATGACACACCCCGTACTCCCGCCCCCTCCCGCACCAGCACCCCGCGTCGTTCGCCGGCGGCCAGGCCTTCGCCCGTCCCCTCGCCGCCAGGGTTGTCGCGTACAGGGGGAGCAGGGACGGGTCGGTCGGGGTGGTGGATTCTGAGGCGGCGAAGGCTTCGTAGGAGGGGAGGGTGGCGGAGACGGTGCCGAGGTGGGGGGTGCCGGAGGTGGCGAGTTCCCGGAGGGAGGATTCGACGGCGGCCAGGTGGGCCTCGTGGGAGGGGAACTCGGTGGTGAGGGCGGGGTGGGCGGCGAGGAGCTGGGCCAGTTCGTCCTCGGGCCAGTGGAGGACGGCGACCGGGAAGGGGCGGGAGAGGGCGGCGCGGTAGGTGCCCAGTTCGGCGCGGAGGCGGTCGATCTCGGCGCGGAGTTCGGCGGGGTTGTCGGAGCCGAGGGACCAGAGACGGTTCGGGTCGTGGAGTTCGTCGAGGGGGACCGGGGCTTCATGGAGGCGGTCGGCGAGCTCGTCGCGGGCGTCGTGGTCGGCGCCGAGCAGGCGGCGGACGCGGTGGCGGCCGAAGAGGAGCGGGCGTACCTCGCGGGGCGGGTGGGCGGAGTCGCCGACGAGGAGTTCGGTGGCGTCGGTGAAGACGGAGTGGGCGCTCTCCAGCTCGTCGTGGGCCTCCAGGGCCTCGGCGACGATGATCCACGGCTCGGGGGAGCGGGGCGCGGCGAGGCGGACGCCGTCGACGATGGCGCGGGCCTCGGCGTCGTGGCCGTACTCCCAGAGGTTGGCGGCCTTCAGGGCGCGGACGAGGACGGGCTGCTCGGCGGGGAGGGCGAGCAGGCGGTCGTAGAGGGCGGTGGCGCGGTCGCGGTCGCCCGCCACCTCGTGGTGGGCGGCGGCCTGCAGCAGGAGCTGTTCGGCGTCCTCGGGGTACAGCGCGGCGGCGCGTTCGAGTCGTTCGGCCTCGGCGGTGTGCGAGGCGTGCGGCGTGGTCTCGGCGGGCGTGTCGGGGCGCATACGGGACACGGTACTGCCGGGGGTCGGTGGGGGAAGGGGGTGGTGGGGTGGGTGTGGGCGGGGCCACGTGCGCGGGGGCGCGCACCGTACGAAGAGCGCGGGCGTGCCCGATTCCACGCCCGGCGCCCCTCCCGTGACCTCCGCCGCCCCGGTAGGGTGGCGGGGACTTGAACCCGGGGGTCCACGGAAGGAGGCGGGGATGAGGGAGACGGTGTCGGCCATGAGCGGCCGGCTGCGGCATGTGCGGCTCTTCGGCGTGCTGTTCCTCCTGCTGGTCGCCCAGTACCTCCTCGCCGAGACCGCGCTCGGCGCCGCCGCCGTCGCGGTGGCCGCCACCGCCGCCGCCGGGTCCGCGCTCGCGCTCTGCGCGGTGGTCGCCGCCCGGGCCGTGCCCAGGGTGCCGGTGGCACGGGTGCGGACCGCGCTCAGGGACCGCGCCCGGCGTACCGCCTTCCTCCCGCAACGCGATCCCGACGGGCCCGGCCGCCGCAGGCCCCGGGCGCCCGGCGTGCCCCTCCCGACGGCCGCGTAACTCCCCTCTCCCCAGAAGCCCCCAGGTCGGCTCCGCCGACGGGCCGGGCGAGGACGTGCGCCCCCGTCACGCTGCCCGCGAGCCTCGCCGGCTCGCGTTCCCGGCCTGACAACCCCCGGCGCAGCCTGTGCGCGCGCCGCCACGGGAGGGTTTCCCTTGTCGTTCTTCTCCGCCTTCGCCGACCTCGTCGACGGGCTCGGTGACGTCCTCGAACCGGTCGCCGGCACCGCCTCGACCGCCGCCGCCATCGTCCTGTTCACCGCCTTCGTGCGGCTGCTGGTGCTGCCGCTCTCCCGTGCGGCGGCCCGTGGCCAGAAGGCCAGGACCCGGCTCCAGCCGCAGGTCGTGGCGTTGCGCAAGAAGTACAAGAAGAATCCGGAGCGGCTGCAGAAGGCGACGCTGGAGCTGTACGCGGCCGAGAAGGTGTCGCCGTTCTCCGGCATCCTGCCGAGCCTGTGCCAGCTGCCCGCCTTCTTCCTGATGTACCACCTCTTCGCCTCCGCCGAGATCGGCGGCGCCCCCAACACCCTGCTCGGCCACTCCCTGTTCGCCGCGCCGCTCGGCGACCGGTGGAAGGACGCGCTGGCCGACGGCGGGTTGTTCGGCGCGCACGGCCAGGTCTACCTGGCGCTCTTCGCCGTGGTGGTGGCCGTCGCCGTCTACAACTACCGGCGCACCAAGCGCCAGCTCGCCGCCAGTGCCGCCCTGACCGCCGGGGACACGGAGGCCATGCCCGGCATGGGGGCCATGAACAAGATCGCGCCGCTGATGTCGTTCATGACGCTCTTCACCGTCGGTTTTGTCCCGCTCGCCGCCGCGCTCTACGTGGTCACCAGCACCCTGTGGACGGCGGTCGAGCGGACCGTGCTGTACCGCGAGGAGCCGGCGGGCGTCGCCGTGGCCGCCTGACCCGGCGCGGGGCGCTGGTCCACCCGTTGAACGCACCCTTGCGGGGCGGGCCCGTCCTCCGGCACGATCGGGCGGTCCTCCGGCGGCCGCACACCGCCGGGCGGACCACTCGCTCAGGGCGCCACCGTGGGCGGGCGGCCACCGTGCCGTCCGCCCCGCGAGCGACCACGGGAGTTCGACCATGAAGCTGCTGCGTGTCGGAACGGCGGGTGCCGAGCGCCCCGCCCTGCTCGACCGGGCCGGAATCCTCCGCGACCTCTCCGGCGTCGTCCCAGGTCTCGACGCCGCCCTCCTCGCCGCCGACCCCGCGCTGGCCAAGGTGCGCCGGGCCGCCGACGACCCCGACGGACTGCCGCCGCTGGACCCGGCGGGGCTGCGCACCGGCCCGCCGCTGGCCGGCATCGGCAAGATCGTCTGCGTCGGGCTCAACTACCACGACCACGCCCGCGAGACCGGCGCCGCGATCCCCGAGGAGCCGATCCTCTTCCTCAAGGCGCCGGACACCGTCGTCGGCCCGCACGACACCGTGCTGATCCCGCCGGGCTCCACCCGTACCGACTGGGAGGCGGAACTCGGCGTCGTCATCGGCCGCACCGCCCGCCACCTCAAAACGGCGGAGGAGGGGCTCGCGCACGTCGCCGGGTACACGATCGCGCACGACGTCTCCGAGCGGGAGTACCAGATCGAGCGCGGCGGGACCTGGGACAAGGGGAAGAACTGCGAGACCTTCAGCCCCCTGGGGCCGTGGCTGGTCACCGCCGACGAGATCCCCGACCCGCAGGCCCTCACCGTGCGGCTCTCCGTCAACGGGGTGCTCCGCCAGGACGGCACCACCGCCGACCAGATCTTCCCGGTCGGCGAGGCCGTCGCGTACATCAGCCGGTTCATGACGCTCTACCCCGGCGACATCGTCTCCACCGGCACCCCGGCCGGCGTCGCCATGGGCCACCCCGACCCCAAGCCGTACCTGCGCCCCGGCGACGTCGTCGAGGTGGAGATCGGCGGGCTCGGACGGCAGCGGCAGGTCATGGCCGCAGCGGAGGAGGGGGCGGGGGAGGCGGTGGCGTAGCGCCGCCGGGCGGGCAGAGACGGCGGCCGCGCATGCCCCTGCCTGCCCCCGGGCTCAGACCCGGCCGACCAGGTCCACCGTCGCGCCGGTGCGGG
This sequence comes from Streptomyces albidoflavus, assembly GCF_000719955.1. Lineage (GTDB taxonomy): Bacteria > Actinomycetota > Actinomycetes > Streptomycetales > Streptomycetaceae > Streptomyces > Streptomyces albidoflavus. Next base: position 7,574 of record NZ_JOII01000061.1, read on the forward strand.
CCGACTCGCGGGCCGCCTCCAGGACGGTGAGGGCGTCCGCCGCCTCCAGGGCGGTGACCGGGTTCGGGCCGCCCTCGCGCAGGGCGGCGTGGATCGCGCGGTAGTACGCCGGGTAGTCGCCGGGCAGCGTCGGCTCCGGGGTGCCGCCGCCGGTCAGCGGGGACTCGCCCGAGCCGACGCGGCCCCACATCGCCTCGCCCTCGACGCCCCACGGCTCGCGCGGCAGGGGGCGCTCGCCCGCGCGCAGGGCCGCCTCCTGGGGGTCGAGGCCGTACTTGACGTACCCCGCGACCGAGCCGAGGACCCGGAAGCGCGGGCCGAGCTGGGCGGCGGTGGAGCTGACGTACAGGTGGGAGCGGACGCCGCTCACGTGGCGCAGGGCGAGGAAGGTGTCGTCGTCGGCCTCGGCGCCGGAGCGGCGTACGTCCGACTCGGCATAGACCCGGTCGACCGGGCCGAAGAGGTGCAGGGCCTGGTCGACGACGTGGCTGCCCAGGTCGTAGAGGAGGCCGCCGATCTCCTCCGGGCGGCCCGACTCGCGCCAGCCGCCCTTCGGCTTCGGCCGCCAGCGCTCGAAGCGGGACTCGAACCGCCAGACGTCGCCGAGGGTGCCCGCCTCCACCAGGGCCGCCAGGGTGCGGAAGTCGTTGTCCCAGCGGCGGTTCTGGAAGACCGAGAGGAGCAGCCCCTGTTCCTCGGCGAGGGCGGACAGGGCGCGGGCCTCGGCGGCGGTGCCGGCCAGCGGCTTGTCGACCACGACCGGCAGCCCCGCGCGCAGCGCCGCCTCGGCGAGGGCGACGTGGGTCTTGTTGGGGGAGGCGACGACCACCAGGTCCAGCTCGTCTGCGCGCGGCCACAGTTCGTCGGCCCGGTCGGCGAACCGCACCTCGCCGAACTCGGCGCGGGCCGCCTCGCGCCGCTCGGGCGAGGAGGTGACGACGGTGTCGAGGACCAGGCCCTCGGTGGCGGCGATCAGCGGGGCGTGGAAGACGGAACCGGCCAGGCCGTACCCGACGAGGGCGACCCGGACCGGCGCGGCGGCGGGGCGCGCGGAGGTGGCATCAGACATGCCCCCAGCCAAGCACGATCCGCCGCCCGCGCCCGACGGCCGCGACGGCTTCGCCCCGCAATGGTCGGATTATCGGCCGACCGGGCGATTTCCCGCCGCCCCGCCCGGCTCGAACAGCCGAACCAGGCGTGGCGCGCCCCGCCGCTTCCCCGCCCGCGTGGCAGGGTCGCGCCAACGGCCGACGGCCCCTCCCAGTGCCGTCGGCCGCCGGCACGACCTGGAGGCACACCCATGCGCTCGCGCACCCCCCTGGCCCTGGTCCTGGTGTTCGCCTCCCCGCTCGCCGCCGCCTCCGCCCACGCCGGAGATCCCGCCGTACCCGCCGCATCCGCCGGGGCCGCCCACGCCCCGGCCGGCCCGCCCGTGCCGCTCTGCGTCCAGCCCGACGCGGAGGTCCTGCCGCTCGTCGGGCAGGTGCGGGACGGGCCCGCCACCGTGCGCGCGGGCGACGGGCCGAGCGGATTCACGGTGCGGGTCCACAACACCGGCCGGGTCACCTGCCACCGCGTCCACCCGGTGGTCCTCCTCCTCGACGAGGACCGCGCCCTGGTCCCCTCGCAGGTGCGGCTCGACTTCCACGACGGGCGGCGCTGGCTCCCGGTCCGCCTGCGCCACACCTCGCGCAACGAGAACGTCGGCGTCCTCGACGGCGGCCAGAGCTTCCACGGCTTCACCGTGCGGCCCGGCGGGAGGAAGGACGTACGGCTGCGGCTCGCCGTCCGCGACGACGCCCGGCCCGACCGGGTCGCCGTCCAGGCCGCCCTGGTCCAGCACCACGACCGCGACGGCCACTGGGCCGGCCACTCGGACACGTACACCTTCGAGCTGCGGGGGGCCGACGGCACCCGCCCGTCCGCGCGCCCGCCGCGCGGCGAGCGGCCCGCCGACCCGCCCGGCGCCACCGAGTCCCCCGCGCGCCCGCCCGGCAGGCCCGACCCCGTCCCGGTCCCGCCCAGCCCCTGGCCCCTGCCCGACCCGTGGGCGAGGACGGAACCGCCGTCCGCCTCCCGGTTCCCCACGGGGATCCCCGTACCGAGCGGGCGGCCGCCCGGGCACCCGGACGCCGACGTGCCGGCGGGGGAGAGGCCGCCGCGCGCTCAGGCCGACGGAGGCCGTGACGGCCGTACGGACGCGCCTGGCCGCACCCCGGAGACCGGCTCCGGCGAGGCCCCGCGCCACCCCGGTCACGAGAGCGGGAAGGGGCGTCCGGAGCTGGCCGAGACCGGGGCCGGTGTCACCTCGCTCGGGCTGATGGCGGCGGGCCTGCTGGTCTTTGGGGCGGCGCTGCTGGAGGTGGCCCGGCGCCTGCGCAGGGCCTGAGCGGGCGTCCGGCGTCCGGTCAGATCCGGTCGACCAGGTCCGCGATCGAGTCGACGACCTCGGTGGCCCGGTACGGGAAGCGGTCCAGCTCCGAGACGGAGGTCAGGCCGGTCAGCACCAGGTACGTGGTCATCCCGGCCTCCAGGCCGGCGAGGACGTCGGTGTCCATCCGGTCGCCGATCATCGCGCTCGACTCGGAGTGGGCGCCGATGGTGTTGAGGCCGGTCCGCATCATCAGCGGGTTGGGCTTGCCGACGAAGTACGGCTCCTTGCCCGTCGCCTTGGTGATCAGCGCCGCCACCGACCCCGTCGCCGGGAGGACGCCCTCGGTGGAGGGGCCGGTGTTGTCCGGGTTGGTCGCGATGAACCGGGCGCCGCCCTTGATCAGCCGGATCGCCTTGGTCAGCGCCTCGAAGGAGTACGTCCGCGTCTCGCCCAGGATGACGAAGTCCGGGTCGCTGTCGGTGAGGATGTAGCCGGCCTCGTGCAGGGCGGTGGTCAGCCCGGCCTCGCCGATGACGTACGCGGTGCCGTCGGGGTGCTGGCTGCCCACGAACTTGGCGGTGGCCAGCGCGGAGGTCCAGATGTTCTCCACCGGCACCTCCAGCCCGATCCGCTTCAGCCGGGCGTGCAGGTCACGCGCGGTGTAGATCGAGTTGTTGGTGAGCACCAGGAAGGGCTTGCCGGAGTCGCGGAGCTTGGTGATGAAGGCGTCGGCGCCCGGGATCGGCACCCCCTCGTGCATGAGGACGCCGTCCATGTCCGTGAGCCAGGATTGAATCGGCTGACGCTCTGTCATGGGTGCGGGCTCCTGCCTACGCGGTACTCATGGGATCAACAGCCTACCCAGCGGGTCCGGCCCACGCCGCCGGGGAGCGTGACGCCGGGCGTTCACCCGGAAAGCGCAACCCTCGCCCGACGCGCCGCCCTTCCCCGCGCATCCGAGTGGCGCGGCCCCCGTGCCCGGGTGAACCTGCCGGGGACAGGAGGTTCACCATGCGCATCCATGGCATCACCGTGCGTGCCGCCGCTCTGGCCGCCGCACTGACCCTGACCCCCCTCGCCGCCGCCTCCACCGCGGTCGCCGGTGACGAGGAGAACTACGGCAACCACCACCGGCCGGGCCGGGTCACCGTCTCCCCGTCCACCGTCTCGCCCGGCGGCGAGGTCACCCTGCGGGTCGACGTCTGCCGGGGCAAGGAGGCGGTCGGCTTCTCGGAGGCGTTCGCGGGGGACGCCTGGTTCGGCCCTTCGGCCGACCGGGGCGAGCTGTACGCGGAGGCCCGCATCCGGTCCGACGCCGAACCCCGCCAGTACGAGATAAAGGTCGACTGCAAGGACAAGGAGAACCGGCACGCCCGCGGCACGGTCACCGTCGTCCACCACAAGCAGCGCCCGCACGCCCCGGTGAGCGCGGGCGGCGGCGGCACCGCCGAGGTCGCGGCCGAGGCGGGCAGCGACGGTCCCGGCACCTCGCAGGCGGTCATCGGCGGCGCCCTGGTCTCCGCCGCGGTCCTCGCCTTCGCGAGCCACCGGGTGCGCCGCGGCAGGCGTACGGACTGACCATGGCCGAAGGCAAGCGCGCGCACAGCAGGCTGATCACCGGCGCGGCGTGGGCCGTGCTCCTGCTCGGCCTGTGGATCTGGGGGCGCGAGGTCTCCGACGGCTCCCCGCTGCCGGGCGCGGGGAGCGGGCGGCCGGCGGCGGTGGGCGGCGCGGGCGGCGCCGATCTGCCGCCCGCCCGCGAGCCGCTGCCGGGGGCCCGGCCGGTCCGGGTCGACGTCCCGTCCATCGGCGTCTCCTCGGCCGAGGTCGTCTCGCGCGGCCTCGACGACGCGGGCGCCGTCGACCCGCCCTCCTTCGACACCCCGGACACGGTCGGCTGGTACGACTCCGGTCCCCAGCCCGGTGAGGAGGGCGCGGCCCTGCTCGTCGGCCACGTCGACACCCGCACCCGGCCCGCCGTCTTCTACACCCTCAGCGCCACCGAGCCCGGCGCCCGCGTCCGGGTGGCGCGGGAGGACGGCACGGTCGCCGAGTTCACCGTCGAGGACGTCCAGGTGCTGGAGCGCGAGGGGTTCGACGCGCAGAAGGCGTACGCCCCCCGGGAGAAGGGGCGCGCGGAGCTGCGGCTGATCACCTGCGGCGGCACCTTCGACAAGGCCCGCAACACCTACACCGCCAACGTCGTCGTCTCGGCCTACCTGACCGGCACGGCGACCCCGGACGGCGCCGAGGCGGAGAACGCGGCCGAGGACCGGACCGCGCGGGCCGCCCGCGCCGAGACGGCCGGCGCCGGACCCCTCACGGAGGCGGCCGTTCCGCCCCCGGCGGGTCTCCGCCGTGCCGGAAGCGGCGAGGCGCTGCTGCCCTCCATGGCGATGGCGCCCTGAACCCCCTCCGCCCGGGTGTCGCACCCGCACCACGAACCGTTCGCCGCCCGGAGCGGACCGCCCGGCTATGTCAGGATTGCCGCACGACGGTGCACCCGAGGGGGAGTGGATGTACGGCAAAGACACCGGCCACGGCCGAGGTTTCCGGCGCCGGGGGATGGGAGCGGTGGCCGTGGGGGCGGCCCTGCTCCTCTCCGGCTGTTCCGGTTCGTCCGACGACGGGAGCGAGGCCAAGCCCAGCGTGAGCCAGCAGCCCAAGGGCGAGGACCCGTACTGGGTCAACCCGGACGGCAACGCGGCCCGCCAGGTCGCCGAGTTCGAGGACGAGGGCAAGAAGGACGAGGCCGGGCTGGTCCGCCGGATCGCGGAGCAGCCGGTGGCCGACTGGCTGGGCACCGACCAGCCCGAGGAGGAGGCGCGCGGCTTCACCGAGGCGGCCAAGGCGGCCGACCGCGAGGCGCTGCTGGTCCTCTACAACATCCCGCACCGCGACTGCGGCAACTACTCGGGCGGCGGCGCCGCCGACGGCAACGCCTACCGCGCCTTCGTCGACTCCGTCGCCAAGGGCATCGGCGACCGCCCGGCCACCGTCATCCTGGAGCCGGACGCCGTCCTCCACCTGGTCGACGGCTGCACGCCCGAGCAGTTCCACGAGGAGCGGTACGACCTCCTCAAGGGCGCGATCCAGACCCTCAAGGCGCTGCCCGCCACCAAGGTCTACCTGGACGCGGGCAACGCCGGCTGGGGCAAGCCCGAGCAGATCTTCGAGCCGCTGACCTGGGCGGGCGTCGCCGAGGCCGACGGCTTCTCGGTCAACGTCTCCAACTTCTACTCCACCGGGGAGTCCGTCGCCTACGGCAAGGAGCTGTCCGCGAAGGTGGGGAACAAGCCCTTCGTCGTCGACACCAGCCGCAACGGCAACGGCCCCTTCACCGGCGGCGACCCGGCCGAACGCTGGTGCAACCCGCCCGGCCGCGCCCTCGGCGAGGTGCCCACCACCAAGACCGGCGACGACCTCGTCGACGCCTACCTCTGGATCAAGCGCCCCGGCGAGTCCGACGGCGAGTGCAAGGGCGGCCCGAAGGCCGGCCAGTGGTGGCCCGAGTACGCGCTGGGACTGGCGAAGGCGGCCAAGTAGCGGCAGGGCACGGGCAGCAGGGCGCCCCCACCTTCGGCGAATTCCGGGGGTCGTTGCAACACGAGTGATCAACTGGCTGTTGTCAGGAGCTTAGCGAGACGCTCGGCTGGGGTTTCCCAGCCGAGCGTTTTGCGTGGGCGGCTGTTGAGTTCGGCGGCGACGGTGTCCAGGTCCTCGCGGCTGTGGCGGGCCAG
>NZ_JOII01000062.1 GCF_000719955.1 Streptomyces albidoflavus
GCCACCTCACGCCCCAGACCACCCGTCCCACCAGTGACCAGCACGGTCCCCTCGGGGTTCCAGCGCGGCGGCATCGTCAGCACGATCTTGCCCACATGCTTCGCCTGACTCATGAAGCGGAACGCCTCACGCGCCCGGCGCACATCCCACGCACGCACCGGAAGCGGCTGCAACGCCCCCTCCGAGAACAGGCCGAGGAGCTCGGTCAGCATCTCGCCGATACGCTCGGGGGCTGCTTCGCCGAGGTCGAAGGCCCGGTAGCGGACCTCGCCCGTGGTCTGTGGGTCGCGGATGTCGGTCTTGCCCATCTCCAGGAACCGGCCACCGGGAGCCGTGATCCTCAACGACGCGTCCACGAAGTCACCCGCCAGCGCGTTCAGGACCACGTCCATGCCCGCGCCACCGGTCACCTCCCGGAACTTCTCCTCGAAGCCCAGATCACGCGAGGACGCGATATGAGCATCGTCCAGCCCCAGACCCCGCAACGTCTCCCACTTGGGCTCACTCGCCGTCGCGAACACCTCGGCACCCAGGTGCCGCGCGAGCTGGATCGCCGCCATACCGACACCACCCGCACCGGCGTGGATCAGCACCCGCTCCCCCGCCTGGACCGAGGCCAGGTCACGGAAGGCGTACAGGGCGGTGAGGAAGACCAGCGGCACCGAGGCCGCGTCCTCGTCGCTCCACTCCTCGGGCACGCGGGTCACGTACCGCTCGTCGACGAGGACGGTGTCGGCGAGGCCGCCGGGGATCATGCCGGTCACGCGGTCGCCGACGGCGATCCCGGTGACGTCCGGGCCGACGGCCGTGACGAGGCCGACCGCCTCCGAGCCGAGCAGTCCGGCCTCGCCGGGGTACATGCCGAGCGCGTTCAGCACGTCACGGAAGTTCAGGCCCGCGGCCCGCACCTCGACCCGGACGGCGCGGCCCTCCGGCTCGTCCAGTGCCTCGGGTGCGGGGACGAGGGAGAGGCCGTCGATGCTGCCGGGGACGGTGGTGTCCAGCCGCCACGGCAGCCCCGGGACCGGCAGCAGGCTCGCGCCGGTGGACAGCCGGGCCAGGCGGGCCACCAGGACGGCCTCGTCGCGTACGGCGAACTGCGTGTCGCCGGCCGCCAGCAGGGGAGGAAGCTGCGCCAGGAGTTCACCGGAGGGCGCGGCGGTGCCCGCGTCGAGGTCGAGGAGGGCGAAGCGGCCGGGGTTCTCGGCCTCGGCGCTGCGGACGAGTCCGTGCACCGCGGCGGCGGCGAGATCGCTCACGCCGGTGTCGGTCCCGGTGGCGACGGCGCCCCGGGTGACGAACACGAGGCGTCCGGCGGCGGACGTGGCCGGCTCCAGCCACTCCTGGATCAGTGCCAGGGTGCGCGCGGTGGCCGCGTGGACGGCCGTGGGGGTGTCGTCCTCGACGCCCTCCAGCGGGACGAGGACCAGGTCGGGGGCGGGCGTGACGGGGGCGGCGTCGGCGAGGGAGGCGAGAGGGCCGGGCCAGGCGCGGTCGGTACCGAGGGTGACGGCGCGCACGGGGGCGGCGCCGCCCTCGGGTGCGGCCACCCACTCCAGGCGCAGGAGCCCGTCCTGCTCACTGCTGTGCAGGGTGGGGGCGCGCAGCGCCGAAGGGGCGCGCAGGATGAGGGAGTCGGCGGAGAGCACCGGGGCGCCCTCGACGTCCACGGCGGCGATGGAGACGGTGTCCTCACCGACCCGGGCGACCCGCACCCGCACCACGGAGGCGCCGCCCGCGTGCAGCGAGACGCCGGACCAGGAGAACGGTACGAGCTTCTTGCCGTCACCGAGGCCGGCGAAGCCGACGGACTGGACGGCCGCGTCGAGCAGCGCGGGGTGCATCCCGTAGTACTCGGCGTCGTCCACCTGGGGCGGCAGCGCGACCTCGACGAAGGCCTCGTCGTCGCGGGTCCAGACGGCGCGCAGGCCCTGGAAGACCGGGCCGTACTCGGTGCGCGCGTAGAAGCCCTCCAGGTCGGCGGCGACGGCGCCGCGGGGCGGCCAGACGGTGGAGTCGAAGCCGGTGACGCGCTCCCCACGGGTCAGCAGGCCGGAGGCGTGCTCGGTCCAGCGCTGCTCGGGGTCGTCGACGGCCTGGGAGTAGACGGTGACGCGGCGGGCGCCGTCGGCGTCGGCCGCGCCGACGTGGACCTGGACGACGGCCGCCGAGTTCTCGGTGAGGATGAGGGGCTTGGCGAGGGTGAGGTCCTCGACGCGGTCGCAGCCGACCTGGTCACCGGCGCGGACGGCGAGTTCGAGGAAGCCGGTGCCGGGGAAGGCCACCATCCCGCCGACCGTGTGGTCCAGCAGCCACGGGTGGGTCTGCGCGGAGAGGCGTCCGGTGAAGAGGACCCCGTCGCTGCCGGCCAGCGACACGGCGGCGCCGAGCAGCGGGTGTTCGGCGGAGACCAGGCCCGCGGCGCTGACGTCCCCGGCGGCGGCCATCAGGACGGGCCAGTAGCGCTCGTGCTGCCAGCGGTAGGTGGGCAGTTCGGTGCGGCGGGCACCGGTGCCCTCGAAGCAGGCGGCCCAGTCGATGTCGACGCCGGCGACGTGGAGCCGGGCCAGCGCGGTGAGCAGGGCGCGCTCCTCGGCGCGGTCCTTGCGCAGGACGGGGACGGCGACGACGTCGGGCCCGTCGAGGCACTGCTGGGCGAGGGCGGTGAGGATGCCGTCGGGGCCCAGTTCGACGAAGGTGTCGGCGCCGGCGCCGGCCAGGGCCCGGACGCCGTCGGCGAAGCGGACCGTGGAGCGGACGTGGTCCACCCAGTACTCGGGGTCGCACAGCAGGCGGTCGTCGGCGAGGGCGCCGGTGACGTTGGAGACGACCGGCAGGACCGGCTCGTGGTAGGTGAGGCTCTCGGCGACGCGGCGGAACTCCGCGAGCATCGGCTCCATCAGCGGCGAGTGGAAGGCGTGGCTGACCGCCAGGCGCTGCGTCTTGCGGCCCTCGGCGGCGAACTCGGCGGCCAGCGCGAGGACCTGGGCCTCCTCGCCCGCCAGGGTGACGGAGTCGGGGCCGTTGACGGCGGCGAGGGCGACGCCCTCGGTCAGGCGCGGGGCGGCCTCGGCCTCGGTGGCCTGGACGGCGACCATGGCGCCGCCCGCGGGCAGTTCCTGCATGAGGCGGGCGCGGGCGGCGACCAGCGTGCAGGCGTCCTCCAGCGAGAACACACCGGCGACGTGGGCGGCGGCGATCTCGCCGATGGAGTGCCCGGCCACGAAGTCCGGGACCACGCCCCAGGACTCGACGAGGCGGTGGAGGGCGACCTCCACGGCGAAGAGCGCGGGCTGGGTGTAGCCGGTGGTGTCGAGGAGGGCCGCCTCGGGGGTGCGGCGCCGGGCGAACATCACCTCCCGCAGCGGGCGGTCCAGGCGCGGGTCGAGCAGGGCGGTGATCTCGTCCAGTGCCTTCGCGAACACCGGGAAGCGGGCGTACAGTTCGCGGCCCATCTCGGCGCGCTGGGCGCCCTGGCCGGAGAACAGGACGGCGAGGGAGCGTTCGGTGGCGCGGCCACGGGCCGCCTCGGCGGGGACGCCGTCGAGGCCGGAGAGCAGGACGGCGCGGTGCTCGAAAAGGGAGCGCCCGGTGGCCAGGGAGTGGCCGATGTCGAGGGGCGTGGCGTCGGTGAGAGCGGTGACGGCCTCGATCTGCGCGTCCAGGGACGCCTCGGAGCGGGCGTGCACGGGCCACGGCACGACGGTCGGGACGGTCTCGGGCTCGGCCGGGGACTCCGGCTCGGCGGCGGGTCCGGCCTGCTCGATCACGACGTGGGCATTGGTGCCGCTGATGCCGAAGGAGGAGACGCCGGCGCGGCGAGGGCGGCCGGTCTCGGGCCACTCGACGGCCTCGGAGAGCAGCCGGACGGCCCCGGAGTCCCAGTCGACGTGGCGCGAGGGGTGGTCGGCGTGGAGGGAGCTCGGGACGACGCCGTGCCGCATCGCCATGATCATCTTGATGACGCCGGCGACTCCCGCGGCGGCCTGCGCGTGGCCGATGTTCGACTTGACGGAGCCGAGCAGCAGCGGCCGGTCCTCGGGGCGGCCCTGGCCGTAGGTGGCGAGCAGGGCCTGGGCCTCGATGGGGTCGCCGAGCGGGGTGCCGGTCCCGTGGCCCTCGACCGCGTCGACGTCGGCGGCGGTGAGTCCGGCGGCGGCCAGCGCCTGCTGGATGACGCGCTGCTGGGAGGGGCCGTTGGGGGCGGTGAAGCCGTTGGAGGCGCCGTCCTGGTTGACGGCGGAGCCGCGCAGCACGGCGAGGACCGGGTGGCCGTTGCGGCGGGCGTCGGAGAGCCGCTCCAGGAGAAGGACACCGACCCCCTCCGACCAGCCGGTGCCGTCGGCCTCGTCGGCGAACGCCTTGCAGCGGCCGTCACCGGCCAGGCCGCCGGCGCGGCTGAACTCCATCAGCGAGCCGGGGGCGGACATGACGTTGACGCCGCCGGCGAGGGCGAGGCCGCACTCCCCCGCGCGCAGGGCGTGGGCGGCGGCGTGGAGGGCGACGAGGGAGGAGGAGCAGGCGGTGTCGACGGTGACCGCCGGCCCCTCCAGGCCCAGGGTGTAGGAGAGGCGGCCGGAGGTGGCGCTGGCGGCGATGCCGGTGCCGATGTCGCCGGTCGCGTCGGCGAGGGAGCGCACCAGGAGGTACGCGTAGTCCTGGCCGTTGGTGCCGACGAAGACGCCGGTGCGGCTGCCGCGCAGGCTGCGCGGGTCGATGCCGGCGCGCTCCACGGCCTCCCAGGAGGTCTCCAGCAGCAGCCGCTGCTGGGGGTCCATGGAGACGGCTTCGCGCGGGGAGACGCCGAAGAAGGCGGCGTCGAAGTCGGCGACCCCGTCGAGGAAACCGCCCCGCTGGCTGACGGAGTGGCCACGGGCGTCGACCCCGGCGTCCCGCAGCGCGTCCAGGTCCCAGCCCCGGTCGGTGGGGAAGCCGCCGACGGCGTCGGTGCCGGAGGCGACGAGGTGCCACAGGTCCTCGGGGGAGGTGACTCCCCCGGGGTAGCGGCAGCTCATCGCGACGACGGCGACGGGCTCCGAGGCGGCGGCCGCGAGGTCGCGGTTCTGCCGGCGCAGGCGTTCGGTCTCCTTGAGCGAGGCCCGGAGAGCTTCGACAACTTTTTCGCTGGGCGTGGTCATGATGGCTCCGTCAGTCCCGCTCTTCGTCAGGGTTACCGTTGAGTGCCGCCTGCACCAGGCCGTCGACGTCCATGGCGTCGATCGACGCGTCGTAGGCGTCGCCGGCCCCGGAGGGCTCGGCCTCCTGGTCCGTGCCTGTTCCGGCCGGGTCCTGCCCGGCGAGGTCCAGCAGCTGGTCCAGGAGTCCGCTGTCGCGCAGCCGGTCCAGGGGGACCTGGGCGAGGGCGGCGCGCACGGCCCGTTCCTCTTCGCCGGCTCCGTCCGTGGCGGGGGCACCGGGGGTGCCGGCCGGGAGGAGCTGTCCGAGGATGTGGGCGGCGAGTGCGGCGGGCGTGGGGTGGTCGAACACGAGGGTCGCGGACAGGGTGAGTCCGCTGACGGCGCCGAGCTGGTTGCGCAGCTCGACGGCGCCGAGGGAGTCGAATCCGAGGTCGCGGAAGGCCCGGTCGGGGCCCACCTGGTCGGTTCCGGTGAGGCCGAGGACCTCCGCGGCGCGTTCGCGCACCAGCGTCAGGACCGTCTGGGTACGGCGGCTCTCGGGCAGCCTGGCCAGCCGGTCGCGCAGCGACGGACCGGAGTCCGCGGCCTCGCCGCCGGCGGATGCGGCCTTCTTGAGGGCGGCGTACGCGGGCATCTCGGCCAGCAGGCTGCTGGGCCGGACGGTGGTGAACGCGCGGACGAACCGGTCGGGGTCGACGTCGGCGACGACGGCGACCGGGTCGCTGCCCGTGACGACCTGCCGCAGCGCGAGGACCGCGAGGTCCGGGTCGAGCGGCCGGATGCCGGTGCGGCGGGCGAGCGCGGCGGCGCGGACGCCGTCGGCCATGCCCTCCCCGCCCCAGGCGCCGTACGCCACGGAGGTGGCGGGCAGCCCCTCGGCCCTGCGCTGTTCGGCGAGGGCGTCGAGGACCGCGTTGGCGGCGGCGTAGGTGCCCTGGCCCGGGTTGCCGACGGCGGCGGACGCCGAGGAGAAGAGGGCGAACACCTCCAGGTCGTGGGCGCGGGTCAGTTCGTCCAGGAGCAGCGCGGAGGCCACCTTGGCCCGGAACACCGTGGCGAACCGCTCGGGGGTCAGGCCGTCCACGACGCCGTCGTCCAGCACTCCGGCGGTGTGGATGACGCCGGTGAGCGGCGCGTCCTCGGGGATCGCCGCGAGGACGGCGGCCAGGGCCTTCCGGTCGGCGGTGTCGCAGGCGGTGATGACGGGTTCGGCGCCGAGCGCGCGCAGGTCGGCGGCGAGTTCGCCGGCGCCGGGCGCGTCGGGTCCGCTGCGGCTGAGGAGGACCAGGCGGCGGGCTCCGGCACCGGCCAGGCGGCGGGCGGTACGGGCACCGAGGGCTCCGGTGCCGCCGGTGATCAGGACGGTTCCGGTGGGCTTCCAGTCGCGGGGCGTCCCGGGCCGGACGGCGGCGAGGCGGCGGCCGAAGACCGCACCGGGCCGGACGGCGAGCTGGTCCTCGCCCTCGGGGTCGGCGAGGACGGCGGCGAGCCGTTCGGCGGTCCGCGCGTCGACGGCGAGCGGCAGATCGACGGTGCCGCCCCAGCGCTGCGGGTGCTCCAGCGCGGCGACCCGGCCGAGTCCGTGGACGGCGGCCTGGAGCGGTGCGGCGACGGTCTCGGCGGGCGAGACGGCGGCGGCGCCACGGGTGAGGCACCACAGCGGGGCGTCGGTGCGGGCGTCGCCGAGCGCCTGGACCAGCGTCGCGGTCAGGGCCACGCCGGCCGGGACGCCGCCGGGCAGGGCACCGGTCCCGTCACCGGGTTCCCCGGCGACGGCGAGCAGGGAGACCACACCGGTGAACGGCCCGGTGGCGTCGAGCCGTTCGCGGATCGCGGCGGCGAGTCCGGCGCGGTCCTCGCCGGAGACCTCCAGGACCTGGGCGCCCGCGCCGAGCGCGGCCAGGACGGCGGTGGTCCACGGATGGTCGGCGTGGTCGGCGGGCACGACGGCGAGCCAGGTGCCGGCGGGGGTGCCGGCGGTGGCCCGGTTCAGGGGCCGCCAGGCGATGCGCTGGCGCCAGCCGTCCACGGTGGTCTGGTCGCCGTGCTTGCGGCGCCAGTCCCGCAGGGCCGGCAGGACGCGCAGCAACGCGTCGCCGTCGACGCCGAGTTCCCCGGCGAGGGAGTCGAACTGCTCGTCCTGGACCGCCGCCCAGAAGGCGGCGTCCCCGGCGTCGGCCGTGGTGCCGGTGGCGGCGGCGGGTGCCTCGTCGGGCCAGAACCGCAGTCGGCGGAACGGGTAGGTGGGCAGGTCGACGCGGCGGGCGCCGGTGCCGTCGAGCAGTGCCGCCCAGTCGAGTCCCTGACCGGCCGCGTGCAGCCGGGCCACGGCGGTGATCAGGGCCTGCTCCTCGTCGCGTCCGGTGCGCAGGGCCGGGACGGCCGTGGGGGCCGGGCGGTTCTCGTCGGCGAGGGTGTCGAGGGTCTCCTGGGCGAGGCCGCACAGGATTCCGTCGGGGCCGAGTTCGAGGTAGCGGGTGGCGCCGCGGCCGGCGAGGGTGCGCACACCGTCGCCGAAGCGGACCGCCTCGCGGACGTGCCGGACCCAGTACCCGGGGTCGCACACCTGCGCGTCGGTGGCCGCGTCCCCGGTGAGGTTCGAGACCAGGGGCAGCTTCGGCGGGGCGTACGACACACTCCGGGTGACCCGTTCGAAGTCCTGAAGCATGGCGTCCATGTGCAGTGAGTGAAACGCATGGCTCACCCGCAAACGCCTAGTCTTCCCGCCCTGTTCGGCGAGGGCCTCAGCGAGCGCGGTGACCGCCTTCTCGTCGCCCGAGACCACCACGGACTCCGGGCCGTTGACGGCGGCGAGGCAGATTTGGTCGGTCAGGTACGGGGCGATCTCGTCCTCGGTGGCGCGCACGGCGAGCATGGCGCCGCCCGCCGGGAGTGCCTCCATGAGGCGGGCGCGGGCGGAGACGACGCGGCAGGCGTCCGGCAGGGAGAGGACCCCGGCCACGTGGGCGGCCGCGAGCTCGCCGACCGAGTGCCCGGCGAGCAGGTCGGGCCGTACGCCCCAGGACTCGACCAGCCGGTACAGGGCCACGCCGAGGGCGAACAGGGCGGGCTGGGTCCAGCCGGTCCGGTCCAGGAGCGCCGCCTCGGGGGTGCCCTCGTCGGCGAACATCACGTCGCGCAGCGGGCGTTCGAGTTCCTGGTCGAAGTGGGCGAGGACCTCGTCGAGGGCGGTGGCGAAGACCGGGAAGCGGGCGTAGAGGGCGCGGCCCGCCCCGGGACGCTGGGAGCCCTGCCCGGGGAAGAGGAACGCGGTCCGGCCGCCGGGGGCCGCGCGGCCGCGCAGTACGGCGGGGTGGGCGCGGTCCTCGGCGAGGGCGGTGAGCGCGTCGAGGAGGTCGTCGCGGCCGGCCACGGCGAGGACGGCCCGGTGCTCGAAGGCGGAGCGGGTGGTGCCCAGGGAGAGCGCCAGGTCGGCGGTGGCCGGCGGCTGCGCCGCACCGGCGGTGAGCCGGTCGCGGAGCCGGGCGGCCTGCTCGGTCAGGGAGTCCGCGGTGGCCGCCGACAGCGGCAGGGGCAGCAGCCGTGCGGCGTCGGTGGCGTGCGTGGCGGGCTCCGCGTCCCGCTCCGGGGCGGCCGGGCCGGTGGGGGCCTGTTCCAGGATGACGTGCGCGTTGGTGCCGCTGGCGCCGAAGGAGGAGACAGCGGCGCGGCGCGGGCGTCCGGTCTCGGGCCAGTCGGCCGCCTCGGTCAGCAGGTGGACCGCGTCCGGGTCCCAGGCGACGTGGCGCGAGGGCTTCTCGGCGTGCAGGGTGCGCGGCAGCGTGCCGTGCCGCATGGCGAGGACCATCTTGATGATGCCGGCGACGCCGGAGGCGGCCTGGCTGTGACCGATGTTGGACTTGACCGAGCCGAGCAGCAGCGGCTGCCCCTCGGGCCGGTCCTGCCCGTACGTCGCCAGGAGGGCCTGGGCCTCGATGGGGTCACCGAGGGTGGTCCCGGTCCCGTGTGCCTCCACGGCGTCGACCTCGCGGGCGGTGAGCCCGGCGGCGGCCAGCGCCTTGCGGATGACGCGCTGCTGGGAGGGGCCGTTGGGGGCGGTGAGACCGTTGGAGGCGCCGTCCTGGTTGATGGCGGAGCCGCGCAGGACCGCGAGGACCTCGTGGCCGCGCCGGCGGGCCTCCGAGAGGCGCTCGACGACGAGCATGCCCACGCCCTCGGACCAGGCGGTGCCGTCGGCGGCGTCGGAGAAGGGCTTGCAGCGGCCGTCCGGGGAGAGGGCGCCCATCTCGCCGAACTCGACGAAGCCGACCGGGGTGGACATCACGGTGACACCGCCGGCCAGGGCGAGCGAGCATTCGCCGGAGCGGATCGCCTGCGCGGCGAGGTGCAGGGCGGTCAGGGACGACGAGCAGGCCGTGTCGACGCTGACGGAGGGGCCCTCCAGGCCGAGGGTGTAGGAGAGCCGTCCGGAGAGGAGGCTCGCCGACTGGGCGGTCTCGACGTGCCCGGACTGGCCGATGGCGGGACGGTAGTCGCCGCTGCCGCCGCCGACGAAGACACCGGTGTCGCCGCCGCGCAGCACGGCGGGGTCGATCCCGGCCCGCTCCAGCGCCTCCCAGGCGGCCTGGAGGACGATCCGCTGCTGCGGGTCGATGACCAGGGCCTCGCGCGGGGAGATCCCGAAGAAGGCGGGGTCGAAGTCGGCGACGTCGTAGAGGAATCCGCCCTCGCGGGTGACGCTGCGGCCCCGGCCGTCCTCGTCGCCGTGGAGCAGCTTCTCCAGGTCCCAGCCGCGGTCGGTGGGGAAGCCGCCGATGGCGTCGGTACCGGCCCCGACCAGTTCCCACAGGTCCTCGGGCGAGCGGACGTCGCCGGGGTAGCGGCAGCTCATGCCGACGATGACGACAGGGTCGTCCGCGTCGGCGGCGGCGCGTGCCACGGGGGCGCCGGTGCCGGGCCCGGTGTCCTCGCCGAGGAGTTCGGTGAGGAGGTGGGCGGCGAGCGCGGCGGGGGTCGGGTAGTCGAAGACCAGGGTCGCGGGCAGGGTGAGCCCGGTGGCCGTGGTGAGGCGGTTGCGGAGGTCGACCGCGGTGAGCGAGTCGAAGCCGAGGTCGTTGAAGGCGTTCTCGGCCGGGACGGCGGCGGCGCCGGTGTGGCCCAGCACCGAGGCGATCTCGGTGAGCACGGTGTCGAGGAGGGTGCGCGGACGCTCGGAGGGGTCGGACTGCCGCAGCCGCTCGCGCAGCGCGGAGGCGGTACCGGCGTCCGCGCCGTCGCCACCGGTGGTGCTCAGGGCCTCGCGGGCCTCGGGCACGCCGGTGAGGAGCAGACCGGCGCGGGTGCGGGTGAACGCCGGGGCGAACCGGTCCCAGGCCACGTCCGCGACGGTCACCGAGGCGGGAGCGGCCGGGTCGGCGGCGGCCTCGCCGATCGCGGGGGCGAGGGCGTCGAGCGCGCGGGCCGGCTCCATGGCGGGCAGGCCGTTGGCGCGCAGGTGGGCGGCGAGACCGTCCGGCCCGGCGCCCTGCCAGGCGCCCCAGGAGACCGAGACGGCGTTGGTGCCGTGGGCGCGGTGTCGCTGGACGAGGGCGTCCAGGCAGACTCCGGCCGCGGCGCCCGCGCCCTGGCCGCCGACGCCCCAGACGGCGGAGATGGAACCGAAGACGACGAAGGCGTCCAGGTCACGGTCGCCGACGGCGGTGGTCAGCGCCTCGTAGGCGGCGCGCGCCCCGGTGACGCCGGGCGTCTCCTCGCCGGTGTCCCCGGTGTGGAAGACGGCGGTCAGCGGCCGGTCGTCGGTCTGCGCCGCCAACGCCTCGGTGAGCGGGGCGGCGTCAGCCGGGTCGGAGTGGCGGACGACGGTGAGGGTGGCGCCGAGCGCCTCCACCTCGGCACGCAGGGCGGTGGTGGCGACGTCCTCGGGGCCGGCCGGGCCGGCCAGCAGCACCCCGGTGGCACCGTGCGCGGCGAGCCAGCGGGCGACGTGCCCGCCGAAGCCCTCCGCCCGGCCCGTGACCAGGACGGTCCCGGCGGGGTGCCAGGTGATGTCCGGAGCGGGAGCGGCGGCCCGGGACAGCCGGCGGCCGAAGGCGCCGGAGGCGCGCAGCGCCACCTGGTCCTCGGCCGGGCCGTCGGTGCGGGCGGCGGTCAGGACGGCGCGCAGACGGTCGACGGTGCGGGCGTCGGCGACGTGGTCGACGTCGACCAGTCCGCCCCACCGTTCGGGCTCGTCCAGGGCGAGTACCCGGCCCAGGCCCCACAGGGCGGCGCGGTCCGGGTCGGCCGCCGGGTCGGAGCGGCCGACGGAGACGGCGTCGCGGGTGACGCACCACAGCGGGGCGTCGATCCCGGCGGCCGCCAGCAGGCGGAGCAGGGTGTCGGGGCGGGCGGTGCCGTCCGTCGCGGTGCCGGCGAGCAGCGAGAGGACACCGGCGTACGCGGTGCCGTCGGCGGCCCCGTCGAGCAGGGCGGCGGTGCCGTCCTCGTCGGCGGGGACGGCGAGGCGGACGGCGTGCTCGCCGAAGGTGGCGGCCAGGGCCTCGGTCCACGCGTCGTCGTGCCCGGCCGGGGTCAGGACCAGCCAGGGTCGGCCCGTGCCGTCGTCGGCGGTGTTCCCGAGGGGGACGGGCTGCCAGGTGACGCGGTAGCGCCAGCCGTCGAGCAGGGTGCGCTCGGACAGGCCACGGCGCCAGGTGGAGAGGGCGGGCAGCACGTTCGACAGGACCGTGTCGTCCAGGTCGAGGGTGGCGGAGAGCGACTCCAGGTCCTCGCGCTCGACGGCGGCCCAGAACGCGGCGTCCACCGGGTCCTGCGCGGTGGCCGCGTGCGGCCCCGTGGCCGGCTCGGGCCAGTACAGCTCGCGCTGGAAGGCGTAGGTCGGCAGGTCGGTGCGGCGGGCGCCGGTGCCGGTGAACCAGGCGGTCCAGTCGACGGCGACACCGGCGGTGTGGAGCCGGGCCAGGGCGGTGAGCAGCGCGCGTTCCTCGGCCCGGTCCTTGCGCAGCGCCGGGACGCTCACGCCGCCGCTTCCGTCGGCGGCCGTGTCGAGGACCCGGGCGGCCATGCCGGTGAGGACCCCGTCAGGGCCGATCTCCAGGAAGGCGTCGGCTCCCGCCTCGGCGAGGGCGCGGACGCCGTCGGCGAAGCGGACGGTCTCGCGGACGTGCCGCACCCAGTACTCGGGGTCGGTGAGCTGACCGGGCTCGGCGAGGGCGCCGGTGACGTTGGAGACCACCGGGACGTGCGGCTCGGCGTACTCCAGGCTCTCCGCGACCCGGCGGAACTCGGCGAGCATCGGTTCCATCAGCGCCGAGTGGAAGGCGTGACTGACCGGCAGAGGCTGCGTCTTGTGGCCCTCCCCCGCGAACTCGGCCGCCAGGGCCAGGACTTCCTCCTGCTCACCGGCGATGACGACGGAGTCGGGACCGTTCACGGCGGCCAGGGACAGCCCCTCGGTCAGCCGGGACACGACCTCGGCCTCCGTGGCTCGCACGGCCACCATCGCCCCGCCCGAGGGGAGTTCCTGCATCAGGCGGGCGCGGGCGGCGACCAGCGCGCAGGCGTCGTCCAGCGAGAAGACCCCCGCCACGTGCGCCGCCGCGATCTCGCCGACCGAATGCCCCGCCACGAACTCCGGCGCGACACCCCACGACTCCACCAGCCGGAAC
>NZ_JOII01000063.1 GCF_000719955.1 Streptomyces albidoflavus
GTGGCGGGCGGGTCGCAGGGGGACGGTTCGGGGGCGGGGGCGGAGGGGAGGGCGCGTACGGCCTGGGTGTGGAGGAGGTGGTGGACGTCGGGGTGCGGGGTCATGACGGTTCCTCCGTGGAGTCCGGGTGGCGGGGGGAGGTGTCGCGGGGGAAGCCGTGCAGGTGTACGCGGTAGGGGGCGGCGTCCTCGGCGTCGGCGTTCTGCGCTTCGTAGGCACGGAAGGACTCCAGCAACTCACCTGCGCGCTCCCGGAGTTCCACGGCCTGGGCCGGGGTGAGGCGGTAGCTGTAGTCGCTCAGGTCGTACGCCTCCTGCCACGCGGTGGGCCACTCGTGGCGGGTGCCGAGCCAGGTCGACAGCTCCTCGGTGTGGTTGTCGGCGACCTCGTGCATCAGCACGTCGACGGCGCCGCGCTGGACGGGGTCGGCGAGGTTGAGGCGGTCCGGCTCCAGGCGGATGCCCTGTGAGGTGGCGCGCCACCACCGCTCGCGCCCCTTGCCGTGCTCGGGCGCGTCCTCCACGAAGCCGTACGCGGCGAGCTGGCGCAGGTGGTAGCTGGTCGCGCCGCTCGACTCGTCCAGCCGGACGGCGAGTTGCGAGGCGGTGGCGGGCCCGCTCTCGCGCAGCGCCCGGAACAGCCGCATGCGCAGGGGATGGGCGAGCCCGCGCAGGGAGCGGGGATCGAGGGTGCGGACCTTGTGTTCCGAAGGTGCCGCGTGCCGGGGCGTGGCGCCGGACTCTGAGGGAGAAGGCATGCCAGAAACGTAAGGTTGCAAAGACTGCTTTGCAAGCAGTTCTTTGCAGGGATTTCTTTGCAAGGGAATCTTTGCAAGTGGACGCGCCTGTTCCTCGCGCCCGTTCCTCAGTCCTTGACGAACCCCTCCGCCAGCATCCACTCCAGCGCGACCGTGTGCGGGTCCTGCCCCTGCACCGCCACCTTGGAGTTGAGTTCCTGGGCGATGGCGTTGTCGAGCTTGGCCGTGATGGGGGCCAGGACCTCGGGGATGGCCGGGTACTTCTCCAGGGCCTTGGTGTTGATCTCGGGGGCGACGTTGTAGTTGGGGAAGAAGTTCTTGTCGTCGTCCAGGACCGTGAGGTGGAGCGCCTTGATGCGGCCGTCGGTGGTGTACACCTCGCCGAAGGTGCAGGACCGGCCGCTGGACAGTTCGGTGTAGACGATGCCGCCGTCCATCTTGCGGACGTTGGAGGCGGGGATGTTCATGCCGTACTTCTTCTGCATCCCCGGCAGCCCGTCCTGGCGGGAGGCGAACTCGCTCTCCACGCAGAGCGTCACCGCGCCCGGGTCGCGCTTCGACAACTCCGCCACCTGCGAGAGGTTCTTGATGCCGTACTTCTTCTCCGTCGCCGGGTTGACCGCCAGCGCGTAGGTGTTGTTGAGGCGGGCCGGGGGCAGCCAGGTGATGCCGTTGGCCTTGTCGGCCTTGCGGACCGCCTCCCACTGCTCCTGCGGGTCGACGATCGGCTCGGTGTTGCCGAGGTAGGTGATCCAGGAGGTGCCGGTGTACTCGTACATGGCGTCCGCGTCACCCGACTTGACCGCCTCGCGGGCGCCGATCGAGCCCTGGATGCCGGTGCGGTCCAGGACCGAGGCCCCGGCCGCCTGGAAGGCGATGCCCATGATGGCGCCGAGGACCAGCTGCTCGGTGAACTCCTTCGAGGTGACGGTGAGCTTCGCGCCCTCCAGCGGGCGCCCCTTGCCCACGGTGCCGGGCCGGACGTCGTCCACCATCGGGCTGCCGCTGGTCAGGCCGCAGCCGGCCAGCAGGGCTGTGGAGAGGAGCAGGGCCAGCCCGGCCCGGGCCCGTACCGCGCGTGACCGGATCACGTGCCCACCTCCAGGCCGCGCGGACGCAGCAGCAGTTCGGCCAGCGAGGCCAGCCAGTCGACGAGCAGGGCCAGCGCCACGGTGAGGATCGAGCCCAGCACCAGGACCGGCATCCGCTGGTTGGTGATGCCGGTGGTGATGAGGTCGCCCAGGCCCCCGCCGCCGCCGAAGGTCGCCAGGGTGGCGGTGCCGACGTTGAGGACCAGCGCCGTGCGGACCCCGGCCAGGATCAGCGGGACCGCCAGCGGCAGTTCGACCTTGAGCAGGACGCCGCGCGGGGACATGCCGATGCCCCGGGCCGCCTCCAGCAGCGTCGGGTCGTTGGCCTTCAGCCCCGCCACGGTGTTGGAGAGGACCGGCAGCACGGCGTAGATGATGATGCCGATGAGGGCGGGGCGCTCGCCGATGCCCAGCCAGATGACCATGAGGGCCAGCAGGCCGATCGCCGGGGTGGCCTGGCCGATGTTGGCGAGGGCGGTGGCGAGGGGGGCGGCCCGGCGCAGGCGCGGGCGGGTCAGCAGGATGCCCAGCGGGATCGCGATGATCAGCACGAAGAAGGTCGAGATCACGGTGAGCTGGATGTGCTGGCGCAGCCGCAGCCAGACGTTGCCGCCGCCCAGCGCGTTCTCCGAGATGGCGTCCAGGTCGGCGCCCCGGAACCACAGCCAGGTGCCGAGCAGCACCAGCAGCAGGAAGACCGGCAGGAAGGTCAGCTTCTGCCAGCTCACCCGCCGGGCGGGCTTGCGCGGGCCGTCCGGCTCCGGGGCCGGCCGGTCGTCGTGGTCGGCCTCGCCGTCGTCGCGGAAGAGGTGGCCCTGCGCCTCGTGGGTGCCCGAGTCGCGGGGAGCGGGGTGGCTCATGCGCCCGCCTCCCCGCCGCCCGCCCCCGGCTCCCGCTCGGCGCGCTGGTCGGCCAGCTCCTGCTGGTGCTCCATCGCGTCGAGCCGGTCCTCCTCCAGCATCTCGTGGACCGAGTTCATCAGGGTCTCCATGTCGACCACCCCGGTGTACTCGCCGCGCCGCCCGGTCACCGCGACCCGGCCCGCGTTGTCGGTGAGGACCGCCTCCAGCGCGTCCCGCAGCGTCGCGTCCCGGGTCACCGTGTCGTGGACCAGGGTGCCCGCGGCCGCCAGCGAGCCCTTGGCGCGCATCAGGTCGCCGCGCCGCAGCCACTTGTAGGGGCGCCCGCGCCGGTCCAGCATCAGCAGTTCGTTGGTACGGCCCGAGCGCAGCGCCTCGAAGATGCCTTGCAGCGGGTCGTCGACGCCCACCGTCGGCCAGTCGCGGATCTCCACGTCCCGGACCCGGGTCAGGTTGAGCCGCTTCAGGGCGGCGCCGGCGCCGACGAAGCCGGAGACGAAGTCGTCGGCCGGGTTGGTGAGGATCGCCTCCGGGGTGTCGAACTGGGCGATCTGCGAACGGTCGCGGAGGACCACGATCCGGTCGCCGATCTTGATCGCCTCGTCGAAGTCGTGGGTGACGAAGACGATCGTCTTGTGCAGCTCGTGCTGGAGCCGGATCAGCTCGTCCTGGAGGTGGTCGCGGGTGATCGGGTCGACGGCGCCGAAGGGCTCGTCCATCAGGAGGACGGGCGGGTCGGCGGCGAGCGCCCGCGCCACCCCGACCCGCTGCTGCTGGCCGCCGGAGAGCTGGCGCGGGTAGCGGCCCTGGAACTCGCCCGGGTCCAGGCCCACCAGGTCGAGCATCTCCTCGACACGGCCCTTGATGCGGCTCTTGGACCAGCCGACCATTCTCGGGACGAGAGCGATGTTCTGCCCCACCGTCATGTGCGGGAAGAGGCCCGAGGACTGGATCGCGTACCCGATCTTGCGGCGGAGGCGGACCGGGTCCATGTCGGTGACGTCCTCGCCGCCGATCCGGATGCGGCCGCTGGTCGGTTCGATCAGGCGGTTGATCATCTTCAGCAGGGTGGTCTTGCCGCCGCCGGACGGGCCGACGAAGACCACCGTCTCGCCCGCCTTGATCTCCAGGCTCACGTCGTCCACCGCCGGGACGGAGGTGCCCGGGTACCGCTTGGTCAGGTGCTCCAGCTCGATCGAGGCGCCCGAGGCCGTGTCGTCGCCGGGCGCCGCCTCGGCGAGCGTCGCGCCCGCCGCCGAGGGGCCGGGGCTGTCGGGGGACTCGGGCGTTGCGGGCGACTCAGGCACGGATACCCCTCGGAATCGTCAGGCGGCCGATCAGCACGTACGCCGCGTCGAACAGCAGGGCCAGCACGATCACGGCGAGCGTTCCCGCCAGGACCTGGTTGAGCGCGTTGGCGCTGCCCAGGGAGGAGATGCCGCGGAAGATCTCGTTGCCGAGCCCCGGGCCGGAGGCGAAGGCCGCGATGGCGGCGATCCCCATCAGCATCTGGGTGGAGACCCGGATGCCGGTGAGGATCGGCGGCCAGGCGAGCGGCAGTTCCACCCGCAGCAGCCGGGCCCACCGCGACATCCCGATGCCCTTGGCCGCGTCCACCAGCGTCGCGTCGACCCCGCGCAGCCCCACGATGGAGTTCCGCACGATCGGCAGCAGCCCGTAGAGGGTCAGCGCGATCACCGTCGGCGCCACACCCAGTCCCACCAGCGGGATCAGCAGGCCGATCATGGCCAGCGAGGGGACGGTCAGGATGGAGGAGGTGGTCAGCGTCGCCAGGTTCCCCGCCCACCCGCTGCGGTAGGTGGCGACCCCGATCAGCACTCCGATCACGGTCGCCACCACCATGCACTGGAAGACGGCACTGGCGTGCTGGTAGGCGTCGGCCAGCAACTGCTGGTGCCGGTTGCCCAAGTACTCCCAAAAGTTCACTGCTGACACCGCGCCCTTCGCTTCGGGAGCGGTCGCGCTCAGGTCTCCCGGGCCGCCTGCTCCACCAGGGGGATGACGCGCAGCGGCACCGGGTTCTCCATCACGATCGCCGTGGCGGCCCGGACGATGCCATCAAAACCCACAACCCGGTCGATCACCCGCTGGAGGTCGCCGTTCGAGCGGGCCACCAGGCGGCACAGCATGTCGCCCTCGCCGGTGATGGTGTGCAGCTCCAGCACCTCCGGGACCTGGGCCAAGTGCGCCCGTACGTCCGGGCCCTGGCCCTGGCGGATCTCCAGCGTCGCGAAGGCGGTGACGCGGTAGCCGAGGGCCACCGGGTCGACGTCCGGGCCGAAGCCGCGGATGACTCCGTTCGACTGAAGGCGGTCCATCCGCGACTGCACCGTGCCGCGCGCCACCCCCAGCCTCCGGGACGCCTCCAGCACGCCAATCCGAGGCTCCCGCGCCAGCAGCACGATCAGCCGCCCGTCCAGCTCGTCGATGCCCATCAGGCCACCCTCCCCAGTTCCGTATGGTCATCCTGTACAGATGAGCCGCCCATACTGACGGGTCACCGGACACCTTGCCCAGTACTTTCGCGAACTATTGCGCACCTTGCGGAACGGGGCGAAGCTGCGGCCATGGCAGCGACATCGACGAACCCCCAGGCCCCCCAGTCCGCCCCCACCACCGCGCGTGAGGCCGACCCGTTCCCCGTCAAGGGAATGGACGCCGTGGTCTTCGCGGTCGGCAACGCCAAGCAGGCCGCCCACTACTACTCCTCCGCCTTCGGGATGAAGCTCGTCGCCTACTCCGGACCGGAGAACGGCAGCCGCGAGACCGCCTCCTACGTCCTGGAGAACGGCGGGGCCCGGTTCGTCCTCACCTCCGTCATCAAGGCGAGCACCGAGCGCGGTGCCTTCCTGGAGAGCCACGTGGCCGCCCACGGCGACGGCGTCGTCGACCTCGCCATCGAGGTGCCGGACGCCCGCGCGGCCTACGCCTACGCCGTCGAGCACGGCGCCACCGGCCTGGAGGAGCCGCACGAGGTCAAGGACGAGCACGGCACCGTCGTCCTCGCCGCCATCGCCACCTACGGCAAGACCCGCCACACCCTGGTCGAGCGCTCCGGCTACTCCGGCCCGTACCTGCCCGGCTACGTCGCCGCCGACCCGATCGTCGCCCCGCCGGCCAAGCGCACCTTCCAGGCCATCGACCACTGCGTGGGCAACGTCGAACTCGGCAAGATGAACGAGTGGGTGGCGTTCTACAACAAGGTCATGGGCTTCACCAACATGAAGGAGTTCATCGGCGACGACATCGCCACCGAGTACTCCGCCCTCATGTCGAAGGTGGTCGCCGACGGCACGCTCAAGGTCAAGTTCCCGATCAACGAGCCCGCCATCGCCAAGAAGAAGTCCCAGATCGACGAGTACCTGGAGTTCTACGGCGGCGCCGGCGTCCAGCACATCGCGCTCGCCACCAACGACATCGTCCAGACGGTGCGCACCATGCGCGACGCCGGTGTCCAGTTCCTCGACACCCCCGACTCGTACTACGACACGCTCGGCGAGTGGGCCGGCGAGACCCGGGTGCCGGTCGAGACCCTGCGCGAGCTGAAGATCCTGGTCGACCGCGACGAGGACGGCTACCTGCTCCAGATCTTCACCAAGCCGGTCCAGGACAAGCCGACCGTCTTCTTCGAGATGATCGAGCGGCACGGCTCCATGGGCTTCGGCAAGGGCAACTTCAAGGCCCTCTTCGAGGCGATCGAGCGCGAGCAGGACCGCCGCGGCAACCTCTGACCAGGGCCCCGGACCCAGCCCCGACGGGGGGCGACGGCCCGCCACCCGCGCGACGGGAGGCGGGCCGTCGGCGTACCCGGACCGGTCCTCTCACGCGGGCGGCGGTCCCCAGGCCGGCTCGCCCAGCGCCGCCAGCTCCCGGCGCGCCCGCTCGGCGTGGAGCGGGGAGAACTGGGGGGCCAGCCGCAGGGCGCGGGTCAACTGGCGGCGGGCCGCGCCCCGTTCGCCCAGTGCCAGGTGGACCATGCCCAGGTGGTAGGCGGGCCGCGCGGTGTTCGGGCCGTCCTTCACCGCCGCCCGCAGCCGGGGCAGCGCCTCCGCGGACCGCCCGGCCTTGTGCAGGGCCCACCCGAGGGCGCCGGACGCCGCCGGGCCCGGATGGCGCCGGTGCTCCTCGGTCAGCAGCCGCACCGCCTCGGCCGGGTCCCCGTGGTCCGCCTCCAGCCGCCCGAGCGCCGGCTCCTGCCGTACGCCGTCCCGGGCCAGGGCCGCCGCCTGGTGGCGGGCGAGCGAGAAGTGGTCGGCCGCCTCGGCGGAGCGGCCCAGCGCCAGCAGCAGTTCGCCCGACTCCACGGCGTACCCGGGGCGCGGCGCCGCCGCCCGGGCCCGTGCCCACGCCGTCAGCGCCTCTTCGCTCCGGCCGAGCCCGGCCAGCGCGCGGGCCCGCCCGGCCGCCGCCCCGTCGTGCTCCGGCTCGGCCCGCAGCGCCCCCTCGTACCGGGCCAGCGCCGTCTCCGCCTCACCCCGCTCCCAGGCCAGGTCGCCGGCGCGGGACAGGGCGGCGGCCCGCTCGGCCGGGGTCGCCGCGCGGGCCGCCGCGTCGTACACGGTCGCCTCCGCGTCCTCCCGCCAGCCCCGCTCCCGGTGCACCCAGGCCGCCGCCACCTCCGCGACCGGCCCCGGCCGCACCTTCCGCAGCCGCTCCAGCGCCCGGTCCGCCCCCTCGGCGTCGCCGGTCCCCGGGTACGCCTCCAGCAGCACCCGGTACGCCCCCACCCGCCCCGGCGCCCGGTCCCGCGCCGCCTCGCCCCAGCGGACCGCCCCCGCCCAGTCCTGCCGCGCCGCCGCCAGCACCGCGAGCCCGGTCAGCGCCCGCACGTCGGGCGTACCGCCCTGCGCCAGGGCGCGCTGGAGGGCGCGTTCGGCCTCGGTGTACGCGCCCGGGGCGCCGGAGCGCGCGGCGCGTTCGGCGAGGGCGGCGCCCAGCACCGCCCAGGAGGCCCGGTCGGCCGGTGCGCGGCGTACCCGCTCCCGCCGCTCGCCGATCAGCGCGGCCAGGTCGGCCAGGGCCGCGGGGCGCCCCGCCCCGGCGGCGGCCAGCGCCCGTCCGGCCGGGGTGAGCGGGGCGGGGGCGGCCCGGTCCTGGCCGAGCCGGTCCACGGCGACGACCCCGCCGCCCGCCAGCAGCAGACCGACGCCGACCGCCGCCGACAGGCGCGGCCCCCGGCGGCGCGGACGGCGCGCGGCGGGCGGCGGGGGAGCGCCCGGCACCCTCTGTCCCAGGCGCGGGCGCGGGGTGCGCGCCACCCCGGCCGGCGGCGTGCGGGGGCCCGTCCGCAGCCCCGTCCCGGGCCGCCCTGTCTCCCTGTCCATGCCGCATACTGTGCGCCAGTACGACGATCGCACCGCCGCTCAAGCCGCTGGTCGCCGACGGGTTCACACCAATGGCCGCCGGTGCCACCCTGTGCCCATGCCTGAGCCGCAGATGCCCGCGCCCCCCGCCGCAGAGCCGCCCGCACCCCCCGGCCCCACCGCACTCCTGGACCGGCTCCGCGAGGGCCTGCCCGCCGAAGCCGTCCTCACCGACCCCGACGTCACCGCCGCCTACGCCCACGACATGGCGAGCTTCTGCGAGGCCGGCAAACCCGCCGCCGTCGTGCTGCCCCGCACCACCGAACAGGTGCAGCACGTCATGCGGACCGCCACCGCCTTCCGCGTCCCCGTCGTCCCGCAGGGCGCCCGCACCGGACTCTCCGGCGCCGCCAACGCCGTCGACGGCTGCCTCGTCCTCTCCCTGATCAAGATGGACCGCGTCCTGGAGATCGACCCGGTCAACCGCATCGCCGTCACCGAACCCGGCGTCGTCAACGCGGTCCTCTCCCGCGCCGTCGAGGAACACGGCCTCAGCTACCCGCCCGACCCCTCCTCCTGGGAGACCTGCACCATCGGCGGCAACATCGGCACCGCCTCCGGCGGCCTGTGCTGCGTCAAGTACGGGGTCACCGCCGAGTACGTCCTCGGCCTCGACGTGGTCCTCGCCGACGGCCGCCTCCTGACCACCGGCCGCCGCACCGCCAAGGGCGTCGCCGGGTACGACCTCACCCGGCTCTTCGTCGGCTCCGAGGGCAGCCTCGGCGTCGTCGTCAAGGCCGTCCTCGCCCTCAAGCCCCGCCCGCCGAGGCAGCTCGCGCTGGCCGCCGAGTTCCCCTCGGCCGCCGCCGCGGGGGACGCCGTCTGCCGGATCATGGCCGAGGGGCACACCCCGTCCCTGCTCGAACTCATGGACCGCACCACCGTCCGCGCCGTCAACGCGATGGCCCGCATGGGCCTGCCGGAGACCACCGAGGCGCTGCTGCTCGCCGCCTTCGACACTCCCGACCCCGCCGCCGACCTGGCCGCCGTCGGCGCCCTCTGCGAGGCCGCGGGAGCCACCGGCGTGGTCCCCGCCGACACCGAGGCCGAGTCCGAACTCCTCCTCGCCGCCCGGCGGATGTCGCTGGTCGCCCTGGAGGCGGTCAAGGGCACCACGATGATCGACGACGTCTGCGTCCCGCGCTCCCGCCTCGCCGAACTCCTCGAAGGCGTCGAGGAGA
Source organism: Streptomyces albidoflavus (assembly GCF_000719955.1). Lineage (GTDB taxonomy): Bacteria > Actinomycetota > Actinomycetes > Streptomycetales > Streptomycetaceae > Streptomyces > Streptomyces albidoflavus. The sequence continues at coordinate 9,274 of NZ_JOII01000063.1, forward strand.
TCGCCGCCCGGTACGACCTCACCATCGGCGTCTGCGCCCACGCCGGGGACGGCAACACCCACCCCACCGTCTGCTTCGACGCCACCGACGCCGACGAGGCCCGCCGCGCCCGCGAGTCCTTCGACGCGATCATGGCGCTCGGCCTGGAACTCGGCGGGACCATCACCGGGGAACACGGCGTCGGCGTCCTGAAGAAGGAGTGGCTCGCCCGCGAACTCGGGCCCACCGGCGTCGAGGTGCAGCGCTCGCTCAAGGCCGCCCTCGACCCGCTCGGCCTCCTCAATCCGGGCAAGCTCTTCTGACCCGCCGCCCTCCTCCGCGTCAACCCGGCGCGCCGAAGGGACGTACGGCGCGTCGGGTTGACGCGGAGGAGGGGCGCGCCGGGTTCACTCACCGTCCGGCCCGGGCGCCTCCTCCGACCACGGGTCGCCGCGCCACAGGTCGTCCGCCGGGGCGGGCTCCAGCAGCCGGGCGAGCCCCGCGTCCATCTCCAGCCGCTCGTGCTCCGTACCCGGCGGCACCAGGGTCAGGGTGCGGTCCAGCCAGGCCGACACCGCCACCGACGGCGCCTGGAGCAGCGCGTCCCCGTCCGGTGAACTCAACGCCATCAGCAGCACGTTGCGCCCGCCCACCTTCGACGGCCAGATCCGCACGTCCCCGTGGCCGCACGGCCGGAACACCCCCTCCACCAGCAGTTCCCGCGCGAACGTCCAGTGCACCGGGTTCTGCGAACCCAGGTGGAAGGTGACACTCACCGCGAACGGATCGGCCGCCGCGTAGACCAGCCGTGCCGGTACGGCGATGCTCCGCTCGGGCGAAAGGACCAGCCGCAGTTCCAGCTCGCGTTCCACAACGGTGTTCATCTCGGTGCGCTCCTCAGCTCTCCCGCAAAGTCCGTCCCCCGGGGGGCCGGACGTCCTGCCGTCCGCCTGCCCCGGCAGGGCCGCCGAACGGTCCGTCACCAGGCGAGAGCGCGCCCGATGCCGGGCATTACGCGACTTCGGCGGAGAATTTTCTCCGCCGCCCCCGCGACCGTCCGCGAACCCCCCTCCGTACGGTGCCCGGCACTCTCCACGAGCGGACCGGTCCGCGCACACCGGCCCGCCGGACAGGGGAGTTCTGATAAATGTGGACGCCACCACAACACCCCCGAACAGATACGGGACGACGGACCATGAGCGCCCCAACCCCGGCACCCGGTGACGACAGGCCCCGCCCGGCCTACTACCCCGACCCGTCCATCCCCGGCTACATCCGGTACTGGAACGGCGCCTCCTGGGTCCCCGGCACCAGCCGCCCGGCCCCCGCCGCCGGCGAACCCCTGCCCGCACCGCCCCCGGGCTCCGTCCCCGCCACCCCGGCCCCCGCCGAGGAGACCGGCCCCGTCTTCCTCGACGAGGACCCGGCCGCCCCCAGCGCCGAGGGCCCGGCCCGCGACAGCGCCTGGGGCGCCGACCCCGCCCGCCAGTCCGGCTTCGGCGGCGCCCCGGACCACCGCGTCTCCTGGGGCGGCCCGGAGCCCGCCGTCCCCGACCCGCGCACCGGCGAGCCCGCCGCCCCCGCCAAGCCCGTCGAGGGCACCCTGACCTTCCGCCGCCCGTCCGGCCCGGTCGCCCCGGCCGCCCGCCGCGAGACCGCCGGGCCCTCCGGCCTCGCCCAGTCCCCGGTCGACCCGCGCGGCACCTCGGCCCCGGCCACCCCCACCACCCCCGCCCCGCGCCAGGACCCCGGCACCCTGCCGATCCGCGCCCTGCCCCGCAC
>NZ_JOII01000064.1 GCF_000719955.1 Streptomyces albidoflavus
ACACACGGCCGCCTTGAAGCGACTGACCCCGCACCATGCAGTTTGTGAGGAGGTACCCCGACCCGGCCCCGCCCGACCCACGCGGGGAACGACCCGCGACCCTCACAGCCCGGCCGGCGTTTGAGGCCAATCGGTGGCCCGCAGGGTCAGAGGCGGCGGGTCAGGACGAAAAGCAAGCCGCCCCCTTTTCTTCACATCCCTGACCAGATCCTCCATCAGGAGATACCTTGCAGCTCATGACCCCGCTGTGGCGGCGGTCACACAAACAACGGGGTGGGGGCCGCCCGGCGCGGCAGAGTGAGGGGGGACCGCGTGCGCGAGATGTCCAAGGGAGCCAACGTCGCACTGGCCACACTGAGCGAGGACACATCCGCGGTAGTGGTCGGCCTGAGCTGGAGCAGCCCGGCCGGCGAGGGCGACGCCGACGTGTCGGTGCTCCTGCTGGGGCCGGACGGCAAGGTCCGCCACGACGGCGACTTCTACTTCTACAACCACCCGGCCTCGCCGGACGGCAGCGTCCAGCTTCTCGGCAAGACCCCGGCCGGCAACGGCAGCGAGGACCGCGTCAGCCTCGACCTCGGCGCCGTACCTCCCGGCGTGGAGCGCATCGTCATCGCCGCCAGCCAGTACGGCGACGGGCGCTTCGGCGATCTGGACGAGCTGCGGCTGACCCTGGCCGACCGCTCCGGGGAGATGCTCCTCGGGTACGCGATCGAGGGCGCCACCGACGAACGCGCCTTCCTCTTCGGCGAGCTGTACCTGCGAGAGGGGGCCTGGAAGTTCCGCGCCATCGGCCAGGGGTACGCCTCGGGGCTGGCGGGGCTCGCCACCGACTTCGGCATCGACGTGGACGACGAGGGTGAGGGCGAGGAGGGCGCCGCTCCGCCCGAGGACGCCCAGGCTTCCGCGACCGCCGCCCCGGGGAGTCCGGAGCCCAGCGACCCGGCCCCGGCCCCGGCCCCGCCCGTGGCGCTCCCCGCGCAGCGGCCCGCTCCCGAGCCCGCCGCGGCCAAGCCGGTGCGCCGTCGCCCCCGGACCGCCAAGAAGAAGGTCACCCTGCCCGCCGCCCGGCAGCGGACGCTCGCCGAGAACGACGCCTGGCGCTCCGCCCGGCTCTTTCCTGCCGCCTCTCTCAAGAGCGACCGGGAGCGTGAGACGCGGTCCACCTCGGTGCTGCTGGCCGCGATGGCCCAGGTGCCGGAGTTCGGGCGCCGGCTGACCGCCGCGTTCGGCGCGCCCGCCGGCCGGATGGAGACCTTCACCGAGGTGACGCTGCCGCACGGCGAGACCCCGCGCCGTCCGGACGGGATCATCCGCGTCGAGCGGGCCGGAAAGCTCTGGACGGCGCTGGTGGAGACCAAGACCAACGGCAATCCGCTCCGTGCCGACCAGGTGCAGAGTTACGTGGACATCGCCGCCCGGCGCGGCTACGAGGCGGTCATCACGCTCTCCAACGACGTGGCCCTGGAGGGCCGTCCGCTGGTCGAGGTGAAGATGGACCGCCGCCGCAAGCACAAGGTGGCGCTCTGGCACCTCTCCTGGGCCGAGGTGGCCCACCAGGCGCAGTTGCTGATCCGGCACGAGGGCGTCGGCAACGCCGCGCACGCCTGGCTGCTCCAGGAACTGCTGCACTACCTCCAGCACGACAACTCCGGCTGCCAGGGCTTCCAGAACATGGGCCCGTCCTGGGTACAGGTCCGCAACGGCATCGACGCCGAGACGCTCTGTCCGGGTGACGCGCGGGCGGTCGACGTGATCGAGAGCTGGGAGCGGCTGGTCCGCCAGGTCTGTCTGCGGATCGGCGGCGAGCTGGGCCGCAAGGCGATGCCGGTGCAGCGCGGCAAGCGGGGCGCCGATCCGGCCGCGCGCCGGGCGGCACTCGCGGACCGGCTCTGCGAGGACGGGCGGCTCACCGCCGAACTGCGGGTCGACGGTTCCCCGGGCGTCCTCGCCCTCACCGCCGACCTGCGGACCGGCAAGCTGCGGACCTCGGTGGAGGTGCCGGTGCCGGAGGGCGGCTACCCGCTCTCCTCGGCCAAGCGCCTGCTGCGGATGCTGGCCGAGGCTCCGGCGGACCTGCATGTGGAGACGTTGGTCGAGGAGGGGAACGGGCCGCGCTCGACCCTGGAGCGGCTGCGCCCCGAACCGGCGGACCTGCTGCCGCGCAACGGGGAGCGGATCATGGGCTTCCGCCTCTCCCTCTTCAAGGGCATGGGCACCACGCGCGGATCGGCCGCCTCCGGCTTCATCCGCAGTGTCGACGAGGCCGTGGACCACTTCCACGCCCAGGTCGTCGCCCATCTGCCGGTCCCGGACAGCCGCCCGGCCCGGCGGCCCGTCCCCGCCTGAGCCTCTTCGAAGCCGACCCCGGCGGCTACGCCGCCGTGTCCACCAGACGCCAGGCCCCAGACGCCTCCACCTGGAGGAGGCACACCCCAGGCACCCCCAGTTCCATGCGGGCCGTGCCCGTGCCCTCGGCCAGGACCGGGCCCGGGCGGAAGTCGCGGTAGAGGCGGCGGACGCGGAAGGGGCCGGGGCCCTGGTGGTGGAGGAGGACCAGGCGGGAGCGGGTCTCCTTGGTGAGGATGTCGGGGCCGGTGCCCTCGGCCGAGGGGCCCAGGTCGCGGGTGTGGGCGGTGGCGAGGAGGGTGGCGGTCCAGGGGCCGGAGGCGCGGATGTCCAGGGCGAGGCCGGCGGCCGTGGCGGTGCCGCGGGGGACGGGGAGGACGGCGCCGACCGGGCCTTGCCGGCGCAGCAGGCGGACGCGGCCGCGGCGGCCGGAGCCGGCGATCACCTCGACGGTGCGCGGGGTGTCGCAGGTGAAGGCGAGCAGCAGCGGGGCGGCGTCGCCGGGGGTGCGCAGGGTGAGGCGGAGGGCGCCGTTGCCGTGGCAGGTGTCGTAGGCGGGCGGCGCGTGGGCGGGGCCGGTGGTGGCCTCGGCGTCGGCGAGGCGGGCGGCGTCGGCGCGGCAGACCTCGACGGTGCGGGCGGCGCCGTGCGGCGGGGCCCAGCGGACGGTGGCGGCGGCCGGGCCGTGCCAGGGGTCGAAGAAGCAGTCGGGGGCGGCGGCGGGGGTGTCGAGGCCGAGCAGCCGGTCGAGGGTGGTGAGGGCGGCCCGGCCTTCGGCGAGGATGCCCGGGACCTGCTCGGCACCGGCCCGCCCGGCCTCGTCGTACGCCTCCAGCGCCCGGCTCCAGGCGGCCAGTTCCTGGTACGGGGAGCCGGGGGCCGGGACGAAGGGGTGGGCCTGGAGGAGGAGGCCGAAGGTGGTGACGGCCGGGTCGTGGGCCGGGCGCGGGGCCGGGAGGGAAGCAGGGAGTTCAGCGGGGGGAGCCTTCGCTGCGGGGCGGGGCTCGGTGGTGCGCGGGGACGGGAGTGCGGGCGGGCCGGGGTGTTCCGGGGTGGCGCCGGGACGGTCCGGGGTGCCGCCGGGCCGAGCCCGTCCCGGCCGGTACGCGGCGGCGGCGCAGGTGGCGGCGTAGACGGCGAGGAGGCCGAGGGCGGCTTCCCAGCGGCCGGGGGTCAGGAGGACGGCGGCGAGGGCGAGGACCAGGGGGGCGGCGCCCAGGAGCAGGGCGCGGCGCAGGATGACGGGGCGCGGGGCGCGCGAGGGGGCCGGCGGTGCGGCGGGGCGGGGGCCGGGCGGGGTCTTCGGCCGGCGGTTGCCGCGGGGCCGGGGAGGTGAGGGTGACGGGGGTGGCGGGGGCGGTTCCGTACCGCGGCCGACCGGGCCCCACCAGCGCTGGCCCTGTTCCATCGCACGCACCCCCCGAGCCGGACCGTTGAAGGCATTGTGGCAGGGGGGCGTGCGGGATCGGGGTGGACGCGCTCAGCGGCGCGGGTGCCCGGGGCGTACGCCGGTCTCGGTGAGGATCGTGCCGGCGGCGGCGGTGTTGCGGGGGTCCAGTGCCCGGGCCATCGCGGCGACGGCGGCCTCGGGGGCGGCCTCGGGCGGGACGACGAGGAGGGAGAAGAGGGCGCGGTCGTCGCGGGTGACGAGGGCGGTGTCGTCCGCGACGGGGTAGCCGTCGATGCGCACCACTCGGCCGTCGATCACGAGGCGGGTCGGCAGCGCGCCCCAGGTCTCCAGGTCCACCCCGACCCGCGTCACCGGGTCCCAGTGCCCGGCCAGCCCGCCGATGAGCCGGGGGATCTCGATGTGCACCCGGTGCGAGTAGGGCCACCAGGCGCCGTCGAAGAGCCCGTCGCGGTGGTCGGTGAGCTCCAGCCTGAGGACCGGGCCGGGACCGAACCTGACCGCCTCGGCGGCCGGGTGGGCACCCGTGTCGCGCCGTGCGTCTGTGTCGGGGTCCACGTCTGCCATGGCGTACGCACCTCCCACGAGACCGGGATCGCTGCCGCCCCGGGAGCGTGCCGCGCGGCGTCGCCAGGCCGCGCCGCTGCTTCCACGGTACTGCGCCGAAGGCCGCCACGAGGGCTCTGACCAGGGCGGATTCCGGAAAGTTGGCGTGGCCGGGCACGCGCGGGGAGCGGCGGTCAGCTCAGCGTCATGTGGAGCAGCCCGGCGGTGCCGACGGTGAGGATGAGGACGCGCAGGGCGACCGGGCGCAGCCGCTGGGCGGCGCGGGCGCCGAAGGGGGCGCCGGCCGTGGCCCCGGCGGCGATCAGCAGGGCGGCGGGCCAGTCGATGTCGGCGGCGATCAGGAAGAAGCCGGCGGCGACCGCGTTGACCTGGGCGACCAGGACGTTCTTGAGGGCGTTGATCCGCTGGAGGGGCGCGTCGAGCAGGGCGCCGGAGAGGGCGACGTAGAGGATGCCCTGCCCGGCGGAGAAGTAGCCGCCGTAGACGCTGGCCAGGCCGAGGCCGATCCGGAGGGGGAGGCCGCCGCCGGGGCGGGTGAGGCGGCCGCGCAGGGCGCGGGTCAGCAGGGGCTGCACGGCGATCAGGAGGAGGGCGAGGCCGACGAGGACCGGCACCACGGTGGCGAAGACGCCGGGCGGCAGCACCATGAGCAGCCCGGCGCCGACGAGCCCGCCGGCCGCCGCGCTGGCGCAGAGGGGGAGCAGCAGGCGGCGCTGTCCGGCCAGTTCGCGCCGGTAGGCGTAGGCGCCGCTGAGCGAGCCGGGGATGAGGCCGAGCGCGTTGGAGACGGTGGCGGTGACCGGGGGCAGCCCGGTGGCGAGCAGCACGGGGAAGGTGACGAGGGTGCCGGAGCCGACCGCCGTGTTGAGCGCGCCGCCCGCGAACCCGGCGAGGAGGACGGCGACGGCCTCCCAGAGCGTCACGGGGCCGTTCCGGCGGTCAGGGCGGGGCGGCGGCCGGCGGGTATGCGGGGCGCCGGGCGGGGGACGCGGCCGGCGGGGTGGGGCTGTCGGGGCATGCGGCGACGGTACGCCGGGGACGCTTCGGCAGGTGGCGAAGGGTGTCCGGCGGCCCGCTCACCCCGCCCCGGAGACGAGGCGCTCCTCGCCGGCGGCCACCGGCAGACCGGGCCGCACCAGCCGTACCCCGGTGACCGCGCTGACGTACCGCGCCCCGCACCGGTCGGCCGGGACGACCAGGTGCGGGGCGTCGAGCAGGGCGCCGTCGAGGCGGACGGCGAGCAGGACGGGCGCGTAGCGGAACTCCTCGTCGACCTCGGCCCAGGCGAGGACGGCGCGGTGCCCGTCGGACCCGGCGATCACCAGCAGCCGCCCGGCGCGGTCCTTACGGGTGGCGGGGACCGCGCCGGGGAGGGCGCCCAGGAGCACGTCCCGCAGGAGCGGGCCGGTGAAGGTGTGGTGGCGCGGGCCGCTGGTGGCGCAGTCGAAGACCACCTCGGCGCGCTGCTCGGGCCAGCCGCCCGCCAGCTCCGCCACGGTCAGCCGGGCCGGCTCCCCCGTCTCCCCGCACAGCTCGACGCACCGCCCGGTCCTCGCCGTGCCCGAAGCTCCGCCCATGGCGCGCCTCCCGCCCTCCGCCTCACCGGTCCCGGAGTAGGGGGATGCCCGCACCCCCATCCGCTAACCGCAGATACCAGCCAATCGGCCCAAGATCTCCGCAGATTCGGGCGCGAGGGGGAAGAAACGGCCGCAGATGCGGAACGGCCCCTCCTCCTCGCTCCCTTGTCGCCCCGGCTACCGTCCGGTACGTTCCCCCGGCCGAACGGACGAGCGGGAAGAGGCGGGCGATGGATCAGGCGGGGCGGGACGGGCGTACGGCGCTGGTGACGGGGGCCTCCTCGGGCATCGGGGCGGCGGTCGCGGCACTGCTGGTGGCGCGCGGCTACCGGGTGCTGGGCACCAGCCGGGACCCGGAGCGGGTCGCCGGACCGGTCCCCGGCGTCACCTACCTGGCGCTCGACCTCGCCGACGAGGCCTCCGTGCGGGCCTGCGCCGAGGCGGCCGGGCCGGTGGACGTGCTGGTCAACAACGCGGGCGAGAGCCAGAGCGGCCCGCTGGAGGAGCTGCCGCCCGAGGCGCTGGAACGCCTCTTCCGGGTCAACGTCCTCAGCGCCGTCCGCCTCACCCAGCTCCTGCTGCCCGCGATGCGCGAGCGCCGCGCGGGCCGGATCGTCATGGTCGGCTCGATGCTGGCCAGCTTCCCCCTCGCCTACCGCTCCTCCTACGTCGCCTCCAAGGCGGCCCTGAAGGGCTTCGCCGACGCCGCCCGGCGCGAACTGGCCCCGTACGGGATCAGGATGAGCACGGTGGAGCCGGGCTCGATCGCCACCGGGATCAGCGAGCGGCGCACCGAGTACGTGGCGGCAAACTCCCCGTACCGCGCCGAGTACGCGACGATGCTGCGGCACCTCAACGCCAACGAGGCCGCCGGGATCTCGGCGGAGAAGGTCGCGGCGACCGTGCTGCGGGCGGTCGAGGACGAGCGGCCGCGCCCGCTCTACGCGGTCGGCAGCAACGCCCCGTTCGTCTTCGCCCTGTGCCGGCTGCTGCCGCGCGCCGCGGTGCTGCGGATCGTGGCGCGGCGGCACGGGCTCGGCTGAACCCGCTCCCACCTGCGGCTCAGCCCGCGTGCGGCCCCGCCCGGGCCAGGTGACCATGGCCGCATGGAGAAGACACTGCGGCTCGCGCAGGAGCCCCGGGCCGACGCGTTGCTCAGCCGCAGCCCGCTGGCCGACCTGGTCGGCATGCTGCTGGACCAGCAGGTGCCGATGGAGTGGGCGTTCAGCGGGCCGTACACGATCGCCCGGCGGATGGGCGCGGACGATCTCGACGCGCACGAGATCGCCGCGTACGACCCGGACGAGTTCGCCGCGCTGCTCTCCGCCAAACCGGCGGTGCATCGCTACCCCGGGTCGATGGCCCGGCGCGTCCAGCAGCTCTGCCAGTACCTGGTGGACCACTACGACGGGGACGCCGAGGCGCTCTGGCGGGACGTGGCCGACGGCGAGGAGCTGCTCGGCCGGCTCAAGGCGCTGCCCGGCTACGGCCCGCAGAAGGCGCAGATCTTCCTCGCCCTGCTCGGCAAGCAGCTCGGCGTCCGCCCGCCCGGCTGGCGCGAGGCGGCCGGGGTCTACGGCCAGGAGCACGCCTACCGCTCGGTCGCCGACATCACCGGGCCCGAGTCGCTGGCCCGGGTGCGGGCCCACAAGCAGGAGATGAAACGGGCCGCGAAGGCCGCCCGGGACGACGGGTCCTGAGCCGGCCGCGCTGTCCGGCGGCCGGTGGACCGACCCGGCGAAACCCGCCCATCACGACGAGGTCCCCTTTCGCCGGGTGGCGCGAATCGCTAGGTTCCCCAGCAGCCGCGTTGAACACCTGCACGTCTCTCGTTCAGCTCTGCCAACTCCCGCCTCCGGCGGGGATGTTCACATTGGACTTCGGGGAGGGAACCCTGTGAAGGCACTGTCCCGCAGAACCATGGCCGTGGTCGCCGCCACCGCGCTCGCCACACCGCTGCTGCTCGGCGCGGCACCCGGCCACGGGCACGGGCACGGGCCCGGCCACGGCCACAAGCCGTCGACGCCGGGCAAGGACGCGGCGGCGCTCGCCCGCGAGCTGGTCAAGGAGTCCTCGGCCCACGCCGCCCACCGCCACCTGCGGAAGCTCCAGTCGATCGCCGACCGGAACGACGGCCACCGCGCGGCGGGCTCGCCCGGCCACGAGGCCTCGGCGGCGTACATCGAGAAGCTGATGAAGAAGGCCGGCTACAAGGTCACCCGGCAGACCTTCTCCTTCACCTACACCGAGACGCTGGCGCAGAAGCTCTCCGTGGTCGAGCCCGGTCAGCGGGACGTCGCGGTGCACGCCATGACGTACACCGCCTCCACCCCCGAGGGCGGCCTCCAGGCGGCCCTGGTCGACACCCCGGCCGACGCCGACTCCACCCCGGGCTGCACCGCCGCGGACTACTCCGCCGAGGTCGAGGGCGCCGTGGCGCTGATCGAGCGCGGGGGCTGCTCCTTCGCCGAGAAGCAGGCGGCCGCCGCCGAGGCGGGCGCGGTCGGCGCGATCATCTACAACAACACCGAGGGCGCCCTCTCCGGGACCCTCGGCGAGGCCGGGGCGGGCCGCGTCCCGACCGGTGGCGTGACCCAGGCCGAGGGCAAGGCGCTCGCCGCCGACGCCGCCAAGGGCGCCAAGGTCTCGCTGGAGATCCGCCAGCTCCAGGAGGAGCGCGAGACCGACAACCTCCTCGCCGAGACCCGCGGCGGCTCCGCCGACCGCACGGTCATGCTCGGCGCCCACCTCGACTCGGTCACCGAGGGCGCGGGCATCAACGACAACGGCTCCGGCTCGGCCGGCCTGGTCGAGGTCGCCCTCAACCTCGCCGACGCCACGAACCAGAACCGCCCGGGCAAGCACGGCAAGGCCAAGGAGCCGCGCAACAAGGTCCGGTTCGCCTGGTGGTCGGCGGAGGAGAACGGCCTGCTGGGCTCCGAGCACTATGTCGGCAAGCTCTCCGAGAAGCAGCGCGGCCAGATCCCGGCGTACCTCAACTTCGACATGATCGCCTCGCCCAACGCCGCCCAGTTCGTCTTCGACGGCGACGACTCCGACGGCGTCGGCGAGGGCCCCGGCCCGGAGGGCTCCGCCCAGATCGAGCGGGACATCACCGCCTTCCTGGACCGCCAGGGCAAGCCGCACGAGGGCACCGACTTCGACGGCCGCTCCGACTACGGCCCCTTCGTCGAGGCGGGCATCCCCGCCGGCGGCACCTTCACCGGCGCCGAGGGCCTCAAGACGAAGGAGCAGGCCAAGCGGTACGGCGGCACGGCGGGCGAGGCGTACGACCCGTGCTACCACTCGGCGTGCGACGACCTGAAGAACATCTCGATGAAGGCGTTCGACACCAACATCGACGTGATCGCCCACGCGGTCGGCACCTACGCGCACGACCTCTCCTCGCTCGGCAAGCCGGTGAAGCAGAAGGCGGCCCCCAAGGCCCAGCGTCACCAGGGCGAGGGCCAGGCCCAGGGCCACCACCACGGCCTGACCGAGTAGGACGCACCGGCGCCGGCCGGCCCGGGCGGGTCCGGCCGGCGCTCCGGCGCCGCCAAACCGAACAATTGCCCCCATCGCGGCCGGGGCGCGGTGCACAAGGCTGCGGCCTCCCGCCCCGGCCCGGTAGGCTTTCCGTGTGATCTTCAAGCGCATCGGAAACGGCCGGCCTTACCCCGACCACGGCCGGGAATCCACCCGCCAGTGGGCGGACGTGGCCCCGCGCCCGGTCCGCCTCGATCAGCTCGTGACGACCAAGGGCCAGCTCGACCTGGAAACCCTCCTCGCCGAGGACTCGACCTTCTACGGCGACCTCTTCGCCCACGTGGTGAAGTGGCGGGGCGACCTCTACCTGGAGGACGGACTGCACCGCGCCGTCCGCGCCGCGCTCCAGCAGCGCCAGGTCCTCCACGCCCGCGTCCTCGAACTGGACTGAGCGGCCCGAGCACACCGGCCACCGCCCGGCCGACCACGGACGTGACCGTTCCGCATCCACACGGGACCGAATGGGCCCTTTTCCCACCGGTCGGGACCAAGCGGTAGATCCTTTAGTAGGCATTGCCCCAGGGCCGCATTACGCTGCGCCTCATGAGCATGCTCACTCCCCCCGGCATGGGCGGCAAGTACCGCATCACGGGGGACAAGTACCCCCGCATGCGCCGTACCGGCGGCCGCCGCAAGCTGGTCCTGGCGGCCACCGGCGGCGTGCTGGCCCTCGGACTCGTCGGCTGGGGGACCTTCCAGCTCGTCGACGTCTTCACCGGCGGTTCCACCGCCACGGCGGCGGGCGGCAGGAACTGCCCCGCGCCCGCCACCAGCGCCTCCCCCGCCAAGGCCACGCCCCTCCCCGCCCCGGGCCGGATCAAGGTCAACGTCCTCAACGCCACCGAACGCAGCGGCCTCGCCAAGCAGACCGCCGACGCCCTCAAGAAGCGCGGCTTCGCCATCGGCGAGGTCGGCAACGCCACCGAGGAGTACGACAAGAAGGTCAAGGGGACCGTCCTGCTGCTCGGCGCGGCCGACGCGGTCGACGGCGCCTTCCCGGTCCTCGCCACCCAGGTCGGCGGGGCGAAGCAGAAGGTCGAGGCCCCGGTGAAGGGCGAGCCCGCCGAGGCCGAGGGCGAGGCGGACGGGGCGGCCAAGGGCCCCCGGAAGCCGAACGAGGTCGACCTGATCATCGGCGACGGCTTCAAGAAGCTGGCCCCCGAGGCCGCCGCCACCGGCGCCCTCAAGGCGCTCAACGCCCCGAAGCCCTCCCCGTCGCCCACGGCCGCCGGGCGCTGCTGACCGGGCTCCTCCGCGCACGGCCGCGCCCCCGGGTCCCTGAGGCAGATTCTTGGGGTCCTCGCAACACCTGATGGCTTATGTGGCCGTCAGTAGATCACGCAGGCGCTCGGCTGGTGTTTTCCAGCCGAGCGTTTTGCGT
>NZ_JOII01000065.1 GCF_000719955.1 Streptomyces albidoflavus
TTCCTTTGTACTCACCCTCTCGGGCTTTCCTCCGGGCGCTTCCCTTCGGTATTTCGTGTTCCCGACTCTATCAGACTCTTTCGCGTCCGATTTCCTCGGCGCCTTTCCGGTTCCAGCTCCGCGTTTCCGCTTCGCTTTTCCCTTTCCGGCGGTTCCGACTCTATCAGATCCTTTCGGGCCTGATTCCCAGTCAGCGGGTTTCGTCTTCCCGGCTGTTGGGCCGTTCCGACGTCCAGAACCCTAGTGGATTCCCGCCGCAACTCATAATCGGGCCGATGCGGTCCGGGCGAGATGCGTCAGCCCCGGAAAGTGAATTCCAGGCAGCCATGACGGCATGCCGGAAATCTTCCCGGGAGGGATGTTGCTGGGGTGTGGAGTGCCGCGACCTTGCGCGGCTGAGGTGCTGCCCGAAGCACCTGTCGGGCTGTGGCAGCTCGGAGTACCTTACGGATCCGGCCGGGGCGTGTCAACCCCGTCCTGCGGCCCTTCTCAGTCCAGGTCCGCGAGCCGGCCCTCGGCGTCCGGCTGGGCGTCCTCGACCCTGCGCAGCAGCCGGGTCAGGACCTCGCCGAGCTTGTTCCGCTCGCCGCCGTCGAGGTCCTGGAGCAGCTCCTCCTCGAAGACACTGGCGAGCCGCATGGCGTCCAGCCACTTCTCGCGGCCCTCGGGCGTGATCTCCACGATGACCCGGACCCGGTTCGCCTCGTCGCGGTCCCGGGTGACCAGGCCCTCGGCGACCATGCGGTCGATGCGGTGGGTCATGGCGGCGGGGGTGAGGCCCAGGCGCCTGGCCAGCTCGCCCGGGCCGAGCCGGTACGGGGCGCCGGAGAGGACGAGGGCCTTGAGGACCTCCCACTCGGCGTTGGTGAGGTCGAGGGCGGCCGTCTGCCGGTTGTAGGCGACGTTCATCCGCCGGTTGAGGCGCCCCAGGGCCGAGACGATCTGCTCCACCTGGGGGTCGAGGTCCTGAAACTCCCGCTGGTAGGCGGCGATCTGTTCCTCGATGGACGGCTCGGCGTCAGGGGTGTCGGCCATGGGCGGCAGTATGGCACGGCTCGCCTTGGCGTTGAAGTCCTTCAGTGTGTATCGTTTAGCTTCGAAGTTTAGCTCTGAAGTCTTACGACTCTAAGGCAGGTGAAAGTGACCAGGGCGATGGGTGCGGCACTGCACAGGATTCAGCTGGGCAGTGCCCTCGCTGCGTTCGGGATCGGGTTCACGGTCCCGTTCCTCTACGTCTACGTGGCGCAGGTGCGTGGGCTGGGTGCGGGTACGGCGGGGTTCGTCCTCGCCGCGTTCGCGATGGCGGCGCTGGTCGTCCTGCCGGTGGTGGGGCGGGTGATCGACCGGCGCGGGCCGCTGCCCGTCGTCGTGGCCGCCTCCGTCCTGGGCGCGGTGGGCGCGCTCTGCCTGGGGTTCGCCTCGACCGCGGTGACCGCGGTGCTGGCGGCGACGCTGCTGGGCGCCGGTTCCGCCGTGCTCCAGCCGGCCCTGGCCACGATGATCGTCTGGTGCTCCACGCCGCTGACCCGCACCCGGGCCTTCACCATGCAGTTCTTCCTGCAGAACCTCGGCCTCGGCGTGGGCGGGCTCATCGGTGGCCAGATCGTGGACGAGCACCGGGCGGGGTCGTTCCTGCTGCTCTTCTCGATCGAAGCGGTGATGTTCCTGGTGCTGGCCGGCGTCGCGCTCACCGTGCGCCTGCCGCAGAGCCCGGTCATCACCGACCAGGCGCCCGGAGCCGAGGCTTCCGCCGGTGGCGGGGGCCTGCGGGCGCTGCTCCGCCACCGCGCCATGGTGCAGCTGTGCGTGCTGGGCTTCGTGCTGTTCTTCGCCTGCTACGGCCAGTTCGAGTCGGGCCTGTCCGCCTACGGCGTGGAGGCGGCCGGGATCTCCCCGTCGACGCTGGGTGTGGCGCTGGCGGCCAACACCGCGATGATCGTGATCGCGCAGTTCGCGGTCCTCAAGCTGGTCGAGCGGCGCCGGCGCAGCCGGGTCGTGGCGCTGGTCGGGCTGATCTGGACGGTGGCCTGGCTGGCGGCCGGTTACGCCGGTCTCGGGCACGGCAGCGAGGCGATGGCGACGGCCGCCTTCATCTCCACGTACGCGCTGTTCGGGCTCGGTGAGGCGATGCTGGCGCCGACGGTGGCGCCGCTGGTGGCGGACCTGGCTCCGGCGCGGATGGTGGGGCAGTACAACTCGGCCTTCGCGCTGGTGAAGCAGTTGGCGCTGGCGGTGGGGCCCGCGGTGGGCGGGCCGATGGGGGCGACGCTGCACGGGCCGTACATCGTGACGTTCGTGCTGTTCTCGCTGCTGATCTCGGTGCTGGCGCTGCGGCTGGGGCGGGTGCTGCTGCCGCAGCAGGACAAGCCGGAGCCGGTGGGGAGCCGGGTGGTCGCGGTGGGGCGGCCCGAGGAGGGCGCCGTGGCGGTGGTACCGGCCGTGGGGACGGCCGGGTCGACGCCGTCGCGGGTGTAGAGCCGAGCCGTACGGAGCGCGTCCGTTCCCTGGCCGGGGGCGGGCGCGCTTTCGTGTGTCAGGTGGTGGGGAGGGCGAATTCGCACCAGACGGACTTGCCGCCGCCCGGGGTGCGTCTGCTGCCCCAGCTGGAGGCGATGGTGGCGATGATCGCGATCCCCCGGCCGGCCTCGTCGCCCGCCTCGGCGCGGCGGCGGCGCGGGAGGTGGTCGTCGCCGTCGGTGACCTCGATGATCAGGCGGCGGTCGGTTCTGCGGAGTCTGAGGCGCATCGGCGGGGTGCCGTGCTGGAGGGAGTTGGCCACCAGTTCGCTGGCGGCCAGGACGCCGAGGTCGTGGAGGTCGGGCGGGAACCGCCAGCTGGTGAGGACCCCGGAGGCGAAGGCACGGGCCCGGGGCGCGGCCTCGATGCCGCCGAGCAGGTCGAGGGCGGCGTTCCGGAAGAGTTCCGCGTCCCCGCCGGCGCGGGCGGGGTGCTGGAGGACGAGGACGGCGACGTCGTCGTCGTGGGTCTCGGTGACGCCCAGGGCGCGCATCAGCCGGTCGCAGACGACCTTGGGGCTGCCGGTGGCTCCGGCGAGGGCGGCCTCGAGGAGGTGGAGGCCCTCGTCGATGTCGGCGTCGCGGCGCTCGACCAGCCCGTCGGTGTAGAGGACGGCGGTGGAGCCGGGGGCGAGCGGGATGGTGTCGGAGGTGTGGAGCCAGCCGCCGGTGCCGAGGGGCGGACCGGTGGGTTCCGGTGCGCGGTGGATGGCGCCGTGCTCGTCGCGGACCAGGATCGGCAGGTGGCCGGCGGAGGCGTAGACGAGGCGGCCCTCGTTGGGGTCGTGGACGGCGTAGACGCAGGTGGCGATCTGGCTGGGGTCGATCTCGGTGGCGAGGCCGTCGAGGAGCTGGAGGACCTCGTGCGGGGGCAGGTCGAGGCGGGCGTAGGCGCGGACGGCGGTGCGCAGCTGGCCCATGACGGCGGCGGCGCGGACCCCGCGGCCCATGACGTCGCCGATGACCAGGGCGGTGCGTCCGCCGCCGAGGGTGATCACGTCGTACCAGTCGCCGCCGACCGCCGCGTCGGCGCCGCCGGGCTGGTAGGTGGCGGCGATGCGCAGGTCGTCGGGTTGTTCGAGTTCCTGCGGGAGGAGGGAGCGCTGGAGGGTGACGGCGGTCTCGCGCTGGCGGCGTTCGCTGGCGCGCAGCCGTTCGGCGGCGTCGGCCTGGTCGGTGACGTCGGCGGCGAAGACGAGGACGCCGGACTCGGCGCTCTTGGGGTCGCCGTCCTCGGCCCGCGCGCCGTCGTCGGCGGTGGGGACGGTGATCGGGGTGCAGGTGAAGGTGTACGAGCGGCCGCCGGGAAGTCGGCGTGATTTGACCGTGCGGGGGCGGCCGCTGCGCAGGACCTGGTCGAGGAGGGGGAGGAGCCCCAGCTCCTCGAGCTCCGGCATGGTCTCCTCGGCCGGGGTGCCGATCGGGCGGACGCCGAACGCCTCGGTGTAGGCGTCGTTGACGTACGCGATGTGGTGCGCGGGGCCCTGGAGGACGGCGACCAGGGCCGGGACGCGGTCCAGGACGGCGCGTACGGGCAGGTCTTCGAGGCGGGCGGCGGGCCCGGTGGGGGCGGTGCCCGCGCGGGCGGCCGGGACGGCGCCGGTGTCGGCGCGCCGGGTGGTGCGGCGTTGGGCGCCGGGGAACCGGGGGCTCCATCGCGTGAAGTTCACCGATTCTCGCCTCGTGTTGTCGTGTGCGGGGAGTGAGGAAGGGGGCGGGTGGGGACCGCCCGGTCCGGGTGGGGGCCGGAACGGGGGATTCCCGGTGGGCGCTGGATCATGCCTGCTGTGTCGCTTCCGGTGGGGCGTCGCCCGTCCACGGCCGGTGGCGGCCGGGCGGTGCCCGGCGGTCCGGAGCCGGACCATCGTCACACGGCCGGCCGGGCGCACCCGGTCGATTCCGTCAGACGCCAGTTGTCCGAAGGGGGTTCCGTATCGGCGTCAGGAGGACTCGTCCGGGCGTTTGTTCCCGGCCGCGAGTTCGAATTCCGCACGGGGGTGCTCCAGGGAGCCGAGGGAGACGACTTCGCGTTTGAAGAGGCCCGAGAGGGTCCATTCGGCCAGGACACGGGCCTTCCGGTTGAAGGTGGGGAGCCGCCCGAGGTGGTAGGCGCGGTGCATGAGCCACGCGGGGTAGCCCTTCAGCTTGCGTCCGTAGACGTGGGCGACGCCCTTGTGGAGCCCCAGCGAGGCGACCGATCCGGCGTAGGCGTGCCGGTACGGCTGCGGGGCCTCGCCGCGCAGCGTGGCCAGCAGGTTGTCGGCGAGCAC
Source organism: Streptomyces albidoflavus (assembly GCF_000719955.1). GTDB lineage: Bacteria > Actinomycetota > Actinomycetes > Streptomycetales > Streptomycetaceae > Streptomyces > Streptomyces albidoflavus. The sequence goes on from NZ_JOII01000065.1 coordinate 4,787, forward strand.
CTTGGCCTGGCGGACGGCGTGCTGGGCGTTGGGGGCGCATTCGCGCGCACCGGGGGGTGCGGAGGGGCGCGTGGAAGGTTCGGGGGCGGGGTCGCCGTCCGCTCCGCCCGGGGCGCCCGCTCCGGCGGCCGGCTCCTGCACCACGGGCCCCACGGTGAGGTCGGGTACGGCGGCGGCGTCCCCGGCCGCCCAGGCGTGCGGCGTGCCGACGACGGCCAGTTCGGGCGTGCAGCGCAGCCGGCCCCGCCCGTCGAGCGGGAGGTCGGTCGCGGCCAGCAGGGGGTGGGGTTTGACGCCGGCGGTCCACACCAGGGTGCGGGTGGGGTGCCGGGAGCCGTCGCTGAGCACGGCCACCCGGCGCTCGCAGCTCTCCAGGCGCGTGGTGAGCCGTACGTCGATCTTGCGGCGGCGCAGCTCGCGCAGCGCGTAGCGGCCCATGTCGGGGCCGACCTCGGGCAGGACCCGGTCGGCGGCCTCGACCAAAAGCCACTTCAGGTCCTCGGGCTGGATGTTGTGGTAGTGCCGGGTGGCGTACCGGGCCATGTCCTCCAGTTCGCCGAGCGCCTCCACGCCCGCGTAGCCGCCGCCGACGAAAACGAAGGTCAGGGCGGCGTCGCGGAGGGCGGGGTCGCGGGTGGAGGAGGCGATGTCCATCTGTTCCAGGACGTGGTTGCGCAGGCCGATGGCCTCCTCGACGGTCTTGAAACCGATGCCGTGGTGGGCGAGGCCGGGCACGGGGAGGGTCCGCGAAACCGAGCCGGGGGCCATGACCAGTTCGTCGTAGCCCACTTCGAGCGGGCCGGTGCCCTCGTCGTCGGTGGCCTTGGTGCGGACGTGGGCGGTGCGCGCGGCGTGGTCGACCGTGACGGCCTCGCCGACCAGCAGGCGGCAGCCGCGCAGCACGCGGCGGAGCGGCACCACCACATGGCGCGGCGAGATGGAGCCGGCCGCCGCCTCGGGGAGGAACGGCTGGTACGTCATGTACGGCTCGGGGGCGACGAGAACGATCTCCGTCTCCCGGGGTCTGCTCTTGGCGCGCAGGCGCAGAGCGGTGTACATGCCGACGCAGCCGCCGCCCACGATGAGGATGCGTGCGGGTGCGCTGCCGGAGGTCGTGTCCCGGGATTTCGAGGCCTTCACCTTCCCATGACGCATCGGCGGACGGACTTTGTCCACAGGCCCGACGATTCGTATGACTGGACAGCCCGAACGGCCAGGGAGGCGCCCGAGGTTGGCCGGATTCGAAGTTACGCAGGTCAGCCCGGTGGTAACCAGCGGTCACAGGGGGTGCATTGCGGGGTGAACCGGTGCGTACTTCGATCAGTGCGCGCCACGCCCGGAACGGGCCTCTTCTGAATTGACTCCGGCTCAACTATGTTCGTGAGCCGTCGGGGTGCTGGGGGGTGCCCGCAGGCTGGCCGCTCCTCAGACTCGCGACTCACATATGGCGGGGAGTCTCCGGGGGGAGACGCCATGACCGGGGGAACGCATGCATATTCAGGACTCTCAGTGGCCGGCGACGACATCGACGGCCCCCAGAACCGCACCGACCGGCCCGGCCGGCCGTTCGGCACCCTTGCGGGTGGACGCCCAGCGCAATCTGGAGCACGTGCTCCGCGCCGCCCGCGAGGTCTTCGGTGAGCTCGGGTACGGGGCGCCGATGGAGGATGTCGCGCGCCGCGCCCGCGTCGGGGTCGGCACGGTCTACCGCCGCTTCCCCAGCAAGGACGTGCTGGTCCGGCGGATCGCCGAGGAGGAGACGGCCCGCCTGACCGACCAGGCGAGGACGGCACTGGGCCAGGAGGAGGAGCCGTGGTCGGCGCTCTCCCGGTTCCTGCGCACCTCGGTCGAGTCGGGCGCGGGCCGGCTGCTGCCGCCCCGGATGCTCCGCGTCGAGGTGGGGACGGCGCTGACCGGCCAGGACCCCGCCCGGGTGCCCCAGCAGCGGCAGGCCGAGCCCGGTACGGGCGGCGAACTGCGGCTGGTCGAGCCCCGGGAGGTCCCCGACGCCGAGCAGGACTCGGCGGGGACGGGCGCGCTGCTCGACGTCGTCGGCCGGCTGGTCGAGCGGGCCCGCGAGGCGGGCGAGCTGCGGTCCGACGTGACCGTCGCCGACGTCCTGCTGGTCATCGCCACGGCCGCGCCGGCGCTTCCGGACACCGCCCAGCAGGCCGCCGCCTCCGAGCGGCTGCTGGAGATCCTGCTGGAGGGCCTGCGCTCGCGGCCTGCCTGAGCCGGGAGTTCGCCGTGATCGCACCGGGCCGGTGATCGGGCCCTGTTCCGCTGCCGCCCGCCGGCTCCGCCCGCTCCTGCCTGGGCGGGGCGCGGGCCGACCGGGGTGGGCGTGCCACCCGCGACCGGGGCGCGGCCCTGTCTCCGGGCCCCGGTCCCGTTCCCGCTCCGGCGTGCCCACGAGAGGCCCGCGACGTGCCCGCCTCCGCGTGAACCCGAGGCGTGGGACGGAGCGCCCTCCCGGGCTGTGCGCCCCGGGCGCCTCCGCCGGCTTCCGGCTCCGCCACCAGGCACGAGAGGGGGCGCCGGCGACCTGCTCCGCCCTCTCCCCCGGCTGCGCGGCGCATGATCCCCCGCCGGCTGGGCCGGTGTGAAGGGAAAGGCCGCGAAAACCCCTCGGACGAGTGATCCGGATGCGTGTGGAGGATCGGGGGGAGCGGCCTGTGCCAGGCTTTCGCCCGCAAGCGTTTACGGGTCGGCCAGCGGGGGCTTCCGCCATGAAGGATGAGGGTCCGAATCGGACGGGCCGCGGTACGTCCGAGGGATACGAGCAGGGCCAGGTGCCCGCACAGGGGGGCGGCGGCCAGGCGAGCTGGGGGCAGACGCCCTCCGGCGGCCCGGCGCGCCCGCCGCTCGACGGTCCGGCCCCCGGTGACCTCGCGGGCGTGCCCGAGCAGCGGCGGCGCGAACTGGCCGAGGCGGAGTCGCCCGCGCCACTCCCGGACGGCCCGGTGCCCGACGCGACCCTGGTCCTGCGGATGCGCGGCGGCGACGACGGGGCGTACGAGGAGCTGTACCGGCGCCATGCCGAGGCGGTCCGCCGGTACGCGCGGACCTGTTGCCGGGACGCGCACACGGCCGAGGACCTGACCGCCGAGGTGTTCGCGCGGACGCTCCAGGCGGTGCGGGGCGGCGCGGGGCCCACCCACGCGGTCCGCGCCTATCTGCTCACCACGGTGCGCCGGGTGGCGGCCGGCTGGACGCGCACGGCCCGGCGGGAGCAACTCGTCGAGGACTTCGCGGTCTTCGCCGCGCAGGCCGCGCGGACGGCGGAGGTGTCGGACGAGGACACCCTCGACCTCGGCGCGGACGTGCTGGCGATGCACGAGGCCGAGCAGTCGATGGCGATGCGCGCCTTCCGCACGCTGCCCGAGCGGTGGCAGGCGGTGCTCTGGCACACCGAGGTGGAGGACGAGTCGCCGAGCGAGGTGGCGACCCTCTTCGGGCTCGACGCCAACGGCACCCGGGTGCTCGCCTCCCGCGCACGCGAGGGACTGAAGCAGGCGTACCTCCAGGCGCACGTCAGTACGGCGCTCACGCGGGACGAGGAGTGCGCCCGGTACGCGGACCGGCTGGGGGCGTACGCCCGGGGCGGGTTGCGTGCGCGGGCCGAGCAGGGCTTGCGGACGCACCTCAAGGAGTGCTCGCAGTGCCGGCTGGCGGCGCTCCAGATCAAGGAAGTCGCGGGCGGCATCCCGGCGGTCGTCCCGGTCGCGGTGATCGGCTGGTTCGGCGCGGCGGGGTACGCGAAGGTGATGGCGCTGATCGGCGGCGGTGCGGCGGGCGCGGCGGGAGCCGGTTCGGCGGCGGCCTCCGGGGGCGCGGCGGGGGGTGCGGCCGCGGAAGGGGCCAGCACCCCGGTGAAGATCGGCATCGGCACGGCGCTGGCCGTCACGGCGGGGGTCGCGCTGGCCCTCGTCCTGATCGGCGACAGCGACCCGGCCAAGCCGCCCCGCCAGAAGCCCCCGGTCGCCCAGCCGGCGATCCCCCAGCCACCGCCGCCCTCCCCGGCGCCGGAACCTCCCGCTCCGGCCCCGCCCCCGGCACCGGAGCCCACCCCCGAGCCGACCCCCACCCCGACCCCGAC
>NZ_JOII01000066.1 GCF_000719955.1 Streptomyces albidoflavus
CCGCATCCGCTACGAGCGACGCGCCGATCTCCACCAGGGCCTGCTCGAACTGGCCTGCAGCCTCATATGCCTCCGCCGCCTGCGAACCTCATTCTGAAACGATCAGTAAGATCGTCCGCACTTCACCCACCGAGATCAGGGAGCCCCCACATGAACACCATCGACAAGCACGCCGTCGACGAGGCCATAGCCCAGGCATTCAAGGAGGTCAGAACCGCGATGAACAGCCACAACGAAAAAAGCCTCCACATGTACACCGAGGCCCTGACGGCCTTGCTGGAACTTCGCAGGGCGATCACGGACGAGGCCGCCTCCCGAGGCTGAGCCCCCACACCCCGAACCTGCCGCCGGCAGGAGCCACCCTCACGGCTCGCCCGACCGCAAAAAACCAGCCGCCCAGGAGCCCGGCGACCCCGAACGCATCACCTGGCCCCGCGGGACGCCGTTCACCCCCGCTCCGCAGCCCGTCGCCTGGCTGCGCGCAGGAACCCGCACCTCCGAGGAGGGGACGGCGACCACTTGCCCGACCGGGCGGCAACGGCGCGGCGAGCCGCTCGCCAGGCAGCGTCAGGCCGGGGTCCGCACGGAACCGGCCCCTCCACCGCGCCGGCCGTACGGTCCCACGTGCTCGGCGTTGTTCCACATCAGGGTGGCGACCCGGCCACCATGGCGCCGAGAACGAACAGCCAGGAGCCGGCCCGCGCCCGGAAGCGCGGTCGCCGCCCAGCCACATCACCCTCACCAAGCATGACTTGCAGGATGCCCACCGCCCTGCCCAGAAGCACTCCCGCCGGGCCGGCCTCGGTCGGAGTCCCGCAGCCCCACGCCCCCGAACCCAGACTCCTCACCCACCCACGCAGCCCCGCACCGGCCCGCATCTTCGGACCTTCGAGCACCGGCGCAGCCGCGCGGCCGACTGGCCTCGTTGGCGCTCGGTGCTAACGAGCCCTCACCGTCGAACCCGGTCGATACTCACCCCTCGCCCCATTACGAGGCCGCTCCCACCCCTCCCTCGTCCCTGACGCCCCCTCACCGCCCGGCGCGGAACCCCTCACTCCCCCCACCTCCGCCTCCCGCCTTCCCCACCTCCCCAGAACCCTCTGCTCCACCCCACCCCACCCCTCCCACCGCAGGTCAGCGCTCCCCCACTCCAACCACTTGCCGCAACGATCTTCATTGCCCGACGTCACCCGGCGTGATACACAGAGTGACCATGCGTGTCCTCGTGCACCGCTCCTCGTTACCGGCGGGGCGCGCGGACGGGGTCCCACGCAAACTCGGCCAGGGATTGGCGCCAATGCGGTGCCGCAACACCACACTCCTCGGCGAGAATGGGCGTGACCTCTGCACACCGGCAGAGGGCGAAGAACAACCCACTAGGGGCGGTGAGTTACATGCTTATGGCAGCCGACAAGGGCGACATCACCACCATCATCGGCGGGATCGCCCCCAACTGGGGGCCCTTCGGCGAGCTGGGGAACGAAGCGAAAACCATGATCCAGGTGGTCATGGCCATCGCCATCCTGCTCTGCCTGGGCATCGCGATCTGGGGCGCGGCCAAGCAGCGCATCGGCGCGACGGCACTGCGCGACACCTTCAGCGCGGAGCAGGGCAAGGGCCTGATCATCGCCGGCCTGACCGGCGTCTTCATCATCGGCTCCCTCGGCACCCTCTTCACGATCGTGTACGGCATGGCCGTCTGACCGCCCGTCCCGCCCCCACCACCCGTCCGTCGCGCCCACCGGCTGAGGTCGTGTCTCCCTGATGTCCAGTCACCACACCGCGCCCGCGCGGCCACGAGCAGGACTACCGTCGTACGTAGCCCACCGAACGGTGCGGCCCTACGTCGACGCCGAGGGGGCGTACGCGGCATGAACCCGGGAGACGAACAGGGCTACGACACCGACGAGCGCTACGGCGGCACGGGCCAGACCCGCACCCGCCTCCCCGGCGACGAGGACACCTACGACACCGCCCGCCGCTCCATGCGCCCCTCCAGGAGCCTCATCACGGTCGTCGGCGTCGTCGTCCTCCTCATCGCCGCCATCGCCTTCGCCAACCAGAACACCGACACCCCGGACAACCCCTCAGACGCCCGCGGCCCGGCCGCCTCCCCGACGTCCCCCACGGGCACGAAGCCGGTGGACACCCAGACGTCAGGCATCCCCACGGGACACCCCCAGACCAAACAGGGGGCGGAGAGCGCGGCGGCGAACTACGCGGTGGCGCTGGGGTCGGCCGAGATGTTCGGCGAAGAGCGACGTAGCCAGATCCTGGAAACCATCATCGTCCCCTCCGAAGTTCAACGGTTCCGAGACTCGCTGGACCAGGCTTACTCGAAGCCGCTCTTCCAGAATCTGGGTCTGCGGGAGGACGGCTCGTCGCCCGAGGGCCTCACTTTCGTCTCACGGACCACTCCCATCGGGACCACCGCTGCGAAGTACACGGACACCAAGGCCACCCTTTCCGTCTGGTGCTCCGGACTACTGGGGATGGCTGGCGAGACCTCGACCAACCCCGTGACCAGCAGCTGGTTCACGATCACGATGGAACTGCACTGGGTCGACGGCGACTGGAAGATCTTCACCCACTCGCAAAAGGACGGCCCAGCGCCAGTCCCCGGTGATGAACGTGCCGCAACATCTGAGGAAATCGCCAAGGCTGTTGAAGGGTATGGGGGGCTGACCTATGCGAGGTGAACTCAGGTCATGGCGGAACACCACCGTTGTTGCGATCACGTCTGCCGTCTTGCTCGCGCCGACCCGTGCACACGCCGACCCGAATGACGATCCCTGCGACCTGATCCACGGCCCCGCCAGGGACTACTGCGAAAGCGGCGCCGAATCCTCCGGCGGCGGAGCCGGCACCAGCTCCACCCCCGACCCCCTCGGCTCCACCCTCGACCCCCTCTCCTCCCTCGCCAAGGGCTGCGCCCAGGCCGCCGCCTGGACCGTCGACAAGCTCTCCGACGCCGTCGACTCCACCGCCAACGTCGACTTCACCAACCCCCAGTTCCTCCAGCAGTACGCCGTCGTCTTCGCCGCCTCCACGGTGCTGACCCTGCTGCTCTGGCTCCTCGCCGTGGCCAAGCGCGCAGTCCGGGGCGTGCCGCTGACGACCGCGCTCTCCGAGGCGATCGGCTTCCTCTGGCTGACCGTGCTCGCCTCCGCCTTCACCCCCTTGATCCTCTACACCGTGGTCTCCGCGACGGACAGCGTCACCACGGTCCTGGCCAAGTCGACCGGCGGCCAGACCGACGCCTTCTTCGGCACCTTCTCCGAAGCCCTGAAGAAGGGCGAGGACATCGGAGGCGGCCCGATCATGCTGATCGTGGTCTCCCTCGTCTCGATCCTCGCCGCGGGCGTCCTCTGGCTCGAACTGGTGATCCGCGCCGCCCTCCTCTACGTCGGCGCCCTCCTCGGCACCGTCGTCTACGCCGGCCTGGTCGACAAGAACCTCTGGAAGCACGTCCGCCGCTGGGCGGGCATCATGATCGCCGTGATCCTGGTGAAGCCGGTGATCGTGATCGTGCTCGGCCTCGCCGGCGCGCTCTCCTCCGAGGACGGGCCCAACGCCTTCTCCGCGGTCGTCTCCGGCCTCGCCATCATCCTCCTCGCGATCTTCGCCAGCGCCATGATCTACCGCTTCGTCCCCGGCTTCGGTGACGAGATCGCCGCCTCCCGCAACAACCGCCTCTCCCAGGGCGCCGAGGGCCGTGCCGCCGCCGTCCTCTCCTCACCCGCGGCCCTCGTCTCGCAGGGCATCAAGGCGCACAGCGGCCGCCAGAGCGGCGACGGCGGCGGCGCCTCCCAGCCCCGCCCCGCCAACCAGGCGAGCGGCGGTATGGCCGCCCACGCCTCCCGGGGCGGCTCGGGCGGTTCCCCCAGCGCACCCCCTCCCCGCTCGGGCAACCCGGTCAACAGCCCGCACGCCGGCTCCCGAGGCAGTTCCACCGGCTCCCCCCGCTCCGGAGGTGACGGGCGTTGACGACGACGTCCCACTCGATCGCACCGCGCCGTACGTATCTCATCGGCCGCGCCCGCCCCAACGCCGTCATCGGCAAGAACCGCGAGACCGGCGAGATCGTCCTGATCGTCTTCGGGGCGTTCCTCGGCATGATGTGCGGGCTGCTGGTGCCCACCCTCTCGGTGCGCATCGCCCTCCTCGCGGGCCTGCCCATGGTCGGGCTGGCCGCCGTCTACGTCCCGTACAAGGGCCGCACGTTCTACAGGTGGTTCGAGATCAACCGGAGCTACAAGCGGATGCTGCGCCGCGGAACCACCTACCGTTCCTCCACCGCCGAAGCAGGCACCCGCCTCGACGGCCGCGAGGTCGCCGTCGGCCCCCCGCCCGGGATCGGCCGCATCAACTGGCTCGCCGCCCCCTTCGGCCCGGACGAGATCGCCGTCCTGCTCCACGCCGACCGGCGGACCGTCACCGCCGCCATCGAGATCGAGGGCCCCGGCGTGGGCCTGCGCGACTCCGAGGACCAGGAGGCCCTCGTCGACCGCTTCGGCACCCTGCTGAAGCACGTCGCCAACGGCGACGGCTTCGTCACCCGCCTCCAGATGCTGGCCCGCACCCTGCCCGCCGACCCCGACGCCCACGCCAAGGACGTCGCCCAGCGCGGCGACTCCCGCTCCCCCGGCTGGCTCCAGAGCTCCTACGACCAGCTCCAGTCGATGGTCTCCACCTCCAGCGAGCAGCACCGCGCCTACCTCGTCGCCTGCATGCACTACTCCCGCGAACTGGCCTCCGAGGCCAACGCCATGGCCCGCGCCTCCCGGCGCCAGGGCGGCGGCCGCCGCCTCGACCGCGACGCGGGCCTCGCCGTGGTCATGGCCCGCGAGCTCACCGACATCTGCTCGCGCCTCCAGGAGGCGGACATCCGCGTCCGCCAGCCCCTCGGCCAGAGCCGCCTCTCCTCCCTGATCCACTCCATGTACGACCCCGACCACCCGATCGACCACATCCAGGCCATGTCCCAGCGCAACGCCTGGCCCGCCGAACTCGACGCCGTCGAGCCGACCTTCCTCAAGGCCAAGACCCGCGAGTCCAGCACCCGCGCTCCCTGGTGCCACGCCACCGCGTGGGTGAAGGAGTGGCCGATGACCCCGGTGGGCGTCAACTTCCTCGCCCCGCTCCTCGTGCACACCCCGGACGTGATCCGGACGGTCGCCGTCACGATGGACCTGGAGCCGACCGAGGTCGCCATCGAGCGGATGCTGACCGAGAAGACCAACGACGACGCGGACGCCTCCCGCGCGGCCAAGATGAACCGCACCGTCGACCCACGGGACGCCGCCGCCAACTCCCGCCTCGACCAGCGCGGCGAGGACCTGGCCAGCGGCGCCGCCGGCGTCAACCTCGTCGGCTACATCACGGTCTCCTCCCGCAACCCGGAGGCCCTCGCCCGCGACAAGCGCACCATCCGCGCCTCGGCCGGAAAGTCGTACCTGAAGCTGGAGTGGTGCGACCGCGAGCACCACCGCGCCTTCGTCAACACCCTGCCCTTCGCCACCGGCATCCGCCGCTGACCCCGTACGCCACGACCCGCTGAAGGAGGGCCTGCCATGCGCGATCCGCTGACCGCCCTGACGGAGACGTTCACCTCGTTCCTCTTCGGCAAGGTGGAGACGACCCGGCTTCCCGTCCGCACCTCCACCGGGCAGGCACAGGCCGTGTACCTGCCGACCGCCGCCCCCGGCCTCGGCGACTCGGGCGTGATCATCGGCCGGGAGGTCTACAGCGGCAAGGGGTACATCTACGACCCCTTCCAGCTCTACGGCCAGCAGCTGCCCGCGCCCCACTGGCTGGTCCTCGGCGAGTCCGGCAACGGCAAGTCCGCGCTGGAGAAGACGTACGTCCTGCGCCAGCTCCGCTTCCGCGACCGCCAGGTCGTCGTCCTGGACGCCCAGGGCGAGGACGGGGTCGGCGAGTGGAACCTGATCGCCGAGCAGCTGGGCATAACTCCCATCCGCCTCGACCCGACGGCCGCCCTCGACATGGGCATCCGCCTCAACCCGCTCGACCCCTCGATCACCACCACGGGCCAGCTGGCGCTGCTGCGCACCATCATCGAGGTCGCCATGGGCCACGGCCTCGACGAGCGCTCCGGCTTCGCCCTGAAGGTCGCCCACGCGTACGTCACCCACTCGGTCACCGATCGCCAGCCCGTCCTGACCGACATCGTCGACCAGCTCCGTCATCCGAAGCCGGAGTCGGCCGAGGCCATGAACGTCGCCATAGACGACGTCCGCGCCTGGGGCCTGGACGTGGCGCTCGTCCTCGACCGGCTGGTCGACGGTGACCTGCGCGGCATGTTCGACGGCCCGACGACCGTCGGCATCGACCTCGACGCTCCCCTCATCGTCTTCGACCTCTCCCACATCGACCGGAACTCGATCGCCATGCCGATCCTCATGGCGATCGTCGGCGTCTGGCTGGAGCACACCTGGATCCGCCCGGACCGGAAGAAGCGCATCTTCCTGGTCGAAGAGGCCTGGCACATCATCAACTCGCCTTTCGTCGCCCAGCTCTTCCAGCGCCTGCTGAAGTTCGGACGCCGCCTCGGTCTCTCCTTCGTCGCGGTGGTCCACCACCTCTCCGACGTCGTGGACGGCGCCGCGGCCAAGGAGGCGGCCGCCATCCTCAAGATGGCCTCCACCCGGACCATCTACGCCCAGAAGGCCGACGAGGCCCGCGCCACCGGCCGCGTCCTCGGCCTGCCCCGCTGGGCGGTGGAGATCATCCCGACCCTGACACCGGGCATCGCCGTGTGGGACGTCAACGGCAACGTGCAGGTCGTCAAACATCTGATCACCGAGACCGAACGTCCCCTCGTCTTCACCGACCGCGCCATGACGGAGTCCTCCGTCGACCCGGACGACCTGGGGTTCAACGCGGACCTCCTCGCCGCCGAGCAGGAGGCGGAAGAGCGAGCGGCCATGATGGAACAGCACGTACGGGCCCACTACCCCGACGCCGGCCACCCCGGCTACCCCGAGTCGACGTCCACGGTGGCCTGAGGTGGCCGCCGCACACCGGGAGCGCGGCTCCTCGGCCGGCGCGGCACCCGCCCAGCGCGGCGTACCCGACGGTCTGCTGATCGGCGTCCTCGCCTTCCTGCTGGCCTCCACCTGCCTGGTGTGGACGGCGACCGGCCTGGCCGGCCTCCTCAGCCACGGCGCCTGGCCGGACGGCGTGGAGTTCACCCGCACTCCGGCAGCCCTCCGCTCCCTGCTCTCCGCACCCCAGGATCTGCCGTCCGCCTGGCCCGGGACCCCGCCCGCCCAGCTCTCCGGCTGGGGCCTCTTCTGGGGCCTGGCCATCGGCCAGCTCCTCCTGGCGCTCACTCTGGCGCTGGCTGTCGCCTTCTCCGTCGCCCGCCGCAAGGCCGCCCGAACGGACCGGATGGCCCGCCACGCCGACCTCCCTACGAGCACGGCTCCTACCGGCACGCCGGCCCCCACTGAGCCGTCTCTCCTGAAACCCACGCCCACGACCTCCGCACAGCACTCCGCATCGCCCTCCCCAGCCGCACCCGGGCCGGAGCCTTCCTCCTCACGCACCTCCCCCTACGAGGCCGAGTCCCAGCAGTCACAGCAGGACCCGGATGTCCCATCGTTCGCGGCTGCCCCTCCGAGCACCGCCCTCGAAACGATGTTCCCCTCACCACGACCGGAACAAGCCGCTCCCCCGTTCACTCGTTCGAGTGCTTACGGCGTAGGCAGCGGACTCCCCGAGCCGACCTCGCAGCTCCTGCTCGGCCCCCGGGAAACCCGTCTCGAACAGGCCGCTCGCGCCCTCCAGACCGCGGAGGGTGCCGCTCTCGTCGTCACCTCCGCCCCCGCGCTGTGGGCCGAGACAAAGGATGCCCGCAGCAAGCTCGGCCCGGTCCACCTCTACGACCCGTCCCACCTCTGCGACACCCCGGACCGCCTCCGCTGGTCCCCGACCGCCGGGTGCCAGGACATGGCGACGGCCACGACCAGGTCCGTCGCCCTCCTCGCACCCGTCAGGCCGCACTCCGCTCTGGACGCCGCTGTCGCCGACACCGCCCAGACACTGCTCCGGTGCTTCCTCCACGCCGCGGAGACCGGCGGGAAGGGCCTCAAGCATCTCCACCGCTGGTCCCAAGGCAGCCAGCTCCAGGAGGCCGTGACGGTCCTTCGGACCCACCCCCGCGCGGCGGCCGGCAGTGCCGGCGAACTGGAGAGCGCCCTCACCGCCCACCCGGAACGCCGGGACCAGGCACTCCACCTCATCGGCAAGACCCTGGCCTCGCTCAGCTCCGTCCACATCCGCAACGCCTGCGTACCGAACCGCTCCGACTTCACAGCGGTGGAGTCATTCGTCGCCGAAGGGGGCACGCTTTACGTGGTGGGCGAGTCCGTCGAGGACCCGAAGTCCCATCCGGGCGCGGTCCCCCTGGTCACCGCGTTCGCCTCATACGTGGTCGAGCACGGCCGCCGCGTGGCCGCACGGTCACCCGCCGGCCGGCTCGACCCACCAGCCCTCCTGATCCTGGAGGACCTGGCGGCCGTCGCCCCCTTGCCGCAGCTCCCCGAGCTTCTCGCCGCAGGCCCCCGAGAGGGCATCCACCCCCTCGTGCTGCTCCGCTCCGAGGAACAGGCCAGGAGCCGCTGGCCCGGCGAACCCTCCCTCTTCAAGACCCCTTGAAAGCCGGCCAGAACGCAAAGAAGCCCGGGTGGTGAGAAACGGCTTTCCGTCTCTCACCACCCGGGCAACAAAAAAGTGGTGGTCCCCGGACCGAAATCCGGGGACCACCACTCTCAATAATAGTTCGGCGGCGTCCTACTCTCCCACAGGGTCCCC
>NZ_JOII01000067.1 GCF_000719955.1 Streptomyces albidoflavus
ACGCGACCCCGCCCCACGCCTACGGCCGGCCCCACCCCGCCTACGGCTACCCCCAGTCCCAGCAGCACCCGGGCCTGGCGCCCACCCCGCCGTACGGCCCGGCTCCGCTCCCGGCGCCCGCGCGGGACCGGGCCCCGACGGTCCTCCTGCTGGTCGTCGCGCTGATCGTCGCCCTCGGCGCGGGCGCCGGGGTGTACGCCTTCCTCAACGGGAGCGACGGCGACGACCTGGCCAACGACCCGAAGCTGCCCTCGCCCACCGCTTCCGCCGACCCGGGCGGCTCCGGCACCCCGAGCGGCGACACCACCCCGGCCGAGGGCACGCCCTCCGGCGACAACGACGATGCCGACGATGCCGACGAGGGCGAGGGGGACACCGTCCCCGCCGCCTTCCTGGGCACCTGGACCACCACCATCGGCACCGCCGACGAGCGGCGCCTCGTCCTCCGGCAGGGCGAGGTGGGCGACACCGTCCTCTCGCTCACCGCGACCGGGCCGATCCAGGGCAGCGCCAGTGCGTACCGCTGCGTCTTCCAGGCGGAGCTGACCGAGGTGCCGAACTCCCGTGGCCCGGTGCGGGTCGGCCCGTCCCGGGTGGTGGTCGGCGAGCCGATGACCTCGTGCAGTTCGGGCGAGTCCACCACCCTCACCCTGCACGGCGACGGCCGCCTGACCCGCGTCAACGACGCGACCGGGGAGTCCCTGACCTACACGAAGGCGGGCTGAGCCCGGCCCGGGTCAGGCGGAGGGCTCACCCGTCCGGCCGCCCTTGCGGAAGCTCCACCCGGTGTTGAGGCAGGCTTCGGCGAGCGGTTCGAAGTAGCCGTCGGGGTGCCCGAGTTCGGCGGCCAGCTCGTCCCAGCGGTGCTCCACCACGTACTCCTTGCAGCGGTCGCAGGCGAACCACTGCTGGGACTCGTGGCGGAGCTTCTGCTTGGTGCCCTCTTCGTCGGTGACCCGCCAGAAGTGGACGGACTTGACCGGGAACATCAGGGCCAGCGGGCGGGACGGCTCCCAGCAGAGGGTGCAGACGCGGGGCGTCCACGTCCGCTCGGGGGACAGGTCGTCGAAGTAACCCATGGGCGCAGGGTACTCGCGCTCGTCCGGCAGTCGTCCCGCCATCACTCACTCCCGTCGGATTGCCAGCCAGGCGGCTATCGCCTCTGTCATGGGCATACCCGTCTCGATCTCGGCGAAGAGGAACTGACCGCCCGCGTTCGCCTCCAGGAACCACGGATCGCCCTGCTCGTCAATCGCGAAGTCGAAGGCGGCATAGGCCAGTTGGGCTTCCTGGAGGTAGCGGCGCACCGCCGCGCGCAAGGCGCCGTCCACCTCTCCGGCCACCCAGGTGCTGGCGTCGGCGGGGAGGAAACGCCAGTCGAGGGTGGGCGTGCGCGGGGTGACGTAGGCCGGGAAGTAGCGGTCGCCGACGACGGTGAGCCGCAGGTCGGTGCCTTTGGGAACGCGCTGCTGGAGGCAGGTGGCGCAGGCCGCGACGCCGGTGAAGTCGGCCTCGGGCGGGACGGCGGCGGTGGGCAGGGTGAGCGGCGGATTCTGCGGGTGACGGCCGGTCACCGACTTGACGACGAGACCGCTCCCGGCGTCCGCGTACGTCTTCTGGAAGCGCGCCGCCTCGTCGGGGTCGGTGGTGACGAGGGTGTCCGGGACGCGCAGTCCGGCGCGGGCGGCGGTGGCCAGCTGCCAGAGTTTGTGACGGGAGCGCTCCAGGGCGTCCGGATCGTTCATCCAGCGGGCGCCGGTGGCGCGCAGGGCGCCCCAGAGGGCGCGTTCACACTCCAGGGTGATCCACGCGCGCTGCTCGGCGGAGACATGCGCCCCCGGCGTCCCCGGGCGGCGCACCCACACCGAGCGGATCTCCTCCAGGGCGACCCGCCCGCCCGGCGTGGCGAGATGGCCGGTGACCTGGCCGTCCGGGGTGACGCGGACGGCCAGGTCGACGCGGCCGGGGAACTCCGCGGGGTCGAGCCGGAGGACCGGGACGCCGCGTCGGCGCAGCTGGAGCACGACCGCGTCGGCGGTGACGTCCTCCTCGCAGGTCAGGACGAGGACGGTCATCGCTCAGTCGTCCCAGTGGGTCTTGCTCCCGGCGGTGGAGGCGGTGGAGCCGAGCCGGGCGAGGAGCGCGGTGTCCTCGGCCGCGTACCCGCCGCCGGCCAGCACGTTGACCTGTTCTGCCTGGTCGAAGGCGTAGGGCGCCGCCGGCTCGCCGGTCTGCGGGCGGGCGTACTGGAGGGCGAAGGGCGTCATCGTCATCGTGCACTCTCCTCGGCGTCTGGCCTCTGTCGGGTCGCGAACGGGGGTGCGGGTGGCGCCGCGGACGCCCCGTGCGGCGCCCGCCCGACCGGACGTCCGGTCAAGGGAACTTGTGCCCAGACCGTGGGGAAAGTAGGGACAATCCGGTAATCAATCGCGTTCCTGATTACCCAGACCGGGGGGCAGATGCCAGCGCCGAAGTCCGTGGACCCCACCGCCTCGCTCGCGGCACTGCTCGGCGCGCGCATCCGCCGGCTGCGGAGAGCGAAGGGCTGGAGCCAGACGGAGCTGGCCGCGAAGGGCGCGACCTCGCAGGGCCGCCTCGCACAGATGGAACTCGGCCGCGAGACCCCCAGCCAGACGGTCTGCCAACTCCTCGACCAGGCACTCGACGCCGACGGCGAACTCCTCGCGCTCTGGGCGCACATCGAGCGCACCCCGTACCCGGACTGGTCGCGCGCCTTCATGCGGTTCGAGCAGCGCGCCACCCGGATGCGCAAGTACATGGCCGCCACCGTGCCGGGCCTGCTCCAGACCGAGAGCTACGTCCGCGCCCTGCTGGCCGCGGCCCGCCCCAGCGTCGGCGGCGCCCTGGAGAGCCTGGTACGCGCCCGGCTGGAGCGGCGGCTGCTGCTCACCGGGGAGTCCCCGCCGTACTTCTGGGCGATCCTCGACGAGTCCGTGCTGCGCAGACCGATCGGGCAGCCGGAGGTGATGCGGGAACAGCTGACGTACCTGCTGCACATGCAGGAGACGGAACGGGTCTCGCTCCAGGTACTGCCCTTCTCCGCCGGGGTGCACCCGGCGCTCGGCGGCTCGGTCACCGTCCTCAGCTTCGACCGCCGCCCCGACGTCGCCTACCTGGAAAGTTCCCACTCCGGAGAGCTGATCGACGACCCCGAGGCGGCCGCGGGCTACGGGCTAGCATTCGATCAGCTTCACGCCCAGGCGCTCTCACCCCATGCGTCCGCAGCCATGATCCGCAACGTGTTGGAGGGCTCCTACGGTGTCACTCGCGTCTCCCGACGGCGTCGCCGGTCCGTGGCGCAAGAGCAGCTACAGCAACACGCAGGGTGGGGACTGCGTCGAGGTCCGCGACGACCTGCCCGGCCTGGTTCCGATACGTGACAGCAAGGACCCGGGCCGCGGGACGGTACGGGTCTCGGACCGGGCGTGGCGGGTGTTCCTGCGGGTGACGCGGGGTTAGGTCCCGTCCGCCGGGGGCTGGTCGGCGCGCCCGCACGGTACGCCCGGGCGGCCCCGGGGCGGGCAGGGGCACAGGCCGCGTGCGAGGGTGGGGCGCGCAGGCGAAACGGTTCGCCTGCCGGAGAGGCGGCGCACGCCGGGTGAGGGGGAGTCGGCGGTGACCGAGCAGCGGCAGCAGGACAACCGGCCCCCAACCCCCTCGCGCCGCTCGCAACGCCGCCAGACCGTCGCCGAGTTGCGCTCCCAGGGCCGCGCCGGTCCCGGACTGCGCGACATACTCCCCGGCTTCCTCGGCATGGTCCTCGTCACCGCCGGCCCCGTGATCGGCCTCGCCTGGCTCTACCGGGCCTACGGCCTCGGCGCCCTGCTCCTGGGCGCCCTCCTCCTCGCCGCCGCCACCCTGGTCGGCGTCCCCTGGCGGCGCGCGGTGGTCCGCCGGCGCGGCGGCCGCTACACCCCCGCCGAACTCGCCGTCCTCGACGACCACGGCCTCGCCGTCGCCGCCGAACGCATCCTGCGCCGCGACGGCTGGCACGTCCTGCCCATGCCCGAGGACGGCCGGCCCCGCCTCTACGCCCGCGACCGCCGCGACCGCCGCCTCGACGTCTCGTTCCGCCCGGTCGAGGGCGGCCCCGACGCGGCCGAACCCCCGGGCGGCCCCGCCACCCTGCGCGAGCCCGGCGGCCCCGCCGACGACCGGGTGATCCGCGTCGTGATCAGCATGGGCACGTACAGCCCCGCCGAGATCGAATGGGCCTCCCGGCCGGGCGGCGACCACCTCGTCGACGGGCGGCAGTTGCAGCAGTGGGCCTCCGGGACCTCCCTGGACGCGCTCGGCCTGCTCACCTGACCGTCAGCCCTCGAACCGCCCCCGCGCCCCTTCGATGTGCCCGAGGTACCGCTGCGTCCACGCGCACATCAGGTGGGTCGTCTCGCGCAGGGCCAGCCCCGGCTCGGTGAGGGTGTAGTCGACGCGGGGCGGAACAGTCGGGTGCACGTAACGCTCCACCAGGCCGTTCCGTTCCAGCATGCGCAGGTTCTGGGTGAGCATCTTGTGGCTGATGCCCTCGACCCGGTCGCGGATCTCGCTGAACCGCACGGTGGACTCGCCGAGCGCGTCGATGATCAGCAGCGCCCACTTGTTGGCGACCTCCGAGAAGATCTCGCGCGCCAGGGAGTCGGCGCGGCTCAGGTCCGCGTCCTCGGGTGTGCCGCTGAGCTGCTTGGTCACCATCAGGTTCCCCCGTCACCGAAAAGTGCGTTCTTCCTTGTCAGCGGGGACTCTCCTACGGTTCCCGGGTAACCACACGTGACCGTGGCGCGCCCGGCCTTCGCCCCCGCCCACCACGTTCACCACGCTCACGCTCACGCGGACGTACGACGACAAGGAGACGGCAGCATGGCGATCACCCTGGTGGACCCCGAGGGACTGCCGAAGGTCGGTGCCTACCGGCAGGTGGCCGTGGCGACCGGGTCGCGGCTGGTCTTCGTCGCCGGGCAGGTGGCCTGGGACGCGGACGGCGCCACGGTCGGCGCGGGCGACCTCGCCGCCCAGGTCGAACGGTGCTACCTCAACGTCCACACCGCCCTCACCGCCGCCGGCGGCACCTTCGCGGACGTCGCGAAGCTCACCGTGTACGTCGTCGACTGGACGCCCGACAAGATGCCGCACTTCCTCGACGGGGTCGCCCGCGCCACCGCGCGGCTGGGAGAGACCCCGGCCGCGCCCGGCACGCTGGTGGGCGTCGCCGCGCTGGACGTGCCCGAGCACCTGGTCGAGGTGGAGGCGACGGCGGTCCTGGACTGACCACCGCCGCCCCGCCCCGGCCGCAGGGGCTCACCGAGGGCTCAGCCCGCGGCCTCCGCCTTCCGCAGCAGCTCCGCCATCCGGTCGAAGCCGCGCCGCTCGGCGTGCTCGCGCGGGGTGACGCCGTCCCGGTCGGCGAGGTCCGGGGTGGCCCCGGCGGCGAGCAGCAGACGGACGGTCTCCTGGTGGTCCGCTCCCCCGTCGCCGAGGATCACCGCCTCCAGCAGGGCCGTCCACCCCAGGCCGTTGACGTGGTCCACCTCCATCGACGCCTCCCGCAACGCGGCCCGGATGTACGGCACGTGCCCGCGCTCGGCGGCCGGGATGAGCGCGGTGCCGCCGAACCGGTTCCGCAGGGTCTGGTCCGGCTCGGCCGGCAGCAGCGTCCGCATCATCTCGACGCTGCCGGTGACCCCCGTGACCAGCCAGGCACTGTCGTCCCGGTCGTCCTGCGCGTCCGGATCGGCCCCGGCCTCGACCAGCGCCCGGGCCGCCGCGACATGGTCACCGAGCGAGGCGAGCAGCAGCGGGGTACGCCCCGAGGCGTCGCTCACCTCGGTCCGCGCGCCCGCCGCCAGCGCCGCCTTCACGCCCTCGGCGTCACCCGCCCCGGCCGCCTCGATCAGCCGGGCCTCGGCCTTCTTCTGCTCCTGCCGCGACACGGCTCCTCCGTTCTTCCGCGCCCTCTCCGGGTCAGCGAAAGAGGGCGGTGACACCGGCCTTGGCGAACTTCTCGTCCAGGTCGCCGCTGGGGGCGCCGGCCACACCGATGCCCGCGACCGGGGCGCCCTTCACGGTGACGGGGGCGCCGCCCGCGAGGAAGAGGGTGCCGGGGATGTCCTTGAGCGTGGGCGCGCTGTCGAGCCGCTTGACCAGCTCGGAGGTGGACGCGTTCCAGGACACGGCGGTGAACGCCTTCTCCTGCGCCGCCTCGTACGACTGCGGACCCGCGCCGTCCCCGCGCAGCGTCACCAGCGCCCGCCCGTCCCGGTCGACCACGGCCACCGACACCTTCTGCTTCTCCTTGCCCGCCGCGTCGAGAGCGGCCTGCGCGGCCTTGGTGGCGGCGGCGATCGTCAGGTGCGAGGTCTGCGTGACGTTACGCCCGGAGGCGTCGGCGGCGGCCTGGGCCTCGGCGGGCTTCGCCGCCGGAGCGGTGTCCGCGCTGGCGGAGACGGTGCCGAAGACCCCGGCACCGAGTGCGACGACCACGGCCGAGCCGGTGAGCACGCGGGTGCGGGTGGAGCGGAAGGCGGTGGAGAGGGACATGGGGACTCCTCGGGTGGGCGGCCGCACGGGCCGGTACGGAAGGGAAGGGAATGTGGGGGGGTTGGCTGTCGGCCGGGGCCCGTGACGCGTTCGCCGGGGGGACCCTGCGGGCCGCCGGGGCTCCCGGTCTCCGGGCCGTCGGCCTGCTTCCATCCTGGTTCCGGGGCGCGCCGGCACCCGTCCTCCGCCCGGCTCGGACCGGCCTGCCGGACGGGCGACACGCGGGTCAGCCGATCGGCTGATGCGCCCCGCCGGGCCCGGGGCGATGATGCGGGAAGCCCCGGCTCACGCGGGCAGGACGGGGCCGCCGAACCCGGGCCCGCGGGACCCCGTACCGCACGGAACGCCCCCACCCCCGCCCGCGCACCACCGAAGGCCAGGCCCCACCCCATGCGCCACCCCGACGACGACCTCCAGCCACCGCCCTCCCCCGGTGCCCCCGCCTCCGGCGCCTTCGCACCCGGCGCCCAGACCCGGGACGACCGGTGGCTCTCCGCCCTCCTCACCACCGCCTTCGTCGTCCTTCTCGCCGGCGCCCTGCTCCGCTACGTCCTCAAGCACGGCGACAGCGACCGGCTGCCCTGGATCGTCGGGCTCAGCGTGGTCCTCGCCGTGGTGCAGGTGGCCGGGCAGGCGCGGCCCGGGAGCCGGCGCGCCGGACGCGTACGGCTGGCCGTGGTCGTCGCCTGCTGGGTGGTGGTCGTGCTGCTCGCGCCGAGCTTCGCCTGGTGCGCGGTCCCCCTCATCCACACCGCGCTGCGGCTGCTCCCCACCCGCTCGGCCGTCGCCCTGGTCACCGCCCTGGCCACCCTCGTCGTCCTCGCCGAACTCCGCCTCGCCGACGGCTTCGACCCCAACCACCTCCTCCTCCCCCCGGTCGTCGCCGCCCTCGCCACCGGCGTCTTCGTCTACCTGACCCGCGAGGCCACCCGCCGCCAGCACCTCATCGACGACCTGGTCCGCACCCGCCGCGAACTCGCCGCCACCGAACGCCGCGAGGGCACCCTCGCCGAACGCCAGCGCCTCTCCCGCGAGATCCACGACTCCCTCGCCCAGGGCCTGTCCAGCCAGAACATGCTGCTCCAGGCAGCCGACCGCCAGTGGGACACCGACCCCCAAGCGGCCCGTACCCACCTCCGCACCGCCGCCTCCATCGCCGCCCACGGCCTCACCGAGGCACGCCGCCTCGTCCACGACCTGGCCCCCGCCGACCTCGCCGAGGGCGCCGGACTCGCCCAGGCCCTCGCCACCCTGGCCGCCCGCGAGTCCCGCGACGGCCTCACCGTCCGCTTCCACGCCGAGGGCCCCGACACCCACCTCCCCGACCAGGTCGCCTCCGCCCTCCTCCGCACCGCCCAGGGCGCCCTCGCCAACATCCGCGAACACTCCGGCGCCCGGACGGCGGCCCTCACCCTGACCTGCCTCGACGACACGGTCGCCCTCGACGTGGCCGACGACGGACGGGGCTTCCCGGCCCCCGAGCCCGGCGGTACGCGCGACCCACTGGGCGACCCGGACCCCCTGCGCGGCCACGGCCTCCCCGCCATCCGCGCCCGCCTGCGCCAGCTCGGCGGCACCCTCGCCATCGAATCCACCCCGGGCGAGGGCGCGGTCCTCACCGCCACGATCCCGCTGACCCCTGCCACCCCGCCCGCCCCGTAGGAGCCCACGTGCCCGCCCCCAC
>NZ_JOII01000068.1 GCF_000719955.1 Streptomyces albidoflavus
GGCGATGGAGCATGGGGTGGTTCCGGGTTCGTTGCATGTGCGGCGGCCGAATGATCACATCCGGTTCGAGGATTCGCCGTTCTTTCTGGTGGATCGTGCGTGGGTGTGGGGGCGTGAGGGGGGTCCGCGGCGGGGTGCGGTGAGTGCGTTCGGGATGGGTGGGGTGAACGCGCATGTGATCGTGGAGGAGCCGCCACGGGTGGAGCGTGGTGCGGTGCTGGTGCAGGACAGTCACCTGGTGCGCGTGACGGGGGCGGACGAGCGAGCGGTACGGGAACTCGCCGCCGCCTACGCCGACCACCTCACCGCCGTTCCGGACACCGACCCGGGAGACTTCGCCCGCACCGTGAACACCGGGCGCGCCGCCCAGCGCTGGACCACGGCCGTCCACGGCACCGGCCGCGCCGAACTGGCCGCCCGCCTCACCGAGATCGCCGACGGCACCACGCAGCCCGTCCGGTCCGCCGGACGGCACGTCACCGCCTTCCTGTACACCGGGCAGGGCTCCCAGTACGCCGGCATGGCCCGGCGTCTGCTCACCACCGAACCCCACTTCCGCGACGCCCTGCACGAGTGCGCCGACCTGCTCGCCCCGCACCTGGACGTGCCCCTGCTCGACCTGCTCCACGGCGACGCCCGGCACCTGCTCGACGAGACCCGGTACGCCCAGCCCGCCGTCGTCAGCGTCGAGGTCGCCCTGACCCGCCTGCTGGCCGAGGCGGGGGTACGCCCCGACACCGTCGCCGGGCACAGCCTCGGCGAACTCACCGCCGCCTGGGCCGCCGGCGTCCTCGCCCTGCCCGACCTGCTGCGGCTCACCGCCGTACGCGGCGCCCTCATGCAGGGCCGGTCCACGGACGGGACCATGGCCGTCGTCCACACCGGCACCGCCACGCTGACCGAGGCGCTGCGGAACCACCCGGGTGTCGAGATCGCCGCGTACAACGGGCGCACCCACACGGTCACCGGGCCGGAGCAGGACATCGCCCGCTTCTGCGAGGAGAGCCCGTACCGCACCCAGCGGCTCACCGTCAGCCACGCCTTCCACTCCGCCGCCATGGAACCGGCCGTGCCGCCCTTCGCCGAGGCCGTCGCCGGCACCGCGCTGCGCGCGCCGGAACTCCCCTTCGCCGACACACTCACCGGTGACTGGCACACCGCGGCGACCGCCACCGACCCACAGCGGTGGGCGGACGCCATCCGGCGCCCCGTCCGCTTCGCCCAGGCTCTGACCACGCTCGCCGGCGAAGGCCCGCACGTCGTCTGGGAGATCGGCCCGCACCCCCAGCTCCT
This sequence comes from Streptomyces albidoflavus, assembly GCF_000719955.1. Lineage (GTDB taxonomy): Bacteria > Actinomycetota > Actinomycetes > Streptomycetales > Streptomycetaceae > Streptomyces > Streptomyces albidoflavus. Next base: position 1,294 of record NZ_JOII01000068.1, read on the forward strand.
GCCGATGGCCCGCACCGTCCTCGCCGAGCCCCACCCGGTCTGGGTGCCCACGCTGCACCGGGAGCGCAACGACCAGGTCCAGCTGCACGCCGCCCTGGCCGCCCACCACCGCGCCACCGGCGCGGAGCTGGACTGGGCCGCTCTGCACGCCGGCAAGAACCAGCGCACCACCACCGCCCCCACCTACCCCTTCGCCCGACAGGAGCTGACCGCACCCCCCGCTCGCCGCGCCACGGCGAACGCCGTCAGCCACCCGCTGTTCGACCACCCTTACGAGCACCGGAGTGAAGCAGAGTGACGCCACGAGCCGAGACCTACGAGAAGGCCTTCGCGGGGCGCGAACCCCTCATCGCCCAGCACCGCGCCGAGGGCGCCGGGCTGCTGCCGGCCGCCGTGCAGATCGAGATGGCGCTGGCGGGGATCGCCCGTCGCCGGCCGTTCGTCCCGCTGGAACTCACCGATGTCGCCTTCCTGCGCCCCCTCGCCCTCACCCCTGAAGAGACCGTGCCCGTCCGCCTGGACGTCACCCACGAGGACGCCCCGGGGGAAGGCGCCCGCTTCGAGCTGAGCGCCGTCCTGGCCGGCGAACGCAAACAGCTCTCCACCGGAACCGGCCGCCTGCTGCGCGACGGCGAGACCGCGCCCCGCCACGCCGCCCGCCCGGCCGCCGACGGACGCCCCCTCACACCGCGGGAGTTGTATGAGGGCTGGTCCCGCGCGGGCCTCGACTACGGCCCCGACTTCCGGACCGTCCGGGAACTCACCGTGGGCGACGGCACCGCCCGCGCCCGGCTGCGCACCGACACCGAGCCCCTGCCCTGGCACGCTCACCCCCTGCTGGTCGACGGCGTCCTCCAGGTGGTCAGCTGCGCGCTCCAGGAACTCGGCGCCGACACCCCACCCGTGCCGATGCTGCCCATCGGCATCGCCCGCGTCGCGGTCCTCGCCGACCTGTCGGCCCGCGCCACCGGGGTGACCGTGCTGGTACGCCGCACCGGCGTCGAGGGCGCGTACGCGACGGGCGACGCCGTCGTCCTCGGCCCGTCCGGGGAGACCGCCGCCGAGTTCACCGGCGTACGGATGCGCCGGACCACCGGGCCGGGCGCGGTCCGGACGGCCCCCGCCGCCACCGGCCACCCGCTCTCCCGCATCGAGTGGCGCCCCGCCGCACCCCCGGCACCCCGGCCCGACACGACCGGCACCTGGGTCGTCCTGCGCCACGGCGACGACGACCGCCTCGCGGACGAGACCGGCCGGCTGCTGCGGACCGGCGGCGCCCGCGTGGTCGACGCGTACCTCGAAGCCCCGGCAGGCCGGGAAGCGTCCGGCCAGGACCACCATGTCCTCGCCGACACCGGCGAGGCGGCGTTCCGCGGCCTCTGGGAAGCGGTCGGCGAGGAGGTGGCCGGCGTCGTCCACCTGGGCAACAGCGGTCCGGTCCGCGCGGAGGCCGGCGAACTGGCCACCGGCCCGTACGGCTGCGCCGCCGCCCTGAAGACCCTCGGCGAGCGACAGCGCCGCGCCCGGTTCCTCGTCGTGACCCACGCGGCCCAGCCCGTGGCCGACGGAGACCGGCCGGTCCCCGCCCGCGCCGCCCTCTGGGGCCTGATGCGCACCGCGGCCGTCGAGTACCCCGGCCTGCGGCCCCGCCTTCTCGACCTCGACGAGGAGTCCGAGCCGGCGCTCCCGGCCGAACTCGGCGACGGCCCTCCGGAGACCGGCTACCGCCACGGCGTCCGCCACGAACCGGTGCGGGTCCCCACCCGCCCGGGCGCCACCGGCACTCCGCCCGTGCGCCGAGGCGGCCACTACCTGATCCTCGGCGGCCACGGCGGCCTGGGCCTCGCCCTCGCCGAGCGGCTCGCCCACGAGGGCGCGGCCGTCGTCGCCCTCGCCAGCCGGTCGGGCGGTGCGAGCACCGGCCACCCCCCGTCGCAGCAGATCGAGGGAACCGCCTGTTCCCTCCGCTCGTACGCCGTCGACGTCACCGCCCCCGGAGCCCTCACCGACCTGGTCGGGCGGATCCGCGCGGACATCGGTGAGCTGCACGGAGTCGTGCACGCGGCCGGGACCCTCAAGGACGGGCTGCTCCGCTCGGCCACCGCCGAGGACCTCGCCGCGGTGATGCGGCCGAAGGTGGACGGCGTCCGCGAACTCGCCGCCGCCGTCGCCGGCTCGGAGCTGGACTTCGCCGTCCTGTTCGCCTCCGTCTCCGGTGCCTTCGGCAACCTCGGCCAGGGCGGCTACGCGGCGGCCAACGCCTACCTCGACGGCTTCGCCCACGCCCACGGCGCACCGTGGACGAGCATCGACTGGGGGCTGTGGGGCGAGACCGGCATGGGCACGGCCGTCGCCGCGCAACTGCGGCGACGCGGCGTGCGGCCCCTGGGCACCACCGAGGCCCTCGACGCCCTCCTCGCGGTGCTGGGCGATCCGCCGCGCCAGGTCGTCATCGCCCACCCGGACGCCTCCGACACCCTCGCCGACGAGGAGCCCCCGCCCGTACCGGTACGGGCGCCCGCCGGAAAGGCTCCCACCCCGCACGCGCAACGCGCCCGTGTCGAGGACGAGTTGGCCAGGTTCCTCACCGACCGCCTCGGCCTGGCCTCCTTCGACCGCGCCACCCCGCTGGCGGACCACGGCATGAGCTCCATCATGAGCGTCGAACTGGCCGAGGAACTGTCCCGCAGATGGGACGTCCACCTCCCCGCCACCCTCTTCCTGGAGTACGGCGGCCTCACCGAACTGGCCGAGGCCCTGACCGAACGCTACGGAGTCGCCGCCGCCCTCCCCGCACCCCCGCCGCCCGCGCCCGAGCCACCTGCCCCCGCCCCACAGCCCCCGGCGGCGACCACGGCCGCCCGCACCACCCGGCCCGAGGACATCGCCGTCGTCGCGGTCTCCGCCGACCTGCCCGGCGCCACCAGCCTGGAGGGCTTCTGGCACCTCCTGCGCTCCGGACGGCACGCCTTCACCGAGGTGCCCGCCGAACGCTGGGACGTCGCCGCCCACTTCGAGCCGCGCGGTCCGCAGATGACCGGCACGTACTGCCGCAGCGGAGCCTTCCTCAGCGACATCGACCGCTTCGACCCCGCGTTCTTCTCCATCTCCGTCCGCGAGGCCGAGGAGATGGACGCCCAGCAGAAACTGCTCCTCGAACACGCCTGGGCCGTCCGCGACGAGAGCGGCCTCGCCGGACACCGGGACATCGGCGTCTTCGTCGGTGCCACCTACACCCACCACCGCGACGCCCACGGCCTGGACGAGGTCGGGCCGCACACCGCGCTCGGCTCCATGAACGCCGTGCTCGCCAACCGGATCTCCTACGCCCTGGACCTCACCGGGCCCTCCCAGACCGTCGACACGCTCTGCTCGTCCGGCCTGGTCGCCGTCCAGCAGGCCGTCGCGGCCCTGCGCGCCGGCCAGTGCGGCGCCGCCCTCGTGGCCGCCTGCCACGTCGGCCTCACCCCCTGGTACTACCGCAGCCTCAGCCAGCTCGGCGCCCTGTCCGAGTCCCGGCCGCGCCCCTTCGACGACCGCGCCGACGGCTTCCTGCCCGGCGAAGGCGCCGTGGCCGTCATGCTGAAGCCGCTCGCCGCCGCCGAACGGGACGGCGACACCGTCTGGGGAGTGATCCGCGGCGCCGCCGTCAACCACGGAGGCCGCGGCAGCGCCCTGCCGGTGCCCCGCAGCGAAGCCCAGAGCGCCGTCGTCCGCGCCGCCCTGGCCGACGCGGAGCTGGACGCCTCCGACATCACCCTGATCGAGACCCACGGCACGGCGACCCGGCTGGGCGACCCCATCGAGATCGCCGCCCTGACCGAGGTGTTCGGCGCCGGCCCGGAGCGCCGGGAGCCCTGCCTCCTCGGCTCCGCCAAGGCCAACATCGGCCACCTGGAGCCCGCCAGCGGCCTGGCCGGCCTGGTCAAGATCCTGCTCTGCCTGCGCCACCGCGAGGTGCCGCCGCTCGCCGGGTTCGAGCGGCCCGGCAGCCATCTCGACCTCGACGCCGGGCCGTTCACCGTCCCGACGGCGCCGCTGCCGTGGCCGGGCGGCGACCGCCCGCGCCGGGCCGGCCTCAGCGCCTTCGGCATGGGCGGCACCAACGCCCACGTCGTCGTCGAGGAACACGTTCCCGGGGAGTCCGTCCCCGAGGGGCCGCCCGACGTGCTGGGCGAACACCTCCTGGTCCTCTCCGGACACACCCCCGAGGCACTGGTCCGGCGCGCCCGCGACCTGCTGCGGCTGCTCAGCGAGGAGGACGCCCCCGACACGGCGGCACTGTGCCGCTCGGCCGCGGTCGGCCGCGACCACCAGCGCCACCGCGCGGCCGTCCTCGGCTCCGGCCCGGAGCAACTGAGGGCCGGGCTCGACCGGATCGCCCGCCACCACGGCGACGCCCACGGAACGGTCCTGCGCGACGGGCGCGTGGTCGCCACCGACCTCGGCCCCGCCACCGGCACGGCCGACGCCGCCCCCTACGCGCGCCTCGCCACGTACACCACCGTCGGCGCCGACCGGCTCCGGGCCCAACTGGCCCTGCCCGACGACCGCCTGAGCACGGCACTGGCCTGCTTCCACGTGAGCGGCGGCAGCGTCGACTGGCGCCAGGTCCACGCCGGTACGCGGGCCCGCCGCATCGTGCTGCCGCCCTACCCCTTCCGGACCCCCTCCGGCGACCAGCCGGCCGCTTCCCGCCCGGACCCGGACGACAGCGTCCGGCGCCTGACCCGCGCCCACCGCGTCTTCGGCGAGCCGACCGTCCCCGCCGCCCTGCCCCTGGCGCTCGCCCTCGACCACGCCGAAGTCCTGGAACACGTCACCTTCACCGCCCGGGGGACCGGCGACGGCCCGCTCACCGGCGACCTCGACGACCCCGGCCGCACCGGCCCGGCCGCCTTCCGCCACGGCGAGCGCGTCATCGCCCGCCTGACGACGGCTGGCCGCACCCAGGACCCCGTACCCGCCGCACCTGACCTCGCCCAGCTGCGCGCCGGACTCGACCGCGGCCTCGAACCGGAGGGCCTGTACGCCTGGTTCGCCGCCCAGGGCATGGAGATCGAGGCACCCCTGCGCTCCCTCGCCGGCCTCCGCTACGGTGCCACGCGCGTGCTCGCCCGGCTGGACACCCCGGCCGAGGGCGGACCGGAGCGCGCCGCGGTCGCCCTGGACGCCGCTCTGCAGAGCATGGCCGTCCTCACTCTCGCCGACCCCGCCGTCCCCCGGGGGACGTACCTGCCGGTCTCCGTGGCCCGGGTGGTCCGCTGGGACGACCCGGCCCGTACCGCCTACGTCCTGCTCGACGCCGAGCACACCGGCGCCGACCCCGTCCGCCGGGGCGAGGCGACCCTGCTCGCCCGCGACGGACGGGTCCTCGCCCGGCTCAGCGGCATCGAGTACCGGCCGGTCGCCGGCCCGGGGGCACCGGAGCCCGAGGCGACCGCCCCGCGCCCGCGGGCCGAGCCGTCCGCCACGCCGCCGGGGGCGGAACACCTGGCCGCCGCCGAGGCCGCCGTCCTCGCCGCCGTCCGGGGCGTCTTCCACGACCCGGGCATCACCGCCACCACTCCGCTCTCCCGCGCCGGCCTCGACTCCCTGCTGGCGACCGCTGTCGCGGCCGACCTGGAGAGCGCCCACGGCCTCCGGGTGAGCCTGGCGGACGTGCTGGACGCGCCGGACTGCCGCACCCTCGCCCAGTACCTCGCCGAACGCGCCGCCGAGGGGACCTTCGCCCCGGCGCAGGGAGCCGGCCCCGCCGCCGCGAGCCGGCCGGAGCCGGCACGGGCGGAGCATCCCGACGCGGTGCCCGCCCAGGCCGACGACGAGGTGCGCGACGGCGACCTGGCGATCATCGGATTCGCCTTCGCCCTGCCCGGCGCCCAGGACGAGGCGGCGCTCTGGTCACTGCTGGCCGACGGGGGCACCGCCGTCCGGCCGGCACCGGCCCACCGGTGGGGCGCCTACGCGGACCGGCGCCACACCGACGTCGGCGGATTCCTCGACAACGCCGAGGAGTTCGACGCCCGCTTCTTCGACTTCTTCCCCAAGCAGGCCGAGGTGCTCGACCCGCAGGCCCGCTGGCTGCTGCGCACCACCTGGGAGGCGCTGGAGTCGGCCGGGCTCCCGCCCCGGCAACTGGCCCCCGCGACAGGCGTGTTCGTGGGCGCCAGCTACCAGCACTACCGCGAGTACAACATCGCCCCCGAACTCGACGCCCACAGCGGACTGGGCAACCACAACGCCTTCCTCGCCAACCGCCTCAGTCACTTCCTGGATCTGCGGGGTCCGAGCATGACGGTGGACACGTTGTGCTCGTCGTCGCTGGTGGCGTTGCACCAGGCGGTGCGGTCCATCCGGAGCGGGGAGTGCGAGCAGGCCGTCGTCGCCGGTGTCCGCGTCGGGATGAGCCCGCTGCACTACGTCGCCATGCGTGAGCTGCGGGCCCTGTCGCCCTCGGGTGTGGTGCGGGCGTTCGATGCGGGTGCGGATGGGTTTGTGCCGGGGGAGGGGGTGGTGTCGGTGGTGGTGAAGTCGTTGGGTGCGGCGTTG
>NZ_JOII01000069.1 GCF_000719955.1 Streptomyces albidoflavus
GTCGTCAGGAACAAGATCAGCACGCATTCCGGACACACTGCCGACCAAGATCGCCGAGCACAAGACCCGCAGCCAAACTCATTCTGAAACGATCAGTAACTCGCCGCATGAAACCCGGTGTCCACTCCCCGGGATCAACCTCAGAACACCTTCTTCCCTGCCCGGTTCACAGCGGTGGCGTGGTGGTCACCCTTGCCGACGTCCAAGCCCAGATAGACGTCGATGCCCGTCTCGTCCGACATGCTTTTCGCTCCCGTGCTCGCATTCTCCCCGGCCTAACCTGCGGCATCAGCGTGCCAGCATCCACGTTACGAAGAGACTGCCCGAGGGCGCACGTGCCTCTAATCAGCGGTCTGCCAATGCCTCCGGCGCCGGCGACACCACCTTTTCGATCATCTCGACTGGGGGCTCAAGTCATACCGGGGCCGAAGGCCGGGAGCCCCATTGCGAGGCCACGAAGACGGTAACGGGGCTCTGGAAAAGTGAGGCACTCGGCCGGTCCCGCGGCGGGCTGAGCACGAAGATCCACCTCGCCTGCGACGGGCAGGGCGGGCCGCTTGCCTTCACGATCACGGGCGGGAACGTCAACGACTGCACGCAGTTCGAGCCGGTCATGGCCCGCATCGCCGTCAAGCGGTCCGGGCCCGGCCGGCCCCGCACCCGGCCCGACCGGGTGGCCGGCGACAAGGGCTACTCGTCCCGCAAGATCCGCGCCTACCTGCGAAAACGCAGCATCGGGTGCGTCATGCCCGAACGCACCGACCAGATCAACGGACGCCGACGACGCGGCGAGACACTCTGCCGCCTCGACCGCGCCGCCTACCGACGCCGCAACGTCGTCGAACGCTGCCGCGTCGAGGACCGCCTGGGCCAGGGACTCGGCCCCGCGGACCTTGCGGTTCCTGAGCCGGGTCTCCAGCCGTTCGCGGCCGGCGCGACGCAGGGCGGCGGGTGTCTGGTATCCGGTCAGAAGGACCAGCGGGCCGGCGTTACCCAGATCGAGTTCTCGTTCAAGGGCGGGAAAGATGCTGGTCAGCTGGCCGCGCAGGCGATTGATCCGCCGGGTGCGGTCGGCGCTGATGTCTGCCCGGCGGCCAGTGAGAACGCACAGTTCGAGGGTGTGCTCCTCGTCGGACCGCAGAGTGGTCAGGTCCCGGCGCATGCGGGCCTGGTCGGCGATGACCGTGGCGTCCTTGGCGTCAGTCTTGCCGGTGCCTCGGTAGCCGGCGGCGGCCCGGTTGACCGCCAGGCCGGGTATGTAGACGAACTGCTGGCCGTGATTGAGCAAGAGGTTGATCCACAAGGCTGCCATGCCGTCGGCCACGTCGACCGCCCAGACCACGTCCTCGTCGATGGCCGTCACGTCGACGAGAAGGGCCAGGAGCTCCGGCTCGTCATTGAGCACCCGCCGCGACAGCAGCCGTGTGCCGTCGGCATCGAGCACCACGCAGTGGTGGTGGGTCTTGCCTATGTCCGTCCCCGCCCAGACCAGGGCCACCTGTTCCTCCGGTCGTTCGACATGTGCTGTTCGTCCGGACGGCCTCGCCAGCGTGGTCCTACTCAGCGATGCACCCGCAAGGGTCCCGCAGCTCCTAATCATCGGCCGAGTCGTCGTGAGACGCCGGGCGGCCAGGTGTCGCGAACCATCAAGTGCAACCGACTGAAGCCATACCCGGCGTCTCTGGGCCTCTGGACCTTACGACGGCCCGTCCAACCCACCAACAACGTAGGACCGACTGACATCGAGAGATTCCTCGACCTCGACAAGAACAAGATCAAACCGACGTGTTGATTCCCGGCAAGCCCTTAGAGTCCGGCACACGATCACGATCCGCGTTTCGTGACGCATGTCCACGCACACGCGGGTCGTTGGCCGCGCGTCCCGAAGGCGCGATGTCCTTCGGGACGCGTCAGGGGTTCGGGTTCAGGCGTTGTAGCCGCCGTGGGCGTCCAGTACCGCGCCCGTGACGTACGACGCGGCGGGGCTTGCCAGGAAGGCGATCGCCGCGGCGATTTCGTCGGGGTGCCCCATGCGTTGCAGGGACAGTGAGCTGAGCAGGGCCTTGAGGGTGTCCGGGTTCGGTGGTTGCATGCGGCTGTCCATCAGTCCGGCTTCCACGACGTTGGCGGTGATGTCGCGGGGCCCGAGGTCGCGTGCGACCCCCATGGTGTACCTCTCGATGCCTGACTTGGTCGCGGCGTAGTCGGCAACGCCCGGGACGCCGACCCGGGATCCCAGTCCGGAACTCACCGTGATGATGCGGCCGCCCGTGCGCAGCACGCGGGAGGCGGCCCGGATGACGGCGATCACGCCGAGGTAGTTGGTGGCGTGCATTCGGTCCAGTGCGGCGGTGTCGGCGTCCGGGTCGTCCACCGTGCGGCCCTGCTCCACGGAGATCGCGGCGTTGTTGACGAGGATGTCCAGGCCGCCGAAGTGCGCGACCACGTCGTCGATCAGGGCCGGCGCCTGGCTGGTGTCGGCCTGGTCGGACTGGAAGGCGACGGCCGTGGCTCCGTTGCCGTGCACCTCGTGGACGACGGCTTGCGCCTGCTTCTCGGAGCTGACGTAAGTGAAGGCGACGCGGGCGCCCTGCTCGGCCAGCAGCCGTACGGTCGCGGCTCCCAGTCCGCGTGACCCCCCGGTGACCAGGGCGACCTTGTCCGTGAGTGGCTTGCTCATTCTTCTCACCTCGTTGATTGGCCCTTCTCGGCAGTCGCAACGTTAATTGTTACGACAGCCTGTTGCAACCTTTACTGTTACGACTGCCGTAACATGGGCTTCGCGACCAAGAGGAGGAGCCCATGAGCGCCAACAGCAGACTGACCATCGCCGCCCACGCGCTCGCCTGGATCGGCCTCTACCAGCGCCAAGGGCATGAAGTCGCCACCTCCGAGCAGATCGCGACCAGCGCCAACACCAACCCCGTGGTGATCAGACGGCTGCTCGGCGAGCTGCGCAGGGCCGGGCTCGTGGAGTCCCGACGAGGCGTGGGCGCGGGCTGGTCGCTGGCACGCGAGCTGGAGTCGATGACCCTGCTCGACGTGTACGAGGCAGTCGAACCCGGCCCGCTGTTCGCCATGCACCGCGCCACCCCGGACCCGGAATGCGTGGTGGGTCACGGCATCCAGCCGGCCATGCAGAGCATCTACGAGGGCATTGAGGAGACCGTGAGACACGAACTGGCCCGCGTCACGCTCGCGAACGTACTCCAAGACGTACTCGCGACACCTCGCTAACCTCTCCGCTACGCCCTGACATCACCAAGATCCCCAGGTCAACACGCTCATTACGGCGAGGGTCGCCTGCGCCGCAGCGCCTCAGAATCCAGCCATGGACTTGTCGAGGGCCCCGCCCAGCGCACAGTAGACGCTGTAGTGGACCGAGTGATGCCCTCTGCGACGCAGCGCGAATCCCATGATGAACGACAACGCGTAGAGACCGCCGAGGACCGCCGCTACGAGGGGGCTGTAGACGAAGGGCGGGTTCCAGGGATCGTTGCAACGCAGGGGGAGTGGTCGGTGCTGCCGGTCGGTTTCGCCGCCTGGGCCTACCAGGACTGGTTCGAGGCCTGAGCCGGTGAGGGTCCAGGACTCGTAGTCGGGATCTGGTTCGATGCAGAGTCGAGTGCCGTCGTCAAATCCGGGGGACAGGGTGCCGAGCCCGGTGACCTCGGCTTCGGTGACGGCCTTGGTGAACAGGCCGAGGAGCGGTGCCAGAGCCGTTCCCGTCCCAGGGAAGAGGACGGCCTGGGTGCCGGCGGCATTGGTGACGGTGATCGGCGTTTCGATGGCGAACTCGCCATCAAGGCGGACACGGCCGTCGGGATCGTGATCAGTGAAGCTGATCCGGACCTGGCAGTCGAAGGCGGTGCGGGTGACACGGGCACGACCAGCTCTGCGGGGACTTTCACCACACCTCCCTGGGGGCATGGGGCGCTGGCGCCTGCGGGCTCCAGCACCCTCACGTCAGCGCGGGCCGTCGAGCAGGGCCCGCCCTTCGAGGATTCTGCGCGCATCGTGCGGGTCCACCCAGGTCAGCCCGCCGCACACGGTCAGTGCCGGCCACATGTCCTCGATGCGTCGGCCACCGGGCCCGACGAGGCAGCGGCCCTGTTCCAAGGCATCGGCCACGTCGCCCATCCACCTCTCCAACGGCCACCCGGCGGAGCCCGGCGCAAGGGGCTCCGGCTCGTATTCGACCGTCCACCGGCCCACGTCCCCGTACGACGGCTCCGCCGGGCGCGCGTCGACGTAGAGGCCGTGCCAGATGTCCCCCATCACGCACGAGAACGGCACATGACCCGGCTCCCGCTCCCAGTCCCGCGTCTGCATCACGTAGGCGTCCTCCAGCCGGTCCAGCGAGTACCACGCCTGCCGGCCTGGCAGAAAGGCCGTCGGCCACAAACTCGCACCTCCGGCCGGTTCGTTGATGCCGTCATGCAGCCTGTACCAGGCACGTAGCGCCGGCGGGAGGGAAAGCCCGATCGACTCTTCCGCGGAGGCGAGGTCGTCCTCGCTGGCAGCGGAACGCAGCAGCGCCGCAGACGCCGGGGCATGAACCCGCAGCCACTTCTCGATGCGTCCCCAAGCTACGGCAACCCGCTCAGTCGGCCCTTCGAGATGTAGTTGATCCGCCATCGCGCCACCGTACAAGCAAGCGACCGATCACTTCCATGAAGAGGTGGGGGAACACGACAAGCACGACCTGCTCAGCTTCCGCGGTGATCCGGTCACGGTACGGATGGCATCTACCGCGCCCTCGCGGTGCCACACCCGTGTCCTGTCACCAAGCTGCGCCGCCGTCTGCTGAACCTCACCCCGCCACCAATCCCCTGGCATCCGCACGCCGCACCCGCCGCACCTTCGACCACCGCCACGGACGCGCCCCCACCGCCCGTGAATCCCTCCGGGGCGACGGAGACACCGTTCAGGTCGACCGTTGGTTCGCCAAGACCCGCACCAAGCACGGCGAAGGCCAGCTCCCCGCCGACCACGCAGCCCTCATCGCCGCCCTTCTGACGGAGACTGGTGCGCTCCCAAGCCCGCCCCGGTTGCCCTGGCGTAACACGGTTCCCGTAAGCCCACTCCCGCACCCGGCACCCGACTTCTGGAATCCCAGTGCGTATAACCACTTGTCATCTGATGTGGTGCTCTTGAGAACATGAGGCAACCTCACCACTCGGCCCGGGAACCCCTGTGACCCGCCGTCTGACGCACTGGTTGGGCCGGTGCCACCCTCACACCGAAATCGGCCGCTCTGCCACTCGCAGCGCCTCACTCGTTCGGAGCCCTGCCAGCCCACGCGACATCCGCTTCCGGCCACCACGCGGCACCAGCCGCGCTGCCGTCCCGGACCGGGAGACACCGCCCACCGAAGGCAGGGAGCACGCTCTGGGCCAGATCGGCCCCGAGCCTAAGCACCGGGCGTGACTACCGAAAGCCGCCTCTCCGGCCCAACGTGGCCGTATCCAGGTGCAGTGGACCCTGGATTGGCCTGATCCGGACACGGAGAAGACCCGGTAACGGTAGGACAGACGCGAGCCAACAGGACAAGGGGGAGAAGACATGATCGAAGCCCTACGGGTGCTGCTGCTGTTCATGGTGGGTGCAGGGATCTGGGCGGCCTGGCGGCGCAGCCTGTTCCCCGGGACATGGGCCCACACCTTCCACACGGCATACGCCGAAGAGCGCGCCTTGCTCACCCAGGCGCGCAGCAGACTGCGCACGGTGGACACGGACCAGCGCCAAGCGGAGACGGAGGCAGCCACGCAGGTCAAGGCGGAACGCGAAAAGCACGAACAGCGGCTCGACAAGCTGGAGCGCGACGTTGCGCTCCTACACGACCCCGGCCACGGCACAGAACTGGGACGTCTCGGAGACCTCGTCCTGTACGAGCACGCGGTCGCGGCCTCACTGGAAAGCCGGCTGCTCCCACTGCACGGACTGCGAGCCCGCTTCGACCGCGGGGACCGCGTTCACTCGCTGTATCTGACCAAGCCAGACGGCGGCGGTGACCGGGCGAAGTTCCCTCACCGCCCTGACCCCACAGCAGGTCCGGAGAACAGCGTTCGGCTCTTCGACGAGGAAGAGGTCCGAGACTTCGAGATGAAGATCAACGATGCCGCGGCGGAAGAGAGAATGTTCCGGGCAGGCCTGGCGGAACAGCTCGCCGCGAAACGTGAAGAACTGACCGAAGCACGCAAGGACATGACCCGGCTGAAGGCCGCCGAACAGACTCTGGCGGACGTGAAGAACCGTAGCCGCACCGACCCCCGTCGCCAAGAAGCCCTCGCCAACCTGGCAGCCGCGCGCAGCCGATGGCAGGACCTCACCGCGCGCCAGCCGCCGAGGTAGCCCAACGGTCGTGCCGCACGACCTCAAGCAACTGCAGGGATTTTCCTCAAAGCCTGTGATCTGCCTGAGAGTCCGTGGAGGCCCTGGGAAAGCACCTGGGCCGGGCGCGGCGCGTTGAGAAGGCAAGAGCACGGCGTCGGGTTCGACGGCAACCGGCTGGTGGAGCGGCCGGCCTAAAGGGTGTTGCAGAAGGCTCAGTTCTGGGCATTTTGGCTGTATGGGTGAGGTGTTAAGGGCTGAGTCGTTGTGGGTGGAAACGTTCACCGGCTTGCGGATGGACCGGTTCGCGAAGCTGGTGAAGGCGGTACGCGAACGGGGCGGGAACGGGCCCGGCGGCGGCCGGCCGTGGTGTCTGCCGCTGCCGGACCGGGTGCTGCTGGTGGCCGTGTACTACCGCACGAACCTCACGATGCGGCAGCTCGCGCCGCTGTTCGGCATCTCGCCGGCGACGGTGTGCCGGGTCATCCAGAGGCTCCGTCCGCTGCTGGCGCTCGAGCCGGCTCCGCGGCCGGCGGCGGACACCGAACGGCTGTGGATCGTAGACGGCACTCTCATTCCGGTCCGTGACCGCAAGGTCGGTGCCTCGTCCCGCAACTACCGGTTCTCGGCGAACGTGCAGGTCATCATCGACGCGGACACCCGCCTGGTCATCGCGGCGGCCCGGCCGGCGCCAGGTAACAAGGCCGACGCGCATATCTGGCGGGAGTCGAACCTGCCCGCTCTGGCGGCGGGCACGACAGTCATCGCGGACGGCGCCTACCTCGGCACCGGCCTGATCGTCCCGCACCGCAAGAGAGCCGGCCGCCCCCTCCTGCGCGGGCAGGAGGAGGACAACGCCGAGCACCGAAAGGTGCGAGCCCGTGTCGAGCACACCTTCGCCCGGATGAAGAACTGGAAGATCCTGCGCGACTGCCGTCAGAAAGGAGACGGCCTTCACCACGCGGTCCAAGCCGTCGCCACCATGCACAACCTCGCCATGGCCCGGTGAAACAGCAGGTCGGGCGCTACTTCAGCCTGCCGAAGCCGGACCTTCTGCAACACCCTTTAGAAGTCATCTCATTTGGTGAGTCTGCGGTAGCAGATGAGGGTGCAGGCGATGCTGGTGAAGGCTAGGAAGTGGTCGGCCTTGCGTTCGTAGCGTCGGT
>NZ_JOII01000070.1 GCF_000719955.1 Streptomyces albidoflavus
ACCCACACCCCCGAACCCACGCACCCCCCCAGCCACCCCGGCGAGCTTCCGGACACCGGCCAGAGCAGCGGCTCGATGCTGCCGCTGGCGACCCTCGCCGGCACGCTGGCGCTGGCGGGCCTGGTGCTCCTGATCGTCCTGCGCCGCAGGAGGACCGGCTGATCCCCACCCCGCGCGGCTGAACCAGGCCGCCGCACCACGCCAGCGCCACCGCCACCGGGCAGGACCGCCGCCCGGTGGCGGTGGCGTGTCCGGCGGATCCCGGCCGGGTCCCCGCGCACCGGCGGCACCGCCGGGAGGGCTGGCCTACCCTGGCAGGAGTGGGCCGGCAGCGGTCATCGACAGAATTGACAGGAAGGTCCGCCGCCATGGCAGAGGAGAGCGGACCCCGGGCCGGAGCGGGGTCCGGGGGGTCCTCCGGCGCCGTCTCCCCCGATCAGGAGGGCGCGCGCCTGCTGGCGCTGGAGCAGGCGGGGCTGTCGTCCGCGGCCGACGAGGGGATGGACCGGTTCGCGCGGATCGCGGCGCGGCTCGTGGACGTGCCGGTGGCCCTGGTCTCGGTGGCCGGCGCCGAACACCACTCGTTCCCCGGCATGACCGGCCTCGAAGCCCCGCTCTCCGAGCTGCGCCGGACGGGACTGTGCGCGGCGGTCGTCTCGGCGGGCCGGCTGATCGTGCGGGACGCCCGTACCGATCCCCGTACCCGGGGGCAGCCGATGACCGAGGAGCTGTCGATCGCCGGGTACGCGGGGCTGCCGCTGGTCGACGACGACGGGGTGGTGCTGGGGTCGCTCTGCGCCGTCGACCGGCGTCCCCGGGAGTGGACCGACCGTGAGGTGGAGGCCCTGGCCGACCTGGCGGAGGCGTGCGCGGCCGAGATCCGGCTGCGGATCGTGACCCGCCGGATCGAGGAGGCGCGCGGCGAGACGGCGGCCCTGCTGACCCGCTCCGAGCTGGTGCTGCGTGCCTCCGAAGTGCTCGCCGACACCACCGGCGTCGGCCAGGTCCGCCACCAGGTCGGCGAGCTGATCACCCGCGACCTCCGCCCCTCCTTCGCCGGGCTCAGCCTGGCCCAGGAGCGCATCCCCTGGGACGCCACCGAGGGGCGCTGGCCCGACGGCACCGTCCAGGACCCGGCGGTGGACCCGGTGGCCACCCCGTGGCCGACCGGCCGGGCCGCCCGGGAGAAGCGGACCGTCGCCGTCCACGGCATCCAGGAGGTACGCGCCGAGTACGGGGACGAGGCGGCGGCCCGCTGGGAGGGGCTGGGGTTCGCCTCCATGGTGTGCGTACCGCTGGCGGGCACCCGGCGTGTCCTGGGCGCCCTCGCGGTGGCCTGGCGCCACCGGCACGAGCCGGACCTCGGTGAACTGGCCGTGCTCACCGCCACCGCCGCCTACGCCGCCCGCGCCCTGGAGCGCGCCCTCTTCGTCGACGAGCGGATCGACGTGGCCCGCCAGTTGCAGGACGCCATGCTCACCGAACTCCCCTCGGTACCGGGGCTGGAGATGGCGGCCCTGTACCGTCCGGCCGTCGCCCGCGACCGGGTGGGCGGCGACTGGTACGACGCGTACCGGCTGCCGGCGGCCGGGGAAGGGGAGGAGGGGAACGAGGAGAGCGGCGGCCCCACGCTCGCGGCGACCATCGGCGACATCACCGGCCACGACATCCGCGCCGCGACCCTGATGGGCCAGGCCCGCAGCATGCTCCGCCAGGCCGACCACGACCACCCGGGCGCCGGTCCCGCCGCCGCCGTCGGGGCCCTGCACCACTCCACGACCACCCTCGACCTGGGCCTGACCGGCACGCTCATCCACGCCCACCTGACCCCGCGCGACCAGGGCTGGGAACTGACCTGGACCAACGCCGGGCACCCGCCGCCACTGCTCGCCGTGCCGGGCGCGCCCTGCCGCGTGCTGGCCGAGCACGAGATGATGCTCTACCCGGGCCTGGCCGAGGGCGGCTGGCAGGAGTACCGGCAGACCCTGCCGCCCGGCAGCACGCTGCTCCTCTACACCGACGGGCTGGTGGAACGCCGGGGCGAGGACATCGACGCCGCCATCGAACGGCTCGGCACGCTCCTCGCGGCGGGGGCCGGCACCCCGCTGTCCCGCCTCACCCACCAGCTCACCGTCAGCATGGCCGGCGAGGACCCCGAGGACGACGTGGCCCTCCTCGCCCTGCGCTGTCCCGGCCCGGACGCCTGACGTACACCCCGGCCCGACCAGCGGAAACCCTGTGGCACGGCCGCATCCGGACTCGTAGGCTCACGCGCATGAAGCTGGAGATCACCACGCTGGCCGCCCGTCCGGAACTGGCGGGGGCGCTGGGCGAGATGCCGGACACCTGGCCGGAGTTCGTCCTGGAGGACCTAGTCGGCTGGGCCAACTTCCCGCGCATCGCCGAGGAGTTCCCCGAGTACGTGCTGGTGGCCACGGACACCGACGGGGAGGTGGTCGCCCGCGGCTACAGCGTGCCGTTCGCCCTCGACGCCCCCGGGCGCGGCCGGCTGCCGTCCGGCGGCTGGGACCAGGAACTGCTGTGGGCCTTCTCCGACCTGCGGCGCGGCCGGACGCCCGACACCGTCGGCGCCGTCGAGATCACCGTCGCCGGCGACCACCTCGGCAAGGGCATATCGGGCCGCATGGTCGAGGCGATGCGCGAGAACGCCCTCGCACTGGGCCACCGCGAACTCGTCGCCCCGGTCCGCCCCAACGCCAAGCACCTGCGCCCGGACCTGCCGATGACGGAGTACGCCCGGCTGACCCGCGCCGAGGACGGACTGCCCGAGGACCCGTGGCTGCGCGTCCACGTGCGGGCGGGCGGGGTGGTCGACTCGGTCGCCCCGGTGTCGATGACGGTCAGCGGCACCCTGGAGCAGTGGCGGGAGTGGACCGGGCTGCCCTTCGACACCGAGGGACCCGTCGAGGTCCCGGGCGCGCTGGTCCCGGTCCACTGCTCGGTCACCCACGGGTACGCGGTGTACGCCGAGCCCAACGTCTGGGTGCGGCACCGGCTCTGACCCCGCGGCCCTACGGGCGGGAGGCCCGGCACGCCGTCAGGTGCGTGCCGGGCCTCCCTGCTGGGGGGGACGGGTCAGGGCGCGGTGCCCCAGGTGAGGGCGGTGCCGAGGTAGAGGCCGATCTTCGCGTGGTCGGTGAAGCCGGTGGAGGTGGAGCGGCTGTAGTCGTCGCTCTCGTCGAAGTTCGACCAGTCGGCCTTGTTCAGGCGGAGCTGGATCTCGCCGGTGGCGGCGCCGGGGGCGAGGCTGCCGGAGGCGAAGCCGACCTCCACGTAGTGGCTGGCGCCGGGGGCGGAGCCGCCCGCCTGCTTGACGGTGTGTGTGACACCGCCGCAGCCGAGCTGGGCCCAGTCGCACGTACTGGTCACCGCGCCCGATCCGTCCGGCGTGAACCAGTACCGGAGCTTCACGTCGGCCAGGTTCACCGCGCTCTGGCCGGTGTTGACGACCTGGAGCCCCATCCGGATCTGGTTGTCGGTGGGCGAGGTGTCCGAGGTGCGGTACTGGACCTTGAGGGCGCCGGTGGAGCCGCCGCCCTCGGTGGTGGTGGCGGCGAGGGAGGCCGAGGGCGGGGAGACGTTGCCGGCCGCGTCCTTGGCGCGGACGGTGTAGGTGTAGGCGGTGCCGGGGGTCAGGCCGCTGTCGGCGTACGCGGTGGTGGTCGTGGAGCCGACGCGGGTGCCGTCGCGGTACACGTCGTAGCCGGTGACGCCGGTGTCGTCGGTGGCGGCGGTCCAGGAGAGGGAGACGGTGGTGGCCGAGGTGGCGGTGGTCTTCAGGCCGGTGGGGGCGGTGGGCGCCGTGGTGTCGTCCTCACCGGGGCCGCCGGGCTCGCCGCCGCCGTCCAGCGGCGGGTGGGCGTTGGCCAGCAGCTCCTGGAACTGGGCGGAGAACCAGTGCCCGGCGACCGGCGAGTCGGGCAGCGCGCCGGTCAGGCTGAAGCCGTTGCGGCCGTTGCCCTCGTAGGTCGGGTCGCACATCCGGTCGAAGCCCTTGCCCTCGTCGTTGTCGATCGGCTCGCTGCTGCCGTCCGACTCCCCCGGGGGCTTGGCCCACACGTACGCGTCGATGCCCGGCTCGGGCGCGGTCACCGGGCGCTCGCCGACGCCGGCGCCGCTCTGGTTGCACCAGTTGCCGGCGTGGATGCGGCGGTCGGCCCGGCTGCCGTCGACGTAGGCGTCGACGCTGGTCGTGGGGCCGGGGCCGGTGGGCCGGTCGTCGCCGCCCCAGCCGTTGCGGGCGGTGTCGATCAGCATGCCGAGGCCGGAGTCGAAGCCCTGGCGGACCAGTTCCTCGCGCAGGCCCTGGGCGAAGGTCAGCTCGTCCACGTAGTAGTTCCAGTCGACCCACTTCGACTGGCGCACCGTGGTCCCGTTCACCGAGTCGGTGATCTTGAGGTACGGCTCCTTCAGCACCGAGTAGTTGGCGGTGTTGACGATGAAGCCGTGCACGTCGCCGACGGTGGCGCCCTCGGTGGTCGCGGCCTTCTTGAACTGCTGGGCCGCCGGGACGAAGTTGGAGTCCCAGCCGAGCCAGCCGTGGTGGGCGGCGTCCACGTAGTTGTAGACGTTGGGGATGTCCCCGAGGGTGCTGAGGGCGTACCCGACGCCCTTCTCGTAGTTCCCGTTCTCCTTCATCACGGCGCACTCGGGCGTGGAGCCGGCGGTGCCGCCCGCGTTGGTGACGAGGTTCGGCAGCGAGTCGGGCTCGATGAGGGCGACGATGCGCAGCTCGGCGTAGGCCGGGTCGGCGAGCAGCTCGGCGATCGGGTCGATGTACTCGCTCTTGTACCGCCCGATCTCGGTCGGGCCCAGCTCGCCGTTGGAGGCGAGGGCGGCGCAGTCGCGGCCCGGAAGGTCGTAGATGACGACCTGGAAGAGGTCGGCGCCCTGGTCGAGCGCGGTGTCCAGGTGCTCTTTCAGGCCGCGGCCGGCCGTGGTGCCCTCGATGGCGGCGATGCGGTCCATCCAGACGAAGGACGGCTCGTCCGCGATGGCGCTGCCGCCCGGTTCGGCGGCGGCCCTGGCCGACCAGTCCGGGTTCACGTACGGGGTGGCGCCCACGTACGGGTTGTCGACGCGGGCGGCCGTCACGTCCTCGGCGTCGGCGGACGCGCTGCCGGGGACGGCGACCGCCAGGGAGGCGCCCAGGAACAGGGCGGTCAGCGCGGCGGCCGACCGGCCGCGACGGGGGTGCTTCGTCCTGCCGGAAAGTCTCGTCCCTCTGCTTCTCGTGCTCATACGGCTCCGTGCTCCTCTCGTACGCCCTCGGCAACGCTGCCGGGGCGGGATCGGGGGTGCGGGTGGTGCTCGGAGTACGTGGTGCTGTGCTGAGCTGCGCGTGGTGCGTCCGGGAGTTGAACTGTGGGAGCGCTCCCACATTCCCGCTGTGACCAGTACCTGTCAACAGCCCGCGCAAGGATTGCCCGTACGGGCGGACCGCCGACGGGTCCGCCCGGGACTGGGGGTGACGGTGGTGCGGGTGGGGTCAGTGGGGGCTGGGCCGCTCGGGCAGGCCGGGCTCCGGGGCGCCGACGCGGCCGGGGGCGCCTTCCCGGCGGGAGCTGCCGCCGGGGGCGGGGCTGGGGATGCCGTCGGCGCCGGGGGTGACCTCGGCCCCGGAGCCGGAGCCGGGGTGCGTGTCGGTGCGGCCGGCGGAGGCGGGGGCCGTGACGGGCTGCGGCGGGTAGAAGCGGCGGGCCCAGCGCCGGAACGGGCCGATCGGGCCGTCCCCGTGGGCCAGCCGCGGCGGCTGGACGTACTGCTTGTGGTGCCAGACCGGGAAGTCGGCCGCCGTGAACGCGCAACTGGCCTTGAACACGGCCCGGTCCAGCACCCGCGTCGCCGCCCGGCTCACCGCGCGGGCGAGCGGGGCGGGGAGCCGGGCGGGCTCGTCGAAGGTGAGCCGGTTGAGCTGGCGGAGCTGCATCCGGTTCGGGCCGATGGCCGTCGGCAGCACCGTCGTACACATCCGCAGGCCGACCCGGGGCGTGTGCACGTCGACGTGGAGGGCGGCGAGCCCGTACCCCTCCACGCGCACATCCACGGTGAACTCCCCGAGCACCGGCGCCGATTCATGCGCCCGCATCGACAGCCGGAACTCCGCCCCTTCGTACCGCACCGGCCCGCCGATCTCCGCCCGCCGCCACCCGTGCAGCGTGGCGAAGTGCCCGAGGTCGACCGAGTTCTCGATCACCTCCTGCGCGTGCCCCGCCATCTCCCACACCCCCGACCGCGCCGGCCGGTGCCCGACCACGTGCCACTCCGGCACCGTCCAGTCCGGCGCCCGCCCGTCGTGGTGCCGCCACACGAACACGGCCCCGTTCACCTCACACACCGGATACTGCCCGAGCGGCGACCGGGGCGGCGCCGTCTCGTACCCGGTCCGCACACAGGCCCCGTCGGGCCCGAACGCGAAGAGGTGGAAGGGACAGACCAGGTCCTCCCCGTCGACCCTGCCGAGCCCCAGATGCGCGCCGAGGTGGGGACAGTAGGGCTTCACGGCCCGCAGAGCACCGGTCCCGAGCCGGTACAGCACGACATCCTCCCCGGCGAGCGGCCGGGTGAGCACCTTCCCTCTCGTCAACTCCTCGGAGAAGGCCACGGCAGCCCACCCGTCGGGGTAGGGCAGGGCAGCCTGCCCGGCGACATCGGCCGGGGTCGGCCCTTCGGTGATAGCGGTTCCGTACTTCCGTGACAGTCCCACGCGGTGCTTCCTCTCGGGTGGACGAACTCCCTGGAGGAGGCTGCCCGGGGGGTGGGGGGATGCACTTGGGGGGTGGGGGATCACTCGAAGGGGGTGGGGGCCGCCTCGGAGCGGAGCACGCCGAGGCGGGGCACGCGGCCGACCGCTTGGGACTACCCCCACACGCGCGGGGAGCACTTTCTCCTGGAGACCCTTCAAGGACTCCCTGAGGGAACACCCCCGCACGCGCAGGGAGCATGACTCGGGCAGCGAGGAGCTGACCACCGAGGAGGGACCACGCCCGCATACACGGAGAACACTCCACCAGGCGCCAGTAGCACTTGTCGACGTCGGGGCCACCCCCGCACACGCGGGGAGCATCGCCCCCGAGCCCGAGTGCACGCCGCCCAGACGGGACCACCCCCGCACACGCGGGGAGCACTGTTGTCCGCTTCCAGGTATGCCGCCTCGTAGAGGACCACCCCCGCACACGCGGGGAGCACGCTGAACTCCCGTCGCTCGACCTGGAGCTCAAGGGACCACCCCCGCACACGCGGGGAGCACCCTCCATGACCTGCGGCCTTACCCGCCCCCACACCCCATCTCTGCAAGCTTGCCAGATTCCGGCAATTGCCCTGAAAGCCGCATACAACCCTCCCCTCGACCCCATCAAGAGCCTGTCTCTTATACACATCTGACGCTGCCGACGACTCCTTACGTGTAGATCTCGGTGGTCGCCGTAT
>NZ_JOII01000071.1 GCF_000719955.1 Streptomyces albidoflavus
ACCGACGCTACGAACGCAAGGCCGACCACTTCCTAGCCTTCACCAGCATCGCCTGCACCCTCATCTGCTACCGCAGACTCACCAAATGAGATGACTTCTTAAGGGCAGTTAAGACGGGCGGGCGCAGTGTTCCCGGTCGACTGTGGGGGGGGTTGGACTCGCGAAGGCGCAGGTCCGAGTGCCGCAGTGTTCCTGAAGAGTAGCTGCCTGCCCGCTACCTCAGGGGTGGCCGTTCGCGGCGGGCAATGATCCGATGCCTGTCTGAAAGACGTCGTAGCTGAGGTCTGCCACATTGCCTAACTCGTAGCGCTCACGGACCCTGGAAGGCTTGCCACGGTGGCGGGCGTTTGGGGGATGTGATGGTACGCCCGGCAGTACGCGACGGCAGCGATCCCAAGGCTGTCCGTGACACGCGCGTGTTGGTCGACTGCCTGCAGGAGCTGGTGCGAGGCGCTTACCGGCCTGTCAGGAACTGCAGCAAGTACCCCGAAACGGTGTGGCTTGCAGATGTTCCAGAGGGACTCGTCCGGCCCGTAAACGACGCCGACTCCCGCATCATGGTGGTGAAGCACCGTCCACCCCTGGACGCGCCCCGGCTGCCAGCAGTTCTGCAGGGGCGCGTATCAGTCGAGGCCGCAGCGACCGCCGCCGCAGAGCCTCCCGAACTGCTCGACGACACGGCAATGTTCAGTGAACGGACAGACCTCTTCACTGACGAGGCTGATGATCCGAAGGCATTGGATGTCGGCAGCTCAGATGTACGGAAGGCCTACGAGGGCTGGGTCGGCCGATGGAAGCGATGGGCGCGGGAAGAGCTGGCGGCTGCGTCGCACCGTCGTCTGCACCAGCAGCTGTATCGGATTGCCAAGAAGATCCAACAGGACGGTGACTCCTTCGAAACCGTCCTGGCCGTAGGCCTCCTGCAAGTAGGAGCCGAGCGAGCTTCGGCTCGGATACGCAGGCACATTGTGACGGTTCCTGTCACCCTTACGGTTGATCCGAATACAGTCAACGTCACGGTGGCTCTGGTGCCGGGTCAGTCAGGTCGCCTGGAAGATACCGAGTTTCTCAGCGAGTCCGATGGCTACACCTCGGAACTACTGGGAGTCGTACGTTCTGAGGTGGAGGAAGCCGCCTTCCACCCCTTGTCAGGCCGGGCGTCTGAGGTCGTGCGCTCATGGGCCCAGCGTGCCTTCGGTGTCGAGCGAACGCTTCCGTTCGACTCCGGCAGCGGGCACCCTGACCTAACCGCCGACCCTCAGGCACGGTCACTGCATCATGCGCCGGCGATCATCCTGCGCGAACATGGCCAGCGCTCGGTACTCGGTTTCTTCGAAAGTATCGCGCGAGTCTTAAAGCGTCCCGGAGCGCAGGCGCCTTTGGGGCTGGCGCAGCTGCTGTACGACCTCGAACCCGAGCAACGCACCGCCTGGGGGAGTAGTAAGGGTCCCGTCCCTCCGGCGCTGGGCCCGGAACCGCTATTCCCCATGCTCACCAACGCGGCTCAGCTGGACGTGCTGGACAGACTGCAGCACGACACCAGCGTGGTGGTCCAAGGCCCGCCAGGCACCGGAAAGACCCACACGATCAGCAATCTCATCGCGGCGCTTCTCGCGGATGGCAAGAGAGTCTTGGTCACCAGCGAAAAGGGACAAGCTCTCAAGGTACTGATCGACCAACTACCGCCCAAACTGCGCAGCATGTGCGTGCTCCAGCGCGATCAGTGGCAGGGCGGCAGCTCCGATCTGCGCCAGTCGCTCGGTGCTCTGGCCCACCTGAGCGCGACTACGAACACTGAGCGGCTTCAGCGGCACATCGAGACGCAGCAGGCTCAGCGGCACCAACTTTTGGCTGAACGGGCCAAGCTGAGAGAACGTCTGAGAGCGGTACGGGAAGTGGAGTGGTATGAGCACCCCGAAATCGCACCGGGATACCGCGGACGCCTCGACGAGATTGTGCAGTCGGCCGAACGGGGCAATGCTGACTACCATTGGCTGCCGCGGCTGCCTGCACAACCGGGGCAACTGCCACCATTGGATACTGACGAGGCTCAGCGGCTATGGCTGGTGGTGACCCAACACGGCCCAGAGATCCTCGATGATCACATTCAGTATTGCCCCGATCCAGGCACCTTGCCCGACCCCGAGGAGGTCTCAGGCCGTATCAGGGACATAGAGGCAGCTAGCGCAGCCCTCGGGTTGGAGCCCGCAACGCCACTCGCCCAGGCTTTGGCCGAACACGGTGATGTGGAGCTTGCGGTGACGGAAGGCCTACTGGAGCAAGCCCAGCAGGCTCTTCAAGGCATGGGGATGTCCGCAGACCCTGCAGCGTGGCAAGAGAAGAGCTGGCCTACCCGAGCGCTTGAGGACGGCATCGCACGACGCTCGCAACAGATGTGGGACAGCATCCGCAACGCCTCAAAGCGAGCCCAGCAGACCCAACAAGAGATTGCGAACGCCCTTTTCCTGAATGTGGAAGTGCCCCAGCTAACCGAAGGCGAAGAACGAGAACTACTGGTAAGCAGTCGAGACGTTGAGAGTTACCTCCTGGGAAACGGTCAACTGAACAAAAGATGGCCCCGGCCAGCTGTCCTCAAGCAAGCCCGGGTCCTACTCGAAAAGTGCCGAGTCGAAGGCATGGCACCCGCCAGCCGAGAGCAAGTTGCCGCGGTGGTGCGCCATCTGGAGATGCGCTCCCATATCCGTACTTTGCGCAACCGCTGGGCAGGGGTCGGATGGGATGTCGAGAAGAACACGCCAGAGTTACTGTTCTCCGAACTCCTGGACAGAGCTTCCTTGCTGCAGGCCATCGACGGCTGTGTTGCGGCAATCCGCCAAGTCCACACGAGGCTGCTCACCAACGGTATTCCAGTACCTGTCACCACAATCGATCAGTGGCAGAATGTCCGACGAGCTACTGCACAGGCCCGGAACCTGCTACGGGTCAAAGCAGCAGATCGCCAGTTCAACGAGCTGCTCACTAGCCTTCCTCAGCCACGAGCTCAAGGCGTTCAGGAGCTTCGTCAGGCAGCTGATGCCGTAGCTGCCGGCGACGCCCAGGCCTATGCCAACGCAGTGCAAGCATTGACGCTGGCGTACCAGCGTGAAGCGGACCGTCGAGAGACAGGAAAACTGTTCCAGCGTCTTAGCGAAGCTCACGCTGAGTTGGCGCAGGCGTTCGCCTCCGACCCTCTCGCAGGGCACTGGCGTGACCGATTCGCTGCCTTCCCCCACGCGTGGGCTTGGCGGCAAGCACAGGACTTCCTCGACACCGTTCTCCTCCCCGGTCGTGAAGAACAGCTCGAAGGGGAGCTGGCGCAGATCGAAGACAGACTCAACAACCTTGTAGAGGGCCTGGTGTGCGACCGAGCGGCCCTGCACTGCGTGAGCCGCATGACCACGAAACACAAACAAGCCCTAGCCGCTTACGCCAGCGCAATTGCCAATGCCGGCCAAGGGACAACGGACTACGGAAAACGTCACCAACGACACGCGCGCTCAGCCATGCAGACAGCCCAGGGCGCGGTCCCCGCATGGATCATGCCACTCAGGCAGGTAGCCGAGACGATCAGCCCGGATCCAGACTCCTTCGATGTTGTGATCGTCGACGAAGCCAGCCAGGTCGGTCTGAACGGCCTCCTGCTGCTGTGGCTCGCCCCTCGGATCATCGTCGTCGGGGACGACCGCCAGTGCGCGCCCTACTACACCGGCAGCAAACATGACCGGATCACCCAGATTTTCGACGAACGCATGGATGCACTTGAACCCTGGCAGCGCGAAGGCTTCGACCCCAAATCCAACCTGTACGAGCTGCTTTCCTCACGCTTCACCGAAGTGGTCCGTCTCACCGAACACTTTCGCTGCATGCCTGAAATCATCAAGTGGTCCTCCATGCAGTTCTACCCGGACAACGAGCTTATCCCGCTGCGTCAGCACGGCTCGGACCGGCTCTCCCCGCTGAAAGTCGTCCACGTACCAGAAGGCCACTGTGAAGGACGCAGAGATAAGCTGATCAACCGCCCCGAAGCAGAAGCAGTCGTTGACCAGCTCTGCCGCCTCACCCAAGATCCGGCCTACGCCGACCGCAGCCTAGGTGTCATCATCCTGCGCCAAGGCGCCCAGAGTCGGCTTGTACAAGACCTCGTTGACCTGCGCATCGACATGCCGGCCCGCGAGCGCCACAACATCCTGGTCGGTACTCCTGAGGAATTCCAAGGCGACCAACGCGATGTCATCCTGCTCTCCATGGTCGTCGACGGCACCAACGTCATCGCGGCAACTGGGCGCAGCCATGAACGGCGCTTCAATGTCGCAGCCAGTCGAGCTCGCGACCAGATGTGGCTCTTCCACTCGATGACCGTCGACCAACTGAGCAGCAAAGACCTGCGCCGCTCCCTGCTCACCTACATGCAAAACCCGCCCCCGCCCTACACCCACGCCCGCCAGCCGGCCAACGTCACCCCAGACCAGCTATGTGCGCCCTTCGACTCGCTCTTCGAGCAACGCGTCTATCTACGCATCAAGGAACGTGGCTACGACGTAGTGCCGCAATGGGAAGTCAACGGCAAGCGCATCGACCTCGTCGTCACCGGGGGCCACGGACGCCTCGCCGTCGAGTGTGACGGAAGTCCCCACCACTCCACCAGGCAACAGATCCACGACGACGCGGAGCGCGAACGAGAACTACGCCGCGCAGGCTGGACCTTTTGGCGCGTGCGCAGCAGCGCCTTTGCTCTATCGCCGGAGGCCGCCCTGGCCCCTCTGTGGAAACGCTTGACCGACCTCGGAATTTACCCGGATACCGCATCAGACAGAGTCGCAGATAGCACAGAACCTCTGGCGGTGTGGGCGCCGGTCGGTCTGGCTGAAGCCGAGACCGCAGAGGAAGAGGCAGACCCCTATGACGGTGAACTGGACGACGACAGCGAGGCAATCTGACATGGAGAACTTCGACGAAAGCACTCTCGAAGAGCTGGCTGCCATGATCAGCGGAGATGAGGCCGGCATGAAACGTCGCGCTGGCTGGGAGCTGGCACCCTTCCTCCGCCGCGCTGGCTGGGGAGATGTTCCCGATCACGACGGCAGCCCACGACACACATGGCTTCTGGACCTCCTGCGTGAGCGTAGGGAAGACGACGCCGGAGACATCGAGCGTGTCGTACTGCGCCTGGCCGACCGGCGTGAGTACCAGCAACAAGCCAGTGAGTACACACCTGTCATCGAACGGCTCCAGGAGGTTCTGGCCCTCGAAGGCCTACGCGTCGATTACCGCAACGGGCGACCCATCGTCGTTGCGTACGATCCTGACAACCCACCCCGGCCACAGCGAGTCGAACTCAAGGTCACGATCACCGACATCGTCGCTGATTCCGACTTGGCCCGCGCTGTCCAGTTGCGTCTGGATGAGGCGTACACATGTCAGGAAAACGGCGCTTACACCTCTGCGGTCATCATGCTCGGCAGCCTCCTCGAAGGCGTGCTTGTACACGCAGCCGAAGTCAGGCCTGCCGCCACGCCGCTTTCCAAGCCGCTGCGCGCGGCTGGCATGCAGGACCTTGTTCAGCATGCCCATGTGAATGGATGGATCGACCAAGACGCGAAAATGGCGTCGGAACTGTTGCGAACCTACCGCAATCTGGTTCACCCGCTCGCCGAGAAGCGAGCGAAGCACAGCGCGGACTTCGACACAGCTGACCTGTGTTGGTCCACCGTGAACGCCGTCCTCAATGACCTGGCGGCCAGTCGCGCCTGACTACCTCCCCAAAGCCCGGCTGCGTCTCGGCGCTGCCGCGCAGCCCGCCACCAGGGCGCAGCCAGGCAGTGTCCAGGTTCAATTCGTAGTGGTCACCTTCGTGTCCGGAGGGAGCCCAGCCACTTCTGGGAGCGGGTCCGCCGATCGATCCGTGGGGACGTGACCAGGTAGCGTGACGGTTGCCTAAGAAGTCATCTCATTTGGTGAGTCTGCGGTAGCAGATGAGGGTACAGGCGATGCTGGTGAAGGCGAGGAAGTGATCGGCCTTGCGTTCGTAGCGTCGGTGAAGGCGGCGGCAGCCGGCGAGCCAGGCCATGGTGCGCTCCACGGTCCAGCGGTGGCGGCCCAGCCGTTGCGAGGATTCGACTCCCTTGCGGGCGATGCGGTGGGTGATGCCGCGTTCGCGTAACCATCGCCGCAGGTGGGAGTAGTCGTAGCCCTTGTCGGCGTGGAGTTTGCCGGGCTTGCGCCGTCGCCGGCCGCGGCGGGAGCGGATCGGCGGGATGCCCTTCACGAGCGGGATCAGGGCCTGGCTGTCGTGCAGGTTGGCCCCGGAGATGCCGACGGATATGGGCAGACCCGACCGTTCCGTGATCAGGTGGATCTTCGAGCCGTACTTGCCCCGGTCGACAGGATTCGGACCTGTCAGGTCCCCCTTTTCA
>NZ_JOII01000072.1 GCF_000719955.1 Streptomyces albidoflavus
AGGTCGTCAGGAACAAGATCAGCACGCATTCCGGACACACTGCCGACCAAGATCGCCGAGCACAAGACCCGCAGCCAAACTCATTCTGAAACGATCAGTTAGGGGAGGCGGCGCAGGGGGTCTGTGAGCTGATGCGCGGTCATGGAGGGGGCGAGGCAAGGGCGGCGTGGGGTCTGGGGCAGGTGTGACACGCCTGTCCCCAATCAGGCAATTTATCTGATCATGCGGCAATAATCGCCATCCCTGCCCTCTCCACGGAGCCGAGGCTGTCGAGGGTGCGGAGCAAACTCCCCGGGCGCCTGCGCGCTGCCGCCGGGTGGGTCCTGGCCATAGCGGTGGTGCTGGGGGCGGGGGCGCCCGGGACGGGGGGACGCCTGCCTTCACCTGCGTGTCCGACGCGGACGGGGACTGCTCGTTCGTCGTGACCGGGACCGCTGCCGGGGGTGCCAACGAGGGGCGGCAGTTCTGGGTGCGGCAGGTCGCGGCGCCCGACGGGTGGTTCGTGAACGACACGTTCCGGACGGGCGGGACCGTCACCACGCCGTACCGGTTCCAGACGCCCCGGCTCGCGGCGGCCACCACGTACAGCTCGACCGCGACGGGGCCGGGCGGGTTCATGGTCGGGTCGGGCGGCAGCAACCGGACCGCGTCCACCGGGACCTGGCAGTCCTCGCGGGTCAATCCGGCCTTGCCGGAGCGGTGCGGGCTCAGGGTGGCGTTGATCATGGACCTGTCGGGGTCGATGAGCGGGAGCGTGCCCGCGCTGAAGACGGCCGCCGACACCTTCGTGGACGCGCTCCAGGGCACCCCGTCGTCGATGGCGCGCTTCACCTTCTCCTCGTACTCCCCGGCCACCCGGGGCGGGGCGAACGCGCCCGGCCTCGTCTCCGTCTCCACCCTCGCCGACGCGGCTGCCTTCAAGCGGACGTACGCGAGCTGGACCAACGCCACCGCCGAGGGCTCGACCAACTGGGACCGCGCGCTGTACGAGCCGGCCTCGGCCACCTCGCAGTACGACGTGGCGGTGGTCATCACCGACGGCATGCCCACCAACTACTCGATCCCCGGCGGTCCGTCCGGCGGGGCCTCCGGCAGTGTGACCCGTTTCCGGGAGCTGGAGAGCGGTATCGCCTCCGCCAACGTGCTGAAGAACGAGGGGACGCGGGTCCTGGCCGTCGGCGTCGGCGAGGGCACCTCCGGGAACGCCGCGCTCAACCTGGCCTCGATCTCCGGCACCGAGAAGTACGACGGCGACAACATCGCCACCGCCGACTACTTCCAGGAGGCCGACTTCGCCGGCGCCGGTGCCGCCCTGCGCCGCCTGGCCCTCGCGCCCTGCACCCCGGCCGTCTCCGTGGTCAAGCAGATCGAGGCGGAGGACGGGGCGCGCACCAACGCGCCCGCCGGGTGGACCTTCGACGCCGCCACGCAGACCCCGGGCGTGACGGTCACCTCGCCGCGTACCACCACCGGCGACGGCACCGGCGCGGTCAGCTTCCCCCTCGTCTACGACGGGGCCGAGACCGCCACCCTCTTTGTGGCCGAGCGGCAGCAGCCGGGCTACCAGGTGGTCCAGCAGGGCGGGCGGAACGCCGTCTGCACCGACCGGATCACCGAGCGGCCCGTCGAGGTGACCGACGATCCCGGCGGCGGGCCCGGCTTCAGCGTCGACGTCGGCGTGCTGGCCTCGGTCACCTGCTCGGTCGTGAACAAGGCGCCGCCCGA
The DNA here is from genome assembly GCF_000719955.1 of Streptomyces albidoflavus. Taxonomy (GTDB): domain Bacteria; phylum Actinomycetota; class Actinomycetes; order Streptomycetales; family Streptomycetaceae; genus Streptomyces; species Streptomyces albidoflavus. Next base: position 1,726 of record NZ_JOII01000072.1, read on the forward strand.
GCTGGTCCCGGCCTCGCTCACCGTCGCCAAGCAGTGGTCGGTCACCACCGACGGCGCGCCCCAGGTCTACCCGGAGGGCGAGCAGCCCCGCGAACTACGCGCCGACCTCACCCTCGGAGACCCCACCGGGAACGGCTCCTCGCCCTGGGAGTGGGGCACGGTCCGCGACGGTTACGCCGCGGGGGAGCAGGTCGGCGTCTCGGAGGCACCGCGCTTCGCCGCCGGGGTCGACTGCGACCTGACCGGCGTCGACTTCGACGGCGCCGAGCTGGACCCGGCCGCCCCCAGCACCACCGTCACCCTCGCCGCCGGCGCCAACCGGCACCAGGTCACCAACCACGTGACCTGCCGGACCAAGCTCACCCTGGCCAAGCGGGTGCTGGGCGGCGACGCCGACCCGGACGACTGGACGCTGCGCGCGACCGGCGCCGACGGCTCGCTCCCCGGCCCCGTGGGCACCGGCGGCAGCGCCGGTACCACCGGTGTGCCCGTCACCCCCGAGGCCCGCTACCAGCTCGCCGAGTCCCTGACCGGCACCGACCCGTCCCTCCTCAACTACCGGCAGGTCGACAACCGCACCGACTACCAGAGCAACCCGCTCTCCACCGGCTCCATGAACTGCATCGCCTACGGCCGCGACGGCACCGAACTCCTCGGCTGGAACGACGGCATCAACGGCGGCGTGAACGTCCCCCTGGGCACCCACGTCACCTGCACCGCGACCAACGAGACGGTGCCGCTCACCCTGGTCAAGGAGGTCGAGGGCGGCACCGCCGTCCCGGAGGACTGGCGGATCACCGCCACGCCGATCGAACCCGACCCGGCCGGCGTCCCCGCCCAGACGGTCACCGGCGCGCCCGGACCGGCCGGCGCGGTCATCACCGTCCGTCCCGGCCAGGCGTACCGGATCACGGAGGACGGCGGCCCCGGCGGCTACGAGCTGACCTCGTCGACGTGCCGTACCGACGACGGGGCGACCGGGCCGCGCGATCTCGTGCTGACCGTCAACTCCGGTCAGCGCGGCACCTGCACGCTGGTCAACACCGCCGTGCCGCCGTCACCCGCCACCCTCACCCTGGTCAAGGAGGTCGACAACCGGTACGGGGGCACCGCGCGGCCCACCGACTGGACCCTGTACGCCGACGGCACCGGGCAGAGCCTCGAAGGGGTCACCGGAAGCCCCGAGGTGACCGGCGTCCAGGTCGACTCGGGGCGGTACGTCCTCGCCGAGCGCGGGCCCGACGGGTACGACGCCTCCGGGTGGAGCTGCGGTGCCGAAGGGGAGGAGCCCGCGCCCGTGGCCGACAGCGCGGTCGACATCGCGCCCGGGCAGGACGTGACCTGCACGATCACCAACACCCACCGCAAGCCGGGGCCGAAGCCGACCCCGGACCCGTCGCCGGGGCCGCACCCGCCGGGCCCGCTGCCGGACACCGGTCTGGCCGGGGCGTGGCTGGGTGCCGGGGCGCTGCTGCTGGTGGCGGCCGGGGCCTGGCTGGTGTTCCGCGTCCGCCGGAGCGCGCGGGGGTAGCTGGAGAAGCGGCGGGGTGCCAGGGCGAGACGTACGGCTCTCCCTGGCACTCTGGTACTTCACCGCCGACGGCCGCGCCCTCCTGCTGACCTTCGACCACGAAGGCTCCCTCAACCTCTACGCCGAGGACGACTACGCCCTCCAGGTCTCCCTCTACCGGGGCGTCCCGGAGGACCTGGTCGCCCTGGTCCGCGACCGCCCGGAGAACTACGAGTCGCTCAACCTCACCGACCCGGACTCCGGCGCCACGATCCACTACGCGGGCGGCGTCTTCTGGTTCGACGGCGACTCCTGGCACATCGCGGACGGTCTCGTGGCCTACTGCGAGCAGGAGAAGATCGAGCTGAACGGCGAGGCCGGCTTCAGCTACTGCCTGGCCCCGTACCACTTCGGCGAGGAGTTCCCGGAGTCCGGCGGCAAGTGAACTCCCGCCCGCCGGACTTCAGTCGGCCGCCCCGCAGACCCGCAGCCCCTCGGGCGTCCCGCACGGCAGATGCCCGTGGGTGCGCACCACGTCCTGCCCGGGCCCGCGCGTGGCGAAGGCGAGGAAACCGGCGGCCAGGGAGTCGGCCGGCGGACGCCCGTAGGTGTACGCGTACTCGATCTCCCGGTACGGGTACGCGTCGTGGCCGGCGCCGTCCAGTGAGGGGCGCCGGCCGTCCAGGCTGAGCCTGCGGACGCCCTCCAGGGTGCTGGTGGTGCGCAGTTCGCTGTAGCCGAGGGCGCCGGGGACGCGGGCCACGGTGGCGATGACCTGGTCGGTGGTGTCCAGCTCGCAGCGGATGACGGACGCCTTCGGGTTGTCCTTGCGGGAGCAGTCCCGCGAGGAGGCGGGCGGTTCGAACGCCCCCTCCAGCAGGCGGCGTTGGAGGACGTCCCGGGTGCCGGAGGCGGCGCCCCGGCCGACCAGCACGATCGGCAAGGAGCGGTCGGCGCCGACCTCGCGCCAGTCGGTCACCTCGCCCGCGTAGATCCGCCGCAGGTCGGCGAGGGTCAGGTTCCGCACGGGGACGTCGGCGTGGGCGAGGAGGGTGAAGACGGAGACGGCGAGCCGCGTCCCGGCCAGGCCGCCGCCCTCGCCCGCCCCGCCTCCCTCGTGGCCCGCGTCCCCGGTCTCCTGGCCGTCAGGAGCGGGCCCGTCCGAGAGCGCCACCAGGGCCGGGGCGCCGTCCTTCGCCGCCGCCCCGCGCTCGGCCAGTTCCCGCAGGCCGGTCGTACTCCCGTGCGCCGCCACCGTGATCCGTGAGCCGGGGCACTGCTCCATGTACGCCTCGGCCAGCTCCTCGGCGACCGGGGCGAACGCCGTCGAGCCCGTCACCTCCAGGCTCCCCTTCGCGCACCCCATGGGCGGCGGCCGTTCGCCGCCGGTGACGATCAGCCCCGCCAGCAGCGCGATGCCGACCAGGAACGCCATCGAGGTCAGCCGGGCGGGACGGCTGAACACCGGGGGCTTCTCGTCCGGGGTCAGCGACTCGTTGGGGTGCACGTCGCCGTCCTGGACGCCGCCGCTGACGGTGACCTTGGAGCCGACGGTGCCACCGCTGAGCAGCACCAGCAGCTTGAAGTACTCGCCCTTGTTGAGCGGGACGCGCGGGATGCGCAGGCTGGAGCCGCTGTACTCCAGGCCGTGCGCCGGGGTGAAGTGCGACATCAGGGCGCCGCTGCCGGGGCCGACGGTGACCGCGACGCCGTGCACCTCGCGCCCGTCGAAGGTGGCGGTCATGCCGTGCAGCCCGCCCGAGGTGTAGTCGCCGATGGATACCGACAGCGCCCCGTCGTTCTCGATCCGCAGCAGCACGACGCTGGCCTCGTCCATGCCGTCCGCCTCGTCGAAGAGGCCGAGGCGGGTGTTGCCGCCGCCGGTGCCGTCGTCGTCCCCGATGGCGGTGTCGAGTTGCACCCGGTACCCGATGCGCCGCCTGCGCGGCACCATCCGTTCGTACCACCACTGCCCGAACGCGATCGAACTCGCCACCGCGAACGTTCCCACCGCGATCACGTTCTCGGCGTTGACCCACTCCATCCCGGCCCCTCCCCCGATCGGCCTCGACCCCGCCCGTACGCCTGTACGGGCGGGGGAGGGACACCGTAGGAGGCGCGGAGCCGCCGTGGGGGACGGTGGCGGGAAGTTCGGGAGGTGTTCACCCGGAGCCGGGGCTTCCGTCCCCCTGCGGACCGACGGAACCCGCCTCACCTGCATGTTCGTACCGGTTCGGGGCACACGGACGGAGCTGAGACGGAGGATGCCGACCATGACCATGACCGACCCCTACACCTGCCCTTCCTGCTCCTGCGGGCAGAACGCCCGCACGGTCGCCGTGGGGCCGCCCCAGCTGGAGGAGGAGCGTCCGGAGACGGCCCGCGAGCGGGTCAACCGGAAATGGAACGAGGTCCTCCAGGAGACCCGGGTCGCGCAGACGGGCATCTCGATCCTCTTCGGCTTCCTGCTGAGCGTCGCCTTCACCTCGCTCTTCGGCGAACTGGCCGGACTCGACCGGGGGATCTACGTCGTCACCGTGGTCCTCGCCGCCCTCGCGACCGCCTCCCTCATCGCCCCCGTCTCCCTCCACCGCTTCCTCTCCGGCCTGCGCGTCAAGGACGAACTGGTCGACGCCGCCGCCCGCCTCATGGTCTGCGGCATGGTCCTCCTCGCCCTCACCATCTGCGGCACGCTGCTGCTGATACTGCGCACGGCCGTCCCTTCGCTGCTCGCCGAGGTGCTGGTGGGCGGGGTGATGGTGTGGTTCGGGCTGTGCTGGTACGTGCTGCCGTGGATGATCCGGCGCCGGGCGGGCCGCAGGCGGTAGGGGGCGCGCGGCTCACCGCAGGGCGTGCTCCCAGCGCAGGGACGGGGCGCTCGTGCCGTCGAGCCAGTAGTGGTGCGCCGTCTCCGTCACCCGCAGCCGTACGGCGTCGACGCCCGGACTCCCCGCGTCGCGCCAGGCGAGCAGGGTCTCCTCGACCTGGTCCCAGAGCCGGACGGGCCCGCCCTGACGCACGGTCCAGCCGGCCGCGTTCCGAGGGCCGGGGACGAACTCGGCGAAGGACTCACGGCCAGGGTCGAACAGGTACGTCCGTTGCTGCTCGCCCTCCGCCGTACGGGCGTGGACGAGCTGCGCGTCCGGGACGGTCAGTTGGGCGAGGAAGGCCGGAGTCCACTCCTCCAGGACGGTCGGCGGAACACGTACCTCCCGCTCGCTGTCCGCGTACGCCGCACGGGCGGCCAGGTCGCCGGTCACGGGCGGCTGGGCCTGGGCGCGGGCGTGCATGAACGAGGCCGGCCCGACGATCCGCCCCTCGGCGGTGCCGTCCGTGCCGACGGTGACCTTGGCGAGCCCGGCGCCGTGCGGCCACGAACCCAAGGTGCTGAGGATGACACCGCCCGGCCGGGTCTGACGCACCCAGGTGTAGGGGACGCGGCGGACGGCGCAGGCCGCGATCACCCGGTCGTACGGGGCGCGCGCCGGGTGCCCGAGGAGCCCGTCGCCGGTGACGGTCCAGGTCGATACCCCGATGCCCTCCAGCGCGTCGTCGGCACGCCGGGCCACACCCGGATCGACCTCGACGGTGGTCACGGCGTCCTCGCCGAGCCGGTGACAGAGCAGGGCGGAGGAGTACCCGGTCCCGGTTCCGATCTCCAGCACCCGCATTCCTTCCGCCACCTCCAGGCTTTCGAGCATGCGCAGCACGAGGGCGGGTTCGGTGGACGAGGAGGTGGGTACACCGGGCACCGGTTCGGGGGTGGTGGCCTGGTCGGGGGTGAGGGAGCCGTCGAGCTGGGTGACCAACGACTGGTCGCTGTAGGCCAGTCGGGTCCACTCCGCCTCGGGCGAGCGGTCGGCGAGGAACGGGCGCCAGCGGCCGCGGGGTTCGGGGAGGAAGACGCCGGGGTGGAGGAAGGGTTCCCGGGGGACGGATTCGACGGCTTGGCGCCAGGCGGGGGCGCGGAGGGCGCCGGATTGTGCGAGGCGGGCGGCGAGGGCTCGGCGTTCGGCGGTTGTGGTCGTCGGGTCGGTCATGGGGTGGCTCCTTCTGCCAGCAGGGCGGCGAGGGTGGCGGCCATCGGGAGGCCGGTGGCGTGTTCCAGCCAGGCCCATTGACCGTTGGGGTTGAGTTCGAGGAACCAGGGTGTTCCGGCCCGGTCGAGGGCGAGGTCGAAGCTGCCGGTGGGCAGGTGGCAGTGGTCCAGGAAGGCGAGGAGGGCGGCGGACACGGGCGCGGGCAGGGTGGCCACGCTGTACGTCAGCGCCGAGTAGTCACGACGCCAGTCCAGCAGACCGGAGTCGATCCGTACGGCGAACAGACGTCGCCCCACCACAAGGACGCGGAGGTCGGCGACCTTCGGCACTCGCGCCTGGAAGAGGTGCGGGGTCACGCGTACGCCTTCGTCGATCTCGTCGGCGGTGACCGGCGCGGCCCATCCGGTGACCGGGACGCCGTCGCGCTGGTACGGGGTCCAGCGAAGCGGCTTGTGGATGACCTGGCCGTGGGTGTGGAGAAAATCCCGCGCCTCGTCCGGGTCGTTGGTGATGAGCGTCGCCGGTACGGGCAGGCCGAGGCGCTGGGCCAGGGCGAGCTGGGCGGGTTTGTGGTCGGCGGCGGCGTTGCGCAGGGGGTGGTTGACCCAGCGGGGGCCGGCCAGGGAGTAGAGGGTTCCGCCGAGACCGTGGCGGGCCTGCGCGGCGGCGTACCGGGCGTCGTCCGCGCCCAGCCGGGCGTAGGCGGGCCAGTCCGGGCGCCGCCAGTACACCGCGCGCACCCTGGTGAGGTCGGCGGTCCGCGACGGGGTGCGCACCTGCCCGGCGACGGGGACGCCCGGGCAGGTGCCGAACCGGGCAGAGACCGTCAGCGTGCCGTCCTGAAGGTCGGCGGGGTTGAACCGGACAACCGGCACGCCCCGCCTGTTCAGCTCGCCGATCACCATGTCCGCGGTGGCGTCGTCCGTCTCGGTGGCCACCAGCACCGGTCCCTGCTCGGTCATGGGTCGGTCAGTCCTTGTCGCTGTCCTGGTCGTGGCCTTGGTCGTTGTTCTGGCCGTCGCTGCTGGTGGTCGTGTTCGTCTCGGTCCCCGTGCTGGTGCCGTGCTTGCCCATCTCGACCAGCTGGCCATGCCGGTCAAGGGCCACGCCGAGCTGGGTGAGCGGGTCGATCTCGGTCCTGCAGTACGGGACGTGGGTGGTGGTCGGGTACGGCGCCAGGCGGGCGGCGCCCCAAGGGCGGGCGGTGCGGGGGTTGGTGATGGGCATGTCACTCCTTGCGGGGATGGTGCGGGGCGTTCCGGTGCTCCCCCTCCGCCGGGGGAGGGCGGGACCTGGCTCGGCGGGAGCACGGCTGGGAGCCGAGCAGGTGGTCCGTGAGGCGGGCCGCGATCCCGGTCAGAACGCCGGGGCCGTGTCGCGCAAGGCGAGTTCGCGCCGTACGTACGTCTCCAGGCGGCGCACGCATGGGTCGCAGGCGGTGAACGAGCCGGTGCCGGAGGAGGTCTGTACGGGGCCGAGCCAGAGCACCGGGACCTCGCGGGCCTCGCAGCGCCAGCAGGTGCCGGGGGTCCAGTGACGGCGGGGGTGCGGGAGGCGGGCCGGGGGTTCCGTCATCGCGGGGCGGTGGGGGCGGGCGGTGCCGGGCTGTCGTGGTGGGGGTGGCGTCGCAGCAGTACGCGGCAGTCCACCGCCCGGGAGTGGTCGAACTTCCGGCGGGCCTGCACCTCTTCGTCCCGCAGCTCCTCGCACTGCTGGCAGCCGGGCGCGCCCAGGGGCTCGTGCGTGCCCAGCCTCTCGTATGCGTTTACGCCGCACGCACCTCCGCCCAGACGCGCTTGCCCCAGCGCTTGGGGTCGGCGCCCCAGCGGGCGGCGATGGCGTCCACGAGGACGAGGCCGCGGCCGTCGAGGGCGTCGGGGCGGCTGGGCTTGCGGATGGGGAGGGCGTGGGAGCGGTCGGTCACCGCGATCTCCACCCTTGTCCCGTCGAGCCTGGTCACGGAGACGCGGATCACCGGGCTCCGGGTGTGGCGGCAGGCGTTGGCCACCATCTCGCCCGCGACGAGGCAGGCGTCGTCGGCGAGGGCGTCGAGGGCCCAGGCGCCGAGAGCCTGGCGGATCAGGCGGCGGGCGGCGGGGGCGGACTCGGGGGTGCAGGGGAGGGTTTCGGTGTAGGCGGGGTGGCCGGTGGGGGCGGGG
>NZ_JOII01000073.1 GCF_000719955.1 Streptomyces albidoflavus
CACCCGCTCCAACGACGCAGCACCCTCCACACCGTTCAGCACATCCAGCAACGACCACTCCGTGAACGGCTCCAACGCCGCCGCACACTCCGCCACCCGACCCGCGAACACCGGCGACGAACCCAACAACTCCACCGCCATACCCACCCACTGCGAACCCTGACCCGGGAACACGAAGGCCACATCACCCGCACCCTCACCGGCGGTGCCCTCGACCACACGCACGGACGGCTCACCCGCCGCCAGCGCGTCCAGCCCCGCGAGCAGCTCCTCACGGTCGGACCCCACGACCACCGCACGCCGGTCCATCGCCACACGCGACGACACCAGCGCATGCGCCACGTCCAGCACCGACGCGTCGGACGCACGCACCGACGCCGCCAGACGCGCCGCCTGCTCCCCCACCACCGCACGCGACTTAGAGCAGTTCCACGCCCCCGGTCGCCCAGTCGGCGTGCGGGGTGGGCGCGTCGACGTGGAGGCTCTTGGGCAGGGTGCCGTGGCGCATGGCCTGCACCATCTTGATGACCCCGGCGACGCCGGAAGCGGCCTGGGTGTGGCCGGTGTTGGACTTCAGCGAGCCGAGCAGCAGCGGGTGCGCGTCACCGCGGTCCTGCCCGTACGTGTTGAGGAGGGCCTGCGCCTCGATGGGGTCACCGAGGGTGGTGCCGGTGCCGTGCGCCTCGACGACGTCGACCTCGCCCGAGGTGAGACCGGCGTCGATGAGGGCCTGGCGGATCAGCCGCTGCTGGGAGGGGCCGTTGGGGGCGGTCAGACCGTTGGACGCGCCGTCCTGGTTGATGGCGGAACCCCGGATGACGGCGAGGATCTCGTGGCCGTTGCGCTGCGCGTCGGAGAGCCGCTCCAGCAGGATCAGGCCGACGCCCTCGGACCAGGCGGTGCCGTCGGCGCCGGCGGCGAAGGGCTTGCAGCGGCCGTCGGCCGCCAGGCCCTGCTGGCGGGAGAACTCGGTGAACATCTTCGGCGTCGACATGACGGTGGCGCCGCCGGCCAGGGCCAGCGAGCATTCGCCCTGTCGCAGCGAACGGACGGCCAGGTGCAGGGCGACGAGCGAGGAGGAGCAGGCGGTGTCCACCGTCACGGCGGGCCCCTCGAAGCCGTACGTGTACGACAGGCGGCCGGAGGCGACGGCGACCGTGTTGCCGGTGAGCAGGTGCCCGGCGACCTCTTCCTGGCGGCCGCGCGAGGCGCCGTCGTAGTCGCCGTGCCCGGTGCCGACGAAGACACCGGTGGTGCTGCCCGCGAGGGTGTCGGGCAGGATGCCGGCGCGCTCCAGCGCCTCCCAGGAGGTCTCCAGCAGGAGCCGCTGCTGCGGGTCCATGGCCAGGGCCTCGCGCGGCGAGATCCCGAAGAACGCCGGGTCGAACTCACCGGCGTCGTGGAGGAATCCGCCTTCACGCGTGTAGGTGGTGCCGTGGTGGGCGGGGTCCGGGTGGAACAGGTGGTCGAGGTCCCAGCCGCGGTTCGCGGGGAACGCGGAGATGGCGTCCACGCCGTCGCGGGCCAGTTCCCACAGGTCCTCGGGGGTGCGCACGCCGCCGGGGTAGCGGCAGGCCATGGCGACGACGGCGACGGGCTCGCGGTCGCGGTTCTCGGCGTCGCTGAGCTGCTGCCGGGCCTCCTGGAGATCGGTGACGGCCCGCTTGAGATATGCGCGGAGCCTGTCCTCGTTCGACATCAGGTGCCCACCTCTCCATGAGATACCGGAAAACGCGGAGGCGGCGATTCCCGAATTCCACGCCCCGACCCAGTTCGCGCTCCCGGAAGTCAGGGGACCCGTCCGGGAAAGCGGCCACGGGCCGTACGGGACGGCCCGGTGCGAGAGCCAGTCTGGCCGTCTTGGACTGCGGGTTTCCCTAAAGCATGGGGAGGCTGGTGGGGACGCGCGTTCCGGTCGAGGCGGGTTCTCCGTCCGAGGTCTGGTGAATTCCCTCGTCGGTTTCCGATATCGGCGGGGCGGATCGCCGGGCGGGGAATTCGCGACGGCGGAGGGCGGAACGGCTCGGTCGCGTAGCCGACGAGGCCCCGCTCCGTCGGCTGACGGAACGGGGCCTCGCGGGTGGGGGGCAGTCAGCCGGCGGGGGCGGTCTCCGGCGCGTCGGTGGTAGCCGTGGTCTCCAGGGCGGTCAGCCACGCGTCCATGAGGTCGGCGGCGGGGCCGGAGTCCTCACGGATGAGGGAGAGGTGGTCGGAGTCCAGGGGGCGGACCTCCGCGTCGGGGACGACCGGAAGGTGCAGGCGCTCGGGGTCGGGGGCGGGGACGCCTTCGATGAGCGCCCGGGTGCACTTGATCTCCAGGACGGGGGCGGTGGTGGGATGCACGTCGAGGGCGTTGAGGAGCACCATCCAGCGGCCCATGGCGGACAGGCGGGAGTTGGTCAGGCGCACCGGGGAGTCGTCGACGGCGGTGAAGTTGAACTTCATCATGCCGTTGTAGTCGACGCCCTCGTCGCTCTTGTGCTGGATGCTGAGGGTGTCGAGGAGGACGACGGCCTCGGGCCGGATGCCCCAGGTGTGTTCCAGGACTCCGGCCGCCGCGTAGGCGAGGGAGCCGCCGGAGGAGTGGCCGACCAGGACGAAGGGCTTGCCGTCGGCGGCCTGGAGGGTGCAGTCGGCGATGATCCGCGCGGCCGCCTCGGCGTGGGCGGGCAGGGCCTCGCCGGTGTTGAAGCCGATGAGGGGCAGCGCGGTGACGTCGCGGCGGCCCCGGAAGTGGCCGGAGAGAGTGGCGTACTGGTGGACGCCGCCGTTGGCGGTGGGGGCGCTGACGCACACCAGGCGGGTGGGTGCGGGGCCCTCGGCGAGCGTCACCGGCCAGGGCAGGTCCTCCAGTTCGGCGGTCACCTCGAAGGAGGGGCGCAGCGCCGCGACGGTGGCGAGCATCCGCTGTGCCTCGCGCACCTTGCCCTGGGCCAGGCCGTCGAGGAACAGCCGCTCCATGGAGTCGTTCTCGGTGGGGCCGCCGGCGGCGCCGGTCTGCGGGGCGCCGCTGCCCTGGGCGCCGAGTTCGGTGCGCAGCCAGGCGGTGAGCCCGTTCGGGGAGCCGCTGTCGTAGACGATGCTCGCGGGGAGCTGGAGACCGGTGATCTCGCTGAGCTTGCGGCGCAGTTCGATACCGATCAGGGAGTCGAAGCCGAGCTCCAGGAAGTCGCGGTCGGGGTCGATCTCCGAGGTGTCGGTGTGGCCGAGGAGTGCCGCGGCGCAGGCCACGACCGTCTCGCGCAGGGTGGTCTCCTGCTCCCCGGCGCCGAGGTTCGCGAAGTTCTCGCGGAAGGAGGCCGCGTCCAGGACGCGGGCCGGGGCGTCGGTCGTGGCGGCGGCGGTCCGGCGCGGAGGGCGGACCAGGCCCCGCATGAGCGGCGGCACCTCGTCGAGGTGGGCGGTGGCGGGCGGGGCGGCCAGGTTGGTCGCGACCACCAGGGGTTCGCCGAGCGTGAGCGCGGTGTCGAGAAGGTCCAGGGCGCGGTCGCCGGGCAGGGTGTCGATGCCGCCGGAGCGGATGCGGCGGCGGCCGGTGTCGGTGAGGAGGTCGCCGGCCATGCCCTCGTCGAGGTCCCAGGCGCCCCAGGCGACGGAGAGGGCCGGCAGGCCCTGGGCGGCCCGGTGCTGGGCGAGGGTGTCGAGGAAGAGGTTGGCGGCGACGTAGTTGGCCTGGCCGGCGCGGGCGGTGACGCCGGAGATGGAGGAGTAGAGGACGAAGGCGTCGAGGCCGAGGCCGCGGGTGAGGTCGTGCAGGTGCCAGGCGGCGTCCGCCTTGGACCGCAGGACGGTGGCCAGGCGGTCCGGTGTGAGGGAGGTGACGACGGCGTCGTCGAGGACTCCGGCGGCGTGCACGACGGCGGTGAGCGGGTGCTCGGCGGGGATGCCGCCGAGCAGTGCGGCCAGGGCGTCGCGGTCGGAGACGTCGCAGGCGGCGACGGTGACATGGGCGCCGAGGGCGGTCAGTTCCTCGCGCAGGGCGGCGGCGCCGGGGGCGTCGGGGCCCCGGCGGCCCGCCAGCAGGAGCCGGGTGACGCCGTGGCGGGTGACGAGGTGGCGGGCGGTGCGGGCGCCGAGGGTGCCGGTGCCTCCGGTCACCAGGACGGTGCCGTCACGGGTGACACCGAACGGGTCGGTGTTCTCCGGGCCGTCCTGGGGCGTGGGCGGGGGCAGTTGGGTGAGGCGGCCGACGAGGACCTCTCCGTCGCGGACGGCGGCCTGCGGCTCGTCGACGGCGAGGACGGCCTCCAGGGGGAACGGGGCGCCCGGTTCGACGTCGACCAGGGAGAAGTCGGCGGGGTGCTCGGCCTGGGCGGTGCGGACCATGCCCCACACCGCGGCCCCGGCCAGGTTGGCGGCCGGGTCGCCGGGACGGGCGGCCACGACGCCGCGTGCGACGAAGACCAGCCGGGCGCCCGCCGGGCGGGGGCCGTCCAGCCACTCCTGGAGGAGGGCGAGGGTGGCGCGGGTCGCCTCGTGGGTGGCGGTGACCGGGTCCTCGCCGCCGTCGGGGACGGGTACGAGGACCTGGGTGCCCGCCTCGGTGACCTCGTCGAGGCCGGCCAGGACCGTGCCGGTGCCGAACGGGTCGGTGCCGAGGGCGACCCGGGGGCCTCCGGCGGCGGGCCCGGTGGGTTCGGCGGGGACCCAGTCGAGGCCGAGGAGGGTGGAGCGGTCGGTTCCGGGCTTGAGCAGGCGGGCCGCCCCGGAGGGCCGCAGGGCCAGCGACTCGACCGACAGCACGGGCCGGCCGGCGGTGTCGACGGCGGCGATGCTGACGGTGTCCTCACCGGCCTTGGTGATACGGACCCGGAGCCGGGCGGCCCCGGAGGCGTGCAGGGTGACGCCGGACCAGGAGAACGGCAGGAGTCCCTGGTCGGCGTCCTTCAGCTCGACGTACTCCACGGCGTGGAGGGCGGCGGTGAGCAGGGCGGGGTGGAGGCCGAAGAGGGCGGCGTCGTCGGCGCGGGCGGGCAGTTCGAGTTCGGCGAGGACCTCGTCGTCCCGGGTCCACACGGCACGCAGCCCCTGGAAGAGCGGGCCGTACTCGGTGCGCTCGTAGAAGCCGTCCAGGTCGACGGGGGTGGCGTCGGTGGGGGGCCAGGCGCTCTGGCCGAAGGCGACCTGGCGTGCTCCGGCGACCAGGACGCCGGTGGCGTGCTGGGTCCAGGGCTCGTCGTCGGCGGCGTCCTCGGGCCGGGAGTGGATGGCGAGCGGGCGGCAGCCGGCCGCGTCGGGGGGTCCGACGCCGACCTGTACGGAGGCGGCGCCTCGCGGGTCGAGGGCGAGCGGGGTGGTGAGGGTCAGTTCCTGGACGCGGCCGCAGCCGGCCTGGTCGCCCGCGCGGACGGCGAGTTCGAGGAAGGCCGTGGCGGGGAAGAGGACGAGGCCGCCCATGACGTGGTCGGCGAGCCAGGGATGGGTGCGCAGGCCCACGCGCCCGGTCAGCAGGACGCCCTCGGAACCGGCGAGGGAGACCGCGGCGCCGAGCAGGGGGTGCTCGGCCGGGGTGAGCCCGGCCCCGGGGATGTCGGCGGCGTGGGCGAGCGGGCGCGGCCAGTAGCGGCGGTGCTGCCAGGCGTACGTGGGCAGGTCGGTGCGGCGGGCGCCGGTACCGGTGAACCAGGCGGCCCAGTCGACGCGGACACCCGCGACGTGCAGCTGGGCGAGACCGGTGAGCAGGGCCTCCTGCTCGGGGCGGCGGGAGCGCAGCGCCGGGGCTGCCACGGCGCCGGTACCGCCGTCGAGCGTGTCCAGGCTCTGCCGGGCGAGGGCGGTCAGGACCCCGCCGGGGCCGATCTCCAGGAAGGCGTCGGCTCCCGTCTCGGCGAGAGTACGGACGCCGTCGGCGAAGCGGACGGTCTCGCGGACGTGCCGCACCCAGTACTCGGGATCGGTGAGCTGACCGGGCTCGGCGAGGGCGCCGGTGACGTTGGAGACCACCGGAACGCGCGGCTCGGCGTACTCCAGCGAGCGGGCGACCTCGCGGAAGGCGTCGAGCATCGGCTCCATCAGCGCCGAGTGGAAGGCGTGGCTGACGGACAGACGCTGGATCTTCCGCCCTTCGGCCTCGAACTCGGCGGCGAGGCCGGTCACTTCACTCTCGGGGCCGGACACGACGACGGAGTCGGGACCGTTCACGGCGGCGAGGGACAGACTCTCGGTCAGCCGGGGCGTCACCTCAGCCTCGGTGGCCCGTACGGCCACCATCGCCCCGCCCGAGGGGAGTTCCTGCATCAGACGGGCGCGGGCGGCGACCAGCGCGCAGGCGTCGTCGAGCGAGAAGACCCCCGCCACGTGCGCCGCCGCGATCTCGCCGACCGAATGCCCCGCCACGAACTCCGGCGCGACACCCCACGACTCCACCAGCCGGAAC
>NZ_JOII01000074.1 GCF_000719955.1 Streptomyces albidoflavus
TGGTCTGGGGCGTGAGGTGGCGCGTCATCTGGTGTCGGCGCGTGGGGTGCGGCGTCTGTTGCTGGTGTCGCGGCGTGGTCCGGCGGCGGAGGGTGTGGACGCTTTCCGTGAGGAGTTGGCCGGGCTGGGTGCCCACGTGGATGTGGTGGCGTGTGATGTGGCGGACCGTGCTGCCGTGGCGGAGTTGCTGGGGTCGGTGTCGGTGGGGCATCCGTTGACGGCTGTGGTGCATACGGCGGGTGTGCTGGACGACGGTGTGGTGACGGGGTTGTCGCCGGAGCGGTTGTCGGGGGTGTTGCGTCCGAAGGTGGACGCTGCGTGGCATCTGCACGAGTTGACGCGGGACATGGGTCTCGCAGGGTTCGTGATGTTCTCGTCCGTGTCCGGTGTGATGGGCAGTGCGGGGCAGGCGAACTATGCCGCCGCCAACGTGTTCATGGACGCGCTGGCGCAGTACCGCCGGGCCGAGGGTCTGGCCGGGCTCTCCCTGGCCTGGGGTGCCTGGGAACAGACCAGCGGCATGACCGGCACCCTCACCGAGGCCGACATGCAGCGCGTCACCGCCTCCGGGGCCGCCCCGCTCACCGTCGAGCAGGGGCTAGCCCTCCTCGACGCCGCCACCGGCTCCGACGAGCCCCTGGTCGTGCCGATCGGCGCCCCGTCGGGCGACCAGCGCGTCCTCGGCCTGGTCCCGCCGCTGCTGCGCAACCTCGTCCGCGGCACGCGTCGCTCCGCGGCCACGGCCGCCGGCGGCGCGAGCACCGCGGCCGACCTCGCCCGCCGCCTCCTGGCGCTGCCCGCCGAGGACCGGGTCCGCCACGCCGTCGAACTGGTCCGCACCGAGGCCGCCGCCGTACTGGGCCACGCCTCGGCCCGGGCCGTGGAACCCGGGCGCGAGTTCCGCGAGCTGGGCTTCGACTCCCTGACCGCCGTCGAACTGCGCAACCGCCTCACCACCGTCACCGGCCTGCGCCTCACCGCCACCCTCGTCTTCGACTACCCCACCCCCCACGGCCTCGCCGAACACCTGGTCGCCGAACTCCTCGACGAACACGGCGAGACCGGCATGCCGGTGGTGGCCGCCGATGTCGCCGACGACCCCGTCGTCATCGTCGGCATGGCCTGCCGGATGCCCGGCGGCATCGAGACCCCCGACGACCTGTGGCGGATGCTCGCCGACGGCGAGGACCGCATCACCGGCTTCCCCACCGACCGCGGCTGGGACCTGGACGCCCTCTTCGGCGGTGGCGGCGACAACCGCGGCGTCAGCGCCACGCGGCGCGGCGGCTTCCTGCACGACGTGGGCGGGTTCGACGCGGGGTTCTTCGGCATCTCCCCGCGTGAGGCGATGGCGATGGACCCGCAGCAGCGCCTGCTGCTGGAGACCTCCTGGGAGGCCCTGGAGCGGTCCGGCATCGACCCGACGGGCCTGCGCTCCAGCGCCACCGGCATCTTCGTCGGCACCACCGGCCAGGACTACGCCAACCTCGTCATGACCTCCCGCGAGGACGTCGAGGGACACGCCAGTACGGGCCTCGCCACCAGTGTCATCTCCGGTCGCGTCTCCTACGCGCTCGGACTGGAGGGCCCCGCCCTCACCGTCGACACCGCCTGCTCCTCCTCCCTCGTCGCGCTCCATCTCGCCGCCCAGTCCCTGCGCAGCGGGGAGAGCTCTCTCGCCCTCGCGGGCGGGGTGACCGTGCTGTCGACGCCCATGAACTTCTTCGGGTTCACCCGTCAGGGCGGCCTGGCCGGCGACGGCCTGTGCAAGGCGTTCGCCGACGCCGCCGACGGGACCGGCTGGTCCGAGGGCGTGGGCATGCTCGTCCTGGAGCGCCTCTCCGACGCCCGCCGCAACGGTCACGAGGTCCTCGCCGTCGTGCGCGGCTCGGCCATCAACCAGGACGGTGCCTCCAACGGGCTGACCGCGCCCAACGGCCCGTCCCAGCAGCGGGTCATCCGTCAGGCGCTGGCGACGGCCGGGCTCTCCGCCGACGAGGTCGACGCCGTGGAGGCGCACGGCACCGGTACCACCCTGGGTGACCCGATCGAGGCCCAGGCGCTGCTGGCGACGTACGGGCAGGACCGGCCCGAGGACCGGCCGCTGCTGCTCGGCTCCATCAAGTCGAACATCGGCCACACCCAGGCCGCCGCCGGCGTCGCGGGCGTGATCAAGATGGTGCTCGCCATGCGCCACGGCACCCTGCCGCGGTCCCTCCACATCGACCAGCCCTCCACCCACGTCGACTGGGAGGCCGGAGCGGTCCGGCTCCTCACCGAGACGACCGGCTGGCCCGAGACCGGCCGCCCCTGGCGCGCCGGAGTCTCCTCCTTCGGGCTCAGCGGCACCAACGCCCACGTGATCCTCGAACAGCCGGAGCCTGAGACCGCCGACACGGAGTCCCCCGAGCCCCAGGCGGAGCCCGAGGCGCTCGCGCGGGTCGTGCCGTGGCCCGTCTCCGCCCGCACCGGGGAGGCACTGCCCGGCCAGCTCGCCCGGATCACCGCACTCGACGCCGCACCCCTGGACATCGGCCACTCCCTGGCCACCGGCCGCGCCTCCTTCGACCACCGGGTGGTCCTGCTGGCGGGCGCCGACGGCGAGGACGAGCCGGTGGAGGTGGCGCGGGGCCGTGCCGTGGAGCGCCGGCTCGCGGTGCTGTTCTCCGGCCAGGGTTCGCAGCGGGCCGGGATGGGCCGGGGACTGTACGGCCGTTTCCCCGTGTTCACGAAGGCGCTGGACGAGGT
Source organism: Streptomyces albidoflavus (assembly GCF_000719955.1). GTDB lineage: Bacteria > Actinomycetota > Actinomycetes > Streptomycetales > Streptomycetaceae > Streptomyces > Streptomyces albidoflavus. The sequence continues at coordinate 2,749 of NZ_JOII01000074.1, forward strand.
CCTGGCCCTGCTCGACCCGAAGCTGGACCGTCCGCTGCGCGAGGTGCTCTTCGCGGAGGAGGGCTCCGAGACGGCCGCTCTCCTGGACACCACCGGCTACACGCAGCCCGCGCTCTTCGCCGTGGAGGTCGCCCTCTACCGCCTGGTCGAGTCCTTCGGGGTCGTCCCGGAGTTCGTCGCGGGCCACTCCGTCGGCGAGATCTCCGCCGCCCACATCGCGGGCGTCCTCTCCCTGGAGGACGCGTGCACGCTGGTCGCCGCCCGCGCCCGCCTGATGCAGGAACTGCCCGCCGGCGGCGCCATGGTGGCCGTCCAGGCGACCGAGGCGGAGACCGCCGGGCGGCTGACCGGGGGCCTGTCCCTGGCCGCGGTCAACGGCCCGGACTCCGTGGTGATCGCCGGTCCGGACCACGAGGTCGACGCGCTGGCGTCGGAGTTCGCCGCCGAAGGACGCAAGGTCCAGCGCCTGGCGGTCAGCCACGCCTTCCACTCGGCGCTCATGGAGCCGATGCTCGACGCCTTCCACGACGTGGCCAAGGGCCTGGGGTACGGCGAACCGCGCATCCCCGTCGTCTCCGACGTGACCGGCACCCTCGCCGAGCCCGGGCAGCTCAGCACGCCCGAGTACTGGGTCGAGCACGTCCGCTCCACCGTCCGCTTCGCCGACGCCGTCCACGCCCTCGACCAGGCCGGCGCCAACGCCTATCTGGAGATCGGCCCCGGCGGCGTCCTCACCGCCCTCGCCCAGCAGACCCTCGACGCCGCCGGCACCGCGAGCGACAGCGTGACCGCGCCCGCGCTGCGCAAGGACCGGGCCGAGGAGCCCGCCCTGCTCACCGCGCTCGCCACGCTCCACGTCACCGGCGTCCCCGTCGACTGGGCCGGCTGCTTCGAAGGCACCGGCGCCCGCCGCGTCGAGCTGCCCACCTACGCCTTCCAGCACGAGCGGTACTGGCCGCGCCCCTCCGCACACGGCGGGGACGTCACCGGCGCCGGTCTGAGCCCCGCCGCACACCCGCTGCTGGGCGCCGCCACCGGCCTCGCCGCCTCCGAAGGCGTCCTCTTCACCGGACGCCTCTCCCTCACCACGCACCCCTGGCTCGCCGACCACACCGTCGGCGGCGGCATGGTGCTCTTCCCCGCCACCGGCTTCCTGGAACTGGCCGTACGCGCCGCCGACGAGGTCGGCTGCGACCGCGTCGAGGAATTCACCCTCGCCACCCCGCTGCTGCTGCCCGCGGACACCGCCGTGGTCGTCCAGGTCTGGGCCGGCGCCCCCGACGAGAGCGGCGCCCGCACGGTCAGCCTGTACTCCCGGTCCGCCGACGTTCCGGACGCCACCTGGACACAGCACGCGACCGGCGTCCTGACCAGCGGCGCCGTCACCCTCCCCGCCGACGCCGAGATATGGCCCCCCAAGGGCGCGGTCGCCGTCGGCCTGGAGGACTTCTACGACCGCACCGAGTACGGCCCGGTCTTCCGCACCATCCGCGCCGTCTGGAAGCGCGGCGACGAGGCGTTCGTCGAGGCGGCCCTGCCCCCGCAGGCCGACGACGCCGAGTACTACGGGATGCACCCCGCGCTGCTCGACGCCGCCGTCCAGTCCGTCGGCTTCGCCGGGCTCGACGACGAGCACCAGCTGCTCCCGTTCCTGTGGGCCGGAGTCTCCCTGCACGCCGGCGGCGCCTCTGTGGTCCGCTTCCGCGTCGCCCGGACCGGCGAGGACTCCGTCTCCATCGCCGCCGTGGACGTCGAGGGCGCCCCGGTGCTCTCCGCCGAGTCGCTGGTGCTGCGTGTTCCCGCCGGGGACCACGCCCCGGCCGCCCGCCGCACCGAACTCGACTCGCTGCTCCGCCTGGAGTGGACCGCCGGCCCCGAGACCGGCGACGCCCCCGCCGCCCGTCACACGACCGCCGGTGCCCTCGGCACCGGCGGGGCCGCGGCCACCCTCGCCCCGCTGACCGGCGAGGAGGACCTCGTCCTGGTCGAGGTCCCCGCACCGGCCGAGGGTGCCGACGTGCCCGCCGCCACCCACGAGCGCGCCGCACAGGCCCTCGCCCTGGCGCAGGAGTGGCTGGCCGACGAACGGTTCGCCGACACCCGCCTCGTCTTCGTCACCCGGGGCGCGGTCTGTGCCCGCCCCGGCGAGCGGGTCGACGATCTCCCCGCCGCCGCCGTCTGGGGCCTCGTCCGCGCCGCCCAGTCGGAGAACCCCACCCGGTTCGCCCTCCTCGACCTGGACGACACCACCCCCGTCGAGACCGCTCTGCCGCAACTCCTCGGTCCGCTCTCGGGCGGAGACGCCCAGTTCGTCGTCCGCGAGGGCGCCGTCCTGGTCGGCCGTCTCGACCGGGCCGTGACCGCCCCGTCCCTCCTGCCGCCCGCCGACGGCCCCTGGCGCCTGGACTCCCTCTCACGCGGCAGCCTGGACGCGCTCACCCTGCGCCCCTGCCCCGAGGAGCTGGCGGAGCCTCAGGAGCGCCAGGTCCGGGTCGAGGTACAAGCCGCCGGCCTGAACTTCCGTGACGTGCTGAACGCGCTCGGCATGTACCCCGGCGAGGCCGGACTGCTCGGCGCGGAAGCGGCCGGGTTCGTCACCGCCGTGGGCCCCGAGGTCACCGGGCTCTCCGTCGGCGACCGCGTCATGGGCATGGTCCCCGGCGGCCTCGCCACGGAGACCCTGATCGACGAACGCTTCCTCACCCGCGTACCCGAGGAGTGGAGCGACGAGGACGCCGCCTCGGTGCCCCTGGTCTTCCTCACCGCCTACTACGCGCTCACCGAACTCGCCGGCCTGTCGGCGGGGGAGCGGGTGCTGATCCACGCCGGTGCGGGTGGCGTCGGTATGGCGGCGATCCAGCTGGCGCGGCACGTGGGCGCCGAGGTCTTCGCCACGGCGAGTGAGCCCAAGTGGGAGACGCTGCGGGGTCTGGGGCTGGACGACGCTCACATCGCGTCCTCGCGTGATCTGGGCTTCGAGGAGAAGTTCCGTGAGGTGACTGGTGGCGCGGGGATGGACGTGGTCCTGAACGCGCTGGCGGGGGACTTTGTGGACGCGTCGTTGCGGGTCACGGCTCCTGGTGGCCGGTTCCTGGAGATGGGCAAGACCGACATCCGCGACCCGCACGCGGTCGGTGACGTGCGGTACCGCGCCTTCGACCTCGGCGAGGCGGGGCCGGACCGGACCGGCGAGATGCTGAGCGAACTCCTCGGCCTGTTCGCGGAGGGGGCGTTGCGGCCGCTTCCGGTGCGTGCGTGGGATGTGCGTCGGGCGCGTGAGGCGTTCCGTTTCATGAGTCAGGCGAGGCATGTGGGCAAGATCGTGCTGACGATGCCGCCGCGCTGGAACCCCGAGGGGACCGTGCTGGTCACTGGTGGGACGGGTGGTCTGGGGCGTGAGGTGGC
>NZ_JOII01000075.1 GCF_000719955.1 Streptomyces albidoflavus
CGCCCGGTGCCCCGTCCGCTCCCGCCGACGCCTGGGGGCCCGGCGCTCCCGCCGACGCCCGGGGGCCCGACGCTCCCGCCCGGCGGACGCTCAGACTCCCCAGTGATCACGCTCGACCGCGAGCCTTCGGACGTCTCCGGCAAAGCCCGCGCCTCCCTCCCCCCGCAGCCGTCGAGGCCCCGCGCCGGACTTCCCAGCGGCAAAGAGGGCAGCACGACCGCGCGTCCGGCCATCGGGCCGGGGCCGACCCCGGTCATGCGTCCGGAAGGCGGCGGCGCCCCGAACTATGCCTTCCGGCAGGCACCCCCGCCCGCACAGGCGGGCGAGCCCAAGATCATTCAGGCGACGGTCATCCGCAGCACGCCCAACGGTCCGCCACCGCGCCCGTCCGGGTCCACGCAGCCGCCGCCCCGCGCCACCGCACCGGCACGCCGCACAGCGGCCCCCGCGGTCCCGGCGCCCAGGAACACCGGCCGACGGGGGTAAGCCATGGCGAAGAACGACGAACCGACCCCGGAGGAGTGGCGCGAGATTCTCGCCTCGTACTCCTATCCCGAGGAGGTCAAGAGGACCAAGGGGCGCCGCGCACGACGCGAGGCCAAGCGCGAGCACCGCGACGACGTCCGCCGGCGTACGAAGGAGTACGTACGAGAGGAGCGTCGCCGCGACCCGCTACGCCCCGCCGGGGCCCTGATCATCGTGGTGGTGATCCTGGGCCTTGGCGTGGGGGCCCGCTTCCTTTGGCCGGGACTCCTCGGCGAGAGCCACAGGGGTGACCGCGTCACGGCCACCGCAAGCCCGATGCCCGGAGCCCAGGAGAACGAGGAACCCGCGGCGACGCCGAGCAGCTCCTCGCCGTCCCCGAGCGTCGACCTCAGCAAGCCGAACCACGTCGCCGAGGAGGCCATCCGGATTTACCTCACCCGCAACCCGCCCAAGGACGGAGACCACACGGCGAGCGCTCTCCGGGCCGAGCCGTACATGACGGCGGCCCTGATTGAAAACCTCGCCGGGCACACCGACCCGGAATGGTCCAAGCTGGTCAGTCGCGGGGGAGTGGCAACCGTGCGCACGGTGAAGGTCGAGCCCGCCGGCACTGATCTGCCGGTGGACACCCCCGTTCGTGTCTGGCGGAAGACCACGGCGAAGGTAGACGTCGAGGGGTACGAGGACTACAGCGAAACGACCGTGCTACAGGTCGAGGTGACCAACGGTGACGGCGACGGGTGGCGCGTCTCCCGAATCCTGGGGCTGTAGTGGACGGACGCGACGCCGTCCGGACCCTGGGCCGTTTCGCCGGGACCGGACTCAAGATCAAGGCCACTGCCATAGCGTCGGTGGTGTTCGTGATCTTCCTGGTTGTCGTCGGCATCTTCGGTGCCGGCACGGCCGGGAAGGCATTGGCCGACTCCTGCGGCGAACGCGGAACACCCGGCGTCGACTACGGAGGGGGCACCGCCCAGCAGCCAACCGGCAACATCCGGAAGAACCAGATTGCGAACGCCAAGATCATCGACAAGGTGGCCGACGGCGGCGGCCTGTCCGGTCGGGCAACGCTCATCGGCCTGATGACCGCCCTACAGGAGTCGACCCTCCTCAACATTGATTACGGCCACCTCGACTCGATCGGCCTGTTCCAGCAACGGCCGTCGCAGGGCTGGGGTACGGAAACGCAGATCATGCAACCCAAGTACGCAGCCGGCATGTTCTTCTTCGGAGCGAGCCGCGACACCACCGCCGGAATTCACGGCCTGGCTGACATCCAAGGGTGGGAGGCGATGGGCCTCGGCCAGGCTGCACAGGAAGTGCAGAGGTCTGCGTACCCCGAGCTGTACGACGGCCAGGAGGACGCCGCCCGGAAGATCGCCGCCGAGGCCGGGCTCGATCTCGACCGCCCCGGCAAGGGCGGTGACGCGGACGAGGACCAGGGATCAGGCGACGACACCGCCACCATGAACCCGGACCAAGACGACGCCCCCGATGCCAAGTGCTACCCCGAAGACGCCGACCGACCTGGCAAGCCCGGTGACGCCTTCCATGACGGTGACGCCCCGTGGCCCGCGACCGTGAAGAACCCCCGCAGTGCCGCGGACGCCATCGCCTGGGCGGAGAAGGAGGCCAAGACTGGCGGCAAGGACTGGTATCGCGCCTGCCTCGCGTTCGTTGCCAGGGCGTACGGCTGGAGTTTCTCCGGAGTGCCCTACGCCATCGACCACTACCGTGAGATGCCGGCCGACATGAAGCACGACAAGGACAGGAACCCCCCTCCCGGTGCGCTCATGTATTGGGAAACCGGTGGGCGAGCGGGGCACGTTGCTGTCTACCTCGGTGACGGAAAAATCGCCAGCAACGATATTGTTCGCCCGGGTTACATCGATGTTGTACCGGCCACCGACATTGAAACAAAGTGGGGTTCTACCTATGTCGGTTGGGCGCCACCGTATTTCCCCAAGGGTGGATAGATCGGAGAAAGATCAATGACCATCACCGACCCCGACACCGTTCCAGCGACCCCGGTCTACACCATCACCGTCAGCTCGACCGGCGTCGCCGCGGTCAACGGCGAGAGGGTCACCGAGCCGGGCCTCGACACCACCGAGGCCCGCGTCCGCGCGCTGGCCGAGGTCCGGATCAAGGCCGCCTTTCACGGCCGCCCCGTCCGCGTGCTCGCCAAGGAGGCCGACGGGACGGCCTGGCCCCTGATCGTGGACGCCGACGGCGACGTGGTGACGCTCGACCGCCCCCACCCGATGCCGCCAGCACCCGCACCGGTGCCGGCACAGGCCCCCCCTGCGGCCCACGGCTCCCCGCCCGCGGGCAGTTCCTTCGTGCCCCTCGCCCCCGAGGAGGCCCGCCGAGCCATGGCTACCGCCCCGCCCGAGTGGGCCGCGCCGCTCCCACCGCAGTACGCATCGGCCTGGGCCGAGCTCGTCGCCCACGAGCGCGCCGGACGTCTTGCCGAGGCCATTGCCGCCGCTGCCCAGCTCGAAACGGCCCTCGCGGACGCCTTTGGTCCCCTCGCGCCGCCCACGGTCAACATGATGACGACGAGGTCCACGTTCACCGCGCGTCGAGCTGTCGAGGAAATGGAGGACTGGGCCCCGGCGGTGGAGCTCCTCGTTGAGACGGCGCAGCGCCGCCGCGAGGCAGGGGCCCCCGAAGACGAGACGCAGCGCGTGATCAGCAACATGCACGCTGCATGGGCCCGGCTCGCCCTGGAAGACCCCGAGGGAGCCCGCGAGACGGCCGAGACGGTCCTCGCCCTCCTCGGGGATCGCCCGCAGAACAAGCGCCGCGTAGAAGCCGTGTTCCGCCTCCTTGAACGAGGCGCAGCGAAGTAGCAGGGCACCGCCGCCGAGAAGCCGCGAGACCCCCCTCCCGACACACGGGGAGGGGGGTCTCGCGGGTTCCGGGCCGGGGCGCAGCAAGAGGGCGCAGCAAGGCGCGGTAGGGCGTAGCGCAGGGCCCCAAGAGGCCCTAACGGGCCCTTTCTTCCGGGGCGTGGCCCAGGGTGCCACACGGCACGCCGCGCACCGCCCTGCGGGCCCTGGCGGGCCCTCCGGGCGAATCGCCGGGCGCCTTCGGCGCGTTCACCGGCGATTCGGTCCCGCTTCGCGGGACCGCCCTTTGCCTGCGCCTTCGGCGCGCACCGGCAAAGGGTTTTCGGCCCTGCGCCTTCGGCGCGCACCGGGCCGAAAAGCACGCGCCGTGCCGCGCGGCCTCCTGGGTCACGCCCCGGAAGCGCTACGCGAAAGGCGAGCTTTCAGTGAACCCAATTTGCTGCCCGCAGTGCGGAGGACTCTCCGCCTACTGCGTCCGGCCTGACGGCCTGTTCCAGTGCCCCGAATGCGGGGACCTCCTCGACCGCCGCGACATTGACCTCGACGGAATGGAGGTCTGGGGAGTAGCGGCCGACGGAACCCTGTCGACCACCACCGACCCGGCCCACTCCCTTGCCTGCCTCATGGAGGCAATCGAGGACTTCCTCACCGCCGACGAGTGCCCGAACGCCGAATACGCCCGCCTCGACTCGATGCGGAACGCGACGGAATCCCTCGCGGCGTACATCGACGCCCGCCGCCTCGGAATCAAGCGGCCCGAATTCGGCTACTCCGAGGAAAGCGTTCGGACCGCCGTCAACGCGGGTGCCGACATGATCCTCGGCGCGATCAGCCTCGGCGAGCCCGAAGAGGACGCAATCAACCTCGTCGTGAACGCCGCAATTACGAGCCTCACCAACCCCGGCGCCTCTTTCGCCGAAATGGTCGAGGAGAACTACGGCGAGGACGCCGAAGAGGTCCGTTCGTGGTGGGGGTGGAGCAAGTGACCAACAACGAAACGCGTCGTTACGAACTCGGCGACCCGAACCAGGAATGCCGTTACCCGGTCCGATTCAACGGACTGCACATCGGCCGCATTTACCGGTGGCACGGCGCTTGGTACGCCGTCCCGGCCGGACAGAACGAAGAGATCCGAGTCGCCGCCGGAAGCGTCGGTAAGGAACTCGCCGCCGGTTACCTCGTCGCCATGTACGAGCTGCGGCAGATCACCCCGCAGAACTCCGAGGAGGACCAGGAGACCGCGCCCCGCGAATTGGTCGGGCCGGTGCCCCTCCTTCACCCGCGAATGCCTGCCACGCCCCGGAACACCGAGGCCGCGCGCAAGGCAATGGACGGACTCGCCGAATTCCTCTGGACCCCCCTCGGCGGCTACCCCGGGGCCGATAACCCGTGGTTCCTGCGGTGCCAGCTCTGCGGGTGGCAGGGCCCCCGCTACTGGTCGCACTTGCGCGGGCGCAACGGCAACCCGCCTTCGACGTTCCGGCACCCCGGGTGCCTCGACGCGGACAAGGTCCGCGCCGCAATCGCCGTCTACGGCAAGTGAAAGAAGGGGAAAGGGAAATGACGGACCTTTACGCGGGCGGCACCGCCGAGGCCAATAAGACCCGCGCACACTGGGCACTCACGGCCCTGGAGGCATTCGGCAAAGAGACCGGGCAAAACTACATCGACGGCACCCTCGACGTGGGAGACGACGTACTCAGGGAATTGGGCGGCGACCTCCTCGCCGACCTGTTCCACCTCGCCCGCCTCAACGGCTGCGCCCCGGAACTCGTCATCGACGCGGGCCTCATGCACTTTGAGGCCGAGCTCGACGAGGAGCGGGCCGAGGAAATCGAGCCCTCGGCTTGACCACATGACGGACTGACAGAACGGCCTAGGTAACGACTAGGCAACAGAAAAAGGGTGGCCGGTGAATGGCCACCCTTTTTCCGTGCCCAAATGCGCGGCCAATCGACAGCCCTTCGGGCTGGGCCGCCTCTATGTGGCCTTCGGCCACGGGCGGCCTGGTCCCGCTTCGCGGGCCCGAAAGGAAACCCGCCCCCTAAGTGGCCTTCGGCCACGGGGCGGAAAAGACCCGGCCCTATCGGGCCGCCGCTATCGCGGTGGGCCCCTTTAAGGCGCTTCGCGCCGGGGCCCGCCCCTGCGGGGCAAAGGAAAACGGCCTTCGGCCGTTTGAAAACAATCGCTAAGGCATTCTGATAAAGCCTGGAAATCACCCTGAAAAGGCACCGGATAAAGAGGCGACCACCACGCTTGACAAAGATTTGATTAGCCCTTATGGTGGGGAATGTAAAGAAATTCGATAAGGGGAGGTGAGGGAAATAGAAACCAAGTTCGAGGGAAACGGAACCGACAAGGTCACCCCCACCCCTCCTAGCCAGCCTAGCCGCGAAGCGGCAAAACCCCAGGTCAAGGGGCCGCGAAGCGGTCACAGCAACCCCCACGGCCGCCGTGACGAT
>NZ_JOII01000076.1 GCF_000719955.1 Streptomyces albidoflavus
GGCGATGGAGCATGGGGTGGTTCCGGGTTCGTTGCATGTGCGGCGGCCGAATGATCACATCCGGTTCGAGGATTCGCCGTTCTTTCTGGTGGATCGTGCCTGGGTGTGGGGTCGTGAAGAGGGTCCGCGGCGTGGTGCGGTGAGTGCGTTCGGGATGGGTGGGGTGAACGCCCATGTGATCGTGGAGGAGCCGCCACGGGTGGAGCGTGGTGCGGTGCCGGTGCAGGACAGTCATCTGGTGCGGGTGACGGGGGCGGACGAGCGGGTGGTACGGGAACTCGCCGCCGCCTACGCCGACCGCTTCGCCACCTCCCGGGGCCCGTGGGACACCGCGGACCTGTGCCACACCGCCAACGTCGGCCGCTCGCCGCAGGAGTACGTGACCGCCGTCCACGGACGCGACGCCGCCGAACTGGCCGAGAACCTGCGGGCCGTCGCCGCCGGACGCGTCCCGGTCGGCGTCGCCGGCTCCGGCACCCGCGCCCCGGACCCGGCGCCGACCGGCCACGCCGCCCTGGCCGAGCTGGTGCGGACGGGGTACACCGGGGTCGACTGGCCCGCGCTCTCCGTCCCCGGCGCGCGCACCACGGACCTGCCGACCTACCCGTTCGCGCCGGGCCGGCACTGGCACATGCACACCGAGACGACCGCCCCGGCCGAGGACACGCCTCCGGAGGCGTACCGGGCCACCTGGCGCGAAGAGGCACTGCCTCAGGAGGCCCAGGCCGCACCCGGCACTGTCCGCCTCGTCGTCACCGACCCCGCTCTCCACGAGGCGCTCACCGCGGAGCTGCGTGCCCACGGCGCCCACGTGGCCGGGACCGAGGCCGAGGCCGACACCGTCCTGATGGTGGACGCCACCCCGCCCGGCCAGGAGCCCGACCTCAGCACCTTCTGGGCACGTGTCGCAAAGACGCTGAAAGCGCTGCCCCCGCACGGCAGGCTGCTCTGGGCCGCCTGCCACGGCGCCGCCGTGCGGCCCGGGGAGCACGCGAGCCTGCGCCCCGGCACGGCGGCCCAGGCCATGGCCGTCGCGGCCGCCTGCGCCGAGAGCCGCATCGCCCACGCGGTCGTCCACCTGGACCCGTCGGAACCGGCCGAAGCCCGGGCCCGGGTGCTCGCCGCCGAGTACGCGGCGCTGCGCCAGGGCGGTGAAAGCACCGTCGCCGCCCACCGGGCGGGCGTCCGGTACGTCCCCGACACGTCCCCCGTGCGGCCCGGCCGCGCCTACGAGGTCCGTCCCGACGGCTACTACCTGGTGACCGGCGGCCTCGGAGCGATCGGCCGGCGCCTCGTCGAGCGGCTGATCGACCGGGGCGCACGGCACATCGGCATCGTCGGCCGCTCCGCCCTCGACCCCGGCCGGTCCCAGGTGCTCCGCGCCCTCGCCACGCGGGCCGAGGTGGTCTACCGGTCGTGCGACGTGGCCGACGCCCCGGCGCTCACCGCCGTCGTCGGCGAACTGGACGCGAGGTGGGGCCGGTTGCGCGGGGTCGTGCACTGCTCCGGCGGAGTCAACGCCTTCGGCGCGATGCGCCGCCGCCCCTGGGCCGACGCCGCCCGCGTCGTCACCCCGAAGACGGACGGCTCGCTCCACGCCGTCCGGCTGGCCCAGGACCGGGGCGCCGACTTCGCGGTGCTGACGTCCTCCCTCGCCGGAACGCACGCGGACGCCGGACGCGGCCTGGTCGACTACAGCCTCGCCAACGCCTACCAACTGGCGCTGGCCGAACGGGAGCACGGGCCCGCCACCGCCGTCACCGCCCACGCCTGGCCCAACTGGACCGGCGTCGGCATGGCCGCCGACGCCGACTTCGCCGCCGCCCACTCCCTCGACGCCACCGAGGCGGAAGCCGCCTTCTTCGGCCATCTGCTCACCGGCGGCGCCGTCGTCCTCCCGGGACACACACCCGCGCCCTCGCCCGCCTCCCCGGCCGACACCCCCGAAACCCGGGAACCCGGGCCGGGTACCCGCACGCTCATCCCCGCCCCGGCCACCGGCCGCGACCGCACCGCACTGCGCGCCCACGTACGGGACGCCTTCCTGCACGTGCTGGGCGACGATCCGGGCGACCGCCCTCTGCGCGGCCTCGGGCTCGACTCACTGGTCATCGCGGAGCTCGCCACCGCCCTGGAACAGCGGGCGGGCCGCACAGTCGATCCCTCACTGCTGATGCGCGCCCGCACCGCCGACGAGCTCGCCGCCGAACTGGCCGCCACCGCCGCCGGACCGCCGGAGGCGGGCGCGGGGCCGGCCGTTCCGGCGGACGCGACGGGCGCCACCGCGCTCAGCCTCCTGCTGAGGCCCCTGCTCACCGACGGCGGAGACGGGGTGACGCCGTGACCCCGCACCCCACCGCAGACCCGACCGGGAGGACCGCCGTGAACGAAGAGGACCGCCGGATCGCCGTCATCGGCCTGGCGGCACGGCTCCCCGGCGCCGAGGACGCCGCCGACCTGACGGAGATGCTGCGGCACGACACCGTCGAGGTCGACGAGGTCCCGGCCAGCCGCTGGCGCCGCGACCTCCACCTCGGGGACGGCCCCCACCAGGGCTCCCACCACCGGGGTGCCTTCCTCCTCGACCCGTTCTCCTTCGACCACACGGCGTTCGGCCTCACCGCCGACCAGGCCCGCAGCCTCGACCCGCAACAGCGGACCATGCTGGAGGTCGGCGCGCGGGCGCTGGAGGACTCCGGCTACCTCCGGACCCGGCGCAGGCTCAACGCCGGTGTCTTCGTGGGCGCCCGCATGAACGCCTACGGCTTCGACCAGGGACGCGGCCTCGGCGGAGCACCGCAGACCGCCGCAGGCCCGGCCGCCCTGTGGGGCAGATCGCAGAACTTCATGGCGGCCTGGCTCTCGGACCGCTTCGACCTGTCGGGCCCCAGCCTCGTCGTCGACACGGCCTGCTCCTCGTCCCTGACCGCCGTCTGGCTCGCCTGCCAGAGCCTGAGCGCGGGCGCCTGCGACCTGGCCGTGGTCGGCGGGGTCGACCTGCTCATCGACCCCCTGACGTTCGTCCTGCTCTCCCGCAACGGCGCCCTCTCACCGGACGGCCTCTGCCGGACCTTCGACAGCAGGGCCGACGGTTACGTGCCAGGAGAAGGCGCCGTCGCCCTGGTACTGAAGCCCCTGCGCGCCGCCCTCGCCGACCGCGACCTGGTCCTCGGCGCGATCGACGCGGCGGCCGTCAACAACGACGGCGCCACCATGGGCGTCACCACCCCGAGCCTGGACGCCCAGGTGGAACTCCTCGGCAAGGTCTACGAGACGATCGACCCCGCCACCGTCCAGTACGTCGAGGCGCACGGCACCGGCACCGCCATCGGCGACCCGATCGAGGCGCGCGCCCTCACCGAGGTGTTCGGCCGTGCCGGGGTCCCGCGCGGGTCCGTCGCCCTCGGCTCCCTCAAGCGGCGCATCGGCCACCTCCACTCGGCCTCCGGACTCGCCGGGCTCGCCAAGATCCTCGTCCTGCTCCGCGAAGGACTCGTCCCCGCGCTCGGCGTCGAACGGCCCAACCCCCGCCTCGACCTGGCGAACAGCCCCTTCCACCTGCCGGCCGAGCCGGGCCCCTGGCCCTCGGTGCCGGTCCGCCGGGCGGCAGTGAGCGGCTTCGGCTTCGGCGGCACCAACGCGCACGTCGTCGCCCAGGCGGTGGCCTTACCCGAAGCGCAGATCCCCGCCGGTCCCGTCACCCCGACGGTCCACGTCCTGCCGCTGTCGGCCACCACCGCTCACGGGCTCCGCGAACTGGCGGCCCAGTGGCTCCAGTTCCTCCCCTCCGCCGCCGAGGACCTGCACCACGTGTGCGCCACCGCCCGGCTGGCCCGGCCCCACCACGGCGAACGGCTCGCCGTCTGCGGCACGGACGCCGCCGCACTGGCCCGGGCCCTGCGCACCTGGCTGCTGCGGCCCGGCGGGACCGAGGAGCCGCCCCGGACCACCGTGGCGGTCCGCCCGGAGGCCGCTGCCACACCGCCCGCCTGGCTTACGGCCCTGCGCGGCGCCACCCCCGCCGTCGACGAGGTCCTCGGCCTCTTCGAGACGGCGACCGGCCGCCGGCTGGAGACGTTCTCGGGAGAGCTGCTGCGGCTCAGCACCGCGGTCGCCCTCACCGTGGCCCTGCGGGCGGCGGGGCTCCCGGAGGACGCCGTCGAGCTTCCCGCCGGGTGGACGGCGGTCACCGACTTCGCCTGGGGACGCGTCCCGCTGGAGCAGGCCCTCGCCGACGTGCTCCGGCACGACGGCGAGCCCTCGCGCGCCGCCGAGGACGCGGCGCGGCGGGACGACGGCGAGCTCTGCGCACGCCTGGCCGCCGTCCGCGACGCGCCAGGGGTGGCCGCCGTGACCGCCGCCGTCACCGCCGAACTCTTCGCCGCCGGTCACGCGATCGACTGGACGGCCCTCCAGGCCGGCCGCCCCTGGCACAAGCGGCTGCTGCCCGTCGCCCAGCCCGACGGGCCCGCCCTGGACCTCCCCGAGCCGCTGCGCACCGCCGAACCCGGGACACCCACGGCGGACGCCCCCGAGGAGGCCGACGCCGGGGGACACGCCTTCGCCCGGGTCTTCGGGCCCGGGGAGACACCGATCGCCCAGCACGCCGTGTACCGCACGGTGATGCTCCCGGGCGTCGCCTGGTTCGACTTCCTGCGCGAAGGGGCCGCCCTGCGCGGTGTGCCCTTCCACGGCGTCGCCGACGTCCTCTTCCACCGCCCCCTCATCCCCGCCGGGGCCTCTCGCGTGGTCTGCCGGGTGGCGGGCGACGGCGCGTTCACCGTCGAGGACGCCGAGAGCCGCGAACCCTTCGTCACCGGCCGGTACCTCACCGGGCGTACCGCCGAACCGTCTCCCGAACCGGTCGCCTCCCTCCTGGAGTCCTGTGCGGAGATCCACGCGGGCTCCGGGCTGTACCGCTGGCTGCGCCGGATCGGCTACCACCACGGCCGCTACTACCGGAACATCTCCTGGGTCGCCGGCCTCCCCGACGGCGGCACACTCGCCCGCGTCGAAGGCGCCCGCCAGCAGCCGCTCAATCCGGCGGGCACCGCACTCTTCCCCGGCCTGCTCGACAGCGTCACCATCGCCGCGATCAACCCGGACAACCCGGTGTTCGGCGCGGGCGACGCGGCCGCCTTCATCCCGCTCTCGGCCGGCCGCGTCGAGGTGTACGGCCCGCTGGAGGAGGCCGCCTACGTCCGGACCCGTACCGCCTTCTGGAACGACGAGGCGTGCCGCGTCACCCAGACCGTGACCGACGCGACCGGCCGGCCCTTGCTGACCTTTACCGACATGGCCTCCAAGCGCGTGCCGGCGGCGGCCTTCGGCGACGCGCCGGAGGCACTTCCCTCCGCTCCCTCCGCTCCCTCCGCCCCGGCACCGGCTCCCTCTCCGCGCCCTGCTCCGGAACGGGCCGCGCCCCTCACCCCGCCGGCCGCCCCCACCAGTCCGGCGAGCGCCTCCGCACGGCTCCTCACCTGGTTCCTGGCCCTGACCGGGACCACGGCCGAGGACGCCGACACCGAGTTCCTGTCGGCCGGATTCGACTCCGTCGGCCTGGTCGCGCTGAGCGAGCGCCTCTCCGACGAACACGGCCTCACCCTCTACCCCACGGTGTTCTTCGAGTACCCCACCCCGCGCCGCTTCGCCGAGTTCCTGCTGACCGAGGCACCGGCGTTCGCGGACTCGCCCGCCGTCACCGGCGCCGGCGGGACGCAGGACTCCACGACGCCCCCGCCGGAACCCGCCGCGCCCGCCCCACCCCCGCCG
>NZ_JOII01000077.1 GCF_000719955.1 Streptomyces albidoflavus
CCTTTCGAGCAGTGTCACGTCTGGCTGGCCCCCGGCGTTCTCGTCGCCGCCGGGCTGATGGATGGCGACAAGCCCGGCCTCCGCCAAGTCGGCGACAAGGATCCGGGCCACACCAAGAGGTATGGAGAGGAGTGCCGAGATCTCGGCGACCGACTTGATCTCGTGGCACAGGTGGCAGATCCGCTGGTGCTCGGGCAACTGCCCCTGCATCCGTGCGGCGTCCGCCGTGGTGTGCACCAGCGCCTCGATGGCGAGCTGGTAGCGCGGCCGGGTACGGCCGCCGGTCATGGCGTAGGGACGGACCAGCGGATTGCTGGCGCCCTGGCCGGAAGTAGCCGGATTCCGCTGCTGCGGAGGCTGCACCGGTTCGATCCTCGGCGCCGGCGGCTGCTGGTAGGGCTGCTGCTCGTACGGCTGCTGGTCGTAGGGACCCGGGTACTGGCCCGGCTCCTGGTACGGCTGACCGCCGCCTGGCCCGGAGGGGAAGTCGTACGGATTCGCGGGCGCGTCCTCGCCCTGCCCCTGAGGCCGGCCCTGGCCGTAGCCATGGGCCCAGTAGGGCTGCGAGCCGTCGGGGGATGTTGCCACGTCTCCTCCTCCTGCTGTTCCGGGCGCCGTCGTAGGGAGCCGCGTGGCGAAACTTTACGGCCACGCGGCGTTAAAACGTACTGCCTGTCTGTCAGTTGAGAAGGCTGCCCTGGAGCTCCGCCCGCAGATCAGGGGTGAGTACCGTACCCGCGCGGTCCACGAGAAGGGCCATCTCGTACCCAATGAGACCGATGTCCGCCTCCGGGTGGGCGAGTACGGCGAGGGACGAGCCGTCGGAAATGGACATGATGAAGAGGAATCCCCGCTCCATCTCCACAACTGTCTGATTCACGTCGCCGCCCTCGAAGATCCGGGAGGCCCCGGCGGTGAGGGAGGTCAGACCGGACGCGACGGCGGCGAGCTGGTCGGCGCGGTCGCGGGGGAAGCCTTCGGACATCGCCAGAAGGAGTCCGTCGGCGGAGACCACCACCGTGTGCGACACCCCGGGGGTGTTGTCCACGAAATTGGTGATCAACCAGTTCAGGTTCTGTGCCGCCTGGCTCATCGGGCTCACACTAACGCTCCTGGTCGTAGGTGCTGTCAGGCCCGCGGTGCTGATCCGGCGAAGCCTGGCCGTTCGTATCACTTCCTGCGGTGCGGCCCCGCTGGACGCCCCGGCGCAGGTTGCTGAGCCTGCCCCGTACCTCCTCGGGGTCGCGGGAGACCTGGGGGCCGCCCTGCGGGGTCTGCTCGGCCGTGCCGTCGACCAGGTTGGCCTTCGGCACCCGGCGCGGAAGTCCGGAGGAAGTGGTCCCCCCGGCCTGCGGCCGCTTGAGCTTGCCCGCCTCGTTCCAGCGGTCGTCGTTGGACGAACGCCGGTCGTCGTTGTCGCCGCCGTCCAGGGAAAGGTTCCGCTCTCCGGACGGGGACTGCGGCGGTATTCGGCCACCGGTCTCACCCTGCGGCCGCCCGGCCCCGGCGGTGCCACGACGCGGGAGTCCCGCATCGGTGACCTCGCCGACGGTGCTCGGCGCCGGTCCGGGCCGCTCGAAGCCTACGCCGCCGAGGTGGCCCCCGTCAGTTCCCTGGAACCCTTCCGGTTCCTGGCCGAACTGGGGTGCGTAGCCGGCCTGGTAACCGTTCTGGCCGGGCCAGTCGTCCTGGGCGCCACCGTTCCCGGCGTCGAAGCCGGATTCCGCATAGCCCTCGTTGGCCGCGTAGCCGGTGTACTGGCCCGGGCGGCCGTCCTGCGTGCCCTCGGCCGCCGGGTAGCCCTGGCCCTGCCAGTCACCCTGGTAGCCGCCCTGGCCGCCAGGCCCCGCCTGCGGACCGCCGTACCCCTGGTTGCCGAAGCCGCCGTCGTAACCCTGGCCGGGAACAGACTGGCGCTCGTCGAATCCGTACTCCTGCGCGCCGCCCTGGCCGGGCGCCTCGTCGCGGAAGAGCGGACGGCCGTCGGGGGACTGGTCCTGGTGGGACTCCAGCGCGGCCCGGCGCTCCTCACGCAGGAGCGAGCGGCCGACCGGGTCCAGCTCCTGGAACTCCCCGGCCTGCTCCGCGCGGTAGCGGTTGTCGTCGAAGCCCAGCTCGGCCGCGGTGCGCAGCGGCGCCACCTCGTGGGCCTGCTGCTCCGGGATGATCGAGGAGACCGTGAACTCGGAGTCCGGGCCGTCCGCGCCACCGCCACCGTGGGTGATCGCGTCGGGGAGCATCACCAGCGAGGTCGTACCGGCCTGCTCGCCCGAGGGGCGCAGCTGGACCCGGATGCCGTGCCGGTCCGCGAGACGGCCGACCACGAAGAGGCCCATCCGCTGCGAGACGGCCACGTCGACCGTGGGCGGGTTGGCCAGCTTGTGGTTGATGTCGGCGAAGTCCTCGGCGGTCAGGCCGATGCCCTTGTCGTGGATCTCCACCATGATCCGGCCGTCGGGCAGCCGCGTCGCGGTGACCCTGACCTTGGTCTGCGGCGAGGAGAACGTCGTCGCGTTCTCCAGCAGCTCGGCGAGGAGGTGGACGAGGTCGGTCACGGCGCGGCCGTGGATCTCCGCCTCCGGCACCCCCGACATCTCGATGCGCTCGTACTGCTCCACCTCGGAGGAGGCGGCGCGCAACACGTCGACCAGCGGGACCGGCTGGTCCCAGCGGCGGCCCGGCTCCTCGCCGGCGAGGACCAGGAGGTTCTCGCCGTTGCGGCGCATACGGGTCGCGAGGTGGTCCAGCTTGAAGAGGTTCTCCAGCTGGTCCGGGTCGGCCTCGTTGTTCTCCAGGCCGGTGATCAGCGTCAGCTGGCCCTCGATGAGGGACTGGTTGCGGCGCGAGAGGTTGGTGAAGATCGCGTTGACGTTGCCCCGCAGCAGCGCCTGCTCGGCGGCGAGCCGGACGGCCTCGCGGTGCACCTGGTCGAAGGCGCGGGCGATCTCGCCGATCTCGTCCGTGGAGGTGATCGGGATCGGCTCCACCCGGGTGTCGACCTGGCCCGGGTCGGTCCGCGACAGCTGGTCGACGAGGGAGGGCAGCCGCTGCTCGGCCACGCTGAAGGCGGCGCTGCGCAGCTGGCGCATCGAGCGGCCCATCTGCCGGGCCATCATCGCGGCGATCACGAACGCCACCAGCAGGGCCAGGACCACCGCGACACCGGTGATGATCGCGTCGCGCTTGGCGTCGGAGGCGATCTGGGCCGCCTCCTGCACCGCGTTCTCGGCAAGGTCGGACTCGAGGGTGCGGTACAGGTCGAAGCGGGCGGTGGTCTGTGCCCACCACGCCTCGGGGGTCAGGCCCTGGGCGGCCAGGGTCTGCGGGGTGCTCGACGGGCTGACCATCAGGCCGATGGCCTGCTGGCCCGACGGCGGCGCGACGTAGCGCTCACCGGCGGCGCGTGCCTCGGAAGCGGCCTCGCGGGCCTGCTTCTCGGCCTTCGCCTCCAGCTCCTTCTGGCCCGCGACGAGCTTCTTCTCGTCCTCCTCCATACCGCTGGAGGTGTACTCCTCGATCGCGATGCCTTCGAGGTAGGCGTAACTGCTCAGCGCGATCCGCTGCTTGCCGAGGCTCGCCGCGTCCGGACCGGGGTTGACCAGCAGGTGCATACCGAGGGAGCGCTGGAGCGACAGGGCCGCCTTGGTCAGCGAGATCGCGTAGGAGGTGCGCCCGTAGGTGGTGATGTTGCCGGTGCCCAGGCCGAGCTCGTTGGCGAACTCCATCAGCGGGTGCTGGACGGCGACGTAGCCCTCTTCGGTCTCGACACCCTTGAGCTTCTTGGTGTACGCCGCCTCGCGCAGCGGCTCCAGGTTCGGCTCGACGTCGCGGAAGGCGTCCAGCCGGCGCTTGAGACCCGGCTTGTCCGGCATCGAGCCGACGGCGGCGTCGAACTCCTCGCCCGCCGCGTCGGTGGCGGCGCGGGCCTTGACGACCTCGCTGTCGTTGCGCTTGCCCTTGAGGAAGGGCTCGGCGGAGATGTCGCGCTCCTCGATGAGGCGGTTGCCGTAGTTCAGCGCCGCCTCGACGACCCGCGCGGTCTTCTCCGCGTCCTGGGCCTCACGCCAGGTGTCGATGGAACCCGACACCTGGAAGCCGCCGACCACCAGGCCGACCACGACCGGCAGCAGGAGAATGGCGTTGAGCCTCGCGGGTACGCGCCAGTTGCGCGGGGAGAAACGATGGCCGCTCCCGGTGGGAGCGGCGGACTCACCCGCGTCCTGAGCGGGAGACGCCGCAGCACGCTGCGGCGGGGTGAAGTTACCCCGCGACGGCGGTGCGGGGCTCGTCGTGCTTCGCCTCACTCGACCAACAACCTCTCGGCGGCGGCACCCGGGCGGGGCCGCAGACGTCTCCAGGCCCGTGTGCTACTGGGCAGTTCGACGCATTCCAGCACGTCAGGCGGTGCTCCTCCAAACAGCCGGAGGAGCCGGTGCGAGCTTTGAGAGGCCTCGGACAAGCCGGGCATAAACGATGAGCGGCGGCAAAAGGCCGGAGGGACGTGCGCGCAGCGGCACGGATCGACCGCGACCCGTGGCGGCGTGGATGCAATTGCCTGTCGAAACGTTATGAACACAGCGGCGGACCGTGTCCAAGGACACAGCCCGCCGCTGCGGGGTCTTCACACAACTTCCTTCAGGCTGACTCTACTTGAGACGGGCCATCAGGGCGTGTTCCACGAGGGTGATGAGTGCGCTCTTGGCGTCGGCGCGGTGGCGTGCGTCGGTGGTGATGATGGGGGCGTCGGGGCCGATCTGG
>NZ_JOII01000078.1 GCF_000719955.1 Streptomyces albidoflavus
CACCCGCTCCAACGACGCAGCACCCTCCACACCGTTCAGCACATCCAGCAACGACCACTCCGTGAACGGCTCCAACGCCGCCGCACACTCCGCCACCCGCCCCGCGAACACCGGCGACGAACCCAACAACTCCACCGCCATACCCACCCACTGCGAACCCTGACCCGGGAACACGAAGGCGACCTTGCCGGAGCCGTCACCGACCGAGCCTTCCACCAGACGCGGGGAAGGCTCCCCGGCGGCGAGGGCGTCCAGCCCGGCGAGCAGTTCCTCACGGTCGGACCCCACGACCACCGCACGCCGGTCCATCGCCACACGCGAGGACACCAGCGCATGCGCCACGTCCAGCACCGACGCGTCGGACGCACGCACCGACGCCGCCAGACGCGCCGCCTGCTCCCCCACCACCGCACGCGACTTAAGGTCGGCCGGCTGATGTGGAGGCTCTTGGGCAGGGTGCCCTGCCGCATCGCCAGGATCATCTTCATCATGCCGGCGACGCCGGCGGCGGCCTGGGTGTGGCCGATGTTGGACTTCAGCGAACCGAGCAGCAGCGGCCGGGCCGGGTCGCGGTCCTGGCCGTAGGTGGCGAGGATGGCCTGCGCCTCGATGGGGTCACCGAGCGGGGTACCGGTGCCGTGCGCCTCGACCACGTCGACCTCGCCCGGGGCGAGGCCCGCGTTGGCGAGGGCCTGGCGGATGACGCGCTGCTGGGAGGGGCCGTTGGGGGCGGTCAGACCGTTGGACGCACCGTCCTGGTTCAGGGCGGAGCCGCGGACCACGGCGAGGACCGGGTGACCGTTGCGGCGTGCGTCGGAGAGCCGCTCCAGCAGGACCAGGCCGACGCCCTCGGCGAAGCCCATACCGTCGGCGCCCTCGGCGAAGGCCTTGCAGCGCCCGTCGGCCGCCAGGCCCCGCTGCCGGGAGAACTCGACGTAGGGCTCGGGTGTGGACATGACGGTGACACCGCCGGCCAGGGCCATCGTGCACTCGCCGGTGCGCAGCGACTGCAGGGCCAGGTGGAGGGCGACCATGGACGAGGAGCAGCCGGTGTCCATGGTGACGGCGGGGCCCTCGAAGCCGTACGTGTACGACAGGCGGCCGGAGGCGATGCTGGAGGCGTTGCCGGTCATGAGGTGGCCGGCGAGCTGTTCCTGGGCGGCGGCGCCGCCCAGGCGGACCTGGTAGTCCGTGGTGATGCTGCCGACGAAGACCCCGGTGGCGCTGTTGCGCAGGGTTCCCGGGTCGATGCCGGCGCGTTCGAAGGTCTCCCAGGAGGTCTCCAGCAGGAGCCGCTGCTGCGGGTCCATGGCCAGGGCCTCGCGCGGCGAGATCCCGAAGAACGCCGGGTCGAATCCGGCGACGTCCTGGATGAAGCCGCCCTCACGGCTGTAGGTGGTGCCGTGGCGTTCGGGGTCCGGGTCGTACAGGGCGTCGAGGTCCCAGCCGCGGTCCTCGGGCGGGGTGGAGACGGCGTCCACCTCGGCGGCCATGAGGTGCCACAGTTCCTCGGGCGTGGTGACGCCGCCGGGGAAGCGGCAGGCCATGGCGACGACCGCCATGGGCTCGTCGGTGACGCCCGCGGAGACGACGACGGGCGCGGCGGCGGGGCGCTCGTCGCCGAGCAGCAGGGTACGCAGGTGGGCGACGACCGCTGTGGTGTTGGGGTGGTCGAAGAGGAGGGTGGTGGGCAGCTTGACGTCGGTGGCGGCGGTGATCCGGTTACGGACCTCCACGGCGGTCAGCGAGTCGAAGCCCAGGTCCTTGAAGGCACGGTTGACGTCCACGGCCTCCGGTGAGGAGTGGCGCAGCGCGGTGGCGACCTCGGCGCGGACCAGGTCGGTGAGCAGCCGGTCCTGTTCGGCGGGGGCGAGGCCGCGCAGCCGGTCGCGCAGGGCGTGGGTGTCGGGCGCGGTGGCGGCCGCCGCCTCCAGGGCGCGGCGGACCTCGGGGAGGTCGCCGACGAGCGGGCTGGGCCGGGCCGCGGTCATGGCGGTGCCGTAGGCGCGCCAGTCCACATCGAGGACGGTGGCGTGCGGGATGCCCTCGGCGACGGCGGCGCGCAGCGCGGCGACGGCGGTGACGGGGTCCATCGGGGCGAGGCCGTCGTGGCTCATCCGGTCGGCGAGCACGTCGGCGGTGGCCATGCCCGCGTCGGCCCACGGGCCCCAGGCCACGGAGGTGACGGGCAGGCCCTCGGCCCGCCGCTGCTCGGCTACGGCGTCCAGATAGGCGTTGGCGGCGGCGTAGTTGGCCTGTCCGGCGTTGCCGAGGACACCGACGATCGAGGAGAAGAGGACGAACAGGGTGACGTCGTGGTCGCGGGTCAGCTCGTGCAGGTGGGCGGTGCCGAGGGTCTTGGGGCGCAGGACGGCTTCGAAGCGGTCCAGGGTGAGGGCGTCGAGAACACCGTCGTCCAGGACACCGGCGGCGTGCACGACGCCGGTGAGGGGGAGGTCGGCGGGGAGGGAGTCCAGCAGACGGGCGAGCTGGTCGCGGTCGGCCACGTCGCAGTCGGCGACGGTGACCCGGGCACCCAGCTCCTCCAGCTCGGCGACGAGTTCGGCGGCACCGGGGCTGCCGGGTCCGCGTCGGCTGGTGAGCACCAGGTGGCGGGCGCCGGAGGCGGCGAGCGAGCGGGCCACGTGGGCGCCGAGCGCACCGGTGCCGCCGGTGATCAGGACGGTGTCGTGGTCGCCCCAGCCGGCGATCCCGTCGTCGTCGGCGGCCCGCACGGCGAGTTCCGCGTCTGCGTCGGTGGTTCGGACCGGCTCGGGCAGCGGCATCCGGGCCAGCCGACGGGCGTACGCGCCGGAGGAGCGTACGGCGATCTGGTCCTCGGGGCCGCCGAGGAGCGTGGCGAGGCGGGCGAGGCTGCGGGCGTCGGGGTCGGCGGGCAGGTCGGCGAGGCCGCCCCAGGCGTCGGGGAGTTCCAGGGCGACGGCGCGTCCGAAGCCCCAGGTCTCGGCCTGGACGGGCGAGGTCAGCCGGTCGCGGCTGTCGACGGCGACGGCGCCGCGGGTCAGCGCCCACACGGAGGCTTCGGTGCCGGACAGCGCGTGCAGCAGCTCCTTGGCGGTGGCGAGGCCGCGCGGTACGGCGGGGTGGTCGGGGTGGGGGCGCTCGTCGAGGGCTAGGAGAGAGAGGACGCCCGCGATGCCTTCGGCGCCGTCGGTCTCGGTGTCACCGGTTCCGGTGAGCAGGGCGGTGAGCGCGGCGGTGTCCTCGTCGCCGGTGAGGTCGTGGCGCTCGACACGCAGGCCGCGCGCCGTGAGAGCTGCCAGCACCGCGTGCACCCAGGGGTCGTCGGCGTGGCCGGCGGGGACGAGGGCGGGCCAGCGGCCGGCGGGGACGGCGTCGTCGGCGCCGGTCAGCGCGGTCCAGGTGACGCGGTGGCGCCAGGTGTCGAGGGTGGAGCGCAGGGTGCGGCGACGGCGCCAGGACGCCAGCGCGGGCAGCAGCGTGCCGAACGCCTCCACGTCGTCGCCGGTGACCTCCAGCACGGAGGAGAGCCGGGTGAGATCGCCGCTCTCGACGGCCGACCAGAAGTCGCCGTCGGCGGGGTCGCCGGTGGCCGCCGCCGCGGCCGACTCGGCGGGCGTCAGCCAGTACCAGTCACGGCGGAACGGGTAGGTGGGGAGGTCGACGTGGCGGGGCGGGGTGCCCGCGTAATGCGTCTCCCAGTCCACCTCGGCACCCAGCGCCCACGCCTCACCCAGCGACAGCGCGAACCGCTCCAGACCACCCTCGTCACGCCGCAGCGTGCCGACGACACCGGCCTGAACGCCCGCGTCCTCGATGGTCTCCTGCACCCCGGTGGCCACCACCGGATGCGCACTCACCTCCACGAACACCCGGAAACCGTCGGCCAGCAACGCACGCGTCCCCGCCTCGAACTCCACCGTCCCCCGCAGGTTCCGGTACCAGTACGCAGCGTCCAGACCAGCGGTGTCCACCACCTGTCCCGAGATGGTCGAGTAGAACGGCACATCACACGAACGCGGCGCCACCGGGGCCAGAAGCCCGGCAAGCTCCTCCTCGATGCGCTCCACATGCGCGGAGTGCGACGCGTAGTCCACCGCCACCCGACGCGCCCGCACACCCGACGCGTCACACGCGGCCACGAACTCGTCCAACGCCCCCGCATCACCCGACACCACCACCGACGACGGCCCATTGACCGCCGCCACACCGATACGCCCCTCCCAGCCCGCCAGCAGACCACGAACCTCGTCCACGTTCCTAGCGACCGACACCATGCCGCCCAGACCCGACAACGCACGCAACGCACGCGACCGCAACGCCACCACACGCGCCCCGTCCTCCAACGACAACCCGCCCGCCACCACCGCGGCCGCGATCTCGCCTTGCGAATGACCGATCACCGCACCCGGCTCCACACCCTGAGCCCGCCACACCTCCGCCAACGACACCATCACCGCCCACAACACCGGCTGCACCACATCC
>NZ_JOII01000079.1 GCF_000719955.1 Streptomyces albidoflavus
CGGTGTGGCGGGTGTGATCAAGATGGTGATGGCGATGCGTCACGGCAGGCTGCCGCGCACGCTGCATGTGGATGCTCCGTCGTCGCACGTCGACTGGTCCGCCGGTGCAGTGGAGTTGCTGACCGGTGAGCGGGTGTGGCCGGGGGAGGAGCGGGCTCGCCGGGCCGGTGTGTCCTCGTTCGGGATCAGCGGCACCAACGCCCACGTCATCCTCGAACAGCCCGAGCCGGTCGCGGAACCCGAGACCGGCGGGGACGGGATCGCCGCCCTCGCCCCCGGCATCGTGCCGTGGGTCCTGTCGGGCCGTACCGAGGAGGCACTGCGCGCCCAGGCCGCGCGGCTGCTGGCCCAGGTCGAGGGCCACCCCGGCCTGCGCCCCGTGGACCTGGCGCTCTCCCTGGCCACGCAGCGTTCCCTCTTCGACCACCGCGCCGTGGTCCTGACGGACGACCGCGAGACCGCCGTCCGTGGCCTCGCGGCCGTCTGCGTCGGTGAGCCGGACCCCGCCGTCGTCCTCGGCGCCGTCGAGCCCGGCCGTACCGCGTTCCTGTTCTCGGGGCAGGGGTCGCAGCGTCTGGGGATGGGGCGTGGTCTGTACGAGCGTTTCCCGGTGTTCGCGGAGGCGTTCGACGCGGTCTGCGCCGGACTCGACGAGCACCTGGACCGCCCGCTGCGTGAGGTGGTCTGGGGCGACGATACGTCGGTTCTGGACGGGACGGCGTACGCGCAGGCCGGTCTCTTCGCCGTCGAGGTGGCGCTGTTCCGGCTGGTCGAGTCGTGGGGTGTGCGTCCGGAGTTTGTTGCCGGTCATTCGATCGGTGAGGTGGCGGCCGCGCATGTGGCGGGTGTGTTCTCGCTGGCGGACGCGTGTGCTCTGGTGGCTGCTCGTGGGCGGCTGATGCAGGCGTTGCCGGAGGGCGGCGCGATGGTGGCTGTGGAGGCGTCCGAGGCGGAGGTGCTGCCGCATCTGGAGTCTGTCGAGGGTGTGTCGGTCGCTGCGGTCAACGGTCCGTCGTCCGTGGTCGTCTCGGGCGCCGAGGACGCGGTCGAGGCGGTGGCGGAGGTGTTCCGTGAGCTGGGGCGTCGGGTCAGCCGGCTGCGGGTGTCGCACGCTTTCCACTCGCCGCTGATGGAGCCCATGCTCGACGCGTTCCGCGAGGTCCTGCGGGATCTGTCGTTCGCCGAGCCGCGTCTGCCGGTCGTCTCGAACGTCTCGGGCCGGATTGCCGAGCCGGGTGAACTGACCGCGCCGGACTACTGGGTGCGGCATGTCCGTGAGGCCGTCCGGTTCGACGACGGTGTGCGGGCCCTCGCGGAAGAGGGCGTCACTCGGTTCGTGGAGCTGGGTCCCGACGGGGTGCTCAGTGGCATGGCGCGGGCCAGTGCCGGTGAGGACGCCGTCCTCGTCCCGCTCCTGCGCAAGGACCGCGAGGAAGTGGCCGTCGCACTGAGCGCCCTCGCCGAACTGCACGTGCGGGGCGTCTCCGCCGGCTGGGGCGCCGTCCTCGACGGCACGGGCGGCCGCGCGGTCGACCTGCCCACCTACGCGTTCCAGCACGAGCACTACTGGCCCACGGGAACGACCACCGGGACCGGGGACATCCGCCTCGCCGGACTCGGTGCGGCCGGGCACCCGCTGCTCGGCGCGGCCGTGGAGCTGGCCGGCGCCGACGGTCTGATCCTCACCGGACGCCTCTCGACACGGTCGCACCCGTGGCTCGCCGACCACGTCGTCCAGGGTGCCGTGCTGGTGCCGGGGACGGCCCTGCTGGAGATGGCCGTGCGCGCCGCCGACGAGGCGGGCTGCGGATCGGTCGAGGAGCTGACCCTGTCCGCGCCCCTGGTGCTGCCCGAGCGCGGCGCCGTGCGCGTCCAGGTGGGCGTCGGCGAACCCGACGAATCCGGCCGCCGCACCGTCGCGATCCACTCCCGGGATGACGGCGACGAACGGCAGCCCTGGAGCCTGCACGCCCAGGGCGTACTCGCCCCGGAGGCCATCGACGCGGACCCGGCGGCCGAAGGCTTCGACGCCTCCGTATGGCCCCCACGGGACGCCGTGCCGGTCGACGTGACCGACTGCTACGAGAGCCTGGCCGAGGCCGGACTGCGCTACGGCCCCGTCTTCCAGGGGCTGCGGGCCGCCTGGCGCCGGGACGACGAGGTGTTCGCCGAGGTCGCCCTGCCCGACGGTGTCGACGCCACCGCCTTCGGTCTGCACCCGGCCCTCTTCGACGCCGCCCTGCACGCCTCCTTCGCCTTCGGCGGCGACGACGCGCCCGGCGGGGTGCCCTTCGTCTGGGAGAACGCCGCCCTGCACGCGTCCGGCGCCTCCGTCCTGCGGACCCGGCTGACCCGGACCGGTGACGACACGCTGGCCGTGCACGTGGCCGACCCGACCGGAGCCCCCGTCGCCTCGGTCGGCTCCCTCACCGTCCGCGCCGCCGCCGGTGCCCGCGCGGCCGACACCGCCGAACCGCTGTACCGCGTGGAGTGGGCCCCGGCCCGGGGCACGCGTGCGACCCCCGCAGCGGGATCCGTCGCCCTCCTCGGCGAGGGCGTCGCCGATCTCGCGGACGACGACGCAGCCGTCCACGCCGACCTGCAGGAGCTGGCCACGGCCGACGCGGTGCCGGAGATGGTCGTGGTCGCTGTTCCGCCCGCCCTGGACACCGAGGGCGTCGTGGGCTCCGCGCACGCCTCGGCCGCCTGGGCGCTCGCGCTGGTCAAGGAGTGGCTGGCGCAGGAGCGGTTCGCCGGCTCCCGTCTGGTCTTCATCACCCGAGGCGGTCACGTCACGGAGCCCGCCTCCACTCTGCCCGGCGCGCCCGTACGCGGTCTGGTGCGTTCCGTGGCGCTGGAACACCCGGGCCGCTTCGGCCTGCTGCATCTCCCGGCGGGTACGGACGCGGGGCGGCTGTTCGCGGCCCTCACCGTGGACGAACCGGAGACCGCCGTGCTGAACGGCGAGGTGTGCGTCCCGCGCCTGGTCCGCACGACGCCGGGCGCCGGGGGAGAGGAGACCGCGGAATCGTCGGCCGGTCTCGGCTCCGGAACCGTGCTGCTGACCGGCGGCACAGGTGGGCTGGGGCGGATCGTCGCCCGGCACCTGGTGGTCGAGCGCGGGGTGCGGGACCTGCTGCTCGTGAGCCGGAGCGGTGCCGCCGCCGAGGGCGTCGACGCCTTCACCGCGGAGCTGACCGGCCTCGGCGCCCGGGTGTCGGTCGCCGCCTGCGACCTGGCCGACCGCCCCGCGCTCGACGCCCTGCTGGCCGGAGTACCGGCCGACCGCCCGGTGCGCGCCGTCGTGCACGCGGCGGGCGTCCTGGACGACGGCATGGCCGAGTCGCTGACGGCGGAGCGGGTTGCTGCGGTCCTGCGTCCGAAGGTGGACGCGGCGTGGAACCTGCACGAGGCGACGTGTGGCCTTGATCTTGAGGCGTTCGTGGTGTTCTCGTCGGTGGCGGGGACGTTCGGGAGTGCGGGGCAGGGCGCGTACGCGGCGGGGAACGTGTTCCTGGACGCGTTGGTGGAGTACCGGCGGGCTCTGGGTCTTCCGGGTGTGTCGCTGGTGTGGGGCCCGTGGGCGCAGGACGCGGGGATGACGCGGGGACTGTCGGAGACCGACCGGCGGCGTATCGCCCGGTCCGGTCTGCCGCCGGTCGAGGCCGAGCAGGGGACCGCGCTCTTCGACGCGGCCCTGGCCTCGGGTGAGCCGGTCGTCCTCCCCGTCCGCCTCGACCTGGCCGCCCTGCGCGGTGAGGAGGACGTACCGGCTCTCTTCCGTGGTCTGGTGCGGCGGCGTGGTCGTCGTGCGGCTGCGGGTGGTTCGGTGGCGGCGGCTGGTCTGGTGCAGCGTCTTGGGGCGTTGGGTGGGGATGAGCGTCGTGAGGTGTTGCTGGATCTGGTGCGTGGTCAGGTTGCGGTGGTGTTGGGGCATGCGGGTGTGCAGTCGGTGGATCCGGGGCGTGCGTTT
>NZ_JOII01000080.1 GCF_000719955.1 Streptomyces albidoflavus
GTTGGGGAAGTCGACGGGGTTGCGGTTGCCGGCGACGGTGGTGTTCGACTATCCGACGGTCAACGCGTTGGTGGGGTATCTGCTGGAGGAGTTGTTCGGTGGGGTGGAGCCGGCGGAGGTGGTGCCGGTGTCGGCGCTGCCGTCGGTGGCCGAGGACCCGATCGTGATCGTGGGCATGGCCTGCCGCTACCCCGGTGGCGTCTCCTCGCCGGAGGACCTGTGGCGCGTCGTCTCCGAAGGCGTCGACACGGTCTCGGACTTCCCCTCGGACCGAGGCTGGGACGTCGACGCGCTCTACAACCCCGACCGCGCTGTGCCGGGTACCTCCTACACGCGTTCTGGTGGCTTCCTGCACGACGCGCCCGAGTTCGACCCGGAGTTCTTCGGGATGAGCCCGCGTGAGGCCGTCTCCACGGACGCGCAGCAGCGTCTTCTGCTGCAGTGCCGGAAGTGTGGCCTCGGGCCGTGTCTCGTACACGTTCGGGTTCGAGGGTCCGGCGGTGACGGTGGACACGGCGTGCTCGTCGTCGTTGGTGGCGTTGCACTGGGCTGCGCAGGCGTTGCGTTCGGGTGAGTGCTCGTTGGCGGTGGCCGGTGGTGTGACGGTGATGTCGACGCCGACGACGTTCGTGGAGTTCTCGCGTCAGGGTTGGGTCGGCGGTGAATCAGGACGGTGCGTCGAACGGTCTGACGGCGCCGAACGGTCCCTCCCAGCAGCGGGTGATCCGCCAGGCTCTGGCGAGCGGTGGTCTGTCGGCCGGAGACGTGGACGTCGTGGAGGCGCACGGTACGGGGACGACGTTGGGTGACCCGATCGAGGCGCAGGCACTCCTGGCCACGTACGGCCAAGGTCGGGACGAGGAGCGGCCGTTGCTGCTCGGTTCCGTCAAGTCCAACATCGGGCACACGCAGGCTGCGGCGGGCGTGGCGGGTGTGATCAAGATGGTGATGGCGATGCGTCACGGCAGGCTGCCGCGCACGCTGCATGTGGATGCTCCGTCGTCGCACGTCGACTGGTCTGCCCCTGGCCGACTTCCTCACCGACGCGCCGGCGGACGTACGGGACGTGGCGCTCTCCCTGGCCACGCAGCGCACCCTCTTCGACCACCGCGCGGTGGTCCTGGGCGCCGACCTGGAAACGGCGCTGACGTCCCTTCGCGCGCTGGCCGCCGGGACTCCCGACGCCGCCGTCGCGGAAGGCGCGGCCGGGAACGGTCGCACCGCCTTCCTCTTCTCCGGGCAGGGCTCCCAGCGGCTCGGTATGGGGCGTGACCTGTATGAACGGTTCCCCGTCTTCGCCGAGGCGTTCGACGCGGTCTGCGCCGAGCTGGACGAGCACCTGGACCGCCCGCTCCGTGAGGTCGTGTGGGGCGAGGACGCCGAACTCCTGAACCGCACGGCGTACGCCCAGCCGGGCCTGTTCGCCGTCGAGGTGGCGTTGTTCCGGCTGGTCGAGTCGTGGGGGGTGCGGCCGGAGTTCGTGGCCGGTCACTCCATCGGTGAGGTCGCCGCGGCCCACGTGGCCGGGGTGTTCACCCTCGCCGACGCCGCCGCGCTCGTCGCCGCCCGTTCGAGTCTGTCGCCGAGGTCTTCCGGGAGCTCGGCCGCCGGGTCAGCCGGCTGCGCGTCTCGCACGCCTTCCACTCCCCGCTGATGGAGCCGATGCTCCACGTGTTCCGCGAGGTGGTGGAGGGGCTGTCCTTCGCGGCGCCGAGGATCCCGCTGGTCTCGAACGTCACCGGCACGCTCGCCGAACCGGGACAGGTGGACGAGCCCGAGTACTGGGTCACCCACGTCCGCGAGGCCGTCCGTTTCGACGACGGCGTCCGGGCCCTCGCGGAAGAGGGCGTCACCCGGTTCGTGGAGGTGGGCCCCGACGGGGTGCTCAGCGGCATGGCGCGCGAGAGCGCCGGTGAGGACGCCGTCCTCGTCCCGCTCCTGCGCAAGGACCGCGAGGAGACGGGCTCGGCGCTGAGCGCCCTCGGCCGGCTCCACACCGTCGGCGTGGACGTCGACTGGTCCGGCTTGCTCGTGGGCGCCCGCCCCGTCGACCTGCCGACCTACGCCTTCCAGAAGCAGCGCTACTGGCCCGAGGCCACGCTCCCGCGCGCCGGTGACGTGCGCTTCGCGGGTCTCGGCGCGGCCGGGCACCCGCTGCTCGGCGCGGCCGTCGAACTCGCCGGCGCCGACGGCGCGGACGGGGTGGTCCTCACCGGACGCCTGTCGACGCGGTCGCACCCGTGGCTCGCGGACCACGTCGTCCAGGGCACCGTGCTGGTGCCGGGGACGGCCCTGCTGGAGATGGCCGTCCGTGCCGCCGACGAGGCGGGCTGCGGATCGGTCGAGGAACTGACGCTCTCCGCCCCGCTGGTCCTGCCCGAACGCCGCGCCCTCCAGATCCAGATACGGGTCGCCGCTCCCGACGAGGACGGCCGCCGTGCCCTCGGCGTACACGCGCGCACCGAGGACGACGACGGTGCTCCGTGGACCGTCCACGCCACCGGAACCCTCGCCCCCGAGACCCTCGCCCCCGACCCCTTCGACGCCACCGTCTGGCCGCCGCGCGACGCGGCCCCGGTCGACGTGACCGACTGCTACGAGCGCCTGGCCGAGGCCGGCTTCGCCTACGGCCCCGCCTTCCGGGGGCTGCGGGCCGCCTGGCGGCACGGCGACGCCCTGTACGCCGAGGTCGCCCTGGACGAGGGGACCGACGGCGACGCCTTCGGCCTGCATCCCGCGCTCTTCGACGCCGCGCTGCACGCCTTCGCCCTCGCCGACGACGGCCGTGGAGGTGTCCCGTTCTCCTGGGGCGGCGTCTCCCTCCATGCCTCCGGCGCCACGGCCCTCCGTGTCCGTCTCACCCGGGACGCCGACGGCACCATGGCCCTCGCCCTCGCCGACCCCGCCGGTTCCCCGGTCGCCACTGTCCACTCCCTGACGGTGCGTCC
Source organism: Streptomyces albidoflavus (assembly GCF_000719955.1). Taxonomy (GTDB): domain Bacteria; phylum Actinomycetota; class Actinomycetes; order Streptomycetales; family Streptomycetaceae; genus Streptomyces; species Streptomyces albidoflavus. The sequence continues at coordinate 2,949 of NZ_JOII01000080.1, forward strand.
GCTCGCCACGGGACAGCTCGCCACCCCGGCGCGGGACTCCCTCTACCAGGTGGAGTGGGTCCCGGCCCGGCCGCTGGACGGCCCTGCCGACACCGGTGCGGTGGCCGTCCTCGGCGAGGCCCGGAGCGCCGTGCCGGCCGCCGACGACTTCGTCACGTACGCCACCTTGGAGGAGCTGGTGGCCGCCGAGGAGATGCCCTCCACGGTGCTGGTGGCCGCCTCCGACGACACCGACGGGACCGACCCGGCCCAGGCCGCGCACACCGCCGCCGCCCGGGCTCTCGCCCTGGTGCGGTCGTGGCTGGCCGAGGACCGGTTCGCCGGATCCCGCCTGGTCTTCGTCACCGCCTCCACCGACCGCACCACCGGACTCGCCGACGCCGCCACCCGGGGGCTGGTGCGCTCCGCGATCACCGAACACCCCGGCCGATTCGGCCTGTTGGAGCTTCCGGCCGACGCGGACACCGCGTCCCTCCGCTCCGCTCTCGCCTCCGCTCTCGCCTCCGGCGAGGCGGAGTCGGCGGTGCGGGACGGCGAGGTGCGGGTGCCGCGCCTGGCCCGCGTCACACCGGAAGCAACCGAGGGCCCGCGCTGGGACGCCCTCACCGGTCCGGTGCTGATCACCGGCGGTACCGGCGGCCTGGGCCGGGTACTGGCCCGCCACCTCGTCGCGACGCACGGAGTGCGGGACCTGCTGCTGGTCAGCCGGAGCGGTGCCACGGCCGAGGGCGCCGGGGAACTCGTCACCGAACTGACCGAGGCCGGCGCACACGTGGCCGTCGAGGCGTGCGACGCCGCCGACGCCGACGCCGTCGCCGGGCTCGTCACCCGGCACGGCGTGCGCGCGGTGATACACGCGGCTGGCGTCATCGACGACGCCACGCTCGCATCGCTCACGGCGGAGCGCGTCGCGGCGGTGTTGCGTCCGAAGGTGGACGCGGCGTGGAACCTGCACGAGGCGACGCGGGACCTGGGCCTTGAGGCGTTCGTGGTGTTCTCCTCGGTGGCGGGGACGTTCGGGAGTGCGGGGCAGGGCGCGTACGCGGCGGGGAACGTGTTCCTGGACGCGTTGGTGGAGTACCGGCGGGCCCTGGGGCTCCCTGGTGTCTCTCTTGTCTGGGGTCCGTGGGCGCAGGACGCGGGGATGACGCGGGAGTTGTCGGAGACCGACCGGCGTCGTATCGCCCGGTCCGGTCTGCCGCCGGTCGCGGCCGAGCAGGGGACCGCCCTGTTCGACGCGGCCCTGGCTTCGGGTGAGCCGGTCGTGCTCCCCGTCCGCCTCGACCTCTCGGCGCTGCGCGCCCAGGGTGAGGTGCCGCCGCTGCTCAGCGGGCTGATCCGCACCCCGGGCCGCCGCACCGCCGCCGCAGCCGGTGCCGCCGCCACCGGCCTGGCCGCGCGCCTCGCCGGCCTCGCGGAGGCCGAGCGCCGCGAGGTGCTGCTCGACCTGGTCCGTGGCCAGATCGCCGTCGTCCTCGGCCATTCCGGTGCCCAGACCGTCAACCCGCACCGCGCCTTCCAGGACCTCGGATTCGATTCCCTGACGGCTGTGGAACTGCGCAACCGGCTCGGCAAGGTCACCGGCCTGCGCCTGCCCGCGACGGTCGTCTTCGACTACCCGACCGCCGACCTCCTCGCCGGTCACCTCCTCGACGGCGTCCTCGGCACCGAGCCGGCCGTGGCGGTCCCCGTCGCGGCGCTGCCCTCCGTGGCCGACGACCCGGTCGTCATCGTCGGCATGGCCTGCCGCTACCCGGGCGGCGTCACGTCCCCCGAGGACCTGTGGAGCGTCGTCTCCGACGGCGTCGACGCGGTCGGGGACTTCCCCTCCGACCGTGGCTGGGACGTGGAATCCCTCTACAGCGAGGACCGGGGCGTGCCCGGCACCACGTACACCCGGTCCGGTGGCTTCCTGCACGACGCGCCCGAGTTCGACCCGGAGTTCTTCGGGATGAGCCCGCGTGAGGCCGTCTCCACGGACGCGCAGCAGCGTCTTCTGCTGCTTCGGCTTCGAAGGACCCGCGGTCACGGTCGACACCGCCTGCTCCTCGTCGCTCGTCGCCATGCACTGGGCGGCGCAGGCGCTGCGCTCCGGTGAGTGCTCGCTTGCCGTGGCCGGCGGTGTCACCGTCATGGCCACCCCCACCGCCTTCGTGGAGTTCTCCCGCCAGGGCGCCCTCTCGCCGGACAGCCGCTGCAAGGCGTTCTCCGACGCCGCCGACGGCGCGGGCTGGTCCGAGGGTGTGGGCATGGTGGTGCTGGAGCGTCTGTCGGATGCCCGGCGCAACGGTCATCGTGTGCTGGCGGTGGTGCGTGGTTCGGCGGTGAACCAGGACGGTGCGTCGAACGGTCTGACTGCGCCCAACGGTCCTTCCCAGCAGCGGGTCATCCGTCAGGCTCTGGCGAGCGGTGGTCTGTCTGCCGGTGATGTGGATGTCGTGGAGGCGCACGGTACGGGGACGACGTTGGGTGACCCGATCGAGGCGCAGGCGCTTCTGGCGACGTACGGGCAGGGCCGGGACGAGGAGCGGCCGTTGCTGCTCGGTTCCGTCAAGTCCAACATCGGGCACACGCAGGCTGCCGCCGGTGTGGCGGGTGTGATCAAGATGGTGATGGCGATGCGTCACGGCAGGCTGCCGCGCACGCTGCATGTGGATGCTC
>NZ_JOII01000081.1 GCF_000719955.1 Streptomyces albidoflavus
GGGTTGTGACGGGTGGTTGGTCGTTGTTTGAGAACTGCACAGTGGACGCGAGCATCTGTGGCCAAGTTTTTAAGGGCGCACGGTGGATGCCTTGGCACCAGGAACCGATGAAGGACGTGGGAGGCCACGATAGTCCCCGGGGAGTCGTCAACCAGGCTTTGATCCGGGGGTTTCCGAATGGGGAAACCCGGCAGTCGTCATGGGCTGTCACCCGCTGCTGAACTCATAGGCAGTGTGGAGGGAACGCGGGGAAGTGAAACATCTCAGTACCCGCAGGAAGAGAAAACAACCGTGATTCCGGGAGTAGTGGCGAGCGAAACTGGATGAGGCCAAACCGTATGTGTGTGATACCCGGCAGGGGTTGCGCATGCGGGGTTGTGGGATCTCTCTTCCACGGTCTGCCGGCCGTGGGACGAGTCAGAAACCGTTGATGTAGGCGAAGGACATGCGAAAGGTCCGGCGTAGAGGGTAAGACCCCCGTAGTCGAAACATCAGCGGCTCGTTTGAGAGACACCCAAGTAGCACGGGGCCCGAGAAATCCCGTGTGAATCTGGCGGGACCACCCGCTAAGCCTAAATATTCCCTGGTGACCGATAGCGGATAGTACCGTGAGGGAATGGTGAAAAGTACCGCGGGAGCGGAGTGAAATAGTACCTGAAACCGTGTGCCTACAAGCCGTGGGAGCGTCGCGCATCGAGCTTGCTCGGTGCGTCGTGACTGCGTGCCTTTTGAAGAATGAGCCTGCGAGTTAGCGGTGTGTAGCGAGGTTAACCCGTGTGGGGAAGCCGTAGCGAAAGCGAGTCCGAAGAGGGCGATTTGAGTTGCACGCTCTAGACCCGAAGCGGAGTGATCTAGCCATGGGCAGGTTGAAGCGGCTGTAAGAGGTCGTGGAGGACCGAACCCACCAGGGTTGAAAACCTGGGGGATGACCTGTGGTTAGGGGTGAAAGGCCAATCAAACTCCGTGATAGCTGGTTCTCCCCGAAATGCATTTAGGTGCAGCGTCGTGTGTTTCTTGCCGGAGGTAGAGCACTGGATAGGCGATGGGCCCTACCGGGTTACTGACCTTAGCCAAACTCCGAATGCCGGTAAGTGAGAGCGCGGCAGTGAGACTGTGGGGGATAAGCTCCATGGTCGAGAGGGAAACAGCCCAGAGCATCGACTAAGGCCCCTAAGCGTACGCTAAGTGGGAAAGGATGTGGAGTCGCAGAGACAACCAGGAGGTTGGCTTAGAAGCAGCCACCCTTGAAAGAGTGCGTAATAGCTCACTGGTCTAGTGATTCCGCGCCGACAATGTAGCGGGGCTCAAGCGTACCGCCGAAGTCGTGTCATTGCAGCAATACTCCCAACGGAGGCTGTGATGGGTAGGGGAGCGTCGTGTGCCGGGTGAAGCAGCCGTGGAAGCGAGTTGTGGACGGTTCACGAGTGAGAATGCAGGCATGAGTAGCGATTCACACGTGAGAAACGTGTGCGCCGATTGACTAAGGGTTCCTGGGTCAAGCTGATCTGCCCAGGGTAAGTCGGGACCTAAGGCGAGGCCGACAGGCGTAGTCGATGGATAACCGGTTGATATTCCGGTACCCGCTGTGAAGCGTCAAACATTGAATCCAGTGATGCTAAGCCCGTGAAGCCGTTCCGGACCCTTCGGGGAATGGAAAGTGGTGGAGCCGGTGGCCCGAGCTGGTAGTAGGTGAGTGATGGGGTGACGCAGGAAGGTAGTCCATCCCGGGCGGTGGTTGTCCCGGGGTAAGGGTGTAGGACGTCAGGTAGGTAAATCCGCCTGGCTATAGTCTGAGACCTGATGCCGAGCCGATTGTGGTGAAGTGGATGATCCTATGCTGTCGAGAAAAGCCTCTAGCGAGTTTCATGGCGGCCCGTACCCTAAACCGACTCAGGTGGTCAGGTAGAGAATACCGAGGCGTTCGGGTGAACTATGGTTAAGGAACTCGGCAAAATGCCCCCGTAACTTCGGGAGAAGGGGGGCCATGTCTGGTGATGAGTCTTGCACTCTGAGCTGGGTGTGGCCGCAGAGACCAGCGAGAAGCGACTGTTTACTAAAAACACAGGTCCGTGCGAAGCCGTAAGGCGATGTATACGGACTGACGCCTGCCCGGTGCTGGAACGTTAAGGGGACCGGTTAGTCACATTTCGGTGTGGCGAAGCTGAGAACTTAAGCGCCAGTAAACGGCGGTGGTAACTATAACCATCCTAAGGTAGCGAAATTCCTTGTCGGGTAAGTTCCGACCTGCACGAATGGCGTAACGACTTCTCGACTGTCTCAACCATAGGCCCGGTGAAATTGCATTACGAGTAAAGATGCTCGTTTCGCGCAGCAGGACGGAAAGACCCCGGGACCTTTACTACAGTTTGATATTGGTGTTCGGTTCGGCTTGTGTAGGATAGGTGGGAGACTGTGAAGCATGCACGCCAGTGTGTGTGGAGTCGTCGTTGAAATACCACTCTGGTCGTGCTGGATGTCTAACCTGGGTCCGTGATCCGGATCAGGGACAGTGTCTGATGGGTAGTTTAACTGGGGCGGTTGCCTCCTAAAGAGTAACGGAGGCGCCCAAAGGTTCCCTCAGCCTGGTTGGTAATCAGGTGTTGAGTGTAAGTGCACAAGGGAGCTTGACTGTGAGACCGACGGGTCGAGCAGGGACGAAAGTCGGGACTAGTGATCCGGCGGTGGCTTGTGGAAGCGCCGTCGCTCAACGGATAAAAGGTACCCCGGGGATAACAGGCTGATCTTCCCCAAGAGTCCATATCGACGGGATGGTTTGGCACCTCGATGTCGGCTCGTCGCATCCTGGGGCTGGAGTCGGTCCCAAGGGTTGGGCTGTTCGCCCATTAAAGCGGTACGCGAGCTGGGTTTAGAACGTCGTGAGACAGTTCGGTCCCTATCCGCTGTGCGCGTAGGAATATTGAGAAGGGCTGTCCCTAGTACGAGAGGACCGGGACGGACGAACCTCTGGTGTGCCAGTTGTTCTGCCAAGGGCATGGCTGGTTGGCTACGTTCGGGAGGGATAACCGCTGAAAGCATCTAAGCGGGAAGCCTGCTTCGAGATGAGTATTCCCACCTCCTTGAGAGGGTAAGGCTCCCAGTAGACGACTGGGTTGATAGGCCGGATATGGAAGCCCTGTAAGGGGTGGAGTTGACCGGTACTAATAGGCCGAGGGCTTGTCCTCAGTTGCTCGCGTCCACTGTGTT
>NZ_JOII01000082.1 GCF_000719955.1 Streptomyces albidoflavus
GGCGTAGGTTGGGGGGTGCGAGGGAGGGGGCGGCGATGGGTAAAGGGATGGCAAAGGCCGTCTGAAGATGCAGGTGGGGAAGGGTGGTCCCCGCGAGGGCGGGGGTGTTCCGGACGACAAGACTCCCGAGGAGGCCCGCGGTGAGTGGTCCCCGCGAGGGCGGGGGGTTCCGGTCGACGGGGAGATCCCGTATGTGGTGCGCACGTGGTCCCCGCGAGGGCGGGGGTGTTCCGGGGCCGCCGCCAACGCGGTAGTGGGCGAGGTCGTGGTCCCCGCGAGAGTGGGGGTGTTCCGATGAGGCCGCATCCGTGCCAGAGGCAGTGGCCCCCACGAGGGCCGGGGGGGTCCGGTCACCGGCCAGACCTGGGACGACGTGGAAGCGTGGTCCCCGCGAGGGCAGAGTGGTTCGCCATGGACTGGTCCAGCGTGTTGTGCCTCACCTCACCGCCCGCACCATCACCGTCAGCTGAGGCGAGGCCGGCGAAGGCTGGCTAGTACCGATGTCCTCGTACCCCCACGAGCGGTACAGGGCATGCACCTTCCCGTTTCCTGCCGAGGAGTTGACCATCAGAGTCACGTACCGGTCGTCGCTGGCGGCGAGGAGTTCGTCGTGGATGCGTCGGGCGGTGCCTGTCCCGCGCCAAGCGGGTCGTACTCCGATCTCCTTGAGGGCGAGCGTCGGCTGCGCGGTGTACTCGTCGCCAGGGGCCGGGGTGGTGCGCTGCCAATACCGGTCGCCGTGCTCGATGCGGTTGGCGTACGCGTAGCCGACCGGCTTGCCCTCGGAGTAGGCGAGCACGGCGACGAAGCCGGGTTCGCGGCCGTGCCGGTCCAGGCGCTCGCCAAAGACGAGCGTCGTGTAATTCGGGAGGTGCAGGAGCGGGGCTCGCACCTCCGCGTAGACCTCGACCATGTCCTCGCGTACGTCGTCCAGGCTGGTGGAACGTCGCAGTTCGACAGTCGGTGCCGTGGTCATGTTGCCGTCCTCCAGGCTGCGGTGTGCTCGGTCCAGGTCTGCACGGTGGGGCTTCCGGAAGGGATGGAGCGCAGGGCCGCCCCGAATCCCCCCGGCATGCGCGAAGCCCAACCCGGTGCTCGAAACGGGCGCCCCCTTGAAGCAACCCACCAGGAACGCAGAGCCACCCCGTCCCCCTACGCCTTCGCCGCCGACACCTCCCGAGCCCGCCCCGCCAGCTCCTTCACCGCGCGGACCTTCGCATGCGGCGCCAAGTCCCGGCGCATCGTGGCGAAATGTTCGTCCCCGCGAACCGAGGCCACATGCTCGTACTCGTCCAGGAACCGGCCCCACGAGTCGCACGAGGCGTCCAGGTGGCCGTGGCGGAGCTGGCGTTGGGCGAGGGTGGCGTAGGCGTGGACGCGGCCCTGTCGTTCCTGGGGTGCCTGGACGCGGATGGAGTGCTTCAGGGCCTTGATGGAGCCCGCGTGGTCGCCCTCCTCCATCAGCACGTGGGAGACGTGGAAGAGGTACGCCGTCTGGTCGTAGCCGCCCACCGCGTCACGTCGGTTGTCGGCCCTGGCCAGGGCCGATTCCGCCTCGCGGAGCCGGGAGTGGGCCTGGTTGCGGTCGCCCACCATGGAGGCGGCGTGCGCCTGCTGGCCCCGGAGGAACGCCACGAGACGCGGCCCGGCGGACGGCGCGGCCTCGGCGGCGGAATCGGCCAGTTCGAGGGCCATCCGGCCGTGGCCGAGACTCGACGCCTGGAGGGACATGCCGCGCAGGGTGCGGCAGTAGGTGGCGTGGTCGCCCGCCTCGTCGGCGAGCTTGAGCGCCTTCGTGTAGTAGGTCTGGCCGAGACCGTGCGCCTTCTCGTACATGGCCATCCAGCCGGTCAGGTACGTCAGGTCCGAGGCGGCGGCGAGCATGTCGCGCCGTACGGGCTCGGTGGCGTCGGCCCGGAGCCACGGACCGACCGTGTTGACGAGGAAGGCGGCGGCCATGGGGCGCGCGTGGCCCGCGCCCAGCTCGTCGAGGATGTCCGCGATGCGCTCCGTCATAGCCCGGACGGCGGTGACCTGCGACGGACCGATCCGGCTGATGGCCTTGGCCGGCGAGGCCGTGCCGTCGGCGGCGCGTGCCGTCTGCTGGAAGGCGGGCACGGAGAGCGCGGCGGAGAACAGAGTCGCGGTGGCGAGGAGCTTCCGGCGTGACGGGTCCATGTCCGCCCTTCCTAGGTCGATCAGTTCCTCCACAGTGTCGACCGAGCGCGCGCCTTCGGTGGACGAAGCCGGGACGAGCCCGGCCTCCTCATGCGTGACGGGCCTTCCGAGCCGAGCTGAGAGTGCCTCCAGAATCAGCGGCCTGACCTCGGGTTTCGGCGGCGTTCCCGCGATCCAGTGCGCAACGGCCGTTCGGTCGTAGGTCAGGTGGAGCCCAGCCTGCGGGCCGAGCCGGTTGACCTGCTGTGCCAACTGCGTGCGCGTCCAACGTGCCTGGTCGAGCAGGTCGGCCAGGGCCGGGTTGGGCGTGCGCTTCCTCGTGGCCATGTACTCAACTCCTGACAGCTCATGGCATTCACGGTGTTCACGGTCGCACCTCAGCTTCACGGTACCCGCAGACCGTCAACAACCGGTTACCTCTGGTGAGTACCCAGTGGATCTGAGCCAAGGAGCGGAGCGGGCATCGTGACCGGAAAGCACATCGAAAGAGGGACGCCGAGCAGCCTTGCGGCTGAGGGCAAGCCCTGCCCTCCCCCACCCCTGCCGCAGCCCGCCCCCACCACCCCGGCCTTGCTCATCGGCCTAGGCATCGGCCTCCCCCTCCCCGCAGCCGACCTGGCCGGCACGTCGAACGCCCCCCACCCGACCC
>NZ_JOII01000083.1 GCF_000719955.1 Streptomyces albidoflavus
GCCCCCGCCCCCGTCGCCGGGCCGACGCCCGCCGTTCCCGTCCCCGCGCCTGCCTCAGGGTCTGGCTCGGCGTCTGGCTCGGCCACCTCGGCCGTGCCTGTGCCCCCTGCGTCTGACCCTGCCGTGCCCGTTGCGTCCGCCCCCGCGCCGGCTGAGGCCGACGCCGCACCCGCCTCGGCCGCTGCGCCCGTCCCTGCCACTCCGGCCGCTGCGCCCGAGCCCGCCTCCCTACCCGCCGCACCTGCCCCGGCCGTGCGCGCCGCGTCTGCGTCTGTGTCTGCCGTTCCGGTCGTGCGTGCTGTGCCCAGCTCGTCTCGGCCTGCCCCCCGTCGTGTGGCTCCTGCGGGATCTGTGCCTGATCTTGTTCGTGAGCGTGTGGCTGTTGCTGTTGCTGAGGCGGGTGGTGATGTTGATGCGGCGCGGGCTGTGCTGATCAAGCGTGCGGTGCCCGACGTGATGGCGTTGTTCGCGGCTTCTCGTGTGGGTGGCCGGTACGAGCACAGCGAGTTCCCTCCGACCGCGGGCATTCTTCAGAAGCGTCGTCAGAAGGGCGCTGACGAGGTCTGGGAGGGCCGGCCGAAGTGGCGTGCAGCTGACCTCCACCGTGCCGCTCGCGCAGGTCACATCACCGTGGACGTGACTGTCCTGGACATGAACGCCGCCTATCTGGCGGCGTTGAAGACGTGGCTGCCCATCGGGAAGCTGACGCACTCCGAGGGCGATCAGCACGACCCTAAACGTAGCGGTGTGCACCTGGTCGACCCGGGCGAGTGGACCACCCCCGACCTGCCCTCCCCGCTGGGGTCGCGACAGGAGCCAGGGCCTCTCTGGATCACCGAACCCACCCTCAGAGCCCTGATCCGCTGCGCCAGGATGGGCCTCTGTACCCCGCCGAGGATCCTGGAGTCGTGGACTTCCGGAGCTTCTGAAGGGCTTCTGGAGAAAATGCGGCGGGGCCTCGTCACGGTCAGGGACGAGGCTATCGCCGATAACGACGAAGTGACCACGGAATACGTCAAGTCGATGTATTCTAAGTTCGTCTCCACTATCGGTGAGAGTGCGGCGAACCGAGAAATCCGGCGGCCGGACTGGATGCACATCATCCGCAGTCAGGCATTCGTGAACCTGTGGCTCAAAGCATACAAGGCACACAAGGCCGGTCTCACCGTCGTACAGATGAGCGGAACCGACGAACTACACGTGTCCGGCAACTGGCAGGAAATCTTCCCCGAAGGCCGCGGACTCAGCCAGGTAAAAGCCAAAAACACCTACACGCTGGGAGGAAATGAGTGAGCGGCGCAAGCGACCTGTGGGGAGAATTCGGCAAACACCACGCACAAGGCCAGAAAGGCGCACAAGCACTCGGCCAGGAGATCGAACGCATCGCCCGCCAGGGCGGCATCACCTCACCCGTGACCACCACCCGCGGCCTGCGTGCACGCCTGCGCTACCTCGACAGCCCAGCCGGCCGCCGGGCCCTTGCCGAACACGGTGTCTCCCACCGTCTACTCCGCGCCTGGGCGGCCGGCCGTACTCCCAGCCGGGCGAAGCTGGCGGCTGTCGATGCCGCGTACTGGGGTCGCCGCCGAGAGAATCTGGTCCGGTCGGGTGCGCTTAAGCGGCTCCTTGACAACGAGGGCCGGGGTCGCCGCATCGAGATCTATCCTGTGGACCAATCAGCGGTGCCGGAGAAGCGGAAGCGGGTCATCTCTCAGCGAACAGTCACCGCCCGCTACATCTGGGATGATGCGGTCGGCGCATGGGCGTCCGGAGATCTCAATACGCTCGATGAAATCTGGGATGACGTGATCTCAGACCTTGACTCCGACTATGCGGCTTACGCATACGTCGAGTCCATCGGAATCAGCGCGTAGTACTAAGGAATGGGTGTGGCCCGGCAGAACTGCCGGGCCACACCCATTCCTTGACCCAAACGATGTAACGGTCATGCGGTCTCCGCCCTGCATGTGAGAAAGCACAGAAAGGCTACAGTGAGGCCCTGACGCGCTCCCACGAGGGAAAGTGTTGACAGGTGGACCGATAGGCGCCAGCGGGGGCCGCGAAAGTGATCTGAGGGGTAATTAGGTTTCTCCCCTGCGGGCACCTTCTCTGCTGATCGAAAATCAGATCCTGACCCGTCTCATGCTAAGTGGTGTAGACCAGTTGGCAAGCTCCGGAAGGACACTTTCTTGACGGTACGTCAGATAACGTCACCCCGCCATGGAGGCTAGGAGACCGCATACTGTAACGGCTTCACCGAGCGATCGGGGAAGGGCCCGGGATGGCCGGCCTCAAGCTCATCAAGCACCAGGACCACGAGACTACCCATCAGAAACCCCCTGCCACGAGTAGTTTGAGAAGAGCCACCACCGCCCCACCACCTCGTAGCCAGCCAGGGGCCGGCCGGAGGCCGGCTTTAGGGCCGAAGGCCCGGAGTGGTCACCGAAGGTG
>NZ_JOII01000084.1 GCF_000719955.1 Streptomyces albidoflavus
TCAAAATCCGCGGCTACCGCATCGAACTCGGCGAAATCGAAACCGCCCTCACCACCCACCCCCACATCCACGAAACCCTCGTCACCACCCACCAGGACCCAGACGGCCACCGCCGCCTCCTCGCCTACCTCGTCACCGACACCCCCCTCACCCCCGCCCAACTCCGCACCCACCTCACCACCACCCTCCCCGACCACATGATCCCCTCTCGCTACATCCCCCTCGACCACCTCCCCCTCACCCCCAGCGGCAAAGTCGACCGACGAGCTCTCCCCCAACCGGACACCCAGCCCGAACCCACCAACACCGCAGAACGCACACCACCGCGGACCCCCACCGAACACCTCCTCGCCACCACCTGGGCCACAGTCCTCGGAACCGAAGAAGTCGGCATCCACGACAACTTCTTCGACCTCGGCGGCGACTCCATCCTCTCCATCCAGGTCGTCTCACACGTCCGGCGCGAGCTCGGCGCCCGTCTCTCGCCCCGGCTCCTCTTCGCGCACCCGACCGTCGCCGAGCTCGCCGTCGCCGTCGACGCCGCCGACGCCGACGAGGCGGGGCAGCGCGAGGCGTCCACCGTGCCCCGGGCCCCTCGGAGCGGGCTCCTGCCCATGTCCTTCGGCCAGCAACGGCTCTGGTTCCTGGAGGACTTCAACGAGGGCAGCACCGAGTACCACTCGGCGGTCGGGCTGCGGCTGACCGGCCGCCTCGACACCGACGCGCTCCGCGCCGCGACCAGTGACCTGGTGGCGCGCCACGAGGCGCTGCGGACCACCTTCGACGTGGTCGACGGGCAGGGCGTCCAGACGGTCCACCCCGTGCTGCCGGCCGAGTGGCGCGTGGAGGAGGCGGCGGACGAGCAGGAGGCACGGGTCCTCGCCCAGCGTGAGCTGGAGCGCCCCTACGACCTGCGGAACGGCCCGCTCGTCCGCGTCCTGGTCGTCCGCCTCGGCGAGGCCGAGCACGTGTGCCTCCTCGGCATGCACCACATCGTCACCGACGGCTGGTCGATGGGCGTCGTCGCCCAGGAGCTGGGCGAGCTGTACACGGCCCGGGTCCAGGGCCGTCCGCACGGCCTTCCCGAGGTCGCCGTGCAGTATCCGGACTTCGCCGCCTGGCAGCGCGACCGCCTGGAGGACGGTGGTCTGCTCGGCCGCCGGCTCGACTGGTGGCGCGAGGAGTTGCAGGGCATCACGCCGCTCGAACTCCCTACCGACCGGCCGCGGCCGGCCGTGCGCACCTCGCGGGGAGCCGTCGTCGGCTTCGAGGTGCCGGCCGCCACCGTGGACGGCCTCAAGAAGCGGGCCCGGGCCCAGGACGCCACGCTCTTCATGGCGCTGACGGCGGCGGTCAAGGCCCTCTTCGCCCGCTACACCGGCGAGCAGGACATCGCCGTCGGCACGGCCTCCGCCGGGCGGAACGAGGGCGGCCTGGAAGGGCTGGTCGGCTTCCTGGTCAACACGGTCGTGCTGCGCACCCGGATCGATCCGGAGGCGTCCTTCGACGCCCTGCTCGGGCAGGTCAGGGGGACGGTGCTCGACGCGTTCGCCCACGAGGACGTGCCGTTCGAGCGCCTGGTGGAGGCGGTCCAGCCGGAGCGCGACACCAGCCGCACGCCGCTCGTCCAGGCGATGGTGGTGCTGCAGAACGCCCCGGGGACCCGCCCGGGCCTCGGTGATCTCGACGTCACCGACTACCCGCTGGAGCGGGACACCGCGCTGTTCGACCTGACCATCGAGTTCGAGGAGCACGCGGGCGGGCTCAGGGCGCTGGTCGAGTACAGCGCCGAGCTCTTCGAGGAGGAGACCGTCGCGCGCCTCGGCGACCACCTGAACCACCTCCTCGCCGCCGCCGTGGCCGACCCGGCCCGGCCGGTCGCCACGCTCCCCCTCCTCGCCGAGGGTGAGCGGGAGCGGGTGGTGCGGGAGTGGGCCGGGACCGAGGGCGTCGCCCCCTGGCCGGGAACCCTCCACAGCCAGGTCGCCGAACGG
>NZ_JOII01000086.1 GCF_000719955.1 Streptomyces albidoflavus
GGCGGGTTCTATTGATCCCCGCAACACCCTGGAGTTCAGGGAGTTGCGGGGGTCGTGGATTTTGAGGCGCTGAAGGCGAGGTTCTTCGAGGCGCTGGACCAGGAGGACGGCAATGTCGTCGCTGCCGCTCGCGCGGTCGGACTGAATCGCAATACGGCGGCCACGTGGGCCCGTAAGGCCGGTGTCCGCGGCCGCGGCAAGCCCCGCCCGCCCGCTCATCCCGGCAGGGCGGAGTACGAGCGGCTGCGTGCGGCCGGAGTCCGGCGTCGAGATGCCGCCGCGCAGGCCGGCGTCCACGAACGCACTGCCGAGGACTGGGATCAGGGCATCCGGCAGATCGGCCATTCCCGACTACACCCTGACGGCCGCATGATCGTCTATAAGACCGGTGTGACCATCATCAAACCGCCCCTCGCGGCGGTCGACGCACAGCTGCACCCCCGGTTCCTGACCATGGCCGAGCGGGAGACGATCGCCGACATGCGCCGGGCCGGGCACTCGTTGCGGGCGATCGGACGGGTTCTGGGGCGGCCGGCGTCCACGGTCAAGCGGGAGATCGACGCCCGGGCGGTCGATGGCATCTACCGGCCGCACCGAGCCCAGCGAGCCTGGGCCGAGAGCCGGTCACGCCCCAAGGACTCCAAGCTCGCCCAGGACGGCCCGCTCCGCCGGTTCGTCGCGGACAAGCTGCAGGAGCAGTGGTCACCCGAGCAGATCTGCCACGCTCTGGTCACCGAGTTCCCCGACGACGAGGGCATGCGCGTGAGTCCGGAGACGATCTACCAGGCGATCTATGTCCAGGCCCGTGGCGGGCTGCGCCGCGAAGTCGCGGCCGCGTTGCGCACCGGGCGCACCCGCCGCAAGCCGCACCGCAGCCCGGACCAGCGCACCCGCCGGTTCGTTGACGAGATGGTGATGATCTCGAAGCGGCCACCGGAAGTCGAGGACCGGGCGGTTCCCGGCCACTGGGAGGGCGACCTGATCGTCGGTCCCCGCAGCGAGAGCGCGATCGTCACCCTGGTCGAGCGCTCCACCCGCTACGTCCTGCTCGGATACCTGCCTGGCGGACACACCGCCGAGGAGGTCCGCGACGTGCTGGTGCCCTTGATCCAGACCCTGCCCAGCCACCTGCGCGGCTCGCTGACCTGGGACCAGGGCTGCGAGATGGCCGCACACAAGCAGTTCACCCTGGCCACGGGAGTGCCGGTCTACTTCTGCGACCCGCACTCACCCTGGCAGCGCGGATCGAACGAGAACACCAACGGCCTTCTACGGCAGTACTTCCCCAAGAGCACCGACCTGTCCGTCCACAGTCCCGAAGACCTCGAACACGTCGCCCAGCGCCTCAACGGCCGACCACGCAAAACGCTCGGCTGGAAAACACCAGCCGAGCGCCTGCGTGATCTACTGACGGCCACATAAGCCATCAGGTGTTGCGAGGACCCCAAGAATCTGCC
>NZ_JOII01000087.1 GCF_000719955.1 Streptomyces albidoflavus
GAGACGCTCGGCTGGGGTTTCCCAGCCGAGCGTTTTGCGTGGGCGGCTGTTGAGTTCGGCGGCGACGGTGTCCAGGTCCTCGCGGCTGTGGCGGGCCAGGTCGGTGCCCTTGGGGAAGTACTGCCGCAGCAGGCCGTTCGTGTTCTCGTTCGAGCCGCGCTGCCAGGGACTGGCCGGATCGCAGAAGAAGACCGGCATGTCGGTGGCGGTGCTGAACTGCCGGTGCAGGGCCATTTCCGAGCCCTGGTCCCAGGTGAGGGAACGTCTGAGCTGGGCCGGGAGGGTCGAAACGGTCTGGACGAGGGCGTCGCGGACCTGAGAGGGCAGGCGGCCGTCGGGGAGGTGGACCAGGGTGACGAAGCGACTCGACCGTTCGACGAGGGTGCCGATCGCGGACTGGTGGGTCTTGCCGATGATGAGGTCGCCTTCCCAGTGCCCGGGTATCGCACGGTCGGCAACCTCGGCGGGACGCTCGCTGATCATCACCATGCCGGCCGACATGCGGGGCTGGCGCTTGTAGGACTGGCGGTGGGGCCGACGCATCACCCGCCCGGTTCGCAGGGCCTGGGTGAGTTCGCGGCGGAGTTCTCCACGGCCCTGAACGTAAAGGGCCTGGTAGATCGTCTCGTGGACCACGTGCATCTCCGGCCGGTCGGGGAAGCGTGCCCGCAGAGCCTGGCAGATCTGCTCAGGGCTCCACCGGCGTTGAAGGTGGTCCTGGATGAAGTCCCGCAGTTCCGGGTTCTGGCCGATCTTGCCCGGCTTCGGGCGGGGCCGGCGGGCATCCGCGCGGGACTGGGCGGCGTGCGGCCGGTAGGCCCAGCCGCTGCTTCGCCACATCGCTCCGTTGCGCCGGACCTCCCGGCTGATGGTGGAAGGACTGCGGCCCAACTCGGCCGCGATGGTCCGGATCGATGCCTTCTCCCGCAGCCGGTCGGCTATGTGAATCCGGTCCGCTTCCCGCAGAAACCGGGAAGGGCCATCCTGCCCGCCGGGACGCCGGACCGGCAGAGCACCCTTCTTGGCCCCGGTCGCCCGACGGCCGTTCCTCCACCGCTTCCCGGTCATCCGGTTGACGCCGACGATCCGGCACGCTTCCCGGCTGCTCACGCCCTGGCCCATGAGCCGGAAGTATTCCTCCCGCTCACGGACCAGAGCCTTTCGCCCCTGCGGACGCCCCCGGTTCCCCCGGATCTCGAAGTCCATCGCACCCCTTCAACTGGGGTGTTGCAACGACCACTAGAACGGAAG
>NZ_JOII01000088.1 GCF_000719955.1 Streptomyces albidoflavus
TAAGGGCTGTCCCGTAACTGCTGGTCACAGATGAGATGATCTTGGCGTGGCTGGTGTGATCACTGCGTCGGAGCCGTCCTGGATTGCCCCGTTCAGCGGGCTGAGCCCGAGGCAGTTCGGGAAGCTGGTGACGGTGCTGCGTCGCGAGGGTGCGGACGCGGTCCGCAAGGGCCGGCCGTGGAGCCTGCCCCTGGAGGACCGGGCACTGCTGGTCGCGGCGTACTGGCGCACAAACCTGACCATGCGGCAGCTCGCCCCGCTGTTCGGGGTGTCGAAGTCGGCGGCGGACCGGATCATCGACCACCTCGGACCGATGCTCGCGCTCCAGCCCCGCAAGCGATTCGCCAAGGACACCGTGCTCATCGTGGACGGCACACTGGTCCCCACCCGGGATCACACCATCGCCGAGCGGTCGAAGAACTACCGGTACTCCACCAACCACCAGGTCGTCATCGATGCCGACACCCGCCTGGTCGTGGTGGTCGGACGGCCACTCGCCGGCAACCGCAACGACTGCAAGGCATGGGAGGAATCCGGCGCAAAGGCCGCCGTCGGCAAGACCCTCACGATCGCCGACGGCGGCTACCCGGGCACCGGACTCGTCATCCCGCACCGCCGAGAGCGCGGACAGGCCGGACTCCCGGACTGGAAAGAGGAACACAACAAGTCCCACAAGCAGGTCCGAGCCCGCGTCGAGCACGTCTTCGCCCGCATGAAGACCTGGAAGATCCTCCGCGACTGCCGCCTGAAGGGCGACGGCGTCCATCACGCCATGCTTGGCATCGCCCGCATGCACAACCTCGCCCTCACCGGATAAACCGGCGGTCCGCACAACGGCCTCCCCCATACCCGAGGCGACCCGAAGATCATTTGCGGGACAACCCTTAG
>NZ_JOII01000089.1 GCF_000719955.1 Streptomyces albidoflavus
ACTGATCGTTTCAGAATGAGTTTGGCTGCGGGTCTTGTGCTCGGCGATCTTGGTCGGCAGTGTGTCCGGAATGCGTGCTGATCTTGTTCCTGACGACCTGTGGGAGCGGGTTGCTCCGCTGCTGCCACCTGCTCCTGAACGGCGCCACCGTTACCCCGGACGGTTGCGTGTTCCCGATCGGGCGGCACTCGCCGGCGTCATGTACGTGCTGCGGACCGGTGTCGCCTGGCGCGACGTCCCCGCGGAGGCCGTGGGCTGCTCGGGGGTGACGGCCTGGCGCCGGCTGCGGGACTGGACCGAGGCCGGTGTCTGGCCCCGCCTGCACGCCATCCTGCTGAGTGAGCTGCGCCGCGCCGGCCTGCTGGACCTGGACGACTGCGCCGTGGACGGGTCCCATGTCCGGGCCCTCAAAGGGGGGATCACACCGGGCCCTCGCCCGTCGACCGCGCCCGCCCCGGCTCAAAACATCATGTGATCGTCGACCGCCACGGAACTCCGCTGGCCGTCACACTCACCGGCGGCAACCGCCACGACGTCACCCAGCTTCTGCCTCTGCTGGACGCGGTCCCACCGATCCGGGGTCTGCGAGGACGCCCCCGCCGAAAACCCCGGCGTCTGTATGCCGACCGGGGCTACGACTTCGACAAGTACCGCCGCCTGCTGTGGAAGCGCGGCGTTAAACCGGTGATCGCCCGACGCGGTGTCGCCCACGGCTCAGGACTGGGCAAGGTGCGCTGGGTGGTCGAGCGCGCCTTCGCCTGGCTGCACCAGTTCAAACGGCTCCGCATCCGCTACGAGCGACGCGCCGATCTCCACCAGGGCCTGCTCGAACTGGCCTGCAGCCTCATATGCCTCCGCCGCCTGCGAACCTCATTCTGAAA
>NZ_JOII01000090.1 GCF_000719955.1 Streptomyces albidoflavus
GTTGGGGAAGTCGACGGGGTTGCGGTTGCCGGCGACGGTGGTGTTCGACTATCCGACGGTCAACGCGTTGGTGGGGTATCTGCTGGAGGAGTTGTTCGGCGGGGTGGAGCCGGCGGAGGTGGTGCCGGTGTCGGCGCTGCCGTCGGTGGCCGAGGATCCGATCGTGATCGTGGGCATGGCCTGCCGCTACCCGGGCGGTGTCTCCTCGCCGGAGGACCTCTGGACCGTCGTCTCCGAAGGCGTCGACACCGTCTCCGAGTTCCCCGTCAACCGAGGCTGGGACGTCGACGCGCTCTACAACCCCGACCGGGACGCGTCCGGTACCACCTACACCAAGGCCGGTGGCTTCCTGCACGACGCCGGAGCCTTCGACTCCGAGTTCTTCGGGATGAGCCCGCGCGAGGCGGTGGCGACCGACTCCCAGCAGCGTCTTCTCCTGGAGACGACGTGGGAGGCGATCGAGCGGTCCGGCATCGACCCGGCCTCCCTGCGCGGCAGCCAGACGGGCGTCTTCGCCGGTGTCATGTACAACGACTACGGCAACATGCTCGCCGACGAGCGGTACGAGGGCTTCCGCAGCAACGGCAGCGCACCCAGCATCGCGTCCGGCCGTGTCTCGTACACCTTCGGGTTCGAGGGGCCGGCGGTGACGGTGGACACGGCGTGCTCGTCGTCGTTGGTGGCGTTGCACTGGGCGGCGCAGGCGTTGCGTTCGGGTGAGTGCTCGTTGGCGGTGGCCGGTGGTGTGACGGTGATGTCGACGCCGACGACGTTCGTGGAGTTCTCGCGTCAGGGT
>NZ_JOII01000091.1 GCF_000719955.1 Streptomyces albidoflavus
CCCCTCCCCCCGTCCGCCTACTCCTCTGCGACGACCACGCCGTGGTCCGCGCCGGCCTGCGCGCCCTCCTCTCCAGCGCCCCCGGCATCGAGGTCGTAGCCGAAGCAGGCAGCGGCGAGGAAGCCCTCGCCCTGACCACCCTCCACCACCCCGACCTGGTCCTCATGGACCTCCAACTAGGCGAAGGAATCGACGGAGTCGAAACCACCCGCCGCCTCACCACCCTCCCCGACCACCCCCCGTACGTCCTCGTCCTCACCACCTACGACACCGACGCCGACATCACCCGAGCCGTCGAAGCCGGCGCCACGGGCTACCTGCTGAAAGCCGAACGGCCCGAGGAGCTTTTCACCGCCATCAGGGCTGCGGCTTCGGGGCGTACGGCGTTGTCGCCGCCTGTGGCGCAGAGGGTGATGACTCACTTGCGGAACCCGCGGCCCGAGCTGACGCCGAGGGAGCGGGACATTTTGCGGCACTTGACGCAGGGGTTGGGCAACCGGGAGATCGCCAGGGCGTTGTTCATCAGCGAGGCTACGGTGAAGACCCATTTGGGGCGGATTTACCAGAAGTTGGGGGTGGAGACACGGGCGGGGGCGGTGGCTGTGGGGAAGGAGAGGCGGTTGTTGGGGTGAGGGGTGGGTGGCGGG
>NZ_JOII01000092.1 GCF_000719955.1 Streptomyces albidoflavus
GAGCATCCACATGCAGCGTGCGCGGCAGCCTGCCGTGACGCATCGCCATCACCATCTTGATCACACCCGCCACACCGGCGGCAGCCTGCGTGTGCCCGAGGTTCGACTTCACCGAACCGAGCCAGAGCGGCCGGCCCTCCTCACGCTCCTGCCCGTACGTGGCCAGGAGTGCCTGCGCCTCGATCGGGTCACCCAGCGTCGTCCCCGTACCGTGCGCCTCCACGACATCGACATCTCCGGCCGACAGACCACCGCTCGCCAGAGCCTGGCGGATGACCCGCTGCTGGGAGGGACCGTTGGGCGCCGTCAGACCGTTCGACGCACCGTCCTGGTTCACCGCCGAACCACGCACCACCGCCAGTACGCGATGACCGTTGCGCCGGGCGTCGGAGAGACGCTCCAGCACCACCATGCCCACACCCTCGGACCAGCCCACACCGTCAGCCGAGTCCGCGAACGAACGGCACCGCCCGTCCGCCGACAGACCACCCTGACGCGAGAACTCCACGAACGTCGTCGGCGTCGACATCACCGTCACACCACCGGCCACC
>NZ_JOII01000093.1 GCF_000719955.1 Streptomyces albidoflavus
CTTGTCGCCGACTTGGCGGAGGCCGGGCTTGTCGCCATCCATCAGCCCGGCGGCGACGAGAACGCCGGGGGCCAGCCAGACGTGACACTGCTCGAAAGGGTGCTCAGTGGACTTCGCAAGCTCTAACGGCGGAGCGGCCCGCTCCACCACCAGCGCGAAAATCGTGGTGGCGGGCGGCTTCGGCGTGGGCAAGACCACGTTCGTGGGAGCCGTATCGGAGATCAACCCGCTGCGCACCGAGGCCGTCATGACCAGCGCATCCGCCGGCATCGACGACCTCACCCACACCGGCGACAAGACCACCACCACCGTCGCCATGGACTTCGGCCGCATCACCCTCGACCAGGACCTCATCCTCTACCTCTTCGGCACCCCCGGACAGGACCGCTTCTGGTTCATGTGGGACGACCTCGTCCGCGGCGCCATCGGCGCCGTCGTCCTCGTCGACACCCGCCGCCTCGCCGACTGCTTCCCCGCCGTCGACTACTTCGAGAACAGCGGCCT
>NZ_JOII01000094.1 GCF_000719955.1 Streptomyces albidoflavus
CCCCTTCACATACGAGGGAACCGCGATCTCCAGAGAGGTCGGGCCGTACCACGAACCCATGTCCTCCAGCTTGTCGCCGTACTTCTTCCAGTACGACTCATGCGTGGTCGGAAGCCAGGAATCGGTCTCGAAGTCGATCTCACCGTTGGCCATACCCGTGTACAAGGCACCCGCCTCGTACTGCTGAGCGTTCACCTTGAAACCGCGCTGCTCCAGCATCTCCTTCCACAGGAAAGTGGAGGCGATGCCCTCGTCCCACGGGATGTAGCCGACGTTGATCTCACGGCCCTTGCCGATGTCGGCGTTGTCGCCGCCGGAGACCGGGGCCCACGTGTCCAGGGCCTTGGGCTGGTCCTTGAGCCAGGCGCGGACGGCGTCCTGCTCCTTGCCCTTGTCCGCGCCCTGGATCTCCGCCTCAAGGCTGGTCAGCTGCTCCTCGGACATCTTGAAGTCCTTGAGCCACTTGGTGACCGCGATCGGCTCCTTCTTGGCGTACGCACGCTTCAGCTCGGCCAGCATCGCCGGC
>NZ_JOII01000095.1 GCF_000719955.1 Streptomyces albidoflavus
ATTTTGACTTGGTCGTCGGCGCGGCCGAGGTGTTCGAGGGTGCCGTCGGGGAGCCAGCGTGCGAGGTCGCCCGATCGGTACATACGCGTACCGGTGGTGATGCCGGTGCTGGTGCCGATGTCGTGGTGGGGGTTGGCGGTGAAGCGTTCGGCGGTGAGTTGGGGGCGGTGGAGGTAGCCGCGTGCGAGTCCGTTGCCGGCGACGTACTTGGTGGGTGACGTGGACCGTGGTTTCCGTGATCCCGTACATGTTGATCAGCTGGGTGCGGGCGTCCGGGTAGCGGTCGAACCAGGGCTGGATGTGCTTCGGTTCCAGCGCCTCACCACCGAAGACGATCCACCGCAGATCAGGGAGACCCTGCACGTCGGCGTCGAGGGCGTCGGTGCCCGGTCCGTGGCCGACGAGTTCGCGGAACATGGACGGGGTCTGGCTGAGGAGGGTGACCTTCTCCTGTGTGAGGAGGTGCCACATGGCTTCGGGGTTGCGGGCGGTG
>NZ_JOII01000096.1 GCF_000719955.1 Streptomyces albidoflavus
CTGCCGGGGCCGGCTGGGTGTGGTGGTGGGTGATGAGGAGGCGGGCGCCGGAGTCTTCGAGCATGTAGGTGAGCCGGTCGGCCGGGTAGGCCGGGTCCAACGGCAGGTAGGCCGCGCCGGCCTTCATGATGCCGAGCAGGCCGACGGCCATGTCGGTGCTGCGTTCGACGGAGAGGCCGACCAGGTGGCCGGGGCCCGCGCCGAGGGAGATCAGGTGGTGGGCGAGCTGGTTGGCGGAGCGATCCAGTTCGCCGTAGGTGAGCGCGTCTTCGCCGCAGACCACGGCGATCGTGTCGGGACGTTCGGCGGCCCGTTCGGCGACCTGGCTGTGGAGGGTTCCCGGCCAGGGGGCGACGCCCTCGGTCCCGGCCCACTCCCGCACCACCCGCTCCCGCTCAC
>NZ_JOII01000097.1 GCF_000719955.1 Streptomyces albidoflavus
CACCGCCCGCAACCCCGAAGCCATGTGGCACCTCCTCACACAGGAGAAGGTCACCCTCCTCAGCCAGACCCCGTCCATGTTCCGCGAACTCGTCGGCCAGGCGGCGGAGACCAGCCAGAGCGACCTTCCCGACCTGCGGTGGATCGTCTTCGGCGGTGAGGCACTGGAACCGAAGCACGTCCAGCCCTGGTTCGACCGCTACCCGGACGCCTCCACCCAGCTGATCAACATGTACGGGATCACGGAAACCACGGTCCACGTCACCCACCAGGTGATCACCGCCGGCCACCTTGCACAGGGCGGACGCCTGCCCGCCGGACGCCCCCTGCCCGGCTACCAGGTCCGCCTCCTGGACCCCCACGGCAACCCCGTCCCCACCGGCGTACCCGGCGAAATCATGTACCGATCGGGCGACCTCGCACGCTGGCTCCCCGACGGCACCCTCGAACACCTCGGCCGCGCCGACGACCAAGTCAAAAT
>NZ_JOII01000098.1 GCF_000719955.1 Streptomyces albidoflavus
GAGTCGTACTGGAAGAAGTACGGCGACAAGCTGGAGGACATGGGTTCGTGGTACGGCCCGACCTCTCTGGAGATCGCGGTTCCCTCGTATGTGAAGGGGATCGAGTCGATGGAGGACCTGAAGGGTCAGGCGGACAAGTTCAAGGGCCGGATCGTCGGTATCGAGCCGGGTGCCGGTGAGATGCAGCTGCTGAAGAGCAAGGTGCTCAAGGAGTACGGGCTCGACAAGGAGTTCAAGGTCGTCGACGGTTCGACGCCGGCGATGCTGGCCGAGCTGAAGCGTGCGTACGCCAAGAAGGAGCCGATCGCGGTCACCCTGTGGTCGCCGCACTGGGCGTACAACGAGTTCGACCT
>NZ_JOII01000099.1 GCF_000719955.1 Streptomyces albidoflavus
TCTTGACTGCCGGCCCTCGGGCTTGGTGGTCCAGAGGCCAGTTCATCAGCGAATGTCTGATGCTGGTTGCTCATGGGTGGAACGTTGACTATTCGGCACAGTGGATTCGATGGTTTTGCTAGTACTGCTTCGGCGTGGAACGCAAGGTCATGGGTCGGCTGGGCCGAGCACGCTGTTGGGTGTCTGAGGGAGCGGCCAGTTTGGTCTGCTTCTTCGGTTGCCGGCCCCGGTATAGGTCTGCTTCGGCGGGTTGTGACGGGTGGTTGGTCGTTGTTTGAGAACTGCACAGTGGACGCGAGCATCTGTGGCCAAGTTTTTAAGGGCGCACGGTGGATGCCTTGGCACC
>NZ_JOII01000100.1 GCF_000719955.1 Streptomyces albidoflavus
AGCGAGAAGACCCCCGCCACGTGCGCCGCCGCGATCTCGCCGACCGAATGCCCCGCCACGAACTCCGGCGCGACACCCCACGACTCCACCAGCCGGAACAGCGCCACCTCCACCGCGAACAGCGCCGGCTGCGTGTACCCGGTCACGTCCAGCAGCGCCGCCGCCCCGGAGCCCTCCTCCGCGAACAGCACCTCCCGCAGCGAACGCTCCAGCCCCGTGTCCAGACGGGCCACCACCGCGTCCAGCGCCTCCGCGAACACCGGGAAACGCTCGTACAACTCCCGGCCCATCCCCGCACGCTGCGAACCCTG
>NZ_JOII01000101.1 GCF_000719955.1 Streptomyces albidoflavus
CCCACAGGGTCCCCCCTGCAGTACCATCGGCGCTGTAAGGCTTAGCTTCCGGGTTCGGAATGTAACCGGGCGTTTCCCTCACGCTATGACCACCGAAACCCTTTCAGATTCCTCGCCGAAGCGAGGAACGAACAGGGCAGCGAACAAGCACACTATTCAATTGAGTAGTGCAGCTGTTCAGCCGGCACAACTGTTCGTTACCTGAGAACAAACACAGTGGACGCGAGCAACTGAGGACAAGCCCTCGGCCTATTAGTACCGGTCAACTCCACCCCTTACAGGGCTTCCATATCCGGCCTATCAACCCAG
>NZ_JOII01000102.1 GCF_000719955.1 Streptomyces albidoflavus
GGTGCCAAGGCATCCACCGTGCGCCCTTAAAAACTTGGCCACAGATGCTCGCGTCCACTGTGCAGTTCTCAAACAACGACCAACCACCCGTCACAACCCACATCACGTGGACCTATACCGGGGCCGGCAACCGAAGGAACAGCCACATCGTGGCCGCTCCCTCAGACACCCAACAGCGTGCCCGACACCCTCAACCCCCTGAACTGTTTTCCACGCCGAAGCAGTACTCACAGTCCAAGCAGACCGACAGTGCCGAATAGTCAACGTTCCACCCATGAGCAACCAGCATCAGAC
>NZ_JOII01000103.1 GCF_000719955.1 Streptomyces albidoflavus
TGGACCCGGCCTACCCGGCCGACCGGCTCACCTACATGCTCGAAGACTCCGGCGCCCGCCTCCTCATCACCCACCACCACACCCAGCCGGCCCCGGCAGACATCCAGGTCATCGACCTCAACACCGAACGCGAAACCCTCGCCCACCAGCCGACAACCGCACCCAGCACCACGGTCACCCCGGACGACCTCGCCTACGTCATCTACACCTCAGGCTCCACTCTGGGAACTCTGGGGCGCACTCACCACCGGCGCACGAGCCGTCATCGTCCCCCACGACACCGCCCGCAACCCCGAAGCCATGTGGCACCTCCTCACACAGGAGAAGGTCACCCTCCTCAGCCAGACCCCGTCCATGTTCCGCGAACTCGTCGGCCA
>NZ_JOII01000104.1 GCF_000719955.1 Streptomyces albidoflavus
AGCGTTCGTCCTGAGCCAGGATCAAACTCTCCGTGAATGTGTACCGGTAATCCGGTGCAACAGACATGAGAGCGGTGCGACAAGGAGGAATAGTCCCTGCCGCACACAGCGTCCTCGCTGTTGTATTTCAAAGGAACCTCAACCAGCCAGGAACCTGGCCGGTCAGGGTATCAACATATCTGGCGTTGACTTTTAGCACGCTGTTGAGTTCTCAAGGAACGGACGCTTCCTTTGTACTCACCCTCTCGGGCTTTCCTCCGGGCG
>NZ_JOII01000105.1 GCF_000719955.1 Streptomyces albidoflavus
AGCGTTCGTCCTGAGCCAGGATCAAACTCTCCGTGAATGTGTACCGGTAATCCGGTGCAACAGACATGAGAGCGGTGCGACAAGGAGGAATAGTCCCTGTCGCACACAGCGTCCTCGCTGTTGTATTTCAAAGGAACCTCAACCAGCCAGAAACCTGGCCGGTCGGGGTATCAACATATCTGGCGTTGACTTTTAGCACGCTGTTGAGTTCTCAAGGAACGGACGCTTCCTTTGTACTCACCCTCTCGGG
>NZ_JOII01000106.1 GCF_000719955.1 Streptomyces albidoflavus
CCGAACAACTCCTCCAGCAGATACCCCACCAACGCGTTGACCGTCGGATAGTCGAACACCACCGTCGCCGGCAACCGCAACCCCGTCGACTTCCCCAACCGGTTCCGCAACTCCACCGCGGTCAACGAATCAAAACCCAGATCCTGAAACGCACGCCCCGGATCCACCGACTGCACACCCGCATGCCCCAACACCACCGCAACCTGACCACGCACCAGATCCAGCAACACCTCACGACGCTCATC
>NZ_JOII01000107.1 GCF_000719955.1 Streptomyces albidoflavus
ATGCCCGATATTCGACTTCACCGACCCCAACGCACAGAACTGCGAACGCCCCGTGAACCGACGCCACGCCCGCGACAACCCCTCCACCTCAATCGGATCACCCAACCCCGTCCCCGTCCCATGCGCCTCCACCACACCCAACGACTCCGGCGACACCCCCGCATCCACCAACGCCGCCACCACCACCTCACCCTGACCCCCACCACTGGGCACCGTCAGACCACTCGTCCGACCCCCATGACCC
>NZ_JOII01000108.1 GCF_000719955.1 Streptomyces albidoflavus
ATGCCCGATATTCGACTTCACCGACCCCAACGCACAGAACTGCGAACGCCCCGTGAACCGACGCCACGCCCGCGACAACCCCTCCACCTCAATCGGATCCCCCAACCCCGTCCCCGTCCCATGCGCCTCCACCACACCCAACGAATCCGGCGACACCCCCGCATCCACCAACGCCGCCACCACCACCTCACCCTGACCCCCACCACTGGGCACCGTCAGACCACTCGTCCGACCCCCATGACCC
>NZ_JOII01000109.1 GCF_000719955.1 Streptomyces albidoflavus
GCACGATCCACCAGAAAGAACGGCGAATCCTCGAACCGGATGTGATCATTCGGCCGCCGCACATGCAACGAACCCGGAACCACCCCATGCTCCATCGCCAACAACACCTTCACCAACCCCGCCAACCCCGCAGCCGGCTCCAAATGCCCGATATTCGACTTCACCGACCCCAACGCACAGAACTGCGAACGCCCCGTGAACCGACGCCACGCCCGCGACAACCCCTCCACCTCAATCGGATCCACCGCACTCCCCCGCACCACACCCCGCACCCGATCACCATCACGCAACGCCGCACCCAACGACTTCACCACCACCGACACCACCCCCTCCCCCGGCACAAACCCATCCGCACCCGCATCGAACGCCCGCACCACACCCGAGGG
>NZ_JOII01000110.1 GCF_000719955.1 Streptomyces albidoflavus
GCGGGGGCACCCCGACACGACCCCACCCCACGGTCTCGTACGCGGCCAACCGCCGGAGGGTGGGAAGAGGCCGTCACCGATACAGGGCCTCTCCACAGTGACCACCGTCATCGCTTCAGGTCGCCACAAAGAGCAATGGGCGACGGCCTGTCTTTTCTCCTCCCACCGGCGGGACGACGCCGACGAGACGGAAGGGCGGGGACGGGTCG
>NZ_JOII01000111.1 GCF_000719955.1 Streptomyces albidoflavus
GCGGGGGCACCCCGACACGACCCCACCCCACGGTCTCGTACGCGGCCAACCGCCGGAGGGTGGGAAGAGGCCGTCACCGATACAGGGCCTCTCCACAGTCACCACCGTCGTCGCTTCAGGTCGCCACAAAGAGCAATGGGCGACGGCCTGTCTTTTCTCCTCCCACCGGCGGGACGACGCCGACGAGACGGAAGGGCGGGGACGGGTCG
>NZ_JOII01000112.1 GCF_000719955.1 Streptomyces albidoflavus
CATCGGCGCTGTAAGGCTTAGCTTCCGGGTTCGGAATGTAACCGGGCGTTTCCCTCACGCTATGACCACCGAAACACTACGAAACACACCAGCAACCACCACCCATGCATGGGTGTGTGGTTGGTGTTCGTGGTTTCAGAACCAACACAGTGGACGCGAGCAACTGAGGACAAGCCCTCGGCCTATTAGTACCGGTCAACTCCACCC
>NZ_JOII01000113.1 GCF_000719955.1 Streptomyces albidoflavus
GACGGTCCACACGTCCTGGGGGCCGAAGCCGTAGAGGGGCTGGGAGTTGGCGAGGAGGTGGAGGACGGTGTGGTGTTCGATGGCGACGCCCTTGGGGCGGCCGGTGGAGCCTGAGGTGTAGATGACGTAGGCGAGGTCGTCCGGGGTGACCGTGGTGCTGGGTGCGGTTGTCGGCTGGTGGGCGAGGGTTTCGCGTTCGGTG
>NZ_JOII01000114.1 GCF_000719955.1 Streptomyces albidoflavus
GCTGTAAGGCTTAGCTTCCGGGTTCGGAATGTAACCGGGCGTTTCCCTCACGCTATGACCACCGAAACACTACGAAACACACCAGCAACCACAACCCACCGAGATGGGTGTGTGGTTGGTGTTCGTGGTTTCAGAACCAACACAGTGGACGCGAGCAACTGAGGACAAGCCCTCGGCCTATTAGTACCGGTCAACTCCACCC
>NZ_JOII01000115.1 GCF_000719955.1 Streptomyces albidoflavus
CACCGAACGCGAAACCCTCGCCCACCAGCCGACAACCGCACCCAGCACCACGGTCACCCCGGACGACCTCGCCTACGTCATCTACACCTCAGGCTCCACGGGGCGCCCCAAGGGCGTCGCCATCGAACACCACACCGTCCTCCACCTCCTCGCCAACTCCCAGCCCCTCTACGGCTTCGGCCCCCAGGACGTGTGGACCGTC